>NZ_JAIPUP010000004.1:0-416554 GCF_030418485.1 Gordonibacter sp. RACS_AR68
TCCTGTCAAGGACTTTTTTCAGGAACTTTCGTTCCGAGTCCGTCCGGGAGGCCCCGGGCCGCGTCCTCCTCGAAAACGCAGCCCGAATATAATACGCTCCCCGCCGCGGCCTGGCAAGGGGTGTTTCGGAAAATCTTCGGGACGGGGGCTCCGGGAGGGCGTTTGCGCAGGCGGGGGACGGGGAAAATTATTCTCGCCACCTCTTTTCGCGAGGGCGCGGGCTCGGGCAGGCGGAAGCTTGGGCGGGGGCGGAGCGGGTTTCAAGGGAGGTCGAGGCCGTATGAGGTTCTGCGGCAGGACCGGCCTCGGCGCGCTGCCGCGATGTGCCGCGGGGCAGGGGCGCGGCACCCAAACGGGAGTGGGAAAGGGTGTCCGGGAAGAACGAAAGCGACGAGGAGGGCTTCGCCTTCGGTAATGCAACGGTGGGACTACTTCAAGAGGGTGCGGGCGATAAGGCCCAACGGATTCACCTATACTAGTAAGGGCAACAAAGAGCGCTAACAGGGAAAAGCAGGGCGGGCAAGGGCGCTCCCGCAGGGAGCACAGGCGGGATAGGAGACGACATGGAGGCACCCGGACAAATTGGCGACGAGCTGGCAGAGCGGGGGCAGGCTCGCAGCGCTGCCCCCGGAGGCCCTCGCCCCGTCACGATCCCCCTGCCCCCGCAGGCCGCCTTCGCCCTCGCCGCTCTCGAGGAAGCCGGCTTCGAGGCATGGTGCGTGGGCGGTTTCGTGCGCGATGCGCTGCTCGGGCGGGCGTGCGCCGACGTCGACGTGGCCACCGACGCGCCCTGGCAGGAGGTGCAGCGCGTGTTCGAGGCGGCCGGCTGCCGCACGCACGAGACGGGCACGGCGCACGGCACGCTCACCGTGGTAGTGGATCAGGAGGCGCTGGAGATCACGACCTACCGGGACGACGGCGCCTACGCGGACGCACGGCACCCCGAGGCCGTCTCCTTCGTCCGCACCATCGAGGAGGACCTGGCCCGCCGCGACTTCACCATGAATGCGCTGGCCTACCATCCAAAACGCGGTATCCTCGATCCGTACGGCGGCGTGGCGGACCTGGAGGCCCGCACGATACGCGCCGTGGGCGACCCCGCCCGCCG
This sequence comes from Gordonibacter sp. RACS_AR68, assembly GCF_030418485.1. NCBI lineage: Bacteria > Bacillati > Actinomycetota > Coriobacteriia > Eggerthellales > Eggerthellaceae > Gordonibacter > Gordonibacter sp. RACS_AR68. The sequence continues at coordinate 1,109 of NZ_JAIPUP010000004.1, forward strand.
CTTCTCCGAGGACGCGCTGCGCATCCTGCGGGCATGCCGGTTCGCCTCGCAGCTGGGGTTCTCCATCGAGCCTGCCACCTACGCCGGCATGATGGCGAACAAGGGCCAGCTTCTGCGCATATCGGCCGAGCGGGTGACGCACGAGCTGGAATGCCTGCTCTTGGGCGCGCACGTGCACGACGCCCTCATGGGCACGATGGACGTGCTGGCCGCGGTGCTGCCCGAGCTGGTAGCATGCAAGGGTTTCGAGCAGCGCACACCCTACCACGTATACGACGTGCTCGAGCACACGGCATTCGTCGTGCAAAGAACCCCGCCCTCCCCCCTCGTGCGCTGGGCCGCGCTCTTCCACGATACAGGGAAGCCGGCGGCGTTCTTCCAAGATACGGACGGCACGGGGCACTTCTACGGCCATGCGAAGATCAGCGTGGAGCTGGCGCGGGCGGCCATGGGCCGGCTCGCCCTCTCGCCGGCCTTCGTGGGGCGCGTGCTGACGCTGGTGAAGTACCACGACGACGTGATAGAGCCCACGCCGAAGGCCGTGAAGCGGGCCCTCGCCCGCCTGGGCGGCGACGTGGAACTGTTCCGCGCGCTCTGCGACCTGAAGCGAGGCGACGCGCTCGCCCAGGCACCGCGATGCGCGGGGCGCGTGGAGCTGGCCGACGAGCTCGAAGAGGTGCTGGACGGGATACTGGAGGCGAACGAGGCCTTCACGTTGAGGAAGCTCGCCGTGGACGGCCGCGACGTGATGGCGGCCGGCGTGCGGCAGGGGCCGGCCGTGGGCGCCGTGCTCGCGGCAGCGCTCGACGCCGTGATCGACGAGCGCGTGCCGAACGAGCGCGCGGCGTTGCTGGCCTTCGCGGCTACCTGGCTGGACGGGCAGCAGGGCGCGCAAGACGGACGGGATGCGGCGGGCGCGAAGGGGGGCAGATGCGCTGCAGGTGCAGAACGGGCCGCCGCCGAAGAGGCGCCGCCCGAGCCGAAGGCGCGGTAAGCAGCAGGACGCGGAAGGCGCCAAGGTTGCCGGGGCCGTCGGCGGCGCGGCCGACGTGGCGAACGCCTAACGGTTGGCCCACCCGCCCGCAACGGCGCCGTCGGATGGCATCGAGAACACAGTGAGCGCTCTTATACTGGCGGGATACCGAGACCCCGACAGGAAGCGAGGCGCCATGGCAACGATGACGCAGGAGCGCACCGAACGCGAGACGAGCCGGCAGGCGCAGCCGGAGGACGCGCCCCAGACCCAGGGCGATGCGCCCACCCCCATGAGCATCACCATCGTGGAGAACGGCCCGTACGTGGTCAACGGCTCAGCGCCGCTGCTGGAGGAGGCCATCACGCCGGTGGGCGGCCATCGCGAGTACCGCGTGCGCCGCACGTTCCCCGCCACGCAAACCTACGCGCTCTGCCGCTGCGGGCGCACGAAGACGCCGCCGTTCTGCGACGGCTCGCACGTCACGGCCGGCTTCGACGGCACCGAGACGGCCAGCCGCGAATCCTTCGAGGAACGCGCCGACGTCTATCCCGGCCCGGGCGCATACCTGCTCGACGACAACCGCTGCGCCTTCGCGCGCTTCTGCCACCGCGAGGACGGCGACGTGTGGACGCTCACCGAGCTCTCGGGCGACGAGCGCCTGAAGGAAGAGGCGATAAAGGCCTCGTCGGACTGCCCAGCCGGACGGCTCGTGCACTACGACACGGCCGACGGCACCCCCTACGAGCCCGTGCTGGATCCTGCGATCTCGCTTCTGGAGGACCCCGAGGAGGGCGTGAGCGGCCCGTTGTACGTACGCGGGGGAATCCCCCTGATCAGCGCTGACGGCAGCACCTACGAGCTGCGCAACCGCTATGCGCTCTGCCGCTGCGGGGCGTCGCGCAACAAGCCGTTCTGCGACGCCATGCACGTGAGCATTGGGTTCTCGGACGGCTTGGACTGACGGAGCGCCGTGCGGATGCGCAGAGCATCCGCACGCGCTTACGGCAGCCCGGGACGAGTGCGCCTACAGGCCCGCTGGCGGGCAAGTTCGAAATTTTCAAAAAAAAAGTGGGCTTGGGGCCTTGACGAAGTCCATGGCTCCCCGTAATATATGCACTCGCGCTTGCGACTGTTGCAACAAGCAACGGAAGCACATCGGTTAGCCGATGGGGTGTCGTCTAATGGCAGGACAGCGGTTTCTGGTACCGTATGTGAGGGTTCGACTCCTTCCACCCCAGCCATTTTTGCGGTATACTGCACAGCGCACTATGTGGCTCCGTCGTCTAGCGGTTTAGGACGCCGCCCTCTCAAGGCGGAGGTCGCCGGTTCGAATCCGGTCGGAGCTACCAAGCAACTTGCAGGCCGGGGCATCAGCCCCGGCCTTTTTGCTATTTCGCCCCGAGGAATGGAGGCCGCATGGATCGAGCGAACACGGAAACGACAGCCGCTTCGAACCCCGCCGCGCCGGGCGCAGCCGACGCCTGCCTGGCGGCGCCCTTCGGCATGCCGGTGGAGTTGCTGCCGAGCCTGTACCTGGTGCGCGTGCTGCTGCCGCATAACCCCCTGCGCGCGCTCAACTCCTACCTGATCCTGTCGAAAGACCGCACGACCATCGTCGACGTGGGCTTCAACCACCCCGCCTGCGAGGAGGCGCTCGACCAGGCGCTCGCCGCCCTGGGGCGCACCTGGGACAGCGTGGAGATCGTGCTGACGCATTCGCATCCCGACCACACGGGAAACCTCGACCGCATCTACCGCGACGGCATGCCCGTTTTCGCGAACCTCCACTCGTTCCAGGAGGTGGAGAACCTTCAGGACATGGAGGCGCGCGTGTTCGGCCCCCTGCTGCTGAAGGCGGCCACGCCGCATCAGAGCGGCCTGGGGTTCGAGAGAGGGAAGCCTGCGCTCCACGTGTCAGCGGAGCTGCTGCCCCTGAAAAGCCAGCCGGCCGTGACGTTCCTGCAGGAGGGCGACGTGCTCCGTGCGGGGCCCTATGCGTTCGAGGTGCTGGAGACGCCCGGGCACGACCCGTGGCACCTCTGCCTTTACGAGCCGTCGCGCAGGATACTGTTGGCAGGCGACCACGTGCTCGAGCGCATCACGCCCTCGATAGCCTCGTGGTTCCCGGCCTACAACGCCCTTGAGGAGTTCCTGGCGAGCCTGGGAAAGGTGAGCAACCTGGACGTCGAGCAGGTGCTGCCGGGCCATGGCGCGATGTTCGGCGACCTGCGCGGGCGGGCCCTGTACCTCATAGGGCACCACGAGGAGCGCCTTCAGGAGATATACGACCTGGTAGCCGAGGGGCACGAGGACGTCGTGTCCATCTCGTCGCACGCGAGGTGGCGCTACGACAACTGGCGCTCCTGGCCGCTCGACCAGAAGTTCTTCTCGATGGGAGAGACGATGGCGCACTTGGTGTACCTGGTTTGCGAAGGCAAGCTGAAGCAGACGATCTGCGGCGACGAGTACCGCTTCGAGCTGCCGTAGCCGACGGGGCACGAGACGGCATACGGCACTGCGAGACAAGGAGCATCCCATGCACATCGACCTGATCATCGAAAGCGAGAACGTGTTCACCGGGACAGACGCCGCGACGAAGCCCGCCGCCGTCGCCACCTCAGGCGACCGCATTGTGGCCGTGGGCCCGCGCGCGGACGTGCACGCCTTCGCCCGCACGCGCAACGAGGGCCCCGCGCCCGAGGTGCGCGACTTCGGCGACGCGCTCGTGGTTCCCGGCTTCCACGACTCCCACCTGCACTTCTTTCACTCGGCCGTATACGCCTCCCCGCTGGCCACCATGTTCCTCGGCGAGAACGAGGCGGACTGCGTCGAGCGCATGCGGGCGTTCGCCGAACAGCGCCCGAGCGGCTGGCTGCTGGCGCAGGGGTGGCGCGAGTACCGCTGGGACCCGCCCGTGCTGCCCTCGAAGCGCTCGCTCGACGAGGCCTTCCCCACCCGTCCCGTGGCGCTGTACTCGGGCGACGCCCACACGCTGTGGCTCAACTCCGCGGCGCTGTCCGAGCTGGGGCTCACGCGCGACAGCGTCCCTCCCGCGGGCGGAACGTACGACCGCGACGAGGCGGGCGAGCTGACCGGCATCGTGCGCGAGGCGGCCGCCATGGAGCTGATGCCGCAGATCATGGGATCGTTCACCGACGACGAGGTGGCAAGCGCGTACCGCGGGTTCTTCGCGCGCCTGGCCGAGAACGGGGTGACGAGCGTGTGCGACCTGTCGCTCATGGCGCATCCGGGACTCGACTTCATCCGCGACGACGTGCACGCCGCCCTGCTCGAGCGCGGGGAGCTGACCGCGCGCGTGCACCTCTTCCCCACGCTGACGGGCGACATGGGCCGTTTCGAGACGATGCGCGCGCGGTACACGGGGCCGTGCCTGCAGGCGCCCGGCTTCAAGCAGTTCTTCGACGGCGTGTCGAGCCAGCACACGGCCTGGGTGTCCGAGCCGTACGCGAACGCGCTCGTCGAAGGCGACTGCGGCCGTCCCACGGTGGACGCAGCCGTCATGCGCTCCTACGTGCTGGCCGCCGCCGAGCAAGGCTATCCCGTGCGCATCCACACGATCGGCGACGCGGCCATCCACGCCGCGCTCGACATCTTCGAGGAGGCGCGCGCGAAATTCGGGCCGTTGCCCGAAGGGCGCCGCAACTGCCTCGAGCACTTGGAGAACTTCCTGCCCGAGGACCTCAGCCGCCTCGCCGAGCTGCAGGTGGTGGCCGCGGTGCAGCCGCCGCATATGACGCTCGACCCAGGCGGCCCCGAGCGCGACCTGGGGCCCGGGCGCGTGCCCTACATGTGGCCGCTGCGCACGCTGCTCGACCGTTCCACGGTGCTCGCATTCGGAACGGACTCGCCCGTGGTGGACGTGAACTCGATGGACGTGCTGTACAGCGCGGTGAGCCGCCAAGATCCCGGCACGCACGAGCCCGCAGGCGGATGGCTGCCCGGCGAACGCATCGGCATGGCGGAGGCCCTGCGTGCCTACACGCAGGGCAGCGCTGCGGCGGCGGGCCGCCGACGCGAGCTGGGAACGCTCGAGGTGGGCAAGCTGGCCGACATCGCCGTGCTCGACCGCAACCTGCTGACCTGCGAGATCGAGGACATCCAGAAAACGAAGGTGCTGGCCACCTTCATGGGCGGTCGCTGCGTGTTCGGGAATGAGACACGGGGACGGGGATAACGTCTCATTCCACCGAACGTTGAAGGGAAACGACTGTCGATCTGTGGGATGAGACGTTATCCCCGTCCCCGTGTCTCATTCCACATGTGATCGAGCGGACCGCTGCCCCGTCCCAGGTCGAGGCCCGAGGCGAGGGCGCCGTGGACGTAGTCCTTCGCAGCGCGCACTGCTTCCTCCGTCAGAAGGCCCTTCGCGAGGCCGCAGGCGATGGCCGATGAGAGCGTGCAGCCCGTGCCGTGGGTGTTCTTCGTGTCGATGCGCGCGGCGCGCAGCCAGCAGGCCGGCGCATCCGCGCTCGCCACCAGCACGTCGTCGGCGCGCTCGACGCCGTGCCCGCCCTTCACGAGCGCGGCGCCCCGCACCCGTCCGGCCAGCTCGCGAGCCGCACGCTCCATGGACGCGTCGTCGTTCACGGGGAACCCGCACAGCACCTCCGCCTCCGGCATGTTCGGCGTGACCACGTCCGCGAGGGGCAGCAGGCGCGCCTTCAGCGCCTCAACGGCGTCCTCGCTGATGAGCCGCGCGCCGCTCGTGGCCACCATGACGGGATCGACCACGATGTTGGTCGCCCCGTGGCGCTCGAGCGCGTCGGCAACGGCCTCGATGATGGCGGCCGACGACACCATGCCCACCTTCACGGCGGCGGGGCGGATGTCCTCGAACACGGCGTCGATCTGCTGGGTCACGAAGGCCGGGTCGACGTCGAGCACGCCGGTCACGCCGAGGGTGTTCTGCGCCGTGAGGGCCGTGAGGGCCGTTTCGGCGAACAGGCGATGCGCGGCGATGGTCTTGATGTCGGCCTGGATCCCTGCGCCCCCGCTGGAATCCGACCCCGCGATGCTGAGCACTGCTTCCATACGCACGTCCTTTCCTCGAGCGACGGCGCGGCTACGCGCCGAGCGCCGCCTGCACCGCCGCACGCAGGCGGCGCGTGGTCGCTTCGATATCGTCGGCCGCGAAGATGGCCGACACCACGGCCGCCCCGTCGGCGCCCGTGCCCGCGAGCGCGGGGATGGTCTGCTCGTTCAGGCCGCCGATGGCCACCACGGGAACGTCGACCGCCGCGCAGATGGCGGCGAGGCCGTCCGTTCCCACGTCGGCGGCGTCCGGCTTCGTCGGCGTGCCGAACACGGCGCCCACGCCCAAGTAGTCGGCCCCGGCGGCCTGGGCGGCCAGCGCCTGCTCCACGGTCTGCACCGACACGCCCACGATGGCGTCCGGCCCGAGCTTCGCGCGCGTGTCGGCGCACGCGGCGTCCTCCTGGCCCACGTGCACGCCGTCGGCGCCGGCGATCCGCGCCGCCTCCACGTCGTCGTTCACGACGAACGGAGCGCCCGCCGCGCGGCAGAGCGGCGCGAGCGCGCGGGCCCGCAGCACCACCTCGGCCCGGGGCGCGTCCTTCTCACGCAGCTGCACGAAAGTGGCACCGCCCCCCAGCGCCTCCTCGACGCATGTGGCGAGCGTGCGCTCCCCCAGCCACGCGCGGTCGGTTACCGCATACAGCGCCAATGCGCGGCGCAGATCCTCACGTGGGAACATCGGCCCTCCTCTCGCTTCCGCCGACTACACCAGCTCTTCGACCTTCGCGCCCGCCTCGAGCGCGTTGCCATCGAGGTGGTACAGCGCGTCCAAGAGGTAGGTGCGGAACGACCCGTTGCCGTCCAGGCCCCCCATGCGGGTTTGCGCCTGCTGGCCCGCGAGGCCCATGCCGGCGACTGCGGCCACCTGCGACTCCAGAAGCGCGCCCGGGTTCGCCACCGCGTACGCCGTGCACAGGCACGACAGCATGCAGCCGGCGCCCGTGATGCGGCCCATAAGGGGGCTGCCGTTGCGGACGGCGTAGGCACGATCGGCGTCGGCCACGATGTCGATGGCACCCGTGATGGCCACGACCGCGCCCGTCTTCGCCGCGAAATCGCGCGCGAACGCCGCGCCGGCCGCCAGGTTGTCCTCGGTCACGGCATCGTCGGGGCACACGTCCACCCCGCGCGTGGCCGCCGCGCCACCGGCGAGCGCCTTCATCTCCGACATGTTGCCGCGGATGACGGACACGGCCAGCTTGTCGAGCAAATCGCCCGCCACGCGCGTGCGCAAGGCCGACGCGCCCGCGCCCACCGGATCGAGCACGATGGGATGCCCCAGCTCGCCCGCGCGCTCGCCCGCCGCGAACATGCCCTCGATGGAGCGCTCGTTGAGCGTGCCGATGTTGAGCGTGAGCCCGCCGCAGATGGACGTGATGTCCTCCACGTCGGCAGGCTCGTCGCTCATGATGGGGCTCGCGCCGATGGCCAGAAGCGCGTTCGCGCAGTCGTTCACCGTCACGTAGTTCGTGATGTTGTGCACGAGCGGCGAGCCTGCCCGCACGTTGTCCAAAGCCCTCTTCAAAGCGAATGCCTCCATAGGTTACTCCTTCCCGAGATCGACCGTCAGGCCGTCCATGATCTGATTTACGGTGCGCATCGCGCACATCTCGCCGCACATGGTGCAGGTGCCCTCCGTCGAGGGCGGCGCGCTCTCGAAATACTCCCGCGCACGCGCAGAATCGAGCGCCTCGGCGAACATGCCCTCCCAGTCCACGCGCCGACGCGCGTCGCTCATGCGGTTGTCGGCATCGCGCGCACCGGGCACGCCCTTCGCGATGTCGGCCGCGTGTGCGGCGATCTTCGTTGCCACAAGGCCCTCGCGCACGTCGGCGGCGTCGGGCAGGCGCAGGTGCTCGGCCGGCGTGACGTAGCACAGGAAGTCGGCGCCCGAGGCCGCGGCCACAGCCCCGCCGATGGCGGCCGTGATGTGATCGTAGCCCGGCGCGATGTCGGTGACGAGCGGCCCGAGCACGTAGAAGGGCGCGTCGTGGCACAGGCGCTTCTCCAGCTTCATGTTGGCGGCGATCTCGTCGAGCGCCATGTGGCCCGGGCCCTCCACCATCACCTGCACGCCCGCATCCCATGCGCGGCGCGTGAGCTTGCCGATCTCGATGAGCTCGGCGATCTGCCCCGCGTCGGTGGCGTCGTAGGTGGACCCGGGGCGCATGGCGTCGCCCAGGCTGATGGTCACGTCGTGCTCGTGCAGGATGGCCAGCACCTCGTCGTAGAACTCGTAGAAGGGGTTCTCGTTGCCGGTGGCCTCCATCCAGGCGAAGATAAGCGACCCGCCACGGCTCACGATGTTCGTGAGGCGGCCCGTCTCGCGGAAGCTCTCGATGGTGCGGCGGTTCATGCCAGCGTGGACGGTGACGAAGTCCACGCCGTCCTGGGCATGCGCGCGCACCACGTCGAGGAAATCCTTGGCCGTGATGGTGACGAGCGGCTTCTCCAAATAGCCGATGGCGTCGTACATCGGCACGGTGCCGATCATCGCCGGCGACTTCTCCACGAGGGCGCGCCGGAACGCGGCCGTCTTGCCGCTGTTCGACAGGTCCATGATGGCCTCGGCGCCCAGTTCAAGAGCCACGTCGACCTTCTTCCATTCCTCGGCCTCGCAGGCGACGTCGCCCGAGATGCCCAGGTTCACGTTCACCTTCGTGCGCAGGCCGCCGCCCACGCCCTCGGGCGAGAGGCTCGCATGGTGGATGTTCGCGGGGATGGCGATGCGTCCGGCCGCCACGCCCTCCCGGATGAACTCGGGATCGCGCCCCTCCTTCTCGGCCACGGTGCGCATGGCCGGCGTGACGGTGCCCGCGCGGGCGTGGTCGATTTGCGTGACCGGTGCAGGATTGCCGCGCGCTGCGGCGCTGATCTGCGTCATAGAGCTCCCTTCGTTGGCATTACCCATGTCAGGTTCCTCGGGTCGAAGCGTGCTTCGGCGCTTCCTCTCAGCCTGCCCGGCCGCGCATGCGGCTTGCAAGCTCCCCGGTATGTCGAGGCCGCCTCGCGGCGGCACGGCGCCAGGCGGTGCCGCTCGGGCGATTATACCGCCCCGCCCTGCGTTTCGCGCGCCGAATCCGCCGGCGAGCTCTACGAACCGTCGATTGCACACAGGCCGAAGATGCCCCACAATGGAGGGAAAACGCGAGGCGGCGAGGAAAACCCATGGACAGCGAACGGAAAAAGCAGCTCAAGCAGGCCTACGGCGAGCGCAGGCCTGCCATGGGCGTTCTGGAGATGCGCTGCCTCGCCACGGGCGAGCGGTTCCTCATCGCCTCGCGCGATCCGCGGGCAACCGAGAACGGCCTGGTCGCCCGCTTCGACGGCGGAAATCACCCCAACAAGCGCCTGCAGGCGCTGTGGAACGAGCACGGCCGCGGGGGATTCGCGTTCGCCCTCGTTGAGGAGCTGGAATACGACGACGCCCATGAAGACCACGCCGAAGAGCTCCAGGCCCTGCTGGAGCTGTACCTGGAGGAGCATCCGGAAGCGAAGCGCGTTTGGAAGTGAGCTGCGCGCCAGAAGCAGAAAACGTGGAGCCGGGTTCGCGCGGACGCGAGAGGAAGCCCGGGCAAGGCTCTTGTGCACAGTTTTTACCGATTCCCCACAACGATGAGCCCCTCAAAACTCTACAGCATCGCTTATCTCCGCGATGAGATTTTCTGATCAGGAGAAACTCTGCAAGAAGAAAACTCTCCAGCGCCATGGGAGAGCCTGCGCGATCATGCTTGGCAAGAATCGGTGATTACTGTGCAACGACGCCCCAAACCCCTCCGGGTCATCCCGAGCGGAGGCGCGCATCGACCCGCGAAACGCCAACGGTGGTTTGAAGCGAGCAGCGCGACCGCGATCGCTCCGCAGTCCGCACTCCACCCTCCGCTCGGCTGTGTCCCCCGCCCCGTCAGGGCAGCGGGTAGAACACGTACAACGTCCCTTCCTCCACGGCGATGCGCGCGGGCTTGCCCACGAGCTCGTTGGACACGCCGCGCGACGTGCGGTTCGACAGGTCCTCGTCGTCGAGGGAGTACAGCATGCCCGTCTCGATGACGCCGCGGGCGCAATCGTTCGCAGAGAACACGGATACCGTGCCGGACTCCAGCAGGGGCAGGTCCATCACGTCGGGGCCGGTGAGCGCGCGCAGGGCGCTGCCCTCGCCCACGGCGGTCACGTAGAACTCCCGCTCGGAGAACTTCGCGAACAGCTGCAGGTTGGCGATGGTGTGGTCGAGCCGCCCGCCCAGGGCCGCATACACCACGAGGTCGTCGTAGTCCCAGGCCACGGCCTTCTCAAGCGCCAGCTCCATATCGCTTTTGTCCTTCTTCACCGGGAATCGCGACACGCGGCGGCACTTGGGAAGGTAGCCGAGCGAGTCGAAGTCGCCCACCGCCATGTCGGGCTTCACGCCCAGCTCTTCCAGGTAGGCGAAGCCGGCGTCCACGGCGATCACGAACTCGAACATGCCCGCCTCGTAGCGGGCCTTGAAGTCCTCGGCATTGAACTCGGGGGACGCTCCCACGATCGCGCACGTCGCCATCTACCTCGCCCCTTCCGCACATCCGCCTGTCGGAGCCTGGGCCGCGAGCACGGCAAGCCGCTCGCCCTCCAACCGGTGCAGCACGAGCGCGTCGACCCGTTCGGCATCCAAGCGCTCGTAGAATGCAAGCCCCGCCTCGTTCGCGTCGCGGCAGTGCCATGAGAGGCGCCGATAGCCCCGCTCCTCGCAGAGCGCTGCCAGGCGCGCCATGAGCGCCCGGCCCGCACCGGCACCCCGGTACGCCTCGTCCACGAACAGGTCCTCCAGGTACACGCCGCAACCCCCCGTCCACACGGAGAACGCGCGGCAGAAGACCGCGCACCCCACCACGCCGTCGTCCGGATGCTCGGCGACCAGCGCCTCGCCCCCGCCTTCGTCGAACATGCCCCTCACGATATCCGCGGGCGTGGCGGCCACCGCACCTTCGCGCCCCATCGAGGCGGCAAGCCCCTGGGTCAGCCTGAGCAGTGCCGGTGCGTCCCCGCGCGTGGCGAAACGTATGGTGAGTTCCTCGTTCATGGTGCTCCTTACCTCTGCCGGCACGCGGCCCGCCCGCCAGCTGCACGCGGCCGGATCGGTTTTTCGCGCTGCTTCGCTTTTCGCGGGCGCGCGCTGCTTTCGGTTTGCTAGAATACCATATGCGAGCGGGCCAGACGATCGCGCACCTCGGTGTGAGGAAAGTCCGGGCTCCATAGGGCAGGATGCCAGCTAACGGCTGGGCGGGGCGACCCGACGGATCAGTGCCACAGAAAAGAAGACTCCCCCGCGAACACGCGCTTCGGCGCGCGGCAACGGGAGAAAAGCTGAAACGGTGCGGTAAGAGCGCACCAGCGCGCCGGCAACGGCGCGGCTTGGAAAACCCCATCCGGAGCAAGCGCAAATAGGAACGCGACACGGTGGCCCGCCGTACGTTCGGGTTGCGTGCTTGAGGCGTGCGGCGACGCACGTTCGAGATAAATGGTCGTCCAACGACAGAACCCGGCTTATCGGCCCGCTCGCATCTTCCCTTCATACAGCGACCTTTTCCGAGAATTCCCAACTGCCGATAGCGGCGATCAGCAGCGGCTACGCCGGGAACAGCGTGTACGCGGTCCCCTCGGGAGCGGCGCAGGTGCGGATGCTCACGCCGAAGGCGCGCTCGATGGCGCCGGTGGCGAGGACCTCTTCCACCGTGCCGGACGCGGTGGCGCGCCCGCGCTCCATGACGAGCAGGCAATCGGAGTACCGCAACGCCAGGTCGAGGTCGTGGATGACCATGACGACGGTCTTGCCCGCCTCGACGTTCAGGCGTCGCACGAGCTCCATCGTCTCGTGGCAGGCGCGGATGTCGAGGTAGGTGGTGGGCTCGTCGAGCACGATGAGGTCGGTGTCCTGCGCCAGCGTCATGGCGATGAACGCGCGCTGACGCTCGCCGCCCGACAGCCGACGCAGCTCGTGCGCGCGGAACCGCGCGACGTTCGCCAGCTCGAGCGCGCGCTCCACCTGCTCGCGGTCCTCGCGCGAGAGCCTCCCCTGATGCGCCTGGTACGGGTAGCGCCCGCACGCCACGAGCGCCTCCACCGTCATCGCCGGCGGGCGGCTGGCCTGCGCCAGCACGGCCACGCGACGCGCACGCTCCTTCGCCTTGAGCGACAGGGTGGCCACGCCGTCGATGCGCACCTCCCCCATCTGCGGGCGCAACAGCCCGTCGATGAGCTTGATCATCGTTGACTTTCCGCAGCCGTTCGGGCCCACGACGCTCGTCACCGCGCCGCGGGGAAACGCGGCGCTCAGCCCCTCGATGAACGGCTCCTTGCCGTAGGAGAACGACACGTCGCGCACCTCGATGGCCGCGGCGTGTCCTGCGTCGGCGCTAATCAAGGGAACCCCTCCTGTTCTTCAAGATGAGGTAGATGAAGAACGGCCCGCCGAGAAACGCCATGAGGATGCCCACGGGCACCTCGTAGGGCGCGAACAGCACGCGCGACAACAGGTCGCACACGACGACGAACGCCGCGCCGCATACGGCGGACAGCGGCAGCACGATGCGGTTGTCGTGCCCGACGAAGAACCGCACGAGGTGCGGGATGATGAGCCCCACGAACCCGAGCAGGCCCGCGAAGCTCACGGCCGCGCCCGCCAGCACGGCGGCGAGGCCGAGCATGGCGAGCCTCGTCGCCCCCACGTTCATGCCAAGCGCATGCGCCGTGTCGTCGCCGAGGGCCATGATGTTGAGCTTGCCCGCCGAGAGCAGCGCCACGACCAGGCCTCCCAGAATGTAGGCCGCCGGCCACGCGAGGTCGTCCATGAGCACGCCGGCCAGGCCTCCCACGAGGAACGCCGACGAGCCGACGTAGGCGTCGGGGTTCACGATGAGGATGGTGTTCATGCCCGCGCCGAACACCGACGTGATGGCGATGCCGGCCAGCACCACGGTGAGCCTCGACGTGCTCGCGCCCAGCGAGATGCCGAAGATGATGAGCGCCGTGGCGAGCGCCCCGAGGAAGGCCGCGAGCGGCGGCAGCCACAGCACGCTGGGGAACACGCTGGCCGCGATCAGCACGAACAGTCCAGCGCCGGAGTTGATGCCGATGATGTTGGGGCTGGCCAGCGGGTTGTCCAGCACGGCCTGGATGATGGCGCCGGCCACGGCCAGCGCCCCTCCCGCCAGAAGCGCCGCCAGCACGCGCGGCAGGCGCACGTTCACGAGGATGCTCTTCGCCGACGCGCTCACGTCGCCGCCGGTCGCCCAGGCCACAAGGTCGCCCAAGCTCACCGACGTCGATCCCACGAGGAACGCCGCCGCCGTCACCGCCGCAAGGACGGCGACGGAAGCGACGATGGCGAGCGGCGCCGCCTTCTCACGGTTGAACGGGGTCACCGGGCAGCCTTCCGCCTACGCGTACAGCGCGTCGAACAGCACCTGGTAGCTCTCGTCCCAGCGCTCGTTCGGCTTGTACTGGAACAGGTGCGGGTCGAGCGCGACGTAGCGGCCGTTCTGAACCGCGTCGAGGGTCGACCAGGCGGGGTTCGCCGCCGTCTGGTCCTCGAGCGCCTTCATGGCCGCGGCGTCGTCGTTGCCCATGGGCACGACGAAAATGAAGTCGGGGTTCATGCCAATAATCGACTCCAGGCTGAAGTCCTTGAGCAGGCTCGGGTTCTCGTCGGCCAGGTTCTTCACGCCGAGGTCGGCCAGCATCGATCCGGTCATCGTAGAGGACGCCTGCACTCGCGTGCCGCCCGAGAACGTGGTGAGCACCAGCGCCGAAGGCGCTTCCCCGGCGGGCACCTTCGCCGTGATGGCCGCGATGCGATCGGCCGTGGCCTGGACGTTCTGCTCATAGAGATCGTCGCGACACGTGATGTCGCACAGCGTGCGCAGCATGCGCTCGTAGTCGGCGAACGTCGTCACCTGGAAGCACGCAACCGGGATGTTCGACGCGGCGAGGGCCGCCTTGAGGTCGGCTTGGTTCGAGTCGCCGCCGCGGCCGCCCGAGCCGCTCGTCATGATGACGAAATCGGGCTCGAGCGCGATGATGGCCTCGAGGTTCGGGTTCGCGAAGTCGCCCACCTTCTGCACGTTCTCGGATTTCAGGTCGTAGTCCGACAGCGTGAACGCGTCGTCGGAGGCGCCCACGAGCGTGCCGCCCGCAAGCTCCCACATGCTGGCGAAGCTGCCCATGCACGCCACCACGCGCTGCGGGTTCTCCACGGTCACTTCGGCGCCCGTGTCGTCGGTGAACGTGACCGCGCCGACCTGCGAGGCCTGCCCGGCCTCCGCCTGAGGGGCGCCCGCCTCGGCTTCGGCTTTCGGCTGCGCGGTCGAGCAGCCGGCGAGGATCATCGTCGCGGCCAAGGACGCGGCGACGGCAGTGGGAACGATGCGTTGGGAGATGATGGTCATGAGGGGTCCTTTCGATGCCGATGGTCTAGACGGCAGCCGCTACCAAAGCGTTGCCGTGGGCGCAGTAGTCGTCCTGAGCGAGGATATCGCCTTCGTGGTAGTAAGCGGCCCGGGCGCGGCAGCCGCCGCAGCCTTGCGCGTAGTCGCATGTGCCGCACGAGCCGGAATAGGCCTGGGTGCGCAGCTTCTCGAACACGGGGCTCGTCTTCCATATCTCGTCGAAGGGCTGCGCGCGCACGTCGCCCGCCTCCTCGGTCATGTAGGCGCAGGGGCGCACGATGCCCTCGCTGCCGATGACGCAGTACGTGAGGCCCGCCAAACAGCCGCGCTCGAAGCGCGTGTCCACGCCGAGCTGCTTCGCCACGCGCGTGAACTGGGGCGCGCACGTGGGCTTCACGTCGATCGGCACCTCGGCCGCCTTGCGCATGATGTCGTTCAGCAGACGCTCGTTCTCCAACACCTCGAGCGACGTCTCCTGGATGAACTTGCCGCGACCCACCGGGATGAGGAAGAACACGTAGTGCGCGATGGCCCCGATCTCGACAGCGAAGTCGGTGATGGCGCACACCTCGTCGCGGTTCCAATCCACCACGGTGGTGTGCAGCTGGAACGGCAGGCCGGCCTGCTTGCAGGCCTCGATGCCCGCCATGGTGAGGTCGTAGGCGTGCTCCAGCCCGCGGAACTTGTCGTGCTTGGCGGCATCGAGGCTGTCCACCGAGATGCCCATGGCGCAAGCTCCGGCCTCCTTCAGCCGGCGTGCCACCTCGGGCGTGATGAGCGTGCCGTTCGAGCCGAACACGGGTCGCAGCCCGTTGCCGGCCGCGTGCGCCACGAGCTCGTAGATGTCGGGGCGCATGAGCGGCTCGCCGCCCGAGAAGATCATCACCTTGAAGCCCGCGCGGGCGATCTCGTCGATCATCTTCCTTCCCTCGTCGGTCGAGAGCTCCAAGGCGCTGGCCTCCTCGGCATCCTGGTAGCAATGGACGCACTTGAGGTTGCACTTGTTCGTCGTCATCCACGACACGAGCATGGGCGTATCCTTTCGTTCGGGCGCACCGACAGAGGGTGCGCGGGGCACCGGGTGAATGAGCAGGCAAGATGAAGGGTTTGCGCCGGACGGACAGAACACTGGGGAGAGAGCGAAGGAAGAGGTGCCGCGCCCGTCCGGCGCCGGATGAGGCTAGCCGGACGGGTCGGGCTGGCCGCGGTAAGCGGCTACCACGGCCTCCAGATGGTCGAACACCGCCTGGCGCAGCTCGTCGAACGAGCCGTCGTCGCCTCCATGGGGAGCGATGTTCTCCATGAGGATGAAGTTCCTCTCGGCCGCGGCGGCATCCTGCGACGCGTCGAGGGCCAGGTAGCGTCGTGCCAGGTCGCGGTTGGACGGGCTGTCGACGGCCTCGCCTGCCGGCATGAGGCGGATAGTGTCGGCGATGAGCTCGTGCCATTGCGATACGGACTCGCCGCGGGCGATGCGATCCTCGGCGGCCGTCTCGGCGGCGGGGGCGTCGTCGCGGATGCAGGTGAGGCGCCAGAAGAACTGGCTCTCGCCCTGGCAGCGCTCCACGGTGGAGGCGAGCGCCTCCCAGTCCGGCATTCCCTCGCCGGCCTCGTCGTGCAGGGCGCGCAGGGTGGACATGCGCCTGAACAGCGCTTGGAACTGCTCCTCGATGGCGTCCATTTGCTCGCCGGCGAGCTCCTGCAGCGCCGCCGCCTCGTCGAACAGATCTGCATCGGATTTGACCTGGGCAAGCGACAGCCCCAGGTACTTCAAGGTCAGAATGCGATACAGGTCTTTCACGTTGTCGTCGGTGTACAGGCGCTGGTTCTGCGGACCCTTCGCCGACGGCGAGAGCAGGCCCTGCTGGTCGTAGTACTGGATCGTGCGCACCGTCACCCCGACGCGCCGGGCCAGCTCTCCCACGGTCAGGTATCGTTGATCGGTCATGCGGCTGCTCCTCATGAGGCTCCGCATCCGCTCGATGCGGCCGCCTCCTCGTCCTCGGCCGAACGCCCCCGTCCGACCGAAACCGAGCATATGCGATGACGCTACGTCGCCGTCAACGGCAAATCCCCGTCTTTCAGAAACTCGCAACAAAAACGAGGGGAAATCCCTCGCCGCCGAGCGCACTGCCCGGCTAGCAGCGCGGAAGAGATGCCAGCCACGCGTCCACCTGGGCCTGGTCGGCCTCCACGGACAGGCGCTTGCGGCGCGCCGTATGACCCGAGGCCACGCCCACGCGCGACTTCGGCACGCCGAGCGCCTCGGCCACCAGCTTGCACACCGCCTTGTTCGCCTTGCCCCCGTCGGGCGGTGCCGTCACGCGCACGCACACCTCGTCGGCGCCCGCCGCATCCGCGCGCACGCCCGAAACCTCGTCACGCCCCGAGCGGGGCGTGACGTGAACGGCTATGATGGCAGGCTTCATGACCCTTGCGCTCGGCCGACAGGCCAGCGGAGCTCGCTAGTCGATTTCCTCGAACTCGAAGGCATCGTCGGCATCGCCGAAGCCGGAGAGGTCCTTCTCCACGCGGGAGGGCGTGGGGGTGGCGGGCGCCACGGACACGGCGCCGGTCTGCGGCATGGCGTAGGCGGCGGTGCCGTCGACGTTGATGGGGGCCTGGGCGGGCGAGGTCATCACGCGGCCCGTGGCCTCCACGGTCGTCTCCGCCACGCGGGCGTGCGCGCTCGTGGGCAGGGACGGAGTCGGGATCTCGCCGCCGATCTCGGCCAGCTTGCGCGTGGCGTCGGCGATGAAGTCGGTGAGCAGCTCCTGGTAGTCCTCGCGGGCGTCCTCGCGATCGTCCTCGAGCTTCTTGATGGCGTCGAGCACCTTCTGCTTCTCGGCCTCGGCCTTGTCCACGATGCGCTTGGCCTCGTCCTCGGCATCGTTGATGGTGCCGGCAGCCGTGGCATTCGCGTTCGAGATGATCTCGTCGGCGGAGCGCTGCGCGATGATGAGCGCCTGGGCGATGGCGTTGTCGTCGGCCTTCTTGGCCTCGAGCTGGCGCTCGAGGTCGGCGATGCGCGCATCCTTCGCGGCCAGCTCCTCGTCGCTCGCGGCGGCGACGGGCGCGGGCACGTCCTCGATGCGCGCCGGCGTGTCGAAACCGGCGAACGAGGAGTCGTCCAACTGGCGCTCCAGCTGGTCTATCTGCGCGGTCATCGCGTCGATCTCGTCGGCAACGTGCTCCAGGAACACGTCCACTTCGTCGACATCGTAGCCCTTGCGGTCGATCGAGAAGCTCTGGTTGTGGATATCAGCCGAGGTGATTGCCATAGTCGATCCCTTCGTCCTGTCCGCGCGGACGCGGTTCAAGCGCAGCTAAAACAAGTTTACTATCAAACGTACCCCGAATTGTAGTACAAGCAGGGCGATGATGGGAGTAACGTCCACCATACCTCCAAGCGGGGGAATCAGTTTCTTGAACAGGTTGAGGTACGGATCGCACACGCGGCCGAGCACCCGGTAGATGTCGGCGAGCAGGCCGCGGTCCGTGGGGAGCCACGACATGAGCACGTACACGAACAGCACCATGCTGTACACGTCGGCTAGCGATACGATGAGGTATTTCAAGCTCAGCACGAGCCCAGCTCCTTCTCTTGGTAGACGGTCGGCGCCCGGGAAGGCGCGCTACAGCACGCCCTGGTTGCGCAGCGCCAGGCGCTCGGCCTCGGTGAGCGCGGCGCCCCGCGTGATGGCGAACACCTTGTCGGCCACGGCCTCCACGCGGGCGTCGAGCGCGCTCGACACGCCGAACGAGAAGTCCAGGATGCGCTTGGCCAGCTGGTCGGGCGTGTTGCGCAGCGCAAGCACCACCACGTCGCCCGCTTTCAGTATCTTGGCCACGCGTTCCACCTCGCCGTAGCTCGCGGGCTTGAGCACCGAGATGGCGCGCGACGGGTTGTGCGCGGGCGTGCCCGAGCCGGCGTACGCCTCGTAGGGGTCGAACGAGCCGGTGGCCTGCGAGGAAGCGGGCGCCGTGGCCGTCGCGGTGGCCACGGCCACGGTGGCGGAGGCCGCAGCCGCCCCCACGGTCGCCGCAGCCGGAGAAGCCGCCTTGCCCGTTGCGGGCTCCGCCTCGGCCGCGCTGGGCTCGAACAGCGCGTTCAGGCTCTCGGAGCGCTCGCGGCGCGCGGCCGTGTGGGCCGGCGACGAGGGCGCGGGCATCGTGGCGTCCACCACCGTGCGCTCGCCCCGGTAGCTGGACGACGTGGACGACACGCGGCGCGGCGGCAGCGGGTCGCGGCGCAGGCTGTCGGGCACCTGGGTATGGGCGCGCACGTCGTCGATGGACACGAGCTTGGGGAAGTCGGAATCCGACGAGGAGCGTGCGCTGCGGCTCCCCCCGCGCGCCGGGCGCGTGGTCACGGGCGCGTACGGATCGTAGCGCGAGGCGGGCGCCCCGTCGTCGTAGCCCGGGCCGTACTCGCCGAACTCGTCGTCGTAGTCGCCGAAGTCGTCCCCGTAGTCATCGAGATACGCGTCGTCGTATCCGCCGCCGTTGCCGGCCGCGTCAGCAAAGCCCAGCTTCGACTTGATGCCGTCGAGCATCCCGCCGCCGTGCTCGGATCGCTTGATTTTGGGCAGCTCCATGTTCACCACCTGCTTCGTTTGGTTCCGGCGGTCGAGCCGCCGCTGCGTTCACCCTGCTGCGTTTTTCCGTCTGTCCTTGCTTCGCGCCGCTCGAGGCGTGCCGGCGCCCATCGGCCCTGTGCGCAGTGCCCCGGCACCCGGGCCTCAAGCCTCGAAGGCATCGTCGAACACGGCCCTTCCGATGCGCACTATGGTAGCGCCCGCGCGCACGGCCTCGCGCCAATCTTCGCTCATGCCCATAGAAAGCCCATCGAACAGGGCCGCTTGCGCGGGATCGAGCCCGGCGCGCAGCTGGGCATGCAGGTTCGCGAGGCCCTCGAACACGGCGCGCGCCGCGGCCGGGTCGCCCTGCGGCGCCATGGTCATGAGGCCGCGCACCCGCACGTGCGGAAGGCGCGCGCATACGTCGAGCAGCGCGCGCACGTCGCCGGGAGCCAGGCCGCCCTTGCTCTCCTCCCCCGACACGTTCACCTCCAAGAGCACGTCCTGCACCTTGCCCGCCACCGCGGCGGCCTCGTCGATCTTGCGGGCGTGGCGCTCCTCGAAAAGCGAGTGGACGAGCGCGGCCGACCGCACGATGTCGGGGATGCGGCGCGACTGGATGTTGCCGATGAAGTGCCAGGTTGCCTGCGGGAACGCCGCCGCCTTCTCGGCCAGCCCGTCGGGGCGGTTCTCGCCGAAGTCGCGCGCGCCGGCTGCCAGGGCGCGCGCGACGGCGTCCGGGCCCACGGTCTTCGACACGGCCACGACCGTGACCTCAGCCGGGTCGCGCCCGGCCTCGCGGCAGACGGCGGCCACCTCGGCCGCCACGTTCGCATATCGTTGCTCGATGCCCATGGCCCTATCCTTTCTGCAGCACGGCGATGGCGCCATGGCGGCCGCAGGTGCCGCCCGACGCGCGGTAGGAGAAGTAGTCGTCCAGCCGGCAGGCCGTGCACGCGCCGGCATCCGCGATGCGCTCGGCGGCGAGGCCGGCCCCGCCCAGATCGCACGCGAGGGCGCGCGCGAGGTCGACATGCCGCCCGTCAGGGGCGACGTCCGCGCCATAGCGGTCCACGAACCGGGCGCGCACCTCGGCGCCCGTCTCGAAGCATTCCGCGTGGATGTGCGGACCCAGGTAGGCGTTGAGCGCTGCGGCCGCAGAGGACGGCGCTATGCCCAGCTCGGCGGCGTCGCGCGCGGCCAGGAGCCGCACGGCCTTCCCGGCGATGCCGGCTACCGCCCCGCGCCAGCCGGCGTGGACGACGGCGAAGCGCCCCGTGGGAGAGGCGAGCACCACCGGCACGCAGTCGGCGAAGCACAGCAGCGCCGCAACCTGCGGCACGTCCACGAGCAGGCCGTCGGCCCCCTCGAGCGCGCGGGCGCGCGCGGCCTCGACGGCGCCCGGCTCGGCCGAGGCCACCTCCACGATCTCGTCGCCGTGCACCTGGCTCGGCACCACGAGGGCCGCCTCCCCCGCGCCGAGCGCCTCCAGCAAGAGCTCCCGGTTGCGCGCCACGGCCGCAGGGTCGTCGCCCACGTGCCCGCCCAGGTTGAGCGCGGCGTACGGCCCCTCGCTCACGCCGCCCGCGCGGCCGGTGAACGCGATGCGCACGCCGGTGCGCTCGAACAGGGCCTCGTCGGTGAGCGCCGATAAGCGACGCGCGCCGAAGAGGCGCGCGTCGAGATGCGGTACGGGAAGGGTTGCGGCCGATGCCATGCAGGCGGCCCCTAGCGCTGGCGCTTCAGGAAGTCGGGAATGTAGTCCTCGTCCGCGAAGCGGCCGTTGTTCGACGACGTGGAGAACGACACCGGCGGCATGGACTGCTGCGGGATGGACGGCGCGGCAGGCTCGGGCGTCGTGGACGCGAACAGGTCCTTGCGCGAGAAGTCCATGGAGGACTGCTGCTGCGCGCTTGCCTTGAAGCCGGTGGCGATGACGGTGATGCGCACCTGGTCGCCCATGCCCTCGTCCACGATCTGGCCGTAGATGATGTTGGCGTTGTCGTCGGCGCAGGCCTCGACGGTGCGGGCCGCCGCGTCGACCTCGGTGAGCGTGAGGTCCGGGCCGCCGGCGATGGAGAACAGCACGCGCGAGGCGCCCGCGATGGACGTCTCGAGCAGGTTCGAGTTCGTGGCCTGCTGTGCGGCGTCGAGCGCGCGGTTCTCGCCGGAAGCCAGGCCGATGCCCATCATGGCCGTGCCCGCATCCTTCATGACGGTGCGGATGTCGGCGAAGTCGAGGTTGATGAGGCCGGGGATGGTGATGAGGTCCGTGACGCCCTGGATGCCCTGGCGCAGCGTGTCGTCGGCGATGCGGAACGCGTCGAGCATGCTCGTCTTCTTGTCCACGATCTCGAGCAGGCGGTCGTTCGGGATGACGATGAGCGTGTCGACTTTCTGGGACAGCAGGTCGACGCCCTGCTCCGCCTGGTTGCGGCGGGTGCGCCCCTCGAACGAGAACGGCTTCGTGACCACGCCGACCGTCAGCGCGCCGATCTCCTCGCGCGCGATCTCGGCGATGATGGGCGCGGCGCCCGTGCCCGTGCCGCCGCCTTCGCCGGCGGTGACGAACACCATGTCCGCCTCGGCCAGCGCCTCGCGGATCTCCGCGCGGCTCTCCTCGGCCGCCTGGCAGCCCACCTCGGGATTCGCGCCGGCGCCAAGGCCGCGCGTCAGCTCCTCGCCGATGTGGATCGTCTTGTCGGCATCCGACATGAGCAGCGCCTGGCGATCGGTGTTGACGGCGATGAACTCGACGCCCTTCACCCCCGCCTCGACCATACGGTTCACGGCATTCGTGCCGCCGCCGCCGACGCCGACGACCTTGATGACCGCCAAATGCTCGGAACCCATTTTGTTTGGCATTGTATCCTCCACACCTGCTGCGTTTCTTTATGCTGCGTTTTCCCAACGTGGGTACAGTTCACGTGGGGTTATTGTACACGATGCTCAACCATTTGCAAATTACGCCGCGGTAATGAAAACCGCACGTCCACAATATGAAACCGGTGGGAGGAAAGGGAGGGACCGCAGCGCCTACGGCAGCATCTTCGTGAGGTCGCGAGCACCGTAGAGGAAGCGCCGGATTTCCATCACATCGTCGAATACGACGTAGAAAAACCATGTAGTTACCGACTTCGAACCAGTAATAAGGTAGAGGACGCTCTCGGTTCGTTTTATACTGCAGCGATCGGAACCGTATCCGTTCTTCGTGAGGAACACGGGACCGCTTTCCAAAACATCGAGTTCGACTTCCGAGTAGTGGTTCCTCAGATCCGATATCGGCCTGATGTTCATAGCTCCTCCCTTCATCGTGATAATATTTTAGCGAAATTACACCACACTAGGTCTTGAGCTAGCAGGACGACAATAAACCGCTCACTCACCATTCATTAACGAAGCAGTCGTGCGTATCGGTCATCGTATGCAAGTCAATGCCGACAGCTAGGGCCACCACCATGGCTGGGAATATGTCGTCTTGGGTGGACAGGCTCATGGACGAGGCCGCGTAGTTCTCCATCTCCGCGCGCTCCGGCTCGCCGGCTGCCATGCGCACCAGGTCGTCGCGCACGGCGGCGATGTTGTTGCGCACGTAGCAGTGGATCTCGTCGTAGGGGCCCGACTCGGTCCAGCAGCTGCGCAGGCTGTCGTCGATGAGCGCCAGCACCACCGACCGCGGGTTGAAGCGGCGCTCGCCGTCCTCGGTGAGGTAGCCGTCGTACCAGTGCTCGAGCCCCTCGTAGCCTACCCGCGCGTCCGGTGTGCATGCGAGGTGCCGAGCGCAGAGCTCGCACACCTCGTCCTGGGTGAACCCGAAGAAGCGGTCGTAACGCAGATCCTCCACGGCGCCGTACTCGACGAACATGTTCAGCTCGGAGCCCGTGGAGTGCTTGGCGATGGAGAGGATGCCCGCCATGTGGGAGAGCTCGACGTAGGGCTTGGTTTTGAGCAGCTGCTTCAGGAGCATGAGGAACGAGCGCTGGCCGTCCTCGGTGAACAGGGGGTTGAAGAACAGGGAGTCCCATTCGTCCATGATGAAGCAGAATTGCGCTTTCGTGACATCGTAGACGCATTCGTGCGCTGCGAACAGGCCGATCCGCGGCTCGACGCCCGCCTCGGGAGCAAACGCGCGGAGGTCGTCGACGATGCCCGCGCGGATGGCGTCGATGTAATCTCGGTAGCTCTCGCATTCGTCAGGCAGCACGCTGAAGTCGATGTAGATGACGTCGTGGGCTCCGAGGTGCGCCATGGCCGCAGGGTCGCAGGACACTTCGAGCCCCTCGAACAGCGGGGCCGCGTCCAAGCCGCGCGTGAGGAAGCTCGCCAGCATTTGCGCGTTGACCGTCTTGCCTAACCGACGCGGACGCGTGATGCAGATATATCCCCCGTCTTGTCGACGAAGTAAGGCGAGCCCGTAATTCTTAAGGAGGTTCCCGTGGCATATATCAACAGTAACGCGCCGCCGGTCGGATATGGTTCGCAAGCCCAAGTATACCAACAACGACCCAGCGATCAGGATCCTTTCACAAAGCGTAAAAGAGCAATAACCCCTTGCGGCGCTTTTTTCGCAGCGGGGAGGTGCGTCGAGCTTTTCATGTCGACCTTAATGCCGATCGATGGCGGCGACCACTTTCGCGGACTTTTTTAGCGCGTCTCCGAATCTTGCGCTTATGGTTTTTCACGTCGACCAAAATGGGGTCATTCGGAAAAGCATTCTGAGCCCTTTCGGCGTAAGTTAGAAAATTCCCTCGACCTCCGCTCTTCCTAACTCGCTCGCGCACTTTGGCATTTCTCTTAGGCTTGCGGCCCCAATCACTGTACTCCAGATAAAGTGAATCGACTCGTTTTTTTGCTGGCCTGAACTTCCATTTGTACAACCGGCCTACTCTCCTGTACATGCGCTTGTAGAAACGACCGATAGTTCTTTGCCGCAGTCTCACCGACGTACCGTCAAAGGAGAACCCCAGATAGTCGATAGCGCATTTCGGCTCGTCTTCCGAGTCGAGCAGGTAAACCCCTCCGTCAACCATCCTAAACGAATGCGTCTTACGTGGATGAATCTTCAACGACGACATCGTTCCGGCCAAACGTGAAAACTCATCCCGCCCCTCTTCAAACCCTTCCTCGGTAGGCACAACGAAGATGAAATCATCCGAATAGCGCATATATAAACCGTCGTGCCTTTCGGCTACAGCTTTGACTGCCGCATCAAATTCCAGCATGTATATGTTCGCTAGCGTGCCACTAATGGGAAGCCCCTGGGGTACACCCTTTTCTCCGTTTTCCCTCCATGGACGCTCAACCGAAGCGCCCACCATGTTTTTGAACTCATCAGAGCTCAGCACTCTGCCCCTGTTGTTGAGTCGTTTGACGCCGCTCTTCGTATAAGGAAGCCCGTAGTGGTCGAGAAGCTTTTCTTATATCCCAAACCGAATGCCTGGTTGCATTCTTCAGCACATGGTAATAATCGTCCGGGATCGCACCGCCAGGGAACAATCGCCTAACCTGCTTTTTCAGATAAGCATGATCAAGCGTTTCGAAAAAGTCCTCGAAATCCCCCGCATAAGCGAAACAAGCTTCAAGATCTCTCATCTTCGAAAAAGCGCGCAACGCGAAGTCGCAGTTTGACTGCCCCTTGAGATGGGCGCGATACGCGATAGCGCAATCGCCAATGCCGATTTCGGTCGCAACATCGTTGTATCGTTCATTAAGCAAGCCCGAATAGTACTGATAAATGCATCTATCGAGGTGTGCGGCGTATTTTATAGGACGTGGATCGTTAAAAAACTTGCCATGTCCATCGGGCTTCATGCGGCGCAAGTCCCTCTGAATGAGGGGATAAAATGCATAGCTTTTTACAAAACCAGGATCCATGACAAGGTTGGCCTTGGCGGCGAACGAAGTCCTGAAATCAAAATGAACGTACGACTTTATCGTATGCGGCTTCTTAATGTAAGGAGGAATGCTATCCGTCATATCTCGTCTGCCCGGCAAGCCGGCCCTATCAAGGGGCGGCGTCCATTTCAGGGTCGGCTCGCTTACATAAATGCTGCGGCCATCCCGCAGCCCTTACCGCTTCATCGCGAAACGGTAGCCGCCTTTCGGGTCAAGCCCGTAAAGCAATCTTCATCTGCGGCACAATCGCCTTAGACGAAAGGAACGCATCCATGAGCCTCGCCGCGCTGTTTGTCAGCACCATTAGCCTAGCTGATGGAGATTTCGTGAGCATCCATCGATGGATGTTTACGACAGTGTTCCCCCACCGTGGCTAATTCCACGGTGCAAGATCATGTTAACTCTAACTCTATCGTTCTTGAAGTCCCAAGTTTTTCAATCAGCCAATAGGCGTCAAAACCACAATCAAGTTGATTAGCAACTTGATCCGAACACTTTGCCTTTCCTCTTGAAGTTAGCCGAACGCGTACGGTTGAGTCCGAGAATCCTTGTCCGAGGGCGGGCCCGAAGGGGGCGGCCGCGTAGGGGCAAGGATCATGGCAGAGAGGAAGCAGAAGCGCTACTTCAGGCTCACGAGGTCGGAGCGGGCCTCCATCGAACGAGAGTTCGGGAAGAGGAGGCCCTCGGCCCGCGACGTCGCGCGCGACCTCGGGCGCTCGCCCGCCTCGATCTCCGACGAGGTCAAGCGCAACCGCACGGTGGCCCGGGGCCCGGGCAAGGGCGAGCGGGCCGGAGATGCGCCGGAAGACGCTTGCGCGCGGCTGCAGGCGTGGCCTTGGACCTGCAACGGCTGCCAGCACCGCCGCTACGGATGCGGCAAGGCCCTCCGGTGCGAGTACTCGGCGGCGCGCGCCCAGACGCTCGCCGACGGGCTCTTGTCAGGGGCGCGCAGGGGCGTGAACGCCAAGGAGTACGACTTCGAGCGGGCCATGGCGACGATCAGGTCGGACGTGGCCCGGGGCCTCTCGCCCGCCCAGATAGCCTGCGGCCGCGCCGATCGGTTCAAGGTTCACCCCACGACGATATACCGCTGGATAGCGGCGGGCTACGCCGGCATGTCCGACGCCGAGCTGCGCCGCAAGGTCGGCTACAAGCCCAGGAGGGAGCCCTCCGCGGCCAAGCCGACCTCCCACGGCCCGGAGAGGTCGTACAAGGCGTTCTCGGCGCTCCCCGAGGAAGGGCGGGCGCGGGCTGCCGAGATGGACACGGTCATCGGGCTGTCCAAGGACTCGCAGTGCATCCTCACCCTCTACTCGAAGCCCTGCAAGGGTCCAGGTCTGCCTGCTTCTGCCCGAGAAGACGTCGAGCGCCGTTGCCGCGGCGCTCGACATGCTGGAAAGAGCGATCGGGAAGCCCCTCTTCCAGCGCCTATTCGGGCTCGTCCTCACGGACAACGGGTGCGAGTTCTCGGACACGGAGGCCCTCGAGCGCTCGGCCTTCCACGGGACGGCCCGGACTAAAGTCTACTACTGCGACGTGCGAGCGTCCCAGCAGAAGGGAGGATGCGAGCGAAACCACGTGGAGCTCCGCAAGCTCCTGCCCAAGGGCCGGGGGATCTCCTTCGACGAACTGGACGGCCGCGATCTGGCCGTCGTCATGAGCCAGCTCAACTCGGAGCCGAGGCCCTCCCTCATGGGCCTGTCGCCCACGGCGATGCTCGAGGCCGCCGACCCGGAGGCCGCGGCCGCCCTCATGGACGCGCTCGGCATCGAGGAGGTGCCCTACGGCAGGCTCGACCTGACGATCGGCGCCGTCGACCGGGATCGGGAGGAGAGGGGCCTGCCGCCGCTGGCCTAGCGCCTTCCAAAATATAACCTTCCCGGTCATAGGTATATCGAGCCGTCCGGATGAGCCTGCGAGCGGGCACGGAGGGCGTGGCGTAGCCTGCCCGCGAACTCATCCGTACACACCGACAAGCCGGCATACCCCCTGGCCGTGAATCAAAACAGGGGGTATGCCGCATTGCAAAACGTCCGGCTAACTGCGCAAACGCCTATCTAGGAGAGAACGTTCGGATAGCTTCGCAATTCAACCGAAACCACAATCATGAACCACCCCTCTAAGGTATGATTTGCACAGGGCATATAGGCCAATATCTACCGGCAGCGTGCGCTGCCTTTCGCTTCGTTCAAAAGCAGCAGAACACTTGCCTTAGAATCACAACGGTAGAACTACATTCCACCTTTCTCCCTGGTTTTCTTCAACGAGAAGCATTCGAAAAAGTAATAAACGACCAATGCGATCGAACCAAAAACGTAGCTCCAGCCGCCGTCGATCATGACAACGAAAATAAAGCAAATAGCCAATAAGAGCTCTCTAATGGAATGGGGGAATAAGTTTAGTCCAAACGATCGCGCCAGATTAAATTCTGAGATAAGGTTTCTTGTAACTATTCCTGACAGCATCGAAACGGCCAGCAGCACAAGGTTGTGGAACAAGAAGACCGAAAAAAAGGACAACACAACGCTGACACACATTGCAACAACATTTGCAATGAGTAGTTTGTTTTCCTTTCGAAGAGCCTTAAAATACGGAACGCACAGCATGCTCATTCTGCAATCAAAAATGCAGATGGGAAACAAGAGTCCTAAATATATTAGCGATTGGCTATACTGAGGAAGCCAAAACTCACAGAATATGCAACACGGAAAATAAAGCACGTATGCAATGGGTAAAAAAAGCGCAAGGATGCTTCGGATTTTGACAAAGTTTTCTTTTTGGGCTTCTTTCGAAGCTCTTTTTATATGCGGGAACAGCACCATAGAAACCTGACCGGCAAATGAAATGACAAAAGAAACAAGGGACACGGCAAAAGAGTAATAGCCAAACGTCGCTAAATCCCAGTTTGGCTCGATAAGCATCCTACCAAAACCGATAATAAAAGTACCTGCATAGTAGGAAATCATGATTTTCATGCCAGCGCCTATATCGATCTTGGTTGCATGAAGCACATCACGATTTTTTCCGGAAAACGAAAAACGAGCCTGCAGTATTTGACGACCGCTATACAACAGATACACCGTCGAAAAACACTGGCTCACAATGTAGAAAGCTACTATGACACGATAATCACCTGCACCGAGAACTAGGGCCGCCACAATCATTATGAAAAAGGAGGCCTTGGTAATAATTGCCGCTTTCGAGAAAATTTGCGTTAGATTGACCGCCTGAAAAACATAGGAAAGGTAGTTGGCCAGATTCACGACAATTGTGTATATGGACAAAGCGGCGGCAATCAGACAAAACTGGGCACTCAACCTAGCAAGCAAGGCAAAGGCAATCAAAAGCGCCGAAAAGAAGAATTCCAGGATTAGCACCAGAACCATTTGCGCTTTTATCCCGGCGTGATCAAGGTCCCCGTAACGTTGACCACCAATACGCAAATACAAGCCGTCGTTAATCCCGACAAGAAGGCACCCAGAATACCCTGCGTACAGCAAAAAAGACTGCCAATATGCATATTCCTCCACCGCAAGGAT
Source organism: Gordonibacter sp. RACS_AR68 (assembly GCF_030418485.1). Lineage (NCBI taxonomy): Bacteria > Bacillati > Actinomycetota > Coriobacteriia > Eggerthellales > Eggerthellaceae > Gordonibacter > Gordonibacter sp. RACS_AR68. The sequence goes on from NZ_JAIPUP010000004.1 coordinate 29,574, forward strand.
TTTGGGGACAATCAGAGACATCAAGATACTCGACAGGAGAGCAACACCTTGCGCGCTAAACGCATAGGCAAGATTTTTCTTTATTCCTTGGTTTTCCTGAGGCAGCGCCGTCATTGTGGGTTTTCTCTTTCCGCGTTGAACGAGGCAAGAATCACAGCGATGCACAGGAACAAGACGAACGTCTGAAGACCTATGTAGGACAACGACCGCTCCGCTAAGCAATAGAGCATAAAGTACGCAAGAAATGCACTGATCAATTGGTTTTGCATTTGATTTTTAGCATACCGCGATTTGTCAAACACTACAGCAAGCATCAGAAGATATGACAATACGCCTGTCAGCCCGAACATCAGCAGTAATTCGACAATCGCATTATGCGACCCCGTATGCACAGCCCCCAAACCATTCGCAGCATAGACAGATTTTATTAAGAAATAGACCGGACTCTCTTCAGACCAAAAATCACCATATCCAAAGCCGAACAACGGTGATGTTTCAAGAACGAGCTGCGAAATAGATTTCCATATTGTTGTTCTCCCTGTGAGATCTGAGGTTTTGCCCCAAATCGCTAGCACGTCAGAAAATAGCGGAAGTATCGCCGTGGCAAACAAAAGAAAACCCACGCTGAGAAGAACCCAGAAAGTCCCTTTTCGTTTTAGAGAAAGGACTCCCCTCCTATCCAAAACGACGAAAGCCGCTGGCACAACTGTGCAAATTAATCCACCAAGCGCATCTGCCGACAAGAGCATTCCCCCAAAGCCTAGAAGCATCAATACAAGAATCCACCGCGGAATAGATAGCGTTAGACTCTTGTCCTGTGGCAAATAGACCAGCAGTCCGAGTAAAAACAGAATACAGAATGCGATAAAACCCGCGCAGACATTTTTCGTTGTCCATATTCCCGTAAAGGCTCTCGTTGTTTCATAATCGACAAACCCATAGCCTGGCAGAAAAAAAGCAAGAGAGCAGCAGAGGAAGACTATCGCAACTGCAATAAACACAGATTTGAGCAGGTTTTCAAGGTTGAACGAATCGGCCACAGAAAAGGCGAATAGAGCCAACAGCGCAAGCCGAGCAACATTCCACAAACCAGAGCTAGGAACATATTGGCTGATAAAAGACGATATCCCAATGCAGAGAAAAAACAGCACGACGCTAAAAAAGGGGAAGGTAATTTTCGTTTTCAAAATGGCGCCATTAACCAAAAAATGCCAAGTAACATATGCTGCCATCATCGCATAAACAAGAGCGGTAAGTGGACTTGTCACCATACCGCCAATGAGCCTATCCAACGTTCCAGGAACCCCGAAAAGGCGGACGAGCACGACGGTCAGCAATAAACATCTGAACCCCGCCCCTTTCCCTTTTTTCGTTCTAAGCTCTATGATATGTAGATCTGCGGCACTCATCGGAATAGCACCTTTTTGTATGAATCGATTAGTATATCGCTAGACTTATCCCAGTTATATTTTTCAAGCCTCAGCTCTTCAACCGCCTTTACGCGGTTCTCGTATTCGTCGTCACAAGCATTGATCGATTTTCGAATTACCTCAGCCAGTGACTCAACATCCCCAGAACGAAACAAGTAGCCAGTTCTTCCAGAATCCGTTTCCTCCACAAATGCCGGAATATCACTGGCAATCACTGGCTTTTTATAGGAATATGCCATTAGCAAGGCTCCGCTGCCGTAAATATTCAAGTAGGGAAAAACGCAGTAATCGGCTTCCTGATGCAGATTTTCTAAATCATTTTCTTCAACGAAACCCGGCCTCACCAAAACGAACGATTCCACGGAGAGCTGTCTCGATAGCTCTAAGTAGTCTGTGGAATTGTTTTTATCTTTCGCGCCGGCGATCACGATTCGACAGCGTTTTCTGTAAGAAGGCTCCAACAAGGCCGCGGCTTGGAGCAGGATATCGATACCTTTGTTTTTTCTCATCACTCCCAGAGAAAGAAAACAAACTGGATCTCGCTTCTCGGCCTTTTTGGCTGGCCTTTTCGAGTAACAGCCGTGAGGCATAATCGTAGCCGCAGGGGCCTTGCTTGAAAGCGATTGCTCTAACTCTGCCTTACTTAGACCATTATGAACTACAAGCACATCACATTTTTCATAGAAGCGGCCATACGCCTCGGCCTCGCCGGCTTGTGCCTCATGCTGCACAACGTTATGCACCGTAAAGGCCATCGTTCCAATCAAGCCGATTTTTTTCAATGCCGCGTAAAGGGGCATCTCGATCGCATATTTCTTAAACGTCTGAATGTGCACGACATCATAACTGTTTAAGGCGATATTGACTGTAAGGCGAACGAGCCCTATCAAGTATTCGATGTAAGAGAGCACGCTTCGATTTCCATGAGAAGTGTTGAACAAAATCGGATACAGCCTCTCGCACTTAACTTCTAAATCAGAGCTCTTCATATCATGCGAAGTTGCAAGGAAAACTCTGGCCTTGGAGCCGAGCGCCATGCAAAGTTCAGCTGAATAAGAATTTCCCGGAAGCATGTGATCGATCATTAAAATCTTCATTGAAGACCCGTTTCCAAACCCTAATCAGACCACTCGATTGAAAACTCGTCCGATATTTCCGACAGAGGAATTTTTCGCCGGAAAGCTTGCTCCACAAGCCGTACTTTTGAATATCCTCGACCCATCAGAGAGTGATTGTCCCCCGTGTCGCGAACATATATGCTCGCTTTAAAAGGAAGAGGTTCGAGCGGGCGTCCGAGTTCTTTGCAAATGCGAGGGATATCGCCGTGCCTCTTACGAATAATGTGCGGATTAAGGTTATTAGACGAGGTCAACGGTTCGTAATGCTTTTCAGGCAAATCTTCAGCGGAGTATTTCACTATCGTTGAACTTCCATTTGGAAAATGAGAGCCAGACTTCACGAAGCCATTGCCAACGTGGTAGAAATAGCCATTTTTTGCATAGAACCCATTCGATGATTGATGAGAGTTCGCAAATCCAGCAATCCTGTTGCTCTGAATATCGTCTGCGTCGACAAGCATAACGAAACCGCCACCTAACGCACGCACCCTCATGGCGATCTCATGAACCTTATAGCCTTTATCCCTCATCATCGCATCGGGGTCTCCGGGAATTGACGCATCTACCTCAATAAACTCAACTCTCTCATCATAGGAATGCGCAAGATGCGGCTTTTCATGACAAGCCACTATAACCCTGAAATCAGGATCGGTCTGGTTGTATACCGACCACAAGGTTCTGTTGAAAAACATCTGAACCTTTTCCCAGTCGCTTGACGCCTTTGCACTTCTAAGGGGAATGCCGAATGTAATCATTAATATCTCCCCAAGCTGCAATATTCGTTCACGTTAATATTTTCCTTGATAATCCTCGCAGGAACGCCAGCGACAGAGCAATTGCTGGGCACGTCATGGATGACCACTGCGTTTGCTCCAATAATAACGTTATCAGAAATGGTTACTTCGCCAAGAACCTTTGAGCCGGTGGCAATGTAAACATTGTTGCCAATGACAGGCGCTCCCGGCTTATTGGAGCGCCCCCCTATTGTCACATTCGTGCCTATTAGCACATGTTTTCCAATTTTTGCGTTCCTTACAACGACCGTCCCTAAACCGCCGTATAGGAACTTGCTGCCCTCGCCAATCTCGCAGTCATATGGCACCACGCAACTATGAAACAAGTAATTGACGCCCTTTAAAATTTTAGGAAAAAAAGGAATATGCCGCAGATAGAACCATCGAGATGCTTTATACATACCATATGTGCTCATGCCACTACCTAACTATCGGAGGCTTCATTCGCCAATTACAGTCGCCACAGCGACCAACCCAAAGCAGCCGCCTCGTTGGGATTAATAAGTCCCTTCACATCAATGACGACTCGCTGCTCGACAGGAACAGCTTGGCTAAACAAAGCATCCCACTCTTCAACAGACTTCTGTTTGAATTGTTCATGAGCAACAGCAAGGACCACGCAGTCGGCCTGAACCGCCTCAAAATCCATCAAGTCGACATTGTAGAAACGCCTAGCCTCTTCCTTGTCAGCCCATGGATCCACCACCGTCGGAACAACGCCGTAGTCGGCAAGACCCGCAATAATGTCGACTACCTTTGTGTTTCTGATATCCGGACAGTTCTCTTTGAAGGTAAGCCCCATGATCACTATTCGCGCATCCTTCGGAGCTTTTCCAGCTCGCACAAGCTGCTTGATTATCGCATCCGCAACGAAACCGCCCATATCGTCATTCACCTTGCGGCCAGCAAGGATAATCTGAGAATGATAGCCCAGTTTCTCCGCCTCGTATGTAAAGTAATAAGGATCAATACCTATGCAGTGGCCACCGACGAGACCCGGTCTGAATCCCAAGGCATTCCATTTGGTATTCATTCCGTCAATTACCTCATTGGTGTCAATGCCCATGCGATCAAAAACCATTGCCAGTTCGTTCATGAAGGCAATATTGATATCTCTCTGGCTGTTTTCAACAACTTTAATTGCCTCAGCGGTCTTAATGGTTGAAACAGGATAGGTGCCAGCCGCTATAACAATGTTATAGACATTCTTGATGTCCTCAAGAGACTCCGCGTCCATACCGGAAACTATCTTACGGATCGTCGTCAAGGTATGCACCCGGTCGCCCGGGTTGATCCTCTCGGGAGAGTAACCAACTTTGAAATCAATGCCACATTTCAGGCCCGACTCTCTTTCCAAAATCGGAACACAAACATCTTCGGTGACGCCCGGATAGACCGTCGACTCGAAAACAACAACAGAGCCAGGCATCAACCTTGGCCCAAGTGTCTCACACGCACCGACAACTGGCGTCAAATCGGGTGTTTTGTCCAAATTGATGGGCGTGGGAACAGCAATGATGTGGAACAAGGCCTCTTTAAGTCTCTCAGGATCATCCGTAAACTCGACCTTGCACTCCCTCAGCGCTTCGGATCCAACCTCGTTTGTCACATCAATGCCATTTTCGTACTGGTTGATCTTCCGTGAATTGATGTCGTAGCCAACCACCTGAACATGTTTGGAGAACTCAACGGCGATAGGCATGCCCACATAGCCCAAACCGATAAGGGATAACTTTGTCTGCCCTTGCACCAACTGCTCATAAACGCTCACACTCGTTCCCTCCTATCAAGAATTGAAGCAATAATCCAGCGCCTCAATAAAGCCAGACGCCATAGCGCCGATGCTCATTTCTTTGGCGAAAGTATCCTTGCAGCTTTCGGACATCTTGCCGAGCCTTTCACGATCAACGGAAAGGCCAACTAGTTCGGAAATGAGCTGGTTCTCGTTTTTCGCCACAACCCCATTTTCCCCATCAACGACATACTCTTTTTCGGGCCCGTGAACACCTTCGCTTAACATAAAAAAGGGCAAGCCCCAAAACATGGCCTCGTTTACGGCAAGTCCAGCTGATCCGGGAACGCTAAAAACATCCGCCAACGCGAACAGCTCGCAAACTTCATCGCCATAGCGTTCTCCAAAATAATAAAAATTTTCATGGGAGTTCACGGAGGCTAATACGTCATCGGACATACCAGGCCCCGCAACAACTAGGCCTATTTGAGGAAATTCCTTTAGCCCCTCTGTAAGGAGCTCCAACCTTCGATTCTGATTGATTCTAGCCACGAACAAAACGACAAACGACTGCGATATGCCGTATTTTGCCCTCAGAGCATGGTTGTCGTACTGGGATCTATCAATTCCAGAAAAACTTAGCGTATTGGGAGCAATAAAAAGCTTGTGCTGGTTCTTTTTCTTAAAATGTTTCCGCATGCAGGGCATATACGTTATAAGGGCATCGCACTTTGAATGAACCCTATGAAATGCTGCGTTCTTGACGATGTTATTTGGATCGGCAATGTTTATGCCATGGTTCCAATAGATGACCTTTATCTGATGTTTTTTGCAGTAGCTAATCACATCAAACAGGATTCCATCTTTGAGGTGTAAAAACAAAATCACTGCTTCGGGCTTCTTGGCATCAATGGCCGCTTTCCAGTCCTTCAGCGATTCAAGTTTTACGCAATCGAACCTAATAGGATTGACGTCATCCTGAAACGAATCTCCGGCAACGCTAAGAGCATAACCGTGTTCTTCAAGTATCGGCGCGAGGTCATTGTAGACCTTGACTCGATAATGCAGCACTTTGTTCGACAAAAGGAGAACTTGTTTCATCTCTAATCAAATTCCCCCGCAAAATAGCGCTCATAACCGTCGAGCAGCGCTTGACTGGTATGCCCCCAGCTAAGTTCGTTCACAACCCGGTTGCGGCCGTATTCGCCCATGGTCTTGCGACGCTCTGGATCCTCCAAGAGCTTGACGACCTTCTCTGCCATGTTCGCAGGGTTGTTGGGCTCAGCATAGAGGCTTGCATCCTGAGCGCTAAACCGACCTTCGGTCAAATCAAACTGGACGATCGGCTTCGCAAGGGCCATGTACTCTAAAATCTTATTCATGGTCGACTTGTCGTTCATAGGATTGAACTCGTCGCTGTTCACGCAAATATCTGCTGTGTTCAGGTAACGGAGCAAATCTTCATCGCTCACCCTGCCGGTGAACTCAACACAATCGTCAAGCCCCATGTCGGACGACATCTTACGCAGCGCATCCAGATGCGGCCCGCCTCCCACAATCCCCCAGAACACGTCATTTCGGGCTTTCTTGATAATCTTCGCGGCTTCCAAGAGATATTCGATCCCCTCCTGTTGCCCGATAACACCCAGGTAGCCGACCATATACTTCTTGCCACGCTTGATGCTCTCGTCGCTAGGTTGAATACGCATGCGCTCAAGTTTCGGGCCGCTGCGCAATACGATTATGCGATTCGGATCCATTCCTCCACGCTCAATGGCGATGCTCCGGTAACTCTCATTGGTCACAAATGCAAATTTTGCGTTCTGGTACGTCTTTTTTTCCAGATAGGTCTGACTCTTGTACAGCATCTTTTTTACAAGGCCAAGCTCTTCTTTTTTTCCGAATTTGGCCTCGAAGAGTTCGGGGCAGATGTCGTGATGATCAAATACATAGTCAACGCCACGGCTCTTGAACTTCTTGGCAACCATATAGATATCATCGGGCGGGTTGCAACCATGAATGACGTCAAACCCGTGTTCCCGATAGACAATCTCCGCAAGCTCACGCTGAGCCTTAAGAGCGCCGTAGTATTCCCGCACGTACCCGACAACGCCATTGGCCTCAGGGAGGTCATGCCGGTAAATATGAACACCTTCTAACTCTTCCATCTCAGCTGTTGCGCCTTTTCCTTTCGGGCAAATCACACTAACTTCGTAGCCATTGGCCGCAAGCGTCGTCGCTTCCTGCCAAACACGGGTGTCAAAAGGAACGGGAAGGTTTTCAACAATGATTAGAATTTTTCGATTTTGCTCACTCACTTTTTGAACTCCGGGTATTTCGAGTAATCGATTTCATCAATAAGCCATGCGTATTTTCCACGCTTGTTTGTTCGCAACTCCTCGACTTCACGAATTTCAATGTCTAGGAGGCCTTCGCATTTTCTTTCAAAATAGGCGGCCAGAGTATCGCGGTCCTCTTCCGCAAAAGGCTCGTCCATGACCACGTCTAAGAACACATGGCCTGGGCGATCTTGAACATACTGATACAAGCGCACCTTTTCAAAGGGGCCGGAATGCGGTGAAACTGTTCCCTTGTATATGCGTGCGCCATTCTTTGCAATGATTCTAGCTTCCGACGTCGTATGACCACGAACCTCCATATGGCCATTCTTATCAATTACGACATAATCATCAGTCGCATACCTTACCAGAGGCATTTTCTTGCTCAGAAAACCCGTGGACACAATCCTAAACACATCCGATTCATCGGTTGGGAGCAGCTCGGTGTATCCGTATAGTCGATTAATTCTATAGCCATCCCTGTCTCTCTCCAGGAACGCACATCTCTCGGTATGGCCGTAGTAGGTAATGCATGGGCAATGAAGCACCTCTTCGACTTGCCTTCGGTCAGACTCTGACGAACCTTCTCCGTAAAAGAGGACGAACTTTAAATCTAGCTTTTTCTTGTTTCTCCTGATCAAATCACAGAGAACCGAAATAGCAGAGGGATAACCTGCCACAACTTCAGGAGAATAGGCTTCTATGATCCCCCAAACAGAATCGAATTCTTCGCTCTTGAAAAGCCTAAACGGCGAAATCACAATCTCGTTTTTCAAAGGCGAATAATAGTAATCGGAGTCCTTGTTATGACCCCAGAGAGCAAGGGTTCTGGTTCGTCGTGCGTCGTAGCCAAACTTCTCCATAAAATGGCAAACCACGGCACGCTCGCGATAGATTGACGCCCGATCGAGCAATACCCGAAACACCTTTCCTGTGCTTCCCGATGTATGCCCCTCATAACAATCAATATCTTCATCGGAGTAGAGCTTATTTCCCTGTTCTTGAGCTATAAATTTGTCAATGAGAGGGACTTTTTCAAAACCTTCGAACGAAGACATGTCTTTTGGGTTGAATCCGATACTGTCGAAAAGCTCCTTGTAATACTCCGTGTGCTGGTACGCATAGACACACTGCTTCTTCAATTCTCTAAATTGAATTGCCAGCTGATCCTCCTCAGACATGCAGTCAAAGTCCTCGAGTCTTTTATGCATCTCTTTATAGTGAGGGTTTCCAATCATTGCCTGCACGAACAATGGGGCCAGCAAATGCTTTATGCCCTTGGGCATATTTTCATACATGTTCTTAAGTTTTTCGCTATTCATTAATTTCGTCCTCCGAGCCGATGGCGAGGGCAATCATAGATAGGCAGAGAGGTCTTCGTAACACAATCCTGCAACTTTGGCAGCATCAAGCAGCATTGAAACGGCAGTCATGCCTGGAAGAGTGGTTGCTCGCTTTTCAAGTGACTGGAAATAATTAGCCATACTTAACTACTCACCCTTATGGTTGATTTCAAAATTCCCGAAAAGCGGTATTTAATTTTCTTTCCAGGCTGAAGAACTCCATAATTTGCAGAAAATGATGCTTTTTCAACTGACGGATCGATACCAGAAGATTCGATTTGCCCGCTCACATCACCCAACTTAAATGCAATCCCTCCTTCCCCCCTGCTTAAAACAAGAGATTCAGGACAAGCAAAAATCGCATCCCCACAAAAGCCATCACCTGCATCATTAAATAATTCATCTCGGATCGCCAGGAATCGCCGCCCGTCAAACTCAAAGGTACGGCGGTGAACCAACGGCGCATAGCCATCGTGCTCTGCAACGAGTTCGACGCCACCGTCGTCTCTCTCCTCGTAACTCAACAACTTGCAGTTTGCCTTTCGGCCCCACAGAAAGGCGCCGAGCATTTCCGACTGGTCTTTTCCGTCAGCACAGACAGTGTTGTGGTTTGACGTTTTGCGCAAGCTGTTGCGCATGGGCAGATTGCAATGGTAGATATATGTGCCAGGGTCGATGAAGACCGGACTCCCATCTACAAACATTTGAAAGCTCAGGGCGTCTGCATGACCGTGAGCGGCAATGCTTCCAAAGCCCAAGGCAGCATGGTCGATTCCTATAAGAATGCGCCCGTCGCGACTCTTGAGAATGGTGTTGCCGCCCTCCCTGTAGCAGGCATTATGGGCGTTGTCGTAGAGCGGTTTACGCTTAGCCCCACCAATCTCGCTCTCATCGAAAAGCCAATGCAGGGTTTCATCGGTTTGCTCCATCGCGTCATAGCGCTCGTCGAGCAGCGTGCTCATGAACTGGAGGATGTAGGCATACCGGTCTGCTCCTTTTCCAACCAGATCCAGGATTTTTCCCTCGTCGTCGTCTCCAAAAACGACCACTTCGCCAAAAGCCCCGCGGCAGTCCGACACGTAGCGACACTGCTTCTTCAGCATGGAAGCCCATTCGACTGGGATGGACCCTCCGTTTTTAAGAAGCAGATTGCCGACAAGGGCGTAGGCCTCCATCGCGAAAACCTGATAGTGAAGACTGAGCTCCTTATTGACGCCATCGCCGTAGTTCTGGCGCTCGAGCTCCTCCGTCAATATCTCAATGGCCAACGTCACCCACGGCTTATACGAAAATGCGAACCCAGCGATGCCTATAGCGGCAGCCTCTACCAGCAGGTGATTGTTCGCAGAGCTGAATCGGCTCCTATGCTGCTCGATGTGGTCGACCATGTTGATTGCGCCGACCGCAAGCTTTCTCTTCAGCTCTAGCTCGTCCACATCCTCCAGGAACGCCAAGGTGTACATCCAATTGATCGCCCTGATCGCCAGCTCCATAACACTTGTCCAGCTGATGCCAACCAGGAAAGGGTTCTGCTTATCCCAATCGTTAAGCTGGTCTTTCAAATCATGAAGATATCGCTCGTCCCCCGAGGCCCTGTAGTTCTTTGCGAGAATGGCGAACTGGAAGTGCCTGTTCAATTCCCAGTTCGTTCTTGCGTCGCCTATTTCGTCTCGCTGCCTGTATTCCAGCGAATAGGCGAATTGCTGTGGCCATTCGTTCTCCGTCTGGAAGCCAGCATGCCATTTGCCCTTGAAGTCCTCGTATTTAAACCCCAGCAGGTTGATATCCTCATTCAAGCCATAGCTAGTATTCTCCAAATTCAGATGGAGCGCCGCGGCATAAAACTTGAGGCTGACATACTTGGAAGAAAGCACTTCGCCGCAGGCGCTTACGCGCGAATCTGCGAATCGCCTCTTCTCTTTGTTCTGCAGGCTCTTTTGCTGAAGCCTCCATGCAATTTCAGCAGGACTCATCGCCTTCAGCCTATTTACCAACCATTTGATGCCTACCACGTCGTAAAGTCCCTAGAACTCGGTCTTTGCCATATCAGCTTCAATGGCTTCGGCTTGGGAGGCGTTGCTGTTGATGTTGCCCCAGCTAATGCCTTCATAGTTGCCTTCATAGTCCAAGCTGTCCCACATACGAGCCAAGTCAACGATGGCTTTGCCAGGATACTGCTGAGGGATGTCAGAGAATTCCTTTTCTTTGTTGGTTACGACCAGAACGTCCGATCCAGAACAAACGGCATCGAGGTCATCGGTCACGAACTCATACATGAAGGGAATCTTGGACATGATGAAGTCTTTGTTCGTGTTGGTGTCGCTGGAAACCTTCACGTTCCTATCGTAGATGCTTACCTGGTATCCCTTGCCCAGCAAGCCTTCGATAACATCGACGATTGGGCTGCAACGCAGATCGTCTGTGCCGCTCTTGAAGCTGAGGCCCAGGATGCCGACTTTGCGACGGCCCTTGGACTCAATGATTTTCAAAGCCCGCTGCTTCTGGAGCTCATTTGACGGGTTGATGGCATTTATCACTGGGACGTCAATATAGTTGTCGTGTGCCAAGGTACGCAGGGCCTTAGAATCCTTGGGAAGGCAGCTGCCGCCGTAGGCAAAGCCCGGCTTGAAATAACAGGGGCTGATGTTGAGCTGCTCGTCCTTGCAGAAGATCTCCATGACCTTATGGGAATCGATGTCCAAAGCTTTGCATATATTGCCAACCTCGTTCGCAAAGACGATTTTCAGGCCGTGGTATGTGTTGTTCACATACTTCATGATTTCTGCCACAGGAACGTCGGTAGTAATAAATTCAGCGGGAATGTCCTTGTAAAGCTCGCGCATCATTTGCTCAGCCTTAGGGCTAGCGGTGCCCACAAGGCTCAGGGGCGGATTCAGATAATCCTTGACGGCCGTTCCTTCGCGGAGGAATTCAGGGTTGGAGACCATCGCAAAGCCGGAGCCTTCCTTCTTGCCGGAAGCTTCCTCGATGATTCGAGCCACATTGGCGTTGGTTCCCGGCAGCACAGTTGAACGGATTGCGACCACATGAAAATCGTCCTTCTTCGCAATCGCCTCACCGATCTGCCGCGCAGTTTCAAAGATGTAGTCGAGTTTCAAGTGGCCTTGCGGCGTTGAAGGTGTTCCCACGGCAATGAAGGATATGTCACTGTTAACAACGGCATAGTCAGCGTCAGTGGTAGCTTCCAGCCTGCCGGCTTCGTGCGCCTCTTTCACCAAGTCATCGATTTCAGCCTCGATTATGGTGGCGCGACCTTCGTTGATAAGGTTCACTTTGTTCTCAACAGGATCCGTGCCAATAACGTGGTGTCCCAGCTTTGCGCAACAAGCTGCTCCCACGCAGCCAACATAGCCTAGACCGAAAATGCTAATGTTCATTTACGCTTCCTTTCAAAACCGGCCTAGCGGCTAATCGTCCCAGTAATTCCCAAATCGCCGGATGTCTTCCTCTTCAAGGACATCGCCGAGCTGCACTTCTATCACGTGCAGATCCCTGAAAGCTCTCACTGAATGCTTGACTCCTTTAGCGACTTGAATCACGTCGCCGCATTTCGCATCTGCAACAACGTCGTCTAAAACCACTTGCCCGCCACCGCTCACAATGGTCCATATTTCGCTTCGGTGCTCATGAAGCTGATAGCTCAGCTGCTTTCCAGCACCAATGATCAACTCTTTTGTCAGAGCCTTATTGCCGTCTGGGTATAGGCCGACGTCTATAACTCTATATTCGCCCCAACGGCGGCTCTCGTACATCGGACGACTGGCGGCAGCTTCTTCAACCTGTTTCTTTATGTAGGCGCTTTCCTGCTTACCCGAAACAAGAATTCCGTCATGCGTTGCAATAACCACAGCATCGCTGATGCCAGCTACGACTAACGGCAACCCGGTTTCATTAATCACGTGCAGTTTTTCGCAGGTTTTCTCATCGATAACCGCACGGCCAGAATAGTTGTCGGCCATCTCCTCAGACAAGGTATTCCAGGTGCCCAAGTCTTTCCAGCTGGCGTCACAAGGAACCACAGCTACCGATTCAGCCTTCTCGACCACCTCATAGTCGAAGGAATTCTTGGGCAAGTCTGAGTAATGGGCAACAAGCTCATCAAAGTCTTTGATATCGGTATATACGGACAATATGTCCACCATGTACCGCAACTTGAAAGCAAACACGCCGCAGTTCCACAGAGCGCCTTTTTCGATAAGCTCCTGCGCCATCTCCTTAGCCGGCTTTTCCTGAAAAGTGGATACCTTCTGCACAGCGTCTTTTGAAGTGGTCGGAACGATGTAACCGTACTTCGTTGAAGGAAAACTAGGCTTCACGCCCATAAGCGTAAGTTCAGCGACGTCTTGTTGTACCGTAAAATCAAGTTTTAAGAGAGTTGCGTAGTAGCCATCATCCGCGTAGGTATCAATAGGCATTACGACTACGGTCTCATCTGGCGAAACGCCTTTTCTGTAAGCCAGGTTCGCACAAGCAAGCATGATAGCGGACGCCGTATCCCTACGCTCGGGCTCGACTACCACATCGCAGCTGTCTTCGAGCTGCATCGCGATTGACTGCACCTGGGTGGCGCACGTAGCGATAGTGATTTTTGCCGTCGGAGCGACAGAGGAAATCTTCCTGTATGTACGCTGCACCATAGACTCCGATTTACCATTGGAGTTGCGCAGGACTTTAAGAAACTGCTTGCTTCTGGAGTTGTTGGAGAGCGGCCAGAGACGTGTTCCCGATCCACCGGAGAGAAGGATTATTTGCATTACATACCGCTAGCTTCCCTGCATTGTCAGCACGACGCCGACGGTCTGAATAATGAGTTTAAAGTCGCTCCAGACACTGCACTTCTTGATGTAGAGCAGGTCAAGGTCGATCCATTCGTCAAAAGTGACGGTGTCGCGGTTGCGACGGGTCTGCCAATAGCAGGTGATGCCCGGCTTCACCAGCAAACGTTGGCGTTGATAGTCGTCGTATGTTGCCACTTCCTTCGGCAAAGCCGGACGCGGGCCTACGATGGACATTTTCCCAGTTAAAACATCGAAAAATTGGATGGTTTCGTCAAGTGAGGCCTTTCTCAGAACACGTCCCACGCGAGTGTTGCGGGGATCCCGGGCAATCTTGAAGACTGGGCCATCCTTTTCATTGAGGGCTTGCAACTCCGGCAGTTTATCCTCCGCATCCACGCACATAGTGCGGAACTTGTGCATGGTGAAGGTCTTGCCGTCCTTCCCTACACGTTCCTGTTTGAACAGCACCGGGCCCTTCGGATCATCGATCTTGATAACGATGGCAATAATGGCAAACAGCCAGCAGAAGCAGATCAGCACGGCGGCGCTGAAAACGATGTCGAAGGCGCGCTTGATAGCACAGTAGACCGGTCGGCTCTCGATGCCCGTCAGTGGCTCGTCGCCGATCTCCGCGCGGATCCTCTTGGCGCGTGCAGCGCTGCTAGGGCTAGCAGTTTCCTCGGCTCCCACGTCAAAGGCGTAACCGCGGTGATAGCTCCATTCGCCTTCGACGGCAGCCTCCTGCGTTTCTTCTTTGTCCAAGTCAGCTTCGGAAAGCTTAATAGCCCCTCCGCCATCCATGCTCGCGGCAGTTTGCGCTTCGCTCATGCCTACGTCACCGTCTGTCGACGGCCCAAGTAGTCCATGGCGCCGAAAGCCGGATAGCGAACACCATCCGTTCGCCGGGAGGAAGACACAGCACGGTGGCAGCGGTAGTCCGGCCCGCCACCCACCTTGTGCTCCTCGAGCCCCATGACGTCGTCGCCGGGCAGCAGCACCTTAAGGGCACCTCGTGGGACGGGGCTCTCGATCGCCTCATCGTACCCGATAGCACCCGACCCCATCTCCAGCACCTCATCCATCTCTATTTCGTTGTCAAGCACGTCTTCCATGTTCGCCCTACCGGGCCATCCCTGTCCTTATCGCTTCCGTACTATTCCCAGGCCGATCTTGGTCTGGATCGTCCTGCCGAACATCTCTATCTCCAAATACGCGGTGCGTTTGCGGCGGTTGATCTTCCTGATCCAGCCGGTGCGGTTCACCAGCGGGCCCTTCAGGACGACTATCTGGTCGCCTTCTATCACGCCTTCCGACATGCCGATCACGCGGTGCTCCTTCTCGGTGAAGGCGTCGATCCAAGCCACCTCGTGCGGTTCCAGGGGAATGAACGTGCCGTCGTTGTTCAAGACGCTCGCGAACTGGGGGATCTGCTTCAGCTGCGCCTGCAGCTCGGCAATATGGTCGCTCACCACGATCAGGTAGCCGGGGAACAGCACGGCGGTGCAGGTGCGCCACTCGCCGCGCAGGTGCTTCTGCACCTCGTACTGGGGGACGAAGCATTCGTCGAGCACATCGTCGCTCGCGAACTGCTCGATCTGGCGCTGGACGGCGAACTCCCGCCCGGCCATCGTTTGAACCACATACCACATACGCACACCTCCTCGCGCCATCTCGGGTCGACTGCGCGAGGCCACGGCTTCGCCCCTTGGCCCTCTCGGGCGCGGGGCATACCGCTTCAAGCTTCGCGACGGCTATTCATTCCCAAGAGGCTGGCCGAAACGCACACGTGGCATCGTTTTCGCGCATCAAGGTATGTCGAAAAGGTTCGCGCCCCTTGCGAGGCGCCTGCAGTTTCCTGCAGGGAGATCGGTGCGGCGCCGTCGGCGCCAGGACCGGCCTCCCTGCAAAAAGCTGCCTTGCCGCAGGTCAGGCTCCTGCTAGCAGCGGAGCCCCAATCGTCACGTCTTCCTGGTGATCTCGAGCCCCACCCGCACCCGCACCTGGTCGAGCAGCCCCACGTCCAGAAACGCCACCCGCTTGTGCCGGTCGATCTTGCGGATGAGGTCCTCCCTCCCCCGCAAGGGGCCGCTGCGCACCACGGTGCGCCCGTCCTCTATCACGCCCTCGGACATGCCCACCACATGCCCCGCACCCCCGAACTCGGAGACGAAGGCCGCCTCCTCGGGCGTGAGGGAGAAGATGGCGTCGCCCGCGCCCAGAAGGCGTGCGAAGGAGGTGGACAGCTTCAGGCGCTCGCGCACGGCGTCGATGTCGCCCGTGGCCAGGAACACGTAGCCGGGGAACATGACCTCGGTCACAAGGCGCCACGCGCCCTGCTGCTTCTTGAGCAGCTCATAGCGCAAGGGAAAGCACGCGCTCAGAAGCTCCGGGCCCACGAGGCTCGCCGCGCGCTCCGCCATGGACTGCTCCTGGCCGGGGACCACCTGCAGCACGTGCCAGCCCACGGACGCGGGCATGCGAACGCCGCGGGCTGCCTCGCCCGCGGCGTCAATCGATGAGGTTGTGGGAAGTTCGGAGGTGCGCCGGCTTAGCCGGCCGGGTTCGATGCGCCGCTCGCGGCACCCTCTTTCAGAGCGCCCCCCCCCGTGGGGCATTTTTAGGCGATCGGCTTCGGCGGCAGGGGCAGCCGCGGGCATGAGGGCAGAGCGATCCGCGGGCGCAAAGATGCGTCCATCGAGCGAGTCTTTTGTGGGAGTCGCCACGCTCATGTCTCGAACCTATCTGGTAAACGTCGAAGCGCCGAAGCGCACAGGATCATTCGTGTTCCGCATCAAGATGGTAACAGAGCATAAACGATCTAGCAATTAGAAAACACCCCCTCCCCCTGCTGCTTTCGCATTCATTTCGCACAGTAACCACAGCCGGGAGCAGTAAGGGCGCGGAAAAGACCGCCGGGCCGCCTTCCGCTCGCCGGCATGGGGATGCCGCTGGCTTCACGGTCCTTCCGCTCGCGCAGCGACGCAGAGCCATCCGCCGTCGACTCTTCCAGGCAACAGGTCGTCAACGGTATCTTAGAACCATGGCATTATGAAGTGCCAGCTCGCGAGCAACGGAAAATCCGCGACAGGAAGGGAGTCCCCATGGCTCCGCTCGTGCTCACCTCCTACAAGGTCTAATCGCGTCGTGCGCCTCCTCCGGCGCGATTAGACCCCCCCCCCAGCACCGATTTTCGCCAAGCCCCAAGGGGCCGGGCGAAGCACGTCGAAAGGAAGCCTCATGCCTTGGTTCGACCAAGCGCCCTGGCTCGTCGCCCTGGCGCCGTTCCTCGGTCTGCTCCTCTCCGCGTTCACCAAGAGGACAGACCCCTTCTTATCCGGCGACCGGGTATTTCGCCACGACGCTCCCGCGCGCATCTCCCATTGGGCCCATGCCGCAGGCACGACCGTCTGCCTTGTCTCGGGCATCATCTTGGGCCTGCGGTTCACCCCCGCGTTCGTCGACGACGGCCCGGCGGCCATTGTCTGGCAGAACGTGCACTTCGTGGCCGCGGTCGTGTTCCTGTTCGGGACGTTCTACTACCTGGGCAACACGATCGTGTCTCAGTGGCGGCTGCACGAGCACCTGCCCACGAAGAACGTCGTGTCCTACACCGTCCGCCACTACAGCCTGCTCGTGGGCATCAAGAAGTTCACGATGCCGCCCGAGGACAAGTACTTCGAAAGCGAGAAGGCCGCCTACGTCATGGCCGTGGTCACGGCCGCGCTGCTGGTGGTCAGCGGCCTGTTCAAAGCGGCGGCACACGTGTTCCTCGCACTGCCCGACGGCCTGATGAACGTCATGTTCTGGATCCACGACATCGCCGCCGCCCTCATGCTGGTGTTCCTGGCAGCCCATGTGTTCTTCGCCGTCATCGCGCCGTTCTCCTGGAAGACGTTCCCGTCCATGTTCACGGGCTGGATGCCGCTTTCCGAGGCCGAGAAGGAGCACCGGGGATGGCTCGATCGGTTGCAGCGCGAGCATGACGAGCGCACTGCCGGCGAGGGCTCCTGCGAAAGAACCGCGCCCGCGACAGCCCCCGACACGACGATGACCGCGGCGCCCGCAACGGGTACGCCCGGGTCTCAAAGGAGATGAGAGAGATGGCAGATACGAACGAACGCGCGGCAGGCGCGCAGAGGAAGAGCGGCCTTTCGCGGCGCCAGTTCCTCGCCGGCATCGGCGGGCTGGGCATCGGCGTGGTGCTGGGCGGCGGCATAACGGCGCTGCTCTTGCCGGACGACGTGTACGCCATCGAGGCGAGCCAAGGCTACCTGCTGGTCGACGCGAAGAAGTGCGCCGGCTGCGAGACCTGCGTCATCGCATGCTCGCTCTCGCACCTGGGACGCATCAACACCTCGCTTTCGCGCATACAGGTGATGAAGAACGCCCTGGGCAGCTTCCCCACGAACGACGTGCAGCAGAACCAGTGCCGCCAGTGCCCCTACCCCTCCTGCGTGGAAGCTTGCCCCGTGGGCGCCATGCATGCCGATCCGGACACGGGCGTGCGCCTGGTGGACGAGGGCAAGTGCATCGGCTGCGAGCGCTGCGTGGAGGCGTGCCCCTTCACGCCGTCGCGCGTGCAGTGGAACTTCGAGGACAAGCACGCGCAGAAGTGCGACCTGTGCAAGAACACGCCCTACTGGGACGAGGCGGGCGGCGTCGGCGGCAAGCAGCTGTGCGTGGAGATCTGCCCCATGAAGGCCATCAGCTTCACGAACGAGCTGCCGGTGCAGACCGACGAGGGCTACACGGCCAACCTGCGCAACGACCATTACCTGGAGATAGGCCTGCCGAGCGACGACGAGGCGCGCATCCCGCCGGCCCGGCTCGGGTACGGCGCCGGAGGCACGGCGGCTCAGGCGGCAGCCGGATCGAACGAGAAGTAGGAGGAGCACCATGACCGAACACTACGGCTACGCCGGCAAGATACTCATCGTGAACCTGGACGACCGGACGTCCGAGACCATCGACACCGACCCCTATATCGAATGGGTGGGCGGCCACGGGATGGCCTCGAAGCTGTTCTGGGACTACTGCGAGGACAAGACCGTGGAAGCCGTCGACCCGAAGAACGTGCTCGTGTTCGCCACCACGCCGTTCTCGGGCGCCGTGGTCCCGGCCGCGTCGGCGCGCTGCGAGTTCACGGGCATCAGCCCGTTCTCGCTGCCCGAATGGTACAACCGTTCCAGCATGGGCGGCCGCCTGGCCGGCATGATGAAGGAAGCGGGCTACGACGCCTGCGTCGTGCGCGGCAAGGCCGACGCGCCCGTATGGATCAGCGTGGTGAACGACCAGGTGACGTTCAACGACGCCACCGACCTCTGGGGCCTCGACGCCTTCGAGTGCCAGGAGCGCATCTGGGACGAGGTGACGCACGGCACGCCGCAAGGCTCATGGTACGAGCTCACGGGCAGCCGCGACGGCGGGCGCACGACGCAGCGCCCCTCCGTCATCTGCATCGGGCCGGCCGGCGAGAACCTCGCGCGCGTGTCGTGCATCGTGCATGACGCCGGCCACGTGACGGGCCAGAGCGGCTTCGGCGCGGTGTTCGGCGCGAAGAACCTGAAGGCCATGAGCTTCATCGGCTCTAAGAGCATCCCCATCGCCGACCCCGCCGCGCTCGTGCGCCTGCGCCTCGAGGTGCAGCAGAAGTTCGGCTACGACATCGACGCCGGCAAGGTGCCGGGCGCGCCGGGCAGCCCGGGAGCCGCATCCACCGTGCTGGACACAAGCCCCACGGTATCGCGCGCCGAGGGCTGCCGCGGGTGCTTCAAGAACTGCCGCAACCTCTACCCCGGCGGCGTGGGCAACGAGCTGACCTGCTCGGCCGGCCTCTACTTCACCGACTCGGGCAAGATCGACGAGCAGCTGGCCGCCTACAGCCTGCTGTCGAAGCTGGGCCTGAACGGCTACGAGATCGACATGCCCGTGTACTTGCACAACCTGTACAAGATGGGCGTCATGGGCAAGGGCAAGGACATCGACACCGACCTGCCCTTCGAGAAGTACGGGACCTACGCGTTCATCGAGGAGCTGCTGATGCGCATCGCCTACCGCCGCGAGATCGGCGACGATCTGGCCGAGGGCATCGCGCGCGCCGCGCAGAAGTGGGGGCGCTGGGACGAGGACACGTCCACGGGCCTGCTCGCGCGCCCGAACTGGGGCTACTGCGAGCACAACGAGCCGCGCGCCGAGGTGGAGTGGAGCTACGGCAGCATCTTCAGCGAGCGCGACATCAACGAGCACGGCGTGCACAACGCGGTGTACAACACCTCCATCATGGCGGTGCTCACCGGCGCCGAGCCGCCCGTGTCGGCCGAGAACATGGCCAAGCAGCTGGCCGACCAGTCCGGCCTGGGCGACCCGCTGTGCTTCGACTGGAGCGAGGAGGGCATCTACACCGACGCGCGCGTGCGCGAGATCCACTGGAACCGGGCCTACGGGCGTTTCTGGCTGCAGTCGCTCGGCATGTGCGACTGGGTGTGGCCGAACTTCGTCAGCCGCAAGCACACCGCCGAGACGGGCTCGACCTACGGCGCCACGCCCGAGTACGAGGTGAAGTTCTTCCAGGCCGTCACCGGGCGCGACCTCTCCTACGAGGAGAGCATCGAGCTGGGGCACAAGTTCTGGGTGCTCGACCGCGCCATCTGGGCGCTCGAGGGACGCCACCGCGACCAGGAGGTGTTCGCGAACTACGTGTACGACGTGAAGACCACGAAGCCCTTCCCGCTCGTGGTGTGCGAAAACGGAACGTGGAGCTATTCGCTGTGCCAGGGCCGCACGCTCGACCGCGAGAAGTTCGAGGACTTCAAGTCGCGGTTCTACGTGCACGAGGGCTTCGAGGAGTCCACCGGGCGCCCGACGCGGGCCGGCCTGGAGACGTTGGGGCTGGGCTTTGCCGCCGACGCGCTCGAGACCGCCGGGAAGCTGGGATCGTGAGCGGGGCAGACGTCGCCGAGCGTGCCGTCGGGGAAGAGGGAGCGGACGTCGCCGCTCCCTTCCCGCCCGGGGGCGAAGGCGCGATGCTCGAGGAGATCCCCGGTTTGGCCGAGGCATGCCGGCGCTTCCCGATGCCCGACGGCGCGCAGGCCGAGCGTGCGCTGCGGGAGCTCTCCTGGGGAGAGCACTTCGTGGCGGGACGCATGGTGCCCTCGAAAGGCGGGTCCGACCTGTACCTTTACAATCTGAAGAGCGCCGCCGTGTTCCTGCTCGATCGCGACCAGGCGAACATCGGCAAGGCGTCGGACCAGATCATCAAGCTCATCGACGTGGATGCGTTCGCCGCATGGGTGCGCGGAACGGTGGGCGACGAGGCGCTGGCCGACGCGCTGGCCGAGGAATGCCCGGCGGAGGACCCGTACCACGACCGACTGCAGGGCGTCCAGCGGCTGCTCGCGCTGCGCATGGTGCAGTACGGGGCATTAGAGGGAGCCAGGGGCGGCACCGAGGGCGACGAGCACGACAGGGCACCCCTTGGCGAAGGCGCGGCATCGCTATGACGCGGGAGGGCGCGCATCCGTCGCCACCCTCCGGCGCGCTCGCCGCGCCGGAGGACTTCCCCTTGCTCGCGCACGAGGCCGCCGGGGACGGCGGCCTCGTGTACCTGGACAGCGCCGCCACGACGCAGAAGCCTTCCTGCGTGCTGGAGGCCCTCGACGCCTTTTACCGCACGGTCAACGCGAACCCCCACCGCGGGGCGCACCGCTTGGGCACGGCGGCAACGGAGGCCCTCGAGGCTGCGCGGCGCGATGTGGCCCGCCTCGTGGGCGCCGACGCCGACGAGATTGCCTTCACGAGCGGGACGACGTGCGCCCTCAACCAGCTGGCCTACGGCCTGGCGGGGCTGCTGCACCCAGGCGACGAGGTTGCCGTGTCGCTTCTGGAGCACCACAGCAACCTCGTGCCGTGGCTCACGGTAGCGCGGATCGCAGGGGCGAAAGTGCGCCATATCGTGCCCGACCGGCAAGGGCGCATCCCCGACGACGAGATCGACCGCGTCATAGGTCCGCGCACGCGCATCGTTGCCGTGTCGCACGTGTCGAACGTGCTCGGCTGCATCCAACCGGTGGAGCGCATCGTCCGCGCGGCACGCGGCGCGGACGCGCTCGTCGTGCTCGACTGCGCCCAGAGCGTGGCCCACCTGCCCGTCGATTTGCATGTGCTCGGCGCGGACTTCGCGGCGTTCTCGGGCCACAAGATGTACGGCCCGATGGGCGTGGGCGCGCTGTACGCGCGACGCGGCGCCGCCGTGGCGCTCCAGCCTCTTCTGCGCGGAGGCGGCATGGTGGAGGCCGTGTTCGAGCAGGGTTTCACGTTCAAGGGCTTCCCCGCAGGTCTCGAGGCGGGCACGCCGAACGCCGCGGGCGCCATCGGGATGGCCGCCGCGGCGCGCTTTCTGGAGGGTCTGGGCATGGAGGCTGTGCACGCCCACGGCGAGACGCTCGCCCGCCGCATGGCCGCCGGCCTGGCGGCCATCCCGTCGGCGCGCCTCTACGGCCCCGGACCGGGCGGGGCGGAGGAGCGCTGCGGCATCGTGGCTTTCAACGTGCGCGGCGTGGGCGCCGACCTGGCGGCGCACGCCCTGGACCGGCGCAACGTGGCGGTGCGCTCGGGCGCCCACTGCGCCCAGCCCCTGGTGCGCCACCTGGGCGCGGAGGCCGTCTGCCGCGCCAGCGCCGGCGTCTACACCTCCGAGCGCGACGTCGACCGCTTCCTCGAGGCCGTGGAGGCGGCGCGCCAGGACGCGGCGAGCCTCATGGCGGCGGCGATGCTGTAGGGAGGGAAGCGGCGGCGCCTCCCTCCCTACAGCGCCCTCCACGTGGGGCGGTCCACCGCGCGCACGTTGATGTAGACGACCGTGGGGTTCTCCTCCATGATCTTCAGCACGACGCGCTCCTTGTCGCGGATGTCCTCGGCCTTGCCGAACGCTATCTCCACGTTGTCGTCCAGCGTGAGCGTGGTGCCCTCGGCATCGGTGGCCGACACCTTCGTCACGCGGCCCGCGAGCTCGGTGGTCATGCCCGACACGATGTCGAGCGCGTTGTTCACGTTGTCGTCGGAGCAGTACGTGCCGATCTCGGCCTTCGTGCCGTAGGGCACGTCGGTGATGGACAGCACGGCCGCGGCGTCCTCGTAGACCTTGGGGCTGGTCCTCTTGCCCGCCTCGGAGTCCTGGTCGGGGATGGGCATGAGCCACATATGGTCCGACGCGATGGCCCACTGCTTCACGGACTTGGCGTCCTCGGTGGGCACGGCCACCACGGCCGCGATGGTGCGCTCGGTCACGGCCAGCTCCAGCGTGTTCGGGAACACGCGCTTCACCTCGGCGTCGGCCACCCAGGCGTTCTTGAGCAGGCGCTCGCGGATGCCGGCGGCGTCCACGCGCAGGAGCGTGGTGTTCGCGGGCACGTTCGCCATGGCCGTCATGTCCTCGGTGGTGAGATGCTCCACGCCGCTCACGGTGACGTTCTCCACGGCGAACAGGCTGGAATTGTACGCGACGACGGCGCCGATGACGAGCGCGGCCACGAGCGAGGCGACCACGGCGAGGCGCACGACATGGCGGCGGTACGTGCTCTGCGCGCGGCTCGCCCGCTCGGCGCGGTCGAGGTCGCCCACGCGTACCGAGGTCAGGCGCTGCTGCGGGTATCCGCCGGAGCCGGCGGCGGGATAGCGCCCGCCGGGCATGGCGCGGTAGGCGCCCTGCTGCGAGGGGCGGGAGGACCGTCCGGCCGGGGCGCGGCCAGCGCTGCTGCGGGCGGCACCGCGTCCCGACGGCCGGGACGCAGACGACGACGCGCGGGCGCCCCGGCCGGGCGTCGTCGCCCCGCGGGCCTTACGCGAACCCGAGGAAGCGGACTTCCGGTTGTAATTCGATGCCATACGTTTCGCTTACCTTCGCCTGTACGAGTTCGATGAGGTCCTTCACGTCGCGCGCCGTGGCGTCGCCCGTGTTCACGATGAAGTTCGCATGCAGCTCCGACACCTGGGCGCCGCCGATCCGCATGCCCTTGAGCCCGGCGCGCTCCACGAGCGACCCGGCCGACTCCCCCGGCGGGTTGCGGAACACGCTGCCGCACGAGGGATCCGTGAGCGGCTGCGTCTTCTTCCGCCGCGCCAGCGACGCCTCCATCTTACCGCGGATGAAGAACGGATCGGCCGGCTCTACGGAAAGTTCGCATTCCACGATGACCTCGTCCGGCGCGAACGAGCTGGTGCGGTAGTCCCAGCCGATCTCGTCGCCGGCGCGTCGCGCGAGGCCCCGCCCGGGCGAGAGCGTGGTCACGGACGCCACGCGCGCGCCGATCCACTCGTCGCGCGAGCCGGCGTTCATGCGCAGCGCGCCGCCCACGGTGCCCGGCGTGCCCACGGCGAACTCCAGCCCCGCAAGCGAGCGGCGGAACGCCTCCTGCACCACCGACGACAGCGGCACGCCCGCACCCACGCAGAACCGGCCGGCCTCCTCGTCGAAGCGGCAGGTGCGGAAGTCGCGCCCGAGCGTGACCACCACGCCGGGAAAGCCCTCGTCGGCCACCAGCAGGTTGCTCCCGCGTCCCACCACGACCCAGGGCACGCCCGTGCGCTCGCACACCTCGACAAGCCGCACGAGCGCGCCCACGGAGGCCGTCTGCACGTAGAAGCGCGCAGGGCCGCCGATGCGGTACATGGTGTGGCGCGCCATGGGCTCCGCCGGATAGACGTCGCCGTCGAAGCGGTCGTCCACGAGCAGCGCCTCGAGCTCGGTGGTATGGCGTGCGGACACGGCCCGCCTCACCTCCCGGCGGCGCCGGGAGCGCCGGCCGCCCCGGCGGCCCCGGCCGCGAGCGCGTCCACGAGCTGCGGCCCGATGGCCGTCACGTCGCCCGCGCCCATGGTGATGACCAGGTCGCCCTCCGCGGCCTTCGCCGCCAGGTACGGCACCACCTCCACGCGGCGCGGCACGTAGGCCGCCTCGGGGTGCCCCGCATGGTCCAGCACCACGTTCAGGAACGTCTTGCCGCTCACGCCGGGCACGGGCGCCTCGCCCGCCGGGTACACGTCCATGAACGTGACGGTGTCGGCCGCGTCGAACGCGCTGCCGAACTCGTCCTTCAGCACCTCGGTGAACAGCGGCACGCGCGAGTAGCGGTGCGGCTGGAACAGCACGTGCACGTGGCGGAAGCCCAGCTGCGACGCCGCGCCGATGGTGGCGGCGATCTCGGTGGGATGGTGCGCGTAGTCGTCCACCACGGTGATGCCGGCAGCCTCGCCCACGAGGTCGAAGCGGCGGCGCACCCCGGCGAACCCGGCCATGGCGCGGGCAGCGGCCTCGGCGTCCATGCCGAGCGCGTCCGCGAGCACGATGACGCCGGCGGCGTTCAGCACGTTGTGGCGGCCCGGGTTCTGCTTGACGTGGGCGGACAGCTGGCGGCCGTCGGGCAGGGCCAGCACGAAATCGCTGCCCACGCCCTGCGGCTCGAAGGACACGATGCGCGCGTCGCAGCCTTCGCCGAAGCCGTACGTGACCAGCGTGCGGCCCGCGGCGCGCGCAAGCGCCGCAAGCTGCTCGTCGTCGCCGCAGGCCACCACCACGCCGCCGTCCGCAGGCACCGAGCCGATGAACGCGGCGAACTTCTCGTAGATCTCGTCGAGGTCGCGGTAGTGGTCCAGGTGGTCGGCCTCGATGTTCGTCACGAGCACCGCGCGCGGCGACAGGTACGTGAACGACTTGTCGCTCTCGTCGGCCTCCACCACGTAGTGCCGGCCCGACCCCGAGTGCGCGTTCGTGCCGTAGGAGCGCACGATGCCGCCGATGAGGAACGTGGGGTCCTCGCCCATGGCGTCCAGCACGCTGGCCAGCATGGACGACGTGGTGGTCTTGCCGTGCGTGCCCGCCACGGCAAGCGTCTCCAGGTCGCGGCCCAGGTGCGCGAGCATCTGCGCACGGTGCCAGATGGCCAGGCCCCGCTCCTTGGCGGCGATGAGCTCGGGGTTGTTGTCCAGGATGGCCGTGGACACCACCACCACGTCGGGCGAGGCGTCGTCGCGCCCGGGGCCGCCCGGCAGGTTGGCCGGGTCGTGGCCGATGCGCACGTCGATGCCGGCGGCCTTCAGCTGCTTGGTGTAGCGGCTCTCCTTGAGATCCGACCCGCTCACGCGCAGGCCCTGGTCGAAGGCGACGCGCGCGATGCCGCTCATGCCCACCCCGCCCACGCCGACGAAGTGAACCGATTCTATGCGCTGTGTGTCCATGATATCCTTAACTGCCCTTCCCTCGGGTGCGCTTCCATGGTAGCCAACGTTCGCTACCGCGCGGCCCCCATCACAACATCTGCCAATTTGGCGGCCGCGTCGGCCGTCTTCTGCGCGCGCGCCGCAGCGGCCATGCGCTCCCGCACGGCCGCGTCGTCCAGGAGCGAGCGCACGAGCCGCGCGAACTCCGGCCCCTCCACGTCGGCGTCCGCCAGCATGTACGCGCAGCCCGCCTCCACGTAGGCGCGCGCGTTCGTGGTCTGGTGGTCCTCCGTGGCGAATGGGAACGGAACGAGCAGCGCCGGGATGGCGCGCGCCGATATCTCCGCGAGCGACGTGGCCCCCGCGCGCGACACGATGGCGTCGGCGGCGGCCATGGCCTCGCCCATATGGTCCGTGTAGCCGAACAGGTGCCACCGCTTCTCCTCGGCGGGCGTGAGCGCCAGCTGCCCGGCGACGGCGTCGAGCTCCTTCGGGCCCGTCACGTGGACGACGTGCACGTCGCCGGCGGCCAGCAGCTCGTCCTTCAGCGCGCAGACGGCCTGGTTCAGGTGGCGCGCGCCCAGGCTGCCGCCCGTCACCAGCAGAAGGCGCGCGTCCTCGGGCACGCCGAAGCGCGCGCGCCCGTCCTCGCGCGTGGCATCGAACACGCTCTTGCGCACGGGATTGCCCGTGACGGCGATGCGCGAGCGCGCGCCTTCGTCGAGCGCACCGGCCGCATGTTCGTAGGTCAGGCACACGGCGGCGGCCCGCTTCGCCAGGTACTTGTTCGCCATGCCCATGACCGAGTTCTGCTCGTGCACCACCACGGGCACGCCCAGCTTCTCGGCCGCTCGCCCCACCGGGATGCACACGTAGCCGCCGAAGCCCACCACGACGTCGGCGCCGAGCTCGGCGAGCCACGCCTTCGCGCGCCCGGTGCTCCGCTGTATCTTCGCCACGGCCTTCGGCAGCGTGAGCGGATGGTTGCGGTTGAACCCCGCCGCCTCGAACGGCGTGAACGGGATGCCCGCCTCGGCCACGAGCCGCGCCTCCACGCCCTGGGGCGTGCCGGCGAAGCGCACGTCGCAACCGCGGGCCCGAAGCTCGTCGGCCAGCGCGAGCGCCGGGTTGATATGGCCGGCGGTCCCGCCGCCGGAAAGTACGACCAACATGCTTACCTCCTGCCTCGGCGCGCCGACGAGCCGGATGCACCCGACCGCCCCGCGCCCGCGTTGTCGCGCCGCCTCGAGCGCGAGCTCACCGCGTCCCACCCGATGCCGTCGGACGATGCCGACGACGAAGCCGTCCCGCCGCGCTTGCCCGCACGCCCGGACCCTCCCGCGCCCGCGCCTCCGCGGCTGCCGCCGGAGCGCGGCTCGTCCGGCTCGGCGCGCACGATGCGCAGGTCGGCGCGCCGCCGCGCGGGCGCGAGCGAGTCGTCCACCGCCCCCTGCGACACGGACAGGATGAGCGCCACCATGATAAACGTGGCGATGAGCGACGAGCCTCCCGACGAGATGAACGGCAGCGGCTTGCCCACGACGGGGAACCAGCCCATGACCATGGCTATGTTCAGGAACGCCTGGAACACGATCATGATGGTGCAGCCGCCCGCCACCATGGTGCCGAAGTTGTCGGGCGCCGTGCGCGCGATGCGCATGCCCGCCCACAGCACGAGCAGGAACAGCGCGATCACCGCGACCGCCCCCACCAGGCCCAGCTCCTCGCCGATGATGGCGAAGATGAAGTCGGTGTCGGACTGCGTGAGGTACAGGTACTTCTCGTGCGAGTTGCCCAGCCCCACGCCGAAGAGCCCCCCGCCGGCAAGCGCGTAGAGCGAATGGATGAGCTGGTAGCCGTTGCCGTAGCCCCCCTCGCCGTCGTTCCACGGATTCAAGAACACCATCAGGCGCTCGCGGCGGTACTCCGTGCCGAAGATGCCCACCATGCCCAGCGCCACCACCACGCCCACCACGACGAGCATGGTCCGCGCGGGAACCTCGCCCAGCCACATGACCGCAAGGATGCCCACGACGCAGATCATGGCCGTGCCCAAGTCGGACTGGGGACCCAAGATGACGAGCACCGGCGCCAGCACCAGAAGAAACACCATCACGAAGAACTGCGGTACCGAAAGCGTCCCCTCGCGGAAGTCGTCGAAGAGCCGCGCAGCCACCAGCACGAGCGCGATCTTCGCGAACTCCGAGGGCTGCAGGCTTGCCGGACCGAGCACGAGCCAGCGCTGCGCGCCCCACTCGTCCTCGCCCGCCCCCGAGAACATGGTGGCCACCAGCAGCACGAACGCGAGAAGCCACACCGCCCACACCAAATTGCCGCGCCAAACGGAATAGGGGACGAACTTCCACACGGCCAGCGCGACCACGATGCCCACGACGGCGAACTTGATCTGGCTGAGCGTGTCGGCCATGGGATCGACCGTCGCCACCGCGTCGGCCGACGCGGAAGCCAGCGCGATGACCGACGACGTGGAGTAGATCATGACGAAGCCGAGCAGCGTGAGCGCCAGCACGGACAGCATGAGGACGAGCCGGGGGCCCATGATATGCGCAGGTATCCCCTGCCTGTCGACGCGTGCGGCGGCCATGGAGGCCCTTACGCTTCCACGCGCGCGGAGCGTTCGGCCACGAGCGCCTTGAACGCACGGCCGCGCTCCTCGTACGAGCCGAACTCGTCGAACGACGCGCAGGCCGGCGACAGCAGCACGACGTCGCCCGCGCCCGCGATGGCAAGCGCCGCGTCGAGGGCGTCCTCCAGGTGCGATGCCTGGAGGACGGCGAAGTCGCTGCCGTCCCGACCCGCAGGTCCACCAAGGTCAGCGAGGGTTTCCCCGGCGCCCCGCATCGTGGGGAGGGCGAGGGCGTGGCGTACTTCGGTACGCGAGTCCTCGGCCTCGCCGCGAGGCGGGGTGCCGGGGGAAGCCGCGGCATCGGCCGGTTCCGACGGCCGGCAGCCCACCGGAGCCCCGAACGCCGTCGCGAAGCGCGGGCCCGCCGCCCCGAAGCAGACGACGCCGCGCGCGCGGGCGCGGGCGGCCGCCACGAGGGGGGCCAGGTCGGTGCCCTTGTCGTCGCCGCCGAGCAGCACGATGGGGCGCGTCTCGGGGAACGCGGCCAGCGCGGTGAGCGTCGCGTCGACGTTCGTGGCCTTGGAGTCGTTGTAGCAGGTCACGCCCGCAACGGTGCCGCAGGGCTCGATGCGGTGCTCGAGCGGCTTGAACGAGCGCAGATGCGCCGCCACGTCGGGGTCGTCCACGCCGAGCGCGAACGCGGCGGCTGCCACGGCCAGCGCGTTCGAGGCGTTGTGCGCGCCCTTGACCTGCAAGTCGCCGGCACGCCCCGCCTTGTGCTCCTTGCCGTCCAGCGCCACGCACAGCATGCCGTCGGCATCGAGGAACGCGGCGTTGTCGCTGCCGCACCGCGCGCGCATGTCGCCGCCCAGGCCCTCGGCCGTGCCCATCGGCACGTACGCGAAGCCGCGCCCGCCCTCGCCCAGCGCGCGCAGGCGGCGCACCTCGGCACGCACGACATCGTTCGTCGCATCGAGCACGGCCACGGCCCCCGGCACGCCGGCCAAGTTCGCCAGCAGCTTGAGCTTCGCGTCGCGGTACGCCTCGAAGCTGCGATGCCAGTGCAGGTGGTCGGGCGTGATGTTCAGCAGCACGGCCACGTTAGGCGCGAAGCGCACCGTGGACGCCAGCTGGTAGGACGACACCTCGGCCACGTACACGTCCGTGGCGCCCGCGCCCACCGCGGAGATGCACGGGTCACCGATGTTGCCGACGGCGGCAGCGGCCAGGCCGGCGCCCGCCAGCACATGCGCGGCGAGCGCGCAGACCGTCGTCTTGCCGTTCGTGCCCGTCACGGCCACCCAGCGGCTGTCGGCGGCGCTCTCGCGCCAGGCGAACTCGACCTCGCTCACCAGCTCGGAGCACGAGGCGGCCGCCGCCTGGTAGAACGCCGAGAACTGCGGGATGCCGGGACTCGCTATGCCAAGGTCGAAAGCCGGCGCGGCGCCGGCTTCCCGCGCGGCGCCGCCATCGCCGCCCGCACCTTGCGCGGCCCTTGCGGCCAGCTCCGCCACGGCGCCGTCGCCGAACGCCACGAGCGCGCCGCGCGCCGCCGCCTCGGCAGCGAACGCCTCGGAGGCCTCCGTGCGCGCGCCGGCCGCCACGGCCAGCGCGTCCACGCGCCCGCCCACCAGCGGCAGCAGGTACTCCACGGCCGCCCGGCCGCTCTTCCCCAGCCCCAAAACGAGCACGCGCCCGAGGTGCTGCGGCGCGTGCTTCCTTCCCGGTATCAGGTCCCCGCGCGCCATCCGCTACGCCACCGCCATGAGCGTCTGGGCGAAGTACAGCGAGAAGCCGCAGGCCGCCAGCACGCCCGACACGATCCAGAAGCGCACGACCACCTTCGTCTCGCTCCACCCCTTCTTCTCGAAGTGGTGGTGCAAGGGCGCCATGAGGAAGATGCGCTTCCTCGTCTTCTTGTAGTAGAACACCTGGATCATGACGGACAGGGCCTCGGCCACGAACAGGCCGCCGATGATGATGGACACGAACTCGGTCTTCGTGAGCACGGCCAGGCACCCCAGCGCCATACCGAGCGCGAGCGAGCCGGTGTCGCCCATAAAGATGTCGGCCGGGAACGAGTTGAACCACAGGAAGCCGATGCACGCGCCCGCGAGCGCCGCCGCGAAGATGGCGGGCTCCAGCATATCGGAGCGGTACGCGATGGCGGCCATCACTATCATCACGATCATCACCGTGCCCGCCGCCAGGCCGTCCAGGCCGTCGGTGAGGTTCACGGCGTTGCACATGCCCACCAGCAGGATGTTCGCGAATATCAGGTAGAGCCACGGGATGGCTATGCCGTCGCCCACGGGCACCACCGTGGTGAGCAGCCCCAGGTCGAACGTGTACACGAAGGGTATCTCCACCGTGGGGGCCACCCCCAGCCAGTTCACCGCCACGAGCGTGAACACGGTGGCGATGGCGAACTGGCCCGCGAGCTTCGCCTTCGGCGTGAGGCCGAGCGAGCGCTCCTTCACCACCTTCGAGGCGTCGTCCACGAGCCCCAGAAGGCCCGTGAGCACGGTGGCGCCCAGGAGCAGGAACGTCTCGGGCGTGGGCATGCCGATGACGAGCGCCGTGGCTATCACGGCCACGAGCATGATGACGCCGCCCATGGTGGGCGTGCCCTGCTTCACCAGGTGGCTCTCGGGCCCGTCGGCGCGCACCTGCTGGCCGATATGGCTCGACTTCAGGAACTTGATCCATACGGGCATGAGCACCATCGTGACCACGATGGCGGCCACGATGGCCAGGAACACGAGGAACGTCGGGTAGTGGGAGAATATCGCAAACATATCAGTTGACCAGTCCTTCGACCACGCGCTCGAGACCCATGAAGCGGGACGCCTTCACCAGCACGGCGTCGCCCGGCTCGAGGTACGTATCCATCTCTCCGAGCACGTCGGAGACCGTCGCCGCGCGCACGATGCGCGCCGCGTCCATGCCCTCCGCCTCGGCGGCGTCGGCGATACGCATCGCCAGCTCGCCTACGCACACGAGACGGTCGAGCGGCAGCGTTCCCGCCAGCTCGCCGACGCCCGCATGGCAGGCGCGCGCGAAGTCGCCGAGCTCGCCCATGTCGCCGAGCACCGCCACGCGGCGGCCCGGCACCTCCAGCGCGCAGAACGTGGTGAGCGAGGCGCGCATGGAGTCGGGGTTCGCATTGTAGGCATCGTTCACCACGGTGAAGCCGCCGCGCGCGGCGAGCACCTCCTGGCGCCCCGCCTCGGGCTCGGCGTGCGCGAGCGCCGCCGCCACGGCCGCAAGCGGCATGCCGAGCGCGCGGCCCACGGCCGCCGCGGCGCAGGCGTTGCCCACGTTGTGCAGCCCGCGCAGGTTGAGCGAGCAGGAGGCCTGCTCGCCGTGCGGGGCGGCCGCGTCCGAGCCGCCGAAGCCGGCGGCGTGCAGCTCAAAGCGCGGGCGGCCCTGCTCGTCCAGCTCCACCTGCTCGGCCCACACGGCCGGGCGCACCACGTCGGCCGCATCGGCGGCCACGCGGCGTGCGGCCGCGTCCGGCGAGCCGTCGAAAAGCACGCACGGCACGCGCCGGGCGTCCAGCCGGGCCTCGGCGCGCACGAAGCCCGCGAAGTCGTCGGCCGCGTTCACGAACGCGAGTCCCGTGCCCTCCGGCAGCTCGCGCAAGAGCTCCGCCTTGGCGCGCGCGATGTTCTCGCGGCTGCCCAGAAGCTCGATGTGGCTCTCGCCCACGTTCACCACCAGGCCCCAGTCGGGGCGCACGAACGAGCACAGCTCGGCTATCTGGCCGGTGCCGCGCATGCCCATCTCCACCACCACGGCCTCCGTCTCCGGTTCGGCCGAGAGCAGCGTTTTGGGAACGCCCAGCTCGTTGTTCTGGTTGCCCACCGTGGCCACCACGGAATGCGCGGCCGCCAGCACGTCGCGCACGAGGTTCTTCGTGGTGGTCTTGCCCGTTGAGCCCGTGAGCGCGATCACGCGCCCCTGCAGGTGGGAGCGCCACTCGCGCGCAAGATCGGTCACGGCGCCCGCCGTGTCGGGCACGTCGATGACGGCTGCGCCCAGCTCGCGTGCGAGCGCCCGCACGTCCTCGGCCACCGGCTGCATGACCAGCGCGCCCAGCGCGCCCGCGGAGAGCGCCGCGGCCACGAAGTCGTGCCCGTCTGCGCGCTCGCCCGGCAGCGCCACGTACAGGTCTCCCGCGCACACGTCGCGGGAGTCCCAGGTAATGCCCGTGAGCAGCGCACGGGGATCGAGCGGCTCCACGGCGAACGTCCCGCCCGTGTAAGCCGCGATCTGCTTCGCGTTCAGGCGCATAGGCTACTCAGCGCCCTTCTCGTCCAAAAGGCCTCCGAACGCACGGTTCAGCTCTTCGGCCGCAACCACGCGGTCGTCGAAGGAGAGCACCTCGTCGCCCACCAGCTGGTAGTCTTCGTGGCCCTTGCCCGCGATGAGCACGGAGTCGTCGGGCTCGGCCCATTCCAGCGCCAGCGCGATGGCCGCGCGGCGGTCGGGCTCCACGGCGAAGCGGCCCTCGCCCGAGCCCATGCCGCCCACGATGTCGTCGATGATGGCCAGCGGGTCCTCGTGGCGCGGGTTGTCGCTCGTCACCACGGCGTAGTCGGCCGCGAGGGCGGCCTTGCCCATGATGGAGCGCTTCGAGGCGTCGCGGTCGCCGCCGCAGCCGAACACGCAGATGGTGCGCCCGCGCGTCAGCGCCTTAATGGACGCGAGCGCCTTCTCCAGGGCGTCGGGGGTATGCGCGTAGTCGACGAACACGCTCACGCCGCCGTCGCACGTCACGCTCACGCGCTCCAGGCGGCCGGGGATCTGCGGGGCCTCCTCCAACGCCTCCACGATCACGCTGGGCGGGAAGCCCAGCTGCAGCCCGATGCCGAACGCGCACATGACGTTCTCCACGTTGAACTTGCCCACGAGCGGGTAGTCGAAGCGGTAGCGGCTTCCGCGCACGTCCAGCTCGACGGTGGTGTGCGTGGGGGCGTACCGCACGTCCACGGGATGGATCTGCGCCGCGGCGTCGAAGCCCGTCGTGACGACGCCGTCCTCGTTCGTGGAGCAGCGGCGCAGAAGCTCCTTGCCCCACTTGTCGTCGATGCAGATCACGCGCTTGGCCGGATAGTCCTTCGAGAACAGGCGCGCCTTGGCCTCGAAGTAGGCCTCGAACGTGTGGTGGTAGTCCAGGTGGTCCTGCGTGAGGTTCGAGAACGCGGTCACGGCGAACGTCGTGCCCCACGTGCGCTCCAGGTCGAGCGCATGCGAGCTCACCTCCATGGCCACCACGCCGCAGCGCTCGTCGCGCATGCGCGCGAAAAGCTGCTGCAGGTCGGGCGACTCGGGCGTCGTGTGCGCCGTCTTCTCCTGCTCTCCGCCGATGCGCACGCCCACGGTGCCGATGACGCCCGTGCGCTTGCCGGCCACGTGCGCGATGTGCTCCACGAGGTAGGTGGTGGTGGTCTTGCCGTTCGTTCCGGTGATGCCCACGAGCGCGAAGTCCTTCGACGGGTGGTCGTAGAAGTTCGCCGACGCGGCCGCCATGGCCTTGCGCGTGTCGGCCACCACCACCTCGGTCACGTCGGTGGCGTCGGCCAGGTACACCTTGCGCTCCACCACGAGCACCTTGGCGCCGCGGTCGATGGCGTCCTGCGCGAAGGAATGGCCGTCCGCCGTCAGGCCCACGATGCAGAAGAACGCGTCGCCCGGCTGCACGCGGTCGCTGCGGTAGGCGATGCCGCCCACTTCCTCGTCGGCGTTGCCGATGACGGTGCAGTCAATTCCTGCGAACAGGTCGGTGCAGGTTTTCCCCATGGCTTGTCCTCACTCAGGCATTATCTGGAATCGGTCGATGGCAGTTGACATTATATCCTTAAACACCGGCGTGACGATGGAACCGTATTCCGTCTCGTTGGCACCCACAAAACAAACCAATTGGGGACCCGTGGAGTCGGCTATGAAGCCGGTGAACGCCATGTTGTACACGCCCTTGCGGTAGCCGCCGTTCACCTCGTCGTAGATCTCCGCCGTGGACGTCTTGCCCGCCACGTTGTACCCCTCGATGGCGGCATCTTTGCCCGTACCCTCGGTGACGACGGTTTTCAACATGTCGGTCATGTCGGCGACCGCCTTCTCGCTGCCGATGACCTTCTCCGTGGCGTATTCGGGCGTCTCGCCGGACTGCGGTTTGCCGATGAGGAAGTGGGGCGTGCACTCCACCCCGTTGTTTGCCAGCGCCCCGTAGAAGCGCGTCATCTGCAGCGGCGTCACCGATACGCCCTGGCCGAAGCTGATGTTGTAGGCCTGCACCTTGCCCCACTTGTCGAACGGAAGGAGCGCCCCCAGGTACTCGGTGCCCTCCTCGCCCTCGCCGGGGTAGTCCACGCCGGTGCGCGTGTGCAGGTTGTACTCGTTTATCTTGTTGTACAGGTTCTCGAAACCCGATACGCCGTTCGCGGTGGCGTTCTCCGTGGCCAGCGAGATGCCCACGTTCGACGACTGGTCCATGATCTGCTCCAGCGTGAAGGTGGCGTCGCCGCGGTCGTGCGCGTCGGAGATGATGTAGCCGTCCGCCTCGATCTCGCTCGGGCAGAACAGCTCGCTCTCGGGCGTCATGGTGCCCGACTCCAGAATGGCCATGGCCGAGACGGACTTGAAGATGGAGCCGGGCTCGAACAGGTGCGTGACCACCTTGAGCTCCGTCGCACCGGCCGGGATGTTCTCGCGATCGTTCGGGTCGAGCAGCGGAAGCGACGCGGCGGCGTAGATCTCGCCCGTCTCGGCGTCCATGACCACGGAGCTGCCGCCGTTGGAGGTGAGCCCCTCCTTGTCGGCCAGCAGGCGGTCCTCCACGTACTGCTGCAGCTCTATGTCCACGGATATGATGATGTCCTGGCCGTCCACGGCGGGCGTCTCCTCGTGCACGCCGCCGGGGATGGGCGTGCCGTCGCGGCCGCGCTCGGCCTCGTAGCGGCCGGGCTCGCCGGACAGGATGTCGTCGTAGTACTTCTCCAAACCGCTCAGGCCGTTGCCGTCGATGTCGGTCAGGCCGACGATCTGCGCGCCCACCCGCCCGTTGGGATAGGTGCGCTTCGTGTCGGCGATGAAGTAGATGCCCTTGAGGTCCAGGGCGCGCACCTGGTCGGCCACGGCGGTGTCGGCCTTGCGCTGGATGAAGGCGAACGTAGAGGTGCCGGCGGACAGCGCGTTCTGGTAGTCGGCCGCCTCGCCGCCCAGCACGCCGGCCAGCGCCGCGGCCGTGCCCGGCAGGTCCTCCACCTCGGAAGGATTGGCGTAGATGGTGGTGGCATCCACGCTCACGGCCAGCACCGTGCCGTTGCGATCGTAGATGGTGCCGCGCCGAGGCTCGATGTCGAAACCCACGGTGCGCGCCTGCTCGGCCTGCGAGGCGTACGAAGGAGCCACGATGACCTGCAGGTACACCAACCGCACGAGAAAGAGGGCCGCTATGACGGCGAAGGCGACAAGGGGGATGAACGCGCGGCTCGAATCAGCTGCGAAACCGGGAGCCGATGCGCGCGGCGCGCCCGGGCGGCGCGGGGCGCGCGGGGTGTGGGGCCGTCCCGCCACGCCGCTACTCCGCGGCGCCGGCGGCGATCTGCACGCTCTTGGAAAGCGACAGGTTCCCGGCCTCGTCGGTGGCGACGACGTCGGTGCCCAGGTCGATGACGCCGACGCTCTCGGGCGCGGCCATCTTGAGGCGGCTCGCCTCGGCCTTCACGCGCGTGGGGTTGGAAAGCGAGCTCTGCTGCACTTCCAGGTTGTTCCCGCTGGCGCGGGCGTCGCTTATCTGGCTTTCGAGCTGCTGCGACTGCACGGACGTGGCCACGGTCGCCGATCCGATGGCAATGCGGGCAAAGCACAAGAGCGCCGCCACCACCAGCACCACGGCGAGCGTCTTGGCCATGAACACGACGGTGGAGGGAATGGTCTGGGTGCTTGTGCGGGTGCCCTGGCCCGGCACGACGCGAACGCGCGGGCGTTCGGGACGCTCGGGTACGCGCTCGGAATAATTGTAGGAAAACGCCGGTGCGGCTCCTGCCATGACCAACCTCCTTTTCTTCGTTTCTGGCTGCGGTTTCGGTGGTCGCGGTGCTGTTTATGATGTTGCTTGCAAGGCGGCCGGGACCAAGGCCCCGGCCGGATAGGTCGGTTTCAGCGTTTTCGGGCGACGCGCAGCTTGGCGCTGCGTGCCCGGGGATTGCGCTCTATCTCCCCTGCCGTGGGCAGAAGCGGCTTGCGCGTGACCAGGTCGAGTATCGGCTCCTTGCCGCACACGCACACCGGAAGGTCCGGCGGGCAGGTGCAGCGGTTCGCATACGCGTTGAAGGTCTCCTTCACGATGCGGTCTTCGAGCGAATGGTAGCTGATGACCACGAGGCGCCCGCCCGGATTGAGCCAGCGGACGGCGGCGTCGAGACCTCGACGCAGCACGTCCAGCTCCGAGTTGACTTCTATCCGAAGCGCCTGGAACGTCCGTTTCGCCGGATGCCCCCCGGCGCGGCGCGCCGAGGCCGGTATGGCGGCCTTGATGATGTCCACGAGCTGCTCGCTCGTCTCTATCCTCCCATTCGCCCGCGACCGCACGATGAAACCTGCGATGCGGCTGGCCCATTTCTCGTCCGAGTAGGCACGGATGATCCGAGTGAGATCTGCTGCGTTGTAGGTGTTCACGATCTCTGCTGCGGTTAGGGTGGTTTTCCCCGGATCCATCCGCATATCAAGGGGGCCGTTCTCCTTGAAGGAGAAGCCGCGGGACGGTGTGTCTATCTGCACCGACGAGACGCCCAGGTCGAAGAGGAACGCATCGACCCCAGGTACCTCGGCGCTGACGAGAAGGTCGTCCATATCCCCGAAGTTGCCGCGCAAGAGCTCCAAGTTGGGGCGTTGCTCGTCGGGCAGTGCCTCGAGCCGGGAGCGGGCGGCGGCGAGCGCCACCTCATCCTGGTCGATGCCGATGAGCGTGCCCCCCGGACCTACGAGCTTGGCCATTTCAAGGGAATGCCCTGCCCCGCCGAGTGTTGCGTCCACGAACGTTTGCTGTGGTTTGAGGTTCGATTGTTCGAGGCACTCGGCAAGCAGAACGGGGGTATGCTGGAATTCATGTTGCCGATATTCGCTTGTCATTGCGCTCACGTCCTACGATCAGCCGAACAGGACACCGAGGTCGGTGTCGTCGTCCTGCGCCTCGTAACGCTTCGCGTCCCACACTTCGAAGTAGCCCGTGTTGCCCACGACGACGACGTCCTTGTCGATGTCCGTCGCCTCGCGCGCCTCCGTCGGGAGCATGATGCGCCCGGAGCCGTCCACTTCCACGTCCTTCGCGCGGGCCTTGAGCTTGCGGCGCAGGCGCACGTGCAGGTCGTTGGAGGAGTCGTACTTGCCGAACTTGTCCTCGAACACCTCCGCGACCCAGGCGTTGAAGCCACGGGGCTCGAAGACGTAGAGGCACTCGTCCTTCGGATTGCGGGTTACCACCAAGTCGGTCGAAAGCACCTTGCGGAATTTCGCGGGCAGGGACATACGGCCCTTGGCATCGACCTTGAAACGGAACTCGCCGTTGAGGTCGACGATATGCGCCGCCCCCTCCGTGCTCTCCGTTGTGTCGACGACCTCCGCCATGCCATCCTTTCCGCGTGCAGCCGTTCGGCCCTTTCGATGTTTGGCATTCTATCCCACTTCGCCCCACTTCGCAACATTTATGGGGTATTCCGCCCCCTTTTTGCCGTGATGAAACCCACTGTTCACCCACCCGTCATTCATTTTCCAGCACGCGGAAAATCGGCCATACCACGGGTAGGCAGAGCCGCGAAATCGTCCACAACATATGGATTCGCTGCCCGCCGTGGCACGAAGTGGGAGAATTTGTGACGCCCTCCCACCCCGCCCCACCGCAGACCCCGCAGGATCAACCGCTCGTTCAAGCGCTCCGGACATCGGGCCGGGAATCGGGGCCGGGGCGGAAGCGGAGGCGGGTGGGCACCGGGGCGGCGCCCGCGCGCTCCCAGCGCGTACCGGGCCTAAGCGGGGACGGGAACGGGGGCGGGGGTCCTGCACGGAGGAGGGGGCGGGTCGGGGGTCGGGCGGGGGCGTCACCCAGCAGCTCCAGTCAAGCCCGGCAGCAGCGCAAAGGGAGCAAGCAAAAGATCGAATTAGCGAACGGATGTTTCACGTGAAACATCCGTTTTGTAGCGATCCCTATTCCCGCACAAGCACACCACCCCTTTCCGAAGAAGCTGCGAGCCCGTCCCGCATGCGCCTCCAAACAGCACCCAAGAAGCTCCGCGCGCTCCCAGCGCGGGCGTACCCGGGCCTCGGCGATCAGCGGAGTATAATATTACCAATTCGTTCATGGACAAGATCGGAGCCTGTGGTAGGTTTTTTGCGACCGCGCGTAAGCAATTCCCGTAAAAGGCCTGGTCGCAAAAAGCATCTGGCGATTCAAACACCAGCAATCGCGCCATAGACCCGAATCTCGTCCACGCGGATTTGCGCCAGGCGCGCGACAGACTGCCCCACCGAATACGCATCGCTGCACGACGCACGCAGCAGGCCGCTGCCCGAGCGCAGATGATTGCGGTCGCATACGCAACAAGTCGCCGCGCCAGGCGCGGGCGACCGCACTGCGCACGCAACGGGCTCCTGCACCGAACGCGGGAGCATGCGTCGCGCATGCGACGGGGATGCTGCACCAAGCGCACGAGCCAGAGCGTTATCCACGCGAAGCGCCATGTGCATGACGAGCAGGTGCGCTATGCTCGCGGGCGTTGCGCGCGCGGGTGGGCGCTCAGATACTCCTCGCGGATGTGGGCGCGGCTCACGTGAGTGTATACCTGGGTGGTGGAGATGTCGGAGTGGCCGAGGATCTCCTGGATAACGCGCAGGTCCGCACCGCCTTCCAGCAGGTGGGTGGCGAAGGAGTGGCGGAGCGTATGGGGATGCAGGTTCGCCACGCCCACCAGGCGTCCGGCATCGGCGACGATGGCATGCACGCTCTGGCGCGTCAGGCGGCCACCGCGGGCGTTCAGGAACACCGCCGCCGTGGGCTTGGCGTAGGGCTTCGCAAGCGCGGGGCGGGCATGCTCCAGGTACGCGCCCAGCGCCTCGAGCGCAGCGCCCGAGATAGGGCTGATGCGCTCCTTGCCTCCCTTGCCCACGACGCGCAGGTACCCTTCCTCTAGGATGCAATCGCCCAGATCGAGTCCCGTGCACTCGCTCACGCGCAAACCGCAGCCGTACAGCACCTCCAGGATGGCGCGATTGCGCATCTCCGACGGACTGTCGCCCGTGCAGGCAGCCAGCATGGTTGACACCTGATTCACCGACAGCACGTCGGGCAGCCGCTCGGGGGGCTTGGGCAGCTGCAGCGTGTCGGTGGGGTTGCGGCGTGCATAGCCCTCGCGCACGAGGAAGCGGTGGAATCCCTTGATCACCGAAACGCGCCGATCCACGCTCGACGTGGCGTAGCCGCGGTCCACGAGGTCGGCCTCGTAGGCCACCACGCAGGCGCGGTCCACGTCATCGGCATTGTCCACTCCGCGCCCGTCGAGGAAGGCGGCGTAATCGCGCAGGTCGGTGGCGTACGCCGACACGGTGAGCGGCGAGGACCCCCGCTCCACGCGCAAGTGCGAGAGGTACTCTTCCATGAGCGTGCGCACGGCGTGCACATCCGCCCCCTTTCCAGCGGCCCTCGGGATCGCCTACGAGTATAGCACCGGCCTACCGGTCCTTAAGGGGGCTTTCGGCGCGCTGCCCAGCATGGGAGACGCTGCACTTCCCGCCGCGTCGCCCTGCCCGCGGCGAGTTTTTACACGCTGGCAACACCGGGTACGGCAAGTGCGATATACTTTGGTTCGCGCGCGTACGCGCATCACCGTCTTCTCACGAAAGGGGCGCCGCAGACCCATGCGCATAGGATTCGACAACGACCAGTATATCGCGCTGCAGGCAGAGCACATCCGCAACCGCATCGACCAGTTCGGCGGCAAACTCTATCTGGAGTTCGGCGGCAAGCTCTTCGACGACTACCATGCCTCGCGCGTGCTGCCCGGCTTCGAACCCGACTCCAAGATCCGCATGCTGAAGAGCCTCATCGACGACGCCGAGATCATCATCGCCATCAACGCGAACGACATCGAGAAGAGCAAGGTGCGCGGCGACCTGGGCATCACCTACGACGAGGACGTGCTGCGCCTCATGGACATCTTCCGCGGCATGGGCTTCGCCACCAGCGGCGTGGTCATCACCCATTACACGAACCAGCCCTCGGCCGAGGCGTTCCGCAAGCGCCTGGACAGCCTGGGCATCCGCAGCTACCTGCACTACCCCATCCCCGGCTACCCCTACGACATCGACCGCATCGTGAGCGACGAAGGCTATGGGCGCAACGAGTTCATCGAGACCACGCGGCCGCTCGTGGTGGTGACGGCCCCCGGCCCCGGCAGCGGCAAGATGGCCACGTGCCTCTCGCAGCTCTACCACGAGCACAAGCGCGGGGTGGCGGCCGGCTACGCGAAGTACGAGACGTTCCCCATCTGGAACCTGCCGCTCAAGCACCCGGTGAACATAGCCTACGAGGCGGCCACCGTCGACCTGAACGACGCGAACACCATCGACCCGTTCCATTTGGAAGCGTACGGCGAGACCACGGTGAACTACAACCGCGACGTGGAGATATTCCCCGTGCTGAAGGCCATGATGGAGCGCATTTCCGGCGAGAGCCCGTACCAGTCGCCCACCGACATGGGCGTGAACATGGCGGGCAACGCCATCGTGGACGACGAGGCCGTGCGCGAGGCCGCGAAGATGGAGATCGTGCGCCGCTACTTCCAGACCGCCGTGGAGACGCGCCGCAGCGGCACGGGCCAGGAGCACGTGGAGAAGCTGGAGCTGCTGATGAACCAGGCCGGCGTGAACGCGAGCTTCTCGCCGGCCCGCTCGGCCGCGCTGCTGAAGGAGGAGACAACCGGCGGCCCGGTGGGCGCCATGGTGCTGCCGGACGGCTCGGTGGTCACGGGAAAGACGTCGTCGCTTCTGGGCGCGGCGTCGTCGCTCATGATGAACGCGCTCAAGGGCGTCTCCGGCGTCGACGACGAGATCGACGTCATCAGCGACGAGGTCATCGAGCCCATCTGCCGCCTGAAGACCGACTGCCTGCACAGCCGCAACCCGCGCCTGCACTCCGACGAGACGCTCATCGCGCTGTCCATCAGCTCCGCCACCGACCCGCTTGCCGCCAAGCTCATCGAGCACATCGACGACCTGCGCGGCTGCGACGCGTACTTCTCGGTCATCATCTCCTCCACCGACGAGAAGCTCTACCGTACCCTCGGCATCAACGTCTGCTGCGAGCCCAAGTACGAGCAGCACCGGTACTATCACAAGTAAAACGGCGCGCGCAACGAACGCTATCGAACGCCCCCCTCACCTCAGAATTCCAAGGCGAGGGGGGCGTTCTCACGAGGGCTCTCAAAACACCGGCAAAACCTTGCACGGATCTTTCCAAAACCTTGCAGGAATCCAGTGCATTTTCGTTCAATTTTCTGCTTTTTACCAGGCTAAATAGCCTCTATCCAAGTGCGCGTTCAAGGCGTAGAATGAGTGTGCCGGCGGTGTCCGCGCTCGGGTGGCGCTTCTTTCGAGAGGAGTGTTCGCCTATGAACGCAGTTCTAGAAATTCTTAACGCCTACGCAGCGATAGCCACGCTCGCGAGTTTCTTCCTCGCCTTGTGGACGAACCATAAGAACGCGGACGAAGCAGGGAGGGAACCAGGAGATGGTAAAGGCCGGGATTAACCCGGCCTCCCACTAGTACCCGCGCCGCCCAACCTGGATGGTGAAGCCCGTTAAACTCGCCGTCCTGGGCACCGCCGGTAATTTGCATTATAGCGACTCGATGCCATCAAATGCAAGAAGGCCGGCCTCGCATATTAGAGGCGACACGTTCGCCGCAACCACTGGAATGAAAAGATTGCTCCAAGGGAAGCAAGCCGATCAGGCGGCTGAGACTATCCAGATCATGGAGCCGTAGGTGAAGCCGGAGTCGCCGGAGGCGATGACGGCGTCGAGCAGGGTGCGCATGCCGTAGTCGGTGAAGGTGCCGTGCCAGACAAGCTGGGTGCCCATGTCGCCGGCGGCGAGGATGACGGGGCGGTCGAACGTCACCTCCAGGCCGAGCGGTGTGAAGCGGGCGTCCTGCACGAACGTCGTGGCGCCGCCCTGGGTGGAGAGCGACCACGAACCGCCCGGCAGGTCCATGTCGGAGCGCTTGAGGCGCGCACCCGTGATGGCCACGGCGCGCTCGGAGCGGTTCGCCACCATGACAGGGATGGTGGCGCTGTTGAGGTCGTCCTCGCCCAGCATCATGGAAACCGATGAGGGGATGGTGATGTTGACCTGGACAGCCTCTTCCTCGGGGGCGTCCGGCGCGGCGGAATCGGCTTCGGGCTCGGGCATTTCCTCCATCGGAGCGAGGGGCTCGTCGCTTTCAGGCAGCGGCGCCTCCACAGCGTCCTCGGCGGGATCGTCAGCGGGCTTGTCGGAGGGGTCGTCGGCGGGAGCCTCGGGGTCGGCCGGCTCCTCGACCGCAGGCAGCCCGGGCGCGTCGGGGTTCACGAGCGCGCGGCCGTCGAGGTCCCACGCGTAGGCGAGCACGTTCTCGTCCGTGCCACGGTAGACGGTGGACAGCGGCTCGTCGGGCGGCTCGGCGAAGCCAAAGCACTCCTCGAGGATCGCATCGTCAGCGAACGCGAGATCGTCCGGCAGCTCCACGAGCTTCGGGCAGTCGAAGAACGCGCGCGTGAGGTCCTTGACGTCGGCGGGGACGTTTGCGACCTCCTCGAGGTTCGCGCACCCCTCGAACCAGTGCGCCAGGCTGGCAGGCTCCACCGCGTCGGCGAACACGACGCGCTTGATGTCGTCTGCCACGCCATCCGCAAGCCACGGCACCTCGTCGGCACTCTCGAACGCGAGGGTATCCCCCGCCCCGTCCACGACGAACGTCCCATCATCCCACAACTCGGCAACGACCGCCGCAGTCTCGTCGAGCCCGATGGGCCAGGCGTTCTCGTACTCGGGAACGGTAGGAGTTGAAGGGGGCTCGACCGGAGCGGTTGGCATTGCAGGTTTAGTCGAGGGAGTTGCGACGATCACGTTGTCCTTATCGTCGACGAGAATAGGAGCTTCGACGGAATTCGTCGCATCGGATGCAGTTTCAGAAGTAGCTTCCATCGAAAAAGACATTTCGCCAGAAGTCGCCTTCGAAGCAGCAAACGAGTAAGTTGCCGGCCACAAATTGAAAATCAGAAAGAGGCAAAGTAGCAAAGCCGCACCC
The DNA here is from genome assembly GCF_030418485.1 of Gordonibacter sp. RACS_AR68. Lineage (NCBI taxonomy): Bacteria > Bacillati > Actinomycetota > Coriobacteriia > Eggerthellales > Eggerthellaceae > Gordonibacter > Gordonibacter sp. RACS_AR68. The sequence goes on from NZ_JAIPUP010000004.1 coordinate 73,271, forward strand.
TCTACGGATGCGGCTTTGCTAAAGATGTGTCTTAATGTCCTCAAACGAAAAAATCCTAGTCCGCCCAGCAAACTGACGCTGTACCAGAGTTATGCAGCAGGAGTAGCACTAGGGATGCCGACAGTCCAGACAAGATGGAATGGAGTGATTGCCTTATTTTCGTTTTCAGCTGTCATATTCTTCATAACCAACTCAGTAATAGAGCAAGTGAGACCAGAGGTCGGATCGATAACTCCAGGCGTATCGAACGTTTTCGCCGTCTCAGTGATCCCGCTAATCTCGAAAGCTCCAGAAGCATCACTACCTACCTGAATTTTTGCAGCAACCGCATTTTGAGCAGTCATGCTTGCTTGACCAGAAATAGTGAATCCGTCCTCCTTTACTGCCTTTACGCTTTTCACAACCACCTGATACGGGCCTGTTACAGTGAAGTTCATATCGCCTTTGGCGTTTAACGTTCCGTCGTTTTTCAAAGCAACCGACACGCTAGTTGGGACCGAGGCAGACAACTGAGCTGAGGGAGTCGTAACTTCAACGTTTGTGTTGTTGTCCGAATCCGCCCCGAACGCCGTTCCCGCACAAAGTCCCGTCAGCATCGTGGCGGCGCATACGCCTACCAGACCCCGCTTGACGTAGTTGAACCGGCTCGTCTTCGTCATGATACTTTCCCTTTCCTGATGTGCCCTTACGTTGTCTGACATGCTCTGACTATCTCTCGTCGAAGGTTGTCTTAGCCTTCGACGCGTAACGTGATCTCGGCGGCCGCTTGGCCGGTCTTCTTATGCGTCTCGCGGTCATAACCTGTGAACGTGGCCACGGCGGCGTACTCTCCGGGCTCCAGGTCGCGCGACAGCTTGATGTTCTGGATGTGCTGGTCGGGCGCGATGGCGCCGGACTCGTAAACCGTTTCTTCGGTATCCTTGAGCGTGATGGTCACCTTCTGGTCCATCGGGTTCGCAGCGATGTTCTCGATGCGCGCCTCGCCCTCGGACGCGCCGTCGGGGAACGTGATGACGGCGGCGATGGAGATGTTCATCATGCCCTTCGCCACCTCCTCGTTCAGGGCGGCTTGGATCTCTTCCTTGGACTTGCCTTCGAACTGGCCCTGGGCGGCATTCGAGTCGAACCAGTCCTCCACGGCCGGCTGCTGCGTCAGCACGACGCCCGCGGTAACGGCGGCAGCCACGGCTACCACGGCCACCAGGCCGGCGAAGACGTGCTTGGACATCCCGAGAATCTTCCCGGTTTTCTTGGCCGTCTCGACGGCAGCGTTCGTTGCAGTTGAATGAGAGTCAGAAGCCCCGGTTTGGGAGGCCTGTTCGGCAGATGTCGAATCAGGAACGGCACCCGAACCCTGCTTGCCCGCGGCACTATCGGCGGTGTTTCCGCCATCCGCCTGGTGCGAGGAAGCATTCAGTTCGGTGTCGTCTACTGGAAAGCTCTGCGTGCTCTGGCTGTCTTGCTTGCTCATACGTATAACCCCTTGGTCCGGTTCGCATGCTGAGGCATGGAACTTAGTAAGCTAAGATACGACAGGGGGGGTGGCGAAGTCAACCGAGACCGGATACAACGATTATTCTATTTTCGGCATATAGGCAGGTAAAATCCCAGTAGAACACGCATATTTATCAACACGCATGCACCTAGAAGAACACCCGCGCCGCATGCTCGTAGAAGCCTTCCCGCTGGTAGCGCAGCAGTACCGTGGGGGTGTCGCCGCGGCGGACGTAGACGCGGCGCACGGGGCGCTCGAACTCCAGCAGCTCGCCGTCGACGAACAGCGTGGCCTCGCGGGTGTCGGCGTTGTGCGACAGGTCCATCTCCACCACGTCGTTGGACGCCGTGACGATGGCGCGCGAGTGCAGCGTATGGGGCGCGAGCGGCACGGCCACGAGACCCGCGAAGCCCGGCGACACGAGCGGCCCGCCGGCCGAGAGCGCGTAGGCCGTGGAGCCCGTTGCCGTGGCCACCACCAGGCCGTCACCGCGCATGTCGGCGATGTGCGCACCCGAGATGCTCAAGCCGAAGTCGATGATGCGGCCATGCGCGCCGCGCGTCACCGCCAGCTCGTTGAGCGCGAAGAACGTGCGCGCATCGCTTCCGCAGGGGAACCCGGATGCGGAGGGCGCCCCGTCGGGCCTTCCCTCTTCGTCGGGACCGTCTGACATGAGGTCGTCGTCGCCCCAGCGGTCCCGCTCGCCCTCGCACACCACGTCGATGCGCAGGTTCGTGCGCTGTTCGGCCACCACGTCGCCGGCGAGCGCGGCGGCCACCACGGCCACCACCCCCTCGTCGCTCGTGTTCGCCAAGAAGCCCAGGCGGCCGAAGTTCACCCCCAGGATGGGCACGCCCGACGTGCCGATCTGGCGCGCCGTGCGCAGGATGGTGCCGTCGCCGCCCAGCACCACGGCCATCTCCACCCCGTCGGCAAGCGCCGCGTTCAGCCCTTCGTGGTCGCCGCGGCACGACAGGTCCGACGAGTCCACGAGCGTGTAATCCGCTCCCTGCGTGGCCAGGTACGTGGCCAGCAAAAGCGAGGCGTCCACGGCCTTCGAGTTGGAATTATTGCGTACGATGAGGATGCGCATGAGGGTCTTCTTTCCGGGTTTGCTATGATGGGCCATTATATCCGATGCGCAAGAAAGCGTCCGTCCATGTCCGACAAGCTCGCACGAGCTCAACATACGCGCGTTGCCGAGCCGACACCAGCCCCCACGCCCGCTTCTCCGACCGCCCCCGCCAAGCGCGCCGCGACGCCGTCGCATGCGCGCGCGGCCGATCCGGGCTCGACGTCGGAGATACGCGTGGGCGGGCGGCATGCGGGTCTCGACCGCACGGCCATCGCGGCCGCCGTGGCGCAGCAGGTCGTTCCGCGCCCGGAGCCCCGGCTCGACCCTGCCAGCGCGAAGGCCCGCCTGCGCGGCGCGGCGCCCGGCGAGACGTCGGAGATACGCATCGGCGGAAACCATGCCGGTCCCGACCGCACGGCGCCGGCACGCGACCCCTTCGAGCCCCAGACGCCCGACCCGCGCGCGGCGGCGCGGGCTGCGGCCGTGGCGAGCCGCCGCGCCGAACGGGCGGCCTTCCCCGGCTCGACCTCCGAGCTGCCCATCGTCAGCAAGCACGCCGGCGTGGACAAGACGGCGCTCGCGCGCACGGACGATGCCGCGCAGGGCGACGCGGCCGCCGTTGGGTCGTCGGCCGCGCTCATCAGCATGTGCACCATGGTCTCGCGCGTGCTGGGCTTCGTGCGCACCTGGACCATGGCCTTCGCGCTGGGCTCAACGCTGCTCTCCAGCTCCTACCAGGTGGCCAACAACCTGCCTTCCCAGCTCTACGAGCTGGTGATAGGCGGCATCCTGGTGACGGCGTTTTTGCCGGTGTATATGTCGGTGAAGAAGAGGCTCGGGCAGCAGGCGGGCAACGAGTACGCCTCCACCCTGCTCACCATCGTGGTGGTGCTGCTGGGCGCGGTGTCGGCGCTCTGCATCGCGTTCCCCTCGTTCTTCATCTACACGCAGAGCTTCTACTCCGACCAGCGCGAGATGGCGCAATCGGTGTTCTTCTTCCAGTTCTTCGCCATCCAGATCGTGTTCTCCGGGGCCACGGCCATCATATCGGGCCTGCTCAACGCTAACCGCGATTACCTGTGGTCGGCCATCGCGCCGGCGGCGCAGAGCATCGTGGTCATCGTGTCGTTCCTGACGTACGCGGCGCTCGCGCCGGGCAACCCCGACGCGGCGCTCTACGTCATAGCCATCGGCAACCCGCTGGGCGTGTTCGTGGCGCTGGCCATCCAGCTGCCGGCACTGCGCCGCAACGGCATCAGGCTGCGCCCGCGCATGAACCTGCGCGACCCGGCTCTGCGCGAGACGCTCTCGCTGGGCGTGCCGGCACTGTTCGTCATGGTATGCTCGTTCGCGGTGGTGTCGGTGCAGAACGCGGCGGCGTACAGCTTCGCCGACAACGGGCCTTCCATCCTGCTGTACGCGCGCCAATGGTTCACGCTCCCCTACTCGTTCTTGGCCGTGCCCATTACCACGGCCATGTTCACCGAGCTGGCCGACATGCAGGCAGAGGGCAACGCCAAGGGCGTGAAGCGCGGCATCGTGAGCGGCACGAACCAGATACTGTTCTTCATGATCCCCTTCGCGCTGTACCTCATGGTGTTCTCGCTGCCGCTCATCACCGTGTTCCGCGCCGGCGCGTTCACGGCGGAGAACGTGGCGTCCATCGCCTCGTACATGAGCGTGCTGGCGTTCGCGCTGCCGGTGTACGGCGTGAACACGTACCTGCAGAAGATATTCTCGAGCCTGCGCAAGATGGGCGTGTTCGCGGCGTTCAACTTCGTGGCGGGCGCCGCCCAGGTGGCGCTCACGATGTTCGGCGCGTCGCACGCGGAGAGCTTCCCCATCGAGATCATCGCCGTGGGCGAGGTACTGTTCTACGTGGTGGCCGACGTGTGCCTGTTCGCGTACCTGCGCCGCCGCCTGGGGCCGTTCGGGCTGCGCTCCACGGCGAAGGCGTTTCTCGTGGCGCTGGTGTTCGGGGGGCTGGGCGCGGCGTCGGGCGGCGGCGTGCTGTTCGCGCTCACGACGTTCGTCGGGCCGCTGTCCGGGTCCATCCCGCAGGCGCTCGCCTATGTGGCGTGCGGTGGCCTGGTGTCGCTGGCGGTGACGTTCGGCCTGGCCATCAAGCTGCACGTACCGGAAGCGGCGTTCGTTGGCAACATCGTGGGCAAGGTGGCCGGCAAGCTGGGGCGCGGCCGGGCGTAGCGCGTCTCGGTACGCGGCCTACCCGCGGCGTTTGCCTGCCGCCGCAGCCACGACCGCCGCCGCGGCTGCGGCGGAGCCGGCGGCTGCGATTGCCCCGAGCCCCCAACCGGCCGCATCGCTCGTTGCGGCGAGCTTCTTGGGGGCCGGGTAGTACCTCGATGCAGGCACCGACGTCGACGCCGGTGCAGCAGAGGGCGCGCCCGACCCGCCCGTCGGCGGAGCCGAGGCCGGCTCGGGCTGCGGCGCGGGATCGGGCAGCTTCTCGAACCGGGCCGTTACGGTCAGGTTCTGCACGATATGCGAGAAATCGACATCCCATCCTGTGAAGCGATAGCCTTCGGGGGCTTCCACATCGGGCGCGGTTGCTGCGCTGAACAGCGGCACCTCCTCGGTGGCGAGCACTTGGCCCTCCCAGCCTGCGAACGTCACCGTGCGCGTGGCGGTGATGAGGAATGAGCCGTCGTCCTGGAGCGTGCCCACGCGTTCGCCGTCCTCCACGATGGCGGTGTCGCCGCCGTTCACGAACAGGTGGTCGAGCGTCATGAGCTCGGAAAGGCGCGTCGCCCCGAACGGCGCCACGATGGTGTTCGACGTGTAATCGCCGCCCACCGAGTAGCCCAGCACCCGCACGGGGGCGCCGAACACGATATGCGAGAGATCGAGGGTGCCGCCGAAATGCGTGATGTTGCTGAGGCTGGCTCCCGGCTCGAGCACGAGCGTGGCTCCGGCCCAGATGGACATGCTATAAGCGCCGCCCGTGAGCGTGACAGTGGCCGAGGGCAGCAGGTCAAGGGGAAGCGTGGCCTCGGCGATCGTGACGGAGCCGGGGCCGCTCACGTTGGCAGGCCGCGTCAAGTCGAACGCCTGCACCTCGTTGCCGGCACCGTCCAAGCGAAGCGCCGTGACCCCGGCGAACGAGAGCGTGCCGATGCGCACGCCCGAGCCCACGTTGATCGCGCCCACGCCCGCGGCGATCCGCACGTCGCCCATCGCCGCCGAGGCCGGGTCCGCCATGCCGGCGATGGTCACGCCGTCGCCCGTGACGGAGAGCACCGCGCCATCCCACGCGTAGGCATCGGCGGGCCCCTCCACATCGAACGGCCCTGCCGGAGCGGCGTCGGCCTGGCCAGGGGCAAGCGCAAAGAGCACCGCGGCAAGGGCGCAGACGACGATCGCAAGCGTGAGCGCACGACGGCGCGGCTGCGGCTCCGGCGCGCGGAATCGGGGCGGGACGAGGGTTTCGGCGGGCATGGGGTCACTCCTATCGCATCGGTTGATGCGACGAGCCTATCACCTGCGCCCGACATCGCCCCACCCATCCGCCAGCCTGCACTCAACGGTAGCAAGGCCGTTGACCTGGCGAACGCACAACGAGAACCCGATGCTCCCGCTTACTTTCGGAAGGGAGCCTCGGGGGATTCAGGCGTGGCGGAAGCGCCAAGGGCACCAGGCGTCCCGGGAGCTTTGGGGGCTCCGGGAGCACCAGGGGCTCCCGGGGCACCAGGGGCTCCCGGGGCACCAGGGGCACTAGGAGCCCCGGGAGCGCTTGAGCTGCCTGCGCCTTCGGGATTGTTGACTACCGGGGTCGACGGTCTGAAGCACATGGGAAAACCTCCTTTTGAAATGAAAGCAGCCTGTCCTCGCCGCTTTCCCTGTTCGCTATTGTAGGGGCGGATGCCATGCAGAACATGACCCTGCCTGCGTGGTTTACCCCACCCTATCGCACGGTGAGAAGAGGGGCGGTTCAAGGGGTGGCACGATGCTGACCGGGAGCGATAACGGGCACCATACGAGGAGAAAGCGCTCCTTTCACGAGCTCTTCCTCCATATGCACGGCGTTGGCGGGGCAGATGCGCAGGCACGCCCCGCACCCGCCGCACACCAAGGCATCGTCCACATAGGCACGGCGCGCGTCCGCATCGTAGCCGATCACCTTGCCCAAAGGGCAGCAGCGCATGCAGAGCTTGCAGCCCACGCACAGGCCAGCATCTATCGTGATGCGCTTTCGCGAAGTGAAATGGGTTCTGAGAGGTCCGTAAGCCATTCATCCATCCAGTCCTACGGCAAGCCGCACGCCGCAAACGCGGTGTCTAGCCGTCTTCCAACGCGCACGCCGCCTGCGCCTCGCGTTCCTTGTCGCGCTTCGAGTTGATGAAGTACAGCACGATATCGGTTCCCACGAAGCAAAGGTTGATCACGTAGAACACCACCACGTAGCTCAAGGACGTAGCCATGAACTTCGAGGTGATTCCGCACAGGTAGGCGCAAAACGATATGCTCAAGAACAGTAGGCTCTTGCCTTTCGCCGTTTTCGAGCGGATCGATTTCACGATGGAGGAAGGCCAGGCGATACCGAAGCCCACCAGAAACAGCATCTCGAAGAATTGCGACCAAAACGTCATGGGACGTCTCCTCCCCCGCCGCGGTGCGTCCGCGCTCACCGTGCCGCCACGCGCTGTCTTTCAACGCTCCGTCGAGGGGGCGCCAGCACCAGCTGCCGTCCCCTCGGTTCCACTCGTTACGGGAGCGAACCACCTCTCCCGTCCCGACAGCCTGCTACTTGCCGAGCGTGTCGTACGTGCACTTGGGATGCTGGCCCGGATCGTCGTTCTCCCAGTCGATCCGCTTGATCTCACGGCAGCCCAGCTTGTCGTACTGGTCGTTGAAATAGGTGTCGCCCTCGATGAACTGGTCGCCCGTCACCGTCACGTCCGTGCGGTCGGCAGGATCGATGCACGGGTAGATGCGGCAGAGCAGGCCGCGGTTCGTCCACGTTCCCGTGGCCTCGTCGGAACCCCTGACCGTGCCATCCACCAAACAGCCGACGTTGGAGATGAACGCACCCTGGCTCCACGGCTCCTCCGCCGGAAGCTCCGGATACCACCACGAGGGCATGGCCTGCACAGTGCCCTTGATGATGGCCTGGTCGACATGGGCAACCTGCTTGATGCGGCCGCGCTCGTTCTCGATCCACACCCAGTCGCCGTCGCGCACACCGCAGGCACGGGCATCCTCGCGGTGCATGTACACGCTGGGATACGGGAAGATGGAGCGCGTACCCTGGCCGGGAACGCGGTTCTCAGAGTGGTACAGGACCGAGACGCGGCCGCCGGTGGTCAGGCGCAGCGGGTACTTCTTGGCAAGCTCTGGATTCGAAAGCGGCGTCTCGGGCAGCTCGCGGTAGTACGGGAGCGCGCTGTAGTCCAGATCTTCCATGAGCGTGGGGTAGATCTCGGCCTTGCGGGTGGGCGTCGCGAAGCCCTTGGTCTGGCCGTTCGGCAGCGTCTCGGCGTACTTGAAGGAGCGGGTGGGACCGGGGAACCAGGTACCCTGCTCGCACAGCGTGGTGTAATCCACGTCGACCCCGCGCGAGATACGGTGCTTGATGACATCTTCGTAGGTCTCCCACGGCCAAGCCTCGGCCTGACCCATGCGGATGCCCAGGCCACGGAAGAAGTCGTAGTCCATAACGCGGTCACCCACCGGCTTGGAGCCACGGTCGCCGCACACCACGAAGTCGTTGGAATCCTCGGCGGTGGTGAAGCACGGGCGCTCGAGGGAGTCGCAGCCGGGGATGATGTAGTCGGCCATAGCTGCGGCAGGGGTCTTCCAGTACTCGACGGAGACGATAAGCTCCAGGTTGTTCTTCATGATCTTGTACAGGCGCTGCGGATCGGGCGCCCAGGCGAACGGGTTGGACGACCACATGATCATGGCCTTGATGGGATAGGGATCCCCGAACTCCATGGCATCGTATACCAGCACCGGCGAGCACAACAGCTGATGCAGCATCGGGCGCGGAACGCCGAACATCTTCATGTAGGCGTCGTAAATCGGCTCGTAGCCCTTCCAGCTCATAGCGCGGAACTGGTCGTAGCCGATGTACTTCTTGCGAATCTCGGGCGTGACGAGCTCGGACATCTCCATCTCGGCATCGCGGTACGGGAACGGCTTGGAGCCGTCGGCCTGCACGACACCGGGCTCGCCCACGTACTCGCCGCCCGGCTTGTCGATGTAGTTGCAGATGATACGCAGAATGGTCTTGGTGATGCACAGGCGCGAGGCGTTCGGGCCGGCCTGGTCGCCGCCTCCGAGGCCCCAGGTGATGAACGCGTTGCCGTTGGTGGCGTACACGCGGGCGGAATCGGCGATCTTGTTCTCGGGGATGCCGGTGATGGGAGATGCCCACTGCGGGCTGTAGGGCTCGGCCATCTCCTTGATGGCATCCCAAGCGGTGTAGCACTCGACCGTGGAGCCGTCGAGCAGCGAGATGGTATGGGTACCGCTCAGAGCCGGGTCGACGTCGCCGTCGGCGAACCACTCGTTCTTGTCGGAGTTCCACAGCAAGATGTTGCTGGCAAGGTTGTCCCACACCACGAAGTCGGAGTGCGCGGCGCCTTCTTTAACCTGGTCGGCGCGAATGGTGTGCTTGGTCTTCTTGTCCAGCAGGAACGGGCCGTTCGACCACCACTTGATGAACTCCTCGTCGTACCAGCCGTTCTCGATGACCTCGTGCAGCCAAGCCAGGGCAAGCGCATGGTCGGTGCCGGGGTAGATGGGCATCCAGATGTCGGCAAGCAGGGCCTGCGTGGTGCAGTACGGGTCGATGACGATCATCTTCGGCTTCTTGCCGGGGCGGTCCATCGCAGCCAGGTACTGGCGCCACATGGGGCTTTGCGGGCCATATTTCTCGGAAGCCGAAAGGCCCCACACCACGAACGTATCGGACTGGTCGATGCCCACCGGCGAGATGGCCTCGATAGGCCAGCCCACCATGGCCATGTTCAGCGTGTAGTTCCAGCACCAGCAGATGGTGCCGGGATCGATGACGTTGCCCGGGTTGCCGAGGTTGTTGAAGAAGCGGGTGCGCGCCCACAGGTGGTCGGAGCGGTACGTGCCCTCGGAAGAGACCAACGTCTCGGGGCCGTACTTGTCGATAAGCGCCTGCAGCTTGTCGGCGATCTCGTCCATCGCCTGCTCGTAGGGGATCTCCTCCCATTTGTCCTCGCCGCGCTCGCCGGCACGCTTCAGAGCATGGTTGATGCGCTTGGGATGGTAGTGCATCTGGATGGCCTTCTGGCCGCGCTCGCCCATGCGGTCGCACAGCACCGTACCCTCTTTCCAATTGCCGCGAATCTCCACCACGCGGTCGGTCTTGGTGTCGGCGCCGATGACGATGCCGCAGTTCATGTGGCAGTAGAAGCAGCGGGAATACGTCCATTGGACACCGGTCTCGTCGATGTACTTGTTCGGCATGTCGGCAGGAAGCTTGACCTCGACCCGTTCGGTCTTCTTAAGTTCCATTGAAGCCCCTCTCGAATAGTCTGTGCGGGGCATTCTCCCAGCCCCGCGAAAGTCACATGCGAGCAAGCCCGGGTTCCGCTCGCATGCCGTTGAGACCATTCTATTGAGGGAGGGAGCGGAGGGCATGACGCGCCCAAGGTGGTTTCCCCAGCCTATTCCGGGGAGGGAGCCTAGGATGAGAGGCAGGGTGAGGCAGAGACGTGCCCCCGCCCCCGCCGATGCCGGCTGGGGCGGGGGCGGGGCGCGATTATTCGTCCTCGCCGTCGTGGACGATAGAGAAGGCGTCGATGCGGTTGGTGACGCCCAGCTTGCTGTAGATACCGCCCACGTGGCTTTTCACCGTGTTCAGCGACACGGTGAGCATCTCCGCAATCTCGCGCCTGGAAAGGCCCGCGTCAAGGAGCTCCAGCACTTCGCACTCGCGCTCGGTCAAGCCGAAGCGGGCCATAGGATTCGCCGTACGCTCCAGCACCGTCTCCTCGGCTTCGTTGGCTCCGAAGCGATGCAGCACCGCCTTCGCAAGCTGACGGGCCTGTCCGCCGGATTTGCGCACGTCCACGATCTCGTGGAGCAGCGCGCGGATTTTCCCGCCGGCACGCAAGAAGGGGCCTACCACCTGCTGGCCGGCTTGCAGCCTGAGCGCGCGGTTGAGGTACATGAGCGCATCGGAGCGCCTTCCGCATGCCGCCAAACGCTCGGTCGCCCGAAGGGAAAGCTCAAGCTCGCGCAAGCCGAGCCCCGCTCCGCACGCGCGCTCGACGAGCGGCAGGATGTCGTCGGGGTCGCCGACGCTTCCCGAAGCATCGTCCACGGCAGCGCGCACGGCCAAGCCGGCCAGCTCGAAGTCGATATCACCCCGGCCGATGCCCGCCTCGAGGCGCCTCGCCGCCGCATCCGCCTCGGGGATATACCCCATAGCCAACGCAACCTGGGCTTGCCTGACATGCACGAGCAGGTTGATGCTGCGCGGCACGCTTGCCGTGCCCATCTGCAGTGCCGTCTTCGTTATCAGGTTGAAAGCCTGGGCGTGCTTCCCCGCCGCCGCGTAGTAATGGGCGCGCTCGGCCTCGGCCTCGTAGAGCATATCCACGTTGCGAGACGTGGACACGATACGGTGGGCACGCTCGACGCACTCGCGCGCCTCTTCCAACCGGTCCATCTCCACGCAGAGGTATCCCTTGGAGGCAAGCAGCGATCCGTACGGGATAACGGTATCGGGACATTCGGCAAGCGCCTTCTCGCACAGCTCGAGGGCTTCCTTCAACTCTCCTTGCGCAATGCGCAAGGAGATGATGCCCATGCGGCACATGGCAAGGTAGAAGTCCGATTTACCCAGCTCGGCCATGACCTCCGCCTGCAGATAGTTCTTCAGTGCCTCGTCGAAGCGGCCTCTGCGTGCATACGATTCCGCCAGCGAGTGCAGCAGCAGGCAACGCTGCGGAAGGGAGAGCTCTTCCTCGTGGGAGCGCAGGATAGCCTCGCTTTTGGCCATGGCTTCATCGTGAAGGCAGTCCATCTCAAGGCATTTTGCCCGGAACAGGTCAACCACGATCGAGGCATCGGGTCCGTCCTGACCAGGCTCGTGGGCTGCGGCGCGCTCGAACACCTCGATCCAGCGCAAGCCCTCGTCCGTTCGGGCGCAGATAACGTACCCCCATGCCGCATGGAGCGCCAACTGGGGAGACTCGGTGAACCGAGCTGCCGTGATGCGGCTGATCCAATCGAAGTAGGACATGCCGGTGCGCTGCGATTCATATCCCGAGGCCTGGGCCAGGTTCTCGATGAAGTTGGAATCTGACGCCATCAGCAGGTACTTCGCCGCCTCGGAGGTCATCTGGTGCGCCTCGTACCAGTCGCTTGCCGTCCGGCAGAGCTCAAGCAGATGGTTGGCGTCCATTTGCCCCTGCTTCATGCGCAGCCACCGGCGAAACAGCGGATGGAACTCGAACCAGCCCGCCTCGTTGGCGCACGGGCTGAGAAAGCACCCCCGTATGCGCAAATCGCGCAGGACGAACTTGGAGTCGGTGCGCCCGGTCAGCGCATTGCACAAGTCGGCGCACACCGTATCGGTCAGCGCTACCTCTATCACGAACTGCGCCAGATCTTCGGGCAGCGCATCCAACACGCTGCTGCGGAAGAAACGGTTGAGCATCTGGCCGAGCGCGCGCTCGTCCACCGTTGCAGAACAGTCGATCGACCCGCGGACAAGCGCATCGGCATACGTGCGAACACCGAGCGACCAGCCGTTCGTTATACCCCACAGATCAGCCGCAAGCGCCTTTAAATCCCGCGCATCCAGCTTGATGGGTGTTTCGGAAACGTAGGAGACCCGAGGCGATGTCTGAGCGTCCATGGCCTGTCTCAAGATGGCCTCCACCTCGTCTTGGCTGAAATTGAGCTTATCCGAGGGGAACATGCGCACCTCGTCACGAAAAGCCAAATCGATGTGCTCCCACAACAGGTAGTTTCCCGAGGCTACCACGTGCACCGTTTCGGGGAAATAGCGCGCCGCCGAATTGAGGAATTCCGCTATGGCGTCGGGGGCCGCCCTATGTAGGTCGTCGACGAGCAAAACCACATCCACCCCCACATCGGAGGCGCGTTCAAGCAGGAAGTTGCTGAGCGCAACCCAAAAATAAGTAGGGTTTTCCTGATAAAGCCGAACCAGCTCGACCATATCGAGCTCGGACCATACCGTATGCAGGGCGGCAAGCACATGGCGCGCCAACCTATCGCAGTCGTCGGCATCATCCACCGACAACCAGGCTGTTCGCCAATGCTCGGCATCATCACCAAGGCGCCGGTACGCTTCCGCCAGAAAGCCGCTTCTTGCCGACCCCACCGGAGCCTCAACCGTCACGATCTTGCCGCTCAAGCACTCGATCAGGCTTTGCAGCGCACCGTCCCGGTCGATGGAGAGAGACGAGCGGCGAGGTGGAGTGATCTTCGCCAAAGCAACGTCATGCGAAACCTTCATAGGTATGCCTGCCGCCATGGTCCTTCCCCCTTGCCAACCCGTGCGCTGCCGGTATCCACCCTGCCATTATGCTACTTTTCCTACCGCCGGAGCAGACCCTGCCGGCATTTGCAGAGAAGCATCTTCAATCAACGTGGAGCACGCCACCAGATCCTCGCTTGCCTTGAGGCGCAAGGCACCCTCGCGCGCCAGGTAAAGATAGCCGCCGCTTTCAACCTCTTCGCGCATCTGGGCGCCCCGGCCCTGCGCCGAAGAGGCGAAGAACGCATCGACGTCGGCGTCGGTTATCTCAAGGCCGCGATACCTGGCCCACGCGTCGAGCGCAGCCCCCTGGCGCAGCTGGGCGCGTGCCTGCATAAGCACCATCATGCGGTACTCCTCCTCGCTCGAGCCTTGCGCGCTCAGAAGCTCGTCGACCGTCGTATGCTGGGCGCGGGCCTGCTCGTACAGCGAATCCATCATCTGGTCGGCCACGGCATCGTAGGCCGCATCGGGAAGGTAGCCCTCGATGCGCTTGGCAAGCTCGCCCGCCGCGAGGAAGTTGCGGTAATGGCGCATCTGCTCCGCCTTTTGCCGCTCAAGCTCCTTGCGGGACAGCTCCCGCAGTTCAACCACGCTGCTGGCGCCGGGAATGCTCTGGGAGATGAAGTCGTCGTTCAGCACGCAGGCCACCTCGCGCATGATAGCCTCCACTTTCACCTCCGCGCACACAGAAGGACCCGAAAGCGTCCCATCGAGCTCCTCGCGCGTCAGCAGCAGGAAATCGACGTGCACCATGCTGCCCACGGGCGCATGGGCAAGCGCCTCGTCGAAGCCATCCGGCATCTGCCCCGAGCCCGCTCGGTACAAGCGGTTGGCGAAGCACAGCTGCTCGAAGCGCTCTCCGTCCTTCAGGCAGTCCATCGATATCTGCACCACATCGCCCTCGGCAACCTGGGTGCGGCTCTCATCGGGTTCGACGCCGGTGTAGGTCTGCGCCACTTCCTCCATCCGCGCATCGATTTCGGCCTCGCTCACCGAAACGGGCGGAACCGCCAGCTCAAGGGGTTCGTAGGAGGAAAGCGTCACGGCGCCGAGGCGCGTCCACGTTGCATCGAAGACTAAATCCCCTTCGGCTTCCAATCTGCGATCGGCATCGAAGATTGGCGCGCCCACCACCGAGTAGTCTTCGCTTTCCGATGACAGGGCAAACGGTGCGACGAAGTTCTTCATGGTTTGCGTCACCAGCGACGCCGCCTCGGATACGCCAAGCGCGCTCTCGAGCAGCTGGCGTGCCGTCTCGTTGCCGCCCAGATCGATGTTGTTTCGCTGGGCCACCACCAAGCAGGCGCCGCGCTCGAGCGACTCCAGCTCGCTTGCAGCCACGCGCACCGTCAGCGTTACCGACTCGTCCTCAACACGCCTGCCCTCAACCCGGATCTCCATGCTTTCATCCTCCTTGTGCGCCATCATGCCAACACCGCAAACCATCCCCGCAGTACGCTTTCGACGATAGTGAACCCCTCTCACCCCTCCGTACAGCTACTACCCGGGTGGTTTGACAGGGTGAGAGACAGGGCGAGATCGAATGCCCGCAACCATCCTTCTTTTCTTCAGAGTCCAAGAAGGAAACGTATCGCCTGATCACGTTCATTTCGCCCCGTGTTTCACCCTATCATTTCACCCTTTCGAGCGCATGAAGTCGCCCCGGGTGGGCGCTAGGGTGAAAGCACGAGCCATACCGACCAGGAAACGAGGGGGATCATGCGGTTTGAAAACCTCGCCAAACACTATATTCCCGCCCTGCAGTCATACGGGATTACCATCCCCCAAGACGGAGAAGGGCGCTTCATGCTTTTCGAGGAAGACGGGACCATCGTGCCCGAAGTGCGCAAGCAGATAATTCCGTTGGGCGAAGAGGGCTTGATTCCCCAAAAGCTCATGCAGGACGCGGTTTTGCAGTACCTCGACTACCAGCAGCAAGAAGACGACATCCTGGCAACCTACGCGCTCGCGGAGCTTCACGAACGCCAGCTCGATGCGCATCTGGCTTTGTGGCAGACGATGGTCGATGCCGCCAAGGCCGGCCGCGCCTTCACCGATGTCGAGCTGGCCTGCTACGAGAAGGATATCTCCCGTGCGCGCAAAGACCTGAACGCCGCGCGCAGCAACGCGCGGGCCGACATAGCCGAGCGCGCCCAAGCGCTGCACGACCGCGAGACCATACGGCGCTACGGCCTGCTGTTCGACCGCGAGATGATACAGGACATCGATACGCTGGTCGGCAACGCCCTCTCGGCGCGCCCCACCCTCCTCGTCGGCGACAAAGGCATAGCGAAAACCCAAATGGCGAAGTTCGTCATGCGCCTCTACGGCACCGAGCCGCTCATCGTCTCGGTCAAGGGCGACATGATGAGCGACGAGCTGGTAGGGAAGATGGTTCACGATGCCCCCCGCAATACGTTCGTGTTCGAGGAAGGAGCCCTTCCCCGCGCCATGCGCGCCGGCGTTCCACTGCTGCTCGACGAAATCAACTTCGGCGATCAGGCGATCATCGCGCGTTTGCAGGACATCCTTCTCAAGGGCCCCGGCGAATCGGTGTTTTTGCAGGAAGAGGGCATCGACCTGGTAGTACAGCCCGGATTCACCGTGTTCGCCACCGCCAACGAAGCATCGGCGCGATATCGGCACCGCGAGGTCCTAGACCCCGCCATCCGCGACCGCTTTGAGGTCATCGAGCGAACCTATCCCGACCTTGATCGGGATCCCCTGCGCCGTCCCAGCCCCTCCCTGATGCGGCTCGCCCTCTGCGAGGCGGTCGATGCCGACGGGGTTTTCAGCCGCCATCTCGACCGCGACCTGCTGAACGCCTTGGTGCATCTTGCCACCTTGACCGAGCACCTCTATGCCGTGCCGGCGAAAGACGCGGCCATCTCGCTTGAGAAAGACCAAGCTGGCAGCATCGTGCGCGAAGACACCGCCCCTTTGCTGACCGACTGCATCACGCCGCGCGCCCTCAATCGCGCCGTCCAGGACAGCGCAGGAGGAAACCTGCCCGGACGCCACCTTGACCTCTACCTCATCGACAAGCTGCTGCGCACCCTTGACCAAGCAGGATCGAACCATAACGCCAGCCTAGCGCGGCAAGCCGCCCTGCTGGTGGGCATCGACCTAAGCCCGGTTGGCTGAACCCATGGCCACCCGTGTTGAACAGGTGAAGCGCACGGTCGAGCACGTTGCGGCAATCAGCGGGCTCCGCACCGCCACGGTTTGCGTGAGCGCCGAGGGCAAAACCGGATGCCGGCTTACCCGCAGCGGCATCGACCTGCTGGTAAACCACGAGCTCAACGAGGACATTGCCGCGCGTAAGCGTTATGGCGTGCGCGGCACCATCGCCCTTGGCGAAGTCGACACCATGGTTGCCTGCTTCGTGGCAACCCGTGCGCAGGATTTCCTGCTCGACGACTGGCGCCAGCGCTTCGACTACCAAAACAACCTGTCGTCCCCCGCGCAACGCTACCTGCAGACGTGCATCGACGATATGGCAGCGTATGCGCGCATGATCAGCCGCATTCCCTTTGCCAAGCTGCACTTCGAAGCCTACCTCTCGCGCGCGGCGGCCCATGTGATGGCGAGCGAGCCTCTACACATCCAGCTTATGCGCACCCTGCGCCTCTACCTTTTCGAAGACCAGCCCAACGTGGTCGTCTCGCCGCTCATCGTCGAATGCCTGGGCACCGCCGCCGCCATGGACCCGCGTGTTGCCGCACTCGAGCGCCTCCTGTTCGACGAGAGCCTGTCCTACAGCGCCCGCCACAACCAGGCAGCGCGCCTGATAACGCCGCTGTTCACACGCATGATAAAGTTGGATGAGGAGGCATTGAGCTTTTACGACCTGGTGCACCTCTACGACAACGAGCAATCCTACGGCGCTTCCAAAGATGCCGCCAACGACGAGAACGCGCTGCGCCAAGAGGCTAACGAAACCGAGTTCATCCAGGCGTCGCTCGCCACGGTGAACGAAGGTAATATCGACCAGCTGATCGCCGACAACAACGAAGCACCCGTCGAGGCGGGCAAGACGCCCAGCCTCAGCCTGCCCAGCATGTCCGCCGAAGCGAAAGCCATGGCGTTCCTCGACGATGGCCGGGCGTCCTACGAGCGCACGGCAGAGCGCTATCACGACACCATCGAGCGCATTGCCGAGGTTCTCGTGCGCATAGCCACTCCGCAGGAGCAGTTGGGCGTTTTCCGCTACCGCGCCCGACTTGCCCGCAGCGGCACCCGCATGCATCCCAGCACGCTCGTGCAAGCCCATCTCCAACTCGAGTCCGGTTGCGAGAATGCGATCTGGCAGAAGCGGCAGCGGTGCAGCCGCCCACAGAACAGGCAGTTTCACGGCATGGATATATACGTGCTGCTTGACGTGAGCATCTCAATGACAGGAAAAAATGCCAGCAGCGCCGGTGCACTGGCGGTTTGCCTTGTCGAAGGCATCGATCGGGCACTACAGCTTGCCGCGCGCGATCAGCAGCAGGGTGCGGTGGATATACGCACCCAGCTGCTTGCCTTCGGCGAAGGCTGGGCAGAGCTGACGCCCCTGGAGTTCACCCATGATCATGAGCGCAAGCGCTTTGCCTTCAACCTGGTCAACAACCCCACGAGCGAGCAAACCCTGATCACCGCAGCACTCAAGCAGGTGCAGGCCCGCGCCGCTGCCGAACCGACACGCAACATCGTATGCCTGGTGGTGGGCGACGGCCTATTTGCCGACGGCCTGCAGGCCAGAAAATGCGCGATGGGGTTGCCGCCCAACGTTTACCTCGCGCACATCAACATCGGCGCGTTCAATGGACTGCCCCTGACGGGCAACTTCGAGACGATCCAGGATCCTGCCCTGCTCCCCGAGAAGCTGCACCTCGTCTTGGCCCGGCAGCTTGAGCGCCCGGACGACTCCCTCGACGCCCGATAGGCTACGCCACCTGGGTCTTCGGCGCCAGCTTCTCGCTCGACTTCCCGAAGAACACCTCGTACCAGCACAGGAAGCAGTAGATGTTCCAGATGCGCATCATCTTGAGCTTGCCGCGGCCCTCCACCGTGGAGAAGTCGGCCGACTTGTGGTCGTCGAGCATCTGCACGAGGTAGTCCACGTTGAAGAACTCGTGCGCGGCCTCGCTCGTGAACGCCTCCTTGATGCGGTCGTAGTAGAGGTCGGTCTGCAGCCACACGGTCAAAGGCGTGATGAACGGCTGCTTCGGCATGTTCGCCACCTTCTTCTGAAAGCCCAGCTTGCTCGCGGCCACGCGCAGCGCGTACTTCGCGTGGCTATCGTCCACGCGGCAGGCCGTGGGCAGCTGCAGCGCCACGTCGAGCACCTTCTTGTCCAAGAACGGCACGCGCAGCTCGAGCGACTGCGACATGGACATCTTGTCGGCCTTGAGGCAGATGTCGAAGGGCATGTAGCTCACCATGTCAACGTACTGCGTCTGCGTGATGATGTCGATGTCCTGCTTCGCCGCCTCGTCGAAGTGCGGCTTGCACCATTCCCACGGCTTGCAGGGGCCGTCGTAATCGCGCAGCACGTTGGGGATCTCGTCCCACATGTAGTTCATGCTCGCGCGCTGGTAGCTCTTCTCGGGGCCGCCCGACCCGCGCATGGCGAAGCGTCGCCCGTGGAAGGAGGGGAGCTTCTCGGCCACCGCGCCTGCGGCGGCGCGCAGGGGGCGCGGCACGCGGAAGTACTTACCGAACTCGAACTGGTCGTGGTAGATCCAGTACCCGCCGAACAGCTCGTCGGCGCCCTCGCCCGACTGCACCACCTTCACCTGCTCGCGCGCCAGGCGGCTCACGAAGAAGAGCGGGATGGCGCTCGGCGCGCCCAGGGGCTCGTCCATGTGGTACTGCTCGGTGGGCACGATGTCGAGGAACTCCTGCGCGTCCACCTTCACCTGCCAGTTCGGCAGGTTGGCCCACTTCGCGAACTCTTCGGCGTCCTCCAGCTCGTTCAGCTTGATCTCGAAGTCGGACTGCGCGGCGATCTCGGCCAGCTTGTCCTCGCAGCCGATGTCGTAGCCCACCGAGAACGTCTTGATGTCCGGCGCGTGCTGCCCCATGCAGTACGCGGCCAACGAGCTGTCGATGCCGCCCGACAGGAAGCTGCCTATCTCCACGTCGGCGATCTCGTGCGCCGCCACCGATTCGTCGAAAGCGCCCACGATGACGTCGGCCCACTCGTCGAGCGACTTCGAATCGTCGATCTTGTACGTGATCTTGTAGAAGCACTCGGTGCGCAGCTCGCCGTCCTCGAACACCATGAAGTGCCCGGGGAGCAGCTTGTGCACGCCCTTGAACATGGTCTGCGAGTCGTTCATGTACTCGAAGCACAGGTACTGCGGCAGCTGCTCGCGGTTGAGCTCCTTCTTGAACGCGGGATGCGCGAGGAACGCCTTGATCTCGCTGCCGTAGATGAGGCGGCCGCCGTCGTGCTGGTAGTAGAACGGCTTGATGCCGAAGAGGTCGCGGGCGCACACGAGGCGCTTCTTCGGCGCGTCCCAGATGGCGATGGCGAACATGCCGCGCAGCTTCTCGAACACGTCCGTGCCCCACGCCTCGTAGCCGTGGACGACGGTCTCCGTGTCGCCGTTCGTGACGAACGGGTAGCCCATCGCCTCGAGCTCGGCGCGCAGCTCCTGGAAGTTGTAGATCTCGCCGTTGAACGTGACGGTCACGGTGCCGTCGGTGTTCTGCATGGGCTGGCGGGAGCCTTCGAGGTCGATGATCGACAGGCGGCGAAAGCCCATCGCGATGTCGTCGTCCACGAAGAAGCCCTCGTCGTCGGGCCCGCGGTGGGCGATGCGATCGGCCATGTCCTTGACGATGGCCTGGTTGGCCTCCCGGTCGTAGTCGACCGCGGTGAATCCCACGAATCCGCACATGTGGCTGGTTCTCCTTTGCGTGCGTGCCCTTGCGCGCAACGGCGCGGCACGGTTCGTCCGTATCCTTCGGTATGATACGCCACCACCGAGCAAACCCCAAGAAAGGCAACGGAAACCCCATCAGCCTTGCAGATGCGCGAAACCCGCCGGTGTTCGGGTTACCCTGCTATTCAATCGCGCGCACCCTACCGCCAACCTTTCCACACGCTTCCAAAACTCAAACCGTAACGGTAATATAAGCATCGCCAGCATAGATATAGCCGATTAGGATGACAGCCGTCAGGCCCGCTTCCGGCCAAGACGGCGAAAGGCCCATTCCATGAGCAACGAAGACAACATCACCCGCAACGACGTTCCGCAGGTCGAGGAGCTGAAGGTTGCCATCCTGGCCGAGCTCGGCAGCGGGCGGGCGCGTTCGTGCGAGGCCGTCGTGAAAGACGTCTCGTCCAGCCTGGGTCTCTCGGCAAAGCAGCGGGGATACAAGATCAAGGGAAGCAAGACTACTTTGCTGGAGAACAGGTGCGAGAAAGCGCGGTCGGAGCTGAAGGCAGAGGGCCTGATAGAATACCCCTCACATGGCAAGATGAAACTTGTTCGTACTGCGGAAAGCGCCGGCGGAGGGCAAGGGGATGCTGCGGCGCGGAAAGGTGCGAACCGGGGCGCCGACCAGGCCACCGGCAAAGCCGCCCCATCGGCCAAAGGCGAAGCCGCAACCACGGATGCCGAGCGCACCCAGGGCGAAGCCGGCCACAAGAACCCTGGTGACGCCCCACACAAGGCAAAGGGTATGGATGCGGAACCCGCAGACGAATCCGCACACGGGAAGGGCACAGCCGCTGCGGGAAAACCCAAGCCAACGCCCAAGGCCCCTACCCCAAGCGCAGCCTCGCGCACCGTGCCGGCAAAGCCAACCGGCCCCGCAGCCGCCTCGGCAGCAGCGGAAAGCACCTGGCTGAAGTACCGGAGGTACATCCCGCTCTCGCTGGTGGCGCTGGGGCTTGCCCTGTGTCTTGCGCAATGGGGACTGCCAGCGGCGATCCTTGGAGGGGCAGGCCTCTTCCTAAGGGCGAAGGATGCCGGCAAGGGTGCCTCGGGGAATCCAGCGGCACCCAAGGCGACGCTCTGGGCAGGCGCCGCATCGATCTTGCTCGGGCTCGTTCTGGCGGTTGCCTCCTGCTCGGGGTCCTCCCCCGACGCATCGTCGAACCAAGGCGACGCCGCAAGCCCTCCCACGTCGATTCAGGAAGCACCCGAAAGCGCCGACGGCGTGCTCACCTTCAAGGTCGTCGGAACCGATTGGCCTGACAAGAACATACCTGTGAAGGTGTCCATCGAAGGGGAAACCGCAGAAGGGAGAATCGTTTCCGACCACCGGGAAGTCCTTGTGGGCACAACTTACGAGTACCCGTGCGACGCCGGCGACTATGCGATCTCCGTTGCCGGGGAGTCCCTCGTCTGCAACGGCATCCCGTTCACGGCGAGCTCGCCTAAGTGCACCTTCGACGGAGCCAAGGACAAGCTGCTCACGCTGGTATTGGTCAAAGACGAGAAGGCCCTCCTGGCCGTCCAGGAGGCAGAGCGGCAGAAGGAGGTGGAGGCGGCCGCCCAGGCAGAAGCGGAACAGCAGGCCGCCGAAGAAGCAGCTGCGGCGGCCGCTGCCGCAGCTGCTGTCTCCCAAGCCGAAAACGCCGCTGCATCCCAGAGCAGCCCCTCAAGCGGCGGGGAGTACATCGGCAACGTGAATACGCACAAGTTTCACCGCCTGACCTGCGGATCGCTTCCCGACGAGAAGAACCGAGCCTATCTATCGTCAAGGGATGAAGCCATCAACCTCGGGTATGTGCCCTGCAAAAAATGCAAGCCCTGACAATCGCGCTGGCGCTGGCAGGGAGATGAGGCCTTAGGTTCTGAGCACCGGCTACGAGCCAATTCGCCGCCGGTGCGTGCACCATCCCGCGGTGCGCACCGGCGCACGGCACGCTTATTGACTCTTTCCATGGAGCGCACGCAGGACGGGCGAGCTATGGGATAATAGCCCGGTCAACCGCACTTGAAGGAGATCCACCGAACATGACCGACAACTCCCCCCGCATCGCCTCGGCCGCCGACGTGGCGCGCCGCTTGCAGCCCGTCGTGGTGGGCGGCGACATCCTCGCGTACAGCTACGTGCGCGAGCTGCACCGCGCCTACGGCGTGGAGCGCACCATCGTGCTGGCCGCGCACGACATCAAGATGCTCTCGACCAGCCGCTTCACCGACTACCGCCTGGAGCCGAACGTCCACGACCCGGAAGGCCTCTACGACGCCCTCGAGCGCGTGGCCGCCGAGGTGCGCGCGGCAGACCCCGAGCGCGTGCTGCTCGTGCTTGGCTGCGACGACTGTCACGCGCGCATGCTCTCGTCGGGCAAGCCGCGCCTCGAGGCCGCCGGCTACACGGTGCCCTACCTCGACTTCGCCCTGCTCGACGACATCACGCAGAAGCGCCGCTTCTACGAGCTGTGCGAGCAGCTGGACATCCCCTACCCGCGCACGTGGTACTTCTCGTGCGGCCCGGACGGCCCCGAGGAGCTGCCGGTGCACGACTTCCCCTACCCGCTCATCGCGAAGCCGTCGAACTCGGCGCAATTCCAAAGCGCGACCATCGAGGGCTGGCGCAAGATCTACGAGATAGAGAGCCCCGAGGAGCTGGCGCAGGTCTGGCGCAGCATCCGCACGTCGGATTACGACAACGAGCTGGTGCTGCAGGACTTCATCCCCGGCGGCGACGATGCCATCCGCACGCTCACCACGTTCTCGGACGCGTCGGGCGAGCTGCGCGTGGTGTCCGGCGGCGTCGTGTGCCTGCAGGACCACGACCCCACCGCGCTCGGCAACCCGCTCTGCATCATGGGCGAGCGGGAGCAGGCCATCATCGACGGCGCGCGGCGCTTCCTCAAGGAAGTCGGCTACCGTGGCTTCGCGAACTTCGACATCAAGTACGACGAACGCGACGGGAGCTTCCGCTTCTTCGAGGTGAACACGCGCTGCGGCCGCAACACGTACTATATGAGCCTGGGCGGCCAGAACTTCGTCGAGCTCATCGTGCGCGAGTTCATCCTTGGCGAGACCATCGACTACCGCGAGGCCTACGACCCCTTCGTCTACTCCTGCGTGCCGCGCTATGTGCTCGACCGCTCCATGGAGAACCGCGCGCGCCTCCAGCAGGCCCTCGACGTGCTGCGCCGCACGTCCGAGCCCTACCCGCTGCACTACGCGCCCGACTCGCTCGCGCACAACTTCTGGGCGCGCGTCATGCACGTGAATCAGATCCCCAAGTTCAAGCGCTTCTACTGGGACACGAACGGCAAGCAGCTGAAATAGGGGATATCTCGAACGGGGCCATCCCCTTTCGAGAGGCCGCAGAGAGAAGGAGCGGGAATGAAGGCTTGGGAATGGGCAGTCTGGCTGGCTCTGTGCATCGCGCCGCTCGCCGTGGCGGCAGCATCCTTGGGCTCGCTGCCGGACACCGTCGCGATGCACGTCGGCCCCGACGGCACGATCGACCGCTATGGCTCCAAATACGAGCTGCTGCGCATAGCGTGCCTCTTGGCCCTCCCCAACCTCCTCTTGATGCTCGCCTCCTGGAAGGCGGAGGCGCTCTTCGCCAAAGGGCTCGTGCACGGCATCGATGACCCCCACAACCTCAGAGTCCTTTTCCTGGTGCTCGGCATGATCGAAACCGTCATCTACGCCGGCATCGTGCTCTCGTTCGGCCGCGGCGTCCTCGCGGGCTAAACCGGGCGCCGGTGCCCCTCCTCGCAGGTGAGCACCACAGGCCCGTCCTCGGTGATGGCGACCGTCTTCTCGAAGTGGGCGGAGGGAAGCCCGTCGCGCGTGCACACCAGCCAGCCGTCCGGCATCTGGCGCGTCTTGTAGGTACCCAGGTTGATCATGGGCTCGATGGCCAGCACCATGCCGGCCTCCAGCTTCACGCCCGTGTGGCGATGGCCGAAGTTCGGCACGTTCGGATCCTCGTGCATGTCGCGGCCGATGCCGTGCCCCACGTACTCGCGCACCACGCCGAAGCCCTCGGCCTCGGCGATGCTCTGCACCGCATGCCCGATATCCCCCAGGTGGTTGCCGGGACGTGCCGCCTCGAGACCGGCCCACATGCACTTCTCCGTCACGTCCAGCAGGCGCTGCTTCTCCGGCGAGATGCGGCCGACGGCATAGGTCCAGGCGTTGTCGCCCACCCAGCCGTCGACGATGGCGCCCGTGTCGATGGAGATGATGTCGCCGTCCTGCAGCACGACGCCCGCCGACGGGATGCCGTGGACGATCTGCTCGTTGACGGAAGCGCAGATGGAGCCGGGGAACCCGCCGTAGCCCTTGAACGCGGGGATGCCGCCCTCCGCGCGGATGAACGCCTCGGCCAGCTCGTCCAGCTCGAGCGTGGACACGCCGGGCCGCACGCGAGCCCCCACCTCGCGCAGCACCTTGGCCGATACGCGGCCCGCCTCCTTCATGGCCTCTATCTCGGCCGGTGACTTCCTGATGATCATGCCTCGCCCACACCTTCCGCACGTCGCGTCTGTTTGCTGCCGACCAGTATAGCACTCCCTTTCCACCCCGTTACGCATCCCCCACGCTCGGAAAACGCCTGCGCGCACGCCCCCTGGAGCGCCTGTGCGCCCCTCTAGCATGGAGGGGAATCCGCGTCCGCGCCGACGAGCCGGAGCGCACCGTACCAGCAAAGAAGGAGGCTCTATGAACCCGTTTGAGCAGAAGCCGAAGAAGTCGTTGATGGAGATGGTCCCCAACTGGAAGCAGCTCGCCGTCAAGCCCTACGACAAGCTCGAAGCCGACCCTTACACCAAGGCGCGCATCATCCTCATGAACGGCATCGAGGTTGAGGCGGCGATGTTCGGCCACAACTTCAACCGACACTGCGAGAACAACGACCTGCGCCGCGACCTGGCCCTGTGCCGTCGCATGGAGCAGGAGCAGCAGAAGCGCATCAACTGGATGAGCCCGAGCAACGAATCCACACTCGAGCTCACCATCGGTTACGAGCAGCTGGCGGTCGACCTCACGGCGTGGCTCGCCATGCACGAGCCCGACGAGTACGCCAAGTCCTGCATGGACTTCGCTCTGCTCGAGGACTTCGACCACCTGTACCGCTACGCCGACCAGCTCAAGTTCGACGAGGACATCCCCGCGCACAAGCTCGTGCGCGACACCATCGAGATCACCCCGGGCCGCCCGACCATCGCGCACCATCGCCACCCGTTCGACTCCGTGCGCATGCCGCGCAACTCCAAGACCGGCGACATCCGCACGACGCTCGGCGCGCTCATCCTCACCGCAGGCGAGCAGCAGACGATGAACTTCTACATGAACCTGGGCAACACCGTGCCCGAGGGACCTGGCCGCGACCTCTACCAGGAGATCGGCATGGTCGAGGAACAGCACGTGACGCACTACGGCTCGCTCATCGACCCGTCCATGAGCTGGCTCGAGATGCTGCTGTGGCACGAGTACCAGGAATGCTACCTGTACTACTCGTTCTACGAGACCGAGGTGGACGCCCGCGTCAAGAAGATGTGGGAGATGCACTTCGAGCAGGAGTGCATGCATCTCTCCATGGCCTGCGATCTGCTGCAGAAGTACGAGGACACCGAGTGGCAGCAGATCATTCCCGCCGGCGAGTTCCCCGAGCTTCTGGACTTCCACCCCACGAAGGACTACGTGCGCCAAGTCCTGGCCGAACAGGTCACCCTCACCGCGCAGGACGAGGAGTTCGTCGACATCGACGACGTGCCGAGCGACTTCCGCTTCTTCGAGTGGAACGACACGGTGAACGGCCGCGTCCAGGACGTGCCGAGTCATGAGGCCGTGCGCCAGCTCATCGAGCGCGACGGCGAGGACTACCGCTCCGAGGACGCCGAGAGCCCCATCCCGGAGCTCCGCAGCCGCAAGAAGGACGACACCAAGCTCGCCCGCGTGCAGGGCTACGGTAAGAAGGCTCACGAGGTCGAGAAGCAGACCAAGGAAGAGCGCGAGGCCGTGCTCGCGTAAGCGCACCACCCACCGTCAGCAAGCGAACAGGGCGCCCACCGGGCGCCCTGTTTTCTGTAGGACAAGGGTTCTTCCCTTGCCGTCGGGCCGGGCTCGCCCGCAGGTGGCGGCAAGGGAAGAGCCCGTGCCCTACGCCTCTTCCCGGCCTTCTCCCCCGTCTTCGCCGCCCGGCGGCCTCAGTCGCCCGGCATCCTTCAGCGCGCGGCGGAGGATGAACTCCACCTGGGCGTTGACGCTGCGCAGGTCGTCCGCAGCCCAGCGCTCGACAGCCTCCCAGAGAGCCGGGTCGACGCGCAGCGGGTATTGTTTGCGTTTCGCCATATCTCACACCGCGGGCGCCCCGGCAAACGCGCGGGGCGCCCGCCCTTCCCTACTGGTACAGCGTCCCCGTGTTCAGCACGGGCTGGGCGTCGGACTCGCCGCACAGCACCACCATGAGGTTCGACACCATAGCGGCCTTGCGCTCGTCGTCCAAGTCTACCACGTTCTTGCGCGACAGCTCGCCCAGCGCCATCTCCACCATGCCCACCGCGCCCTGCACGATCTTCTCACGCGCGGCTATCACGGCGTCCGCCTGCTGGCGGCGCAGCATCGCCTGGGCGATCTCCGGCGCATAGGCCAGGTGCGTGAGGCGCGCGTCGTCTATCACCACGCCGGCTTTCTCCAGGCGCACGGCCAGCTCCTCCTTGAGAGCGGCCGACACCTCCTCGATGTTGCTGCGCAGCGTTATCTCGCCCTCAGGCTCTCCGGGCATCTGGTCGTAGGCATAGGTGGTGGCCACGTGACGCAGCGCCGTCTCGCTCTGCGTGTGCACGTAGGAGTTGTAGTCGTCCACGTCGAACAGAGCCTTCGCCGTGTTCTCGACGCGCCAGACGATGACGTCGGCTATCTCGATGGGGTTGCCGCACTTGTCGTTCACCTTCAGGTGCTCTCCGTTGTACGTGCGGGCGCGCAGCGAGACCTTCGTGGACAGCGGCGTGCTCTTTCCAGTGCGCGCATCGACGGTGCTGCCGGCCGAGCGCGAGTAGAACGGGTTCGCCCAGTGGAAGCCCTCGTCGCGCACCGTGCCCTTGTAGTCGCCGAACAGGATGAGCACGCGCGCCTGGTTCGGCTGGATGGTGAAGAAGCCCATGAGCATCAACAGGGGCCCCACGCAGAGCACGACGATGCCCACGACCAACAGCACCACGCCCATCGTGTGGGCCGGCGTGGCGAGGGGCATGTCTTCGGGCGGCAGCATGGTCGCCCCGGCCACGATGCAGGCGACGCACGCGGCTGCGAGAACGAACGTGAGCAGCAGCAGGGGCCAGCCGTTCCTTGCGTGGATGGTTTTCTCGACGGACGCGCCGCCGGTCGCACGCGCGGTCTTATCGGACATGACGGTTCCTTTCTCTCCCGAACAAGACGCCCTATGCGCCCGTCCGCACCCTCGCACCGCAAGGTGATACGAATATGATATCACATTGAGATCGCGTTGACGAGAGCGTGCGAGAATGCCCGCGAGAAAGACCGGCGTCGAACTCCGCCGCACTTTCTCATTTTTTCATTTTACGATGTTTCACGTGAAACATCTGTTCGCGTATCAGGCCAAAAAGAAAGGAGCCCTTGCGGACTCCCTTCTCTTCAAGCGTTCGGCTTCGTGCGCTCGGCTACTCGCCAGCCTCCGTGTAGTTGCGGGTCACGCTGGAATCGACCGACACGCCCGGCGTCATCGTGGCGGACACGGTGACGGACTTCACGTACTTGCCCTTGGCCGCAGCCGGCTTCATGCGAATGATCTCGTCGTACACGGCACCGTAGTTCTCGGCGAGCTGCTCGGCCGTGAAGCTGACCTTGCCGATGATGACGTGCGCGATGCCGTAACGGTCGGCACGGTACTCCACGCGGCCGCCCTTGAGCTCGTTGATGGCCTTCGCCACGTCGTTGGTGACGGTACCGAGCTTCGGGTTCGGCATGAGGCCGCGGGGGCCGAGGATCTTACCGAGACGGCCGACCTTGCCCATCTGGTCGGGCGTGGCCACGGCGGCGTCGAAGTTGAACTCGCCGGCCTGGATCTGCTGCATAAGCTCGTCGGAGCCCACGATGTCGGCGCCGGCCTCCTCGGCAGCGCGGGCAGCCTCGCCCTCGGCGAACACGGCCACGCGGACCGTCTTGCCCGAGCCGTTCGGCAGGCTCACGGTGCCGCGGAGCTGCTGGTCGGCCTGGCGGGTATCGATGCCCAGGCGGAAGTCGACCGTCACCGTCTCGTCGAACTTGGCGGTGGAGACTTCCTTCACCAGGTTCATAGCCGCCAGCGGCGCGTAGGCCTCCTCGCCGATCTTCTCGATCGCAGCACGGTAGTTCTTGGACAGTTTCGTCATGTTGGTTCCTTTCGTGGTTCGTAGCGGGCACATGGCGCGCCCTTCCACTGCCTTTTATCGCTCAAACGCCCGCCCGGTCGGACGGCCGTGTTTGCGCTTTGGTTCGCCGAAGGACTAGTCCTCGTCCTCAAGCGTCTTGCCCTGCAGCATGGCGGCAACCTTCTTGGAAGGCACGTACTTGATCTTCATCTCGCGGCCCTCGATGCGCACGCCCATGGAACGAGCCGTGCCGGCGATGATCTCCATGGCGGCCTCGATCGTGTTGGCGTTGAGGTCCGGCAGCTTGATCTCGGCGATCTCGCGGAGCTGGTCCTCGGTGAGGGTGCCCACGGACTGCATGTGCGGGATGCCCGCGCCGCTCTTGATGCCCAGCTTCTCCTTGATGAGGATGGCCGCCGGCGGAGTCTTGCACACGAACGTGAACGACTTGTCCTCGTACACCGTGATCTCGACCGGGATGATGGTGCCGGACTGGTCCTGCGTCTGGGCGTTGAACGCCTGGCAGAACTGCATGATGTTGACGCCCTGGGCGCCCAGCGCCGGGCCGACCGGAGGAGCCGGGTTCGCGGCACCCGCGGGGATCTGCAGCTTGATAAAGCCGGTTTGCTTCTTTTCAGCCATGATAACTACCCTTTCAGCTGATCATAACGTTTCGAAAATCAATCTATCAACACAGCGGCATATGTCGAATGAGAAGCCCCGGTCCACGCGGGCACGCGACGCCGCCGATGTTCGCTAAATCTTGGCGATCTGGTCGAACGAGAGCTCCACGGGAGTCTCGCGCCCGAAGATCGACACGAGCACCTTCACCTTGCCGGCATCGGGGGACACCTCCGAGACCACGCCGTCGAACTCCGCCAACGGTCCGGAAACCACTTTGACGGACTGCCCCACCTCGATGGAGGAGGACGTCTTCTTCGGCGTGCCGGGACGGTTTTTGTCCGAGCGCATGCCCATGATCTTGTTGTACTCGTCGCGGGTCAGCGGAGCCGGGTTGCCCTGGCTGCCCACGAAACCCGTGACGCCCGGCGTGTTGCGCACGGCCGCCCAGCTGCGGTCGTCAAGCTCCATGCGGACGAGCACATAGCCCGGGAACACCTTCTTCTCGCTCTCGACGCGGCGCCCGCCCTCTTTGATTTCCGTCACCATCTCGGTGGGGATCTCGATGGCGAACACGTTGTTCTCGAGGCCCATGGTCTCGATACGCGTCTCGAGGTTCTTCTTCACCTTGTTCTCATAGCCCGAGTAGGTGTGCAGGACGTACCATTTCTTCGACATGTCCTTAAGCCCCCAAACTCGAGATGCCCACGAGAACCGGTGTGATGATGACGTTGTCGAGAAGAGCCACGTACACGCCGAAGAACAGCAGCGCGGCCACGACGACGACGCTCCAGCGGAGCACGTCCTTCTTCGTGGGCCACGTCACGCGCTTCATCTCGGCACGCACGTCCTTGAGGAAGCCGAAACGACGCTTCTTGGGCTTGCTCTCGACCTTCTTCTCGGCTTTCTTCTCTATCTTGCCCTTGTCCTGCTTGTTGGCGGCAGGGGTCTCGGCCTTGTCGGCTTTCTTGAAAAACCGCTTCTTGGGTTCCGCGGCGGCATCGGCCTCGGCGATATCCTTCGCCTCGACTGCGGCGCTCTCGGCCTCGAGGGCCTGCGCCTTTCGTGCGGCGCGTGCGGCCGAGGCCTTTGCGCGCTGTGTTTTCGATTTCTTCGCCATCTGGTTCCTTCGCCCGAGAAAACCGGGAAAATCGTTATCCGTCTAAACGCCAAACAAGCAGCCTGATTCCAAGCTGCTCGAACAAGCAACCTGAATGCAAGCTGCTCAAGATTAACAAGCTGGCAGGCCAGGAGGGACTCGAACCCCCAACATGCGGTTTTGGAGACCGCCGCTCTACCAATTGGAGCTACTGGCCTATTGCTTGTCCTACCCTGATAACGCTATCGAGTCTCTTTGTGCGTCGTGTGATGACCGCACCACTTGCAGTACTTCTTCAACTCGATGCGATCAGGATTGTTCTGCTTGTTCTTCTTGGTCGTGTAATTGCGGCGCTTGCAATCAGTGCAGGCCAAAGTGACCAACGTGCGCATGAATTCTCCTCTTATCGCTTACGTGTCGAGCTTGATAACGTAATCGGCATACACATGAATTCTCAAAGGCGGGGCCCGCCGGAGCGGACCCCGCGTTACTGGTGAAGCGGTGTTACTTGATGATCTTCGTCACGCGGCCGGAGCCAACGGTGCGGCCACCCTCGCGGATAGCGAAGCGCAGGCCCTCTTCCATGGCGATCGGGTGAATGAGCTCGCCCTTGATCTCCACGTTGTCGCCCGGCATGACCATCTCGGTGCCCTCGGGAAGGTGGGCAACGCCCGTCACGTCCGTCGTGCGGAAGTAGAACTGCGGACGGTAGCCATCGAAGAACGGCGTGTGGCGGCCGCCCTCTTCCTTCGTCAGGATGTAGACCTGGCCCTCGAACTCGGTGTGCGGGGTCACGCTACCGGGCTTGCAGAGAACCTGGCCGCGCACGATCTCCTCGCGCTTGATGCCGCGGAGCAGGCAGCCGATGTTGTCGCCGGCCTGGGCCTCGTCGAGCAGCTTGCGGAACATCTCGATACCGGTGCAGACCGTGTTCTGGGTCTCCTTGATGCCGATGATCTCCAGCGGGTCGTTCACATGGAGCGTGCCGCGCTCCACACGGCCGGTGGCAACGGTGCCGCGGCCGGTGATGGTCATGGTGTCCTCGACGGCCATCAGGAACGGCTTGTCGACCATGCGCTCCGGCGTGGGGATGTAGGAATCCACCGCGTCCATGAGCTCCCAAACCTTCTCCTGCCACTCCTTGTCGCCCTCGAGGGCCTTCAGAGCGGAGCCGCGGATGATCGGGGTGTCGTCGCCCGGGAACTCGTAGCTGTCGAGCAGCTCGCGAACTTCCATCTCGACGAGCTCGATGAGCTCCTCGTCGTCCACCATGTCGCACTTGTTCAGGAACACGACGATGTAGGGAACGCCGACCTGACGGGCGAGCAGGATGTGCTCGCGGGTCTGGGCCATCGGGCCGTCGGTGGCGGCGATAACGAGGATGGCGCCGTCCATCTGGGCCGCGCCCGTGATCATGTTCTTCACGTAGTCGGCGTGGCCGGGGCAGTCGACGTGAGCGTAGTGGCGGGAATCCGTCTCGTACTCGATGTGGGCGATGGAGATCGTGATGCCGCGCTCGCGCTCCTCGGGAGCCTTGTCGATGTTCTCGAAGGCCGTGAAGTCGGCGCGGGCGGAGCCGTGGCTGCCGTCGTTCTCGGACAGCGTCTTGGAAATGGCGGCCGTGAGCGTGGTCTTGCCGTGGTCAACGTGGCCGATGGTGCCGATGTTAACATGCGGCTTGGAACGCTCGAACTTCTCCTTAGCCATGTTTCATCCTCCTTATCAAGGTTTCGCTTGCGCGAAAGTCAAAACAAAATAATGACGCGCCCGGAAACGGACGCGGAATAATCAAAATGGTAGCGGTGACTGGATTTGAACCAGTGACGCCACGGGTATGAACCGTGTGCTCTAACCAACTGAGCTACACCGCCATGTTAGAAAATGGAGCCTGCGATCGGACTTGAACCGACGACCTCTTCCTTACCAAGGAAGTGCTCTACCTGCTGAGCTACACAGGCGATTAGATGGTGGGCGCGCTAGGATTCGAACCTAGGTAAGCATAGCTAACGGGTTTACAGCCCGTCCCCTTTAACCACTCGGGCACACGCCCCTGTTTCGCTCAATTCATGTGTATTTATCAAGCTGCCTGCCGCGTGTTTCGGTAGTTCCGAACGCGCGAGCAGATGAATAATACGCTAGGATCACCAGCGTGTCAACTACCTACACGCCCCCGGGCGTGTCTCCACGATTCCTCCTTTTTCGTGGGGAAACGCTTGCGGTCCCCCTCCTCCCCCGCCCTATGCGGCGTAAAAAAATTTCCCGAGGCGGGAGCGTCATCGTTTTGCCGAAGGCCCATCTATATTTATAGAGTAAGGCCTCTGCATCCATTTTGCGCGGTATGATGCGGAGAACGACGGAAGAAGGGCCGTACTGCCGGACATGAGGCCGCGCCAGTCATTTGGTGCGGATGCATCCTCGCATAGGGCGCGCAACGTCCTGGCGACTGCCGCGGGTTCGCCCTTGCTGGTTGGGCAACCGGTTCCCTACTATATATAGGTCATGCTTCCCTATACGTTGTGGTCATCTATTTCCCCTGTTCCACGGCTTGTTTGCCTTCGTTTGACGTCCTCGGAACGGTTGCGCGTCCTCGGCTTGGAAAACCCCCATCGTTGATCTGGGTTTATGAAACGCGTTCACAACAATTTTTGTCCATCTGCGCAAACGTGTTATGATGCGCACTGCTTTTGCCCACACATACTACGTGCTCAATTCAGGAGGTCTTCGAATGAGAGAGCATACAAACGGACTCAGCAGGCGAGCGTTCATTGGCGGTGCCGTCATGCTCGGTGCCGCATCGATCGTAGCTCCGACGACCGCATTCGCGGCGACGGCTGCGGAGAAGCAAGCCGAGGCGGACGCCGTCCGCAACCAGCTCGTCGGCCTTCAGGCGGATCTCGAAGCCGCCGCCGACAGTTACAAGCAGGCGCTCGACGCGCAAGAGGTTGCTCAGGCTGCCATGGAAGCCGAGCAGGTCAAAATCGATGAAGCCAACGGAAAGATCGCCGATCTTCAGGACAAGCTGGGAACGCGTGCGCGCAGCATGTACCGCTCCGGTTCGTCGAACTTCCTCGATTTTGTCATGGGCGCGACCTCGTTCGAGGAGTTCACGCAGAACTGGGACCTGCTGAACAAGATGAACGAGAACGACGGCCAGATGGTCGACGAGACGAAGACCCTGCGCGAGGAGCTGCAGGCGTCGAAGGACGAGTACGCCCGCCAAGAGAAGATCGCCGCCGACAAGGCCGCCGAGGCGAAGGTCATCCAAACCGAGGCCGAGGCGAAGGTCGCCCAGGCCACCGAGCTGGTGAACTCCCTGGACGCCGAGGCGCAGGCGCTGCTCGCCGAAGAGCAGGCAGCCGCCGCGCGTGCCGCAGCCGAGCAGGCCGCGGCCGAAGAGGCCGCCCGCCAGGCGCAGAACAACAACAATGGCTACAATGCGCCGAGCAGCAACAGCAACAATACGTACGTGCCCCCCGTCTACAACAACGGCGGCGGCGGTGGCGGTGGCGGCTCCGTGGGCAACTACGGCTCCGTCGTGGACTACGCCATGAGCCGCATCGGCTGCCCGTACGTATGGGCCGCCGAAGGCCCGAACGCGTTCGACTGTTCCGGGCTCGTGCGCTGGGCGTACCTGCAGGTGGGCGTCTCGCTCCCCCATTACACCGAGTCGCTGTACGCCTGCGCGAAGAACCGCGTGCCCATTTCCGAGGCGCGCCCGGGCGACGTGCTGTACCGCCCCGGCCACGTGGGCATCGCGGTGAGCTACGGCGGGTCGCATTATGTGCACGCCCCCACCTTCAACGCGTACGTGCGCGACACGGACCCGCTGTCGTGGGCCGACTTCACCTGCGCGCTGCAGTTCTAGGCCGCACCGTTTCAACCTGGTTTCGCAAGGAGGGCCTCGGGCCCTCCTTTTGTATAATAGGGGCACTTCACTCCCCGCGAAAGGAGCATGCGGCATGAACATCTCCGTGAGCCTGGAAAACGGCCTCCTCCCCGACCGGTACGGCAAGCACGCGCCGGCCGACGCGATGCTGGACGGGCACCCGTGCGTATCGTTCCCCCTGTCGATAGACGACGTGCCCGAGGGCACGCGATCCCTGGCGCTCACGTTCCTGGACTGGGACGCCATCCCCGTGGGCGGCTTCTGCTGGATACATTGGATAGCCTGCAACTTCCCCGCCGAAACGCGCCTCATACCCGAGAACGCGAGCGCCTCGGGTGCCGTGCCGTGCGTGCAGGGATCGAACAGCGACTGGTCGCCGCTGGCAGGTTCGCATACCGACCCGCGCATCATCCACCGCTACGCCGGGCCGTACCCGCCTGACAAGACGCACGATTACACGCTGACCGTGTATGCGCTCGACTGCGAGCTGGACCTGGCCGAGGGATACTACCTAAACGAGTTCCGCCGCGCCATCCGCGGCCACGTGCTGGCCGAGACCTCGCTCGAGCTGCCGAGCCGCGCCTAGCGGGACGCGCCGCCATGGAGCCGACGCATATCGAGCACCCGTTGGAACCGATCTTCGATGCCCGGTCGCGCGTGCTCGTGCTGGGCACGATGCCGTCGCCGAAGTCGCGCGAGGCGGGCTTCTACTACGCGCATCCGCAGAACCGCTTCTGGAAGGTGATGGCCGCGCTGTTCGAAGAGCCGGAGCCCCTCGGCAACGAGGCACGCGCGGCGTTCATGTTGGAGCGGCGCGTCGCGCTGTGGGACGTGCTGGCCTCGTGCACCATCGAGGGCGCCTCCGATGCCTCCATTTCCAATGCCCGCCCGAACGACCTCTCGCGCATCGGCTTGGCCGCGCCGCTCGAAGCCGTGTTCACCACGGGCTCGAAGGCGACGGGGCTCTACCGGCGCTTCTGTGCAGGCATGCTTCCGGGCGTGCCGCACGTGGGCTTGCCCTCCACGAGCCCCGCGAACGCCCGCATGCGCCTGGCCGACCTCGTGGAGGCGTACCGGCCGCTCCGGGACGCGCTGCGCCGAAGCGCCTGAGCCCCGGCGCGTTGGCCTGCGCAACCGCGGGTCGGCGGACGTTCCGACAGTCGTACCACCGCCTCCCGCGCCCAGTCGCGCGGGAGGCGGCCGATGCGGGACGGCGGCAGACAGGCGTGGTCGCCTGCGAACGCAGCTACTTCTCCGCCTTCTCGGGATGGCCGTGGTCCTTCTGCCAGCGATCCCAGGTGGAATAGCAGATTGCGGCGCGTTGGTCCTGGTCGGGCCATTTGTCCTTCTCATAGCGGGTGATGTGCTCCATGCAGCGGGAGATGTACGTCTCCTTCTTCTCGTTGCCGCGAGGGTCGGGTATGGGCATGTCCT
Source organism: Gordonibacter sp. RACS_AR68 (assembly GCF_030418485.1). Lineage (NCBI taxonomy): Bacteria > Bacillati > Actinomycetota > Coriobacteriia > Eggerthellales > Eggerthellaceae > Gordonibacter > Gordonibacter sp. RACS_AR68. Next base: position 108,677 of record NZ_JAIPUP010000004.1, read on the forward strand.
GCCTCCTTTCGCCGGGCCGGCAGCGCGGCGCGCCGTCGGCCGTCCGGGTAACGTCAGCCGCATCGTAGGCGACGTGCGCCCGGCGCACCCGGAGTCCCTGCAGTTGCGACACGGCGGTTTCCGCCGGGTTGCCCTGCCGTCGCCCGCTACGCGGCGCCGTTCTTGCAGCCAATTGCTGCCTCGTGACCTACTTCCCTCCCCATCAGCCGCCTCAAGCCGAACCTCCCGCGGACGCGCTTCCTCCCGAGGCCCCCGCTGCCTGCCCCTACCTTCCCGCACGTTCACGCGGGAAATCCGCGTCCCGACGCAATCGCGGTCGACGCGTAGGATGCCAAGTCGTATACTGGCTGGTGGAATTGGCAGCACAGAGCGAAAGGATGCACACGATGACAACGTACGCGGACCTGCCCGGAGACGAGCTCGACGCCCTCAAGGCCGAGTTGGAGGCGCAGTACGCCGAGATCAAGGCGCGCGGCCTCGCGCTCAACATGGCACGCGGCAAGCCCGGGGCCGACCAGCTCGACCTGAGCATGCCCATGCTGGCCACGGTGACGACGGCCGAGGACTGCCGCGCGGAGGACGGCACGGACTGCCGCAACTACGGCGTGCTGGACGGCCTGCCCGAGGCGAAGCGCTTCATGGCGTGCATGGTGGAGGAGGACCCGGCGAACATCGTCGTGGGCGGCAACTCCAGCCTTTCGCTCATGTACGAGACCGTGGCCCGCTGCCTCGACTTCGGCACGCTCGGTTCCAAGCCGTGGAGCCAGTACGACGGCATCAAGTGGCTCTGCCCCGTGCCGGGCTACGACCGCCACTTCGGCATCACCGAGGCGTTCGGCATCGAGATGATCCCCGTGGCCATGACGGCCGACGGCCCCGACATGGACGAGGTGGAGCGCCTCGTGGCCGGCGATGCCTCCGTGAAGGGAATCTGGTGCGTGCCGAAGTACTCGAACCCTGGCGGCGTGACCTACTCCGACGACGTGGTGCGCCGCCTGGCCGCCATGGAGTGCGCGGCCGACGACTTCCGCATCTTCTGGGACAACGCCTACTGCGTGCACCATCTCTACGACGACGCGGCCGACCAGGACCAGCTGCTCGACATCGGCGCGGCGTGCCGCGAGGCGGGCAACCCTCACCGCTACTTCAAGTTCGCCTCCACGTCGAAGGTGACGCACCCCGGCTCGGGCATCTCCGCCATCGCGGCCAGCCCCGACAACGTGGCCGAGATCAAGAAGCGCATGGGCGTGGGCACCATCGGCTACGACAAGCTCAACCAGCTGCGTCACGTGAGGTTCCTGAAGGACGCCGACGGCCTGGCGGCCCACATGGCCAAGCACGCCGCCATCCTGCGCCCGAAGTTCGAGCTCGTGGTGAGCAAGCTGGAGGAGGGCCTGGCCGAGGTGGGCGGCTGCTCGTGGTCGAGCCCGCGCGGCGGCTACTTCGTGTCGTTCGACGCCCCCGAGGGCACGGCGAAACGCATCGTGGGCCTGGCGAAGGAGGCCGGCGTGACCATGACCGGCGCCGGCGCCACCTACCCCTACAAGCAGGACCCGCGCGACAGCAACATCCGCATCGCCCCCACCCTGCCCCCGCTCGCCGAGCTGGACGCCGCCATGGACGTGTTCGTGTGCTGCGTGAAACTGGCCTACGCGGAGAAGCTGCTGGGCTAGGACGCTCAGAGGGCACGACACCGCGTCGCACCCCTTCCCCATCGATTCCCCCAGGCGACCCGGCACCCGTGCCGGGTCGCCTCGCATTCGCCGCCTCCCGCGTACGTCGACGCCCTCGCGAGGTTCTGGCAATTTTGATAGCTTGCATTTTCTTCGACAACCCCCCTATACTCGAAGCGAAAAACAACGACGGGGACAACCTCTCGGGGACGGGGAACACGACGATGCTGACCCTTAGCGTGTACAGCGCGGACGGAGAGTTTATCCTCACGTGCCAGATGGAGGATATGGCGTCGTTTCTCCATGTCATACACACGGAGTTCGAGCCGCGTTGGGCTGCCGATCCTAACAAGGCCGCCATCAGCGGAAAGATGCTCGTCATAGACTCGGTGCGCGGCCCCGATTCAATGACGCCTGTGCTGTCGCAGCGCCAGCGGGAAATCGTCGAGCTGCTGTCGCGCTCGTATTCGCCGAAGCAGATCGCCTGCGCGCTCGGCATATCCGAATCGACCGTGCGCATGCACATCAACACGCTGAAGAAGCGCTTCAACGTGACGAGCTGCTACCATCTCATGACGGTGGTGACGGCGCTCGGGCTGTGCGACCCTTTCGTTGACGAGCCGCACGAAAAGTCCATCACCCTCCTCTACGATGACGACCGCGGCCTGCGCAAACCGAGACGCCTACAGCCTCCCAGGGAGCCGGAAGACCCGAGAGCCTCGCGAAAGGAAGGGGATGGAACCCCGTAGCCGGCATACTGGATGCCGGCTACAGCACGTATCCTAGCGGTTCACGTCGAAGTCATCGGGGCAAAGCTCGCGCGACGGGCTGGTGTGGGGCAGCTTCTCGAAGCCCACCCGCACCTCGTCGAGGTCGCGATAGCCGGCGGCCTGCAGCCGCTTCACTTCGGCACCGGAAATCCTCACCTGGTACTTTTCCGCTCCGTCGACCTTCGCCACCAAAAGCTCGCCCCACATACGCACGGGCGGATCGCCCTTGAAGAACCCCCCGTCGCCCGCCCGCCGCACCGTAAGGCCCACCTCCTCGGGGCCGAAACCTTCGGCCATGAGGTCGAGGTAGGCCTCGGGAGGCAGGCCCACCAGGCACTCGAGATGGCCCATCACCTCGCAGAAGAAGAGCTTGCCCACGGTGGCAGAGCGCTCGTCCGGGCTTCCCCTCCCAGCACGCCCGCACCCGGCATCCGGGGCCGGGTGTGCGCTCGCACAGCGCTCGTCGGCACCGTACCGGCCAGACGGATCCTCCCAGGCGGGAAGATTGCCCCTACCGTTTCTTTCGTTCACGATACCGCCTCCTTCACCGCAACGCCAACCTCGGCATCAGCTCACCTTCCCAGCGTTTTCGATGCACCGGGCGCCTTGGGGACACTGAAGGCGCCCGGCGCCTTGGGCGCCCCGTCAGCACCGGAAACTCCCGGAGCCCCGGGGACGCCGGGAGCGCCAGGGGCGCCAGGCGTCCCAGACGTCCCGGGCGCGGAAGCAGAAGGCAGCTCGGCCCCGCATGCAGGACAGGAGGTCGTTTTGGGCTCGCAGTCCTGCCCGCAGGCGGGGCACTTGCTGTCGAGCGATACCGTCGTCGGTCTGAAGCACATTGCCTTCCCCTTTCAATACGCCGCTTCGTCGTCGGTCGCGCTGTCGTGCACGGCCAACTTCGACTGGGCGGACAAACGTTCCACGAAGCGACGCACGCGCTGGGCCCAGCGGTCGAACACCTCGCGCGCGTCGTCAACCGGATAAAGTTCTTCTTTGAAGTAGCGGCGGAACAGCACGTCGGAGAACGCGGCGTAGTCCTCGCTTCGCATGGCCTGCTCCATCGCGAACCCCGGCGCTATCATAGCGGCCAGGTTCGCGGCCTGGTACAGCTGGTAGAAGGCCACGCGTATCCGCGCCCGCCTGCGCTCTCCGTCTTCCGTTAGCGCCTCGTCCATAAGCTCGCTCGCCCGCCGGATGCCCGCGAAGGCGTCGTCGTAGGTCGTTGCCATGGCGCACCCCCGCCCTAGGCGAACAGCTTCGCCATAGTCTCCCTGTCGGACAGGCCAACGCGCGTCGGCTGCGTCTCGCGGCCCTGCTTCTCGAAGTGGTAGACCCGCACGTCGTCCTCGCCCAGGCCGTCGCGCTCGGCCAGGTCGGCCAGCGTCTGGAGGATATGGTCGGAGTGCGAGGTGATGAGCACCTGCTTGCCCTCCTGCGCCATGCCGAGCAGGATCTCGGCCATCGTGCGCTGGTAGCGCGGATGCAGGTGCGTCTCCGGCTCCTCGACCATCACGAGCGCGCCCTCTTCGGAAAGCGAGCCCAGCACCACGGTGGCAACCGACTGGTTCACGCCGTAGCCGGAGTTCACGGCGCTCACCCACATGCCGCCCTCCACGAGGTCCACCACCACGCTCGGACCGTCCGTCACGTGCGGGCTCACCTCCACGCCGAGCTTCGCCAGGCGCGCGGCCATCACGTCGAGGCGCTTCTGCATCTCGGGGAAGCGCTTCGCCTCGTTCAGGCGGTACAGGATGAGGTTCGACAGCCACTCCTCCAAAGCCGACGCATCTCCGGCGCGGTTCGAGATGTCCTCGACAGAGGGGTTTCCGGCCAGAAGCGGGTAGTTGTAGCGCGTGAAGCCGCGGTTCGACGACAGGTAGAGCGCATCCTCGAACCACTTCAGCAGAGCTTTCTGGGCGGACAGCGTTCCCGTGTAATCATCGGTTGCATAGGTGCCGCCACCGTAGCCGCCAGCTGCCAGCGGGAAGAACAGCCTGCCCGACGCCTCGATGACACCCTCCTTCCGGCTGTCCCACGACCATGCGCGCTCGCCGCCCCGCGAGAACGACTCCTCCACGCCCTCGGGCGAGGTTTCCAAGCTGTACGCCATCTCGCCGGGACCGTCGTCGAGCGCGACCTCGATGCGCACGGGCTGCGAAGCATCGTGGCCGTACGCTACCTCGCGGAAGTCGCCGAGGCGCAGCAGGTAGTCGTTGTAGCTGATCTCCTTGCGCTGCAAGCTCTGCTTGATGAAGGCGAGCGACTGGATCACCGAGGTCTTCCCGGTGGAGTTGAAACCGGTGAGCACCGTAACCTTCGCGAAGTCGAGGTCGATATTCTTCAGGGCCTTGAAGTTCTCCAGATGAACGCGCTTGAGCATGACGGTCCCCTTTCGATGGAGCGGTTGTGTGATTACCGTGCGAGGCGGCGGATGGCCGCCGGATGGGCCGGCCTGACCGAAAGCGCGCGCACGGGGCACCACTTCACGCAGTCGCCGCACCCCGTGCACACGTAGCCATCCGCTATCGCAACCTCGCCGTCGCGGGCTGCGAAGTTGCCCCGAGCACACCGGCGCACGCACGCTCCGCAGTTGCAGCACGCACTGCCGCGCCGGATGATGAACGGGGACTCGCTCATTTCTCGTCGGCCTTTCTCTTACGCCCTTAAGCCGGCGCTAGCCGAACAGCGAGCGGAACGGCACGTCGTCGGCGCGGTGCACGTTGCATTGGGCCAGCTTGACGTTGTACACGCCCGACAGCCTGCAGCAGTTGTCAGGATCGTTGTCGGTGCACATGTTGATGTTGGACATGAACCAGCCGCCGAGCCACGGCTCGGACTCGGGCAGCTCGGGGAACCACCAGCCATGCTGAGCAGCCACGGTGTAGGGCGACACCGATGCGTCGAGCTTGGCCTTCTGCAGGCAGCGGCCGCGGCGCGTCTCGATCCAGCACCACATGCCGTCGCCGATTCCCAGATTTGCCGCCGTCTCGGGATGTATCTGGAAATGCGGCTCGGGATAGCGGTCGCGGCACCCGTTCACCTGGCGGTACTCGGAATGGTAGTACGGCATGACGCGCGAGCCGGCCGTGAGGATGAGCGGGAAGGCCTCGGCCACGTCGGGGGTGGAAATCGGCGACTCGAAAGGCTCCTCGTAGTAGGGCAGCGCCTCTTTCTCGTCGAACAGGTCTTCGATGATGGTCGAGCGCAGCTCCACCTTGCCCGTAGGCGTGCCGAAGCCGTAGAGCTGACCGGTCTTCGGATCGGACATCTTGTGCCATTCCTCGGGCGAGGGGTTGAACACGGGATCCGTGATGGCGCCGCGCGCCGAGGTGCCCTGCGGCTCGAGCATGGCGTCGTAGGCCTCCTCGGTGGTCTGCCACGACCAGTACTTCTCGCACGTCTCCTCGTCGAACGTGCCCTCGACCAGCGAGCGCCAGAACTCGTAGTTGTCGCGGCGCTCGTACAGCGGCGGCACGGCCGCCTCGCCCGTGAGGGCCACGCCGGTGATGCACGGGCCGCCCCCGCCCACGCCCCACAGCTGCGGACGCTCGAGCCAGCCGGCGGCCGGCAGCACGTAGTCGGAGAGCATGGCGAGCGGCGTCATGGTGTACTCATGGGTTATCACCAGGTCGAGCAGCTTCACGCACTCGTACACGTCCTGGGTGTTCGAGAGGTTCGAGAACGGGTTCGACGCCTGCGCGATGAGGCCCTTCACCGGATAGGGCTTGCCGGTGCGGATGGCCTCGCTCACAGCACACCAGTTCTGCGCGCACGTGGCGTTCTGGCTCAGGAAGTAGGGATGGTGGAACACGCGGCTCTGGGCATCGGAGATCATCTGGTAGCTGGGCCATGAGTGGAACGGGAAGCGGTCGGAGCCGAGCTGCTTGTCGCGCTGCGACTTCGGCAGCATCTCGGGCATCTCGAACGTGGCGTGCGGCAGCACGTCGTTGGGAGGAGCCAGGTAGGTCTGGCCCGCCTTGTTGATGCCGATAAGCGCCTTGAGGCATGCCTTGGCGCGGTTGGCCTGCGCCTGGTTGCGACCGATGGCGTCGGTGGCCAGGCCCCAGGGCAGGTACGCCGGCAGGCAGGTGGCGTACATGCGCGCCGCCTTCACGATCTTCTCGGCCGGCACCCAGCAGATCTCGGCCACCTTCTCGGGCGGATAGGCCTGCACGGCCTTCTTCAAGTCCTCGAAGCCGTACGTCCACGCCTCGACGAACTCCTTGTCGTAGAGCTCCTCGTTGATGATGACGTTCATCCAGCCCATGGCCATGGCGCCGTCGGTTCCGGGCCGCAGGCGCAGCCATACGTCGGCGTTGGCCGCGTACTCGGTGCAGCGCGGGTCGACCACGATGAGCTTGGCATCGGGGTCGTTCGCGAACAGGTCCTGGTAGCCCCAGTGCTCGGGGAAGTCGCCGGATTGGGCGGGGTTGTGCCCCCACAACACCACGCAGCCCGTCTTGGCTGCCGTGAAGGCTGCTGCGAACTGGCCGTACGTCGCGCTCTCGTTCGTGTACGTGGGGCACCAGCAGATCTCGGAGCCGCCCATGGCCAGGTTGGGGCTGCCGTACAGGTTGAAGAACCGCCCTTCGTACCACTCGTCGGTGCGGCCCGTGCCGTGCGAGAAGATGACCGACTCGGGGCCGTACTCGTCGGCGAGGTAGCGCAGCTTCTCACCGATCTCGGCGCACGCCTGGTCCCATGTGAGGCGCTCCCACTTGCCGCTGCCGCGCGCGCCCACGCGCTTGAGCGGGTAGTTGCAGCGCTTCGGGTGGTCGAGCCACTCCAGCTGGAAGTCCATACGCTCGCACACCCGGCCTTGGCTCACCGTGCACTCGGGGTCGCCCTCGAGCTTGGTGATCTTGCCGTCCTCTACTGTTGCCCGCACGCCGCAGTTGGCATGCGAGGCGAAGCATAGCGCTCGTTTGTACTCGACGTTTGACATAGTTCGCCCTTCTTCCTCTCAGGTCGTTCGCTTCGTCGAATGGCTGAATCGAGGATGCGCGGAACCTAAGGCGAAGGTACTCCCCCGCGCCCGCCGCGCCAAGCTGTCAAATTTGATGGATGGGGGAATATGGAGAAGGGCCCGGACGCCTCGGCATCCGGGCCCTTGCGCTCAGGCCTGCTCCCGGCCCGTCGCATCCTGCACGGCCGCTTCGGGCGCGCCCGGCAGGGGGACGCGCAGTATCTTGCCCGCTATCGCCATGCACAAGGGCTCCACCTGCACCGCCACCACATAGCAGATCGCCCACATGAGCGGCATAGGCGCGAGCAGACGGTTCACGAACAGGGCGTCCATGCCGGTGACCATCCACGTGAGCACGAACGAGATAACGAACACGAGCACCGTGCACAGGAGCACGTCCTTCAACAGGAACCAACCCGCCGATCCTTCGGGCGCCCCGCAACGCAGTGCGTACTTCATGGACAGAGGTATGAGCGGAAACGCCGCCAGGATAACGGTGCCCAGGATCGTGCCCACGGCCACGCCCACGGCGAAGCCCATGGGCTCGAACGGCGCGCCGGATACCACCGGCGAGAACGCGCTCATGGTTATGGCCAGGAAAAACGACATGAGAAAGCCCATAAGGGCCCGATACGAAAACGTCATAGAACCCCCTTAAGCCGAGTCGAAAAGACATCGCTGCACCATCGCATCCCCCCTTCGAGCGAGTCGACATGTAGTGCGCATCTTCCCATCAGCCAGGCTCCATGGTAGGGGGCGGGGCGATCGAGCGTAAGCTATCAAACTTGCCAGCCCGCTACCCGGCCGCTCCAGCCGTCCCTTCCCTCCACGTCGCCTATCCGCCCCTTGACGCAGAAGAACCGCCTTGCGGCGGTTCTTCGGTGGGAATCTGTCCTGCTAAGCGGCCTTACGCCTGGGCGTAGAGGTCCTTCAGCTTCAGCAGGTGCTCGTAGCGGTCCAGGGCGGCCTGCTCGTTGCGCTCGAAGAGCTCGGTGGCGCGCTCGGGGAACTCGCGGGTCAGGCGGCTGTAGCGGGCCTCGTTCATGAGGAAGTCCTGGTAGCCGCCCGCCGGCTCCTTGGAGTCGAGCGTGAACTTCTTGCCCTCGGGCGCGGCCGGGTTGAAGCGGAACAGGTTCCAATAGCCGCAGTCCACGGCCTTCTTCATCTCGTCCTGGCAGTTCGCCATGCCGCCCTTGATGGAGTGCATCTCGCACGGCGAGTAGCCGATGATGAGCGACGGTCCGGGATACGCCTCGGCCTCGGCGATGGCCTTGATGGTCTGGGCCGGCTTGGCGCCCATGGCAACCTGCGCCACGTACACGTAGCCGTAGCTCATCGCGATCTCGGTGAGGCTCTTCTTCTTGATGTCCTTGCCGGCCGCGGCGAACTGCGCCACCTGGCCGATGTTGGAGGCCTTGGAGGCCTGGCCGCCCGTGTTGGAGTACACCTCGGTGTCGAACACGAACACGTTCACGTCCTCGCCGGAAGCCAGCACGTGGTCGAGGCCGCCGTAGCCGATGTCGTAGGCCCAACCGTCGCCGCCGAAGATCCAGACGGACTTCTTGGCCAGGTAGTCCTTCTCCTCGAGGATGGCGGGCGCCACGGGGCAGCCGTCGGCAGCCGCGGCCTCAAGGGCCGGGATCAGGGCCTTGGCGGCCTTTGCGTTGGCGGCGCCGTCGGAGGCGGTGTCCTTATACGCCGCGATGAGCTCCTTGGTCGCATCAGGCGTCTTGTCGCTGGCTGCCATTTCCTCCAGCTTGCCCATCAGGCGGTTGCGTACCGCCTCGTGCCCGAGCAACATGCCGAGGCCGTGCTCGGCGTTGTCCTCGAACAGCGAGTTCGACCAAGCCGGGCCGCGCCCATCCTTGTTCACCGCGTAAGGAGACGTGGCAGCCGGGCCGCCCCAGATGGACGAGCAGCCGGTGGCGTTCGTGATGTACATGCGCTCGCCGAACAGCTGGGTGACGAGCTTGGCGTACGCCGTCTCGGCGCAGCCGGCGCAGGCGCCGGAGAACTCGAGCAGCGGCTGCTTGAACTGGCTGCCCTTGACGCTGGCGTCCTCCAGCTCGGGCTTGTCGGACACGTTGGCCACACAGTAGTCGAACACGTCCTGCTGGGCGAGCTCGTCTTCCTGCGGCACCATGGACAGCGAGTCGGACGGGCACACGTTCACGCACACGCCGCAGCCCATGCAGTCAAGCGGCGACACGGCCAGCGTGTACTGCAGGCCGGCAGCGGCTTTGCCCTTCGCCGGCACGAGGGTGGTCGCCGCCGGCGCCGCCGCAGCTTCCTCCTCGGTGAGGGCGAACGGGCGGATGGTGGCATGCGGGCAGACGAACGCGCACTGGTTGCACTGGATGCAGGTGGCGGCATCCCAAGCGGGAACGCTCACGGCCACGCCGCGCTTCTCGTACGCCGCAGCGCCCTGCTCGAACTGGCCGTCCACGTGCGGAACGAACGCGGACACGGGCAGGCGGTCGCCGTCCATGCGGCCCACCGGCTCCATGATCTCGCGGACCATCTTCACCACTTCGGCGCGGCCCTCGAGCGCGGGGGCCTCGCCCTCGTCGACAGCCTCGGCCCAGCTAGCCGGAACCTCCACCTGCACGAACGCGGTGGCACCCGCATCGATGGCGCGGTGGTTCATATCGACGACGTCCTGGCCCTTCTTCATATAGGACTTCGTGGCCGCATCCTTCATGTACCGGATGGCCTCGTCCTGCGGGATGACGTTCGCCAGCGTGAAGAACGCCGATTGCAGGATGGTGTTCGTGCGCTTGCCCATGCCGATCTCGCGGGCAAGGTCGATGGCGTTGATGGTGTAGAGCTTGATGCCGTTGTTGGCGATGTAGCGCTTGGCCTCGGCGTTCAGATGGTGCTCGAGCTCTTCCGGCGTCCACTGGCAGTTGATCATGAACGTGCCGCCCGGCTTCACGTCGTTCACCATGCGGAAGCCCTTGGTGACGTAGGACGGGTTGTGGCAGGCCACGAAGTCGGCCTTGTTCACATAATAGGTGCTGCGGATGGGAGAGTCGCCGAAGCGCAGGTGGCTGATGGTCACGCCGCCGGTCTTCTTCGAGTCGTACTGGAAGTAGGCCTGCACGTACTTGTCGGTGTGGTCGCCGATGATCTTGATGGAGTTCTTGTTCGCGCCCACGGTGCCGTCGCCGCCGAGGCCCCAGAACTTGCACTCCACCGTGCCCGCGGCCGCCGTGTTGGGGCTCGCCGGGTCCTCGGGAAGCGACAGGTTAGTCACGTCGTCCACGATGCCCACGGTGAACTCGCGCGCCGGGGCGTCCTTCTCCAGCTCCTTGTACACGGCGAACACCGAAGAGGGCGGGGTGTCCTTCGAGGCCAGGCCGTAGCGGCCGCCTACCACCGTGAGGTCGCCTCGGCCCTCGTGCGCCAGCGCGTTCACCACGTCCATGTACAGCGGCTCGCCGAGCGCGCCCGGCTCCTTCGTGCGATCCATGACGGCGATCTTCTTGCACGTGGCCGGCAGCGCCGCCACGAACTTCTCGCTCACGAACGGGCGGTACAAGCGCACCTTCACCAGGCCCACCTTCTCGCCGTGCGCGTTCAGGTAGTCGACGACCTCCTCGACCACGTCGCAGAACGAGCCCATGGCCACGATCACGCGGTCGGCGTCCGGGGCGCCGTAGTAGTTGAACAGCTCGTAGTTCGTGCCCAGCTTGGCGTTCACCTGGTGCATGTAGTCCTCGACCACGGCGGGCAGCGCATCGTAGATGCCGTTGCATGCCTCGCGGTGCTGGAAGAACACGTCGCCGTTCTCATGGCTGCCGCGCATGGCGGGGTGCTCGGGGTTGAGCGCATGCTCGCGGAAGGCGCGCACCGCGTCCATGTCGCACATCTCGGCCAGGTCGTCGTAGTTCCACACGGAGATCTTCTGCACCTCGTGGGAGGTGCGGAAGCCGTCGAAGAAGTTGATGAACGGCACGCGCCCCTTGATGGCGGCGAGGTGCGCCACGGCGGACAGGTCCATGACCTCCTGCACGTTCGTCTCGGCCAGCATGGCGAAGCCCGTCTGGCGGCAGGCCATGACGTCGGAGTGGTCGCCGAAGATGGAGAGCGCCTGAGTGGCCACGGTACGGGCGCTCACATGGAACACGCACGGCAGCTGCTCGGCGGCCATCTTGTACATGTTGGGGATCATGAGGAGCAAGCCCTGCGAGGCCGTGTAGGTGGTGGTGAGCGCGCCGGCGGCCAGCGACCCATGGACCGCGCCCGCGGCGCCGCCCTCGGACTGCATCTCGCACACCTTCACCTTCGTGCCGAAGATGTTCTTCTGGCCGGCGGCGGACCACTGGTCAACGAGGTCGGCCATCGGGCTCGACGGGGTGATGGGATAGATGCCCGCCACCTCGGTGAACGCGTAGGACACGTACGCCGCGGCGTTGTTGCCGTCCATGGATTTGAATTCTCTCGTCATGCTTTCCTCTCCTCTTAAGGGGATTTCGACCAGGGCCGAACCTCGCGCCTGGAGAACACACCTCGCCTATGATACCAGTAGGGGTTCGCCATCGAGCGCCGCAGGTGCAGTGGCTGGCACGGCACGGTCGCCCGCATCGGCAAGCGGTGGAAATTATGGCGAGGACGTGGAGAGACGCGGGGGACGGTGTGCAGGGGACGGCGCTTGGGCAACCCTGGGCTCGCATGAACGGCACGGCGGGCCGTCCGGCTCGTGCGGATCTCGCGCCGGCCTCCGCACGTTTCCCATGGGCAACCGAGATCAACCAGGGCGACCATCCGAGCCGGCAGCCAGCTCCTTCCCTAGCTCCTCGGCGAGCGCGGGCAGGAGCTTGGCCATCGTGGCGTCGATGGTTTTCTTCTTCAGCTGGCATTCCCAGACCACGTGCACCTTCCAGCCCAGGGCCTCCAGGGCGGTGCGGCTCTGCTCGTCGCGCTCCACGTTGCGCGCGAACTTCACTACCCAGTACTCCACGTTGCTCTTGGGCAGCGAGAGGTTGCAGTGCGGGCAACGGTGCCAGAAGCACCCGTTGACGAACAGGGCCACCTTCTTGCCCGGCCAGGCCACGTCGGGATGCCCCGGCACCTTCCACTGCAGGCGGTAGCCCGAAAGCCCCGCCGCGCGCAGGCGGGCCCGCACGACGAGCTCGGGCCTCGTGTCGGCGCGCTTGTTGCCCCGCATGGACTTGCGCACGTTCTCGTTCGTGGCGGGCGGGGCCGCCACGCGCACCGGGGCGGGCAGCGCGCGGCCGGCGAGCAGCTCCACGCGCGCCCGGAAGGGCCCAACGCCCGGCCCGGCCGCCTCGCAGCCCGCGGAACCTGCTCGCTCGCCCCGGTTCCCCACCCCGTTACCCATCTGTTTACTTACGCTCATGCGCCGCATGATAGCACGTGTTTTCCCAGTTCATATATTTTCTTCTTAGAATGATAATCCCAATATTGAGTTTACAAGTTCTTTATTTTCTCGGCGTTTTACACCATAATAAGCAAAGCTGTTGTGCGCGTGCGCAAGCACGTGCGTATGCTCGGGGCTAGGAAGGCCCCGTCACCGAATGGAGGGAAACCTATGGAACAGCCTTTGAAAGCACCTTTGACCCGCCGCACGTTCCTGGCGGGAGGCGCCGTCGCCGCGACGGCCGCCGGACTCGCGCTCGCCGGTTGCGGCGGCGGCGAGGCCCCCAAGGAAGAGCCCAAGCAGGACGCCGGCACCGACGCCCCTGCCGAGGGCGGCACCCTGACGGGCGCGTGCGCCTACACGTCCACGAACGTGAACCCCGTGGGCCTGAACGGCGGCTCCGCGCTCATGCTGGCCGCCACGTGGCACGTGTTCGAGGGCCTGTACGACCTCGACCTGCACACGTACAAGACCTACAACGCGCTCGCCGCCGGCGACCCCACGAAGGTCTCCGACACCGAGTACGAAGTGGCCCTGCGCGACGGCGCCAAGTTCTCCGACGGCACGGGCGTGACCGTGGCCGACGTGGTGAACGCGCTCGAGGTCAACATGGCCGACGCCACCTGCGGCGCGTTCCTGTCGTTCATCGACTCGGTCGCCGAGAAGGACGACAAGACGGTCACCATCAAGCTGAAGTACCCCTTCGCGCTGTTGAAGGACCGTCTGACCGTGGCGAAGGTGTTCCCCGCCTCCCTCACCGAGGACCAGCTCAAGACCATGCCCATCGGCTCCGGCCCGTGGATGTACGAGAGCGTGAACGGCGACGACGGCGGCACCATCAAGTTCGTCCCCAACCCGAACTACGAGGGCCAGTACAAGCCCACGGCCGACGCCATGGAGTGGAACATCCTGCTGGACGGCACCGCCCGCACGACGGCGCTGCAGGAGGCCACGGTGCAGGTCATGGAGAACGTGCCCGACGCCAACGCCGACCAGCTCTCGGGCGCCGGCGCCACCGTCGAGTACGCCCAGGGCTTCAACCAGGCGTTCTTCATGTTCAACACGCTGAAGGCCCCGTTCGACGACTACCGCGTGCGCCAGGCGCTCTACTACGCCGTGGACGTGGAGAAGCTCATCTCCAACCAGCTCAACGGCCATGCCGCCCCGGTCACGGGCTTCCTGCCGGAAGAGCATGCCAACTACCACAAGGCCGCCACGGTCTACACGCACGACGTGGAGAAGGCCAAGAGCCTGCTCGCCGAGGCCGGCGTTGAGAACCTGGCCTTCACGCTCGTCGTGAACAACAACTGGGTGAAGGACCTCGCCCCGCAGATCAAGGAAGACCTCAAGGCCGCCGGCGTCGAGTGCACCATCGACGAGCAGAAGATCAACTGGAGCGAGTACGCCGCCTCCGACACGACGCTCGCCTACGACGTCATGCTCACCCCGGGCGACCCGACCTGCTTCGGCAACGACCCCGACCTGCTCATGAGCTGGTGGTACGGCGACAACATCTGGACGCAGGGCCGCACGTGCTGGAGCAAGGCCGCCGACGGCAAGTGGGCCGAGCTGCAGGAGCTCATGCAGCAGGCGCGCGAGGCGGATTCCTCCAAGCAGCAGGATCTGTGGAACCAGTGCTTCGACCTCCTGGCCGAGCAGGTGCCGCTGTATCCGCTGTTCCACCGTCAGATCGCCACGGGCTACCAGGAGAGCATGATCTCCGGCTTCAAGCCCATCGCCACGACGGGCCTCGTGTTCCTGGGCGCCAGCCCCAAGGCGTAAGGGAACTGCTGCTCGCGCACGATGCTTTTCTTAGGGCCTGCCCATTTGGTGCAGGCCCTTTTTTCGGGTGTGCGACCCACGCGGCAACAGGCCGCACATTGTCGGCCCCACCTGCGTCCCCTTTCTCACTTTGCTCCCTAATTTTCACAGAGAAACCCCAAAGACTCATATAGAATAGGGAAAGCTGCTCCACGAGGGGTCATGGTCACCATGCGCGCGAGAAGGGCAGCTGCCAACAAGTAACGGTAACCGATCAGAGCCAAGAGCGAAAGGAGGGTGCGGTGAGCAACCTGCTGCGTATGATCGGACGGCGCCTCATAGCGCTGCCGATCATGATATTCGGTGTCACCATCCTCGTATTCTTCGTCATGGCGCTCTCGCCTATCGACCAAGCGTATTCGGTCCTGGGAGAGAACGCGACCGAGGCGCAAGTCCAACAGTATCGCGAGGACCACGGGCTGAACGACCCGATCCTCGTGCAGTACGGCAACTACATGGTGGGCCTAGCCCAAGGCGACCTGGGTACCTACGGCGCGAACAACGCCTCCGTGGCCGAGCGCATCGGCCAGGCGCTGCCAGTCACACTCCAGCTGACGTTCTTCGGCCTCATCATCGGCGTGGTGGTGGCGGTGATCCTGGGCGTGGTCTCGGCGCTGTACCGTGACCGATGGCCCGACCAGATCATCCGCGTGTTCTCCATCGCGTGCATCGCCACCCCGTCGTTCTGGCTGGCGGTGCTCATGATCCTGCTGTTCTCGTCCATGCTGCACGTGCTGCCCGCCTCGGGCCCCCTGCCCTCCTTGTTCTCCGATCCCGGCGGATGGCTCGCGCGCATGGCGCTGCCGGCCATCGCGCTGGGCGTGCCGGTATCGGGCCAGCTCACGCGTGTCATTCGCACGTCAATGGTGGAGGAGCTCGACCGCGACTACGTGCGCACCGCGCTCGGCGCCGGCATCCCGAAGAGCGTCGTGGTGGCCCGCAACGTGCTGCGTAACGCATTGATTACCCCGGTGACGGTGCTCGGCCTGCGCATCGGCTACCTCATCGGCGGCGCCGTGGTCATCGAGGTCATCTTCAACCTGCCCGGCATGGGCATGGCCATCCTCTCGGGCATCCAGTCCAGCTACACGATGCTCGTTCAGGGCGTCGTGCTGGTGGTGGCCATCACGTTCATCATCATCAACATCATCGTGGATATGCTCTATATCCTGATCGACCCGCGTATCAGGACGGTGTGACATGGTTAAGCTACGAGAAAACACTACCGCAAAGCTCGAGTCCAACCCCGGCAAGGTGCACTTCCGCCGCTGGAAGGCCATGTCCATCGGGTCGCGCATCTCGCTCATCGTGCTGGTCCTCATCGTCATGATCGCCGTGCTGGCCAACATCCTCGCGCCGCACGATCCGTACGCCATCTTCACCGCCCGCCAAGCGCCCGACGCGCAGTTCCTGTTCGGCACCGACGACAAGGGCCGCGACGTGCTGTCGCGCATGATGTACGGCGCGCGCTACTCGCTCATCATCGGCCTGGGCGCCACGGCGTTCGCGCTCATCTGCGGCTCCATCATCGGCGCCATCGCCGCCGTGTCGCGCAAGTGGGTGTCGGAAGTCATCATGCGCGTCCTCGACGTGGTCATGTCCTTCCCCGGCATCGCCCTGGCCGCCACGTTCATCATCGCGTTCGGCAGCTCGGTGCCCTCGCTCATCTTCGCCATCGGCTTCCTCTACATTCCGCAGATCGCGCGTATCGTGCGCGCCAACGTGGTGAGCGAGTACAACCAGGATTACGTGCGCGCCGTCGTCGTCTCCGGCGCCCGTGCGCCATGGATCCTCGTGAAGCACGTCATCCGCAACTGCATCGCCCCGGTCATGGTGTTCACCATCGTGCTGGTGGCCGACGCCATCGTGTTCGAGGCATCCCTGTCCTTCATCTCGGCCGGCATCCCCGAGCCCACGCCCACGTGGGGCAACATTTTGTCCGACGCGCGCGGCGGCGTGCTGGCGGGCCGCTGGTGGCAGGCGCTGTTCCCGGGCCTGGCCATCATGATCACGGTGCTCTGCCTGAACATCTTGTCCGAGGGCATCACCGACGCCTTGGCCGCGGCCCCCAAGGCCCCGGTCAAGGCCGCGGACGACGCGCTCGCCGCGAACCGCGAGGCCGACAAGATGGTGGCCGACCCGACGCTTGCCTACGCCGCCCAGGCCGAGATGCTGGAGAAGCGCCTGGCCCAGCTGCAAGCCGTGGAGAAGACGCGCACCGACCGCTTCGAGGCGCGCACGGACGTGCCGCCCATCCTGGAGGTCAAGGACCTCTGCATCAAGTTCCCGCGCCATGGCGACGTGAACGTGGTAGACCATGTGAGCTTCGTGGTGCGCCCGCGCCAGACCATGGGCCTCGTGGGCGAGTCGGGCTGCGGCAAGTCCATCACCTCGCTCACCATCATGGGCCTTTTGGACCCAAAGGCCACCGTCACCGGCGAGGTGCTCTACGACGGGCAGAACCTGCTCGCCATGAGCCAACGTCAGATGAACGCGCTGCGCGGCCGCGAGATCGCCATGATCTACCAGGACGCGCTGTCGTCCTTGAACCCCTCCATGCTCATCAAATCGCAGATGAAGCAGCTGACGAAGCGCGGCGGCACCCGCAGCGCCGAGGAGCTGCTGGAGCTGGTGGGCCTGGATCCGAAGCGCACGCTGGGCTCCTACCCCCACGAGCTCTCCGGCGGGCAGCGCCAGCGCGTGCTCATCGCCATGGCGCTGACGCGCGACCCGAAGCTCATCATTGCCGACGAGCCTACCACCGCCCTCGACGTGACGGTGCAGAAGCAGGTCATCGACCTGCTGAACAAGCTGCAGAAGGAGCTGGGCTTCGCGATGGTGTTCGTGAGCCACGACTTGGCCCTCGTGGCCGAGGTGGCCAACTCCATCACCGTCATGTACGCCGGCCAGGTGGTGGAGCAGGGCCCGGTCACGGACATCCTGTGCCACCCCGTGCACGAGTACACGCGCGGCCTGCTGGGGTCGGTGCTGTCCATCGAGGCCGGCGGCGCCCGCCTGCACCAGGTGCCGGGCTCCGTGCCCTCGCCGAAGGACTTCCCCGAGGGCGACCGCTTCACGCCGCGCTCGAGCCATCCCGACAAGGTCTCGCAGCTGCGCCCCGTGCTCAAGCGCGTGGAGGGCACCGACCACTACTACGGCGAGCTGCCTGACAGCGAGCTGAAACGACTCGGTATCAAGCCCTATGTGCCAGGAGGTCCGCTGATATGAGCGATGAGAAACTGAACGGGACGGCCGCCGCGCCTGCGGGCGCGGACGGCGAGCCCACCCCCATCATCTTCCTCGACGACATCCGCGTGACGTTCAAGACGCGCACCGGCTCCATCCTGCACCCGAACAAGGTGCAGGCCGTGCGCGGGCTCACGCTCAAACTCATGCCGGGACAGACGCTGGGCATCGTGGGCGAATCGGGCTGCGGCAAGTCCACAACGGCCAACGTCATGTGCGGCTTGCAGCAGCCCACGTCGGGCAGGGTGTTCTTCAAGGGCAAGGACGTGACGAAGCGCACCGCCGCCGAGCGCCGCCTCATCGGCCGCGTGATCTCGGTGGTGTTCCAGGACCCGGCCACGGCCCTGAACGCCCGCATGAGCGTGCACGACCAGCTCATGGACCCGCTCGTGGTGCACAAGATCGGCGACAAGGCCTCGCGCGAGGCACGCGTGCAGGAACTCATCGAGATGGTGGGCCTGCCGGGATCGGTGCTCGACGCACTGCCAGGGCAGCTTTCCGGCGGCCAGCGGCAGCGCGTGGCCATCGCCCGCGCCCTGTCGCTCAAGCCCGACGCCATCATCGCCGACGAGCCCACGAGCGCGCTGGACGTGTCGGTGCGCGCGCAGATCCTGAACCTGCTGATGGACCTGAAGCGCGATCTGGGCCTGTCGATGGTGTTCATCAGCCACGACATACAGACGGTGCGCTACATATCGGACCGCATCATCGTCATGAACGCCGGCGTGGCCGTGGAGAACGGCACGGCGGAGGAGGTGTTCTCGAACCCGAAGGACGAGTACACGAAGCTGCTTTTGGGTGCAGCGCCCTCGCTGCTGCATCCCGAACTGGGCAAGTAGGCCCGAATCCGGCGCATTCGGCGGATCGCGGCCCCCGGAGAAATCCGGGGGCCGCGTTGTATCGCCAGCCATGCACGCCGATCCGGGCGCTTTTCTTGTGGTCGCCCCTTACCGTGCGTTGACGGCGACCATCAGGGGAATTAAAGTTCTATCGTTTAGATTCGAACAACGGAAAAGAGGATTAGCTCCATGACTGACTCACCGTTTCGCGGCGTGATCCCACCGGTCGTCATACCGCTGACCGAGAAGCGCCAACTCGACCTCGAGGCACTCGAGCGCTCCATCAACCGCATGATCGATGCCGGCGTGGACGGCCTGTTCTTCCTCGGCTCCTCGGGCGAGGTGGCCTTCCTCACCGATGCGCAGCGCTATCACGTGCTGCAGGAGGCCGTGGCCATGGTACATGGCCGCGTGCCGGTGCTGGCAGGCATCATCGACATGGAGACGTTGCGCGTGGTCGACCAGGCCAAGCGCGCGTCCGGCTACGGCGTGGACGCACTCGTGGCCACCGCCCCCTTCTACGCCCTCGGCGGCCCGAAAGAGGTGGAACGTCACTTCCGCGCCATCCGCGAACACACCGACCTGCCCCTGTTCGCCTACGACCTGCCCGTGTGCGTGCACACGAAGCTCGACCCCACGATGCTCGTGCGCCTGGGCAAGGACGGCGTGCTGCAGGGCGTGAAGGACTCCTCGGGGGACGACGTGTCGTTCCGCTGGCTGCTGCTGGAGAACGAGGATGCGGGGCATCCGCTGCAGCTGCTCACCGGCCACGAGGTATGCGTGGACGGCGCATACCTCGCAGGTGCGGACGGCGCCGTGCCGGGACTCGCGAACCTCGACCCGGCGAGCTACGTGGAGCAGTGGCGCACGGCGCAGGCCGGCGACTGGGAGCGCGTGCGCGAGATCCAGAACCATCTGGCCCGCCTCATGTTCGTGACGCGCGAGGTGAAGGCCACCGTGGGCTTCGGCGCCGGCGTGGGCGCGTTCAAGACGGCGTTGTGGCAGATGGGCGTGTTCAACACGAACCAGATGCGCGAGCCCGTGTGCGCGCTCGAGGGCGAGGACGTGGACCACATCGTGACCGTGCTCAAGCAGGCCGGCCTCATGGACGCCGACGCACCCACGCGCGAGTTCACCTGGAGCGCCTGCCCCGTCTTCGGCTGTTCGAAGTAAGGAGGGGCCTGTGACTGACGACACCCTTCAGAAGCTAACCGCCACGCGCGACTGGTGCCGCTCCGAGCTGGACGCCTGCGTGGACTTCTGGCTCGCGCACGGCATGGACCGCGAGAACGGCGGCGTTTACACCTGCCTCGACCGCACGGGCGAGGTGTACTCCACCGACAAGAGCGTGTGGATGCAGGGGCGCTGCGCCTGGACGTTCGCGCACCTGTGCCGCCTGTACGGCGAGCGCCCCGAATGGATGGAGGCCGCGAAGAGCTGCCTGGACTTCCTGGAGGAGCACTGCATCAACCGCGAGGCGGGCGGCCGCCTGTACTTCACAGTGACAGCCGAGGGCAAGCCGCTGCGCCAGAGGCGCTACTGCTTCTCGGAGGGCTTCTACGCCATCGCGAACGCCGAGTACTACGGGCTCACGGGCGAGGTTGAGCATCTGGAGCGCGCGCGCCGGGCGTACGAGATGATCTACAACCTGAACAACGGCCTGATCGAGGACCCGACAGGGCTCGGGCCCAAGACCATCGCGGAAACGCGCTCGGGCTACGCGCTGGGCGACCCGATGATCTTCCTGAACATCATCGGCATCATGCGGCGCGTGGACCCCGCGAACGCAGAGGAGTACGACCGGCACGCGCGCGAGTGCACCGACCGCATCGTGAACTGGCATTACCGCCCGGAGCTGGGATGCACGCTGGAGAGCGTGAACGCGCAGGGCGAGCCGGAGCTCGAGTACACGGCCGGGCGCGTGGTGAACCCGGGCCACGACATAGAGTGCAGCTGGTTCATGATGGACGAGGCCAACTACCGCGGCGACGAGGAGCTGCACCGCACGGCCGAGCAGATCTTCCGTCTGGCCATCGAGGCCGGATGGGACGACGAGTACGACGGCCTGCTGTACTTCATCGACGCGCTGGGCAAGCCGACGGAAGCCTACGAGCACGACATGAAGCTGTGGTGGCCCCACAACGAGATCATGATCGCCGCGTCGAAGGCGTACCGCGACACCGGTGACGAGTACTACCTGGACTGGCTGCTGCGCACGGTGGACTACTGCAAGGAGCACTTCGCCGACCCCGAGTTCGGCGAATGGTACGGCTACCTGCGCCGCGACGGCCTGCCCACCATGCCTCCCACGAAGGGCTCCACGTTCAAGGGCCCCTTCCATGTGCCCCGCGCCCTGTCCATGACCGAACGAGTGCTGACCGAGCTGATAGGAGACTGACGACATGAACTACCTGGGTATCGATTACGACGTCAAGAACATGCCCGTCCTGGACGAGGGCTTCATCCCCTTCGGCGTGTGGATGAAGGCGTACCTCGAGGGCGCCACCCAGCCCATCGCCGTGGCCGTTGAGCGCGAGGACGGCTTGATCTCGGTGCGCGAGAGCTTCATCCGCGGCGGCGAGTTCGCCGAGGCCGACTTCCGCTACGTGGAGCGCCTGGTGAAGTTCGAGCTGTGGAGTATCGGCGGCTTCCGGGTGTATCTGCGCGGCTGCGACGACATCGCGGCGAAGCTGGCCGAGGCGTACTCGCCGGAGGGCGCACGTTCGTTCGACTACGGCTTCGTGGGCGACGTGTACGAGAAGCCGCTCGAGGTCGTGGCATGCACGGAGGCCGACTTCCCCGTCGCCAACGAGGCCGCGAAGAAGATCGGCGGGCACCTGAAGGGCTGCCGCATCGGCTTCGACGCCGGCGGGTCGGACCGCAAGGTATCGGCCGTCATCGACGGCGAGTCGGTGTACTCCGAAGAGGTCGTGTGGTTCCCCAAGGTGACGGAGGACCCGGAGTACCACTTCAACGAGATCGTGACCGCGTTCAAGACCGCTGCCTCCAAGATGCCGCGCGTGGACGCCATCGGCGTGTCGTCGGCCGGCACGTTCGTGGGCAACAGCCCCATGGTGGCCTCCCTGTTCATCAAGGTGCCGCGCGATCGCCGCGACGAGGTGAAGAGCATCTACGACCGCGCCGGCTTGGAGATCGGCGACGTGCCGCTGGTGGTGGCCAACGACGGCGACGTGACCGCGCTCGCGGGCTTCATGAGCACGGGCAAGGGCGACATCCTCGGCATCGCCATGGGCACGAGCGAGGCCGTGGGCTACGTGAACGACGAGGGCAACGTGCTCGGTTGGATCAACGAGCTGGCGTTCGCGCCGGTGGACCTGTCGCCCGAGGCCATGCAGGACGAGTGGTCCGGCGACTTCGGCGTGGGCTGCAAGTACTTCAGCCAGGACGCCGTCATCAAGCTGGCGCCGACCGCCGGCATCGAGCTGGACCCGGAGCTCTCCCCCGCCGAGAAGCTCAAGGTGGTGCAGGGCCTGGCCAACGAGGGCCACGAGGGCGCGCTCGACATCTTCCGTTCCATCGGCGTGTACCTGGCGCACACGCTCGTGCTGTACAGCTCGTTCTACGAGATCAAGACGCTCCTGGTGCTGGGCCGCGTGGCCTCCGGCGTGGGCGGTGACCTCGTGATCAGCGAGTGCAACCGCGTGCTGGCCGAGGAATACCCCGAGCTCGACGCGCAGATCAACGTGACGCTGCCCGACGAGATGATGCGCCGCGTGGGCCAGTCCGTGGCCGCCGCCTCGCTGCCGGAGGCGTAAAACGGCGCAAGGGGCATTCCCCCTTCATCGTTTAGACGAGGCCCGCGCCGCATGGCGCGGGCTTTTTTTCCGGCCTCTTCCGATCTCGTTCAAGGGCCTTGACGCCGAAAGAGCCGGTTGCTGCCAAAAACGGGGCGGTTTGGCAATCGTAGCGCGCCGCATGAGACAAATTCTTCGATGGAACAGCAGTCCTGGACAGTGTTTTCCCAGGTAGCGTTCTGTGATGATAATCCGAGCGAACTACCGTGGATTGCCAAACCGCCTTGTTTTTGACACTAAGGGCCCGTTTCGGCGTCAGCAAAGCCAGCCTTCGTGACGCTTCAGGCGGCCGCTGCCCCGATGCCCGCCCCGCATGCAGGCATCGGGCAATCCCCCTCTCGGGCAAAACGCCCCGCCGCGATCGCTCGCAGCGGGGCGCTTCTCGCGGCATCCGATGGTGCGCTACGCCAGCAGCTCGCCGCGCAGGACGACGGCGCGCACGTCGAGCGTCTCCTTGTCCAGCAGCACGGCGTCGGCCACCTTGCCGGGCTCGATGGAGCCGCGCTCGGCATCCAGGCCGAGGGCGCGGGCCGGGTTCGCGCTCGCCGCCTTCACGGCACTCGCGAGCGGGATGCCCATGTCGCGCACGGCAACGGTCAGGCAGCGCATGAGGTCGCTCACCGAGCCGGCGAGCGCGCCGTTGTCGATGGTGGCCACGGGGCCGCGCACCGTGACGTCCTGGCCGCCCAGGTCGTAGGTGCCGTCCTCGAGGCCGGCCGCGCGCAGCGTGTCGCTGATGAGGATCATGCGGTTGTCGCCGAACAGCTGGAAGGCCAGACGCACCATGGCGGGATGGATGTGCACGCCGTCGGCGATGATCTCGGCCGTCACCTCGCCGTGCTCGACGGCGGCCGGGATGGGGCCGGGCTTGCGGTGGTGCATGGGGTCCATGGCGTTGTACAGGTGCGTGAGCTGGCGCGCGCCCAGCTCGAACGCGCGGGCGGCCGTGTCGTAGTCCGTGCAGGTATGCGCGAGCGAGATGCGCACCTCGCTCGCCATCTCGCGGATGAACTCTTCGGCACCCGGCTCCTCGGGCGCGATGTCCACGAGCTTGAACAGGCCGTCAGCCGCCTCCTGCAGACGGCGGAACTCCTCGGCCGAGGGGTTGCGCACGTAGTCGGGGTTCTGCGCGCCCACCTTGCTCGGCGAGATGAAGGGGCCCTCCATGTTGATGCCCACGAGCGCCGCCTCGTCCGCAGCCGGCTCGTAGGCCGCCGCAGCCTGCGCGGCGCGCACGAGCACGTCCTCGGGCAGCGTCATCGTGGCCGGGCACATGGCCGTGACGCCGCGCGAGGCCTCGTAGGCCCCCATCCTGTGCAGGCCCGCCAGGTCGCCGTCGCTGATGTCGGCGCCGGCGCTACCGTGGAAATGCAGGTCCACCAAACCGGGGATCACGTAGCAGCCGGCCGCGTCGACGGTCTGGCCGCCTTCCGCTCGCGCGGCCTCCCCCACGAAGCGGCCGTCCGCCGCAAACACGTCGCGCTCGACAAACCCCTCGCCAACGAACACGCTTCCGTTGATGATGCGCATAGGGCATTCTCCTTCCGAACTGCCTCAAGCAGGTGATTTTAGCAGGGACATTATACTGCCCCATCGGCCATTTTTCGTCCTCTGCTCCGAGAAGGTTGCCTCCGATTCGCCCCTTCTTCGCAAATTCGAGGTTCGAATTGCACGGAAATCGCCGCTCTGAAGCTCTGGAGGAGCCTGCAAGGCCCTTTTGCGCCGCCCGGCATCGCCATCCGATGCGTTTGCCCAGTTCGTAGAATACGATGCTCGTCCATGCCGGCTCCATGAGCTTCAGAGCGGCGATTTCCGTGCATCCAAGGGGCGATATTTTCGAAGCGCACCTTTGATTCGCTCGCAGCGAGAGGGAGCCGCGCGATGCAGCCCCTCTCGCTGCGACAGCCGCTGCGCCGATCCTCCCCCAGCACAGCGGCTCCTTTGCGCGCTTTACGCCAAATCGCGGCAGAGCTCGCCGGCGGCGGGGTCCACGATGACGGTGGCGTTGGGATGAAACTGCAGGATGGAGGCCGGCACCTGCGGAGCGACCGGGCCGAAAAACGCCTTCTTCACGATCTCGGCCTTGTGGGAGCCTTCCACCACCACAAGGACGCTGCGCGCGGCCATGATGGTGCCGATGCCCATGGTGTAGGCCTGGCGCGGCACGTCGTCGATGCTGTCGAACAGGCGGCTGTTCGCCTGGATGGTGCTCTCGGTGAGGTCGACGCAGTGGGTGGCCTTGGGGAACGTGTCCTCCGGCTCGTTGAAGCCGATGTGGCCGTTCGGCCCGAGGCCCAGCAGCTGCAGGTCGATGCCGCCCGCCTCTTCGATGGCCTCCTCGTAGGCTGCGCACACGGCATCGGCGTCCGGGTTGAACCCTTCCGGCACGTGCGTGCGTGCCTGTTCGATGTCCACATGGTCGAACAGGTGCTTCTTCATGAAGTAGCGGTAGCTCTGGTCGTGCTCGGGGTTGAGGCCGCGGTACTCGTCCAGGTTGAACGTGGTCACGTCGGCGAAGCTGATCTTGCCGGCCGCGCAGTCCTCCACGAGGCATGCGTACAGGCCGATGGGCGTCGTGCCCGTGGCCAGCCCCAGCACGCAGGACGGGTCGGCGTCGACGTACGAGGCGATGCGGTCGGCCGCCTGGCGGCTCATGTCCTCGGTGCTCTCGGCGATGATGAATTCCATGGAACCCTCTCTTCCCTTGCGTTTATTGCTTTCTATGCCGCGCATGCCGCAACGGCGGCGCGGCGCCTCCCTCGGCCCCGGTCGGAGCCGGAGGGGTTGGTGCCTAGGTCCAGAACTGAGCCGTCTCGATAACGTCCTGGTACGCCCACGAGTACACATCGGAATACCAGCCCGTTTCGGGCACGAAGCATACGAGCACGCTGTAGACCACCGAAACGGCCACCAGCACCAGCAGCACCTTCATGAGCAGGTTCTGCGCCATCGTCCCAGGCGACAGGTTCTCGTTCACGATGAACGCCAGCAGCACGACGGCCGCTAGGAACATGAAGCTGAAGTCGGCGAAGTAGCGCTGCAGGATGCCGGCCATCTGCGCGTCCAAGAGCGCCACGATGACGCCCGACGCCAGCAGCACCACGATGACGCCCATGATGGTGCGCGTGGAGCGCTGGCGCATGCGCAGCGCGAGGATGCGCTTCGCGAACGGCAGCACCCACAGCACCGGCAGGCACGCCAGGATGCCGCCGAACGTGACCTCCTTGATGGTCTGCCCCATGTAGGTGGTGTCGAACGGAGCCGGCTGCACGTACGGGAACACGCCCGTCACGCACGGAGGCTGCAGGAAGTACGCGAACAGCGCCGGCGCGAGGCGGCCCAGGTTCCAACCGCGCTTCGTCATGTCGTTCACCGTGAGGTTGTAGTTCGCCCCGAAATCCGTGAGCGAGCCGAAGCGGGCGTAGTTGTAGCCCATGAGGCCGGCCGCCACCACCGCATAGGGAGCCACGAGGCAGGCGAACTCGCGTCCGCCGCGCGGCGTGAACAGCCGGCGCTCCGTGATGTAGGGGCGCCAGAACAGCGGGAAGGCCAGCAGCGACAGCACCACGAGCTGCGGGCGGCAGCCCACCACGAGCGCCATGCACAGCGAACCCGCCAGGTACCACTTCTCCGGCCCGGTGGAACGCGCCGCCGACGCGCGGCCGCGCATCCAGAAATACAGCCCCCACACGGAGAACGCCAGCCCCAGCATGATGGGCAGCGAGTAGAACGTGGGGAACTTCAGCAGGTACAGGATGCCGCAGCAGGTGACGAGCGGTATCTGCAGCAGCAGGTACAGGCCCAGGCTCACCCGCTTGAAGTGATAGCGCGCGAAGCGGTCGAGCAACGCCGAGCAGCCCAGCACGAAGGCGACGCACGCAATGAGCACGCCGATAGCCGTGGGGAAGTTAGCGCCGGTGAGCAAGTAGAACGGCAGGTAGAACAGCACGACCGGCACCACGCCGAAGTAGACGTAGTAGTGCCCGTCATGGTAGGCCACGTCGAACAGGTACGGCTCCCCCGTCTCCTTCTGCGCCTCGTCGCGCGCGCCCTTGTCGTAGGGGTCGGCCATGTCCTGCAGCCACTGGGGCGGCTCCTCCTCGAGGTAGAGCTGGCCGTGCGCCATGGCCTTGGCAAGCTCGGCATACTGCTGGGCGTTGTCGCCGCCCACCTCGAAGGTGTTCACGATGCTGTGCCCGTCCCACGAGCCGCTGTTGTAGCCCTGCGTGGCGACGCCCACAAGGTTCGAGCCCATGAACAGGAACGCGGACATGAGGTACACCTCGATGACCACCGTGGCGATGATGGCCGCCTTCGACTTGCGCGGCTCGTCAACGATGTGGATGCGGTAGATGGCCGAGCGCGGGCGGAACGCGAACGCCAAGAGCAGAATGCCGGCCGTGGCCAGGAAGCGCCCCGTGTTGAAATCGAACGGATGGTGCGCGTTCAGCACGATGTCCGAGAGCTTGATGGGATAGCTCACGTTCTCGCCCGTGATCTCGATCCTCAGGTTGTCCACGAGCCCCGCCGTGTTCAGGTTGATGTACTCGCTCT
Organism: Gordonibacter sp. RACS_AR68; assembly: GCF_030418485.1. NCBI lineage: Bacteria > Bacillati > Actinomycetota > Coriobacteriia > Eggerthellales > Eggerthellaceae > Gordonibacter > Gordonibacter sp. RACS_AR68. Next base: position 135,744 of record NZ_JAIPUP010000004.1, read on the forward strand.
GGTCGGAAAGGGTGGACACCGCCACGTCGGGCACGCCCACCGTGTACTCCGTGGAGTCGAAGTACGTGTGGTGAGCGTCGTCGGTGAACTGGATCTTCACCGTGAGCTCCTGGGCGGGCTGGCGGTAGTCGAAGTTGAGCCAGATATTGTGCACCTCGGTGTTGAGGTTCGAGAACTCCAGCGTGTGGTTCACGGCCGTGAGCTTGTACTGCTCGTCGGTCGTCTCCTGCAGGTTGAGCTTGTCGTTCAGGCTGATGGAGTTGTAGCCGGCAGACGTGAAGTAGTTCAGGTTGAACAGGAACGTCTCCAGCAGGAACGCCACGGCGAGGATGGCGAGGATGCTCTTCGCCAGGTGCCTGACCGCCGGCCGATGCGCGCGCATGAAGCCCGTGTAGGCGTAGGATATGTTCTGGCGGACGGTGGGCATACTGGTAACGAATTATAGATGAAAAAAGGCGGACAGGGCAGCTCAAGCCCTATCCGCCTTCAAGATTGCGTGCAAAACGCCGCGTTCGGCGCCTACAGGCCCAGCGCCTTCTTCACGTCGGCGTACACCACGTTCGGGTCACGGTCGCCGTCGATGGAGACGAGCAGGTCGCAGCCGCGGTAGTAGTCGATGAGCGGCGCCGTGGACTTCTCGTACACGTCGAGGCGGTTGCGCACCGTGGCCTCGTTGTCGTCGTCGCGCTGGTACATCTCGCCACCGCACTTGGGGCAGGTCTCGTCGGCGGCGGTGCCGATGTAGTTGCAGTCGCGGCACATGCGGCGCGACGTGAGGCGCTTGACGATGACCTCGGGGTCCACGTCCACGAGCAGCGCCGCGTCCAGCGGGCGGCCCAGCTTGGAGAGCTCCGCGTCAAGCGCGACAGCCTGGGCGGACGTGCGCGGGAAGCCGTCGAGGATGAAGCCCTTCTCGGTGTCCGCGTCCTGCAGGCGCTCGGTCACCAGGCCGATGATGACGTCGTCGGGCACGAGCTCGCCGGCGTCCATGTAGGACTTGGCCTTCTTGCCCAGCGGCGTGCCGGCTTTGACGGCCGCGCGCAGCATGTCCCCCGTCGAGATGTGCGGCGTGGCGAACTCTTCAACCAGCTTGGCCGCCTGCGTGCCCTTCCCGGCACCCGGCGCCCCCAACAACACGATGTTCATGAGTGATTTCCTTTCGACATACCATCGATGCCCCGTATTGTAGCAAACGGCGAAGCGCGCCGATCATATTTCAAAAGAAAGACGGAGGACGGGGACGGCAGGGAGACGGCGAAATCGCACACTTGCAGGATATACCGCAAGTTGGACGCGAACTCCCGCGAGGAGTTGCTCACCCTTGTGGAAAATGCCTCGGCATGCGAAGACGCCGACTAGGGCGATGCGAAGCGAGCCAGGCTACCCGCCGTCGCGCTTCTCCAGCAGCTCCCGCCTCGAGTTGACCCCCGCCTTCTGGTAGATATGGTACGTGTGGGACTTCACCGTATGGGGCGACAGAAACAACTTCTCAGCGACGGCATTCGTATCGTAGCCCTGCATTAGCAGCACAAGCACCTCGGTCTCTCGCCGCGACAGGCCGAACTCCTCGGCCATGGCCTTGCTCTTGGCGACGCCGCCGTCTACGCCGCCTGCCTCCCTCTCTGCACGCGCCGATGCCATACCCGGATCGTGGGGCATGACATCGATCTTGCCGCTGGCCGCCACCATGACGAACAGCAGCACGGCCAAGAAAAACGGCATGACGAAAGCGTAGTCGCGCGACAAGTCGAGGAAGTTCACGAGGACTAGGTTGACGGCACCTGCCGCCACCATGCCGCACTGAATGTATATCCTGCCTCGGGCGATGCTCTTGATGGGCGTGAGGCGCAGCCGATCCGTCAGATCGAACAAGAAGCAGAACGTGGACGCGTCGAACGCGGTGAGCAACATGAGCAGCAGCAGGTACATAACCCATTTCATGGTTCCCGACGCACCGGTGAGCACCATAAGGATAACTGCCACGGCAGGTAGCAGCACGGTAATGAACGTCTCGAACGCAATGGCGCGCTTCGTGTGCACCTCGAAGAGCAGCAGGCCGCCCACGCCTGCGGCAAGCGCTAAGCCCGTCAGGGGGTAACTCACGTACACTGGCAGATCAGGCGCCATGCAAGCATAGATGCCCACGCCGAACACGGCCCCGTAGATGACAAGGACAACGTTGCTCTTTCTGAGCGAGCGTGCGACATCCTTTGTCACAGGTCGATCGCCCAACGCATGGCTCGGCCAGAATTGATGCGTGAACACATAGCAAACAAGCGAGAGGAACGCCAGCAGCAGCGTAACGAACATACCGGCGGAAGAGGCCACCAGCGTAGTGAGCAAGAACAGCATCGCCCCAATGACGATGGATAGGTACAGGTAGCGCCGGACACTCTTGCGGTCCAGATACATGAACGCCTCGGCCCACAGGATATGGAAGGCACCCTGCCACATACCCGCCGCCAGCATGGCGATCGCGCATGGCCAACCGCCCAAGCCGAGCGCTTCGCCCAAGGCGCTCACCACCACCATGGCCGCAAGCGCAATATAAGCGGCGACGGCGAGCGGGATGCGGAATCGCGTGGAGCAGAAGCGTCCGAACAGCGCATAGAGCGCCATCTCGAATACGACGATGCCCCCAAGGTAACCGATGCGGCCCACATCGCGCTGCAAGGACGAGAACGCGTCAAGCGGCGTGAACACGAAGCTGTAGGCGATGATGTACATGACGGCCCAGCAAAGGCCAAACCCCACCACGACGAATGGTGCGAACTGGCCGTACGAGACCTCGGTCACGCGCGCTTGTGCTTTCTCCGACATGACACGCCCCCTTTCGGCGCCGACATGCCCGCCCGAAGCGTTCGGCATGCCGCTGCGCCCAGTGTACCCGCCCATTATATGGGGCACGGCGCTCGAAGACCGCAGAATAAGTGTCTCCCGGAGCCAACGCAGCACCCATAGGCTTTGCCACCTGCCATTACATCGGAGTATGAATTTTCTCATACCGACACCGACACCTAGGGGGAAACGTATGAAACGCGCATTCAATCCAATCGAGCGAAGATGCGCACTCCGGACGAGCCTAGAATCGCCCTGTCCCGCGAATGACGAAAGCGGGACAGGGCGAGTGAAAGAAGCGAGCGGAAGGAACAGCATGAGCGAGAACAAGTACCATCTCGTAGAGCACGAGAAGCCGTTCGAGTACGATGAGGACGGCCTGCACGTCACGCGCGGCAGCGCCTGGTCGGGCCCCGGCTGCCATATCGGCTGCGGCGTGCTGCTGTACACCGACGACGAGGGGAAGCTCGTCAAGGTGGAGGGCGACCCGGAGAACCCCTACAACCAAGGCAGGCTCTGCAACCGCTGCCTGGCGCTGACCGAGGTGGTGTACAACCCCGACCGCGTCACCACGCCCATGAGGCGCGATCCTGCGCACCGCGGTCAGGACAAGTGGGTGGACATCACCTGGGACGAGGCACTCGACCTCGTGTACGAGAAGTTCACCGAGATCAAGGAGAACTACGGCGCCTGGTCCATCCCGTTCGTGCAGGGCACGGGGCGCGACATAGCTGCCTGGATCACGCGCCTGGCCTGGTCGTTCGGCAGCCCAAACTATATGTTCAACATGTCGGGCATGGCCTGTTACCTACCGCGCGTGGCCGGCTGCGCCGCCACGACGGGCAACTTCTGGGTGGGCGACTTCTCCCAGCAGTTCCCCGACCGCTATGACGATCCCGCCTGGGTCCCCGCCGAGTACATCATGGTATGGGGCAACAACCCGCTCGTCGCGAACTCGGACGGCTTCTACGGTCATTGGATGGTCGACGTTATGAAGCGCGGCTCGAAGCTGATCGTGGTGGACCCGCGCTTGACGTGGCTCGCCTCGAAGGCCGAGTGGTGGCTGCAGGTGCGGCCGGGAACGGACGCGGCCCTCGCCCTCGGCATGCTGAACGTCATCATCTCCGAGGACCTCTACGACCACGATTTCGTGGACCGCTGGTGCCATGGCTTCGACGAGCTGGCCCAGACCGCGGCGGCCTACCCCGTTGGCAAGGTGGCCGAGATCACCTGGGTGCCCGCCGAGAAGATCGTCGGCGCGGCCCGCGCATGGGCGGGTGCCGAGAACGGCATCGTGCAATGGGGCCTGGCCGTGGACACCACAAAGGAGTCGCTACCGGCGGCCCAGGCCATCGGGGCGCTGTGGCAGGTATGCGGCTTCTGCGAGAAACCGGGCTGCATGATCGTACCGCCCGAGATCCTGGCCTACTCCGGCGGGTTCGGCGGCGAGCTGGTCACGCCCGAGATGGATGCGCACCGCATCGGACTGGACAAGTACTCCCTGCTGAAGTTCGGCTTCCAGGTGGCGTCCTCCGACGAGGTGATGAAAACGCTCGAGACCAAAGAGCCCTACAAGCTGCACGGCGCCTGGCTGCAAACGACGAACTTCCTCACCTGCACCTCCCCCGACCCCGAACGCTCCATGAGGGCCTGGCGCACGCTCGACTTCATCGTGGTGGTGGATATGTTCATGACGCCCACGGCCATGGCGTTGGCCGACGTGTTCCTGCCAGCCTGCACCTATGCCGAGCGCGACGGCATCCGCGTGGGCGACGGCGCGCAGCGCGGCGAGACCATCAACAAGGTGTGCCAGGTGGGCGCATGCAAATCGGACATGCAGATCAACCTGGAACTGGGAAAGCGCTTCAACCCCGAGGCGTGGCCGTGGAAGGACGACAAGGAGATGTTCAGCTCCGTCATCGCCTGCACGGGCTATACGTTCGAGGAGCTGCAGCAGGTGGCGCCCGCCTACATCCCCTTCGAGTACGGCCGCCACGAGAAGGGCCTGCTGCGCCCCGACGGCCAACCCGGCTTCAACACGCAGACGGGACGCATCGAGCTGTGGTCGACGTTCTACCACAATGCGGGCTTGAGCCCCGTGCCCTACTTCGAGGAGCCAACCGAGAGCCCGGCCGCGACACCCGACTTGTACGACGAGTACCCGTTCGTGCTCACCACCGGCGCGCGCAACTGGTTCATGTTCCACTCCGAGCATCGGCAGGTCCCGCACCTGCGAGCCGGCCGCCCCTGGCCCCTCGTGCAGATCAACCCCAAGGCCGCGGAGCGCATCGGCGTGCACGACGGCGAGTGGGTATGGCTGGAGAACGAGCGCGGTCGCTGCAAGCGCGTCGTGGAGTGCACGAACATCATGGACGAGCGCGTGGTTATGTCCGATCACGGCTGGTGGTTCCCCGAGGCTCCCGGCGAGGAGAAGGACGGGCTGTTCGGCATGCTCGATCTGAACGTCAACAAGCTTCTGAATTCGTACGTTCCCGGCAAATCCGGGTTCGGCGCCAACTACAAGTCCATGCTCTGCAAAATCTATCCCGCAAAGGACGGTGAATAATCATGACGGAATACGGCATGCTCATCGACTACGAATGGTGCACCGGCTGCCATAGCTGCGAGACAGCCTGTCAGATGGAGCACCACCTGCCCGTCGGCCAGTTCGGCATCAAGCTGAACGAGATCGGCCCCTTCGAGTACGCCCCCGACCGCTGGCAGCTGTCCTACGTGCCGGTGCCCACCGACCTGTGCGACTTCTGCGCCGAGCGGCAGGCGAAGGGCAAGCTGCCTACCTGCCAGCACCACTGCCAGGCACAGTGTCTGGAAGTCGGTCCTATCGATGAGTTGGCCAAGAAGATCGCATCGAAGAAGAAACTCGTGTTGTTCAACATCTAACATGGGACGGCCGCGCCGCCGTGCGGACACGACAGCATGTACGGCGGCGCCCCTTAGAAGGAGGAAGCGATGGACAAAGTGAAGGGATGGGCACTCGCATTCGCCGTCGGCGGCCTGTATGCCGTTATTGGACAGATTATCTGGAACATATTCGCCGGCGCCCTGGGAGCCGATTTTCCCTATCTCGGACCTCTCACGCTGCTGGGGATGGGCGCGGTAGCCCTCGTGCTGTACCTTCCCGGCATCCAGCAGAGGATAGGCGCTGTGAGCGGTTTCGGCTCGATCCTGCCGTTCAACGGGTTCGCAGGCGGCGTGGCAGGCGCCTACGAAAGGGCCGTTGCCGAAACCGGACAGCCAGGTAAAGGCGTGGCGGCGTCTGTAAAGCTCATTCTGCTCGTCATCGGTGTCGGCGGCCTCGTCGACGCAATCGTGGGCGCATTGGCGTTCCTCGTGGCATAGGAGGCACCGCAATGGAATTCATCATGGCTTTCCTAGTGGGCGGAACGCTCTGCCTTCTGTTTCAAATCGTCGCGGACGCCACGAAAGCGCCCGTTCCCCTCATCTTGCTCGTCGGTTTGGCCCTTGGAGGCATCCTGACGCCCTTCGGCATCATGGATCAACTCGCAGAGTGGGGCGGCGCCGGCTTCACCATCATGGTGGTGGGCGCCGGGCAGGCCGTTTGCGCCACGACGCAGGCAGCTCTCGCCGGCAACCCCTGGCCGCTGCTGTCCGTCATCGGCGTGTTCTTAGCCCTCACGGCCATCGGATTGGTCTGCGGAAGCGGATACTGCGCACTCCACAAGCAGGACGACAACGCACATGGGGACGATGCGGCCGAAAAGCAAGCTACGATCGCTCGCCAATGACGGCCCATCCATCCCCTGGCGGGCACCTCGCGCAGGCGTCCGCATCCGCAGAACCCCCGACAAGGAGATGAAGCCATGTCATGTGGATACGCCTGCGTAAGCTGCGGACGCTGCCGGGGAAAGCCCCGGAAGTTGAACATCACTACTGTGTGCTTCCGTTGCGGGCACAAGAACCCCGAAGGCGCGGCACGATGCGAGAATTGCGGCCTCGAACTTCCGCGTCCACCGAAACCGTCCATCCCCATCGTCGCGGCCCAGCCGGAATAGCAGTACCGCCGGGAACTGACAGAAGGGCCCGGATTGTTCGGGCCCTTCTCTTCGCCAATCCATAATTGCAACCCGCAGCGAGCGAGTGAGGGCCTCATCCTGCTGCTGTCCATCCCGAAGGATATCGCGATTCCGCCAACCTCGTGTCAGCCGGCAGGAACCGTCTTTGCCAGCGCACCCGAAGGCGCGAAGCGCCCTGCATCCTCCCGGGCGAGCGCCTTACAGCCCCCCCCCCGCCTCCGAAAACCAGCATCGGCGGCCCGAGGGCCGCCGATGCGCAGTTCGCCGTTCTTTCGATGCCTCGCTACTTGAAGAAGCCGTCGTAGTTGTGCATCTTCAGCTGACTCTCCACCTTGCTCATGGTGTCGAGGGCCACGCCGATCATGATGAGGATCGAGGTGCCGCCGAACGCCTGGATGAGCGTGTTGCCGGTGAAGAAGAACACGATGGACGGCACGACCGCGATGGCGGCGATGAAGATGCCGCCGGGAAGCGTCACGCGGTGCAGCACGTTCTTGATGTAGGTGACGGTGGCCGTGCCCGGGCGCACGCCGGGGATGAAGCCGCCCTGCTTGCGCAGGTTGTCGGCCGTGTCCTCGGGGTTGAACACCATGGAGGTGTAGAAGTACGCGAAGAACACGATCAAGAGCACCGTGAGGATCCAGTTGATCCAGCCCGTCGACATCGCGTTGGCCACGTTCGTGAGCCACTCGATGTTGAAGAGCGCCGCCAGCTGCGCGGGGAAGTAGATCAGGCAGCTCGCGAAGATGATGGGGATGACGCCCGCCGCGTTCACCTTCAAGGGGATGTACGTGGACTGGCCGCCCATCATCTTGCGCCCCTGCACGCGCTTGGCGTAGTTCACGGGGATGCGACGCTGCGCGCGCTCCACGAAGATGATCGCGGGGATGCACGCCAGCACCACGAGGATGATGAGTGCCGTGATGGCAATGCCCATGCCCAGGTCCGCCGTCAGGTTCACCGACGAGAAGATGGCGCTCGGCACGCGCGACACGATGCTCACGAAGATGATGAGCGACATGCCGTTGCCGATGCCGCGCTGCGTGATGAGCTCGCCCATCCACATGATGAACGCGGTGCCCGCCACGAGCGTGAACACGACGATGATGTCGGTGAGCAGCTCGGGAACCTCCGTGCTGAACACCACGCCGTACGCCGACGACTTGAACAGGAACAGGTAGCCCACCGCGTTGATGAGGCCGAGTCCCAGCGTCAGGTAGCGCGTAACCTGCGTGATCTTCTTGCGCCCCGCATCGCCCTCCTTCGCCCAGCGGCCCACGGCGGGGATGACGCCCTGCATGAGCTGCATGATGATGGAGGCCGTGATGTAGGGCATGATGCCCAGCGAGAACACCGAGAAGTTCGACAGCGCGCCGCCCGTGAACAGGTCGAGCATCGTCATGGACACGCCCGAATCCTGGAACGAATTCGCGAACTCGTTGAACGGGATGCCCGGCACCGGCACGTACGCGCCGAAGCGGTACAGTGCGAGGATAGCCAGCGTGAAGAGGATCTTCTTACGCAGCTCCGGTACCTTGAACGCATCGATGATCGAGCTTAGCAAGGCTCTTCGACCTTTCCTCCAGCTGCTTCGATCTTCGCCTTGGCCGAAGCAGAAACCTTATCGACCTTGACCGTGAGCGCCTTGGTCAGGTCGCCGTCGCCGAGCACCTTCACCAGTGCGTCGGCATGCTTGATGATGCCCTTGGCCTTCAGACTCTCGCCGTCGACCACGTCGCCGGCCTCGAACTTCTCGTCGAGACGGCTCACGTTGACGGGCAGGTACTCCACATGGTTGATGTTCTTAAAGCCGGGGAGCTTCGGCAGACGACGCGCGAGCGGGGTCTGGCCGCCCTCGAAGCCGACGCCCTTGCCGCCGCCAGCGCGGGACTTCTGGCCGTTCATGCCGCGGCCGGACGTCTTGCCCGTGCCGGAGGCAGGACCGCGGCCCACGCGCTTACGGTTCTTGGTCGCGCCCTCGGCCGGCTTGAGATCCTTCAATTCCATGGTTGTGACTCCTTCTCAGTCGCAAACGGGCCCGCGGCCCGCGCTGGCAGCTCGCCGCCAGCTAACTTCCTTGGGCGTCCCGCCCCTTGGCGGAAACGCGATCACGCCGCAGAGGCGGCGATGATTCACAATCGAATATGATAACACGCGCCGCCCGAAGGCGGCGCGTGTAACCTCGCTGGTTTACAGCTCTTCAACCTGCACGAGATGCTTGACCTTGAAGATCATGCCGCGCACGCAGTCGTTGTCCACCTGGTCGACCGTGCGGCCGATCTTGCCGAGGCCGAGCGCACGCAGCGTCTGGCCCTGGTCGGCTTTACGGCCGACGGAGCTCTTCACCTGGGTGATGCGCAGCGTCTTCTTCGCGTCTGCCATTACTCCTTCTCCTTCCAGCCGTAGATCTTCGCGACGGACGTGTCGCGGCGCGCAGCCACCTGCTCGGGGCTCTCCATGTTCTTGAGGCCCTCGGCGGCCGCCTTCACGATGTTCATGGCGTTGTTCGTGCCGAGAGACTTCGTGAGCACGTCGGTCACGCCGGCGAGCTCCATGATGGCGCGCACCGGGCCGCCGGCGATAACGCCGGTACCGGGCGTGGCCGGCTTGATGAGCACGCGGCCGGCGCCGTAGATGCCCATGATCTCATGCGGCAGCGTCTTCTCGGGCGTCAGCGGCACGGTGAACATGTTCTTCTTCGCGTCCTCGACGCCCTTCTTGATGGCGATGGGCACTTCCTGGGACTTGCCCATGCCCACGCCGACGCGGCCGTTGCCGTCGCCGACGACCACGAGCGCGGTGAGCGCGAAGCGGCGGCCGCCCTTGACGACCTTGGACACGCGGTTGATGTAGACGACGCGCTCCTGGAGCTCGGGAACCCCGGCGTCGTTCTGCTGCTTGTTACGAGCCATAAGCTTTAACCCCTTCTAGAATTTCAGGCCGGCTTCGCGAGCCGCATCGGCCAGAGCCTGCACGCGCCCGTGATACAGATGACCGCCACGGTCGAACACGACCTCCGTGACGCCGTTCTCCTGCGCCTTCTTGCCGACGATCTCGCCGAGGGCAGCCGCGCCCTCGACGGTGCCGCCCTTCTTGCCCGTGGCCTTGAACTCGGCACCGAGCGTGGACACGCCGCAGATGGTCTTGCTGGCGACGTCGTCGACGAGCTGGACGTAGATGTTGTTGTTGCTGCGCGTGACGCACAGGCGCGGACGCGCCGCCGTGCCGGAAACCTTGCCGCGCACGCGGCGATGGCGGCGAGCCAACCCGGCTTGTTTCTTCTGAAGCTTGTTCATGATTATCCCTTCGATCTCAAACCGTGTAGAGGCTCAAACGTTAGTCGCCCTTGGCGGCCTTGCCCAGCTTGCGACGCACATGCTCGCCCTCGTAGCGAATGCCCTTGCCCTTGTAGGGCTCCGGCTTGCGCCACTTGCGGATGTTCGCCGCCACCTGGCCGACCTGCTCCTTGCTGGGGCCGGACACGATGATCTCGGTTTGGCTCGGGACCTCGAACGTGATGTTCTCCGGCGCCTCCACGAGCACGGGATGAGAGAAGCCGAGCTGCATCTCCAGGTCCTTGCCCTTGAGCGCGGCGCGGTAGCCGACGCCCACGAGCTGGAGCTTCTTGGAGAAGCCGTTCGCGGTGCCCTCGACCATGTTCGCGATGAGCGTGCGCACGAGGCCGTGGAAGGCCTTCGCGTCGCGGCTGTCGTCCGGACGCTCGACGATGATGTCGTCGCCCTCGCGCTTGATGATCATGATCTCGGGGAAGCTGCGGGTGAGCTCGCCCTTCGGGCCCTTGACCGTCACGGTGTTGCCGTCGATGGTAACGTCGACGCCGGCAGGAACGGTGATGGGCTGTTTGCCGATACGAGACATATCTACCTACCTCCCTTTCCTACCACACGTACGCGATGACCTCGCCGCCAACGCCCTTTTTGCGGGCGTCGCGGTCGGTCATCACGCCGAGGCTCGTCGAGATGATTGCGGTGCCGAGTCCGCCGAGCACCCGGGGCAGCTCGTCCTTGCCCGCGTAGATACGCAGGCCGGGCTTCGAGATGCGCTTGATGCCGCGGATGGTCTTGGCCTTCTTGTCGCCGTACTTCAGCACGATCTCCAGCGTCGCGCGGGGCTCGCCCTCGACGACGTCGTAGCGCTGGATATAGCCCTCTTCCTGCATGATGCGGGCTATCTCGACAAGCTTCTTGCTCGACGGCATGGAAACCGTCTGCTTGCCGGCAGAGTTTGCGTTACGCACGCGCGTAAGCATGTCTGCGATGGGGTCGGTCATGGTCATGGTTCTGTTCTCCTTTGGTCCGTGATGAGCCGCGCGCACGGTTCGTCGGCGCCCGTAACGCCTCCGCCTTCTACGCGGGCACACCCTTGAACGTGACTTGAGTCTGGCGGCTTACCACGAAGACTTGGTCACGCCGGGCAGTTCGCCTTTGTTGGCCAGCTCGCGCAGGCACACGCGGCACAGGCCGAACTTGCGGTAGTAAGCGCGGGGGCGTCCGCAACGCGTGCAGCGGTTGTGCTGGCGCGTCGAGAACTTCGGCTCGCGCTTCGCCTTGGCGATCATCGATTTCTTAGCCATGCAATTCCTTCTTTCCTATCCTCGACCCGCGCTCGCGCGCGGGTGCAAGTACCATCGTGGGATCAAGCAACCTACTTGTCCTTGAAGGGGAAGCCCAGCGCGGAGAGCAGCGCGAAGGCGTCCTCGTTGTTGTCCGCGGTCGTGACGACCGTGATGTCCATGCCGCGCGTGCGGTCGATCTTGTCGTAGTCGATCTCCGGGAAGATCAGCTGCTCGGTGATGCCCATCGTGTAGTTGCCACGGCCGTCGAAGCTCTTCGGCGAGATGCCGCGGAAGTCGCGGACGCGCGGGAGGGCGGTCGCCAGCAGGCGGTCCAGGAACTCCCACATGCGGTCGCCGCGCAGCGTGACCTTGCAGCCGATGGCCTGGCCCTCGCGCAGGTGGAAGCCGGCGATGGACTTCTTGGCGCGCGTGACGCAGGGCTGCTGGCCCGTGATGGTGCGCAGGTCGGCCATGGCGGCGTCGAGCAGCTTCGAGTCGGAGGCTGCGGCGCCCACGCCCATGTTCACGACGATCTTCTCGAGGCGCGGGACCTCGTTGATGTTCTTGATGCCGAGCTCCTGCTCGAGCTTGGGCACGATCTCGGTCTTGTACTGTTCCTTCAGGCGAGGAGCGGTCATTTCGTTTCCTTTCGATGAATTAAACGCAGGATTTCCGACCCTGCGTCCCTCGCCGCCGAAGCGGCAGGGGCCATTGTACTGCATTGGCCGTCGCTGGTCGCCGAAAAGTCAGCGAGGGCGGCTGTGGTGCCTCGAATTCGCGGGATCGCGAAGGCGAAGCGTACTTGGGTACGCGAGCCTTCGCGATCGTGCGAAGGCGGGGTGCCACAGCCACCCGCAGCGTCGACCCGTTCCGCCGATCGGAGATCGGCGGAACTACTAATCGATGTCCTTGCCGCACTTCTTGCAGACGCGGATCTTCTTGCCGTTCTCGTCGCGCTTCTTGCCCGTACGCGTGGGCTGCTTGCACTCGGGGCAGATGACCATGACGTTGGACACGTGGATGGGGGCCTCCATGGTGGAGATGCCGCCCTGCGGGTTCTGCTGGGTGGGGCGCATGGCCTTCTTGATCATGTTGACCTTCTCCACCACCACGCGCTCCTTCTGCGGAAGCGCGCGCAGCACGACGCCCTCCTTGCCCTTGTCCTTGCCGGACAGGACCTTGACCTTGTCGCCCTTCTTGATGTTCATACCACTCATATTACGCACACCTCCCCTACAGCGTTTCCGGTGCCAGAGACACGATCTTCATGTACTTCTTGTCGCGCAGCTCGCGGGCAACCGGCCCGAAGATGCGGGTGCCGCGGGGCGCGCCGTCGTTGTTGATGAGCACGGCGGCGTTCTGGTCGAACTTGATGTAGCTGCCGTCGGGGCGGCGGACTTCCTTCTTCACGCGCACGACGACGCAGCGCACGACCTCGCCCTTCTTGACGTTGCCGTTGGGCGCCGCTTCCTTCACGCTGCAGATGATCACGTCACCGAGGCCCGCGTAGCGGCGCTTGGAGCCGCCGAGGACCTTGATGCACTGCACCTTGCGAGCGCCGGAGTTGTCGGCCACTGCGAGCATGGTTTGCATCTGAATCATTGCTGTAACCTAACTTTCCTCTTACGGGCATGCATGCGAGCACGCAGGCTATTTGGCCTTTTCCACGATCTCGATCAGACGCCAGCGCTTCATCTTGGACAGCGGGCGCGTCTCCATGATGCGCACGGTGTCGCCGACGCCGGCCTCGTTGTTCTCGTCGTGGGCGTGGAACTTCTTCGTGGTCGTCATCATCTTGCCGTACACGGGATGCGGCTTGCGCTCCTTGACCTGCACGACGCAGGTCTTGTCGTTGACGGCGCTCACCACGGTGCCCTGGCGGACCTTGCGGGAGTTACGATCTTCACTCATGTATATAACCTTCCTTATCCGCGCTCTAGGCGTTCAGCTCGCGGGCACGCATCTCGGTCTGGATGCGGGCGATGTCCTTTTTGACCTGACCCACGCGGGCGGTGTTGTCGAGCTGGCTCGTGGCCATCTGGAAGCGCAGATTGAAAAGCTCCGCGCGCGCTTCTTTGAGTTTCGCCTGCAAATCGTCGGCAGAAAGCTCACGGATCTCTGCTGCTTTCATTTATTCCTGCCCTTCCGTTTCCTTGGAAACAATCTTGCACTTGATGGGCAACTTGTTGATGGCGAGACGCAGAGCTTCCTTGGCGGTCTCCTCGTCGACACCGTCGATCTCGAACATGATGCGGCCGGGCTTGACGACGGCGACCCATGCCTCGGGGTTGCCCTTGCCGGAACCCATGCGGGTTTCTGCCGGCTTCTGCGTGATAGGCTTGTCGGGGAAGATCGTGATCCACACCTTGCCGCCACGCTTCATGTGACGGGTCATGGCGATACGGGCTGCCTCGATCTGACGGTTGGTGATCCAGTGCGCCTCGAGCGCCTGGATGCCCCACGTGCCGTGGTTCAGCCGGGTGCCGCCCTTGGCCTTGCCCTTCATGGAACCACGCTGCACCTTGCGGTGCTTGACGCGCTTAGGTACGAGCATTTACTTCGCCCCCCTCTCGTTGCGGTCGTTGCGACGGGAACGGTTCGGACGGGAGCTGCCCTCGAGCGCCGGGTTCGGCGCCTTCTGGCCGGGGAGCATCTCGCCGTGGTACACCCACACCTGCACGCCGATGGAGCCCATCGTGGTGGCGGCGGTGCAGAAACCGTAGTCGATCTTCGCGCGCAGCGTGTGCAGCGGCACGCGGCCTTCGCGATACCACTCGCGGCGGCTCATCTCCGCGCCGCCCAGGCGGCCGGAGCACTGGATGCGGATGCCCTTGGCACCGCTCTTGCGGGCGGACTGGACCGCCTTGCGCATGGCGCGGCGGAAGGCCACGCGGCCCTCGAGCTGCTCGGCCACGGACTGCGCGATGAGCGCGGCATCGAGCTCGGGGCGCTTGACCTCGACGACCTCGATGGACACCGGGCCGCTGGCAACCTTCTCCAGCTTCTTGCGCAGGGAGTCGATCTCGGCGCCCTTCTTGCCGATCACAACGCCCGGGCGGGCCGTGGTGACGATGACCTTGATCTTGTCGCCGGCGCGCTCGATCTCAACCTTGGAGACGGCGGCACGGGCGAGGTACTTGTCCAGGAACTTCCTGATGGCCAAGTCGTTTTCCAGGTTCTTGGCGTAGTCCTTGTCGGAGTACCAACGGCTGCGCCAATCTTCGGTGATGCCAAGGCGGAACCCGGTGGGGCTAACTTTCTGACCCATACGGCTTATGCCTCCTCTCGCGGTGCAACGATGATCGTGATGTGGCTCGTGCGCTTGCGGATGCGCGACGCGGAGCCCTTGGCGCGCGGACGGATGCGCTTCAGCGTGGGGCCCTCGTCGACGAAGGCCGTCTTCACGATGAGCGATTCCGGACGCACGTGGTGCTGGTGCTCGGCGTTGGCCACGGCGGAGTTCAGCGTCTTCTCGACGGCTTCCGCCACACCGCGGTTCGTGAACGCGAGGATCTCGCGGGCCTGGATAACGGACTTGCCGCGGACCAGGTCTACTACGATGCGCGCCTTGCGGGGCGAAACGCGGACATAGCGTGCTACAGCTTTAGCTTCCATTGTTTTCACCCCTTCTTATCGCTTGCCCTTGTCGGCGGAGTGACCCTTGAACGTGCGGGTCGGGGCGAATTCGCCCAGCTTGTGGCCGACCATGGATTCGGTAACGTAGACCGGCACGTGCTTGCGGCCATCATGCACGGCGATGGTGTGGCCCACCATCTCCGGGAAGATGGTGCTGGAGCGCGACCAGGTCTTCACGACGTTCTTCTCGCCCGCCGCATTCATCTTCTCGATACGATCAAGAAGCCGCGGCTCAACGAAAGGACCCTTCTTCAAACTTCTACTCACTATTACTCCTTAACGCTTTGCGCTACTTCTTGCGACGGCGGATGATCAAGCGGCTCGAAGCCTTCTTGGGATTGCGGGTGCGATGGCCCTTCGTGGGGACGCCCCACGGGGTGACCGGGTGACGACCAGCGGACTTGTTCTTGCCCTCGCCGCCGCCGTGCGGGTGGTCGACCGGGTTCATGACGGTACCGCGGACGCTGGGGCGGATGCCCTTCCAGCGGTTGCGTCCGGCCTTGCCGATCTTGATGTTGGCATGCTCGGCGTTACCGACCTCGCCCACCGTGGCGCGGCACGTGATGAGCACGCGGCGCATCTCGGAGGACGGCATGCGCAGGATGGCGTAGTTGCCCTCCTTGCCCATGAGCTGGATGCTGGTGCCGGCGGAACGCGCGATGGCGGCGCCCTTGCCCGGCTGCAACTCCACGGCGTGGATGAGCGTGCCGACGGGGATGTTGGCCAGCGGCAGCGCGTTGCCCGGCTTGATGTCGGCCTCGGGGCCGCTCATGACGGTGTCGCCCACGCGGAGGCCCTTCGGGTGCAGGATGTAGCGCTTCTCGCCGTCGACGTAGTGCAAAAGGGCGATGCGGGCGCTGCGGTTCGGGTCGTACTCGATGGTAGCGACCTTCGCGGGCACGCCGTCCTTCTGGCGCTTGAAGTCGATGATGCGGTAGCGGCGCTTGTTGCCGCCGCCCTGGTGCCGCGTCGTGATACGGCCGTTGTTGTTGCGGCCCGCCTTGTTCGACAGCGGCGCAAGCAGGGACTTCTCCGGCTTGTCCGTCGTGATCTCGGCGAAGTCCGAGACCGTCTGGAAACGTCGGCCGGGGCTCGTCGGCTTGTACTGTTTGACTCCCATTACTGTCCTTTCTTCGGATCTTTGCTCGCACGCCTCTCCGTACCCCAAAGACCCCTTGTCGCTTCGTGGACTGCCGATTGCCGCTGCGCCTTGGGGAGGCTTGACGCACGCGACTCCGGTGTACCACGCGTCCGGGTGTATCTATCAATGACCAGACGCAACCGAGAATTATAAACCCCTCCGGGTCAGGTATCAAGTGTTGATTTGCGCACACAAGTTGCGCACAAGTTGCGGGGGGCTTTCGGAGGACGGTACGGGGTACGTGAAGGGGGCGCCGCAGCTGTCCGTCCCGCCTGGCGCCTTCGGCGGAACGGGGCGGGCATGCGAGGAATGCACGGGAAGCGCGGGGCGCGCGGGGCGCGGAATAGTCGCGAAAGTCGAGGGCGTCATCGGCTTTTTTGCACAGTATTTACCAGTTTTCTACATCGGGAACCCCTAGGGGAGCCCTTTTCGGAATCGCGGAAACAACGAGCTGGGGTAATGCTGCCCAGATCCAATCGCAAGGTGAGCAAGCGGGTTTGCGGGGACCAAAGATGCAATAATCTGGTGAAAGGCGTGCGGAGCCGGCCACGACCGGTTCCGGGATGTCGAGCACAGCAAGCGGGAATCGCGCTTCCGTACCTATGCTTTTCAGGACGACCGCGCCAAAGGCCGTGCGCTAGCGGCGGGTCTTGCCGCCGCCCTTGGCGCGCGAAGCGCTCGAACTGCCGCTCGGGCGCTTCGGCGAGCCCTTTCCACCTGGGCGCTGCGCTTCCTTGCGCGGCCCCTTGGCCCCTGCAGCGTCGCGCGCGCCCTTGGACGACGAGGCGACGCGCTGGCCTTTACCGTTCCCCTTGCGCGAAGCCTCGCCCTTGCCTGCGCCCTTGCCGCTCCCCTTGCGCGCAGGCTCTCCTTTGCCGCCGCCCTTGCCGCTCCCCTTGCGCGCAGGCTCGGCCTTGCTCGCGGCCTTGCGCAGGGTGGACGAGCCGGACGCCTTGCCGCGGGGGCCCTTGGCGGGCGGGGCGCCCTCGGGGCGCACGAGGCATTCGCGGCCGTGGCCCACCAGGTCCATGCGGCCGGCCTTCTTCAGGGCCTCCATCACGAGGGAGCGGTTCTTCGGGTCGCGGTACTGGATAAGGGCGCGCTGGAGCGCCTTCTCGTGCGGGGACTTCGGCACGTAGACCGGCTGCATGGTGCGCGGGTCCGCGCCGGTGGCGTACATGACCGTGGACATAGTGGAGGGCGTGGGGTAGAAATCCTGCACCTGCTCGGGCATGTAGCCCAGGTCGCGCACGTACTCGGCCAGCTCCACGGCCTCGTCGAGCGTGGAGCCGGGGTGCGACGACATGAGGTAGGGCACGAGGTACTGCTTCTTCCCCAGCTCCTCGTTCGCCTGCTCGTACTTCTGCACGAAGCGCTCGTACACGGCGCGGGGCGGCTTGCCCATGTGGGCGAGCACGGTGTCGGACACGTGCTCGGGCGCCACCTTCAGCTGGCCGCTCACGTGGTTCTCGCAGAGCTCGTAGATGAACTCGTCGCCGTGCTTGCGGTCGGCCAACACGTAGTCGAAGCGGATGCCGGAGCGCACGAACACCTTCTTCACGCCGGGCAGCTTCTGCAGCCGCTCGAGCAGCTTGAGGTAGTCCACATGGTCGGCCTCGAGGCGCTCGCACGGCTCCGGGAACAGGCAGCGCTGGTGCGGGCAGGCGCCGGCCTTCGTCTGCTTGGCGCAGGCGGGGGCGCGGAAGTTCGCCGTGGGGCCGCCCACGTCGTGGATATAGCCCTTGAAGCCGGGCTCGTCCACGATGGCCCGCGCCTCCTCCACCAGCGAGTCGTGGCTGCGCGCCTGCACGATACGCCCCTGATGGAACGTGAGCGCGCAGAACGAGCACTCGCCGAAGCAGCCGCGGCTGCTGGTGAGGCTGAACCGCACCTCCTTGATGGCCGGCACGCCGCCGGCCTCCTCGTACATCGGATGGTACGTGCGCGCGAACGGCAGGCGGTACACGGCGTCCATCTCGGCCTGCGAGAGCGGGGCAGCCGGGGGGTTCTGCACGACGAACTCGTGGTCGGAATAGGGCTCCACCAAGCGCTTTCCAATGAAGGGGTCGCTGTTGGCGTACTGCACGGCGAAGCTGCGCGCGTAGTTCAGGGGATCGGCCTGCAGGTCGGGGAACGAGAGCAGCTCCACCGCGTCGTAGACGTGCTCGAGCGAGCTTGCGCGGTAGACGGTGCCGTCGATGAATGTGAGGTCGTCGATGGACAGTCCCGCATCGAGCGCGTCGGCTATCTCCACCACCGAGCGCTCCCCCATGCCGAAGCTCACGAGGTCGGCGCCGGAATCCAGCAGGATGGAGCGTTTGATCTTGTCCGACCAGTAGTCGTAGTGCGCGAGCCGCCGCAGGCTGGCCTCGATGCCGCCCAGCACGATGGGCGTTTTCTTGAACGTGCGGCGGATGAGGTTGGAGTACACGACGGCCGCGTGGTTCGGGCGCAGGCCCGCCTGCCCGCCTGGCGAGTACGCGTCCTCGCGGCGCCGCTTCCGCGCCACGGTGTAGTGGTTCACCATGGAGTCCATGTTGCCGGCCGACACGAGGAACGCCAGCCGCGGCTCGCCGAGCGCGGCCATCGAGGCCGGGCCGTTCCAATCGGGCTGCGCGATGACGCCCACCCGGTAGCCGTGCGACTCCAGAAGCCGCGTGATGATGGCCGCGCCGAACGAGGGGTGGTCGACGTACGCGTCGCCCGACACGTACACGAAGTCGACCTGGTCCCAGCCGCGTTCCGCCATGTCCTGACGATTCACCGGGAGAAACTGTGTGCTCATGGGACTCCTTGCCGGCGCGCGGGGGCGCGCGTGATCGCTGGGGCTACCCCGCCATCGTAGCGGAAATACGGACTGTCCGCCACCCGCGTAACCCCTTCCCCACGACCCGGTGACGCCTCCGGGCCGCCGGAGGGGGCCGGCGGGGTGGCCGCTAGACTGTATCGATTGAAATCGCGAACCTCTATTGCGCGTTCGGTTCCCTGCGAACCCGACAACAAGGAGAAGGCCATGCACCTGCAAACGTACAGCCAATGGCGCGAGACGTGCATCGCGCTGCATATGACGGCCCAGATGATGGGCAAGGTGAAGCTGGAATGCCTGGAGCCCCAGCCGGAGTGGAACCACGTGCTGCTGGACGCGACGCCCGACGGGTTCACCACCGGGTTCGTGCCGCACGGCACGGGCGGGTTCGAGATCCAGCTGCGCTTGGACGAGCCGCAGGTGCAGGCCGTGGCGACAACCGGCGAGGAGGCGTCGTTCCCGCTGGAGGACGGCACGTCCGTGGCCCGCTACTACGAGCGGTTCACGTTGCTGCTGGAGGCCATCGGACACCCGGCGCCCCTCTACCCGGTGCCGCAGGAGATGTTCACGCAGGCGCCCTTCTACACGCTCGTCGAACCGCTCGCGTTCGACGGCGAGGCGGCCCGGCGCTACTTCGCGCAGTGCCTGTTCGCCCGCAACGCGCTGCTGGACTTCTCGGCCGGATTCCGCGGGAAGAAGATCCAGCCGTCGCTGTTCTGGGGCACATTCGACATGACGTGCGTTCTGTTCTCGGGCAAGCCGTGCCCGTACTCCGGGGAGGGCGGCATCGTGGAGCGCGTGGCGTTCGACGAGCAGTTCGTTGAGTTCGGCTTTTGGCCGGGCGACGAGACGGCCGACGACCCGGCGTTCTTCGTGCTGGCCTACCCCTTCCTCGAGGGGGCGATGCCCGAGGTCTCGGTGCCGGGCGCGTACTACGACCCCGCGAGCGCCGAGTACTTCCTCAAGCTGGAGGACGTGCTGCGCGCCGACGACCCGCACGCCGCCGTCGTGCGGTTCTGCCACGACGCCTTCGTGAACGTGGCCGCAGCCCAGCGCTGGGAGCGCTTCGACTGGCTCACGCGCCCGCTGTTGGTGTAGGACGGTGGGAAGAAGTAGCTCGTGCCGAACGCAAACGCGAAGAGCCACGGCCCCGGGGGCGGCACAGGCTGGCTCTCGCAGAGCGGCTGACCGCTCCAGACCGGCCGCCCGCGGCTGACCGGGCGGAGCCGATATGCGGCCCGTCCGGAATCTCGCGCAGGTCAGGCGGGCGTTTCGGGCACGAGCACGTCGAGGGCGCAGGGCACGACGTCGATGGCGTACTCGGAGGCCTCGAGGGGCTCGCCGTCGATCTGGACGGGCGGGGGCGCGTCGAAGCGCACCGACAGCGTGCGGGCTCGGCGCAGCTCTATCTGCCGGAAGCCGGTGTGACGGCCGCCTTTCGCCAGCAGGAACACGAAGACGGCGCGCGCGATGCCGAAGGGCGGGTGCGCGATGCACACGTCCAGCAGGCCGTCGTCGATGCGCGCGTCCGGGCAGATGCGGAAGCCTCCGCCGTAGGTGGGGCCCACCTGCACCGCGAAGGTGAACGACGCGCCGCGCACGGGCTCGCCGCCGTCGAACGAGGCCGTGTAGCGGTGGCAGTCCAGGTGGTGCAGCAGCCGGTCCATGCCGCTGGCCAGGTAGAGCGCCGTGCCGGTCCTGCCGGTGCGCGCCCGCCGCTCCACCGTGTCGAGCGCGATGGCCGCGTCCACGCCGAACGAGAGCGTCTCCACGAAGAACTTGCCGTTGCACCGTCCCACGTCGGCCGGGCGGGCGCAGGCTGCGAGCAGCTGCGCCACGGCCGCGTCCACCGAGCGCGCCGACATGCCGATCGTGCGCGCGTAGTCGTTTCCCGAGCCCACCGGCACGATGCCGAAGGCCGGGCGCTCCCCCGCCGGCAGCTGCATGAGCCCGTTGGCGGCCTCGTGGATGATGCCGTCGCCGCCGAGGGCGAGCACCGTTTCGTACGCGCCCGCGCCCGCTGCCAGGCGCACGGCCTCGCCGGGGCCGCGCGTGGGAGCCACATCGAGCGAGCCGTCGCCCAGGGCATCCCCCAGCAGTGCCGCCGCACGCTCGGCCGCAGCGGCGCCGTTGCCGTTCTGCGCCGCCGGATTGGCAATGAGCAGCGTCTTTCCCAAAGGGGTTGGCATGGGCTTCCTCTCGCGCGTATCGTTCCCGCCGGGCCGGATCCCGGCGGATGCCGTCACCGCCTATTATAGGGGGAAAGCACGACTGCCGGCAGCAGTTACTTCCCCAGTCCGCTCACGACGGCGCGCTGGAGCTCTTCCAGGCTGGCGGCGTCGGCGGTCCACTGGTGCGCGAGCGTGCCGAGCGCGAGGTCGAAGCCGCACTTCTCAAGCACCTCGGCCACCTCGTCAGGGCCGTTCTTCCCCCAGCCGTACGAGCCGAACGGGATGCCCACGCGGCCTTCCCAGCCCGACTTCGGCGAGAGGCCCTTCAGGTAGCAGAGGAACGCCGCCACGGTGGGCATCATGCCGTTGTTGAGCGTGGGAGAGCCCACGGCCACGTACCTCGCCGACAGCACCTCGGTCATGATGTCGGAGATGTGGTTCGCCTTGAGGTCGAACAGGCGCGCAGGCACGCCGCACTCGATGAACGCCTCCAGTATCTCGTGGGCCATGGCCTCGGTGGAGTGCCACATGGAGTCGTACACCACGATGGCGTACTCCTCGGGGGCGAGCGAGCTCCACCGCGCGTACGTCTCCAGTATCTCGGGCACGTGGCTGCGCCAGACCACGCCGTGGCTCGGCGCGATCATGTCGATGTCCAGGCCGCCGAGCGCCCCCAGCGCGCGCTGGACGTGGCGCGAGTAGGGCATGACGATGTTCGCGTAGTACTTCTTGGCCTGGGCCAGCACCTCGGGCAGGCCCACCTCGTCGTCGAAGTGCTTGGAGGAGGCGTAGTGCTGGCCGAACGCGTCGTTGGAGAACAGGATGCGATCGACATCGGAGTACGCGGCCATGTTGTCGGGCCAGTGCACCATGACGGTCTGGGTGAACGTGAGCGTGCGCTTGCCGATGTTGAGCGTGTCGCCGGTCTTCACGGGCACGTAGCCGCGATCGCCGTAGTGCGCCGCGAGGCCGTTCACGCCGTGCGGGGCGCTTGCGTAGATGCGCGCGTTCGGCGCGAGCTCGCAGAGGGCGGGAAGCGCGCCGGAGTGGTCCTGCTCCACGTGGTTCGCCACGATGTTCTCGATGTGCGCGGGGTCAACCACCTCGCGCACGCGCTCGACGAGCTCGTCGGCGAACGCGGGCTTGCACGTGTCGATGAGCGTGGGATGCTCGTCCATGATGAGGTAGGCGTTGTACGTGGACCCCCGATCCGTCGTGTAGCCGTGGAAGTTCCGCTCGTTCCAATCGACTCCCCCGACCCAGTACACGTCCGGCTTTACCTCGACCGCATGCAGCATGATTAGCTCCTTTCTCGCGTTTTCGTCCAGTATAGCGACGGAGCGCTGTCGGCCGAGGGGTGCGCAGGTAAATGATAGCGAAAGACCCGCATTCGGATTGCGCGGGAGGTGCGGGCGTGGGCTGCGCAGGGAGGCGTTGTGGGGAGCGTAGGCGGGGCCAAGCGAGGGGCGTGGGCTATGTTTTGGGAAGGCATTGCGAAGAGCAGGCTGCGCAGGGGTCACGGGCTGAACGGGGGGGGCAGTTCTCGCGGGCGTTACCGCTGCCGAAGGGCCGCGTAACGCTGCGCGCCGGGGCGGGGCGGCGGGCGGGCGCAGGCGTAAGCTGCGCCCGTACCCGTGGGAAAGGAGCCCCTTATGACGCAAACCGCAATGCTCGAGACCCAGGCCCCGAAGGCAGGCTACGCCATGGACGACGTGCGCGCGAACGTGGATCCGAAGCCGCAGATCGAAAGTGACGACTACCGTCCCGCCGGCAAGCTGGAGGGCAGAGCCGCCCTCGTGACCGGGGGCGACAGCGGCATCGGTGCCGCTGCGGCCATCGCCTTCGCCAAGGAGGGAGCCGATGTGGCTCTCGTCTACTACTCCTCCGACGACGACGCGCAGGCGGTGGCCGAGCGCATCCGCTCGCTCGGCCGGCGCGCGCTCGTGTTCAAGGGCGACGTGGGCGACGAGGAGTTCTGCCGCCGCACGGTGGGCGGCATCGTGGACGCCTGGGGCCGCCTGGACGTGCTCGTGAACAACGCCGGCGAGCAGACGCCGCAGAAGAGCATCCTCGACATCACGCAGGCTCAGCTCGTGCGCACGTTCCAGACGAACATCTTCAGCATGTTCTTCCTGGTTAAGGCCGCCCTGCCGCATATGCCGCGGGGCGGGGCCATCGTGAACACCACGTCGGTGACGGCCTACCAGGGAAGCCCCCAGCTTCTGGACTACTCGGCCACGAAGGGCGCCATCACGGCGTTCACCCGCTCGCTCTCCGAGAACGAGGAGCTGGTGGGCCGCGGCATCCGCGTGAACGCCGTGGCGCCCGGCCCCATCTGGACGCCGCTGAACCCCGCGTCCTACGGCGCCGACAGCGACAAGGTGCGCCACTTCGGCGAGAGCGTGCCGATGGGCCGCCCCGGCCAGCCCTACGAGCTTGCCCCCGCCTACGTGTTCCTGGCCTGCGACGACTCCAGCTACATCTCGGGGCAGGTCATCCATGTGAACGGCGGCACCGTGGTGAACGGGTAGGCGCCGAGCGCCCGCCGGCCGGTCGGGGTCGGCGGGCGCGAACGCCGACCGGGGTCAGGAAGGGTACGGTTGATTCCGTTAATCGTAAAAACAGCGGAGAGCGCGAAACGGCTTCGCCCACTGCAAGCGGGAATCATGGAGTCCGACGCAGACGCTGCAGGCCCGCTTCCGCGTGGAACACGGGCGTCACCTTCCTCTAAAAGCCGTCTGTCCGCAGGACGGGATCGACGTTCGCCAGGAACTTTAGACGGAATTGTGCCGGGCAGGGCGAAGACGAGACGGTACAATACAGCAGGGGGTTGCGGGATGTGGCCCTCTCGGCGGGCGCCGGGGAAAACGAGGATGGGCGAACGACATGGGATGGAACGTATCGGCCGAGGTCATCGCCTTCATCATCGTGCTCATCATCTCCGTGTACTCGCGCCAAAGCCATGCGGTGCCGTCGCTGAAGAACCGGGTGTTCCGGCTCTGCCTGGGCACGACGCTGGGCGCCATCGGCACGAACCTGGCTTCCACGCTTCTGATTGCCTACGCGCCCCTGGAGCTGCTGCCGCTCACGTACCTCGTCACCCACTGCTACTTCGTGCTCACGCCGCTTTTGGGCACCGTGTACTTCTATTACGCCGTGGCCGTGGTGAGCGAGGCGCGGCCGGTCGGGCGGGCCTTCGCCCTTGCCAGCGGAGTGCCGTGCGCGGTGTACTTCCTGCTGGTGCTGGCGAACGTGCCCACCGGATGGTTGTTCTCCTTCGACGCGGCGGGCGCCTACGTGCAGGGGCCGTTCATCATCGCCACGTACCTGGTGTTCTACTTCTACTGCATGGCCTGCTTCGCGCTCGTCATGTTCACGCGGGCGCCCATCGACCCCGTCATCAAGCGCATCCTGGCCGTGTTCCCGCTCATCGCCGTGGCCGTGATCGCCGTGCAGCAGCTGTTCCCAACCTATCTGCTGTCGGGATCGGCGGCCGCGTGCTCGCTGCTCATCATCTACCTGTACTTGCAGAACAAGCGCCTGTCGGTCGACCAGCTTACCGGCGCCTCCAACCGCCAGGAGTTCCTGTCCATGGTCTCGCTCATGAACGAGAAGGAGCAGCCGTTCACGGCCGTGCTCGTGTCGCTTTCGAACTTCAAGTTCATCAACGACAAGTTCGGCCACGAGAGCGGCGACCGGTTCCTGCGCGAGTTCGCCTCGTACCTGGGCGCCATCGGCGACGCGCGGCTCTACCGCTACAGCGGCGACCAGTTCGCCTTCATCGTGAGCCGCGACGGCGGTTGGGGCACACATGGCGGACAAGACGGGGACGACGCGACCGCCTCCCTGCTGGCCCCGCTGCGACAGCGCCTCGGGGAGCCATGGCGCATCGGCGGGCGCTCCTACACCGTGGGCGCCGCCATCGGGGCGGTGAGCTACCCCGTTATCGCGCGCACGCCCGGCGACGTGGTGGCCGCGCTGGAATACGCCACGGAGGAGTCGAAGAAGCTCGAGCCGAACACGCCGTGCGTGTGCACGCCGGGCATGATGAAGGCCATCCACCGCCGCAGCGCCATCGCCGACGTGGTGCGGCGTGCGGCCGAGCAGGACGGCTTCACCATGAACTTGCAGCCCGTGTGGTCCGAGAGCGCGCAGCGGTTCGTGGCGGCCGAGGCGCTCTGCCGCCTGACCGACGACGAGTTGGGTCCCATCCCGCCCGACGAGTTCATCCCCATCGCGGAGCAGATCGGCGTCATCTCCGACGTCACGCGCTTCATGCTGGACCGCGCCTGCGCGTTCGTTCGCTCCTATCGCGGCGCCCACCCCGGCTCAACGTTCCGCGGCGTGTCGGTGAACTTCTCGGCCGTGCAGTTCATACAGGACGACCTGGCCGAGTCGGTGCTGGCCGTGGTGGAGCGCCACGGCATTCCGGCATCGTGCCTGCGCGTGGAGGTGACGGAGAGCGCCATCATCGCGAACCCCGACGCCGTGCGCGCGTTCATGGAGAGGATGCACGCGCAGGGCGTGCGCTTCTACCTGGACGACTTCGGCACGGGGTACTCGAACCTCTCCACGCTGCTGGAGCTGCCGTTCGACGTGGTGAAACTGGATAAGAGCATCCTGCGATCCGCGACGGAGAACGAGCACCTGGTGGAGTTCTTCGGGCTCCTGGCCTCCGGTTTCGGCGCACTGGGCACGCAGGCGCTCTCCGAGGGCGTGGAGACGCCGGAGCAGCGCGCCTTCCTGAACCTGTGCGGCTGCGACCTCATGCAGGGCTACCTGTTCTCGCGCCTCTTGCCGCCCGACGAGGCCGCCGCGGTGATTGCCGCGAGCGAGGAGCGCGCCGAGGGGTAGCCCCGTGCTGCGCAACGTAGCTGATGCAGGATTCCTATCGCTTTACCGCGAGCGTT
Source organism: Gordonibacter sp. RACS_AR68 (assembly GCF_030418485.1). NCBI lineage: Bacteria > Bacillati > Actinomycetota > Coriobacteriia > Eggerthellales > Eggerthellaceae > Gordonibacter > Gordonibacter sp. RACS_AR68. The sequence continues at coordinate 161,877 of NZ_JAIPUP010000004.1, forward strand.
CAAGCGGGGCAGGGGAAGAACGGGCAGCCGACCTTCAGGCATTCCCGGTTGCGGTGGTAATAGCGGCAGGTTATGCGCTCGGGCATCTCCATCTCCACACCGCTCAGCTCGGCCGTGTACGCCGCCGCCTCCTGAAGGGCGACGAAGCCCGTGCGCTTGCAGCAGCGCGGCCCGCCCAGGTCGGCCAGGCGGCCGAGGATGCGCGAGGTCAAACGCTGCGTCTCGGCCCACGGCCCGCGCGTCATGGGCGTGGAACCCGACACGATGCTCCAGTACATGCCCGCGCTCACGGCCGCGCCGCAGGCCCCCCAGAGCCCGCAGACGCCGCCCGGCACGTTCATCGAGCGGTTTCGCATCTCGGCGAGCGCCCGGGGCAGGTCGAGGTCGCCGCCGGCGTTCTTGTAGGCGGCGAGCAGCGCGGCGCCCACGAGCGTGTGGTGCTCCGGCCCGTTGGGGAAGATGGACTTGTCGTCCATCATGGCCATCGCCATCTCCACCGGGTTCCTCGAATCGGCGGACGAGCAGTACTCCATGGCATGGTCGACGCCGCCCTTGCGGTGGCAGGCATCGCACACGTAATGCCCCGCCGTGCACACGGAATGCCCCGTCTCCTTCTTACCGCAGATATGGCAGGCAACCTCCCGCGCCTCCTCGAAGTAATCGAGCGGCTTCCCGCACACCAGGCAGATCGCCAATCCTGCTGACATACGCCTCTCCTTCCCTCTCCTTCTTGCCGGCACGACCTCACGCCCTCAACTCCACTTGACGGTTTTCCTCACCACCATGCCCACCAGCCCGTTGAGCACCGTCACCACGACACCCACCATGATAACGATCCCTGCAGCAGCTAACCACTGCGCCGTGGTTAGCGATCATAGGCTATCTGCACAGCCGAGAGCAGAAACGCCGCGGTTCCCGCACTCGCGTCGCAAGCCAACTTCGCACACCTGGCCCGCCCCGCCCCTTCCCATCCGGCACGCCTCCCTCCCGGATCCGCACGGTTACGCCGCATCTCCTGCTATACTGTTCGGGTATACCGGAAAGCGGCGCTTGCTCCTCCGGCCGTCACGTGAATGGGGGTTCTCAGTGGCATCTCACGATTTCGGGGACGACGTCTTCCTCGCGCCCGCGCAAGGGGGCAGCCTGGCGACGGTGACGCTGCCCATGCTGGAAGATTTCCTGTCGGACTGCGAGGTCGTCCATCGGCCTCCCGCCGCGCGCCGCACGTTCCGCTGGTTTGCCGCCGTGTCGCACGAGCAGGTGGCGAGCACGGCGCCGAGCGATCTGGACGACGCGCGCCTGCTGTTCGTATGCCGCCTCGGCATGGCCGGCACGCTCTTGCGCGAGCGTCCGCGCGCCTTCGCGCTCGCGCTGGCAGACGTCGGCGAGGCCGTCGGGCCCGACCTCGCCGACGTGGCCGACCGCCTGCTCGTCATCCGCCAGCAGGACCGCTTCTCCTACTTCATCTTCCTCGTACAGTCCTACTTCATGCGCCTTTTGCTGTGGGAGGGCGAGCTCGACCGCATCGCGCTTCGCCACGGCACGCTCGCCGAGGCGCTCGACGCGAGCGCGCCAGTGATGCGCAACTTCATGTTCGTGACCGACAACGAGTTCAACCTCGTTGCGCGCACCTCCTCCATCGAGCCGCCCGACGCCCTGCACCGGCGCCTCGTCGAAACCGGCTGCTTGTCGCCCCAGATGATCGCGGAGAAGCGCTTCCACCTGCCCGAGAAGGCGTTCTACGAGAAGGAGCCCTCCGCCATCACGCCCTACGCGCGGCTGTCGCATCCGCTGTACCTAAGCCACACCTACTTCGGGTCGCTGTCCATGTCATGCCACGTCGCTCCGCTCACCGAGGGGCTGAAGGACCTGTTCTGCATCTTGATACGCCACGTCATGCCGCTGTGCGAGCAGCAGTGGCGCTCGCAGGTGAAGCTGAACATACCCCACTACTTCTTCTTCGAGAAGCTGCTGGAGCACGAGCCCGTGTCGTGCGAGTACGTGGACACGCAGCGGGAGATGGCCGGGCTCGCGGCCGACGCGCAGTACAAGCTCGTGGTGTTGGAGGTGGACGAAGGGGCCGACCCCGAGAAGGCGGGGCGCGCGGTGCGGGCGGCCGGGCGGCTGAACGGCGGCGACGTTCACTGCTTCGCGTACCGGGCCGAGGTGCTGGCACTCTGCTACGCGCCGCCGAGCGACTGCCGCCTCGCGCACCGCCGCACCCTGGACGAGCTCGAGGGGCACGTGAGCGGCCCTCTGGGCATCGACTGCGGCGTGTCGGAGATATTCGAGGGCATCGAGAACCTCGACCTGGCGTACCGGCAGGCGAAGATCGCGCTCGGGCTGCGCCAGACCATCCGCCTGCAGCTCTCCGCCGCCGAGGATGCCGACCGCGGCGCGTACCTGTTCGGCGATGCGCTCATGTACTTCCTCGTGGACCCGGCGGAGAAGGACGAGCGGTTCATGCGGTTCTGCTTCTCGCATACCGTGGTGGAGAAGATCCACGCCGAGGACGTTGCCAACAACACGAACTACCTGGCCCTGTTCTGGCACTACCTGAACAGCGGCCGCAACGCCACCGCCGTGGCCTCGCGGCTCCACCTGCACCGCAACACCGTGCTCTACCATATAGAGAAGATCCAGCGTCGCTTCGACTTCGACCTCGCCCTCCCCGGCGCCCGCGAGCGCATGCTCCTGGACTTCAAGGCCTTCTTCCTCACCGAGGGCAGCGATTCCGTAGAGCGGGCGATCGTCGGCGCACGAAGCCCCGAGCAGGAAAGCTAAGGGAGGGATCGGAGAGGCGCGCTTCCCTGAAGCTAGAGCCATATCGAGGACGGGTATTCTCCGCCACGCTCAAGCGGTAGTGCCCGGATCGCGCTGCGGCATGCCCGGCGCGAGGCTCGTCGTGCCGGATTGCAGCTCGAGGGAGCCGCCGCAGGCGGCGCAGGCGCGCGTGCCCGAATCGTTCATGCAGCCGCACGACGGGCAGCGGCGCACGAGGATGGCCGGCGGCTTCTCGCCCCGGCAGCGGCCGCAGTTCATGCAGTAATGGCAGTTGCCCATGGGCAGCCCCCTCCCCTCGCTTCACGTGGGGAACCGGGCGGCTCGGCGCCCGGTTCCTGCTGTTCTTACTCCGCCTGCTCGTCGGGAGCGGCCGCCTGCTCGTCGGCTATCTTGCGTGCCACGGAGCTGCGCACGTTCGGGAACAGGAAGAGCGACGCCGCGGCAACGAGGCAGAGCACGGCCGTGGCCACGTAGACGCCCTGGTAGTACGGCACGCCGTCCACGGCCCCCGTCGCCGCGATGGCGAGGGGCGAGATCACGTAGGACGCGATGAGGAACATGCCGAAGTTCTGGAGCGTGGCCTGGATGCCGCCCACCACGCCGTAGTGCTCGGGCCTCACGCTGGGAAGCAGCGTGGGGAGCATCTTCGTGAACGGCATGACCGAGGCCATGAGCACGGGCTGTATGCAGAAGAGCGCCCAGGTGAGAGGCCCGTACGGCAGGAAGAACACGAGCGCGAAGCACGCGGCGGTGCCCACGAGGCAGATGATGAAGGGCGCCCGCATGTTCTTGAAAAGCTTCGCGAACACCACCGGCAGCGCCATGGAGGCCACGCAGGCGATCACCGTGTTCAGCGTGGACAGGTCGCCCGCCACGGCCGTGAGGCTCGGATCGCCCATGAGCGTGGTCACGGCGGCCACCATGTAGGAGCCGTTCACGTTCGTCATGCCGAACACCAGAAGCGCCACGATGGCCACGGCCCACACGTGCCCGTTCCTCACCACCACGCGCAGGTACGTGCCCACCGGCTCGACCGAGCGGTGCTCGCCGTCGGGATGCTTGCGGTACACCGCGAACCACGCCACCACGCCCACCACCATGAGGCCGAAGCTGAACCACCACGCGTCCTGGATGGCGGCCACGCGCGAGCCGTACCAGATGGCCAGCGCCGCGCCGGCCGACATGCCGGCCGTGTACACGCCCATGGCGAACGAGTTCGCCGTGCCGGGGAACCACAGGCGCAGGAGCTTCGCGGAGTTCGCGTTGAGCGCCGCCACGCCCATGCCCATGAAGAAGCTCGAGGCGAAGAGCGTCCAGTAGTCGGCCGAGAAGCAGCGCGCGAGCGCGCCCAGAAGCGACACGACGAACGCCGCCGCGAACACCTTGCCGAGGCCCAGGCGGTCGGCCAGCACGCCGCCGGCCATGCAGAACAGCACACCCGAGAAGTACGGAATGGACATGATCATGGAGAACATCATGGGCTCGCACCGGTACTGCTGCATCACCAGAATCGCCGCGCCGCCCGGCACGATGAACGAGAACTGCAGGCTCACGAGCAGCACCGTCATGCCTATCAGGATGGCCCATCGCCACGGATAGAGTTTCTCTTGCATGTTCGACCCCCTTGCGAAACGAAAAGGTAACACCCGGCGCGCCCCTTGCACGCCGGGCGGCGAGGCCGTTGAAGAGCCTCGTACGAAACGCCACCAGCCGGTCGTTTTACCGACCAGCCGATCCATGGTGCAGATTGTGAAGCGGGCGGGCGGCTTGGCGCCGCCCGCCGAGAGAGGGAGCGGCGGGAGCGGAAAGCCGCACCCGCCGCAGCGCCTTCCCGCCGCGAGGCTATTTCGCGAAGATCACCATCTTGTCCTTCGCGGCCGCCTTCGCCTTGGCGGCGAGCTCCTCCAGCGTGCCGTAGACCATGACGCCGGCCTGGCAGTGGTGCACGCAGGTGGGAAGCTTGCCGGCCTCCACGCGCACGGCGCACAGGTCGCACAGGTGCGTGGGCACGGGCAGGTGGTCGTACTCCCACACGCCGTCGGAGCACTGGCGCGGGCCGTCCTGCACGATCTTGATGCCGAAGTCGCCCTTGGGCAGGTCGTGCTCCTTCTTGCAGGCCACCTCGCAGGCGTGGCAACCCGAGCAGTACTGGTAGTCGATCAGAAGGCCGTATTCGCCGATGTTTGCCATGAGTACCTCCTCCTTACTTGTTCTGGTCGTAGAAGCTCGGCGTGTCGCTCTTGTGCGACGGGCCGTGCGTGTAGCCGTTCGTGGCCGTCACCTGGTAGGTGGGCTGGTCCTCGGGCGCGCTGTTCTCGGGCGTGCAGGGGTACACCTTCGCCATGCCGCACTTGATGGGCGCGCCGTAGCCGCTGTCGCCGTTCTCGCACATGGGAATGAGGTTGTTCGGGTTGCAGTCGAACACGCCGAACAGGCTCGGCTCGGCCGCCTCCTGCTCGGGGAACCACCAGCCGTGCTCGGTGGACACCACGCGCTCATCGAGCGTGGCGTTCAGGCGCACGACCTGGCGGCACTTGCCCATCTGGTTCTCGATCCAGGCCCACTCGCCCTCGTGCAGCCCGTACTTCGCCGCCGTGTCGGGGTGGATGTCGAAGTACGGCACCGGGTGCAGCTCGCGCGAGGTGGTGTTCGCCTGGCGCCACTCGGAGTGGAAGAACTCGAAGGAGCGCTTGCCCGTGGTGAGCACGAGCGGGTACTCCTCGGCGAGCTCCGGCGTTGCCACGGGGCTGGTGGGCGGCTCCTCGTAGTACGGCAGCGCGTCCACGCCCCAGCTGTCGAACAGGCTGATGTAGAACTCGTAGCGGCCCGTGGGCGTCATGAAGCCGGGCTGGCCGTCGGGGCGCAGCAGGCCCTTCTCGTACTTGTAGTAGCGGAAGTCGTTGTAGATCATGCCCGCATGCTCGTTCTCCAGCTCCTCCATGGTGAAGCCGCAATTGCCCACCTGCAGGCGCCAGTTCATGTAGTCGCGGGGCTCCTTGACCCACTCCGGCCACGCATCGGGATTGAGGCGGTGGCCCAGATCGATCATGATCTGCTCGTCCTCCTTCGCCTCGTAGAAGCTGGAGCACTTCGTGAGCGAGCGGACCGGATCGAACCACACGCGGATGCAGTCGCGCTCGTTGGACATGGCGCAGGGCAGCAGGAGGTCGGCGCATGCTACGGCGAACGGGGTCTTGAACAGGTCGACCACGCAGATGAACGGGACGTTCTTCATGGCGCGGTAGATGCGCGGGGCGTCCTGGCCCATGTTCGTGATGGGGTTGGAGGACTGGATCCACAGCATGTTCACCGGGCGCGGATCGCCCTTCTCGTCGAGGCCGGTCTCGCATGCCACGAGGATGCAGTCGGACTGCGACGACGCCGTGAAGCCGTACTTCTTCAGGTTGTACTTGGAGTTGCCCAGGCGCTTCTCGACCATGCCCTCCTTCAGGTACTCGATGCCGGAGTTGTAGCCGAACTCCAGGCCGCAGGCCTGGTCGATGAGGATGTTGCCGCCGGGGTTGTCGATGTTGCCCGTGATGCCGGCCAAACACGCGATGGCATGGGCCGTAGGGGTGCCGATCTTGGACATGTCCACCGCAAGGCCCCACTGGATGGTGGAGGGGTGCGCCTTGGCGTAGAAACGTGCGGCCTCCACGATAAGCTCGGGCTCGACCCAGCAGATCTCGGCCACCTTCTCAACCGGATAGTCTTTCACGCGCTCGGCGAGCGCCTCGTAGCCGTAGGTCCACTTGTCGATGAAGTCGTGGTCCACGAGGTCCTCGCCGATGATGACGTTCATCATGCCGAGGGCGAGCGCCGCGTCGGTGCCGGGGCGCAGGCGCAGCCAGTACTTCGACTTGGAGGCGATCCACGTGAGCTGCGGGTCGATGGTCACGAGCTCGCTGCCGCGCTTCATGGCCTCCACGATCCAGTGGCCGAGGAAGGCGTCGGAGTTGCACACCACCGGGTTCGTGCCCCAGATGACGATGCACTCGGGAATCTGCCACTCGGGGTCGTTCTCGTAGCGGTCGGGGCGGAACTGGCTCATGTCTGCCACCCACTGGTTGCCCATGACCACGTAGCAGAGCGCCGTGCGGGGCAGCATGCACGAGTCGCCCGACAGGAAGCAGAGCGTGAGGTCGGGGCCGCCGAAGTTAGCGTACTGGTTGTGCGCGATAACCTGCGATACGTTGCGGCCGGTGCCGATCATGGAGATGATGGACTCGGGGCCGTCCTTCTCCTGGAACGCGCGCACCTTCTCCTCGATGAGGTCGTAGGCCTCGTCCCAGCTCACGCGCTCCCACTTGTCCTCGCCGCGCTCGCCTGCGCGCTTCAGGGGGTAGCGCAGGCGCTCCTCGTGGTTCACGAGCTCGGGCAGCTCCAGGCAGCGCATGCAGAGGCGCCCCTGGTTGAACGGGCTGTTGGGGTCGCCCTCCACCTTCACGAGCTTGCCGTCGTCGTCCGTGTAGAAGATGACCTGGCATCCCTCGTGGCAGCCCGGGCCCGACCACATGGTCGTGCGCGTGGCGGTGAGGTCGCCTTCCTTCCAGTGCAGCTTCTTCGGGTACAGGTCAAGGTTGTACTCGTTGTTGTACTCCATACCTATTCCTCTCTTCCCTCGTCCTTTGGGTCTCCGAACGCCGGGTGGAACCGGCCGCTCGTCGAATACCGCCATTCTAGGGAGCGGGCCTGCGGCCGCGAAACGGAGGAAGTTCCAAAAACTCGGGCGAACTTTTGGAACATCCTCTATAGGCCGCCGATCGGGGCGTTTTCTATACTGCAAAGCGTGGCGAACCTATCGGGCGCTGTGGACGCGATGTGCGTCATGCCTGATGAGAGTATTAGCCGCTGGTGGTTTAACCCGGGCTTGGACAAGCGCGGACGAACCGCCGAACTGTCGGGATCAATCGGGAAAGAGGTTGAGAGACCATGTGCTTCAGACCAACGGCCGTCGAACTGAACAAGAAATGCCCCGAGTGCGGGCGCTCGTGCGAACCGAACCTGTCCGCCTGCCCCGACTGCGGCGCCGCACTGCCCGCCGGGCCGTCCGCCCCGGGCGCTCCCGGTGCACCCGGGGCTCCTGGGGCTCCGGCAGCGCCGGGAGCGCCCAAGCCGCCCGCCGCGCCCGGAATGCCGAAGGCGCCGGGGCAGAACTAGCGCGCAGAGCTCGCGCCAAAGATCCCAACCGATGGCCTTTTCGTAGGGCAGGGGCTCTGCCCTTGCCGTCTTACGGGCAACCCTCCCGTTAGACGGGGAGAGGCGCGAGCTAGCGCAGGGTGCGGCCGCAAGCGGCCGCACGGGGAATCGACCAGCAAGGAGAGGAACATGGGAGAGAAAAGCAAGACCGGCAACGCCTGGGTGAACTTCATCCTCATCTTCGTCATGGGGGCCATCTTCGCCATCGGGTTCTTCAAGGTGCCGCCCGCCATGGGCAGCCTCATGGAGTACTTCCAGTGCGGCCTGGGCGAGGCGGGCTGGTTCATGTCGGCGTGCTCCGTGGCCGGCACCGTCATCGCGTTCGCAACCGGCGCCATCCAGACGAAGATCGGGCCGAAGGGCATGCTCATCGCCGCGCTGGTGTGCATGGCGCTCGACTCGCTCGTGGGCGTGCTCGCGCCGAACGTCGAGGTGTTCATCGCATCGCGCTTCATCGGCGGCTTGGGCAACGGCTTTCTGGCCACGGCCGGCCCCACGCTCATCGCGCTCTTGTTCAAGGATCCTGAGAAGCGCGGCCTGCCGAACTCCATCTGGGCCTGCTGGACCGCGGCCGGCTCGCTCATCATGCTGAACTCCTACGCGTTCATCTTGGGCGCCACCGGCAGCTGGCAGGGCGTGTGGTGGGTGTGCCTGGCCATCGTGGTGGTTGGCCTCGTGCTCACCGTGTTCGGCATCCGCGTCGACCATGCCGCGGAGATGCAGATGGTGGCCGCCGGCGGCGACGTCAAGCCGTGGGCCGGCCTCACGTCCCTGAACTCGTGGCTGCTCGTGATCGTGTTCGCCTGCTTCGCGTTCATCTTCTCGGTATGGTCGGCCATGGCGCCCACCTACCTGCAGACACCGCTCGTGGGCATGGACATGGCCGCCGCGAACTCCGTGTCGTCCATCACCACCATCACCGGCATCGTGGGCTCGCTCATCATCGGCGTGGTGCTCACGAAGGTGAGGAACCAGCCGCTCGTGCTCGTGGGCACCATGGTGCTCTGCACCGTGGCCGGCGTGATCCAGTTCGTGTTCACCGGCCAGGCGGCTATCATCGTGGTAGCTGTGCTCGTGGGCCTGTTCACGAACATCGTGCCGCCCGCGCTGTTCTCGAACGCACAGTGGGCCGCGAAGACCCCGGCCGGCGTGGCGCTGGTCATGGCCGCGCTGCCCATCGGCTCGAACTTCGGCGGCATCCCCGCCGCCCCCATCGCCGGCGCCATCGTGGAGTCAACGGGCAGCTGGGCCATGGTGGCCGTGCCGCTGGGCATCGTGGGCGCCGTCGGACTGGTGTGCGCCGTCGTGTTCATGGTGCGCTGCAGCAAGTACGCGGTAGGAGCTGCGAAGTCCGGCAGCGACGCGCAGTAGGGCAGCGCTTGCCGGGGAAGCGCGAAACGCTCCCCTTCCATCCCCGACGTTTCGCGGGTCCCGGCGCCTCCCCTGGACGCCGCAACCGCCGAAACCAGAGCGGGCCGCAGGTTCAACCTGCGGCCCGCTTGCACTGGGGGCTCGCACAACGCGTCCCCAACGCGCCGGGACACTCCTTCGCTCGGCGGCACGCTCCGGACAGCATCGCTATCGGCAGGCTTGGACTCCTTGGTATAATGCGGTAAACACGTTTTCCGCGAAAGGCCGTCCATGAAGCTGAGCCTTCACACTATCGAGCACGAGCTGGGAGCTGCGGTCGCAGGTTCGAGCATCGCATCGGACGCCTGCGAGCCAGCCCTCGAGTACCCAGCCCTCTTCAACGCGAGCGAGCACCGACTCTTCGAGCACATCGCTTACGTGGCCTCTTCGGACGATATCGACGCGTCGAAGGAGAAGATCAGGCGCCAGCTGAGTCGCAACCCCCATCTCACCCTTGCATTCATATGCCTGGGCGAACCGCCGGCGTTCTGCCTCGAGGCGAAAAACTGCGACATCCTCTGGGTCCACGACAGGCAAAACGAGAGCAGGGCGTTCAACGCCGTCCAAGAGGCGTTCCAGAGGTTCAATGCCTGGGAGCGCGAGCTCGGCATGATCGTGGAGCAGGGCGGCGAGCTGCCTGGACTCGTGAACGCGAGCCTGAAGGTATTCAAGAACGACATCTGCATCACCGACCCGTTCAGCCGCGTGCTCGCGCATCGCGTGTTCCGAAACGTCCGCTTCCCTCGAGAGCAGACCGACCTCATAAAAGAGGGGGCGTACCTTCCGAAGGGCATGCTCTTCGACGGCGTGCGCGACGAGCAGGACGGCGAGAACTTCACCTCCCCGCTTCCCACCTTCTCCACCATGCAGGCGTTCGACTGCACGGTGCTCCGATCGACCATCGGCCTGTCGCCCGAGTACGCTATCGTGCTGTCCATCCACCCCAACTTCCAACCAGTCGGCAAGAAGGACTGCGCCCCGGCGCTCACGCTGGCGTCCGCCATAGAGCGGCTCTATCGGGCGAGCAGCGCAACCGGTGGAAGCCGGCCGTTCATCAACGCGCATTCCTCGCTGAAGTCGCTCATCTTGGGCCGCCAAGTCTCCGACGCCGACCTCGTACAGAGCGCGATAGCGCAGGGATGGAGCCAGGATGCCGACGAGTACCAGTGCCTCTGCATCGATTTCGCCTCTTCCCTGCAGGTTCAGGACTGCTGCTTCATGCGGCCCTACGCCGCGGTATGCAGCCGACTGCAAGCCACGTTCGACTGCGTCGCCTTCGTCGTGGAGAACCGCATCGTCGCTGCGCTGAACCGTTCCCGCATGGAGGTGGAGGACGATCGGCTCGCCGACGACCTCGGACGCTTCGCCGAGGACCATCACCTTATCATCGGCTCGAGCGCTCCCTACCTCGGTCTGCGCAGCCTGCGCGACAGCTACCGCCAGGCGTTCGCCGCCCTGCGCATGGGCTACGTAGGCGGCAACGAAGGACTCGTGCCCTTCCCTGCCCATGCACTGGAAATAGGCATGAACTTCATCATGAAGGAGATGGCGCCCGAGCGCTTCTGCCCGAAGGAGCTGCTCGAGCTCGCCCAGCAAGACCACGACCTGTTCGTCGCGCTCAAAACGTACCTGCTGTCGAACTGCAATTCAAGCGAGGCAGGCAAGCGCCTCTCCCTGCAGCGCAACAGCTTCGTCTACCGCTTGGAGAAAGCCCGCAGGCTGCTGGGACTCGACTTGGATGATCCCGACACACGGCTCTTGCTGCTTATATCGTTCAAGCTCATCGACCTGTACGGCCTGTCCAACATCGAGCCCCTCGCGCAACCGAGGGGCTGAGCGCGCCGCACCTCATTCCCGCTCGCCCACAAGCTCGATGTCGAACGCCAGCTCCTTGCCGGCCAGCGGATGGTTGAAGTCGACGCGCGCCATGCCCTCGCGCACCTCGAGCACTTTGGCCGGAAAGCGCAGCCCCTCTTCGGTGACGAAATAGAAGAGCCTGCCCACCTCGATGTCCTTCGCGTTGGGAATGGCGTACATAGGCGCCAGCTCCACTTTCTCCTCGATGCGCTCCCCGAAGGCATCGCATGCGGGCATGACGACGTGCCGGGACTCGCCCACCTTCATGGACGCCACCGCCTCGTCGAACCCGTGGATGACCTCACCCGAGCCCACGACGAATTCCAGCGGTTCCTTGCCCTCGGTGCTGTCGAACACCGTCCCGTCTGCCAGCGTGCCGCGGTAGCGGACCCGAGCGGTCTTGCCATAGCTCGTCATCATGCGCTCCTTGTCGCGAGGAGGGACCGGCCTTCGCGCGTCTCGCCGCTTCCGGTCCCTCGGCTTTCCTTCCTTGCGCCTTTCGTAAGACGCTAGCAGACCGTGCCCGCCTTCGGCACGAAGACGGCGAACTTGGTCGAACCATCGAAGTTGCGCACGAGCTCGTCGACGGGACCATAGCGCATGGCAAGGCTCTGGCAGTGCTTCACGCACAACGGCTTCTTGCCCTTGGCGGTGCGCTCGGCGCACAGGTCGCACTGGTCGGTGGGCACCGGGACGAAATCGTACTGGTACGCGTCGCCGTCGATCTGCCAAGGTCCGATCTTCTGCAACTTGATGCCCCAGCGGTCGACCGGCAAGCCGTGCTCCATCTGGCACGAAACCTCGCACGAATGGCAGCCCGTGCAGAACTCGTAGTTGATCAGCAGGCCGTATGCCTTGTCGTCAGCCATTTACACCAGCTCCTCGTTCATCGCGAAACGCTTCGCGATCTCGTCCATGTCGGTATCGCCAATAGCCTCGTCCGGCGCGCATTTGCGCACGCGGCACATATGCGACTTACAGTTGTTTCCGAACCCGCTCTCCCCGCAACCCGCCTCCACGATGACGTTCGGGTTGGAGAGGTACGTGCCGTAGCAACCGCCGCCCTCGTCCTCGGGGTTCTTCTCGGGGAACCACCATGCGTGGTCGAGCGAGATGGTAGACGGGTCGAGCACGGGCGAGACGTTGGCCTTGAGCTGCACGCGCCCTAGATGGTTCTCGATCCAGCACCAGTCGCCCTGCCTGATGCCGTACTCCTCGGCAGTCTCGGGCGCTATCTCGAACTCAGGGTTCGGATGCAGTGCGCGCAGATGCGGGATCTGGCGGTGCTCCGAATGGAACGAGGCCCATTGGCGCGCGCCCGTGGTCATGATGAGCGGATAACGGGAAAGGTAGTCGTCCTTGTCGAAACGCTCGGGCACCTGGTTGGGACTGTAGGGTGGCTCGGCGTAGTGCGGGACCGGACGCTGCCCCCATTGCCCGAAGAGCGTCGAGTACAGCTCAATGCGGCCGGTGGGCGTGTTGAACCCGGGCTTTCCATCGGGGCGCTGCTCGCCCGTGCGGAACTTCTCGTAATGGTACTCGGGATAGATCCAGTTCTCGGCACGCGCCTCCTCGAATGTCATGCCCGTTTCCTTCATGGTGAAGGTGAAGAATTCCTCGAGCGTCTCGCCCGGCCACATCTCGGCATTCCATTGGCGTCCGAGCTCCCAGCAAATCTCCATGTCGGACTTGCTCTCGCCCAGCGCCTCGCAGGCCTTGTTCGTGGTCTGCACGTGGTAGTAGATCGAGCGTATGCCGTTGCGCTCGGGATACATGCATACGGGCAGGAACACGTCGCAGCACGCCTGGGCGGTCGGGGTCATGAACGGATCGACCATGACGTTGAACTCTGCGTTCTTGTAAGCCTGCTCCATGCGCGTGTTCGGCTCCTGCGCCGTGCAGGAGAGCGGATTCGTGGATTGTATCCAGTTGGCGCGGATCTTGTAGGGACGGCTCGTGAGCATCTGGTCGACCGTCATGTCGGCTTGCGTGAGCACCACGCCGGAATACTTCAGCGCGGGGAAATCCTCGCCTCCGATACGCTGCCGCTGCTCTTCGGGTGTCAGGCACTCGGCAGGATCGGGAGGGTTCCACGTTTGGATATTGAAGGGCTGGTGCACCGTCACCATGCCGCCGGGGATGTCGATCTGCCCGGTGATGGACCACAGGTCGATGACGGCGGCCGACCCGGCAAGGCACTCCATGGTCATGTCGAGCGCGAGGCCCCACTGCACGGCCGTGGGCTTCTCGGCCATCATGCGCGCGGCTTGGGCGATCTTCTCCTCGGGCAGCCACGTGACCTCCGCCGCACGCTCGAGCGTCCATTCGCGCGTCGCCTCGTAGTACTCTTCGAAGCCGTAGCACCACCGCTCCACGAACTCGTGGTCGTAGAGGTCCTCCTCCACGATGAACTTCCCCATGGCGAGCGCGAGCGCGGCATCGGTGCCGCATCGGATCTGCAGCCAGAGGTCGGCGCGTGCGGCGAGCCACGTGAGCTTGGGATCGATGACCACGAGCTTGCTGCCGCGCTTCATGCAGTCCACGATCCAATGGCCCAAGTTGCCGTCGGCGTTCGACACGAGCGGGTTGTTGCCCCAGATGAATATGTTCTTGGGCGGCACCCAGCCTTCGTGGTCGTAACGGTCGTAGTGGTTCTGCGAGCAGTCGGGAACCGTATAGGTCCCCATGAGCACGTTGGAAGCGCCCACGCGCGGCACGTAGCAGCTGTTGCCCGACAGCATGTAGGCGTACTGCACCGAGCCGAACGCGTACTGCAGGCGCGTCATGTAGGGCGCGGTTCCGCGGCCGGTGCCCAAATGGAACACGACGGCCTTTGCGCCGGACTCGGCCTTGATGGCATCGAACTTCTCCTTGATGAGGGCGTAGGCCTCGTCCCAGGTGATGCGCTCCCACTTGTCGGCCTTTCCGCGGTCCCGCGGGTCGCGTCGCATGGGATAGAGCACGCGATCCGGGTGGTACACGGCCTCCTTGAGCGCGATGCAGCGAGCGCAGAGGCGGCCTTGGTAATAGGGGCTCTCCTCGTCGCCTTCCACCTTGACGAACGCGCCGGTCTCCTTGTCGGTATAGACGATGACGCCGCAGCCGTCATGGCAACCGGGTGCCGCCCACGCCCCCGTGCGCGTGGCTACCAGGTCGCCCTCCTCCCACTGCCAAGGCAGGTCGCCCCCGGTGTACTTGACCGGAGGCTCGCGGAAGAAGTCAGGGCGCACCTCGTTGGTCCCGCCCTGCTCGACTTCCATGTCGATGCGTTTTACCATTCCTCGCTCCTCTCGATGAGCCCGTCCTGCCAAGGGCGCGCCCCCAACGCTCGAAGGCGCGAAGAGGGCTTGCCCTTCCGCTGCGCAGAATACGGGTAAAAAAGTAAGTTCTGAAGGGACGAGAGGCTGTTTCGGAGTGCTGTTTCACCGTCACGCCCCAGGTCGCAGGCTCTGGGAAACTTACCTGCCCCTCCGTACCATGGCCTGATCGTCCCCCAACAAGAGAGGAGCATGAAATGGCATTCCATTTCAAGGACAATCCCGCGCCCAAGAAAACCGTCCTCGAGGACGGTACGGAGGTCATCCGCACCTGCGCCTGGTCGCCGCCGGGCTGCCATGCGGTGGGCTGCGGCATTCGCCTGTTCGTGAAGGACGGCGAGCTGGTAAAGGTGGAGGGAGATCCCGACCACCAGCTGACACAGGGGCGGCTCTGCCCCCGCTGCCTGGCACTCAAGGAGGCCGTGTACCACCCCGACCGTATCCGCTATCCCATGAAGCGAGCCCGCGAGGACCGAGGCCTCGACAAATGGGAGCGCATCTCGTGGGACGAGGCCACCGACCTTATCGTCTCCAAGACGGAAGACATCCGCGCCCGTTACGGCTCGGAGGCTATCTGCGTGTACATGGGTACGGGCCGCGAGGCCGTGCGCTACGGCTTCACGCTCTCGTCGAAGGTGCTGCGTACGCCCAACAACTGCTACGCCCAGTCCGGCTGGTCCTGCATGGGCCCGCGCCAAACGGCCATGACCATGATGCTGGGAAGCGCCTACATCGAGCTCGACTACGGAGGCGGGTACGTCGATGTGTGGAACGACCCCGCATTCGTGGTTCCCGACTACGTTTTCTGCCTGGGCAAGGAGCCGCTCAAGTCGAACCCGGACGGCCTGTGGGGCCATGCCCTCATCGAGCTTATGAAGCGCGGCAGCAAGCTTATCATGGCAGACCCGCGTGTGAACTGGCTGGCCACACGCGCCGATCAGGTGCTGCAGGTGCTGCCCGGCACCGATGCGGCGCTGTGCCTGGCCATTCTCAACGTGCTGGTCGACGAGGACCTCGTGGACCACGACTTCATCGAGAAGTGGTGCTACGGCTATGACGAGCTGGTCGAGCGCGTGCAGGAGTATACACCCGAGTTCGCTGCCGCAACCTGCGGCATCTCGGCAGACGATATTCGCACATGCGCCCGAAAGCTCGGATACGACGGCGTGCATCATTGGAGCCTGCTCATGGGCGTGGCAGTCGACCAGAACCCGAACGGCTGCCAGGTCACGCAGTGCCTCATCGCCATGGCCGCCATCACCGGCAATCTCGATGTGCCGGGAGGAACCGTGGTGGGCGTGCAGATGCAGTTCGAGATGACCGGAGCCACAGACTTCATGAGCGAAGAGCTCAAGAACAAGTGCATCGGCTGGGACGTCTACCCCATAGTCAAGGTCCTACTGAACACCACCCATCCCGACATCACGCTCGAAGCGCTGGAGACAGGCCGACCCTACGAGTTGAAGATGGCCTGGCTCGACTCGACGAACCTGCTCTCCCCCACCTGCTCGGCTCAGCCCAAGCGGTGGCACGACGCGCTTATGAGAATGGAATTCACCGTGGCCAAGGAAATGTTCATGACCCCCACGGTCATGGCCTTGGCCGATGTGGTGCTGCCCCTGGCCACCTGGGCCGAGCACGACGGCATCGTCATGACGAACCAAGGCTGCCAGATGGGCATAGCCGGAGCCATCAACAAGGGCCTGCAGATGGGCGAGTGCAAATCCGACCTGGAAATGCTCATCCACTTCGGCAACGCTTTCTACGAGCGCGCCTATCACGAGGAGTACCCGTTCAGGACAGTGGAGGAGTACCTGGCCGACGACGTGGGTAAGATGGACACCACCTGGGAGGAGCTGTCCGAGAAGGTGGTGGCAACCAACGACATCGGCGGGTACCGGAAGCACGAACGCGGGCTCATCCGCGCCGACGGCCTGCCCGGCTTCCAGACCGCTACCGGGCGCGTGGAACTGTGGTCGACCGGCTACCAGTCGCTCGGCGACGACCCGCTGCCCTACTACTTCCCGCCCAAGCTGGGAGCCGAGGAACGTCCGGACCTGGCACGTGAGTACCCGCTCATGTGCACGACCGGCGCCCGTTACTTCGCCTCGTTCCACTCAGAGCACCGCCAGATTCCCAGCCTGCGCCAGCTCACCCCCGAACCTTACCTGGAGATACATCCGGAGACGGCAGCGGCCCTGGGCATCAAGTCGGGTGACGAGGTGACGATCGAGAACCCCTGGGGCTGCGCACACGAGAAAGCCAAGGTAACGCCCACCGTACGCAAGGACGTGGTGGCGGCCGCCCACGGCTGGTGGTACCCCGAGGAAGACGGCGAGGAGCCGCACCTGTTCGGGGTGTGGAAGTCTAACGTGAACAGCCTTGTCCCCCACCGCGTGCTCGGGAAAATGGGGTTCGGCGCCCCCTACAAGCAGGTGCCAGTGAAGGTGTACAAGACCCCGCACGAAGAATGCGTGCTCGGATAAGGAGGACCCCATGGGCAAGATCGGACTGATGATCGATTACGAATACTGCACCGGCTGCCAGAGCTGCGAGCTGGCCTGCAAGAACGAGCACGGCTTCCCCTTGGACAAGTGGGGCATCAAGATGATGGAATTCGGCCCGTTCGAGATGGAGGAAGGCAAGCTCGAGTGGAACTACCTCCCCTTCCCCACCAGCTACTGCGACCTCTGCGCCGAGCGCGTGAAGTCGGGCGGCATCCCAACCTGTGCATTGCACTGCCTCGCGAACGTCATAGAATGGGGGCCTGTGGACGAGCTCTCGAAAAAGCTCGAGGAGAAGGGCTCGAAGGCGGTGATCTTCCTGCCGTAGGGCCTTTCGCCTCCAACGCATAGGAGAGTTCCGAAGGCGGGCCATTTTGGCCCGCCTTCTTGATGAAAGAACTAGAGACCGCTCGCGATTTTGTTTGCTTGATTGTTGTAAGACATATTGATACTATCGTCTTACAATATTATCAACTCGTAGCAAGAGGAGCGACTCAATGGAAATGTCATCGGTAACTGTCCGCGTTGACGAGCAGACTAAGGAAGCCGCCGCCAGAATAGCGGAGGATTTCGGGTTCGACCTTTCTTCGGTCACGCGCGCGTTTTACCGCCAGATGGCCAGGGAACAGCGCATCCCCCTCAACCTTTCCTATCCTCAACCGAACAGGATATCGCTCGAGTCGATCAGCGAAGCCGAGGCTCTCTTAGCCAAGGGGACTTCGCGATTCAAAGACGCCGACGAGCTCTTCGGATCCCTGGGAATCTGATGGCGCTTTTACCTGAATACACACCAACGTTCGAAAGGGACGTGAAGCGCCTCAAGAGAAAATACGTCGAGCTGGAGCCGCTTAAAGACGTCATACGCCTCATATTGGAAAACTCATCTGAATCCCTTGAAGAATTGCGACGGCGCCACAACATGCACGACCTCAAGGGAGAATGGAAGGGCAGCTCGGAATGCCACATTGCCAATGCCGGCGACTGGCTGCTCGTCTGGCGGACGAACAGCAGGCTGGCTGTATTCCAGAGAACCGGCTCTCATGACGATATCTTCCGCTAGCGCAGGCTCTTCGACCTCTCCCAATCGCGAGAAGGCGAGGCTCATGCCCCGCCTTCTTTTTCACAACCGCCTCCTTGTTCTTGGGGCAGCTACACGGCCTCTTCCCCGGCCTTCATGGCGCTCGCCTTCTTGGCTACGTAGACGAGGCCTACGAGCACCAGGATGCCAACGGCTATATCGAAGATCCACACGGAGCTCATGATGGCGTCGGCACCCGCCACCAGGGAGACCACCTGGTCGATGGGAGAGGCCAGGAAGCCGCCGCCGTTCTGGAACACGTAGCTGAAGCCCATGACCGTGCCCACGATGGCAGGAGCGACAAAGGTGGACAACAGCATGGGGACGCCAACCGTCATGGTATTGGTGCCGAAGCCTGCCAAGACGATGGCGACGTAGAACAGCGGGACGTTGCCCGTCACATGCGCCGCGTACCACAGCACATAGCCCACGATGCCGACCACCCAGAACGCCGGGATGGCATACGCCTTGAGGAACTTGTAGGCAGGCCCGAACAGCAGGGCCGAGGCAATGGCACCGACCGAGAACAGCGAGAAGATGGTGCCGATCACGGCAGGGTTGTCCACGACTGCACCGATGGTGGCGCCGCCAAGGTTGAACAGCGACTGGCTCATGATGATGCCGCCCAGGAACAGCACGAGCAGCACCCAGCCGGAAACGGGGAGCTTGATCTTCACCTTCTCGCCCGACGCGTCGGTTGCGGGCACGGCCGGAACGTTCTTCGGCGTGAGCAGGAAGATGCACAGCACGAACGGCACGAGCGAGAACAGATAGATCCCCCAGGCCAGGTTCCAAGAGATGGCGCCCAGGATGCCGGCCACGTTCGTGGTGACGATCATGCCGACGTTGAACACCACGGACGCCACGCTCATCATGGTCGCGCGGACGGACTCCTTCTGGAACATGAGCGAGATCACGCCGAGCACGACCGGCATGAAGCAGCCGAGGCCCAAACCGAGTATCGCGCGCGTCACCAGGATGCCTTCCCACGGCAGCGCGGCGCCCAGGAAGGTGGGCACACCGCCCACGAACACGAGGGCCGTGGCGAGCAGAGCGCACGCGCGGTAGCTGAGCTTGCGCCCCGCCACCAGGCCGATGACGAACGCCGCCGGGATCTCGAGCAGGTTGGTGATGGACACCATATAGGAGATGGCGTTCGCGTCGACCCCGTAGGTGCTCATGAGGCCCGTAGAGGCCACGTTCACGGCGCTGTGCGTGGGCGCGATGAAGTACATGCACATGAGCGCGGCGAACACTCCTATCTGGCCGCCCGATATCTTCGTTTTCTCAGACATGGTTTCCCCTTTCGATGTGTCTGCCTGCACGGTACCGTGCAGTTCGAGTGTAAGAACTAAAAAGTAAGTTTTGAACGGCCAGCGAAGCTGATCCGAAACGGGCGCTCAAGGAACGAAGATGGAGGCCATCTTGCCCTTGTCGCTCAGCTTCGCGGCAAGCTCCTCCAGCGTGCCGTACTCCATGGCGCTCGCCAGGCAGTGGAGCACGCAGCTGGGCCGCTCGCCCGCCTCCACGCGATCGGCGCACAGGTCGCAGTACGACGTGGGCACGGGAACGTAGCGGTACTCCCAGTGCTTGCCGTCCATGAGCTTCCAAGGGCCCAGCTCCAGCACCTTGATTCCCCACTGCCCCAGCGGCAGGTCGTGCTCGTTCTTGCACGCCACCTCGCAGGAATGGCACCCGGTGCAGTACTCGTTGTCTATCAGAAGACCGTAGTGCGTCATGTCGCGCCTCCTTATTCCGCCCGGTAGACCTTGCAGGGCATGCTCTTGTAATGCGTTCCGAAGCCGAGCGGGCCGTTCTCCTCGTGGGGGACGAGCTGATTGGCGTTCACCTCGAATACGTCGAACAGGTTCTCGGGATCGGACTCGGGAAGCCACCAACCGTGGTCGCAGCTCACCACGCCCTCCTTCACGATGGGCGTGAGATGGGCAACCAGCTTCGCCCGGCCCAGATGGTTCTCCACGTAAACCCGGGCGCCCTCGGTTATGCCGAGCCTTCGCGCGGTCTCGGGATGCAGTTCCACGGTAGGCCAGGGATGGATCTCGCGCAGCGTCTCGATCTGACGGTTCTCGGAGTGGAACGAGGTGAAGCGGCGGGCACCCGTCGTGAGCGTCAGCGGGTAGGCTTTCGCGAGG
Source organism: Gordonibacter sp. RACS_AR68 (assembly GCF_030418485.1). Taxonomy (NCBI): domain Bacteria; kingdom Bacillati; phylum Actinomycetota; class Coriobacteriia; order Eggerthellales; family Eggerthellaceae; genus Gordonibacter; species Gordonibacter sp. RACS_AR68. Next base: position 182,179 of record NZ_JAIPUP010000004.1, read on the forward strand.
TCAGGTCGCGATAAGGCGCTGAACTTTGGCTCGAGATAGTACGGCAGCGGGTCGTCGCCCAGGTTCTCGAGCACGGTCGAGTACAGCTCGATGCGGCCCGTGGGCGTGTTGAAGCCCGGCTGGCCGTCCGAGCGCAGCAGCCCCTTCTCGTACTTGCGGTACTCGATCTCGTACTGGCCGATGATCCGCTCGCTGAGCTCGCCGTACGTGGCATCCACGCCGCGCATCTTCGCCAGCTGGCCGTCGATGAAGTCCGACGGCGAGGCCCAACCGGGCTTCTCGCTCGCCGGGTACAGGCGGCGGTGCAGCTCGAGCATGATCTCCAGATCGGCACGGCATTCGCCCATCGGCTCCAGCACGGGCACGATGGCGCCCAGCTGTCCGGGCTGCGAGGCATTGTTGTTCGACACGTAGCCCTGCTTCTCGAAGAACGTGGCCGCCGGAAGCACGATGTCGGCAAGTCCCATGATGGTAGGGGTCATGAACAGGTCCGCGACGGCGATGAAGTCGATATCGCGCATAGCCTCGTACCACCGCTGGGGTTGCGGCACCATGCAGGCGAGCGTGTTGTGCCCGAACGCGTAGGCGAAGCGTATCTTGCAGGGCGCGCCCGTCTCCAGCGCGTCGAGCGTGGCGTCGGGATGGGTCGTGTTGACGATGGCGCTCATGGCCGGATAACGGTCGTGTCCGAGCGGCTCGACGCCCACGTTGCCGAACTTGGCGAGACCCTCCGGCTCGCCTGCCGCCTCGGCTGCCGGCGCATTCTCGGCCATGCCGGCGAAGATAGGGGGCAGGCCCATGAAGCAGCCGCCGGGCACGTCCATGTTGCCGGTTATGGCGAAGAGCGACAGCAGGGCATGGCCTATCTGGAGGGTGTTGGGGTTTTGGTCGACCGCGAGCCCCATGGAAAGCGACGAGGGGCTCTGGGCCACGCAGCGGGCCGCCGCCCTGATGTCGGCGGCATCCACCTCCGTGATCTCGGCGACGCGCTCGACCGGGTACGCGCGCACCCGGTCGGCAAGCTGCTCGAACCCGTAGCACCAGCGCTCGACGAAGTCGTGGTCGTAGAGGTCCTCGCCTATGACCACGTTCAGAAGCCCCAGCGCAAGGGCGCCATCGGTACCGGGCCGCAGCTGCAAGTGCACCTCGGCGCGCGTGGCAAGCCAGTTCACCCGCGGATCGGCCACCACGAGACGCGCGCCGCGCTTCATCATCTCCACGAGCGAGTGGCCGAACAGGCCGTCGGGGTTCGAGCGCAGCGGGTCGCGGCCCCATACCAGCACGTACTTCGGGCATTCCCAGCGAGGGTCGTCGTAGCGCTCGGGGAACCCGACGGCGTTGTCGGCCTCGATATAGGAGCTTCCCATGGTCCAGAGCATGGCGGCCATGCGCGGGACGATGCACGACCAGCCGCTGTTGGGATGCACGGCGTTGACTGTGCCGAACACGTCGTTGGCCATCTGGAAGTGTATCTGGCTCGCCTCTCGGCCCGTTCCGCACCACACGCTCACGGCGTCGATGCCGTGCTCGTCGACGGTGCTGCGGTAAGCCTCCACGATGGTCTCGAGTGCTTCGTCCCAGCTTATGCGCTCCCAGACGTCGCGGCCCCGGTCCTCGCGGGCACGCTTGAGCGGATGGAGGAGCCGGTCCTTGTGGTAGTAGTATTCCTTAGCCGTCAGGCAGCGCACGCACAGCCGGCCCTTGCTGATGGGGTTCTCCTCGTCGCCCTCCACCTTGACCAGCCTGCCGTCCCTCACGTGCACTTTGAGGCCGCAGCCCAGGTTATGGCAACCGATGCCGGCCGAGCACGTTCGGTACACCCGCGTGCCGTCCCCGAGCTCCGTGCACGCCGGCGAGGCGTGCTCGTTGAAATGCAGTGTTGGCATGATATCCTCCTTGATCGTGTCCGCTGTTGGAGCCTAGCAAGAAAAAAGTAAGTTTTCGCGCCCGGCGCGGCACGCTTTCCCGGCGACAGGCGGGTCCGCTTGGCAGAATCGGCAAGGGCCGATAGAATGGGGCTATACGAGCGTCCGGGGAAACGGGGTGGGCATGCCGAGCCGCAAAGAGAACAAAATGGCGATGGAGCAGCGTCTCTACGATGCCGCCATCGAGCTGTTCTGCGAGCTCGGATACCAGAAGACCACGCTGAACGACATCGCAGCCGAGGCCGAGGTGTCCACGCGCACGCTCTACAAGTACTTCCCCACCAAGGAGTCCATCCTCCGGAAGTTCGGGAAGGAGAACATCCTGGCCTTGAAAGCCTTCTCCGGCAAGCTCCCTCTCGACATGCCCTTGGAGGACAAGGTGATCGAAACCATGGTGCAGGATTTCAAGTTGATGTTCGGGCTGTTCGACGTCAGCTACATCCTGCATTCCGCACGCGACGAAAGCGGCATGTTCGCGCGGTTCGAGCTGGAGAACATTCTTGCAAGCGAATCCATCTACTGCAATCTCTTCAAACAGGAGCAGCTGAAGGAGGGTATGGAACCCAACGAGATGGTGGCCTTGTGCGCCTCCATCGTCATGGGGCTCTACCGCCATTGCAACGACCTCTACCGCTTCAGGAAGAAGGGGACGTTCGACGAGAAAGACCTGCGCGCGTTCTACCGCACGCACATCGATGCCGTATGGGGCTCCCTGCACCGATCGCTGCTCTCGGTGCCCGCAAGGAACGCGCCCCTGCTGAACATCGACAAGCACCTGTTCGGCTCCTTGGAGCCGAACAGGTAGCCAAGCAAGCGTCGCTAGCGCCTATCAGAGCTCTTCGGCGAGAACAGCAGCATCTTCGACTTGCCCTTGAACAAGGCGGCCAGCTCGTCCACCGTGCCGTACGTGATGGCACCGTACCGGCAACGGCGCGCGCAGGCCGGACGGCTTCCCCGATCCGTGCGCTCCTCGCACAGGTCGCACCAATCGGTGGGTATGGGCACGAAGTCGTACTGCCATGAGCCGTCACGCGTCTTCCACGGGCCCAGTTTCGTCACCTTGATCCCCAGTGCCTCGGGACCGCGCCCATGGGCCGCAAGGCACGCCGTCTCGCATTCTGAACAGCCGAGGCAGTATTCGTAATCGATCAGAAGAGCCTTCTCCACGCCCATCGTGCAACCCCCTTGCATCGCAGCGTCCCCGCGCCCTCACTTCTTCCGCACGTCCCCGGCAGGCAGCCTCGTTCCCGGCGGCGGCGGTTGCTCGGCACCGCATAACGGGCAGCGCCGCGCAAAAGGCTCGGGCAGCTTCTCACGGCAGGCCACACAGCGTCCCATGCGATCGGCGCACTTGCCGCAATGGATGCACGGACAGCACATGGCCTACTCCGTCACGTCGCCATAAGGGTACGCCGCCTGCCGGCGCGTGGCGACTAGGTAAACGAGGACGATGACGAACAGCACGGCGAACATGGCCGCCATCAGCTCGAACAGCGCAGCAGTGCTGCCGCCCGCTATGCCCTCGACAAGAGATACGTAAACCGACGAGCACGCCTGCCCGGCGAACATGGCCATGGACAGCAGCGACAGCGCATAGGTCCGACGATACGGGTGCACGAGCCCCGAGAGGGCGGTCTGCAGATACGGGATGATGGTCCCAAGGTACACGCCGTAGACGATGGCGCCGGCGAACACGCCAACGGGCGATGCGGCGAAGGCGAGCAAGGTGAACGACAGCGCGATCGCCGCCATGGGAACCAGCACGGTGGAACGTCGCAGATGCTTGAACAGTTGGGCGAAAGCCAACGAGACGACGAGGGCCGTGAGCGTGGTCGACGACGAGGCCAAGCCCGCCATGACCGAGTCGCCGATACCCGCCTCCTGGATGAAGATGGCCATCTTCAGAAGGTACACCATGCCTATCGTCATCGACACGAACATGAGAAGGATGCCCGCCCATGCACGGGCACCGATCTTCTTCTGCTGCGGAGAGAGCTCGTTCGCCTTGCGGGAGAACTCCAGATCCTTCTCGGGCGGCACTTTGGGCAGGAACACCAGCTGCATGATGAGAACGAAGACGAAGAAGATGTTCACGAAGAACGGTACATGCCATCCGATGACCGCGAGCGTGCCCGACAGCGTAGAGAACACCATGGCGATGACCGACCCCACAGCATTCGCAGCGCCCATCATGCCGACGCGTTCCTGGCCCGCGAAGAAATGCGATATGAGCGTGGGCACGATGGGATACACCAAGCCGCAGCCTAACCCGAAGAACACGCGTGTGGCCAGCAGGAACTCGAAGTTGGGAGCGAAGGCGCCGCCTATACCGCCGATGATGAACAATATCTGGCCGATGGTGAGGATGGTCTTTCGGCTGATATGGTACGACAGCTTGGCGGCAATGAGCGAGGCCGGGATGATGCACAGGGGCGGCAGCGCTACCAGCAAGTTCACGTTCTCGCCAGGAAAAGCAAGCGCGATGACCGCCAGGATAGGCGTCATCTCCGAGCCGAGCGCGTTGCTGTCGCAAGCGCACAGCAAGAGCGTCGCCTTCGTGCCGAGCTTCGACCGATGTTGTGTTTTCGAATCCATGCGCCCCCCTTATGTCCCTGATGCGGGCCCCTCGTTCCCCGCATCCCACGTGAGGCACGTTAGTGCCGTCGAAACGACCGGCCAAGGCACGCAAAACCTGACGCAGGGAAATCAGACTCTGAGTACTAAGCGTAGTCAGTGCACGTCAAGGACAGTTTGCGGACCTTCCGGCGCGCCCTCGGACTCCACGATGTCCAGCAGTTCCTGCTGGGAGTGGACGCCCAGCTTGTTGTAGATGTTGTAGATATGGCTCTTGGCGGTGTGGGCCGATATGGTGAACTTCTCGGCAATATAACTGGCGTTGCGCCCCTGCGCCAGGCAGTACAGAACCTCCGCCTGGCGCGGCGTCAAACCGTATCGGCCGGCGACGATCCTCGCGCTCAGCTCGAGCGCCCTTCCCGCCCCCGCCTCGAGGGCGATGATGCGTGCCGACCGCTCCGCCTCGAGCCTTACTTCCCTCACGTAGGAAAGAGGGCCGGGATGGAACACGGCGAAGCTCGTCGCAACCACCAGGAGAACCACCAAGGCGAAGCAGATGAACATGCGCCCGAGCGGATCACCCGGAAAGGCGAAGCACATAACCATGCCCACGATCCAGCCGAGCGTACAGCCCAAGCCGTTCAACGTTCGCCCGACCGCAAACGTCTTCACGTAGTTCTCGTCGAACAACCGGAAGCTCTTCGAGACGCTGGCGATGTCCACGATATCGTGGCACGCCAAGAGCGCGAACATGGCGAAGAGGCACGCTAGCTGGCCGGCATAGCTTGCGAACGAGAACACGAAGATGCAGACGAGCATGATGGGGAGGAACACCTCGGTCAGGATAAGCGCGATATCCCTCGATTTGCGCACCAGGAAGAGCACCGTGAAAACCGCGGCAAGCGCGTTGGCGGCGGCTATGACGTACACTGCATAGGGATAGTAAGCATGCACGGTAGCGCTCGATCCCACGAAGCCAATGCCCACGCTGTAGGCGAACGCCAACAAGACCGTGCGCATGAAGGAGAATCGATCGGTCCCGTCCGCTTCATTTCCGTCAGCCGGGCCGCTCGGCTCAGGAGGCGCTTCGTCAAGGCCCGCGCAGGCGACGGGATCCTCTCTCCCCGACAGAGTGAAACCCGGACCGTCCTCGTCGAGTGGCGCGAAGGTGACGGAAGGCGACAGGACAAGCCACGCGAGCAGCACCGACACGACCGGCAGCGACGACACGAGCAGGACAGCCACGCCCGTCGGCAAGAACGACATCGTGAGGAGCAGGAGCGACCCTCCGAGAAACGCGCCCGAAGCCGAGAAGATGATCTGCTTGCGATTGAGGATGACGAGCTTTTTCGACCAGACGAGCAGCAGGGCCGAGCTGCCCACGCCGCTGGCGCACCAAAGCAGGGCGGGCAACGCGAGGTCGCCTACAGGCGGCAGAACCGCAACGGCGCAGCCGAAAGGGCAGCACAGAAGCGACGTCAAGCGCAGCAGCAGCTCGCCTCTCCGTGACGCAAAGAACCGCGCGAACAACCCGAACGCCACGTAGGCGACGAACATGGCGACCGTCATCACCGTGCGGATCGCATGGGCCTCGAAATCGCCGACCGCAGCGGATGGAAGCAGAACCGGGCTCCAGAACAGGCAGAATATCCAACCGAAGTAAAACGCGAGCCCGAGCACGCAGAGCAGCGGTATCCTCAGCGTGAACTCCCTCGATGCCTCATGCTCGTCGTCCCGTTGAAGGAACCTCATATCGATGGAAATATCGGATTGTCCGGCTTGCTCATGATGCATGAAAGTCTTCCCCCCTGGCCGACTTCGCCTACGGCACGGCCAGTGTAGCATAGGGCTCGATGACCGATTCCAGCGCCTCTTCCGTCGTTTTCGGCAATTTGGCACCGGCTTTTCGTGACTTTCACAAGAGCCTGGAAGCGATTCTCGCAGAGACCGGAACGGCGGCGGCAAAGCATCGTAGCGCACCATCCTCTGCGCGATCAAGTCAGGTTCGGGACGCGAACTGCGCAGTACGGGGAAGAAAGCCGCGGTTCAACACGCCTCCGCCCTCCACCGGCCCTTCCACGCAACGGGGCCCGCTGCTTTCGCGGCGGGCCCCGTTGCGTGCGCGCTGGCGGCGGTCTGCGCTACGCCAGCGCCTGCTCCACGAAGGCGCGGGAGAGCTCGGCGCCCGGCTCGCCCTCGTACTGCGTCATGAGGAAGTGCGTGGCCTTGCGGATCATCGTGGGCGTCTGGCCCAGGTCGTGCGCGATGTAAGCGATGGCCTCCGGGGCGAGCACGGGGCTCTTCCCCTCCTCGGTGTAGTCCTCCGCGAGGCCGCGCACGTACTCCTCGAGGCCGGCGTCGTCGAGGGCCTCCATGGTCACTTCCTCGAAGTCGCCCAGCATGCCGCCGAAATCAGACAGGTCGTACTCGGACAGCGGCTTGGTGGAGGTGATGACGGTGTCCAGGCGCCGCTTCAGGCGCTCGCCCAGCAGCAGCTTGCACATCATAGGCCCCATCTCGGGATCGTCGAAGAAGCCCTCGAAATCGTCCAGGAACAGCACCTCGTAGGTGCCCAGATCCTCGAAGTAGCCGTCGTAGACCTCGGCGCGCATGGCCTCGGGCAGCTCCGAGCAAGGGCGGTAAAGCACCTTCTTCGTGGACAGCAGGTCCTTGTCCAGCTGGCGCCCGCGCACGAGCGTCGTCTTGCCAGACTCCTTCGGGCCCACGAGAAATATCTTCTCGGGATTGTCGTGCGGCTGGGTGATGTTCGCGATGCGCTCGAACGCCTCGCGGTTGCCGTCGGTCTTGACGAACTCGTCCAGTGGCATTCTCATGATGATGGCTCCCCTTTCGCCTTCTTGGCCTGACCGGCCGCGAAGCCGCGCCGCCGGGACGCGCTCCGCTGCAATGTACCGCCATTCATAGTAGCAAGGCCACCGACCCAAGGCGAGTATGAAGGCCGCAACTCATACCAGAAGGGGTATGCCGCTGCGTATGAGATCGGCTGCGCCGGGCTGGCTGGGGCGGCCGGTAGAGCTCTGGGCGAGCAGCACAGGCGCCACCTGCCTGCTACGGCACCTGCCCGAACCCGCCGAACACTGCGCACCGCTCGGCAGCCAGGTCGTTCACCGTCTCTATCTGCTTAGCCGTCTGGCCCCGCACTGCCTCGACGAAGCGACCGTCCGCACCCGGGTTCTCGGCCAGCACCTCGACCACTTCGTCAAGGAATCCGTCGAGCCGTTGCGGGTCGTACCAGCCCATATCCTCCACGAGGGCAAGCTGCTGGGACGGATAGCGACGAAACGGGTGCGATTCCCAAAGATAGCGCCCCACGAGCAGTTCTTCGACGGTCGCGCGGCTATAGAAGCCGCAGCCATGGTCGAACAGCGGCGGCGCGCGGTAGCCGTCGAGTGCCTCTACGTTGCGGATCAAGCCGAAGTTATGGGTGTGCCGATCGAAGTTGGCCATGAGGTGGTCGGCCACGATCATTAGTAATTTCGTGTTCCGAGACAGCCATTCGACGAGCGAGTCATTCGCCTATCTGGCGGAATCGAGCAAGAGCCTGTCAAAGAGCAAGGACAAACCGGCGCTCAGGTATCGAAAGATCGATCGCGTGATCGAGCTATATTAACTGACCACCCGCCAGTAGGAGACATTCAGCATGCTGATGCACAGCCGCCACGCCTAATAAATCGTAGAAACGTTTATCATCTCGAGCCGAACGGGCAAGGCGCATATCTCAACAGCATGCACTTCCAACAGAAGTCCATCAATCTGGCGGAGTTCGTGGAGCTACCCAAGATGCGAGCCAGTCGACTAATGAATAAGAAAGATAGTGACCCATAACTAAACAACCCATCATTAACCACAGGATGTCGTTTCACCGTTCAAAAATAGGTTGAACAAACTGAGCTTTCATCGGCCGTCATCTTCGTATTCTCGGCAGAGCAATTTTTGAAAAACGGTAAAGTCTTTTGAATATAATTTGCAGCTAGATCGATCCAGCTTCATTGGCTCTTCCGATTTTACCATGCAACCCTCCAGGAGTATGCTTGTCACATCATCCCTGAATCCTCGAAGCTCTGATAAAGAAATCTTGCTGCGTTCTTCTATTACTCCTTGTAAAGCAGACCAAGCAAAGACTAGAAGAAGGACGAATACTGCCGCAGCGAAAATCACGATGAATGCAAGATTAACGTCTTCAGGGTTCCTTACTAAGCCAATGACTAAACTAACAACACTCCCAAAAACACCCGTAATCGCCATTGACCACACATGTTCTAAAGTTCTTTCTGCCGAATGCTGCTTCTCTTTGATACGCTGTTCGGCCTCATCTCGAAGCAACTCTAAGCTTTCCCTATTAAACAAGCCACAATCGATAAAACTCTTCTGCACCTCTTCTAGCCGTTTTTGTTTATCATCTTGAATTGCATTTTCGAGCTTATTCTCGCGTACCCGATTCATTTTTGTAAAAACCCCGAGCAAAATAACCATTACGAACAAGATGGCAGTATATATCCAAAGAAACCCGTCGCAACTCCAACCCAAACCATAGGCGAACATCAGACCAAATTCTAGAACTGCCAGGAAAAGGACAGTAATAATGATGGCTGTGGCTATCGGAGTCATAGCATAAGGGTTCTCTGATTTGTTACGACTTCTTGCATAGCTTTGAATTGCATTCCTTCGTACCTGTAAACAACGGTTGAGATCCATTTCCTTCTCACTTCTCTTTTCAGCATACCTGGCGATATTGTACTGTGTTCCGCAACATCGCCTGCGCACATTGCATAGCTATAAAGCTCTGGCCTTTAATGTGTTTGCCATTTCAATTCTCCATGCAGTATTGGCTGCTACCTTGCACGACATAAGCAGAACGCCGGCATGTTACCGGCGCTCAATTTTTCGGAAGCAAGAATTTATTATTAATGTATCTTGGCCCCACCCTGGACCTTTCGGTGTACCAAAAACTATGTAGTTACAGTTGCGGCACAATGCGTCTTGCCCAAGCGCTGTTGCGCAGCTCAAAAAGCCCCTCAGCAGCGAGCGGTTTGATCTGCGATATGAACAGCGCCTGTTTGGGCTTGTACCTGATCTCCTGCAACAAATGTGCCACAATGCGCAGCTCAAGGCATTGACCAGGCAGCGGTGGACGCACGTGAGCTCCGGGCCTGCCGCACGTTCGGAACACAACCCGGGTCCTTGCATGCACAGACCCGGGACGCCCCTTAGCTCAAAGGTACCCGCGTGTCGTTCCGCTGCCTATTATCCGGAGCGGTCGAACCTTGGCGATGGGTGCCGCACGCGTAAACCCCTCGGGTTTAAATTGCATGGCGGCCAGGCGGATATGCCGTCGGAGAAGCCGTGCCGTCGCGACGCCGATGCCCTCGGACGGCAGACCATGACCCGAAACGGGATCGCACCGCTACCCATCGACCGACTCGCCGGTTTTCAAATCGGTGCGCTCGCCCGTTGCAGGATCTACCAGCTGGTTGGTCATGACGTCGTAGTCCATGCCCGCCTCCCGCGCCCCGCGGAAGCGCTCGATTTCCCCTTGACGCGGGGACTCGACCTTCCGGTACCAGGGAAAGTTCCCCGTCGCGGCAATCTGCTCGTAGGGCATCGTATCGCCCTCCCTCACCGGGTACACCTTGCAGATCATTCCCTTGATAGGCGACCCCACGCCACCCTGGCCCGTCACGAACGCCCGCGTGCAGTTGTTCGGGTTGGACTCGAACGTGCCGAAAAGATAGGGAGCGGACGGATCGGACTCGGGGAACCACCAGCCGTGCTCGGCATGGACCGTTTTCTCGTTGACCACCAGCGATACCTTCGCCTGCTGCTTGAAGCGGCCATGGTCGTTCTCTATCCATACCCACTGACCGTCTTGTATGCCGTACCTTTCGGCTGTGGCCGGGTTGATGAGCACCCGCGGCTGGGGATGCAGCTCGCGCATGGTGGGCAGCTGCCGATGCTCGCTGTGGAAGAACTCGAACGATCTGCCGCCGCAGGTCAAGATCAGCGGGTACTCGTCCATGAGCTCTGGCGTGGACAAAGGGCCCTCCGGTGGCTCGGTATGGAACGGCGTGGTATCCAGGCCCCAGTACCGATACAGAAGGGGCGCGAGCTCCAAGCGACCCGACGGCGTTCCGTAGCCCACCGAGCCGTCTTCGCGGAACATGCCCTTCTCGGCCTTGCGGTACGTCGCGTTGAACTCGTCGTAAGCATGCCCCACCATGGAAGGATCGCGCACGAGCTCTTCCCACGAGGCCGTGAACAGCGTCTTGCCTGTGTTCTTGGCACCGCCTTGGTCGGTAGCCTCCGTCGTCGCGGAGAAGGAGCCGGTGCCGTCGTGCAGATACCAGTTGAGCCAATCGATATCGGTCTCCCACTGGCCGAACACCTCGGGGTTCAGGCGCTTGCCCAAATCGAGAATGATCTGCTCGTCCGACTTCGCCTCGTAAAAATCAACCACCTTAACCATGGCACGGCAAGGCGACCACCACGTACGCGCCGAATTGCGCTCGGCGCTCATGGCAACCGGCAAGACGATGTCGGCCAGAGCCACCGACGTCGGCGTAAGGTAGGGATCGGCGTTCACGATAAACGGTATGCTCTGCATCGCCTTCATGACGCGAGGAGCATCCTGGCTCGGACACGACAGCGTGTTGGACGACTGTATCCACATCATCTTGATGGGATACGGGAACCCGTCCTCGATGGCCTGGAGCAGCCCGTCCGAGCTCGCATGGGCCACGAAGTCGCCGCCTTCGATGGACAGGGCGAAATTGTTGTTGAGCTTCTTGGCGCGCCATTCGGGTGGCGTGAGGTGCTCGCCCGATGCGTAGCCCGCGTTGATCTCGAACGCGTTGTGCACGAGGATGTTGCCGCCCGGAACGTCCACGTTGCCGCACAAGGCCATGAGATCGCAGCCTGCAAGGCACAAGGCCATTGCCGAAACTTGCTGGTCGAACGCGAGGCCCCATTGGATGGCGCCCGGCTCGGCCCGCGCGTACAAACGCGCCGAGTCACGGATGTCACCGGGATCCAAATCGCATATCGCCGCCGCCCATTCGGGCGTCGTCTCGCGCACCGACTCGGCAAGCTCGTCGAAGCCGGAACACCAGGCATCGACATACTCCTTGTCGTACAGCTCCTCCCCGATGATGACGTTCAGCCAAGCGCAGGCAAGCGCGGCATCGGTTCCGGGACGTATCTGCAACCAGTGCTCGGCGCGCACGCCCCACCACGTCAGCCTTGGGTCGATGGAGACGATCTTCGTCCCCATCTGCACGCACTGCACCAGCCAGTGGCCCACGTAGCCGTCGGCGTTCGACGCGAGCGGCTCGTTCCCCCACACCACCAGCACCTCCGGCGGCATCCACTCGGCGTTGCCGTAGCGGTCCGCATGCGTCTCGGACGCGTCCACGATGGGGAAGTCGCCGAAAGGCGCGATGCTGCCGCAGATGCGCGGCATGTAGCAGGAGAATCCGGTGAACCCGAACGTCGAGATGTTCGGCGTCTTCAGGCCCGCTTGGCCGAAGAACGGCACCTGCCAGTTGATGTTGCGCCCGGTTCCGTGCACGCAGATGATGGCGTTGCCGCCGTCCGTCTCCCAAATGCCCCTCACCCGCTCCTCGATCTCGTCGTAGGCCTCGTCCCACGAGATACGCTCCCACTTGTTCTCGCCGCGCTCTCCGGCGCGCCTCATGGGGTACTTCAGACGGTCGGGATGGTTCAGGGACTCGTCGAGCGTCAGGCACTTGATGCAGAGCTTGCCGTTCGTGCACGGATCCAGTGGGTCGCCCTCCACACGCTCCACTTTGCCATCCTTTACGTACAGCAGAATCCCGCACGAGGTGTGGCAACCCGGAGGCGAGTAGTGGTACGTGCGCGTGACGGTGTAGCCGTCCTCCTCCCAGCGCCATTCCCCCTCATGATAGGCAGCGCGATCGACACCATCGAGAAATTCCTGGTAATCAGCCAACGTTATCTCCTTTCCTTGTAGCCGCATCGCAATCGAAGCTTCGAGGCGCGCCCGTTACTCCCACTGCGCCCGCAGCTTCTTCTTTTGGGTGAGGGCTATACCCACCAGCACCGCGCACGCGGCCAAAATGGCAATCCCCGCGAAGAACGAGCCGATGTAGCTGCACGTGAGGTCGAAGCAGGCCCCCACTGCGGCAGCTCCGAAGCAGCCGATGATTCCTGACATGCGCGAGTACGACAGTATTTGCGCGAAGTACTTTTTCCCGAACAACTCCGATATGAGCGTCGGAACCGAGATGGTGATGATGACCGAGTTCATGCCGAACACGAAAGCGCACACCATGAGCGGCACCTCGGCCTGCAAGAACGAGAAGCCGAGCAGCGAGGCAGCCGTCACCCCCAAGGTGATGTACGTGGAGGCGGCAACGCCTATCTTGTCGGTAACCCACCCCATGACCAGCGTGGCCACGCTGTAGCCGAGCTGGGCCAACGACAGTATGCCGGCGCCGAACGCAGCCGAGTACCCAATGGACTCGGCGAACCCCGGCAGGTGGTTGTTGTACCCGCTGAACAGAGCCTCGATGCCCGCATAATAGGAACACGCAGACGAAGGCCAGCGTGACGATAGCCTTCCTGGCGGGCATGCCCTTCGCTGATGCCCGGGTCTCGGCCATCGCCTCGCCCTGTTCCGCACCGTAGGGCCGCAGGCCCATGTCGGAGGGGTGGAGGCGGAACACGAATAACGTGAACGGGAGGACGATGACGCACATGGCCAACGCGATGCTGGGATAGGCCATGCGCCAACCCACGGTCTCGATCAGGTAGTTGCCGAATATCGGGAAGAAGAACCCGCCGATACCCGACCCGCACATGGCAATGCCAAGCGCGGTGCCGCGCTTGGCCACGAACCAGTTCTCGATGAGAACCGTCGAGGCCACAACGAATACGAGCGCGCCTGCGACGCCGAGGACGACGCCTGCCGCATACCACTGCCAAAGCTCGCTCATGAGTCCCATCGCAGCCTCGGTGGCCGCCAACACCAGAAAGCACGTTGTCAGAAACACGCGAAAATCCCATTTCGGAAGGTATTTCGCAACCAGCGGATACGTGGCCGTCGTGGCAATGAAGTAGAACGTGAGGTACAGCGCGAGCGCGCCACGGTCGAACCCCAGCTCGTTGCAAACGGGCACGATGAAAATCCCGCCTGCGTTCATGATGGCCCCCAACGCTCCCGCCTGAAGAAAGAAGCACCCGATCATCACCCACCATGCGTAATGGACGCCCTGCGATTTTTCCGACACGGAAAACACCTCCTAGAAGGCGGCCTTCCCGCCTAGATTGGCAGGAAGGCCGCAGAATCGATTGTCCGTCACGCCTCCCAGTGCGCCTCCCTGACCTTCTTGGCAGGGACGAACGACAGCAGGATGATGGCGATGGCAACGACTGCGATTACCGCGCCGACTAGGAACGAGCCGCTATAGGTTTTCGTCATGTCGAAGATGATGCCGATGACCGGAGCGCCCATGGACCCGCACAGCCCCACGCCCATCATGCAGTAGGACAAGATCTTATCGTAGGCCTTCATGCCAAAGTGCTCGCGCGCCAGCATCGGCACCGAGATGGTAACGATGGCGTTGTTCATGCCGAAGAAGAACGCCGTGACCATAAGGGCGAGCTCGGTAGAGGCCATGGAGAAGCTCACGTAGCAGACGATCAGGATGGCGTACAGGATGACCGTGAGCCAGCGCACGCCGATCTTGTCAACCAGGATGCCGCCCACGAGCGAGGCGATAATGTAGCCAACCTGCAAGGCGATCATCAACGTCGATGAGAAGATGAGAGCCTCCGGACCGAGTACCTCCACGGCGTTTGCCTGCACGAAGGAGTTGAAGCTACCCGGGAAGGCCGACAGCATGCAGCCCAGGAACAGCAAGACAAAGGCAAGCGTCGGCAGCGCGAACTTCAAGGGCACGCCCGGCAGGCTCTTGGACTCGCCCATCTCGTCCTCCTCGGCGCCGAACGCATGCAGCCCGATCTTCGCCGGATCCTCGCAGAACACCGTGAGCGAGAAGAAGAGGATGCACAGCAGCAGGATGGCGTTCAGGTAGTAGGCGCTCTGCCATCCCATAACGGTGGACAGCGACGTGAACACGAGCGGGAAAAGGGCTCCACCGACGCCGGACATCAGCTGCGCAATGCCCAGGTAGCGACCGAGCACCTTCTTGCCGAACCAGGCTCCCATGAGCAGCGGCGTGGCATACAGGAAGTACATGCCGCCCGTCAAGCCCATGACCGCGCCTATGGCCATGAACTGCCATGTCCAGCTAGCGTCGGCGAACGTGAACGCGACGACGCACAGGGCGGTGACGACGACGTCGAAGGAGATGACTGTCTTCGCCCCGAACTTGGGGATGAGTATCCCCGCGAAGAACGTGCCGAACAACGCGGCGATGCCGTAGCAGGTGATCCACATGGCGAACACGCCCATATCCACGCCTACGGCAGCGGGTACGATGGCGAAGAACGCAGACGACGAGTTGAGCACGGTCCCCAAGCCGCACGCCTGCATGACGCAGCAACCCACGAACACGAGCATGGCCCTTTTCTTGCTGCGCGCATCTATATCGGTAGACATAACGATATCCTCCTTAAAGCTTGACATTCCCCTATTTTGGAAAGCCCGGCACGGCACCTCCCGTCCGAGGACGGGAGGGCCGGCCGGACTCGACCCGCTACTTCGTGTAGAGCGCCCAGCGCGTCTCGCCGTCCATCTTCTTCACCAGATCCTCCGCCTCGCCGTAGTACATGCACCATGCCTGGCAGTGCTGCACGCACATGGGCATCTTCCCGGCTTCCGTGCGAGAGGCGCACATATCGCAGGCCTTGGTGAGCACGGGGAGCCAGGTCCACTCCCAACGATCAGGACCTTTCTTGCCCTCGTAGGCGTAGGGCCCGGTCTCGGTGAGCTTGATGCCGAACTCGCCCTTGGGCAGCCCGAGCTCCTTCTTACAGGCCACCTCGCACGAATGGCAGCCGGTACAATACTCGTAGTTGATCAGAATCGCCTTGGTCATGATAGCTTCCTCCTTATGCTTGCATGGGCTGGTAGTCGTCACGCCAGCCACCGAGCTGCGTGATCTGCTCTCCGGGCATGACGTCGCCGTCCTTTACCTTGTAGATACGGCAGCGCGTGCACTTGATGGGCGACCCGATGCCGCCGGGACCGGATTGGAAGTTGCGCGTGAGGTTGTTCACGTTGTAGTCGAAGCACCCATGCAGATGCGGCACGGCCGCCTCCTCCTCGGGCTTCCACCAACCATGCTCGGCCGAGAGGCAGTCGTCGGGGATGCCGGCAAACACCTCGACCATCTGCTTGCAACGCCCCTCGTCGTTCTCCATCCATATCCAATCGCCGTCCTGCAGGCCGTAATCGGCGGCAGTCTTGGGCGACACCTTCACGCGCGGCTCGGGGTGGAACTCGCGCATCGTAGGTGCCTGGCGGTGCTCCGTATGGAAAAACTCGTAGGAGCGGGCACCGTTTATCAGGTAGAACGGGAGCCGCTCCATGACCTCCGGCGTGGTCTCCCAAGTCTCAGGAGCGGGCGTGTACACCGGGTACGGCGGAATGCCCCACGATTGGAAGATGGTCGGCACCAGCTCGATGCGGCCGGAGGGCGTGTTGAACCCAACCTGGCCGTCGGGGCGCAGCATCCCTTTCTCATGTTTGAAATAAGTCGCGTTCCACTCGTCGTAGGCATGGCCGCCTGCATCGACCAGCTGGTCGAAGGTGTAGGGGCACTTCGTGGTGATGGAAGGGCCGCCCTCCTCGGCTACGGAGGTATGGCCCCAGTTGTCATCGGTGGCGGCCGAGAAATTCGCCTTCTGCACCTTGCCGTCGGGCCCCACGACCGCGAGGTCGGTCAGCAGGTAGTCGTTGATGAGGTCCTCGGCAGACTCCCAGCGCACGAACAAGTCGGGATTCAAGCGGCGGCCAAGCCAAAGCGCTATCTCCTCATCGGATTTCGCCTCGTAGAAGCTCGTGACCTTCTTCATGGCGCGCAACGGCGTCCACCAGGTACGGGCCGAGTCGCGCTCCACCGACATAGATACCGGCAGGACAAGGTCGGCGATGGCGACCATCGTCGGCGTGACGAACGGATCGGCGTACACGATGAAGGGGATCTCCTTCATGTACTTGTAGGCGCGCGGCACCTGCCCTTCGTGGCCGGCGAACGCGTTGCAGCTCTGCGCCCACAGCATCTTGATGGGGTACGGCTCCCCCGTTGCAGGAACCTCGCCCTCCTCGAGCACCGAGGCCATCGCATCGCAGTTCGACATGCCCACGAAGTCGAGCCCCTGGTCGCCCACCATCCACTTGCGGAACTTGCGCTCGAGAGCCTGCGGGTCGGCGTAGAGGTCTACCGACGAGTAGCCGGCGTTGATGTCGAACGAGTTGTGCACGAGCACGTGCGTACCGGGTTTCTCGATGTTTCCGCAGATGGCCATGAGATCGCATACGGCCTCCACCCAGTGCATGGACGACCTTGTGCCGGCATCGAACACGAGGCCCCATTGTATGGCCCCGCGGTCGGCGCTCGCGTAGAGGCGCGCCGCTGCGACGATCTCGTCCTCGGGGACGCCGGTAATCGACGCCGCCCAGGCGGGCGAGAACTGCTGCACGTGCTCCTTGAGCTCGTCGTAGTAGGCGCACCAGTTGTCGACGAACTCATGGTCGATCAGATCCTCGCCCATGATCACGTTGAGCCACGCGAGCGCGATGCAGCAGTCCGTGCCGGGTCGCGGCCTCAACCAGTGCTCGGCACGCGCCCCCCACCAAGTGAGCACAGGATCGATGGAGACCACCTTGGTGCCCATCTGCACGCACACGTTCAGCCAATGGCCCAGGTAGCCGTCGCCGTTCGATTTCAAAGGCTCGTTGCCCCAAACCACCAGCACGTCGGGGCGCACCCACTCGCCATGGGCGTAGCGCTCGGGCAACGTCTCGGACGCGTCGACGATAGGGTAGTCGCCCAAGGGGCCGGCGGCGCCGCACACGCGCGGCATGTAGCACCACCATCCCGAAAAATAGATGCCACCCACGTTCGCCGTGCGGAAGCACGCCCCGGCAATGAACGGGACCTGCCAGTTGATGTTGCGTCCCGTGCCATGGCCCACCAGAATGGATTCGCGGCCCAGGCCCTTGCCGTCGATCTCCTCTTTAATGTAGGTATCGATCATGTCGAGCGCCTCGTCCCACGAGACGCGCTCCCACTTGTTCTCTCCGCGCTCGCCCGCGCGCCTCATGGGGTACTTCAGACGTTGGGGATGGTTCACCATCTCGTCCAGGTCCAGGCAGCGCATGCACAGCTTCCCGTTCGCGTACGGGTCGAGCGGATCGCCCTCCACCTTCTCCAGCTTGCCGTCCTTGGTGTACAGCAGGACGCCGCAGGAGTCGTGGCAGCCGGGAGCGCTGTAGTTGTAGGTGCGCGTGACCGTGCAGCCGTCCTCCTCCCATTCCACCTCCCCTTCGTGGTACGCCTTGCGATCGATGCCGTCCAAGAACTCCTCGTAGTCAATCATGTACTCTCCTCCTTTACCATCCCGGGCCGATGTCTTCGATGTCGCGAAGGATACGCAGCCCGAAATCGCCCGTCATCGTGGCGTTCTCGGTGTTTTGGCCCGTACCCCAAACTTGACGATGCCCGACCTCGGGAAACGCGGATAAATAAGCCTCTTCGTCACTTCGTTAAGGCAGGTGCAGCTCCAGCCCGCCCCCTGCGCCGCCACGGTTTTCGCCCGCGGCGCGCCGAGTCCCGCTCGGTGCGAACGCAAGGGCGCCGCACGCCGGGCAGCGCCCCGACGCAGTATCGACCGCGCCGCCGCACGCAAGGCACGGTATCGTGGCGGGAGGAACGTAGAAGGGGCTGCCTTCGCGGTACTTTCCGCACCTGCCGCATCGTGTGCACGGATAGCACAACGTCCTCGCCCTACCTCAGGTCAACCAGCTCGACCCAGTACGAGAGCGTCTTGCCGGCGAAGGGGTGGTTGAAATCGAGTTTTACCATGTCGGCGGTTTCCTCCGTCACCCACGCGGGCATGCGCCTTCCGTCATCGGGGTTGGTCCAGAAGACCACGTCCCCTGCTTTGAGGTCGTAGCCGTGCTCCACCATGCCTTTGAGATGCCACGACGCGAGCTTGTCCTGGTACGCGCCGTAACCGAGCTCGGCCGGCACCTCGATGAACCGCGCCTCGCCTACCTCCATGCCCGCCACGGCCTCCTCCACGCCCCGTGGAAGCTGCATGGTCCCGATCACGACGGCCAGGGGGTCGCCCGTGGATCGGTCGTCGAGCGGATCCTCGCCGAGCACACCTCCCTTGTACCTGATGTAGGCGGTTCTCCCCGCCCTGCTTGCGCGCTCCATTGCCTTCCCCGCTCTCATTCGCGAGCCGCGGGCGGCTGCTCCCCCTCGAGCACCGCGGTCTCGTCAATCTCGCCGACCTTGGTATCGTGACGGTGCACGGCATAGGAGGCCTTCCCGGTTCCTTGGACCTCGATATGGGCCGCACGGTGCGCGCTCTTGTTGGAGGAAACGAACGCGCCTTTCGCCTCGAGGGGGTTGTACTGGGGCACCATGAGGAACTGCTTCGGCTTGCGATCGAGCTTCTTGGAGAGCTCCTCGACCGTACCGTACGAGATGACGTTCGCCAGGCAATGGTGCACGCACGAGGGCTCGCGCCCCCGCCCCGTGCGCTCGGCGCACAGGTCGCACAGGTCGGTGAGCACCGGGAAGTAATTCCAGTTCCATCTCTTCCCGTCTATCTTCCACGGTCCGTCGGAAAGTACTCTGATGCCCGTCTTCCCCACCGGGTAGCCGTGCTCCTCCTTGCACGTCACCTGGCAGGATCCGCAGTTCGTGCAGTACTCGTAATCGATCAGAAGTCCATATGCGGCCATAAGTCACACCAGCTTTCCGAATTTTTCCCAGATGAGATTCATGTCGGTGTCGTAGTTCTCGACAAGGGGCTCGATGCTGCAGACGAGGCACTTGTTCGGCGCCCCGAAGCCGAGCTTGCCGTAGTGGTCGTTGGGAAGCAGGTTGTTGATGTTCGAGCGGAAATTGCCGTAGAGGTTCGGCTCGCTGCCGTCCTCCTCGGGGAACCACCACGCGTGCTGCGCGTGGACGGTCTTCTCGTCGACGGTTTCCGTGACCCGCGCCTTCTCCACGCACTCGCCGAAGGGGCTTCGCAAGCGCACCCACTGTCCATCGGCTATACCCATGTCCAGGGCAACCTGCGGGTTGATCTCCACGATGGGGTCGGGGTTCAGCTCGCGCAGATAGGCTATCTGGCGGTGCTCGGAATGGAAGAACGCGGTCGTACGCGCCCCGGTGGTGAGGATGAACGGATACTCCTTCATGAGCTCCGTGTCGGCGGGGCCGAACTCCGGCTCCAGATAGTATGGCAGCGGGTCGTCCCCGAACTGGTTGAACGCCGTCGACCACAGCTCCACGCGCCCGGTAGGCGTGGCAAAGCCGGGCTGGCCGTCTTGGCGCATCTGGCCGCGTTCGTACTTGTAGTACTCGACGGGGATCTGGCAGACCACGTTCTGCGAGACCTTGTCGAAGTACGCCCCGCCCTCCTTCTTTCCCAAGCGCAGCGCCTCCATGAACTCCTTCGCATTCGCGAAGTCTTCCCATACCTCCGGACGCAAACGCCGTCCCAACTCGTAGCACAGCTCGAAGTCGGTCATGGTCTCGCCCACCTCTATGGCCTTGTGCATGAAACCGGCCGTGACCGTGCAGGGCGCGTAATGCGTGAACACGGTGCCCTCGCGCTCTGCCACGGTGGACAGCGGCAGGAAGATGTCGCAGGACGCCTCGATGGACGGGTTCATGAACGTGTCGAAGCCGATGCAGAACTCCAGCGACTTGACGATTGCGTCATGCCAGCGCTGCGGCTCCATGGACGTGCAGCTCATAAGGTTGTTCCCGGCATAGAATCCCATCTTGATGGGATAGGGGTCGCCCGTCTCCAATGCATGCAGCATGAGGTCGGCGTGGGCGTTGAGGATGATCATGCAGTAGGCGGGATACTGTTCCAAGCCGATCATCTTCTTTTGCAGTTCCTCACCCACCCCCTTCTCGAAGCCGAAGCCCGACTCGTTGTGCCCCGCTCCCGCACCCGGCAGGATCTGCCCGCCGGGAACGTCCAGGTTGCCCGTGATGGCCATGAGGTCAACCGTCACCTGGCCGTTCTGCATGCCGTCGGTCTTCTGGTCGGCAGCTAGGCCCCACTGGATGGCGGCGGGCTTGGCCTGGGCGTACATGCGAGCCGCGGCGCAGATGTCCTCGACGGGCACGCCGCAGATCTCGGCAGCCTTCTCCGGCGGCATGTCCTGCACGCGCTCGGCCAGCTGGTCGAAGCCGTAGCACCAGTACTCCACGAAGTCATGATCGTAGAGGTCCTCGTTGATGATGACGTTCAGCCATGCCATCCCTAAGGCCGTGTCCGTTCCGGCGCGCAGCTGCAGGTGGATATCGGCGCGCGTAGCAAGCCAGTTCACCCGCGGGTCGATGACGATGAGGCGCGTGCCGCGGCGCATGGCGTCGATGACGGCATGGCCGAAAAAACCGTCCGGATTCGACTCGAGCGGAGCCTTGCCCCATACCACCAGGCATTCGGTCAGCTCGTAGCGCTCGTCCTCCCAACGGCCCGGCAATGCGCCCGCGTAGTCCCATTCGGGGTACGTCGTGCCCGCGATGTAGGCGATGGCCGCCAAACGCGGGGTGTAGCAGGCGTAACCCGACTGCGTGTAGCAGAAGTTCGGCGTTCCAAAGCACATGGTGCCATACGGCGCGAACGTGCCGCCCTCGCGTCCGGTGCCGGCGAACACCACGATGGACTCGCGTCCATAGGCGGCGGTGATGCGGTCGTACTCGTTCTTGATGATGTCGAACGCCTCGTCCCAGGTAATCTGCTCCCAGGCATCGGCATTGCCGCGCTCCTTCGGATCGCGCTTCATGGGATGCAGAAGGCGTGCCGGATTGTAGATGTAGTCTTTGAGCGCTATGCACCGGGGGCACAGGCGCCCTTGGGTCACCGGGTTGTTCTCGTCGCCCTCGACTCGCACGAGCCTGCCCCCATCGTCCACGTACAGCTTGAGACCGCATCCCACCGGATGGCATCCGGGCGGGGACCACGGACTCGTGCGGGTAACGGTCAGGCCGTCCTCCTCGTATCGCCACGGCTTGCCGATGTCGTTGACGTCTGAAAGCGTATCGAGCTTGACCGCCTCGGCTCTTTGGTAGAACTCGTCTTCGCTCATGGCCACGTCCTTCCTCCTTCTCGTACAGGGCGCCGGGAGGCGCCGATGCCGGGGAGGATAGCGTGGTGCTGGCACGGTTGTCATCGTGGCGTTCTTGGTGTTCGTGCCGATACCCTGTTTTTGACGATGGCCCATCAGGCAGAACAGGGGAAAATAAGCCTCGGGGCAAAACGGGTAGGTAGAGGGGACGTGCCTTCAGCTCCCGGTAAGCCTTGCGTAGGGAGCGAGGCGGAAACGGTCCGTTACTCTTCGCCGTAGAGCTTCGTGCCCTCTATGAGATCGAGCAGCTCTTGACGCGAATGGACGCCTGTCTTGCGATAGATGTTGCGTATGTGCGTCTGCGCCGTGCTCAGGGATATCGACAATGCCTGCTCGATATACTTGGCATTCCTACCCTGGGCCACGAGCATCAGCACCTCGAACTGCCGTTCCGAAAGATCGCACTGCTCGCCCACCACCCGGCAGCGTTTCTTCCAAAGGCCCTTCGCCTCGGGCGCGCCCAAGCCTCCCTCCATGCCCTCCTCGGGAAAGCGCGCTTTATGGCAGAACGCGGCGATGAAGCTGTAGGCCACGGCTATGGCAGCGGTCATCTGCGCGGCCAGCACCGTGTCGGAAGCGGCTGCCACGGCAACGATGTACCCGACCATGAAGCCGACTGCCATGCCGAGGTAATCGAGCGCCCGCGCCTTTCCATGAGCTCGAGGCGCCGAGAGATGAGAGAGGCGCACGTGCTCGGCCACTGCGGCGATGCCGAACGAGAGGTATACCGTGCACAGCGCGGAGAGCACGCAGAGCGAGGGCACGCGCAGCGCCTCCCCGAACAGGTACGCGGACAGGAAGGCCCCTATCGTCAAGGGTGGGGTCAAAGGGGACAGGCTCCGCTCGTTCACCAGGCCCTTGCGGGCGAAGCTCACCGCCAGCACGAGAGCAGCCATCGCCGCAGACGCCAGGCATGCCGCGCGCTCGAAATCGCTTGACGCCGTGCTCGCCACGAACCCGAACTCGAAATTGCTGATGGAAAGCATGAGCGCCGATGTCTTGAGAATTTTCGACCGTTTGTCCGACTCGCGGTTGCCGACTGGCTCGGGGAGAACGCCCTCGGGCTTCGCCTTCGCCAGCACGAGCATGCAGGCAACCGAGACCGCCAGCACGAGCACGACGGCAATGCGCGCCGCCTCGACCAGCAAGCTGCCTTCCACCAGGCAGATGGCGAGCCCCGCGGCAACCGCAGAGGAAACGAACAGGGGAGTGGACTTGTGCGGACGCACGCAGACGAAGCAGAACCAGAGGGACGCGAGCGCGGCTGTTCCCACGGCAGTCGCCGCATAGGCGAGGAGTGCGAGCCTCTCCGGCAGCGACGGCGCAAGCAGCGCGGCGCCTGCGAAGGCGATCCCCGCCAGCGCGGCGACCGCAAGCGCCCGGCACCTGTGCAGGACGATGGCATGTGCGGCGAGGCCCACGACCAGGCTGGCTGCGGCAAGGGCGAGCGCGCATACCGCCCGTATCGCAACCGGGCTCGCACCGCCCGGCGACACCCCCGGCGCGATCACGAAGAGGGCCACGATTGACGCGACGAGCGAAGCGAGCCCCGCGAAGCCTACGAGCACGTCGAGGCCGAGCCTCGTCGACCCCACCGCCAACATTCCCTTTGCCTCATGCATCATGAACACCCCCCTGATGCCGCGTTAAGACAACCCGGCCGAGGCGTCTTCATCGACGACGGCCTTCTCTACGAGGTCCATCAGATCCTGCCGGGAATGGGCCCCTGTCTTCCGGTAGATGTTGTAAATATGAGCCTTGGCCGTATGAGGGGAGATGAAGAGCTGCTTCTGCACATACTCGGCATTGCGGCCCTTGGCCAGCATATGGAGCACTTCGGTCTGGCGTTTCGACAGGCCGCACTGCTTTGCCACCGCATCGCACTTGAGATGGAAGAACCTCACGCCGGATTCGGCATCCTCGCAGCTTGCCTCCAGCATCATCTCGCCGCGAGGGCCGATGACGATGCGCCGCTCGGACTCCTGTGACTCGCCGGGATAATAGCTCTGCTTGCTGATGGTCTCAGACACCAAAATGAAAAACATGACCACGACCACTACCATGACCGGCAGCGTGACCGAGCCGAGCACCTCGGTCGAGAACGCCAGCCAGCCCGCCGAAAGCCCCAGCAGCAACCCTGCCGATGAGAACAGCCGCGCCCAGCCGAACGTCCTCATCGAGGAAAGGTCGCACCGCACGATATGCTCGCAGGTCGCGAATAGGGCGCTGGAATACGGCAGCAGCGAGAACAGGAACGCCAAGACGCACGGTCCCGCCCATAAGGTCTTCGGCAGGAAGAACAACGGCAGGATGCAGGCCGCGAGCACCGGGAGGAACATCCTCCTGATAAAGGACTCCTTGAGGAAGAACGACCTGCGCGAATCGACCAGCAGCAGTGCAAGCACCGCCAGCGATCCCCCTTGGATGGCAGCCGACACTCCGAAGGTGTGCACTTCGGGCGTAAGCAGCCAATACAGAGCGAAGCCCTGGGCTACCGACCCCATCACGGTGAGCAGGGAGGGCTTCCATGTTATCTGCAGCCTCTCGTCGGACTCCGCGGCGTCGATCGCAGGGAGATCGTCCGTCAACGAGAAGCGCACCTGAAGGAAGAGGTACGTTGACACGGAGGCAAGGGCGTAGAACATGATGGCATACGGCACGAAGCGCCCATCGATGAAAACGGTCCCGGCATACCAGAGGAAGGACAGCGCCAGCATCGAGGCGACGGCTGCCCTTATCTGCACTTTCATGAGCACGCAGACGAACTCCACCCACAGCGTCGCAAGGACGGCCACGCCCACACCGGACAGCGCGGCCGCCGCAAGGCCGAGCGCCGGGAAGGTCCCGGCGAAAATGCCGAGGAGAGGAGCCGCTCCGCATACGAGCGCCATGACGGCCAGGGCAACGCGATGGGTCTGAAGCCGGTTCGACAGCAACCAAAGGGAGGCATAGGCGCAAAGGAGGGCGGCCACGAAAACCGGGTGCAGCAAACTGCTGCCGAAGGACGTTCCTCCCGGACCAGCCACGAAGTCGCTCGTGGTAAGGACCGAGAAGAACCAGGCGAAGCAAAATGACGCCCCCACTACGCCAGCCACGAGATAGGGATTGACGAACAGCCACTCGTTTTTCTTCTTCCGGCGCTTGGCCTCGGAAGAAGCCCCTTTCAACCCTTCCCGATCCATGAAAACAGTCACCCCCGTTGACGGTTTCATACACCCGCTTGACGATGCGCACAGCCATCGCCGTACCCCGAATGATAGTACGCTGGAAGAAAGCCCGGTCCCCCCGACCGCAACGGTTCCCCAGTTTCAGGCATGAAGGATTACGCGCCTCTAGGCGCGTAATGCCTTGCTCCTTACGTTTTCAAGGCCCTTCTCCTGAAGCAGCCGCATCACACCGTAACGCGACCCCTTCTGCGCAATCAAGTCAGCGATCCCGAAAGCCTCACCCAGAAGAGCTTGGGTGATATCCCCACCCCTCCCCCGCTGTCAAATTCCATTTGTCATCCCGCACATTTTCGGCGGCTACTCGCGGCGGGCGGCCGCCCGCACAATGAAGGCGCACCGAGGAGAAATCGAACTTCGTGCGTTCCATCGTTTTGCAGACGAGTGAGAGGAGAAGCACATGACCGAGTGGAAGCGGCAAGAGGGCGAGGAGACCATCTTCAGGACCTGCGCGTGGTCGCCTCCGGGATGCCATCCGGTGGGATGCGGTTTGCAGGTGCACGTCAAGGACGGCAAGGTGGTGAAGGTGGAGGGCGATCCGGAGCACCCCATCACCAAGGGGTCGCTCTGCACGCGCTGCCTGGCGCTGCCGGAGTACATCTACCATCCCGACCGCATCACGCACCCGCTGAAGCGCGCCCGCGAGGACCGCGGCAAGGACAAGTGGGAGCAGTGCACCTGGGACGAGGCCACCGACCTCATCGCCGACAACGCCAAGAGGATCACGGAGCAGTACGGCGCCGAGGCCATCTGCGTGTTCGGCGGTACGGGCCGCGAGGGCAACAACTGGTACCCGCAGTGGGCCAACCTCGTGTTCGGCACGCCGAACTCCGTGTACGCCCAGGCCGGCTGGTCGTGCTACGGCCCGCGCATGACGAACACCGCGTTCATGATCGGCGGCGGCTACCCCGAGATCGACTACGCCCAGAAGTTCGAGGACCGCTACGAGCACGAGGGCTGGGTGGCCCCCGAGTGTATCCTCATCTGGGGCAAGGAGCCGCTGCGCTCCAACCCGGACGGCCTGTACGGCCACGCCGTCATCGAGATGGTGCGGCAGTTCGGCACGAAGCTCATCTGCGTCGACCCGCGCGTGACCTGGCTCGGCACGCGCTCCGAGGAAGTGCTGCAGCTGCGCCCCGGCACCGACACGGCGCTGGCCATGGCCTTCATCTACGTCATGGCACACGACGACCTCGTGGACCACGACTTCATCGACAAGTGGTGCTACGGCTACGAGCAGCTCGTCGAGCGCGTGCAGGACATGCCGCCTGCGAAGGCCGCCGAGATCTGCGGCGTGCCCGAGGAGCAGATCTGGCGCGCCGCCCGCCTGTACGGCAACGCCAAGCCCAGCAGCGTGGCCTGGGGCCTCGCCGTGGACGAGAACCCCAACGGCACCCAGCTCGGCCAGTGCCTCATCGCGCTCATGGCCATCACCGGCTTCATCGACGCGCCCGGCGGCACCACGCTCGGCATGGGCGACGACCAGGGCAACGTCGTGCGCGACGGCGGCTCCATCTCGGCCGACGAGAAGGTGGACGACGCCACCGATTCCACGCTGGAGCTGGCCTTCAAGAACGGCATCATGACCGAGGAGACTTGGGGCCGTCGCATCGGCATCGACAAGTACCCGGCTATGGGCTCCATTCTATGGACCGTCATGCCCGACGAGTTCCTGAAGGCGCTCGAGACCGAGAAGCCCTACAAGATACACATGGCGCACTTCATCTCGTCGAACCCCATCGGCACCGCCATATCCGCCGAGCCGCAGCGCTGGTACGAGGCGCTGAAGAAGCTTGACTTCTGCTGCGCCGCCGACCTGTTCATGAACCCCACTACCATGGCCTGCTGCGACGTGTTCCTGCCCATCGCCACCACCGTCGAGCACGACGGCATGGTGGTCACGCACTACGGCCTGAACTCGTCGTTCTACGGCGCTCAGAACAAGTGCGTGCAGGTGGGCGAATGCAAGTCCGACGTAGAGGCCATGATGGCCGTGGGCAAGAAGATGTACCCCGACTTCTGGAACCGCTTCGAGACGCAGACCGACTACGACAACTTCCACGTCATGCGCTCGTGGCTGCCCTACGAGGAGCTGCGCGAGAAGGTCACGGTCATGTCCAACGAGCCGTACTACAAGTACGAGGTGGGCAAGCTGCGCCCCGACGGCCAGGTGGGCTTCCCCACGAGCACCGGCCGCGTGGAGCTGTACTCCTACATGTACGAGCAGTTCGGCGAGAACCCCCTGCCCTACTACGAGGACCCGGCCTACGGCCCCGAGCGCACGCCCGAGCTCATGGAGAAGTACCCTTACATCCTCACCACAGGCGCCCGCCGGCAGGAGTTCTTCCACTCCGAGCACAAGCAGGTCCCGAGCCTCCGCCAGATCACGCCGTACCCGCAGATCGACCTCAACCCCGCCGACGCCGCGCGCCTCGGCATCGAGGAGGACGACTGGGTGGAGATCGCCTCGCCCTACGGCGCCGTGCGCCAGCGCGCCCACGTGGTGCCCACCATCAAGGAGGGCGTGTGCCATGCCATGCACGGCTGGTGGTACCCCGAGGAGGACGGCGAGGAGCCGAACCTGTTCGGCAACTGGAAGTCGAACATCAACGTGCTCATGCCCAACAGCGTGAACGGCGTCATGGGCTTCGGCAACACGTTCAAGCAGATGATCTGCTCGCTCAAGAAGGTCGAGGGAGAAGGGGGCCCGAACGACCCGGACAGCACCGGCATCTTCCTGGAACCCAGCCGCCAGGCCGAGTTCACCTACCAGCAGGTGTGGCGTCCCACCGACGAGACGCAGCAAGGCTAACCGACAAGACGAAAAGGAGGTAGTGAAAATGACGCAGAAGGCCCTGTACATCGATTACGAGTTCTGCTCCGGCTGCCACAGCTGCGAGGTGGCCTGCCGCAACGAGATCGAATGCGGCATAGACGACTGGGGCATCAAGGTGCTGGAGGACAAGCCCCGCCAGCACGCCGACGGCACCTGGCATTGGGACTACATCGCCCTGCCCGGCGAGCTGTGCGATATGTGCGAGGAGCGCACCGCCGCCGGCAAGCTGCCCGCATGCGTGCAGTCCTGCCAGGCCAAGTGCCTGGAGATCGGCACGATCGAGGAATGCGCCGCCAAGCTCGCGGCCAAGGGCAAGAAAGCCGCGATCCTCGTCCCGTAAGGGGATCGGCCGGCACGGCTTACGGTGACGGGATGCGGGCCCGGCGCAGGGCGGCGGACGCGCATCCCTGCTGACGAGGGAGGTGAAAGCACATGGGGAGCTGTGGAGCGTTCTGCTCGTTCTGCGGGAGGTGCGGCAAGACTGTCGAGAAATCGTTCTCCGGCCCGCGGCCGACCGACGCGGCGCCGCCAGGCGTCTCGGCCCGAAGCGCTTCGACGGGTTCCCCGCAGCGTGCGACCGCCGAGTACGCCGTCGGCGACGTGGCCTCCGACAGGCACGTGCCGACCGAACCGAAGGGGGATTACCGAAGCTCTACCATCCATAACGAAGGAGGGGATACTCTTGAGCGAAAACGCAGCCGCGCTGTCCCGGAGCACCATGGACGGCAAGCAGGTGAAGAAACTCGTCGCCATCGTCGTGGCGGCGCTGGTCTTCCTGTTCTTCCAGTTCGCATGCCCGGTTCCCGCAGGGCTGGAGCGCACCGCCATGTCGGCGGTGGGCATCCTTCTGGCCTGCATCATCCTCTGGGTCACGGAGGCGCTGCCGTTCATCGTCACGGTGGTGCTGATATTCTTCCTCATACCCGTGACCGGCATCCTGCCCTATGCGGCAACCGACACGCAGGCGAGCGTGTTCAACTCGTCCAGCCTACTCGTGCCCATCTACTGCCTGTTCGTGTTCACGGTGTCCGGCGCCGTCATGTCCACGCCCATCCCGTACCGCGTGGCCAGCGCCGCGCTCAAGTTCGCCGGCAACAGCACCACGAAGCTCATCGTGGGCTTCTCGGTGGCCACCTCGGTGCTGTCCATGTTCGTGTCCGACCTGGCCGCGTCCGCCATCTTCATCGGCATCGGCCTGTCCATCGTGGAGGCGAACGGCGGGGTGAAGGGCAAGTCGGGCCTTGCCAAAGCCCTCACCGTGTCCGTTGCCGCGGCAGCTGCCATCGGCGGCATCGGCACACCCATCGGCAACTCGCTGAACATCCTGTGCATGACGCTGGTTGAGACCTACATGGGCGTGCGCGTGACCTTCCTCGCCTGGTGCGCCGTCAACATCCCGCTGGCGCTCGTGGTGTCGGTCATCTCCGGCCTGTGGTGCGCCAAGGCGTTCAAGATCGAGGAGATCAAGCCCGAGGCCCTGTCCGTCGTGTCCGCGAAGCTCGCCGACTACGGCAAGATGACCGCCATCGAGATCAAGCTCATCACCTGGTTCGTCATCGCCTTCGGCCTCATGATCATGAGCACGTGGTTCCCGCAGATCAACTCCATGCTCGTGGCCTTCGCGTTCACCATCATCGCGTTCGTGCCCGGTATCAACCTGTTGAGCAAGGAGCAGTACTACAAGAACATACCGTGGGAGATCATCATGATGATCATCGGCGTGCAGGCGCTCGCCACGGGCCTCGTGGGCACCGGCGTGGCCGCGTGGTTCGTGAACACCGTGCTCGCCGGCGCGTCCTCCTGGCCGCTCCTGCTCGTGGTTCTGGTCATGTGCGTCATCACCATGATCCTGCACATCTGCATCCCTGTGGGCCCGCCCACGGTGTCCGTCGCCGTCCCGCTCATGATAGCGCTCGCCGCCACCACCGGAGTGAACGGCGCCGTCATCGCCTGCATCGGCGGCATCCTGGGCGGCGTGACCACCTGGCTGCCCATCGACTCCATCATGATGATCTGCTACGAGAAGGGCTGGATCAGCATGACGGAGTGGCTGAAGAAGGCGTGGGTGCCCACCGCCGTGCTCTGCGTGCTAAGCGCGCTGTACCTGCCCGCCATGACCGGCCTCATGGGCTACTAGCCCCGCCCCCTCCCGACGGCCCCTCCGGCCGTCGGGAGGCTCCCAATCTGCTGAAACCGTTTTCGCCGTCCGCCCGCGAAAGGAGGCAGCAATGGTCGATTCCGGCTTTGTCGGCACGATCATCGTCGGCATCGCGTTCCTCGCGATGGCCGCGATCGTCGGCAGAAGGCTCAACAAGGGCAAGACGCGGGAGCAGCGGATGCGCGAGCGGTTCGAGGAGTACGACCGCAAGATGGACGAGTTCCGCCGCTAGCCCCCGCTCTTCCGCGAGCCCGACGCGCTTGTTTTCTACCCACACGAAAGAAGGAGAACCGCCATGTGCTTCAGACCAGCCACCACCTCGACGCCCGTTCCCGGAGCGGGGGCACCCGGCGCCCCTGCCGCCCCCGCAGCCCCGGGGGCACCCGGCTCGCCCGCTGCTCCCGGCGCTCCCGCAGCCCCCGGAGCACCCGGCACGCCGAGCGCCCCCGGCGCCCCTGCCATCCCCGGCAAAACCGCCCCCGAGAATCCCGACAACTGAGCCGTTCCACGGCAAGCCCCAAGGAGAGGCCCGATGACCACCCCGCAGATAATCTCAATCGCCGTGTTCGCCGCCGTCATGGCCCTGGTCGTGTCCGAGAAGATCCATCGCGCGCTCGCGGCCCTGCTCGGCGCCGTGGTGCTGTTCTGCATCGGCATCGTCGACTTCGATGCCGGCATGGGCTCCATCGACTTCAACACCCTCGGCGTGCTGTGCGGCATGATGATGTTCGTGGCGGTGGTGCGCAAGTCGGGCCTGTTCGAGTACGTGGCCATACGCTCGGCGAAGCTCTGCAAGGGTGACCCGTGGAAGATCATGGCCGCGTTCGTCGTCATCACCGCCCTGTTCTCGGCGCTGCTCGACAACGTGACCACCATCCTGCTCATCGGCCCCATGACCATCATGCTGTGCCGTACGCTCAAGATCGATGCCGTGCCCTTCCTCGTCGCAGAGATCGTGGCGTCGAACGTCGGCGGCACGGCCACGCTCATCGGCGACCCGCCCAACATCATGATCGGTTCGGCGGCTGGGCTCACGTTCTTCGACTTCATCCGCTACGACGCCCCCGTGGTCGTGGCCATCCTCGCCGTGCTGCTGATCGTGTTCAAGGTGCTGTACGGCCGGAAGCTGTCGGTGGGCGCAGACGCCGTGCGCGGGGTCATGGCCCTCTCCGAGCAGGACGCCGTGAAGGATCGCCCCCTGTTCGTCAAGAGCATCGCCATGATCGTGGCCGTCACCGCCGCTTTCATGCTCCACGGCGCACTGCATCTCGAGTCGGCGGTCATCGCCCTGGGGGCGGCCGGCATCATGCTGCTCATCTCGGGAGGAGATCTGGAGGGCGCCCTCGAGGGAGTGGAGTGGGGCACGATCGGCTTCTTCCTCGGGCTGTTCGTGGTGGTGGGAGCCATGGAGCACACGGGTGTCATCGCGCTCGTGGGAGAAGGTCTCGTCTCGCTCACGGGCGGCGATACGGTGCTGCTCATGCTGGCGCTGCTGTGGGGGTCGGCGCTGCTCTCCGCCGTGCTGGACAACATCCCCTTCGTGGCCACCATGATCCCCATCATCACGGTCATGGCGTCCGCGGGCGTCGACGTGTTCCCGCTGTGGTGGGCAATCTCTCTTGGCGCGTGCCTCGGCGGCAACGGATCGCTCGTGGGGGCGTCGGCCAACGTCGTGCTCTCCGGCATCGCCAACAAGGAGGGCTACCCCGTGAGCTTCATCGGGTTCACCAAGGTGGGGTTCCCCATCATGGTGCTGACGGTGGCCATCGCAACCGGGTACCTGCTGATCCTTTTCTGAACTGCCAAACGCCTGCGAAACGATGGTTTTCGCGCAAGGCCGGGCCGCTACGGGCCCGGCCTTGCTTTGATCCAAGGTCAGAACGTGCCCTGTATGCCTTGGGCGAACTTCGCAATAGAGCTGAACGAGCCCGAGTTCTTGTGAAAAAGAACGTAGAACCGCCAGTTCAGACGTGGATCGGAAAAGGGGACGGCGCAAAAACCCGCCGGCGGCGCTGCCGAGAACTTGTCGGAGACGATTCCCGTGCCCCCGCGCCTCTTCACCACGTGGATCATCGAGCTGGTGCTGGGAATGACGCTGACGTTCGCCCGATCGAAGCCGAGAGCGTCGAGCTGGGCGAACAACGGCTCGTACTGGAAGGCGGGTTCCGACATGAGCAGCAGCTTCTGATCCTTCAGATCCGCCGCCGACAACCCCGCCTTCCGCCCCAGGGGCGACGACGAGCACATGAGCGCAAACGATGCCGACTCCCCCACCTCGAGCACGTCGCAGTCGGGAAACCGGCGTCCCATGCACATGACGACGGCGACGTCCGACCGTCCGGAGCATACCGACTGATAGCAGTCCTCGCAGCTCATCTCTGCTATCCTCAGCCGATCGGCATGCTGCGCGATGAACTCGTCGGTGCTCGGCGGTATCCCCGCAAACAGGTTGGTGCTCACCGCAAGGTTCAGCACCTCGTCGGGCGCATCGGGATTGGCGAAGGCCACGTGCAAGCCGTCCACCTTCGCCACGATCTCGCCCGCCTCGCCAACCAGCTGCCGCCCCGCGGGCGTGAGCACCATCTCGTTGCCCCGCCGCTCGAACAGCACGATGCCGAGCTCGTTCTCGAGCGCCTTGACGGAATGGGCGATGTTCTGCCGGCTGGTGAAGCACCGCTTCGCCGCCTGCGCATAGCTGGAATGCTCTGCTGCAGCCAGCATGTGGCGGAGTTGGTGGATCTCCATATGTGCCACCCCCTGACCCTCCGGGTGCCCGCCGTCTCCCCACGCCGTTGCGGCACCGCTCAGTCGAGTCCTTCCGGGCGGAAACCCTCGCGCCGCCCGCTTCGGAAGCCCGCGCAACGCGCCTCTTCGCTCCCGCCGGTTCGATTATAACCGAATAGTGCGCCGCTGTAACGGACGGGCGCTCGGAGGCCCCCGGGCACGCGCTGGCGCCCGGCTACGGATAGCTGCGCTGACCAGTCATCATATTCGGGAATTGTCGATCTTTTTGCCGACTGTTCGGATATATCCGTCCTTCCAAGGCGCAGCTTAGATAGCCTTCACCGTATGGATTATTTCGACAAAAGAAGGCAGTTGGGCCAGCACATCGTGGAGATGCGCAAGGCCCAGCGCATCTCGCAGAAGCAGCTCGCCCTCATGTCGGACATCAACAAGGGGTACCTCTCGGAAATAGAGAACGGCATCAGCAACATCAGCGTCAACAAGCTCTTCCGAATAGCCGATGCCCTCGGCGTGCCGCCCATGGACTTGTTCGCCGGCATCGAGGGCGAGGAAGAGGGAGACTGCGCCACCATCTAGCGCCGCAGGGGTCGCCGCCCGGCACGATGCCCACATTCGGCCGAACACGGCAGCCATGAGCCGCGCGCAAAAAGAGGAACCGGCCGAAGCCGGTTCCCTTCGTTCGTCCTCCTATCACGCAAGGCCTTCTCTCCGGGTGCTTGCGGCCCTTCGAACGGCCGCGCGGAACCTTCACATCCCTCACGCATCGGGCCGGCCAGGCGGCTCCGGGAACGGCGGCGGCAGGATAGCGCCGCATGCGGGGCACGTGGGCCGCCCGGGATCGGGCTCCTCCCTGCCGCACGACGGGCAGAGCCTGTGCCCCAGCCGGTCCTTCATCTCGTCGGCGCGCCCGCACCGGTTGCACAGGGTGCAGCAGTAGCACACGGATTCCTCGCCCCCTTTCCCGCGGAGGCGACGCGCAGCATCCGGCGCCGCCTCCGTCCGTACCGTCCTAGGCGCAGGGCGCCCAGAGCACCTGCTTGGGCTTGCCCGCCAACTCTGCGGCCAGCTCCTCGACGCGGCCGAACCTCATGCAGAACGCCTGGCAGTGGTGCACGCACGTCGGCTCCTTGCCCGCCGCCACGCGGTCGGCGCACAGGTCGCACAGGTCGGTTGGCACAGGGATCTTGTTCCAGTTGAAGCAGTTGCCGCCCTCGCCCGAATCGTCCTTCTGCCACGGCCCGTCGTCCAGCACGCGGATGCCCCACTTGCCCACGGGGAAGCCATGCTCCTCCTTGCAGGCCACCACGCACGTCTCGCAGCCCGTGCAGTACTCGTAGTCGATCAAAAGCCCGTATTCAGCCATCTCTACACCAACTCTCCGAATTTCTCGACGACCAGGTTCATGTCCGTGTCGTAGCTCTCCTGCAAGGGCGTCACGCTGCAGCAGTTGCACTTGTAGGGCCCGCCGTAGCCCAAGCGCGAGTTGTAGTGGTTCGACACGAGGTCGTTCACGTTCGACTGCCACACGCCGTAGAGGCCTTGCTCGTCGGCATGGTCGGTCTTCACGAAGCCGTCCTTGATCTCCTTGCCGTTGATGACGGCCTGCACCTCGTGGTCCTCCACGATCTGGCCCACCGGCACGATGCGCTCGCGCGCGTCGTCGTCGGCCTGGCGCTCGGGGAACCACCAGCCGTGGTCGGTCTGCACCACGCCCTTCTTCACGATGGGCGACACGACGGCTTTGAACTTCGCGCGGCCGTAATCGTTCTTGATCTCGACCCACTGGCCGTCCGCCACGCCCAGCTGCGCCGCGTCCTCGGGGTTGATCTCGATGATCGGGTCGGGGTGCAGCTCGCGGAGCACGGGGATCTGCCGGTGCTCGGCGTGGAACGACGCGTAGTTGCGCGCTCCCGTGGTCAGGATGAACGGGTACTTCGCCGCGAGCTCGGGGTTCTTGTGAGGACTGAACGCCGGCTCCTGGTAGTACGGCAGCGGGTCCTCGCCGTAATGCGCGTACGCCGTCGACCACAGCTCCACGCGGCCGGTGGGCGTGAGGAAGCCGGGCTTGCGGTCAGGACGCAGCTTGCCCGTCTCGTACTTGCGGTAGTTCACGCCGCGCTGGAACACCACCTGGTCGCGCAGCTCCTCGAAGGGCATCTTGACGGGACGCGCGCGGCGCTGCGTGAGGAAGTCGGCCTCGTCCTTGAACAGGCGCCCGCCGTCCTCGTCCTTCAGGCAGTCCATCTCCAGGTACTCGCCCAGCTCGATGAGTATCTGGATGTCGGACTTCACCTCGCCCACGTCCACGGCCTTGTTCACCGAGCCCAGCGTCACCGGCGATCCCGCGTAGTGCGTCATGACCACGTCGTCCTTCTCGGCGCACGAGGCCAAGGGCAGCACGAGGTCGGCGAACGCCTCGATGGCGGGCGTGATGAAGCAGTCGGTTGCCATGCACCACTCCAGGTTCTTGCAGCCCTCGTACCAGCCGGTCGGCTGGGCGCAGCACGTGGGGGTGAGCAGCGCCGTGGACTGTATCCAGCCCATGCGGATGCGGTACGGCTCGCCCTTCGTCACCGCGTCGAACATCATGTCGGCCTGCGCGTTGCGGATGTTGTCCACGTAGAGCGGGTACTCGTCGTAGCCGATGGTCTTGCCTTTGAGGTCGTCGGGAAGCGAGTCCCAGCCGATGCGGCGCTGCGGGCGCGCGGCGTCCTCGGCCGAAGTGTCGTCGGCCTTGTCGATGTCGAGCGTGGAGCCCTCCACCGCCGCGGCCTCGGCGGCCGCCTGCGCCTCCGCGTCGTCCTCCACGCCGGGCGCCGGGTCGATCTCGGCGATGATCTGGCCGCCGGGAACGTCGATGTTGCCGCAGATGGCCATCAGCGCCAGCACGCAGTGGGCCGCCTGGTTGCCGTTCTGGTTCTGGTCGAACGCAAGGCCCCAGGCGATGGACGCGGGCTTCGCGGCGGCGTACAGGCGGGCCGCACGGTAGATGTCCTCCACCGGCACCTCGCAGATCTCCGCGGCCCTCTCGGGCGTCATGCCCTTGTCGGGGTCGTTGATGCGCGCGGAGAACTCCTCGAATCCGTACGTCCACTTCTCCACGAAGTCGTGGTCGTAGAGGTCCTCGTTGATGATGATGGACAGCCACGCCATGGCGAGCGCGGTGTCGGTGCCGGGTCGCACCCGCAGGTGCACCTCGGCGCGCGTGGCCAGCCAGTTCACGCGCGGGTCGACGCTGATGAGCTTCGCGCCGCGCTTCATGAGGTCGATGACCGCATGGCCCCAGAGGCCATCGCCGTTGGACGCGAGCGCCATCTTGCCCCACATGACGATGACCTCCGGCACCCGGTACACGGGGTTGTCGTAGGTTCCCTCCAGGCCGCCGGCGTAGTCCATCTCGGGATAGTACGCGCCCAGCACGTGCGAGCAGGACATGGAGCGCGGCTGGTAGCAGGCGTAGCCCGACTGGGTGTAGCAGGCGTTCGGCGTGCCGAGCACGGCCTGCGCCATGTCGGCCACCAGGATGCCGCCCGAGCGCCCCGTGCCCGAGAACACGGCCATGCTCTCGGGGCCGTAGGTGTCGCGGAAGTAGTCGCGCTTCTCCTTCACCAGGGCATAGGCCTCGTCCCACGTGATGCGCTCCCACTTGTCGTGCCGGCCGCGGTCCTTCGGATCGCGCTTCATCGGGTAGATCACGCGGCTCGGGTTGTACACGTAGTCCTTGAGCGCCAGGCACCGCGCGCACAAACGGCCCTTCGTGATGGGGTTGTTCTCGTCGCCCTCCACATGGTCGAGGCGCCCCTCCGCATCGACGTAGAGCTTCAAGCCGCATCCCACCGGATGGCAGCCCGGCGGCGACCACATGGACGTGCGCACGACGGTGAAGTCCCCGTCCTCGTACTTCCAGGGCTTGCCCAGGTCGTTCTTGAATTCCATACCGTTACCTCTCTCTTCTTCTAATGGTTTTCCAGCGCCTCGGATGGCGTGCCCCCTTCAGCCCACGCTAGCTTCCCACGGAAGCGGTACGCCAAGCGCACGCTCAGGAAGCCGAGCGCCGTGATGGCGATGCCCAGCCCGAACGCCGGGACAAAGCTGCCGGTCACGTCGAAAATGCCGGCCACGGTCACCGGCCCCAGGCATCCGATGACGCCGGTGCCGATGCGGGCGTACGTGAAGATGGCCGGGAAGTCGCGCTCGCCGAACAGCTGGCGTATGAGCAGTGGCGTCGATACCGACACCAGCGAGTTCTGGGCTCCAAACAAGAACGCGGACGCATACAGCAGCACCAGGTTGTCACCGGAAAACATGAACCCAACGAACCCGCAGGCCACCATGGCCAGCTGTATGTTCACCGTGAACTGCACGCCCACGCGGTCGTTGAGCCAGCCCACGAGCAGCTTCTCCACCACGTTGCCCACCATCACGGCCGTGAGCAGCGACGATCCCACCAAGGCGGAGAAGCCGATGGACTGCGCGTAGCCCGGCAGGTGCGAGTTGAAGCCTGCGAAGTAGGCGATGAGCCCCGCGAACAGGAACATGCACACGAACGGGACCGTCTTGAGCGCCTTGCCCAGCGGGACGCCCGGCAAGGCCGCGCCCCCTCCCGCGCGCTCGCGCTGCTGTTCGCGCCGCTCGTCCTCGTCCGTCCAGCCGTAGGGCTTCGCGCCCACGTCCTCGGGACGGAGCTTGAACACGAACAGCGTCCATGGCAAAACGAGCAGGGCCATGATGCCGGCAGCGATGAAGTACGCCTCGCGCCAACCGAACGCCTGAATCAGCAGCGTGAACACAGGCCCGAGGGCCGCGCCGCCTATTCCCGAGAACGACATGGCCACCCCCAGCGCCAAGCCCTTGTGGGCATGGAACCAGTTGCCGATGAGGATGGGAGCGGGCACCACGAATATGAAGCTGCCCGCCAACCCGAACACGACGCCCGATATCCACCATTGCCAGGGCTGAGTGTAGAAGCCCATAGCGGCCACCGCCGCCACAACGAGCGCGAACGACACGCTCAGAACGCGGTTGACGTTGTACTTCGTGATCCATTTGCCCACGAGGGGCATGGCGAACACCGTCGCTATGAAGTAGAACGTCAGGTACAGCGAGAGCTCCGAGCGCGTGAAGCCCAGATCGTCGCACACGGGCACGAAGAACACTCCCGCGGCGTCGAGCACGGCGCCCAGGCCGCCCGCCTGCATGAAACAGCACCCTATCAGTATCAGCCACGCGTAATGCAACCGTGGTTTTGCCGCCGTCATGTAGCATCACCTATCTATCGTGCGATGCGCCGCCGGCGCACCCTGCAGAGGCGAAGCGGTCCTTACCGGGGGCTCGCCCCCATGCGCGCGCCGCTTCCCGAGCCGAACAGTCGATACCGCGCGCCGCCGACGCCTCGGCCGGCGACGCATCCGAATCGGGCGCCCCTCCAAGGGCGCCCACGCAAACCTTACGAGCGGCTCTTCTCGGGCTCCCCATCTTCCGTCCACTTGTCGCGGAACTTCTTGGCCGTGGTCGCCGCCACCACGATAGCGAGCGCGATGACCACCTCGAAGCCGATGCCGCAGCCGTAGGCGGCCTGGAACCCGCCGGCCCAAGAGGCCACGAGCGCCACGAACGTCGCGCCCAGGCCGCCCAGCACGGCGATGCCCATGTTCAGGTAGGAGTAGATCTTCGCATAGTCGCGGTCACCGTAGCAGTGGCGCGTGAGCAGCGGCAGTCCTACCGACATCATGGCGTCGCCCGTGCCGATGCAGAAGCCGGCGACGAGCATGGGCACCTGGTTGTCGCCCATCATGAACACCATGAGCGCGAAGCCAACCATGCTCACCACGGCGAAGGCCACCATGGAGTTCATGATGCCTATCTTGTCGGACAGCGTGCCCAAGGTGATCTTGCCGAGGATGTTGCCCACTGCAGCTGCCGATATCATGGACGCGCCCAGAAGCGCGAGCTCGGTGCCGCCGACGGACTGCACGGCCGTGGGCATCATGGACTTGTAGCCGCCGCCGAGCGAGATGAGGCAGGCGGCCACGAAGATGCAGTAGAACGCGACGGTGCCGAGGGCGAACTTGCCGGACACGCCGCTCTTCTTCGCCGGCTCCTGACCTGCCGCCGTCTCCTTCTCGATGCCGTACTGCGCGAGCCCCACGTCCTCGGGCCGCGTGCGGAAGAAGAGAACGGCCGGCACCAGGATGAGCACGGCAGCGATGCCGGCTTCCACGAAGAACGCGGGCTGGTAGCCCATCGATTTGATGAGCCCCGCGAAAAGCGGCGACCACACGAACGTGCCCACGCCGGTGAACGCCGAGGCTATGCCGAGGAACTTGCCGGCCTGCTTCGGGGCGAACCAGTTGTTGATCAGCACCGACGGCCCCACGAGGAAGATGATCGGGCCGGCAAGGCCGAGCAGCACGCCGGAGAGGTAGATCTGCCACACCTCGCCCCACACGCCCAGCAGCGCCACAGCCGCCACGACGCACACGCCGCCGGCGCCGAACAGCACCCGCGCGTCCACCTTGTCGAACAGGCGGCCGGCGAACGGCAGCCACACGAGCATGACGTAGGAGTACACGGTCATGAGCAGCGTCACCTGTGTCACGTCGGGCTTGCCCTCGGGCGTGACCAGGCCGAACTGCAGCGCCATCGGCACGAAGAAGTTGCCCATGACGTTGAGCACCAAACCCATGCCGCCGGCCATCATCATGCACACGCCGATGAAGACGAGCCAGGCGCGATGGAACCCCTTCTTTTCTTCTACCATTTCAATTACCTTTCCCTTGCAGATTACGAGTAGAACACCGAAGAGCCCCGCGCATCACCCCCTTCCCGCACCTGCCATGCCCGCGCGCCCGGCGCGGGCATGGCCTTCGAGGGGCTTAGCGCGTGAACAGCGCGCAGCGCGACGAGCCGTCCATCTTGGCGGCGAGCTCCTCCACCTCGCCGTGGTACAGGCACCACGCCTGGCAGTGCTGCACGCACATGGGCAGCTTGCCCGCTTCCACGCGGTCGGCGCACATATCGCACGCCTTCGTGAGCACAGGAAGCCACGTCCACTCCCAGCGGTCCTTGTTGCCCTCGGCGCCCTCGTACTCGAACGGCCCCGTCTCGGTGAGCTTGATGCCGAACTCCCCTGCCGGCAGGCCCAGGTGCTTCTTGCAGGCCACCTCGCAGGAGTGGCAGCCCGTGCAGAACTCGTAGTTGACCAGAATGCCCTTCACTAGAATCTCCCTCCCTCGCGCGTCGTGTTGTCGGTCGTCCAGGCGAACGGCTGCCCGGCCACGTAGTCGCCGCGGAAGCCGCCCAGCTTCGTGACCACCTCGCCAGGCGTTGGCTCGGCCACGTCGTCGGTGCACTTGTAGATCTTGCAGACGATGCTCTTGAGCGGGTTGCCGATACCGCCGTGCCCCGTCTCGTAGGAGGCGGTGAGGTTGTTGATGTTGCACTCGAACGCTCCGTACAGGTGCGGGAACGCCGGCTCCTCCTCGGGGAACCACCAGCCGTGCTCGGCATGGATGTAGCGAGGGTTGAGCACCGGGTCGATGGTCACCTTCTGGCGGCAGCGCCCCTCGGTGTTCTCGATCCAAATCCACTCGCCCTCGGCCAGGCCGTACTCCTCGGCCGTCTGCGGCGACACCTTCACGAGCGGCTGGGGATGGAACTCGCGCATGGTTGCCTGCTGGCGGTTCTCCGAATGGAAGAACTCGTAGGAGCGCGAGCCGTTGATGCAGATGAACGGGTACTCCTTCTTGAACTCGGGGTCGGTGAGCCACCGCTTGGCCGAAAGCGACTCCACGTGCTCGGCCAAGGGCGGGATGCCCCAGGCGCCGAACGTGGCGTACGGCACGAGCTCGATGCGCCCGGTGGGCGTCGCGAAGCCGGGCAGGCCGTCGGCTCGCAGCAGGCCCTTCTCGTACTTGCGGTACGTGGCGCAGAAGTCGTCGTACTCGTAGCCGCCCTTGCGCACAAGCGCGTCGAACGAGCATTCGCCGTCGGCATGGTGCTTCTTCCAGAAGTCGGTGTGCACGTCCTCCACTTCCACCATGCCCGCCTTCGAGCGGCCGGCGCTCTTGTAGCTCTTGCCGGTCTCGGGATCGTAGAGGTTGAAGCCCACATCCAGGTAGTCCTGCAGCAGCGCCTCGAGCGTGGGCCAGCGCTTCTGGAACAGCTCCGGGTTGAGCTTGTTGCCCAGGGCCACGATGAGCTCCTCGTCGGACTTGGCCTCGTACCATTCGCTCACGGCCTTCATGGCGCGCAGCGGCGTCCACCACACGCGCATCGAGTCGCGCTCGGCCGTGGTCTTGAGCGGCA
Organism: Gordonibacter sp. RACS_AR68; assembly: GCF_030418485.1. Classification (NCBI taxonomy): domain Bacteria; kingdom Bacillati; phylum Actinomycetota; class Coriobacteriia; order Eggerthellales; family Eggerthellaceae; genus Gordonibacter; species Gordonibacter sp. RACS_AR68. The sequence goes on from NZ_JAIPUP010000004.1 coordinate 223,298, forward strand.
GGAAGATGTCGGCGTAGGCCACCGCCGTGGGCGTCAGGTACGGGTCGGCCACCACGCAGAACTCCACGTTCTGCAGCATCTTGTGCACGCGCGGCGCCGCCGTGGCCGAGCAGGCGATGCCGTTGGAGCCCTGCGACCAGAACATCTTGATGGGGTACGGCTCGCCCGTCTCGAACGCACGGTTCACGGCGTCGCAGTCGGCCATGCCGATGAACTGCACGCATCCGGGATGCACAAGGTCCACCGTGAGCTTCTTCGCGAACGTGTCGGGATCGCAGTAGAGCTGGGCCGTGGCGTAGCCGGGATTGATCTCGAAGCCGTTGCGCACGAGGATGTTCGTGCCCGGTTTGTCGATGTTGCCGCACACGCTCATGAGGTTCGACACCGTCTGGCACAGCTGGATGGAGTCGACCTGCGTGTCGAAGGCGAGGCCCCACTGGATGGCGCCGCGCTCGGCGCCCGCGTAGAAGCGCGCGGCCGCGGCGATGTCCTCCGCCGGCACCTGGCAGATCTCGGCGGCCCAGTCGGGCGTGAACTGCGCCACATGCTCCTTGAGCTCGTCGTAGTAGGCGCACCAGCAGTCAACGAACTCGTGGTCGATCAGGTCCTCGGTCGTGATCACGTTGAGCCACGCGAGCGCGAGCGCCAGGTCGGTGGCCGGGCGCAGCGGCAGCCAGTACGCCGCGCGGGCTCCCCACCAGGTGAGCTGCGGGTCGATGGAGATGAACTCCGTGCCCATCTGCATACACACGTTCAGCCAATGGCCCAGGTAACCGTCCGCGTTCGAGCGCAGCGGCTCGCAGCCCCACACCACCACGACGTCGGGACGCTCCCATTCGGGGTTCGCGTAACGGTCGGCATGGCCCTCGGAGGCGTCCACGATGGGGAAATCGCCGATGCCGGCGGCCGTGCCGCACGTGCGCGGCAGGTAGCACGAGTACCCCGAGAAGCCGATGGCGCCGATGTTCGGCGTGCCGAGGCACGCCCCGCCCAAAAACGGCACCCAGGACGAGATGTTGCGCCCCGTGCCATGGTTCACGAAGATCGACTCGCGGCCGAAGCCCGCCTCGTCGAGGTTCTCGTGTATCCAGCCGGCTATCTCGTCGAGCGCCTCCTCCCAGGTGATGCGCTCCCATTTGTTCTCGCCGCGCTCGCCGGCGCGCCGCAGCGGGTACTTGGGGCGGTCGGCGTAGTTCACGCCCTCGGCCAGGTTCAGGCAGCGCATGCACAGGCGCCCGTTGGCGCAGGGGTCGAGCGGATCGCCCTCCACGCGCTCCAGCTTGCCGTCCTTCGTGTACATGAGCACGCCGCACGAATCGTGGCAGCCGGGCGCCGAGTACGTGTAGGTGCGCGTGACGGTGTAGCCGTCCTCCTCCCACTGCCACTCGCCCTCGTGGTAGGCTTCGCGGTCGATGCCCTTGAGGAACTCCCCGTAGTCGAACAGCATAGGCCCTCTCTCCTCTCTCGTCTCGGGCTCTGGCGCGACGTGCACCGCGCTTCGGCCCTCGATGCGAACGATAGGAAAAAGCACCGTGCCTTTCATGAGGTGGGAGACGCTAAACCGCAGAGTAAGGTCTGGGGGATTAGGGCCGTCGGGCGGCGCAGGTCCCGCAGTCAGGTCCGGTCGTCCAGGATGTCCTGCAGCATGTCCCCGGCGGCCGCCACGTCGGTGTCCTCCACCAGGTCCATGAGCTCCTGGCGCGAGTGGACGCCCGTCTTCTGGTAGATGTTGTAGATGTGGGCCTTCGCGGTGTGCGACGATATGATGAGCTTCTCGGTGATGTAGTCGGCGTTGCGGCCCTTCGCCAGCATGCCCAGCACCTCGCGCTGGCGGTTGGACAGGCCGTAGGTGCGGGCGACGATCTCGCACTTTATATGGAAGATACCCGGGCGCGCCACCGCCCCCTCGCCCGCCGCGGGCTCGGCGCCGTCCTCGCCCTTCGCCTCGAGGCGGCGGATCGGCGCGCCGCCCTTCGCGGCCGATCCGGCATCCTCGTCCTTCTCGCCATCCGCGCCGCGCCTGATGCGCGCCTCGTCCGGGTAGTTGTCCTCGGTCATGACGAACGACGCCGAGAATATCACCAGCATCATGAACACCACCACGACGGCAGCCGAGGTCGTCTCGTAGGTCAGGCCCCCCATCCCCGCAGAGGAGAACCCGAGAAACGCCAGCGCCATGCCCACCGCGATCCCCGCGAGGCAGATGAGGCGGCCGAACGAGAACGCCCGGATGGGCGACAGGTCGCACAGGGCCACGTGCTTGCACATAGCCGACAGCGAGCAGGTGATGGGGAACAGCGACCCGCAAAGCAGCAGGACGGCGAACACGAACTTGAGCGCCGGGGGCGCGAACATGAGCGGGAACGCCACCACGGCGGCGAACGGGAGGAAGAACCGCATGGTGATGGTCTCGTTCACACGGTTCTTCCGGCAGGCATCGACCAGGAGGAACGCGCACGTGCCCACCACGAGCACCTCGGCGACCGCGTAGGCTCCCGAATGCACCGACTCGGTGGACAGCAGGCAGCCCAGCCCGAACCCGGCCGCCATGCCCGCCGTGGCCGTGGCCAGGTACGACCTCCATACCACGCGGTTGCGCGCGTCCGACGTCTTTCGGTCAACCACCGGCTGCCGGCCCAGATGGAAGAACGCGAACACGCAGGCGTAGGCCGCGAACGCCACCACCGGGAACACGAGCGCGAAGAAGAATCCCATCTCTGCGCCCGCGAACAGCAGGCCCGCGCACGCCGCGAGCGCGCAGCAGAAGATGCCCAGGACGTAGGTCTTGATGGACACGTGGAAGTTCAGGCACGCGAACTCCCCGTACAGGCCGTAGACCAGGCCGAAGCCCGCTCCCAGCAGCACGGACGAGAGAAGCGTCCACAAGCCGGACGGCGCGAACCACAAACCCGCCGCCCCGGCCCCCGTGCAGGCGAGCGCCAAGGCGTACTGCACCCGCCTGCGCCGCGAGAAGAAGTCCGAGAAGGCCCAGGTGCAGGCCAACGCCGCCATGGAGCCCAGCACGAAGCAGAGATGCGGCCCGCCCGCCGCCGTCCCCGCCGCGGCGGCGGAAGGGACGAAGGCCGACGTGCCCAGCATGAGGAACGCCCACCCGTAGCAGGCGACGGTCCCCACCAACCCGATGAGCATGCGCGGGTTGACGAGCAGCCACTGGTCCTTGCCCTCGTCGCCCATGAGCTCGTGCACAAATTCCGTACCGTGATCCTGCTTCAACGATTTCAACCCCCTGAAGTCATCGCCGAAATACCACCCCTGCCCCTCGCGCCTTCGGGCTTAGCGAGCGCCCTAAGGCGTCCGCACGTTATATCATGACCTCGCAATCCTCCGCAAACCGCTCATAATGGCACCCTCCCCGCCGCTCCCCGCCGTCTCTCCCAGCATAAACCACCTAAGCCCTGCACCCGCGAAGATAAGGCATGGGGTATTAGGCTCGCGCCGAAGATAAGGCGCGCCTTCGCATGGCTTCATGCCGCCACCGCGCCTCCCGCGTGCGCCCTCTTCCGCGCTCCTGCGGGCCCGGCGCCGCGCTGGGGGAAATCAGGCGCCACGCCCCACGGCGCCGCGGCCGGCCGTGCCGAAATAGGAAGCCCGACGGCATGCCACCCGCGGGCGTCCTCCCTAGAATCTCGGGTATGCGACAAGCCCGCGAGTCCGCGGGCCGCATGGGACGAGAAAGGAGCACCATGGCCGACTACCGAGAGTTTCTGGAAAAGCTCGACCGCAAGGCCTACCACGAAGGGGAATGGCAGTGGCAGGAGGGCGGCTACACCGTCACCCGCACGACGCACTGGTCGCCGCCGGGCTGCCACATGGGCTGCGGCGTGCTGCTGTACACGAAGGACAACAAGCTGGAGAAAGTCGAGGGCGACCCGCTGAACGCCGTGGCCAACGGCAAGCTGTGCATGCGCTGCCTCGACCTTCCCGAGGCGGTGAACCACCCCGACCGCCTGAAGTACCCCCTGCGCCGCACCGGCGAGCGCGGCCAGGATCGGTGGGAGCGCATCAGCTGGGACGAGGCCTACGACGAGATCACCGAGCGCGTGCTCGCCATCAAGGATGAGCACGGGCCCGAGTCCATCGTGGTCGTGCACGGCACCGGACGCAACATAGGCTGGCAGGTCCCCTACTTCGCCTCGGCCTGCATGGAGACGCCGAACGTGTCCACGTTCGGGTTCACCGGCTTCGCCTGCTACCTGCCGCGCATGATCGGCACGTCGGCGAAGTACGGCGACATGATCATCGTGGACGCCTCGCAGGCCCACCCCGACCGCTACGCGAACCCCGACTGGCAAGCGCCCGGCGTCGTCCTGGTTTGGGGCAACGAGCCCATCAAATCGAACGCCGACGGCTTCTTGGGCCACTGGCTCGTGCAGTGCGTGCAGATGGGCTCGAAGATCGTCTCCGTCGATCCGCGCCTCACCTGGTGGGGGGCACGTGCCGCGTACTGGCTCCCCGTGCGGCCCGGCACCGACGCCGTGGCGGCCATGGCGCTGCTCAACGTGGTCATCGAAGAGGATCTCTACGACCACGACTTCGTGGACCGCTGGTGCTACGGCTTCGAGGCACTCGCCGAGCGCGTGGCCGACAAGACGCCCGAGTGGGCCGCGCCCATCTGCGAGGTGGACGCCGACGCGCTGCGCGGCGCCGCCCGCCTCATCGCCACGTCGTCGAGCTGCGCCTGCCAGTGGGGCCTCGCCTTCGAGCAGCAGATCGCCGCGCTCGGCGTGACCGAGGCCGTGGCCGACCTCATGGCCGTCACCGGCAACATCGACAACCCGGGCGGCAACGCGCTGTACCGCTGCGCCTTCCTCATCGAGAAGCGCTACGGCCTGGGCGACGAGTACATCGACCCCGAGGTGTACGCCAAGAAGCTCATACCCGCCACCTCGGGCATCAACGAGTCCAACATCGTTTCATGCGCCGACACCGACGCCATCCTGGCAGCCATCGAGACGGGGGAGCCCTACCCCATCCAGATGTTCTGGATCCAGAGCTCCAATGCGCTGGCCTGCGCTTCCATGGACCCGGCCCGCACGCGCGCAGCCCTCATGAAGGTGCCGTTCATCGTGGTGGCCGACCCGTTCATGACGCCCACGGCCCAGGCGGTGGCCGACATCGTGCTGCCCGTGGCCATGAGCTGCGAGCGCAATTCCTGCCGCACCTGGTGGACGCCCGTGCGCACCATGGTGAAGGTGACCGACTACTACGAGGCGAAGTCAGACGAGCAGATCTGCCTCGAACTGGGAAAGCGCATCAAACCCGAGCACTGGCCGTGGGCCGACGACAAGGAATGGTGCACCTGGTACCTCACCGACCAGCTGGCGCCCGGCGGCACCGAGTACGACCGCACCTGGGAGGACACGGTGCAGAACCCGAGCGAGAACAGCTGCAACGGCACCGCGTACTGGGACTGGGACGCCACGTACCATAAGTACGAGAAGGGCATGCTGCGCCCCGACGGCCAGCCGGGCTTCAACACGCCCACCGGACGCATCGAGCTGTGGTCGTTCGGCTACGACCACTGGGGCGTCGACCCGCTGCCCTACCATATCGAGCCGCCCGAGAGCCCGCTCTCCACGCCCAAGACCTTCGAGGAGTTCCCGCTCATCCTCTCCGGCGGCGGGCGCTCCTTCGAGTTCTTCCATTCGGAGCACCGCCAGCTGCCCACCATGCGCGAGTTCCACCCCGACCCGCTCATCATGGTGAGCCCGGAGGACTGCGAGCGCTTTGGCGTGCGCGACGGCGAATGGATCTGGGTCGAGAACAGCCGCGGCGCCCGTTTCAAGCAGAAGGTGAAGGAGACCATTGAGGTCATGCCCGGCCGTGTGCATGCCGAGCACGGCTGGTGGTTCCCCGAGCAGGACGGCGCCGAGCCCAACTTCTACGGCACGTACGACTCGAACCTCAACAACATGACCGAGGCGTTCCGCACGGGACAGGGCGGCATCGGGTCCGCCATCAAGAGCATGCTCTGCAAGATCTACCCCGTGCAGGAAGGCGACGTGCTCCCGCACGAGGTCATCGCCGAGAAAGGCGACTTCGCGCCCTACGAGCCCGGCAAGCCCTACCAGCCGGTCGAAGAGCCCGTCGTCACGGTCATGAGCTAGGAGGCTCGCATGGAAGGCATACTGGTCAACTACGAGTACTGCACGGGCTGCCACTCCTGCGAGGTGGCCTGCCGCAACGCCCGCGGCCTCGCGGCCGGCGAGTTCGGCATCAAGCTCGCCGAGGTGGGACCCTACCGCTACGAGACGCCCATCGACGCCGACACGCCGTATGAGTGGGTGTACAACCCCACCCTCACGAAGGCGTGCGACCTGTGCGCGGAGCGTACCGCCGCAGGCAAGATGCCCGCCTGCGTGCAGGCCTGCCAGGCATGGTGCCTGTACCACGGCGAGGTGGAGGAGCTCGTGCGGAAGATGGACGGCAAAACCCGCTGGGCGCTCTACACTCCCGCAGGAAAGTAACCGCAACCGATCGCCGGCCCCCTTGCCCCGGCGGCAAGGGGGCCGCGCACAAGGAGGGATACCATGGAGATCAACGTGACCATCAGGGGCGAGGAGAAGTTCCGCGCGTTCGTCGAGGAGCACGCGCACATTGGCTACGATGCCGCGAGAAACGACCTCGAGGAGCAGTTCCTCGCCGACGAGAAGGCCGGCCGCTACGTCCTGGCGCCCGAGAAGGCCAAGGACGGACAAGAGCACGTGAAGCCCTGCATGGGCGTGTGCCTGGCCTACGACGCCCAGGGAACGCAGCTCGGCGGCGGCAAGGCCTACCTCGACAAGGGCCAGGAACCGGCCCGCAAGGACCTCACGATCGTGTTCATGTAGGAGCATCGCGGCTCCCTGCCGGGCATTCGGCATACCGGGAACCCGAACGTGCGACGGCCGCCGTCCCCCCTGGGACGGCGGCCGTCGCTTTCCTCCTGCCAAACTTGCGCAGCGCTACGAGGGCCGCTGCCCCGCCTCCAAAATCGGGTGCTCCCGCGCCCATCGCCGGCCGTACTTCTCCAGCTCGTCGCTCACGACGGCATCGTTCCACGCGCGGAAGCACTTTCCGCTCGGGATGGAGGGGTAGAAGCGCCCTGCCGGGCAGTACGCGTCGATGGCGCGGCGCACCTCGGCCCTGATCTCATCCTCGGTGATGTTCTCGATGTCCACCGCCGGGGCGTCGATGCCGCCGATGATGGCCAGCTCGCCCCGCGTCCTCTCCTGAATGGCGGGGAGGTCGTTCTGCGGTATGGCCCCCTGCCAGATGTCGATGCCCATCTCCACCATGTCCTCCACTATGGGCTCGCAGATGCAGTCGGCGTGGTGCACGAACAGCATGCCGCACTCGTGCGCCGCCGCCACGATCTCGGCATGCAGGGGCTTGATCAGCTCGCGCCACACGGTGGGCGGCAGGAACAGGTTCTGCTTCGATCCCCAGTCGTCCTGGAAGAACACCACGTCGGGCTGGAACTGGCGCGCCGCCTCCCGCAGGACGGCTATCTTGTAGTCGGCTATCGCGCGCAGCATGTCGGCCATATCGTCGGGCTCCTCCAGATAGGCGCAGAACGCATCCTCCATGCCCATGAGGAAATGGGAGCGCTCGAACAGCCCCTGTGCCGAGAAGAGCCCCACGAACCGCTCGCTGCGGTCCGCACCGGCGGCGAATTCCCTCGCCGCGCTCCAGTCGAGCCCCTCGAGCGCGGGCACCTTCAGCTGCTCGCGCCATGCCGTGACGTCTTTCACCACGGCGTTCTCCGGCGTGACATGGGGGTGCTTGCCGGGAGAGCCGGGCAGCTTCACGCACACCGTGCCCCAGCTGTCCCGATGCTCCAATCCGTCGTCGGGCACGCTGTCCGCCGCGAAGACGGGGTCCGGCGCGAAGTCGAGCGCCGCCATGAAGTCGCCGTAGTAGTCCGGCTGCTCCCGGTTGAATATCGCCATCATGTTCTCTCTGGGTTTCATGTGTCCTCCTCGTTTGAAAAGCCGCATCTTCCGGTTACCTGCAAGGAAATCCTCCTCGAAGCCCCGCCGTCCCGCCCTACCGTGCGTAGAACTCGTCAACGGCAGCAAAGAACGCGTCGATGTTCTCCAGAGGTGCCATCGGCGGCACGTCGCACCCGGTGGAGATCACGAAGTTGGGATAGCCCGCGCATGCCTCCAGCACTTCGAGCGTCGCCGCACGCACGGAGTCCGGCGTGCCGTTGCGCAACTGCTCGGCGGGGGCTACGTTGCCCATGGCCACACGGTCGGCGGGAACGAGCGGCATCACGTCGGCCATGGAGATGGCGTTGCCGAAGTGGAAGGCGGCGGCGCCGGTGTCCACGATGGAGTCCATCATCTTGGGGACCCCGCCGCCGCAGTTGTGGTAGACCACGGCGAACGAATCGGTTTGCACCTCTTTCACGATGCGGCGCACGTAGGCCGAGGAGAACTTCTCGGCGAGATTGGGCGACAGCAGGCCCGCAAGCGGCTCGGCCAAAACCACGCCGTCGGCGCCCGCCGCGCGGAAGGCGTCCGCGTAGGCGGCCACGAACCCGGCGGCCTTCTCGAGCACGGCATGCACGAGCTCGGGTTCCTCGTAGCACATCACCATGACCTCGGACACGTCCATGAGCCGCCCTGCCAGCGAGAACGGGCCTATGGCACCGGCGAGCACCGGGCGGTCGTCGATCAAGGGAGCCACCTTGGCTATGGCCTCCACGTACAATCCCGTGCGCCCTGCGCCCACCGCGGGCACCACGATGCCGCTGGGGTCGGTGTCCTCGTCGACGAGCGCGCCCACCACCGTGGGAACCTCGTCATCGCTTACGACCGTCTCCGCTCCGAACGCCTCCGCCTCCACGGACAGATCCATGAACGACACCGCAGCCGCTGTCGGATACCTCTGCGCAACAAGGCGCATGGCCTCAGCCTGGTAGTCCGACGACCCGATGAGGTCGCGCACCGAGATGCCCATCAGCTGCACGGCGGGAAACGAGAGCACCGGCAACGCCTTCTTCCTCTCCGACGCAATGATGCCGGAGAGCCACTTCCTCATATCCATGGGATACTTCCCCTCCTTCCGGGCACGCCGCCCATCTTTTACGCGCCCACCAGCTCGGCGGCCTTGACGGCGGCCGCGCCCGCGTCGAGCGTGTACGCATCGGCGCCCACCTCGTCGGCATACGCCTGCGTCACCGGGGCGCCGCCGATCATGACCTTCACCTTGTCGCGCAAACCCGCCTCCTCGATAGCCCTGATAGTCGCTCCGATCTCGGGCATCGTGGTGGTGAGCAGCGCCGAGCAGCACACGATGTCGACGTCGTCGTGCTCCTGCAGAAAGCTCACGAACGCCTCCGGCGCCACGTCTACGCCCAGATCCGTCACCTCGAAACCCTTGCCCTCTATCATCATGCGCACGAGGTTCTTGCCGATGTCGTGCATGTCGCCCTTCACCGTGCCGATGACAGCCTTACCCAAGGGCTCAGCCCCCGCCTCGGCGAGATGCGGCTTGAGCACCTCGGTACCCGCGGACATGGCACGGGCGGCCACCAGCATCTCAGGCACGAACGCTTCGCCAGCGCTGAAGCGATCGCCGATGACGCCCATGGGGGCGATGAGCCCCTCGTCGAGGATGGCCTGGGCCGCCACCCCCTCGTCGAGAGCCCGCTGCACCAGCGGACCCACCTCCTTTTTCTTGCCACGCATCACCGCACTGGCTATTTCCTCGGTCGTTGTCATGAAAGCCCCTCTTCCTCTCGTAGTAGACAGTCGATCGCCTCAGTCTAGGAAGACGCGGCGAAAAGGGCATGGGGCGAGAATGCTTATTTCGGCCGTTCGGCCGTTCGACCCCGGGCCGTGCATCAGGCCCGGTACCCGAAGTTGACCTTAGGGGCCATACGACAGTGCTTATCTTGGGTTTGCGAGCTCCCGACGCCCGCCCCTATGCGCTACCATGCACCTCCCAAGAAGGAATGGGGGGATCATATGGACGTGATCGTGCACGGTCAGGACGGCAACATCAGACTCATCGAAGCGGAGGCGGGACAGACCCTGCTCGAGGCCCTGCGCGAAGGCGGCGAGGCACTGCTCGCCCCATGCGGCGGCGTCGGCACCTGCGGGAAATGCCGCGTGCTCGTGCGCGATAAGGCGGGCACGAGCTATCGCCTCGCCTGCCGGACGAACGTGGCGGCCGGCATGGAGGTCCTGCCCGACGATCTGGGAACCTTGCCGGTAGCCGGAAGCGAGGCGACGACCGCTTCGGGGCCGGCGACACAGGGTGAGAGCGATCGCCGTCTCGGGCTCGCCGTAGACGTGGGCACCACCACGCTGGCGCTGCACCTGGTGGATCTCGACTCCCGGCTCATTGTGGCCAGCGTAGGCAAGGTGAACCCCCAGGTGGCGTTCGGAGGCGATGTGGTAGCGCGCATCGCGGCCGCCTCGGCGGCGGAGGGGTTGGAGGCTCTTTGCTCCTCCCTGCGCGGAGGGCTCGACGACGCGCTCGCCGCCCTCGGGCTCAGTGCGGGGCAAAGCGTCGGCTGGCAGGATCTCGAACGCGTGGCCGTGGCAGGCAACACGGTCATGGAGCACTTCGCCGCCGGCCTCGACCCAAAGCCGATAGGCACCTTCCCCTTCGCGCCCTTCGCGCTCTTCGGGAACGAGTGCAATCTGTGGCAGCCGCACGACTGCGACGAGCCCCCTGTGCGCGCATACCTGGCGCCCGCCGTGGCGGGATACGTAGGCGGCGACGTGACGGCCGGCCTCCACATCTCGGACATGGCAGCCTCCCCTGCACTCCAGCTGTACCTTGACGTCGGCACGAACGGCGAGATGGCGCTCGGCAACAGCGAGCGCATCGTATGCTGCGCCACGGCGGCCGGGCCCGCGTTCGAGGGTGCCGGTATAACGCTGGGCATGCCGGCCCTGAGCGGTGCCGTAAGCGCCGTCGCGCTCGAAGGCGACGGACTCGCTATCGCAACCGTGGGAGGCGCCGAACCGGTAGGCATCTGCGGATCGGGGCTCTTAGACGCTGTCGCCTGCCTGCTCGAGCTAGGCATCGTCGACGAGACCGGGCGCCTGCTCGAAGCCGGGGAGGTCGGCCCGCGCCTCGCGTGGCGCCTGGGCACAGAGCAGGAACAGCGGGTATGCTACCTCGACGCCGAAAAGCGCGTGTATCTCACCCAAGGCGACGTGCGCGGCGTGCAGCTGGCCAAGGCGGCCATAAGGGCGGGCATCGACACGCTGATGGACGAGATGCACGTCTCCTACGACGACGTGCGCCGCGTCGCGTTGGCAGGCGGGTTCGGAGCGCACCTCAGCGCGGCGAGCGCGGCCCGCATCGGCCTTGTGCCCGCCGCCCTCGAGCACAAGGTCGACCTGCTGGGAAACGCGGCAGGGAAGGGGGCAGCGGCGGCGCTCTTCCCGGAAGGGCGAGCAGCCCTGGAGAGCGTCGCCGCCTCCTGCTCGCACGTCGAGCTCTCCACGAGCGCGGCGTTCGCCGCCCACTATCTCGATGCGATGGGCTTCGAGCCATGACGTGCGCAGTATGCGCCTGCCGCGATGCAGGCTGCGCAGGTGAAATGGACGCCCGCAGGGGCGCCTTCGTCTGCGAGCTGGCGGCGCGGGCCCGCAACCGGGGGTTCACCCACTACGGATGCGCTCCTGCAACAAGCCTGTCCGTGAACCCCGCAGTACGCTCCCTGTGTGCGGAGAACCGCTGCCGATCCTATGGACGGAACTGGACGTGCCCGCCCGCGTGCGGAACCCTGGACGATTTCTCGGCAGCCTTGGCAAGCCGCTCCGTCGCACTCGTCGTGCAAACGGTCGGGCAGCTGGAGGACGAGTTCGATGTCGAGGGAATGATGGCGGCGGAACGGGTGCACAAGGAGCGGTTCGCGGTGCTTGCACAAGATGCCCTCGATGGCTTCAACACCGGCAGACAGGGGCTGGGATCAGGCATCCCTCGTCCCCTGCCCCTGTCTGCCGGCGCATGCACGCTCTGCACCACATGCAGCTGTCCCGACGCGCCCTGCCGCCACCCCGATCGCGCGCTCGTCTCGATGGAGGCGGCGGGCCTGATGGTCTCCGAAGCATGCGAGACGGCCGGCCTACCCTACTACCACGGCCTAGGCACCATCTCCTACACCAGCTGCATCCTGCTCTAAGCACTTTCGCCAACTAGCCGCCCTACGCCCGCCCCTCTTCGCCCAGCCCAAGGCGCGCGAGGGGAGTCGTCCCGGCACATGCATCCATCCCCAGCCGGACGAGAAAGCGCGCGCGAAAAGCAAAGGAACCGGCCTAAGAGCCGGTTCCTTTGCTCATAAACGATGCTGCCCTGCCGCTACTCGGCCGCAGGAGCCTCGTTCGGATCCTTCACGGTGATGTCCGCGTGCTCGAGGAGCCACTTGTTCGCCTTGATGCGCTCGGCCGCCTCGCGCAGCGCGAAGCCGCGGCCCGACTCCTCCATCTGGCGACGCACGCCCTGGGGGTTCTGCGGGTTCATGGCAGCGCAGGCCTCCTGCACGTCCTCGTCGCTCACCACCAGGCCCTCGTGGCGGAACAGGGCGTCCAGCGCGTAGCCCTGCACGAGCATCTGGCGCGTCTGCATCATCATCATCATGTTGAACTGCTGCTCGCCGCCCTGCTGCTCGACGAACTGGTCCCATGTCATGTTCTGCTGCTCTACCTCGGCGCGCATGTTGTTCATGAGGTTGCGGGACATGGACTCGTACACCTCGTCGGCGATGCTGCCCTGGAAGCGCTTAGCCAGCTCGCCGGCGGCCATGTTGCGCTTGTAGTTCTCGTACTCGCCCGACAGCTGGCGGTTCAGGCCGCGGCGGATGTCGTCGCGCATGGCGGCAACGTCCTTGTACATGGGCATGAACTTCGCCACCCAGGCGTCGTCGATGACGGGGGCGACCTTCTTCTGGATCTCCTTGACGGTGACGGTGCACTCGATGGTCTCGACGATCTCGTTGCCCTCGTCGTCGATGCCGGGGCCCTCGAACGTGAAGGTCTTCGTCTCTCCCACGTCCATGCCGATGATGTTCTCGTCGAAGCCGTCGGGCATGAGGCCGGCGCCGGCGGAGTACGTGCGCGCGTCGGTGGTCAGTCCGGGCAGCTTCTCGCCGTTCTCGTAGGACTCCATGGCCAGCAGGCAGCTATCTCCCTTGCGCACGGGGTGCGGGTCGTCGGCCACGAACTCGGCGTAGCGCTCGGCAACCTGGTTGATCTGCTCGTCCACCTGGCGCTCGTCGATCGACACCTCCTGGATGGTGATGGAGACCGGCTCGTAGGACGTCAGCTCGTAGTCCGGCTTCGGCGTGAGGTGCAGGCCGAACTGGAACGTCTGGCCGCGCTTGAGCGCCGTCTTGGGCTCGGGCTGCGGCGGGAACGCGGGGATGACGCCGACCTTGTCGATGGCGAACGGCACGAGGGCCTCGACCGCCTGGTTCATGACGACCGAGTCCAAATCCTTGATGCCCATGCGCTCCTCGGCGGCCTGGGCCACCGTCTTGTCCTTCTCGGGGCGCATGCCCATCTGCTGGGCGAACGCGAGGTGCGCGTTGTTGAGCGCGTTGCTCACCTCGGCCGTCGAGGCAACGGCGTCGATCAGCAGGCGGCCGTCGTCGAGCTTCTTCTGAGTGACTTTCATCTTGGTTCCGTCTCCTTCTTACGAGCACTGCGGCGCAGGGCGCCGGATGGAGGCGGAAACGGCGTGCCGACCGCAATGCGATACGTGCAGAAACCGTGCACGGACGTTCCCCTCCAATACCTTGCTAGCTTGCAATTGTAGCGCACATCGCCGCCCACCGCGACGAGATGCCCGCAAATATAAGGCGATGTCCAACCGGCTGTCCTCCGGGGAAAAGAGACTGCACGGCATGCGTTCCGCGAAGCCCAAGAAGGGCGAACGAGGTGCGGGAGGTCTATTCAGGGGGTTCAACCTCCGCACCCGCGCGGCGCATACCGTGCAGCACGCCCCGTACTATACGGAAAGGCCGCTCGAAGTGCATTATACCAAGGGGGCTATTTTGCACCCAGGCCTCATACCAGACGTACCAGATTCCCGGCTGTACGCGGGGAAACGCGCGCCATAGGCCCTCTTGGAAGACCCCATCAGGCCCCGTCACGCCTTAGAACCGCGTTGCCACCGATCCCCTCTTCCCTTTCCCGCACGTCCGCCGCCGCCTCGGCACCCGATACGACAAGACCCCCGGCAAAGAGCGGCCGGGGGTCTGCGTTCGCCGTTGAAGAGGAGGTCGGCGAAAGGGGATAGCTACTTGCCGGGGGTGCCGGGGGCGGCAGGGGGCTTCGGGGCGCCCGGGGCGCCGGGGGCCTTCGGGGCGCCGGGAGCGCCGGGCACGCCGGGAGCGCCCGGGGCGCCGGGCATACCCGGGGCCTTCGTCGCCTTGGCGCCGCAGCTCGGGCACGCGTCCAGGCTGGGGTCCACTTCCGCGCCGCACTTGGGGCACTTGATGGGGCCGTTCAGGTCAACCGCTGCTGGTCTGAAGCACATGAGGAGATCCTTTCTCTTTTATGGTCCGATCGGTCCGTCGCGAAACCCCGGGCCCTGCTCGGGCTTGCGTGGTCTTCGAGGATCGGCCCGGAGCGTGCAGGGGGGCTTGCGCCGGGCCGATCCTCGAAGCGAACTCGACCTCTCGCAGACTACTCTAGCGTTCAGTACCGGGGCCGAGCATCCCCTATAAGCGCTTAAATAGTTGAAAAGCCGTAATACCTATGGTCTGATTCATTTCCACGACCTGCGGTTTTGTCCACAGGGAGAGTTTTGGGAAATCCTTCACGGAAGCGAGCCCTACAAAAACACACCCACTCGCAGGTCGCCCCTCTCACCTGCCGAACGTCAAGCGAGTCGCGCTTGCGGAGAGCGCCTCGGGGCGGCGCTTGATGCGAGTTCCACACGAGCCGAACGCCCCAGCGGGGCGTTCGTGCGAGCCAGGACTGCCCGAGCAGCAAGCGCCGCCCCGAGGCGCTCCTGGAAGGCTTACTCGTTGGACTTCAGGCTCTCCACCATGTCCACCCGTGCGAGCTTGCGGCGCATGGCCAGCATGACCAGCACGGTGAACAGCATGGTGAGCAGAAACGCTATCACGAAGCTCGCCGCATGGATGGTGCGGCCGAACATCACCTGGTCCACTTCCGCCGTCACCACCACGAAGCCCTCCATGAACAC
This sequence comes from Gordonibacter sp. RACS_AR68, assembly GCF_030418485.1. NCBI lineage: Bacteria > Bacillati > Actinomycetota > Coriobacteriia > Eggerthellales > Eggerthellaceae > Gordonibacter > Gordonibacter sp. RACS_AR68. The sequence continues at coordinate 238,481 of NZ_JAIPUP010000004.1, forward strand.
GCCGAGCACGAGCCCGACCGCGCACCCGATGACCGACAGCAGCATGGTCTCGCGGTAGATGTAGGCGCTCACCTCGCGCGGCGTGAAGCCCAGCACCTTGAGCGTGGCTATCTCGCGCTGCCGCTCCGTGATGTTGATGTTCGTGAGGTTGTACAGCACGATGAACGCGAGCGCCGCCGCGGCCACCACGAGCACGATCACGATGAGCCCCACGCTCTTGAGCATGGACTTGTACGCGTCGATCACCTCGTCGTTGTAGGCCACGGTCTTCACCCCGTCTATGGCGCGCACCGCGTCGTTGAACTGCGCGCGCTCCCCGGCGTCGGAGCTCGTCACGGCGTAGTACGTGGAGAACGCCGGCTGGCCGCCCTCCATGCGCGCGTACTCGCCCGGGCCGATGAACACGTAGTTGTAGATGTAGTTCTCCATGACGCCCGTGACCGTGAGGTCGAACGTCTTGTCCGTGGCATTGCCCATCTCGTCCTGCTCGGCCAGGCGCACCGTGTCGCCCACGCCCACCCCCAGCTCGTTCGCCAGCTTCTCGGCCAGCACCACGCCGTCTTCGCCGATGGACAGCGGCTCATGGCCCACGCGCGTGCGCACGGTGAGGAAGTCGGCGAGCCCGCCCGGGTCCTCGGGCACCACCACGGACGCATGCACGTCGGCCTTGTCCGGCCCGCTGGCCACCATGCTCGCGCTCTGCACGCGCGTGAAGGACTCCACGGCGCCGCCTGCGCCCAGCAGGTCGTCCAGCTCCTGCTGCGACGCGGCCGGCAGGTCGTCCTCCGTGGTCACGACGGCGTTGTAGTGCACAATCTCGCCGTACTGCTTGTCGATGATGTCGTTGATGGCGTCCTGCAGGCCCAGGCCCGTGAGCAAGAGCGCTGTGCAGCCGGCGATGCCGATAACCGTCATCACGAACCGCTTCTTGTAGCGGAACAGGTTGCGGAACGTGACCTTCCACGAGAACGACAGCCGCCGCCACAGCGGGGCGATGCGCTCGAGCAGGATGCGCTTGCCGGCCTTCGGCGCACGCGGCAGCATGAGGGTGGCCGGACGTTCGCGCAGCGTAGCGAACACGGCCGCCCAGGTGGCGACAAGCGTCACGCCCACGCCGAGACCGGCCGCCAACCCCGCGAGCCCCAGGTCGATGGGCAGCGGCCCGTGTGGCACGAAGTAGATGATGGCGTAGGCCTCGGAGATCACGGCGGGCAGCACCTGCGACAGCACCACGATGCCCAGCACGCTGCCCGTCGCGCTGGCCACGGCAGCGTACAGCAGGTACTTCGAGGCGATGCGCGCGCGGCTGTACCCGAGCGCCTTGAACGTGCCGATGAGAACGCGTTCCTCCTCCACCATACGCGTCATGGTGGTGAGCGCCACGAGCGCCGCCACGAGGAAGAAGATGAACGGGAACACCTGCGCGATGGAGTCCACGCGGTTCGCGTCGGACTCGAAGCTCGCCACGCCGTAGTTCTGGTCGCGGTCCATGACGAGCCACGACGGGTTCTCCAAGTCGTCGATCTTCTGCTGTGCGTCGGCTATTTGCCGCTCGGCATCGGCGAACTGCGCGTCGGCGTCGGCCTTCTGACGCTCGTACTCGGCCAGGCCGCTCTCGTAGTCGGCCCTGCCCTGCTCGAGCTGCGAGCGCCCGCTCGCTATCTGCGCCGCCGCCTCGTCGAGCTGCTGCTGCGCCGCCGCGATCTGCGCGTCGGCCCGCGAGCGCGCGGACGCCAGGTCGGCAGCACCCTGCTCGACCTGCGCGACGGCGGCGTCGAACTGCGCCTTCTGGGCATCGAACGCGGCCTGCTGGGCGTCGAGCTCCCCCTTCGACGCATTGACCGCCTGCTGCTGTGTTTCGAGCTGGGCCCTCCCCGCTTCCGCCTTGGAGAAATCGGCCTGATGATCCCTCTGGAATTGCGTGAGCTGCCCCTTGAGCGCGTCGCGCTGGGCCACGAGCATCCCATAGCTCGGATCGTCCGGATCGAGCGCGCCGATCTGGGCGTCGAGCGCCGCGATCCCCTCCTCCATCTGCTGCACGGCGGCATACAGCGGGTCGGCAAGCGCATGCCACTCGCCCCACCCCGCCGCCAGCGCGTCGGCTCCCTGCTGCCACTGCGCCCAGGCGTCGGCCAGCTGGGCCTGCCCCTGCTCGATGGCGGGGCGGGCGGCGTCGGTCTGGGCGCGGCCGTCGGCGAGCTGCCGTTCGGCCTCCGCAAGCTGCGCCTCGGCGCTCGCGCGCTGGCTCGCCAGCTCGTCCGCGCCGCGGTCGTAGGAAGCTTGCGCGTCGGCGAGCTTCTGCTCGTTCTCGGCGATGGCCTCAGCCGCCTCGTCCAGCTGGCGCTGCGCATCGTCGAGCTGCTGCTCGGCATCGGCCCGCTCGCGCTCGTAGTCGGCGCGCTTCTCGTCGAGCTCCTTCTGGGCATCGGCGCGCAGCCCGTCTACGCGGGCCTGCTCGCGCGCGGGGGCGAGGGCCTCTATGCGGTCCTCCACCTCGTGCACGCGCTCGAAGTAGGCGTCGCTTCCCGAGAACTCGCCCGCCGCGCCCGCCACCGTGACGAAGGCCTCCGTGTAGGGCAGATCCTTCGAGAAATCCGATTCCGGCACGTACATGAACTGCTGCACCGAGCCCGACCCGAGCGAGGTGGTGCCCATGGACGTGGACGACACGTAGTACGAGGAGTGCACGTAGCCCACCACCTGGTACGTGCGCGTGGCCAGCACGTCGTCCACGTCCTGCGAGCCCTCGGTGATCTGCACCGTGTCGCCGATCTTCGTGGGCGTGTTCATCACCTTGTCGGCCGACAGCACGCACTCGCCCTCGCGCACCGGCCACGAGCCCTCCACGAGGACGGGCCGGTTCAGGTAGTCGGCGGCGCCGGAGACCGCGTTCACGCCGTCGCCCGTATCGCTTTCCGCAGCGGCGGCGGGCAGCGAGTGCACGCGGATGGCGTACTGCTCGTCGTTCACCGTGGCCATGACGTCCGTCTCGTAGGCGCCCATGACCTGTGCGACGCCCTCCACGCCGCGCAGGGCGGCCAGGTCGCCGTCGGTGAGGCCGAGCGTCGACACCACGCGGATGTCCATGAGGTTCGCGCCGTCGTAGAACTGGTCGGCCGCGAGCTTCATGTCGGGGGCCGTCATGCGCAGCCCCGCGTAGAATCCCGTGCCCAGCGCCACGATGCCGGCGATGGCCAGGAAGCGCCCGAGCGAGTGCGTGACGGAGCGGAGGACGTCCTTGTTGAATGCGCCCCTCAAGCCCGCTCCCCTACCACTCCAGGACGTCGGCCGACAGCGGCGCCTCGTTGATCTCGACGCCCGCCACGCGCCCCTCGCGGATGTGGATGACGCGGTCGGCTATGGCCGTGAACGCCGAGTTGTGCGTGATGAGCACGACGGTCTTGCCGGTGTCGTAGCACGTGTCCTGCAACAACCGCAGGATGGCCTTGCCGGTATGGTAGTCCAGCGCACCGGTGGGCTCGTCGCACAGAAGCAGCTTCGGGTTCTTCGCCAGCGCGCGGGCGATGGCCACGCGCTGCTGTTCGCCGCCGGAGAGCTGGGCGGGGAAGTTGTCCAGCCGATGCCCCAGCCCCACCTGGGCAAGCACCTCGGCCGCATCGAGCGGGTCCTTGCAGATCTGGCTCGCCAGCTCCACGTTCTCCAACGCCGTGAGGTTCTGCACGAGGTTGTAGAACTGGAACACGAAGCCTATGTCGTAGCGGCGGTAGTAGGTGAGCTTCTTGCTGTTGAACGCGCTGATGTCGCGCCCGTCCAGCATGATGGTGCCCGACGAGCACCCGTCCATGCCGCCCAGCATGTTCAGGAGCGTGGTCTTGCCGGCGCCCGAGGGCCCCACCACCACCACGAGCTCGCCGCGCTCGATGTCGAACGTCATCCCGTCGACGGCCGCAACCTCCACCTCGCCCATCGTGTACACCTTGCGCACGTCGCGGAACTCCACGAATGCCAAATCGATCCCTCTCTTCACCCTCGCAGCTGCGTTTGCCCCACCATACACCAACCGTCCCGTCCGCGCACGCGAGCATACAAACTCGCCATGCGCCCCGGCCCTCCCCCAACACGAAAAGCGCCCCGCAGATGCGGGGCGCTCCAAAGCTTCGGACGGCTCGATAGCCTAGCTGGCGAACAGCTCGATCGTGTCGCCTTCCTTCAGCGTGACCATGGCCTTCTTCCAAGTGCGGGTCTGGCCCAGCTGGTAGCGGACGCGCTTGGGCTTCGGCTTCACGTTCAGCGTGTTCACCTTCACGACCTTCACGTTGAAGATGGCCTCGACGGCCTGGGCGATCTCCACCTTGTTGGAGTCCTTCGCCACCTCGAACGTGTACGTGTTCTTCTCCATCATGTCGTAGCTATGCTCCGTGATGATGGGGCGGATGATAACCTCGCGGGGATCCTTCATTATGCGAGCACCTCCTCGATGTACTTGAGGGCGTCGGCCGTCACCACGAGCTTCTTGTTGTCGATGAGCTCGTAGGTGTTGATGTCGGACACCGGGATGATGTTCACCTTCGGGATGTTGCGGAACGACAGGTACGTGTTCACCGCGTCGTCGGCGATGACGAGAGCCACGCGGCCCTCGAGTCCGAGCGCCTTCATCGCGGCCACGGCGGCCTTCGTGGAGGGCTTCTCGAACTCGAAGTCCTTCACCACCACCAGCTCGCCGTCGGCCAGCTTGGCGGACAGCGCGGAGCGCATCGCCAGCTTGACCTCCTTGTTGTTCACGCGGAACGCGTAGCTGCGCGGATGCGGGCCGAACACGGTGCCGCCGCCGGCCCACTGGGGGGCGCGGATGGTGCCCTGGCGGGCACGGCCGGTGCCCTTCTGGCGCCACGGCTTCTTGCCGCCGCCGCGCACCTGGCCGCGGGTGAGCGTGTTGCTCGTGCCCTGGCGCCAGGCCGCGCGCTGCGAGCGAACGACCGTGTGCATGACGGTCATGTTCGGCTCGATGCCGAAAACGGTAGCGGCGAGGTCGGCGGAACCGGCCTTCTTCCCGCTCGCGTCTTTGATCTCAATCGTGGTCATTTAAACTCCTTATTACTTTCGATCCACGTTTACGCCATGCGGACGCGAACGATGCCATTCTTGCCGCCGGGGACGGCGCCCTTCACGAGGATGAGGTTCTGATCCTCGTCGACGCGCACGACCTCGAGGTTCCTCACCGTCACGGTGTCGCAGCCCATGTGGCCCGGGAGCTTGAGGCCCTTGAACACGCGGGACGGCGTGGCGCACTGGCCCACCGAGCCGGGAGCGCGATGGAAGTGCGCGCCGTGGCCGCCCGGGCCGCCGCGGAAGCCGTAGCGCTTCATGACGCCGGCGAAGCCCTTGCCCTTGGACGTGCCGGTCACGTCGACCTTCTTCGTCTCGGCGAACGCGGCGACCGTCTGCTCGTCGCCCACGTTGTACTCGCCGGCATTCTCCACGCGCACCTCGCGCAGGTAGCGCACGGGAGCCGCGCCCTGCTTCTCGAAGTGGCCCTTCATGGGCTTGTTGACCTTCTTCTCCTTGATGGCGCCGAAGCCCATCTGCACGGCCTCGTAGCCGTCGGTGGCCTTCGTCTTCACCTGGCAGACCTTGTTGGGCTCGGCCTGGATGACCGTCACCGGGATGACGCGGTCGTCCTCGCCGAAGATCTGGGTCATGCCGATCTTCTTACCGTAGATTGCGTTGATCATTATCGCCTGACCCCCTTTACAGCTTGATTTCGATGTCGACGCCAGCGGGGAGATCGAGACGCATCAGGGAATCCACCGTGTTCGGGGTGGGCTCCAGGATGTCGATGAGGCGCTTGTGCGTGCGCATCTCGAACTGCTCGCGCGAATCCTTGTCGACGTGCGGGCCCTTGACGACGCAGTACAGGTTGCGCTCCGTCGGCAGCGGGATGGGACCGGACACCTTGGCACCCGTCTTCTGCGCGGTATCGACGATGAGCTTCGTGGACTGGTCCACGATCTCATGGTCGTACCCCTTCAAGCGGATGCGAATCTTCTGATTAGCCACTTACTTACCTCCGTTATGCTTCAGGTCGCGCGCGCTTACGCGTTCCCGCCGGCCTTGCTGATAATTTCCTCCGCCACGCTCTTGGGCACCGGCTCGTAGGAGTCGAACTGCATGGTGTACACAGCCCGGCCCTGCGTGCCGCTGCGCAGGTCGGTGGCGTAGCCGAACATGTTGCCCAGCGGCACCTTCGCGCTGACCACGATGGCGTTGCCGCGCTTCTCCTGACCCTGGATCATGCCGCGGCGGGAGGGGATGTCGCCCATGACGAAGCCCGTGTACTCCTCCGGCGTCTCGATCTCCACGGCCATGACCGGCTCGAGGATGACCGGGCTGGACTTGCGGAGCGCTTCCTTGATGGCCATGGAGCCCGCCACCTTGAACGCCGCCTCGGAGGAGTCGACGTCGTGGTACGAGCCGTCGACGAGCTCCACGCGCACGTCCTCGACCGGGTAGCCCGCGAGCACGCCGGAGTTCAGCGCCTCCTGGATGCCCTTGTCGATGGAGGGGATGTACTCCTTCGGCACCACGCCGCCCACGATCTTGTTCTCGAACAGGTAGCCTTCGCCGGCCTCCTGCGGGTACATGTTGATGACCGCATGGCCGTACTGGCCGCGACCGCCGGTCTGGCGCACGAACTTGCCCTCGGCGTTCATGACCTCCTTGCCGGGACGCTCGCGGTAGGCAACCTGGGGCTTGCCCACGTTGGCCTCGACCTTGAACTCGCGCAGCAGGCGGTCGATGATGATCTCGAGGTGCAGCTCGCCCATGCCGGCGATGATGGTCTGGCCGGTCTCGTGGTTCGTGGACACGCGGAACGTCGGGTCCTCCTCGGCGAGCTTCTGCAACGCCACGCCCATCTTGTCCTGCTCGGCCTTCGTCTTCGGCTCGACGGCGATGTCGATGACCGGGTCGGCGAACTCCATGGACTCCAGGATGATGGGATGCTTCTCGTCGCAGAGCGTGTCGCCCGTGGACACGTCCTTCAGGCCCACCACGGCCACGATGTCGCCCGCCTGGCAGGCATCGATGTCGACGCGCTGGTTCGAGTGCATCTGCAGAAGGCGGCCGATGCGCTCCTTCTTGTCCTTCGACGCGTTCAGGATGTAGGAGCCGGAATCCAGGCTGCCCGAGTACACGCGCAGGTAGGTGAGCTTGCCCACGAACGGGTCGGTCATGATCTTGAAGGCGAGAGCGGAGAACGGGGCCTTCACGTCGGAGGGACGCTCGTCCTCGGCACCCGTGTCGGGGTTCGTGCCCTTGATGGCCGGGATGTCCACCGGGGAGGGCATGTAGTCCACCACGGCGTCGAGCAGCTCCTGCACGCCCTTGTTCTTGTAGGACGAGCCCACGAACACGGGGTGGATCTGGCAGGCGATGGTGCCCTTGCGCAGGGCGGCCTTCAGCTCCTCGACCGTGACCTCCTCCTCCATGAGCACCTTCTCCATGAGGTCGTCGTCGCAGTCGGCGGCGGCTTCGAGCAGCTCCTGACGGCGCAGCTCGGCCTCCTCGGCGAACTCGGCCGGGATGGCGTCCATGGGCTCGGGGTAGGTCATGCCCTTGTCGTCGGCCTTGAAGTCCCAGGCCGTCATCGTCACGAGGTCGATGACGCCCCAGAAGTTGTCCTCGGCGCCCATGGGAACCTGCGCGGCCACGGCCGGCGCGCCCAGGCGGTCCTTCATGGTCTGGATGGCGTTGAAGAAGTCGGCGCCCACGCGGTCGTACTTGTTGATGTAGGCGATGCGGGGCACGCCGTACTTGCTGGCCTGGCGCCACACGGTCTCGGACTGCGGCTGCACGCCGGCCACGGCGTCGAACACCGCGACGGCGCCGTCGAGCACGCGCAGGGAGCGCTCGACCTCGGCCGTGAAGTCAACGTGGCCGGGCGTGTCGATGATCTGGAAGCGGTACTCCTTGCCGTCGTCGGCACCGCCGGGGTACTTCCAGAAGCACGTGGTGGCGGCGGCGGTGATGGTCACGCCGCGCTCCTGCTCCTGCACCATCCAGTCCATCGTCGCGGCGCCGTCGTGCACCTCGCCGATCTTGTGGGTCTTGCCCGTGTAGTAGAGGATGCGCTCGGTCGTCGTCGTCTTGCCCGCGTCGATGTGGGCCATGATGCCGATGTTGCGCGTGTCTTGTAGAGACATTTTAGCCATAGACTGGGTCCCCCTTAGAAGCGGTAGTGCGAGAACGCACGGTTGGACTCGGCCATCTTGTACAGGTCCTCGCGCTTCTTCACCGACGCGCCGGTGTTCTCGGCGGCGTCCATGATCTCGGCGGCGAGGCGCTCCTTCATCGTGTGCTCCTTGCGCTTGCGCGAGAAGTCCACGATCCAGCGGATGGCGAGCGTCGTCGAACGGCGGGAGTTGACCTCCATCGGCACCTGGTAGGTGGCGCCGCCGACGCGCTTGGGCTTGACCTCGAGGGTCGGGCGGACGTTGTCCATGGCCTTCTTGAACACGGCCAGCGGGTCGCCGCCGGTCTTCTGCTCCACGATGGCGAACGCACCGTAGACGATGCCCTCGGCGGTGGCCTTCTTGCCATCGAGGAGGACCTTGTTGATCAGCTGCGTGACCAAACGGTTGTTGTACTGTGCGTCCGGCTGAACTTCACGACGGACTGCTGCTGCACGACGCGGCATGTATTTCTCCTTCTGGTTCCTGCGCGCTTCCGGGCGGCTCTTCGTCCCGCCCATTAGGCCGCCGCCCCACGCCCCCTTTGGGCGGAAGCGGCCTTAGCGGCCCGCGCGTCTTATCGGTTGCTTACTTGGGGCGCTTGGCGCCGTAACGGCTGCGGGCCTGCTTGCGGTTGTCCACGGCGGCGCAGTCGAGCGCAGCGCGGATGACCTTGTAGCGGACGCCGGGGAGGTCCTTCACGCGGCCGCCGCGCAGCAGCACCATGGAGTGCTCCTGCAGGTTATGGCCGACGCCCGGGATGTAGGCCGTCACTTCCATGCCGTTGACGAGGCGCACGCGGCAGACCTTGCGGAGAGCCGAGTTCGGCTTCTTCGGCGTGGTCGTGAACACGCGGGTGCACACGCCGCGCTTCTGCGGGTTGCCCTTCAGGGCCGGTGTCTTGCTCTTGTCGACCGTCTTTTTGCGGCCCTTGCGGACCAGCTGGTTGATAGTAGGCAAAGCTTCTCTCCTTTTACCTCTTGCTTGTTCCGATTACCTTTATATAGATAGGGAATCGCTTCTGCGGTGCCTCCCTGTGCGCTCAGCTGATTCGCACAGGAAAACATACGCCCACGTGGGACGCGAACGAGAACTTTATCATCGCCCCCGCAGCTTGTCAAACGCCACGCACCCGGGAGTATCTATAGTCTTGCTCTGCGTTTCGCCTGATGGAACGCCTGATAGGCGATTCGATGGGCGGGAGCCTCCACGTAATCTCGAATTTATTCCGCGTCGGCCGCCGCGGCACGGGCGCGCAGGAGCGCGCGCATGTCGACCGGGTCGAGGCAGGCCACGGGCGCGTGGCGCAGCAGCGCCCGGTCCGACGTGACCACGTAGTCGGCATCGACGCGCGCGGCGGCGGCCAGCAGCAGGTCGTCCTCGAAGTCGTCGTGGAGGTCGCGGTAGGTCATGGCGCGCAGGGCCTCGTTCTGACCCACGGGCACGATCAACGAGAGCCCCATGACGTTGCGCACGCTCGACCACGCCGATTCCCGTACCGCCGCGGCAAAATGCTCGTCAACAGGCTCGCCATGCTCCCGCAGATACCGCTTCGTCTCCTGGCAGAGCAGGAAGAAAAGGTCGGGCATCGTTGCCGACGAGGTGTACAGCGCGGCATCGGCCGCCGTCGCCTCCGCCACGAATCCCATCGCCGCCTCGTGCGCCTCGGGCCTGCGCTCGAGGAAGTAATCGACCCATACGTTCGTATCGACGAGCAGCTTCAGCGGCAGGCTCATAGCAGGCCTCTCTCGCACGCCTTCTCGAGGTACGCCTCGTAGCGCAGATCGTCGTAGTAGGCCTCGTGGACCTCGTCGTCGTCGAGCTCCTCCTTCGGCTTGCCGAAGTACTCGTCCTCGCGCAGGTCCTCGGGCGTGATCTTGCGCGGCCCCGGCACGGGCAGCCCGTTGTCGATGAAGAACTTCCGCCAGATGTCGGCCCCCTCGCGCACGAGGGCCAGACGGCGCTGCACCTCGGCGTCGTGCTCGGCGTCGAGCGCGGGGCGCATGAACGCGGGCGGCTCGCCCTTCTCCTCGGCGTACTCCCACACGGCGCGCACCACCTGCGAGGGCGTGAGCCCCCAGCGGGCGAACACCTCGTCGCCGCGGGCCTTCGTCTCCTCGTCGATGCGCACGTTCATCTGCACGGCGGGCATGGCGCCTCCTTTGCGGTCAGGCTGCTTGCTGCTATATAGTATAGCACAGAGAAGGACGCCGCCGGTAGGCGGATCCCGGCGGCGGACGCTACACGGCGCCTTCCTTCACCAGCGCCTCCACGAGACGGGCGGTGCCCTCGAGGTCGGCCACGGAGATATGCTCCTCCGGCGAGTGGAAGGCCGTCATGCCCACGCCGAGCGTCACGGCGCGCACGCCGCGGGCCGCCAGGACGTTCGCGTCGGAGCCGCCGCCGTCGTGGCGGAAGCACGGTTCCAGGCCGGCGGCGCGCGCCGCGCGGGCGGCCGCCTGCACGAGCGCGTCGTCCTCGTCGTAGAGCACGGCGCCGTAGCTCGGCGTCCAGTCGATGCCCACCGTGCCGCCGAAGCGCGCGGCAGCCTGCTCGAGGGCGACCGTCATGGCGGCCTTCTGCGCCTCGGCGCGCTCGGGGTAGAGCGAGCGGCACTCGCCGCGCAGCATGCACGCCTCGGGCACGACGTTCGTCTCGCGGCCGCCGGCGATCACGCCGATGTTGGCCGTGGTGGCCTCGTCGATGCGCCCGAGCGGCATGGCCCCGATGGCAGCCGCGGCCATTTGGATGGCCGAGATGCCCGCCTCGGGCACCACGCCCGCGTGCGACGCGCGGCCGGCGAACGCGGCTTCCAGCGTCCAGTGGCAGGGCGCGCCCGTGATGACGGTGCCGGGCGCGCCGTCGGCGTCAAGAACGTAGCACGGCGCACCGGCGGGCAGCGCATCCGGCGCGAGCGCGCCGGAGCCCAGCAGGTGCAGTTCCTCGCAGGTGGTGAGGAGCACCGTGACGTCGGGGCGCGGCGCGCCCTCCTCCACCACCGAGCGCACGCCCTCCAGGATGGCCGCGACGCCGGCCTTGTCGTCGGCCGAGAGGATGGTGTCGCCGGCCGAGCGCACCACGCCGCCCTCCACCACCGGCTCGATGCCCGCGCAGGGCTGCACCGTGTCCATATGCGCCGAGAGCACCACGTGCCCCGGCGCCGTGCCCGGCAGGTGCGCCACGAGGTTGCCCGTGTCCGCCCCCGTCTGCGCGGCCGAGTCGTCGAAGCGCACGGAGAAGCCCAGGCCCCGCAGCTCGTCGGCGCAGCGCGCGGCCATGGCGGCCTCGTGGCGCGAGGGGCTCTCGATGCGGACGATCTCGCAGAACAGGTCGAGCAGGCGGGTGGGGTTCATGGGTCCTCTTCTTTCTCTTGTGGCAGTGTCGCAAGTTCATCTATTCGCGCGCCGGCGCGAAAACAGCCGCCCCGGTTGGCGCAGCAAGTCAGCGAGGGCGCCTGCAGCACCCGATCTTCGTGCGATCCCGGAGGCTCGCGTGCCCAAGGCACGCTTCGCCTCCGCGATCCCGCGAACCTCGGGCACTGCAGGCGGCCGCAGCGTCGGGCGATTCCGGCGGCCGTCAGGCCGCCGGAACTCCTAGGCTCCCAGGATCTTCGCGGCCACCTGCTTCTTGCGGCTCAAGACGCCCGGCATCCAGGCGCCGCCCTCGGCGGAGCAGTCGATGTTGAACACGCGGTTCACGGTGCGCGGGTTGCCCTCGCACAAAAACTGGCTGCCCTCGGCCAGGATGTCCGTCACCATGAGCAGCACGAACTCGTAGCCGCGGTCGTCCTTCAGGCGGCGCATGTAGGCGCGGATCTCGTCCTCGCGCTTCATGACGGCCGGCAGGTCCACCGTCTCGTGCTGCGCGATGAGCACGGTGGAGTCGCCCAGCTGGAACTCCTTGGAATCGGCGCCCACGAGCTTCGCGACGGGCATGTTGTCCTCGCCGCCGCGGCACTTGAACACGGCCAGGCCGAACGCGGTGGGGTCGACGCCGGCCACGTCCGCCAGGAAGTCCACGATCTCGTGGTCGACGTAGGTGGCGGTGGGCGACTTCAAGATCACCGTGTCGGTCATGACGGCCGAGAGGAGCACGCTCGCGATGGCGGGGGGCATCTCCACGCAGTGGCGGCGGAACTCCATGGCCACGATGGTGGCCGTGGAGCCCACGGGCAGGTTCAGGAACTTGATGGGGTTGGCCGTCATGACGTCGGCGATGCGGTGGTGGTCGACGATCTCCACGACCTCGGCCTCCTCGATGCCGTTGGCAGCCTGGCGCGTCTCGTTGTGGTCCACGAGCACCACCTTGCGCCGCGGGTGCACCGCCACGTCGGAGCGCGTGACGATGCCGATGGCGAACCCGTCGTCGTCCAGCACCACGGCCTCGCGCAGGGCGCTGGCCATGAGGTCCTCGACGGCCTCCTTCAGCAGGCCGTCCTTGGCCAGCTCCAGCACGTCGGTCTCGGTGATGTCGTTGACCTTCTGTCCCAGAGACGCAATGAGGTCGCCCGCCACGGCCATCTCGTTCGCGCCGCCCTCCTCCAGCACGTCGGTGGCCGCGATGTAGCGCTCGGCGATCATGCGGGTGGTGATGAGGCCCCGGTAGGTGCCGTCGTCGTTCGTCACCACGAGCGCGCGCACGTTGTGCTGGCGCAGCAGGCGCCCCGCCTCCAGGAGCGTGGCGTCGTGGGCGATGGAGATGGGGTCGGGCGTCATGACGTCGGACACGCGCGCATGGACGTGGCCCACGACCTCGGGCAGCGGCAGGCCGTTCTCCTTCAGGATCCAGCTGCTCTCGGGGGGCAGCGGCCCCAGGCGCGCGGGCACGTACACGGCCGGCACCTCCCCGTCGCGCGCCTCGCGGCGCGCCAGCTCGTTCTTCAGGTAGGCGTAGCCCACCGCAGCGCAGATGGAATCGTTGTCGGGGTTCTTGTGGCCCACCACGATGATGGGTGCCGCTGTGGCCATGCTCGCTCCTTCGCCGCGCGGCGCCCCGGGCGGGGCGCCTTCGTCTGCCTTTTTTCGTATCGGAGTAGGGCCGCGCGGGCATGCCCGCGGCCTTGATGGGATAACAGTATAGCGACGAAGGGGCGGGCACCGCGGTTTTACCATCGTTTCGTCGTGGAATCTCACGAAATGAGCGGTCGGCGGAGCGCGCTTGCCGTCTTTGCGCTACTATGGCAGCGCAGCAGGCGCCCCGCCGATGAGGGCAGGGCAGCCGGAGCCCGCCCTGCCCCGCCTGCTGACGCAGGGCTGCACGGAGGGCGGTCGGGCCAGCCCCGCAGCAACGGCACACGAAAGGACGCGCATGGATACGTTCGGGTTCGCCGACATCGTCGGCCCCATCATGGTGGGCCCCTCCAGCTCCCACACGGCGGGCGCGCTGCGCATCGCGCGCATGGCGCGCAGCCTGCTGGCGGCGGCGCCGGTGCGCGCGGAGTTCACGCTGTACGGCTCGTTCGCGCACACGCAGTCGGGCCACGGCACCGACAAGGCGCTCGTCGCGGGCCTTTTGGGCCTGGAGCCCGACGACCTGGGCGTGCGCGACTCGTTCGAGCGCGCGCATGCAGCCGGGCTGGCCTTCTCGTTCTGCTGCGACCGCGAAGCCGCCGTGGAGCATCCTAACACGGTGGACGCGCGCATCGTGGACGCGGAAGGCGGCGCGCTGGAGGTGCGGGGCGTGAGCGTGGGCGGCGGCGCGGCCGTCGTCACGCGCATCGACGGCATCGACGTGAACGTCACCGGCGAGCACACGAGCGTGGTCGTGCGCCAGCGCGACGAGACGGGAGTGCTCGCGCACATAGCAGGCTGCTTCTCGGACTGCGCGGTGAACATCGCCACGGCGCGCATGTACCGCACGCGCCGCGGGTCAGAGGCGTTCACGGTCATGGAGCTGGACGGCCCGGCGCCCGCCGAGGCGAAGGCCGCCATCGAGCGCCACCCCGCCGTGCGCGACGTGCGCATCGTGCCCGCCGACGGCGCAGCGGGACGGGCGGCGGGCGATGCCGCGGGACGGCCCGCGGGCGGCACGGGCGCGTGCGCGACCGCAGGTGCGGAGCAGGCCGAGGAGCGCTTCGCCGCCTGCGACTTCGCCTCGGGCGCCGAGCTGCTCGCCCGCTGCACCGAGCAGGGCACGGGGCTGGCCGGCGCGTTCCTGGCGCGCGAGCAGGCGCTCGCCGCCCTCGACGGGCGCGCGTGCGACGCCCTCCCCTACGCCGACCGGGTGCTCGCCGTCATGCGCACCTCGGCCACGGAGCCCCTGCGCGAGCCCGTGCCCTCCATGGGCGGGCTCATCGGCGGCGAGGCGCGCGACGTGCGTCGCTCGCGCGAGCAGGGGCCCGCGGTGGTCGACGGCCTTGCGGGCGCGGCCATGGAGTACGCGCTGGCCGTGCTGGAGACGAACGCGTCCATGGGCCGCATCGTGGCCGCCCCCACCGCCGGCTCGGCCGGCGTCGTGCCCGGCGTGCTGCTGGCCCTGGAGCAGGAGCGCGGCCTGGACGCCGCCGCGCTGCGCCGAGGGCTGCTGGCCGCCGGTGCCGTGGGGTACCTCATAGCCCGCAACGCCACGGTGTCGGGCGCCGAAGGCGGCTGCCAGGCGGAGATCGGCGCAGCCGCCGCCATGGCCGCCGCGGCCGCCGTGGAGATGGCGGGCGGCACGCCGGCGCAGGCGCTCGATGCGGCCGCGAACGCGCTCTCCTCGCTCATGGGGCTGGTGTGCGACCCGGTGGGCGGCCTCGTGGAGGTGCCCTGCCAGAAGCGCAACGCCACCGCCGCGGCCACGGCGCTCGTGAGCGCGCAGATCGCGCTTGCGGGCGTGGGCAACCTCGTGGGCTTCGACGAGACGGTGGCCGCGATGGATGCCGTGGGACGCACGCTGCCCTTCGAGCTGCGCGAGAGCGCCCTCGGCGGCATCGCCGCCGCCCCGAGCGCCTGCGCCTGGTGCGCCGCGCACGCCTAGCCGGACGCCCGGGTGAGCCGTCCGGGCGCATGAGAGCCGCACGGCCTCCGGCTTTCCGGGCGTTCTGCCCGGAAAGCCGGAGGCCGTCGGAGAAGCGGCGGGCGAACCAAAGAGGCGCCGGTCCGGGCGAAGCCTACAGCGGCTCGCTCACGCGCACCTGGCACGGGCGCAGCTCGCCGTCGGGCTGCTCGGTCTTTCCCTTGCGGCAGGGGTTGTAGCACACCTCGCCGCAGATCGTGCAGGTCACCGGCTCCGGCAGGGCCAGGTCGGTCAGGTCGAAGCCGCATTTGGTGCACGGGTTGGGCTTCGAGAAGTGCTCGAGGTCAACCGCGTTGAACATGCCGCATTCGGGGCACTTCACCGGGCGCTTGCGCGGCGGCCGGCAGCCGCCGCAGATGGGATTGCACGACCAGCACATTAGCGGAAGTCCTCGCCCTGGTCGCCTCCCAAGAGCTTCGCCTGCTCCTTCAGGTGCTGCGCCTTCTCGGCGGCGGACACGAAGTCCTCGGGGGCGTCCTCCACCTCGAGCAGCTCCACCTCGAACGTCAGGCTCTTGCCTGCCAGGGGGTGGTTCAGGTCGAACGTGACCAGGCCGTCCGTTATGTCCAGCACGGTGGCGGGCATCGGCGCTCCGTCCTCGCTGCTCGACAGCATGATGCGCTTGCCCACCTTCACGTCGTTCACGGGAATCTGCTCGAGGGGGATCTTCGCCACGTGGCCCTCGAGGTACTCGCCGTAGGCGCCGTACTCGTCCACCGTGAACGTCTTCTTCTCGCCCGCCTCGTTCATCTCCAGGATGGCCTTCTCGAAGCCTTCGATGGCCATGTCCATGCCCGTTTGGAACTTCATGGGCTTCTCTTCCGTGGCGAAGCCGAACACCGTGCCGTCGTCGAGCTTGCCCGTGTACACCAGGGTTACCGTTGAGCCAAGTTGCATCGTCTTGATCTCCTTCTTTCGCATTGACAGGAACGTAAACCGACGGCAAGGCGCGGGCAGGGGCCCTCCCCTCCCCGCGACCACGCGGCGCATGCAGCGCCGAGGGTCCGCGAGCCGTCGGGTCGCCTTCGATTGGATGCCGCAGGAGGGACAGAGGCCCCGCGGCCGGCCTTCAGGTAAGCCGCGCGTCCCGCAAGGCCCCGGCACGCCGGGACGCAGCACGACGAACGGGCTGGGAACGAATGACCGCTTTGACAGTTCTACCGAGTGGACTCCATTGTAGCACACGGACGCCGCCCCTGCCCGCCGTGCCGGCGCCAATCGGCGCCCTCGCCCGACCGGCCCCCGCCCTCACGCCGGATCGGCCGTGTTGAGGCGGATGGCGCACCGCTGCAGCTCGTCCACCATGTCCTGGCTCGGCGGCGCGTCGAGGGGCACGCCCGCCTCCATCCGGCCGTCAAGCTCGAAGCAGGAGCGCACGAACGCCTCGTCCTCGGGCTTGAGCATGCCCAGCCTGCGCGCCTCCCTGAAGCCATCCTCTACGTCAGTGGACCTCGCCACACGCCAGAGATGCAGCGTCACGAGGCGCACCGAGCCGCGGAACCGCCTCTCTATCGAAACCTCTGCCATACCGTCCTCGCTTCCGTTTTCCGACCACAGTCTACCACGAACGGCGACTCGTGCCCTATAATGGAAAGCCGCAGATAACGAAGGAGAATCCCCATGTCGAATGAAGCCCTGGACGCAGCCCTCGCAGAGTACGAGGCGGTGGGTGCGCGCTACGTTGCGGCGCTCGAGGAGAAGGGCCTCGTGTTCGCCGAGGAAGGTGCGGGAGAGCGGCGGCGCGCCGAGCTGCGCGCACAGCTGGCGGCGCGCGGCGTGGCCGTGCGCAACGCGGGCGCCAGCCTGAGCGCGGGGCACTTGTCCCCTGCCTGCGTGGAGTGCACGGGCAATCGCGGGTCGGAGACGTTCTCCACCACGTTCAAGTGCCACCGCGACTGCTACTTCTGCTTCAACCACAACCAGCCCGACTACGAGAAGTTCTTCCGCGAGGGCTGCCCATGGGAGGAGGGCGTGGACCGGGCGGCGGCCGAGAACGGCGCGCTCGCCTGCGTGGGCCTGACCGGGGGCGAGCCGCTGCTCGACCTGGAGAACGCCCTGCGCTTCCTCGGCCGCGCGGGCGAGCTGTGGCCCGGCGCCCACAAGCGCCTCTACACCTCGGGCGACCTGTTGACCGTCGAGGCCGCCGCGCGCCTGCGCGACGCCGGCCTCGACGAGATCCGCTTCAGCGTGAAGGACGACGACGCCCCGGAGCAGCAGGAGCGCGTGATCGCGGCCATGCGGCTCGCCAAGGAGTTCATCCCCTCGGTCATGGTGGAGATGCCGGTGATCCCCGGGGCGCGCACCCACCTTCAACAGCTGTTCCGCCAGTTCGAGGACGTGGGCATCGACGGCATCAACCTGCTGGAGTTCTGCTTCCCCTTCTGCAACTGGGACGAGTTCGCCCGGCGCGGCCTCACGCTCAAGAACCCGCCGTTCGAGGTCATGTACGACTACGGCTACTCGGGGGGCCTGGCCGTTGCGGGCAGCGAGGAGCTGGCGCTCGAGCTCATGCTGTGGGCGCTCGGCGAGGGCCTGGGCTTCGGCATGCATTACTGCTCGCTGGAGAACAAGCACCGCAGCGAGATGCGCCAGAAGAACGAGCGCGCCGCGCATGCGCACCCGTGCGTCGCGTTCGACGAGGGCGATTTCTTCCTGAAGACGGCGAAGGCCTTCGGGCCGGACGTGGAGCCGGTGCGCGCCGCGCTCGAGGCGGAGGGCTGCACGGACTTCATGGAGGATGCCGAGGAGGGCTCGCTCGCGTTCCCGCCGCGCTACCTCGAGACAGTGCGGAGCGTCCGGCGCCCAGACGGCGAGCCGGTACAGCTCCAAAGATGCTTCCTCGTGTACGAGACCGGCGAGGACGGCGGCTACCTCATCGACGTCGCCCTGCGCCCGGCGTAGGGCATGGCACCGGCAGCCAGCACGCCGCGCACTACGGGAAAGGCCCGCGCTTGCGGCGCGGGCCTTTCCCGTAACGATGCTTGCAGATCGGCCCCCGAGGTGCGGGCCCTTCGTGCAGGGAGGGGGATCTAGCAGGCCCGCTTCCAAGGCGCGCCCGCCGGGTTGAGCTTGCGGCGTGCGGAGAGCTCGTCGGCGAACATGATGCAGTAGCGCAGGCCCTTGAGCGTGACGTACAGGCAGGCTATCTCGTGCTTGCCGCCGTGGTTGAACACGTCGTACGTCAGGTACTCGCGCTCGATCATGGGCTCGTAGAGGGGGCTGCCCTTCACCTTCTCCATCAGCAGGTTCGTGGACTCGCGTCCCAGCTCGTCCTGCTTGAGGGAGATGTTGTACAGGATGTCCTCCTGCTCGGGGGTCAGGCGACCCATTTCCTCGATCTCGGCCCTGATGACGTCTTCGGTTCCCATAAGCCCTCGTCTCCTTGTGCGGTTCGGTGCCCGCGTTCCCAATGGTTCCCACAGTTCCCAATACGGTGCCCGTAAGGCTTTATCGCCAGCAAAGCGCTGCAGGCGCCGTAGTGCTCGCCATTCTAAAAGAGGACCCACTTCGAGCAACAAGCGAGTCCTCCCTTTACCTCTGCGCAAGCTTTACTGCTTAAAGCTTAGCTCACCGGCTTGATGTCCTTGAAGCTGCCGCCCAGGCCAAGCTCGCCGGCACCCTCGTTGCCGGTAGCCTTCGTGGAGGTGTAGCCGCCCCAAGCGCGAGCGATGTACTTGTCCTTCACGAAGAAGACGTTCAGCTTCAGCAGGTCCGGCTTGGTAAGCTCGAACTCGGCCGCGGCCTCGTCCTGGGTCTTGCCCTCGGCCATGAGAGCGTTCAGCTTGTCGGCTGCTGCCTGAGGATCGAGATCCATGAACTCATCATGCGTCATTGTGCCCTCCTTGTCAGTCGTTACAGCGTCGTGGCCGCCGTCCGCGAAGGCGGCGGCCACGACAATCATAGCATTATCGGCTTACAGCTGGAACAGGACCATCGGGCGGTCGAACTCCGCCATCTTGGCCTGCATCTCCTCGAGCGTGCCGTAGTACATGGACGCGGACTCCTCGACCTGCACGGCCAGGGGACGCTGGCCGGCCTTGTCGCCGCCGGTGCCCCAGTGCTCGGAGAAGATCGACGTCGGGCACGGGATGTAGAACCACTCCCACGCGTCGCCGTCGGAACCCTCGGCCTTGCGGAAGGGGCCGACCTCGACCTCTTTGATGCCGAACTGGTCGAGCGGGAGGCCCAGCTCTTCCTTGCAGGCGATCTCTGCGGCATGGTTGCCGGAGAAGTAGGTGTAATCAACGAGCAAAGCGTATTTCTGGTCTGCCATTATCGCCACTTCCTTTCGGGTTAGTCTTGGTCCAGGCTACGGACGCGGCGGACGTTGCACATGACACCCTTGTACGGGGCGCCGAAACCGAGCTTGCCAACGTTGAAGTGCGGCACCAGGCTGTTGAAGTTGGACTTCCACACGCCGAACAGGTTGGGCTCCTCGCCGTCCTGCTCGGGGAACCACCAGCCGTGCGCGCAGTTCAGGATGCCAGGCTTCATGACCGGGGTGACCTCGGCCTTGAAGCGGGCCTCGCCGAACATGTTGTACACCTCGCACCAGTCGCCGTCGGTGATGCCGTACTCGGCAGCCGTCTCCGGGTTGATCTGGACCCACGGCCACGGATCGATCTGGCGCAGCGACGGCACGTGGCGATGCTCGGAGTGGAACGAGCTGTAGCGGCGCGAGCCGGACGTGGTGATCAGCGGGTACTGACCGGCGAAGTCGGGCTTGCTGATGGGGCTGTAGTTCGGCTCCTCGTAGTAGGGCAGCGGATCCTCGCCCCAGGATTCGTACAGGATCGAGTAGGCTTCGATCTGGCCCGTGATGGTGTTGAAGCCGGGCTCGCCGTCGAAGCGGAGCAGGCCCTTCTCGTACTTCTCGTACTCGAAGCCATGGGCGCCGGGCTGGTAGAGACCCTCCTCGCGGAACTGGTTCCAGTCCATGCCGAGCTCCTTCAGCTGGTCGCTGTAGAAGTCCTCCACGGCAACCGCCAGGGCGTCGAGGTCGAGGGACTTGCCGTCGGCCGGCTTGTACCACGGCCACCAGGACGGGTTGAGGCGCTGGCCGAACATGAGGCAGATCTCCACGTCGGACTTGCACTCGCCCACCTGCAGGGCCTTGTTCATGGGGCCCATGAACACGGTGTTGCGGCCGTAGTGCGTGAGCACGATGCCGTTGTGCTCGGCCCACGTGGCCATCGGCAGGAAGTAGTCGCCCACGGCCATGGCCGTCGGGGTCATGGTCAGGTCCTGGACCACGACGAACTCGAGCTTCTGCAGGGCCTTGTGCCAACGCTTAGGCTGCGCGGAGCACGTCGGGGTGAGGAAGTTGGAGCTGTTGAACCAACCCATCTTCAGGGCGTAGGGCTGGTCGGTCTCCATGGTGTTCAGCGTCTCGTCGGGCTGGGTGGTAGCCATGCCGGTGGACAGGCCGGGCCACGCCGCCGCGCCGATGCGCTTCTGCCACACGTCGTCGGCCATGGCGCCGCGCTGCTCCATGCGCCACTTGCCGAGCAGGGCCGACGGAGGACCGAGGGTCAGGCCGCCGGGACGGTCGATGGAGCCGGCGAGGGCAGCCAGGACGATGAACGCCTGGGACAGCTGCACGCCGTTCTTGTTCTGGTCGAACGCGAGGCCCCACGCCCAGCCGATCGGGCGCTCGGTGCCGATGATGTGCGCGACGCGCTTGATGTCCTCGGCGTCGACGCCGGTGATCTCGGCAACCTTGTCGACGGGGTACTCGGCCGCGCGGGCCTTCATGTCGTCGAGGCCGTAGATCCACTTCTCGGCGAACTCCTGGTCGTACTCGCCGTTCTCGAACATGAGGTTCATGATGGCGAGGGCCAGGGCCGTGTCGGTCTGCGGGCGGACCTGCAGGTTGATGTTGCCGTCGTGCGCGCCCACCCACGTGATGCGGGGGTCGATGGAGATAATCTTCGTGCCAAGCTTCATCAGGTCGACGAGGCAGTGGCCGAAGAAGCCGTCACCGTTGGAGGGCAGGGGCTCCTTGCCCCAGACCACGATCCACTTCGGCACGGTGTAGCGCGGGTCCTGGTAGCTGCCCGGCAGGTGGCCGGCGTAGTCGAGCTCGGGGTAGCCGGCGCCCAGCACGTAGTCGGAGATGGAGCAACGCGGGCCGTAGCAGGACCAGCCGGACTGCGTGTAGCAGCAGTTGGGCGACTGCAGCACCGAGAACGTCAGCGCATAGTAGAAGATGCAAGCCTCGCGGCCGGTGCCGCCGAAGACCACGATGGACTCGGGGCCGTAGGTGTTCTGGAAGTAGCGAACCTTGTCGCAGATGGTGTCCAGAGCCTCGTCCCACGTGGTCTGAACCCACTTGTCCTTGCCGCGGTCCTCCGGGTTACGCTTCATCGGGTGGATGATGCGGGAAGGCGCGTAGGTGTACTCGCGCAGCGCGAGGTTCATCGCGTTCACGCGGCCCGTGGTGATGGGGTTGTCGTCGTCGCCCTCGATGCGGACGAGCTCGCCGTCCTTCGTGACAACCTTGACGCCGTATCCCACCGGGTGGCTTCCCGGAGGCGACCACGTGTTGCTGCGGGTTACGACAGTCCCGTCTTCCATCACGGTTTGCCACTGTTTACCGTATGCCATGTTCTCCTTCTTTCTACACTCTCACTCGTGTTTCGGTAGAAGCATCTCTGCGCTTGTCATCGCGCGAAACCTCGTGTAGATCCTCGTGCTGGGGACCACCCCCTTCCGTGGTCGCGGCGCCCGTCCCCTTTGCAGGCGCCGCTTAAAGCATCGCGTCCGCTTACGCGGTGGGAGGCTTGGGAGCGCCGGGGGCCGCGGGGGCCTTCGGGGCGCCGGGAGCTGCGGGGGCCGCGGGGGCACCGGGAGCCGCGTTCGGCAGCGGCTTCTCACCGTTGATGTACGGCGTGAAGTCAGCCTTGCAGAACGGGCATGCCTTCAACGTAACGCCGGCCATCATCTGGATGGTCTTGCCGCACTCGGGGCACTTGTTCATGCCGCCGCTCGCACCTGCATCTGCTGGTCTGAAGCACATAGGGGAATCCTCCGTCTCATTTCTTCGGCCGGCTCGGGCGGCGCATCGCGCCGTCTTGCTGCCAACCCCTTGCCATAATGTTCGTCAGCGAAAGCCTGACGGGAAACAGCTTAGTTGCCTGGGCGGATGGGGCATCGAATCACGGGGACAATTTTGAGGATCATACCATCGTCCCCGGAGGTTGATTTTCGTCAACCCGGTGGGTTACTGTTTGTTATTTTACCTGTTCAAAGGCCATTTTTAGACTTTCGTCACCAAAGCGCTCAAACCCCGACGAAGCCCCTGAAAACAGCCCCGAGCGCCCTGCGCCAAGCACCCCTGCGCTATAATCGAAGCAAGCGAAAACGCGCCTTTTAAGGGGGATTTCTTTGAAGAACAACAAGGTGTACTTTCCGGTGGACGCCATCGCGCGCCACGAGGACTTCGACGTGTGGTACGAGGACGGCGACGTGTTCCTGAGCCTCAAGGGAGCCTGGTCGGGCGAACGCGACCGGGTGGCCATCTTCGGCCGCATGGGCGGAGAGATGGGCTCCATCAAGCCCGATGCGAAGGCGCTCACCTACTACCTGAAGCTGGAGCGATGGGAGTACGTGTTCCACACGCTGCACCTGTTCGAGCACTACTACGTCAACGGGATGAAGTGGCAGATCGACGGCAGCCTGAGCAACCCGCCCTTCGACTTCGTGGACGAGGAGGACGGCCGCAAGGAGGTGCACGTGCAGGTGGTGGACTTCAAGAACCGCGGAGCGTGCTACGAGATACGGGTGCGCGACGTGGCCAAGCTGCGCATCGCCACGGCGGCCGTCATCGCCATGGGCATCAAGGAGGAGTACAAGGGCCTGAGCGAGGGCCTCAAGAACCCGGGCGCCACCAAGCTCGAGAAGGCGAAGAACTGGCTGTTCTCGGGCAAGGGCTACACCTACGAGGAGCTGCTGGCGCAGGAGGAGGGGGGCAACGCCTAAGGGCTGCAGCCTTTCCCGCACCGAGCACCATGAGAAAGGGCCGGAACCCGCAGGTTCCGGCCCTTCTCGTTCAACGCGCGTATGCGCGGCAGGTCAAAGAGCGCTTAAGCCTTCGTGGAGGCCTCGTCGCCCAGGGAAGCGGAGGCCTTGGCGGCCTTGTTCTTGGCGAGCTGCGCGCCGCCGAACACGAAGAAGTACACGAACGGGAGCAGCAGGCCGATTGCCATGAGCGGCAGGGCGTAGGGCTGCTTCGCCCAGTTCGGCACGATGAGCGGGCAGGCGATGCAGAGCACGGCCAGGATGGCCACGATCACCAGCATGATGATGAAGCGCATGTTGCCGTCGCGCTCGGAGGCGCCGAGCTTCTCCTCCTCGGCCGCCAGCTGGTCCATGGTCTTGCCAGCCGTCTCTTTCACGAACAGCACGGTGCAGACGAAGCCCAGGGCGAACGGCACGATGAGCACGAGCACGACCGTCGACCAGTTCGTGGCGCCGGTGGCCGTCTGGAAGAACGCCATGCCGGCGATGCCGCCGAGCACGATGGAGGAGGCGGAGCCGCCGAAGCGGGCGAACGCCTGGCACCAGGACGTGCCGGTGTTGCGAATGGCCGTGGGATAGCTCTCGGGCATGAGGGGCTGGACGGCCGTGATGGCGTAGTTCAGCGCGAAGCCGAACAGCAGCATGAGGGCGATGCACAGGCCCATGTTGTTCGGGGCCACGAAGATGGAGCACAGGACGATGGCCACGATGCAGAAGAGCCAGGAGAACGCCAGGTTGCGCTTGCGGCCCACCTTGTCGGACACGAAGCCCACGGCGATGTTCGAGGCGATGGCCGCCACGTTGTTCCACGTCTGGAGGGCGACCGAGTCGGCCTGCGAGTAGCCCAGGCCCACGAACCACGTGGGGATCCAGGCGTTCATGCCGTACACGCAGAACTGGCCCACGAAGTAGGCGGCCCAGATAGCGCAGGTCGCCACGATGAACTTGCTGGAGAACAGCACGCTCGGGCCCGTCTTGGCCGGCTTCGGCGGCACGATGAGCAGGGCGGGGTCGTACTCATGGGACGTGTGGCGCGTGGCCTGCTCGATCTCGGTCAGGCGCTTGCAGGCCATGGCCTTGTTGCCGGAGTTGGCGTACCAGTGCGGCGTCTCGTGCATGGCGAAGATGAGCACGATGCCGTAGAGCAGCGGGATGGCGCCGATCAGGTAGCACAGACGCCAGTTGGCGTACATCGTGGCGGTGCCGCCGTCCGCGAGCGTGTAGGTCACCTGGTTCGTGAAGTCGCCCAGCAGCGGCGTGGCCGCGTTGCAGATGGGGTTGGCGATGAGGCCCGCGAGCACCCAGCCCACGACCATGAACGCCATGCCGAACGTCACGAAGATGCCGCGCTGCTTGGAGGGCATGCTCTCGGAGAACACCGTCGTCACAACGGGGATGCAGGAGCCCACGCCGAAGCCGGCGATCAGGCGGAACGCGGCGAAGAACGCCAGGTCGTTCGCGAACGCCTGCGGCAGCGTGAACAGGCCGTAGAACATGACGGCCGCGATCAGCGTCTTCTTGCGGCCGATCTTGTCGGACATGATGCCGCCGAACGCGCCGCCGAGCACCATGCCCAGCAGGCCCCACGTGGTCAGCGAGCCCATGAGCGCGCCCGGGTTCGCGTTGTCGGGCCAGAACGTATGGGCCACGAACAGGTTGGTCGAATTGACGATCATGAAGTCGTAGCCGTCGAAGATCATGGCAAAGGCCAGCAGCACGAACACGACCCACGTGTGCTTGCTGATGCCGATAGAGTCGATGACTTCCGAGACCGTGAACTCTTTTTTATCCATCAGTCCCTCCTTTTGAGGTAACTCGTATGATAAGGAACCGGGTCGCCCGCCCCCGCTCGAAGCGGGTGCGTGCGCCTCCGGCGCTTAACTCTTCCCCTTTGCACAGTGGCAAGACCGGAACCGCAACGTGCCTTCAGGAAATTACGGACGCTTCAGTATTGCTTGAATAACCGACGCTTCCGTAGTTTCGACCGCCGTCCCTCAACGGCGTTCGCAACCTGCCTACAAGACCGTGCCGTCTCCAGAAGAAACGACTGCGCGCACCCTCCTTCCCCGATTCTCTTGCCTGATCGCGTTATTTCCTTTTGCGCAGGAGACCGAAACGGCCGTGAGCATGCAAAAGAAATATCCAAGTCGAAGGGTACGAAACACGGGGCGAGCGGTCATCCTCTCGCGGGTACGCTTTACCGACCGGGCATCGACCCCTGGGATCGATTTATCGGACGCGCCTTTTCAGGTCGTTTCGCGCAGGCCCGGGCTGGCCGGACGGCCGAGGGCCGGGCGGGCGCAGGGCGCAGGACTGTGCAGACACCGGCGGGCGCTGGAGGGCGGTCGGTGGGCCGTCGCCCCGACCTAGGCCGATCGGCAGCGCAAGCCTCCCCGCCTGCAGCTATCCCGCGCGCGGGCCGGCCCAATCCTTGCAGGACGGCCGCGCCCCTTACGGCGCCGCACGGGGAAGCATCGTCCCGAGAGGTTGATTTTTATCGTCCCTACGGCATAGACAACCCAATATCCCCAGATAAGGGTGGTAGCCACGCGATCGCGTCATTTGAACAGAACCGCGGAAACGTTTATAGTGGAGCCCATCGGCCGGATCGGCGCCGCAGGCGACGCCGACAGACACGGAGGCAGCAGCAGGACAGCATCCGACCGAGAAGACTATGTCCGATGATCGCCTCGACAGGGGAATGCGAGGAAAAAACGCCCATGGCCATCAACCTCCCGCGCATCAGCATCACCGTAGACGACCACCGAGGCATGGGGACGCAGGGAGAGCTCAATATCCTGTCCTTGGGCTTCGGCATACACCAGGCATGGATCTACGCTGCCATGTTCGGAACGAACTCCATCTTCCAGATCCCCTCGCCCGAGGGGTTCTTCGGCCAGTCGCACTCCTTCGTATCGTATGTTTTCCTCATCTCCATCGTGGTGTTCGGGCTGTCGCTTCTGTTCGCCGCCATAACCGACCAGAAACTCCTCAAGCTCTACACCGCCAAGCGCGTGCTGCTCGGAGCGGGTATCCTCACCTCGGCGGGCACGTTCGCCGTGTTCGCCGCCACGCTGCCCGGGACGCTGGGCATAGCGGCCACCGTGTTCGCCGGTGTGTCCACGGGCATCGGATCGGCCTTGCTGCTGCTGTTCTGGGGCACCGCCTATTCGCGCCACGGCGCCGCCACCATCGTCATGAACACGGCCGTGGCCATCGTCATAGCCGTGGCCATCTACTCCATCGCGCTCCATATGGTGCCCGCGCCCTACTCGGGCGTGCTCACCGCCTGCCTGCCGCTGCTGGAGCTGCCCATTTTGTGGCACCTCACGCCGGTGAGCTATGCCGTGCGCCACGCCATACCCATCTTCAACCCGCTGCCGGTGCACAAAGGGCCGTTCTGCCTGCGCTTCGCGCTCCCAGTGTTGCTGTTCGGCTTCGCGCTGGGCGCGCTCCGCTCGCTGTCCACGCAGGTCATCTTGCCGTCGTCCGACCTCACCACGCAGCTGCTGGCGCTGTTCGCCGGCGGCGCGGCCACCGTGCTGCTGTTGGTCACCACGTTCTCCATCGACAAGCGCAGCCACTGGGATTTCCTGTTCCGGCCGCTTGTACCGTTCATCGCCATCACGCTGTTCTTCCTGCCGTCCCTCGCGTTGGACAACTCCATGATCGCGGCACTCGTGCTGCTCACCGGCTACATGTGCTTCGAGGCGCTCATGTGGGTGTTCTTCGGCGAGCTGTCGCAGGAGTTCCGCCTGTCGCCCATCTTCGTGTTCGGCATCGGGCGCGGCTGCCTGGCCCTGGGCTCGATAGCCGGGTCGCTGTCGATGGCCGACCTCACGTTCCTGTCGTCCCTCTCGCCGTTCGGCGAGGCCGGTGGCGCCGTGCTCATCATGATGGCCATGGTGGTGGCGTACGCGCTGCTGCCTCGCGTACGCGACATCAAGCGCATCGTGGTGAAGGGCGGACGCGATTTCGACGCCATAGAGTCCTTCAACCATCAGATAGAGAGGGTTGTCTGGGCTTCGCGCCGGGCAAGCACGGAGGCATCCGACGACAGCGCCGAGATGGAGGCTTTGCCGATGCCCACGCCCGGAACGCTCTTCGGCATGGACTCCGTGGCGGCCGAGACGCCGTCAGACCTTCCCTCTTACGGCTCGGCCGGCACTCCCGGCTGGCGCGCCGCCAGCATAGGAAGCGCGACGCCGTCCAAGCTGGCGGCGGACACCCAGCTGGCCAAGGAACCGGCGAAAGAGGCGGTCAAGGATCCGGACGCGGCCTCGTCGGAGGCCGAGCGCTCGCGCAAGAGCGGGCGGTTCCGCTCGCAATGCGAGGTCATCGCCGACCGCTACCTGCTGTCGCGCCGCGAGACCGAGGTCATGTTCCTGCTGGCCAAGGGCCACAACGCCGCCTACATCCAGGACAAGCTGTGCATCTCGAAGAGTACGGCCAAGACGCACATCAGCCATATCTACCGCAAGCTGGACATCCACAACCAGCAGGAGCTGCTGTCCATGGTGGAGGAGGCGCGCGACGAGCTTTAGGCGCGGCTATGGCTGCAGCCGCGGCGAGACCGCCTCGCGGGCAAGGGCTCTGCCCTTGCCGCCGACCGGGGCCATTCGCCACGCTGCTGCAAGGGCAGAGCCCTTGCCCTGCACTCTACCTGCCAGCCTGTTTACGAGAGATCCAAGTCAGGGCATGCGGCCAGGTCGACTGCCTGGATGGCGATGCAGCTGGGGCCGCCCTGCGTGATGAAGGCCGGGCCGAGCTCGAACAGGCCGAAGCGGCAGCCCGGGAAGCGCTCCTCCAGGTAGGCGAGCGCCTCGGCTGCCTGGCAGGGGTTGTCGGCGTGGCTCACGCCCACGTAATACCCCTCGCCTATCCCGCGTCCCTCGAAGTCGGCCGCAACGGCGGCGATGGCCTTCTTGAACGAGCGGGCGATGGCAAGCTTGCCCAGCCTCCGACCGTCGTCGGTCTGCTCCATCACAGGGAACGCCTTAACCAGGTGAGCGAACTTGGCCGCAAGGGGCGTGAGCCGGCCGCCGCGGCGCAGGTAGTCGAAATCCTCGGGTATGAGGCAGGAGCGCGCGGTGCCCATCATGGCCTCCAGCCGCCCCACGACCTCCGCCGCGCCGAGGCCCTGTGCAGCCAGCTTCACGGCATAGCACGCGAGCGCACGGTGCGGCACGCAGAGCGTCCGCGTGTTCAGCACGTGAACGCGCTCGGGGTGCCGAGCCTGATCGCGCAGGCCGCAGGCCATCTCGTAGGCGCCGGACAGGCCGTCGGCCATGGCCAGGTGCACCACTTCCTCGTCCGTGTCGTAAGCTGCCAGCGTGAGCGCGGGCGGCGGGGAGGCGCTCTGGGGAAGGGCTCCGGCACGCACGAGGGCCAGGAACTCCTCCGACGAGATATCCTCGTATTCAAGCCAGGTAGCTCCGTCTATGGACACGGTCAGCGGAAGCACCGCCATGCCGCGCCTCGCCCCCTCCTCCACGGAGAACATCACGGATGAGTCGGCCACGATCCTCATGCGGGCCTGCTTTCTCCTCGTCGTCGTCAGGGTACGCACCGCCCCCCCCCGCGGTATCGCGCACCCCCGTTGAATTCCATCATGCAGGATCAAGCCGCAACAAGCAAGGCCGCTGCGAAAAAAGCGCGCGTCACCGCACCGTCGGCGCCTGCCGCCTAAGCGCCGATCTTCACGATGGGCGCGTAGTCCTTCAGCAGCTTCTTCGTCTGGCCCGACTTGGCGAACTTCACGTAGAGCGTGTCGCCGTCCACCTTCGTCACCTTGCCGCGGCCGAACGTCTTGTGGTCCACGGAGTCGCCGGCGGCGAACGCCATTTTCGCCGCAGCCTTCTTTCCCGCGTCGGGACGCGCGTACGCCTCGGCGCGACGGTCGGAGCGGCCGGCGGAACCCGAGGCGCTCGAGCGGCCGAACACGCGGCCCTCCCCCGCCTCGGCGCCGGAGCCCGCGATGCCGCGGCGGCTGCCGCGCTTCTCCCAGCCCGTGCCGCTGAAGCCCGCCGACCCCACGCCGGAGGACTGGCGCAGCTCGGCAGGGATCTCCTGGATGAAGCGCGACACCGGGTTCGCCGACGTCTGCCCGAAGATCTGGCGCTGCGAGGCGCAGGTGAGGAACAGGCGCTTGCGGGCGCGCGTGATGGCCACGTAGGCCAGGCGGCGCTCCTCCTCGACGCTCGCCGCGTCTCCCACCGAGTTCATGTGGGGGAACAGCGTCTCCTCCATGCCGGCCACGAACACGCAGTCGAACTCGAGGCCCTTCGACGAGTGCACGGTCATGAGCGTGACCGCGTTGCCGTCCTCCGCCACGGTATCGAGGTCGGTGCGCAGGCGCACCCACTCGATGAAGTCCGCGAGCGAATCACCCCGCAACACGCGCGCGGGGGCCGCATCTGCAGCCTCGTCGTCGCCCTCCGCCGTAGGGGCCGCGTAATCCGCATCCTCGTCGTCATGGGTATCCACGAACTCGTCCACCACGCCCAGGAACTCCTGGATGTTCTCGATGCGGCCGCGCGCCTCGTCGGTGTTCTCGGCCTGCAGGGCGCCGATGAGGCCGCTCTTGTCGATGACGGCCTCGATGACCTTGCGCAAGTCGCCGCCGTAGGTGCGCGCCTCGTTGATCAGGCCCACGAACGAGGCCACTGACTGGCGCGTGGAGGCGCGCAGCTCCGGGTCCACGATGGCGAGCTCTGCCGCCTCGATGAACGGCATGTCCATCTCGCGCCCGAACTGCTCGATGCGCTCGATGGTGGTCTTGCCGATGCCGCGGCGCGGCACGTTGACCACCCGCTTGGCGGCGATGTCGTCGGCAGGGTTCACGATGAGCGTGAGGTAGGCCATGACGTCGCGGATCTCGGCGCGGTCGAAGAAGCGCGTGCCGCCCACGATGCGGTAGGGCACGCCGGCGCGCAGCAGCATGTCCTCCAGCATGCGGGACTGGGCGTTCGTGCGGTAGAACACGGCCATCTGGTTGTACGAAAGGCCCGCCGAGCGCTGCTTCTCTATCTCGCCGGCTATCCAGCGGCCCTCGTCGCGCTCGTCGGAGGCCAGGTACACGTTGATCTTCTCGCCATCCTCTGAGGCCGTGAAAAGCTTCTTCTGCTTGCGGTGCTGGTTGTTCGCGATGACGGCGTTGGCCGCGGCCAGTACGTTGCCCACGCTGCGGTAGTTCTGCTCCAGCTTCACCACGTGGGCGTTCGGATAGTCCTGCTCGAACTCCAGGATGTTGCGCAGATCGGCGCCGCGCCACGAGTAGATGGACTGGTCGTCGTCGCCCACCACCATGATGTTCTTGTGCCCCTCCGCCAGAAGCTGCGTGATGGCGTACTGGGCGTGGTTCGTGTCCTGGTACTCGTCCACCATGAGGTAGCGGAAGCGCTGCTGGTAGGCGGCGCGCACGTCCTCGTGGTTCTTGAGCAGCAGGTAGGCGTAGAGCAGGAGGTCGTCGAAGTCGAAGGCGTTCGCGGCGCGCAGGCGCTCCTGCAGGCGCGCGTACACGCGGGCGGCCACCTTCCCCACCGGGTCGGAGGCCTGTTTCTCGAAGTCGCCCGGCACCACGAGCTCGTTCTTCGCCGTGGAAATGCGGTTCATGAGCGCGTTCACCGGGAAGCGCTTGGGGTCGATGTCCAGCTCGGCCATGATCTCCTTGTACAGGCGCTTCTGGTCGTCCACGTCGTAGATGGTGAAGTTGCGCGTGAAGCCCAGCTTCTCGGCGTCGGCGCGCAGGATGCGCACGCACATGCTGTGAAACGTGGACACCCACATGCCGCGGCAGCGCGGGCCCACGAGGCCGTTCAGGCGCTCGCGCATCTCGGCGGCCGCCTTGTTCGTGAACGTGATGGCCAGGATCTCCCACGGGGCAACGCCGTGGTTCTCGATGAGGTTCGCGATGCGGTACGTGAGCACGCGCGTCTTGCCCGAGCCGGCGCCCGCCAGCACGAGCAGCGGCCCGTCGATGGTGACGACCGCCTCGCGCTGCGGCCCGTTCAGGGTTTCGATGTCGATTGGCATGTGAGCAGTCTCCTACGGATGGAGGTGAAATCAAGCTTCCGTATTCTACCGCTTTTCCCGCAGGGCCGCGGACAAACGCGCGCAATCTGCGCAAGGGGCAACGTCGGTAGGTTCGCCGAGAGCGCCGAGAACCTGATTCCATGGCAGTTTTTGACGTTAGTCGATCATCGGGCGGCACCGCAGCATCGCCGCCAACATCTCGCCCGTCCATCGCCCCAGCTCAGCGATGTGGCGCCTCATACCCACGCAGCAAGGGAGCCGAGGGAATGATCAACTAACGTCAAAAACTGCCACGAGACGTCGTTTCGCGCGCTTTCGCACCGAAAGCGGCAGGGCAACGTGAGAAAACACGACTATGAGACGTCATCCCCGTCCCTGCGTCTCCGTCCTGCGTCTCCGTCTCCCCACCACGTCTCCCCATCTCGCCCCAGGCTGCCGGCCCGCTATGCGCACGCCTCGGCCAGCTCGTCGAGCGGACCGGCGGGCTCGTCGCCGCCGGGGCGGCCGGCGCCGAGGGAGTCGCGCCACATGGACAGCTCCGCGCCGTGCTCCACGAGGTTCGAGCACTCGTTGCCCGCGCGCTCGAGCCCGAGCAGCAGCTGGTTGTACACGGCCTTGTTCTCGGGCGCGCACTGGCGGCTGCTCACGCGGCGGAAGTGGGCTTTGCGGGCCTTGCTCTGGCGCTTGATGATGGCGCGCCGGCGCTCGTCGAGCACCTGCTCGGATGCCGCATCCTGGTCGCTTAGGAACCGCAGCACCGCATCGTACATCTCCGACACCATGGCAGCGCTCTCGGCCAGCTCCTCGCGCGCCTCGTCCGAGAACGGCTTCTTGGATGCGAGGTTCTCGCCGTAGAGCCCGGCCACCTCGCCGCAGCGCGAGCCGATGCGGCCCACCGCGTCCACGATGGACATGAGGTCGGTGATCTCGGCCGCCTGCCGCTCCGAGGTCGCGCCGGCACTCAGCAGCTCCACCGCGTAGTTCGCAAGCTCCACCTCCGCGGCCTCCACCTGGGCGCAGTCGCCTTGCAGGGCCTTGAGCGCGGCGGCGTCCCGGCTCGCGACGGCCCCGGGCAGCGTCTCCAGCATGGAGCCCACCTTGTCGCAGAACTTCTGCAGCTCCTCGCCGAACATGCGGATGGCGAACACCGGCTGGCCGAGGATGTTCTCGTCGAGCGTGACGAGCGCGCCCGGCCCGTGCTCTTCCTCCTTGCCCGGAACGAGGAACGTGACGATCTTCACCATCACGCCCAGAAGCGGCAGCCACAGAAGCGTGCAGACGACGTTGAAGGTGGTGTGGGCGTTCGCGATCTGCCGCGCGATGACGTCAAGCTCGGGACCCGGCGTGATGAGCTGCACGAACGAGGCGAGCACTGGCACGAACCAGATGAACAGAAACGCGCCCGTGACGTTGAACACGCTGTGCGCCACGGCCGTGCGCTTCGCGTCGCGCGACTGCCCGATGCAGGCCAGAAGCGCGGTGATGGTGGTGCCTATGTTGTCGCCCAGCAGGATGGGGATGGAGCCCTGCAGGCCCAGCACGCTGGTCACGCCGTCGGGGCCGGGCTGGGAGGCGAAGCTCTGCAGCACGGCGATGGTGGCGCTCGAGCTCTGCACCACGAGCGTCATCACCGTGCCCACCACCACGCCGAGCGCAGGGATGTCCTTCACCTGGTCGATCATGGTCAGGAACACGTCGCTCTGCGCGAGCGGCTTCATGACGGCGCCCATCGTGTCGATACCCACGAACAGGAGGCCGAACGCGAACACGGTCTGGCCGATGTTCTTGATTCGCTCGTCTTTCGCCACGAACCACACGATGAAGCCCACGAACACGATGAGCCAGATGTAGTCGCTGATCTTGAAGGCCATGAGCTGGGCCGTCATCGTAGTGCCGATGTTCGCGCCGAAGATGACCGCGATGGCCTGGCGCATGGTCATGAGGCGCGCGCTCACGAAGCCGATGGCCATGACCGTGGTGGCGCTCGAGCTCTGCAGCACGGCGGTGGCCACGGCGCCGGCCAGCACGCCGAGCACGGGATTGGAGGTGAGCAGAGACAGGATCGACTTCATCCTGGCGCCGGCGGCCTTCTGCAGGCCCTCGGACATCATGTTCATGCCGAACAGGAACACGGCCAGTCCGCCCAAGAGGCCGAACACGGTTTCCATCGGAGCGTTCACGCGGGACTCCCCTTCGCTTCATCGGTTGCAGCGTCAGTGCACGTGAGTCGAAAGGATACCGGGCGGACGGTAAGGCCTTCGTCAAGGGAAGGTAAAGCTCGGGTAAAGTTTTTACGAACGGGGCGTGTCCGCCGGGTTTCCGCCCGTCGGACGCGTCCGATCCTTTACACGATGCGCTTGCCGAAGACGGCGGCGATCTCGCGGAGCTTGGCGACGAGCACCTCGAACTGGGCGGGCGTCAGCTGCTGCGGGCCGTCGGAGAGGGCCGCGGGCGGGTTGGGGTGCACCTCGATCATGAGGGAGTCGGCCCCGGCCGCCACGGCGGCGTAGGCGAGCGACGGCACGAGGTCGCGCTGGCCGGCGGGGTGCGACACGTCGATGCACACGGGGCACAGCGACTGCTTGTGGATCACGGGCACGGCCGCGATGTCCAGCGTGAAGCGCGTGGCCGTCTCGAACGTGCGGATGCCGCGCTCGCACAGCACCACGTTGTCGTTGCCCTCGGCGGTGAGGTAGTCGGTGGCGGCCAGCCACTCGGCGATGGTGCCCGCGAAGCCGCGCTTGTACAGCACCATCTTGTGCGACTCGGCGGTCACCTGACCGATCTTCTTCAGCAGGCTGAAGTTCTGGAAGTTGCGCGCGCCCACCTGTAGACCATCCACGTAGGAGTGCACGAGCTCGCAGTGCGCGGAGTCCATGACCTCGGTGAGCGTCTTCAGGCCGTGCTTCTCGCCCGCGTCGCGCATGATCTTGAGGGCTTCCTCGCCCAGGCCCTGGAACGAGTGCGGGTTCGTGCGCGGCTTGAACGCGCCGCCGCGGATCCAGGTGAGGCCGAGGCCGGCCACACATGCGGCCACTTCGTCGAACTGCTCGACCGACTCCACGGAGCACGGGCCGGCGAAGATGGTGATCTCGTCGGAGCGCGATCCGAGATCGGGGATAGAGGGGATGTTGACTTCGCTCATACCGACGGGGTCTCCTTCATGATCTTGAGAATGGTGGCGTAGATCTCGCGCAGGTTCTCGTTGTACAGGGGACCCTCGTTGTAGCTGCTCACCTTGGCGAAGATCTCCTCTTCGCGCTTGGCGTCGTACAGGCCCAGATGGGCACCGGGCTTGAGACCGCGGATGACCAGCGAATGGCCGGCGCGCTTGTTGAGCAGCGCGACGATCTGGCGGTCGATCTCGTCGATCTTGGCACGATGTTCCTGAATCTCCGCAAGGGAGGTGTCTTTCTCAGACATCGGCTTTCCTCTCATGGCTCTCATGCGATAACGTGCGTTTCGGCCCGCGCCCCCGCACGTTGGAGGGCCTCTTCGGGCAACACGTGTGCCTGACATGATAGCAAAAGCGGCGCGCCCGGTAAGCGCGCCGCTGGGATTTAGCGGGAAGAACCACGGAAGCGGACGGCCATACGACGATCAGTCAGCGTTCGCCTCTTGGAGCCTTCGGCGGGACCGGTGCCGCCGGCGCGCCCGGGGCCGGTGCCCCGGCAGGCGCCGCAGCGGCGGGGGCGTCGGCGGGCGGCGCGTCGAACGGCTCGCCGCACTGCGGGCAAACCGTCGCCGCCACGTCGTCGCAGACGTAGTGGCATGCAAGGCAGATGCGTGCGCCCATGGTGGTCGATGCAGGTCGGAAGCACATAGATACTACGCCTCCCCCTCTTCGCACTTGTACACCTTGGCGGACGCGCCGGTGAGCGGCCACGAGCCCATGAGCGGGTCGAGGTACTTCGGATCGTCGTCCAGGATGACGTTCACGTTCGACTCGTACACGCCGAACAGCGACGGCTCGGCCTCGGGCTTCTCGGGGAACCACCAATCGTGCTGCACGCTGATGACGCGCGGGTCCACGATGGTGGTCGTGCGGGCGCGCTGCCTGATGCGGCCCTTGTGCGTCTCGATCCAGCACCAGTCGCCCGGGGCGATGTTGAGCGCCATGGCCGTGTCGGGATGGATGTCGAAGATCGGGTCGGGATGCAGGTCGCGGTACGCGCCGGGCTGGCGATGTTCCGTGTGGTAGAACGGCATGAAGCGGGCACCCGTGATCATGCACAGCGGGTACTCCTCCGCATAGGCGGGGTCGGCTTCGGGGAAGTTCGGCGGATACTCGAAGCTCGGCAGCGGGTCGAAACCCTCGCCCAGCTTCTCGATGATGGTGGAGTACAGCTCCACCTTGCCGGTGGGCGTGAGGAACCGGAAGCCCTCCTTCTTGTACTTCTCGGGCTCGTTGGGCACCTTGAGGTACTTCACCTTCTCGCAGAAGTCGCGGAACTTCATACCAAAGGGAGCAACCTGGTCGTTCATCATATCCTCATAGGACGGCCCCCACCACTTGTCGGCGAAGCCCAGGCGCTCGGACAAGCCGTACCAGAACTCGTAATCATCGCGGAAGTCGATGTCGGTGCCGCCCTCGAAGCGCTCGACCACCGGCATGCTGCCGGCCATGCTCACCTGCTCGACGTCCATCGTGGGGTAGCCGATGCTGCAGCGCTCGAGCCACGTGGCCGCGGGCAGCACGTAGTCGGCGAGCGCCGCCGTGGGAGTCATGAAGTAGTCGTGCACGATGAGCAGGTCGAGGCTCTTCAGGGCCTCGTGCACGAGGCGCGTGTTCGAGAACGCGAGCATGGGGTTGTCGGCCTGCACGATGCACGCCTTGATGGGGTACGGGTCGCCGCTTACCATCTGGCGGAACAGCAGCGGGGCATTGCTGTAGGGGTAGAAGCGCGGATAGGCTTCGGAGATGATGTCCCAGCCCTTGAACGTGAGGCCGGGGTACACGTCGTTGCCCACCATCTTGTCGCGCTGCTCCTGCGGCAGGGCGTCATGGGAGAAGTTCATATCCTCGGTGTTGCCGCGATCGCCCGGCATGGTGAGCTGGTCGCCGCCCACCTTGTCGATGTTGCCCGTGATGGAGCGCAGGATGGCCTTCGCGCGGATGGCGCTCGTCGCGTTGATGCCGCAACCGTCACCTCCCTTCTCGCCCCACGGCAAGCACGCCGGCTTCGTGGTGGCGTACATGCGGGCGGCCTGGCGGATCTTGTCAGCGGGGATCCAGGTGATCTCGGCCACCTTGTCCACCGGGTACTCGGCCGCACGGACCTTGAGCTCGTCGAACCCGTGGCACCATGCGTCCACGAACTCGTGGTCGTAGAGGTCCTCCTCGATGATCACGTTGATCATGCCGAGCGCGAGCGCTGCGTCGGTGCCGGGGCGGATCTGCAGGAACAGGTCGGCATGCTGGGCCACCTCGCAGTAGCGCGGGTCGATGACGATGAGCTTGGCGCCGCGCTCCTTCATGTTCTTGAGCGTCCACTGCCAGTTGAGCAGCTCGGATGCGGCGGGATTGCGACCCCAGAGCACCACGAGGTCTGCGCGCTTCCAGTCAGACTTGTCGGAGCAGAAGCCGCCGTAGGTGCAGGGCTCCAGCCACATGTCGGAGCTGTAGCAGATGGTGCCGTTGCCGCCGGTGTTGGGACTGCCGAACAGGTTCGTGAACTTGTAGTGCAGGTTCGACTGGGTGCGGTACGTACCCTCGAGGAAGCAGAGCGTCTCGGCGCCGTACTCGTCCCGCAGCGCAGCCAAGCGCTGCGCCATCTCGTCGAACGCCTGATCCCAGGAGATCTCCTCCCATTTGCCCTCGCCGCGCTCGCCCGCGCGCTTGAGCGGCTTCTTCAGGCGGTTGGGGTTGTACTCGAAGTCTTTCCAACGATCCTGCTCCAAGCGGGCGCACACGTAGCCCTCGTTGTGCGGGTTGTCGGGGTCGCCCTCGATCTTCACGATGCGCCCGTTCTCCTTCGTGCAGAGCACGCCGCAGTTCAAGTGGCACAGGAAACACGACGCCCGCTTGACTTCCCTCGTCGTCTCGGCCATAACACAGCTCCTCTCTCGCCCGTCGCCGCTTCTGCGGCGATCCCCGGATGCCATCGTTTGACACAAGGTGCGACGTTGCGCAAAGATGGTGGGTAGACGATACGGCCGAGCAAAGGCGCCCGTCATCACCCTGGGATCGTGATCGGCTGCCCACCAGGCCGAAGAGCGTCACCTTCGCAGAGTGATCCGCGAGGACGAGAGGCGGCAGAATGGCAGAGAACCAAAGCGATCGAAACGGGAGGGAGGCGGAGGGAAGCGCCTCGGCCATGCGAGGATCGGCGGCCTGCGTGCTGGCAACCTTAGGGTTCGCCTGCCTGACCGTCTGGGGAACCTATATCGTATTCTCGCCGGCGTTGCCGCTCTTGTCGTTCGAGGCCGTGGAGGTCGGCGTAGCCTGCCTCATCGTGTCGCGTGTGACAGCCAACGCCGCGCTGTTGTTCTGCCTGCGAAGGCCCGATGCCGTGTTCGACCGGCTGAAGAGGCTCGTACTCCCCGGCTCGCTCGCGCTGCTGGCGCCCGCGTTCGCCCTCTCGGCGCTCTGCTGGAGCGGGGCCGTGGGCGGTGACGCCGTGCTACCCGTGCTGGTGGCCGCGTGGGTGCTGCTCGGCGCTGCGGAGCTCGCGCTCTCCCTGTCGTGGGCGGTGCTCTTCAGCATGATGCCGGCGAAGTGGACGGCGCTCTCCATCGCCTGCGGCGGAGCGCTCGCCACGCCCCTGTTCCTGCTGGTGGCCGGAGCCGGCGAACCTCTTGTAGGATTGCTCGGCATAGCGTTTTGCCTCGTTGCCTGCGACCTTCTGGCATACTTTCTGCTGCGGAAAACCGGTGAGGAAGAGCTTGCGGCCATGAAGGGGTTCCACCGCGAGCCCGCGATCACTTTGAAAGCAGCGTTGTCGGTGGCGACAAACGGGCTCGTATACGGTTACGTCGTGGTCATGCTTGCGCTCATGGGCCTGCCTTCGGTTCTCGTAGCCGCCGCTGCCGGCGTGGTGGGCGCCGGAGTGGCCATACTCTGGGCCGTCAAACGCACGAGGTCGAGGTGGGATGTGGGCACCATGCAACGGGCCACCGTGCCCATCGTGGCCGCCTCCATCCTGTTCATCCCGTTCTGCGACGAAGTGGGACGCACCGCATGCGGGGCCGTAGCCATCGGGACGTTCGCCTATGCGACGCTCATGGAGTGGACCGACCTCGTGGTCTCGAATGCCGAGTTCCAGCTCTACCCGGTCAGGCGCTACGCCAAGGGCCGCTTCGCGCAGTGGACGGGTTTCACGGCGGGCGTGCTCGTTGCCTACTTCGCGTTCCACGCCTTCCCGCTCGCCGCCGAGCAGCTCGCGCTGCTGTCGTGCATCATCGCCGTGGTCGTGGTGGCGGCGTTCGCACTCTACGGGGCAGACGACTCGGAGACGAAGGAGGCGCTGCTCGCAGTCATGACGGCCGGGGCCGACAGCCCGCCGATCATCGACCCGCCGAAGAACGCCGCGCCGTTCCGCGAGCGCTGCGACGCCGTGATGCGTCAGTACGACCTGTCGCAGCGCGAGATGGAGGTGTTTTTATGTTTGGCGAAGGGACGAAACGCCGAGTACATCCAGCAGAAGCTGTTTATCAGCGGCAATACGGCGAAAACTCACATCGCCCATATCTACCGCAAAATGGGCATCAACTCGCAGCAGCGGCTCATCGATATGGTAGACCGCGAGGCGGAGGCGACGCGCAAATGCGACGAGCCCTACGGCAGCATGCCCATCGACTCGAACACGAAGTAGCCCAGCACCAGCACGCCCACCACGATGCGGTACCAGCCGAACGCGGTGAAGTCGTTCTTCTTGATGTAGCCCATGAGGAACTTGATGGCTACCACCGACATGACGAACGCCGTCACGATGCCCACCGCGAGCACGACGACCTCCGTCATGGTCATGGCCAGGCCCGCGGCGAAGAACTTGAGGCACTTCACCAGGCCCCAGCCGAACATGATGGGAATGGCCAAGAAGAACGTGAACTCGGCCGCCGCGGTACGCGAGCAGCCCGACAGCATGCCGCCGATGATGGTGGCGCCGGAGCGGCTCGTGCCGGGGATGATGGCGAGCACCTGGAAGCAGCCGATCTTGAGAGCGGTCTTCCAGTCGATCTCGTCCACGTCGGTGATCTTGAACAGCTGCGCCTCGGCCTCGTCGGCCACGTCGCCGTACGGCTGGCGCGCGTGGCGGCCGCGCGGCGCGGCGAGGACCGCCTCCGCCTCGCGCAGGCGGCGGCGGTTGCGACGCTCCAGCACGATGAACGCCACGCCGTACACGATGAGCATGGCCGCGACGGTCACCTTGTTGTAGAAGTGCTCGTTGACCCAGTCGTCGAACAGAAGCCCGATGATGGCGGCCGGGATGCAGCCGATGGCCACCATGCCCCAGAGGCGCCAGGTACTCTTCTTCTGCACGCTCGTCTTCTTCGGCGAGAAGGGGTTGAGCTTATGGAAGTACAGGATGAGCACGGCCATGATGGCACCCAGCTGGATGACCACGAGGAAGAGCTTGAGGAATTCGTCAGACACCTGCAGCTTCACGAACTCGTCCACGAGAATCATGTGGCCGGTGGACGAGATGGGCAGCCACTCGGTGATGCCCTCCACGATGCCGATGAGAAACGCTTTCAATGCTTCGATGATCATGCGCGAGTACTTCCTCGTTGTCCTTCGATATTACTGTTTGTGCTGGTAATGGTCCTGCAGCATGGCGATGGCCAGCAGGGCGACCGAGAGGCACAGCCCCATGAGCACGAACTTGGGGGCTTCCTGCCCCACGGCGATGGTGGCGAACGCCACGACGGCTATCACAAGCGCCGCCAGCTTGCACAGGTACGAGATGCGCCGGTTGAACGAGGCATGCAGGTCGCGCCTGCGCTCCTCGTCGAGCTCGCCTCTGTCCCTGTTCGCTTTCTCCATGCCGGGCATTGTACACGACGCCGACCGGCGAGGTCGAAGAAACCACAGGGGGAACACGGGCGGATTGGGAAGGTGATCGGGACGCCGCGGATGCCAGGAGGACGCTAGTTCTCCAGGTAGGCGCGCTCGAGAAGGGGCTTCACCTCTTCGAGCTCGTCGAGCGAGGTGAGGCCGACCTCGATATCGCCTGTTCCCCAATGGCCTTTGCCCGAGCAGTCCCTCACCAAACTCGTCTCCGCAACCGTCGAGGCGTCGAGCGCCAAATGAAGGATCACCCGCTTCTGGTTGACCTCTATGCACACGATGTTGCGCACCTTCTTGATGGCGAGGTAGAGCTTCAGCTCGTTCTCCGACACGTCGTCGCCGAACGAGGCCATGTAATGGCGGACCTCGTCGACCACCTCGCGCAGCTTCTCCGGCGCTCCGGCCAGCTGCTCGGCGAATGTCTTGTCCACGTATTTCTTGCCGAGCGATCCGCCCGTCGTCGCCGAAACCGACGGAGCGGTCGACGGCGCGTTCAAGAACTCGAACAGGATGACGTCGTCGCTCTTCGCGTAGCGGACGAGCCGGATGTTGCGATTCATCTGCTTGATTGCGTGGAGATCGTATTTTCCGAAGGAGCTGGCGACGCAGTACACCGCCGGAGAGCTCCAGTCTATCGAGTCGGCGACCTGCTTGCCGAGCTTGTCGAGCACTAGCCGCCAGAAGTCCGCACGATGATCCATGAGCCAGTCCAAGTAGAACAGTCCCTGATTGATGACGTTCTCGTTGGAGTCGCGTTTGTACTCGAACACGATCGGAGAGTTGTTCTCGTCAATACCGAGGCTGTCGATCCGACCGGCCTGGTTCTCGTATTCCCCCGCATGGTTGATGA
This sequence comes from Gordonibacter sp. RACS_AR68, assembly GCF_030418485.1. NCBI lineage: Bacteria > Bacillati > Actinomycetota > Coriobacteriia > Eggerthellales > Eggerthellaceae > Gordonibacter > Gordonibacter sp. RACS_AR68. The sequence goes on from NZ_JAIPUP010000004.1 coordinate 279,579, forward strand.
CGTACTCCGTTTGCAAGAACCTGATGCCGAAGAAGGCCTCCATGTTCGCCTCGATGAGCTGCTGCACGCCTTTCTCGAGCTTTGCCGGCTTGAGCTCGATGGCGCGCACCGAAGGCTTGATGTTGAACAGCTTGATGTCTCCCATTGGATTCCCCTTCGCATGGCGAGTGATGGCTCAATTTGATTATAAAGGCTGTCAGGCCGGCGGCTCATGCTGTTTTTTGTGCAGTGCGCGTATATGAAGCTGCGACCTGCGCCGGAGACGGTGATTCGTGTAAGATGGGACGCTGAGAAGAGAGATGCGTACTGCGGGCGCCTCCGCTTGGCCGCCGCCCGCGCGAAGGAGAGCCCCATGCCTGCCACCCCGTCCAGCCAGTTGGTCATCGTCGTCGATTTCGGAGCGCAGTACGGGCAGCTGATCGCCCGCCGCGTGCGCGATCTGCACGTGTACTCGGAGATCGTCCCGTGCGACGTCACCGCCTCCGAGGTTGCCGCGCTGGCGCCGGCGGCCATCATCCTGTCGGGCGGGCCGGCCAGCGTGTACGCCGAGGACGCGCCGTCCATCGATCCGGGCATCTTCGAGCTGGGCATTCCGGTGCTCGGCTTCTGCTACGGGCAGCAGATCATGGCCGTGACGCTGGGCGGCACGGTCGGCCACACCGAAGCCGGCGAGTACGGGGCGGCCTCCTTGACGCGCCGCGACGAGGGCGCGTCCGCGCTGTACGGCGAGACGCCCGTCGAGCAGACGGTGTGGATGAGCCACCGCGACGCCGTGGCCGAGGTGCCCGCGGGCTTCGCGGTGACGGCCTCGACCGCCACGTGTCCCGTGGCTTCGATGGAGTGCGCCGAGCGCCGTTTGTACGCGACGCAGTTCCACCCCGAGGTGCGCCATACGCCGTACGGCGACGAGCTTTTGCGCAACTTCCTGTTCGGCATCTGCGGCCTCGAGGCCAGCTGGACGATGAACTCCATCATCGACGACGCCGTCGCGGCCATCCGCGCGCAGGTGGGCGGCGACCGCGTGATCCTGGGCCTGTCGGGCGGCGTGGACTCCTCCGTGGTGGCCGCACTGTGCGCGAAGGCCATCGGCAAACAGCTGACCTGCGTGTTCATCAACCACGGCCTGCTGCGCAAGAACGAGCCCGAAGAAGTGGAAGAGGTGTTCACGAAGCAGTTCGACGTGGACTTCGTGCACGTGCACGCCGAGGATCGCTACGCCGCCCTGCTGGCCGACGTCGTCGAGCCCGAGCAGAAGCGCCGCATCATCGGCTCGCAGTTCTGGAAGGAGTTCTTCGCCGTGGCGGAGGACCTCGCCGAGGGCGGCCGGCCGGTGAAGTACCTGGCCCAGGGCACCATCTACCCCGACATCATCGAGAGCGGCGCCCGCAAGACCGGCGGCAAGGCATCCACCATCAAGAGCCACCACAACCTGATCCCCTTCCCCGACGGCGTGTCGTTCGACCTGATCGAGCCGCTGGATCACTTCTTCAAGGACGAGGTGCGCGCGCTGGGCACGGCGCTCGGGCTGCCCGACCACATCGTGCACCGCCAGCCCTTCCCGGGGCCGGGCCTGGCCATCCGTATCATCGGCACCGTGACGCGAGAGAAGCTGGAGATTTTGAAGAACGCCGACGCCATCGTCCGCGAGGAGCTGGACGCCTACAACGCCCGCGTTTTCGAAGAGACCGGCGAGCGAAACAGCGAGCGCAGCGTATGGCAGTACTTCGCCGTGCTGCCCGAAATCAAGAGCGTAGGCGTCATGGGCGACGAGCGGACGTACGGCTACCCCATCGTCGTCCGCGCCGTGGAGTCAAGCGACGCCATGACCGCCGACTGGGCAAAGCTGCCCTACGACGTGCTGGACGTGATCTCAAGCAGGATCGTGAACGAAGTGGCGGGAGTCAACCGCGTGGTCTACGACATCACGAGCAAACCGCCTGCGACGATCGAGTGGGAATAAAGTGATTCTTTTCCCGGAAAAGGAATACTCTCGGAGAATGCTCGATGAGCTGAATTACATCGGTTACGGATTTCTTGAATCAGCAACCGAATATCTTATCGATGAGACCGACGAAGAGTATCTGGAGCAAGAGCTTAAGTGGTATTTTCCCGAATACTTAGTAAATCAGGATCCAAATCGTTGTTTTAGTAAGCTAAAAACACTTTATGAATGGATCAAGGATGAAAGTCTTTATCACCCTGTAACGCGTTTACACGAGTATGTGCTGATGCGAGCAATTCATAACGAATGGATGTTTTTCAACGACCTGCCTGATGCCGAGTCGCAAGAACTGCGTGAGACGTTTTACCGCTTGTCTGGAAAGGCCCAACTCTCGGAAAAAGAAGCAGCGCAGATCAGCAGTATGAAGGATAACGAACTCGCCACAATGAAAGCCTTTTTTGAAAATATGAACTTTGGAGAGCTGGAATTGATTGGTGCGTTTTATCAAGAACCTCTATGCACATTTTTACGCTTCTAATTGAGTTTTTTCGTCAAATGCCCAACTATTTCCATCAACCATTTTAAGCCTTTCAAGGAGGTGACCGTATTCGTCTTCGTTTTGTTCCGGATCGACGATCAGCATCGTAAGGCAATCGCAAATTCCGTGAGCGCACTTAGACGCCAGGTGCGCTAAATCCCTCGCTTGTCGACCAGAAATAAATGAGAGTTTCGCAAGCTGTTCGAGAACCAAAACTGCAGTTGCCAATGCGCAAATTGTCGCAACCAGAGAGCTGTCAAATTCCGTATAAAGGTCTTCTTCATAAAAACAGCAGCGCGCAGTAAAAGCATCGATGTGAACAAATTGACAAGCTGGCCGATAGTAACAATCGTAAAGATCTGAGTCGACCTTGGGGCCAGATTGTTTGTTCAACTGATATAGGGTTTTACTCTTTTCGCGCTTTGTGCTGCTTATTGCTTTTGATATATGCATCTTACTGTAATTAATCTGACCATCCTTAACCTCGAAACCATACTCGTGAGAGGTCAAAATGGGGTAAATCTCTTCAGTAAAAAAGGCTTGATCGCTATTGATATTCTTCAAGTACACGTAGCACTCGAACAAGCTTCGGCCGATCGAATAGATAGATTCGGTTTCGTATGATACCGCCAACATACGAATAGACCTTAGCGCCTTAATTGTTCGAATCGCAATGAACGATGAGTACTCATTCAGAGAGTTCGGAGGGTTTACTATATAACCTTTTTTATCACTAGTAGTGTTCAAGAAGTATTCCAGACCACTCAATACGTGAACTAAAGTAGTATCACAAGTCGATTCAAGCATCTCATTGGCAATGGATGTTAAAAGGAGTACATTAATCTGGCCGTCTCCAAAGTCTGTGTCCATTAAATCAGTGTACTCGCGGCAGTAGTCCCCAAATAGATCAAGATCATTTTTGGATAAGTACTTCTCATTTTCGATCGTCGGCATCAAGCCGTCCGTTCTGTAATACGCGTATATCCATTCTTTAGGGAGACCTAAATTGCGCAAAAAGGTAATGCCTTTTCGAAAGAATTCACTGTCATGAGCTGAAACGTCAAATAGAAGCAAGTCACCATCGACAGGCTCACGACCAAACAATGTGAAGAATTTTTGCTTATACTTTTCGAAAGACTCGATGCCTTCTTGCGGTAATTGAGCTTCATACTGCTGTTGAAGAGCATCCCCGTCTCTATACCATCGGATCCCATTTGACTTGCAGCACTCTGCATACGACATTCCTCGACCACATGGACATACATCTTCATCATCCAATTCCTTCATAGCTCTCCAATGATTTAGACCAGAATAGATCGCCATAAACTCGATTTTGGAAAACTATACCAGCAGCCTAGTAAGAATGTGACCATATTTCATACAGGAGGCGAATTCCGCAGTGTCCACTCGCAGTAGCCGAGCCGTCTCCCGATCGCGCGCGAGAAACAAGCGGATTCATTCTGGTTATTCCAAAGTTCTTTTTCGAAACAAACAGTTTCTAAAGATTGAACCAATCAATCCATGTAAACATAGATGCCTTATCAAGAGAAGAAATTTATCTTGCAAAATGAGCTCAATCCAGGAATTTCAGAGTTTTCAGGGTAACGTATGCTCATGCTTACGAAATCAAACATAAAAAGCCTCAAGCAACCTCGCCATCTCCGAGCAACAGACTCTCTTTAGAAGAGTCTGTCAAAACATAGATGATGATGTAATATATAAGCATAATAGACATTCATCTTTTTAGTGAGGAACCATGAACGACCCCGCTTATCTCTCCGAAGTATGCTCGGATCAAGCTTTGCTAAAAAGGGAAGCGAAGTGGCGCAAAAAGGCCTTTGAAGAGATATCTGTTAACAAATCAGACGTTCCTCGCTACGAAGATCAAGGCTATAAAATTAGTCAAGAGCTTGTAAGAAAAGCCCGACTAAGAAAAGAATGGCCTTCGGACAAACAATTAGAGAACAAGGTCTGGCTACTATTTCATAAGCTAGGATACCCGGAAATGAGTCACGGCGACGCATTCCTTGTACGCATAGAGAGAAAAGCGCAGGAACCCTTTTACGAGCCTTTCAGCGTTCTCGCCAAAGACGACGAAACCGTAGTTGTCGCACAATGTCGATCGTTTGAAGAGCCCACGCGAATAAGCATGACAAACGAGATTCTGTCCTTTTCCGAGCTTAAGGGCCCCGCCGCAAGCTCAATCAATCATTACTATGAAAACGAGGGCGCGAAGCTCAAAATTATATGGATCATCGTCACACATAATGTTTTGTGGACGAAACTGGATAAGCAACTTGCAGAGCAAAAGAACATTCATATCGTTACAGAAAAAGAACTTCGATATTATTTGCAGGTTGCGGAGCATTTAGGAGCTGCTGCACGTTATCAATTTTTGGCCGAATTTTTAAAAAATCAAAAAATTCCCGCATTGAGCAATATAAAAATTCCTGCCATAAAAGGAAAGCTTGGAGGCCATCAGTACTATTCTTTTGTATCAACCCCAAGGCAACTATTGAAGATCTCGTTCGTTAATCACCGCTCCTTGAATGATCCAGAGGGAGCACCCGCTTACCAACGTCTTATAAACAAAACTCGTCTATCGCAGATCTCAAAGTTTATACAAAATGGAGGCTTTTTCCCTACAAACATACTTGTCAATTTCACAAGCAAGTGCCGATTCGAGCAAATCACCCGCAACCCGTCCTGCGATAACGCCTATGGATATTTGTACTTACCTTCCCAATATTGCTCTGCATGGATCATTGATGGACAACATAGATTGTACGGATACGCTTCTCTCAACGATCATCATCTAGACCAAAATATTATGGTCGTAGCATTCGAAGAACTCGATCCGACAGAAGAGGCGAACCTCTTTGTCACAATAAACCACGAGCAAAAATCGGTTCCCAAAAACCTACTCGACGATCTTGAGGGCGATTTGAAATGGGGGTCAAAAAAGCCAAGTGAAAGAATCGGCGCCGTTGCCTCTCGCCTGCTTTCGGTTCTGAATGAAGATCTTGGAGAACCTCTTTATGGGAGAATAACGCAGCAAGGCATAACGAGCACCGACTTAACATGCCTCACTATCCCGGAACTCAAAAATGGGCTCAGGAAATCAGGCCTTATTGGCACGAGTATGCGGCATAATAAAGAATATCTGCCCGGTCCGCTCTGCGGAGAGACGGATACTCTCACTCTAGAGCGAGCACGAGAGGTTCTTAATGGCTTTTTTGACTTGATCAGAAGCGCAAACCCTGAGATTTGGGACGCCGGTCGAGGGGGGCTGCTCTGCACAAATATCAGCTTACAAGGTTATATGCTGTTTCTAAGCTCAGTTATTTCATATTGGGAGAATAAAACGAATTCGAATGCGAGAGAACTAGAACCCTTGGATCTCCTGCTCGAAGTAAATACCTATCTTGACCCCATTCGCGGTTGGCTCGCAAAAGCAAACTTTCTCAAAATGAATGAACGTTTCAAAATCCAATACGGATCAGGCGCTCCAAGCACATATTTTTACAAGCTCTGTCAATTAGTAAATCCTGAATATGACGATTTTTGCCCCACAGGATATCTGGAGTGGCTTGAAAGCCAATCGGCCGAAAAGATTGCTGAGGCGGACAAACAGATCAAAGAGATCTCTATTATAGTCAATAGGATTGTATTTGATACTCTAAAAGAGGTCTATGGTGAAGAGGTTAGTGGTTACTGGCATGAAGGCGTGAAAGACAAGACCATCATGAGCAGCGCCTATCAGAAATCACTTGACGAGCCTAACAGGGGCCTTGCACTCGAAAACTACGTAGAATTCATTGAGCACAAGAAGATAATCGAAAGAAAAGAAAACTGGCCTCTTTTCAAAGAGTATTTCGATATTCCGGAATTAGGCGAGAAAGGAAAAACGAAAAATTTAAAATGGATGGAAAAGATTAATGAGTTAAGGAGAATCCCCGCCCATCCAACAGAAAGTCGAAATTACCGCAAAGACGATTTCGAATACATCGACTACGTGTACCAAAAGCTGATTACGAAAACGTCTATCGATTTTCGCGGATCAACAGCATGAAACCTTTTCTGAACTGGGCTGGAGGCAAGCGCTGGCTCGTTAATGATTATTCTGATCACATTCCGACAAATACCGTTCGCCATATCGAACCCTTTGTCGGAAGCGGTGCTGTCTTTTTTTATTGCAGCCCACAAACTGCGCTAATCGCTGATTCTAACGCCAATCTTATTGAGACATATCAAGCTATCAAAGATAATCCCAAAGCGGTGCATAATCATTTAAAAATTCACGACGCGAAGCATTGCCGAGACTACTATTATCTTATCAGAAGCCAGGAGTACGATGACCCTTTCGAAAGAGCTGCGCGGTTCATTTATTTGAATCGCACATGTTTTAATGGCTTATATCGCGTCAATAAGAATGGCGGCTTCAACGTTCCCATTGGAACAAAAAAGCACGTTCTCCAGAATGACGACTCTTTTTCCGATTGGTCGGAAGCACTGTGTAATGCGGAAATAGTCGCCCAAGATTTTGAAAAAACTATCGATAGCGCAAAAAAAGGCGAGTTCATTTACGCGGACCCACCTTACACCGTTCAGCACAACAACAATGGCTTTGTGAAATACAATGAAACCATGTTTTCCTGGGAGGATCAGAAGAGGCTGTCCGTCTTATTAAAAAGAGCCGCCGAGCGTGGAGTGAAGATTCTTGCATCTAACGCCGATCATCCTTCCATTTGGGAGTTATACAGCTCGGAAATCTGGTCAATACAACGAGTAGATCGTTTTAGCGGCATCGCTTCATCCTCTACGAGAAGGAAGATAATTAGTGAAATTTTAATATCTAACGGCAAATAGCGTACTGTACCGATTATCTAATCACTCAAATAAAGGTTTTTATACTCACTGTCGAATTCTTATCATCATAGAATTCAATTCAAGCTCTTTCTTTAATATAGTGATGAAATTCACTTCTGATCTGGCCTTGAATCGGCGCATATCCCCTCCCACGACGTTTATTCGCTTCCGAATAATCCCAGCAACTCGCGAGCTACTTCTCCGCTGATGAAACGCAACACTTGGTCGTCAGCCCTGGGGTAGGCGAAGGGGGCTATGCCGCCATACCAGACTGTGGCGCTGTCGGCGACTACGAGGTTGGGGCAGGCTTCGCGGAAGGATACTCGGGCTCCGACTTGCTTGAGCAGCGCGGCGGCATCGGCGATTGCCTGCACCTTCTTCGGCTTTGCTTCCTCGGGATCGGGCAAGGTCGCCTGCACATCCACGCCTCGCGCAACCGCCGCCTCCAGGCAGGGCACCAGCAGCTCAACGCGGCGCTTGAGTACCTCCGAGCTCGCTACCACCAGAGTCTTCGCCGCCTTCGTCACGTCCAGCTCGAACCGCTCCAGGTACGATTCTGGAGTCACGAACTCGCCGCGCACATCGCCTTCGACGCCCGCCGGACGCAACTCGTAGCCTTGCGCAGCGTACTCCTTCAGGCGCTTGCGGTACATTCGGTCGAGCATCCGCACGTTGACGTCGACGTAATCGTACACGACCACCTCGTTCTTCCCCTCGCGCCGCCGATGGAGGCGGCCCGCGTACTGCGCCACGAGCCCACTCCACGACACCGGCCCGGCCATGAACAGCGCATCCAGCCGGTCGTCGTCGAACCCTTCACCCACGTAGCTCCCCGTTGCCACGATGGCAAACGGCTTGCCGGACGCGAACTGTCCGAGCATGCGCAGCTTCTCCCGCTTGATCCTCTGCGGATCCGATCCCACCAGCAGCATCGTCTCGTACCCCTGCGAGGCGAGCCCCTTTTCTAGCCTCGCCGCATGCTCCACACGGCGCGTCAAAACGAGCGCGGTCCCTCCCCCGTCAAGCACGCGTGCGACATCCCGCACGATCAGGCCGTTGCGTGCCTCATCGACACAGAGCCCGTCCACCAGCTGGGTGAAGTTCTCCTGATCGACGTCGTCGAGGCGGGTTTTCGTGAAGCGAGGCACCATCACGCGCGCAAGCGGTGCCTCTTCGCCGACCGCCCCTCTCCCCGCTTGGTAACGGACCGGCCCGCACTGCATGAAAGCGATGGATTGCAGTCCATCGGAACGCTTGGGCGTTCCCGTCAGCCCGTGCACGTAGTGGGCCTTCACCGCGCGCATGACCTTCTCGAAGCTGAATGCCGACACATGATGGCACTCGTCGCAGATCACCATCCCATAGCTTCCTACGAGGGCAGCCACGCGTTTCTCGCCGGGAAGGTCGCCTTTCTCGAACAGCGCCGGGACGAGTGCGATATCGACGACGCCGCTCGGCAGGCGCTTCCCTCCACCGATCTGGCCGATAATGGAGCGATTCTTCCTGCTCTTGCGGCCGGTCGGCGTCAGCAGCTCCGGCAGCTCCTCGTCGATGTCCAGGAACTGTTCGAGCCGCTCCTTCCATTGCTCGAGCAGCGTCACCTTCTCAACGAGGACGAGCGTGCTCACCTTGCGGCACGCGATCAAGTTGGCGGCCGCCACGGTCTTGCCGAACGCCGGTGGGGCCACCAGCACGCCGATGTCGCATGCTGCGAGCGCCTGGACGGCGGGTGCCTGATCGGGCCGCAGCTCACCCCTGAATTCAACCTTGATCGGCCGGCCCTCGCAACGCGCCTCTTCGAACGTCGGTTGCGCACTGCACGTTGCGAGCAGCTTCGTCACCTAATCCTCGCATCCGCGTGGCAGCCCGATCCAGTCTCCAGCATCCTCGGCGAAGTGCAGCACCCCCTCTTTGCCGTACACCGACTGGCGCATAGCTTGCGCTCGGTAGAAATCGGGGTTGCCGAACGCGGCTAGGCGCCCGATCCGGTCGATCGCCGCAGCCAACAAGCCCTCCTTCGACACGAACAGCAGGTTCGAACGCACGATGCGCACCTGCGCGGGCATATCCCCCGGCCCCAGCTTCGCACGCGCCTTCGAGGCCCACGGCAAAACCTCGCCTCCCTCACCGCCCTTGCACGCTGACGCTTCCGCATCGAGCAGCTCGCTCGCAGACGAGGCGTCTGCGTCTGCCAGGTCGCCGAGGATGCGCTTGCCGAAGCGCCGCAGCAGCCGCATGAGATCGTCCGACGTCATGCGCTCGACCGGCGAGAGGAACCTCCACTGATCCGCATAGGGCCGAAACGACGCGTCGACGAACAGCGAGTTGCCGTCACGTCGCGCGTCGCCCTGGAACGGCAACGCGATCGCATTGCCGAAACCGCCAGTCGGCGTGGAGTCCTGGTTGGGGAACAGACGGTCGTACGATCCGAATCGCACACTCGGATCGATCCGCATCGCGCGCATCAGCAGAGCGCATCCGAGCTTGCGGGCATCCGACGCGGCAACCAGCTCGCTAAAGAACACCCACACATGCGCGCCGTTGCCCGACCGCGAGCGCTCGATGGCGACGGGCACGCCCTCCCGCTCGCACACGCCGCTAAATGCGCCGACCGCCTGCCGCCAATCGTCCTTGTCGAAGTCCACCGCGAGCACGCGCGTCCTGTCGTCGTCGATAAGCAGGTAGCCCGCGACACCCCGACGCCTTCCCGCCCTGTGCCGCGGAAATGCGCCTTGAGAACCTCACCGTCGAGAGGCAAGAACTCACGATGCAAACAGTCCGCGCACTTAACGCGGGGTTTCACGCACACGCCGCCTTTCCACTCATGAGCGCATGCGGGCGCATAGCCGACGCGCGCCGTCTTCTTGCTGAAGCAGCTCTTCGCAAACACGTCGTTTCGCACAGCGAACAGCGAGTTGAACAGCGCAAGCTTCTCGGCGCTCGAGCTTGCCGAGGTCACGACGCCCTCGTCCGCCGATCGACGGGCCTCGAAGCGGGCACAGCCGGTTTCCCATGCCTCGCACGTTGCGTAGCGCCTCGAACCGTCGAGAGCTTCGCACACCACAACTTCGCCGCCATCCGTGGCCGAAGCAAGCTTCTCGACGAAGCGGTACTCCGCGTCGGCAATCAGTGCGTGCGCAACCCGCAGCGAACCGTCATCCACAAGGACTCCCGTCTCGAGAAACGACTCGCATCAGCATAGCATGGACCTACGCGCCTCAGCCCTGCTTCCCCAACGCTCCCCTCACGACTTCCTCGACTTCGTCCAGCATCGCACGAGTTCTGCGAGGCGGCAGGCCAGCCCGCGTTCCCACCGCCAGCAAGTCATCGTGCGTGATGTCGGCCCCTTTCCCGTTGACCATCGCGGCATGCTCGCCGTTTATGCAGGAATTCCTCGTGAGGTCGTACGCCGGCGACAGCGTCCACGAATCGAACGCATTGTCGTGCAAAAACGTGAAGTTCTTCGCATGATCGTCCCTGTTTCCCACTAGGACGTTGAACGAACCCGTCTTCGATCCAAGAATCGGCGTACTGAAACGTGCGACGCGAAGATGCGTCAAGGACAAATCATCGGCGAATCCCCGAATGCCACCGGTCTCGATTCGACAGTCGTCAGCGCTTCCGGCCACGGATAACTTCCTCTATCGAAGAATCACCGCGCTTGGCGAACAAGCTGCCGAAGTCGTCCTCGCATCCGAGAGCGATGGCGATACGGATAAGCGAATCGAATGCCACCAGTCCTTTTTGCTCGAAACGCTTATATGACGCTAGCGACATGCCGGCCTTGCTGTTGAGCTGCTGTTGTGTGAGCCCGAGTTCTTTGCGGCGCGCCCGAACCCACGCCGCAACCGACGCACCTATCTCGCCCGGGTTCTTTTGTTCGAAGTCAATCATGGCTTATATAGCAGCCATTTTTTATAATGGGAACTGAATAGCTAATAATTTGTTCCTTTTGTTTTACAAGACAAGAGACAGACCCTCTCGGTTGCCCCCACATTCGCCCTCTGGGAGGTGGACTCGCGGGCCCCTACACGCGACAATGGCCCCATCGACCAACCACGCCCCAGGAGGCCAACCGTGAACCAGATCGCAACCGGCATGTTCATCGCGCGCAAGCGCAGGGAGCTTAACCTCACGCAGGCGCAGCTGGCGAAGCGGCTCGGCATCTCGAGCAAGTCCGTCTCGAAGTGGGAGCGCGGCAAGTGCATGCCCGACTACGCCGTCGTGAACGAGCTGTGCGACGCCCTCGGCATCTCCGTGAGCGAGCTGCTCGACGGCGAGGAGAACGAGCGCAAGAACCTACGCATGTACGACAACGATCAGATGATCGAGATGCTCGCGCGCATCCAGCGGCTCGAGAACCAACGCGTCACCATCATTGCCATCGCGCTCATCGTGATGGGTCTCGGCCTGCTCGCTCTCTCGCCCCTGTTCGGCGGCTCGGACCTGACCGATTTTATCAGCGGCGTGCTGTTCGGCATCGGCATCGGCACGACCCTCATCGGCGTCTTCCTGGCCGCGCGCAGCGTCTTCGCGTACCTGGGGCACTCGGATTAGGAACCTCACGCGCCATCCTTGATACACTGTCCCCATTCGACAAACTCAACAGAATGGAACGACCGACCATGGGATACAGCTCATGGGGACAGGCGTCATAGCGGGCGACTCCTTTTCGCAAGACTACGAGTTCAGCTCGCCATCGGCAGCGTCATCGGTCGTACTCGGCCGCAGCTCGAACGGCCGACTGGAAGACAGAAGAGGGAAGATCGCTGCGCGAGCTTTAGGGCAAGAAGGGTTTAGGCAGGGGCGTCGGCGTCCATGCTGTGCAAATCTGTGGCACAATGATCGCGAGCCGATTCCTCGTCGCGCCGCGAAAGGAACATCATGGACAACCGCCCTTCCGATAACGCGCCGAACGCAGCAGCACCCCAGTCCGATTCCGCCTATGCCGACGCCGCGTCGGCGCAGGGCGAAGGCGCTCCGAAGAAGACGGCGGCCGAGTACGCCGCGACCTTCAACAAGGCCGTCGACGTCGCCGAGCAGGTGCTGCGCTTCGCTCCCCTTCCCGCCGGGGCCAAGCGCGTGGCGACCCGCGCCATGCCCACGGTGAAGAAGGTGGCGAAGGTTGCCCCCATGGTGGCGCCGGCCGCCGAGCCCTACGTGCGCAAGGCCGTCGCGAAGGCCAAGGAGGTCGCACCCGAGGTCGCGCATGCGGCGAAGGCGGGGGCGAAGACCGTCGCCGCAGGGGCCCAGACCGGCGCGCAGGCGGCGGCGTCGGGTGCGAAGACGGTCGCCGGGCACGTGCGAGAGACGGCCCCCAAGCTGGGCATGCGGTGTCCGACGGGACCAAGGCCGCCGCGACCCACGTCCATGACGATGCCCCCAAACTCGGCCGCGCCGCCGCCGAGAAGGCGTCGCGCCTGGCCGGCAAGCTCAAGCGCAAGAACAAGGAGGGCTGAAGCCGTGAAAGGCAACGGCGAGAACGCGCAGATCGAGCTCCTCACGGAGCGCCTGCAGGGCCGCGACAACGCAGATGCCTACACGGCGCTCAAAGAGCTCCTTGCGCTGAGCGAGGCCACCGACGCCGTCTCCGCGTACTTCGACACGTTCGCCCGCCTGCTGCATGCGAAGAGCGCCTTCGCCCGCACGCGCGGCTTCCTGCTGATCGTCGCGAACGCCCGTTGGGACGCCGAGGAGCGCACGGCCGGCATCTTCGATGACCTCGCGCGCCTGTTCAACGACCCGAAGCCCACCACGGCGCCAGTGCGTCCAGGCTGCGCCCGCCCTCGCCCAGGCACAGCCCACGCTCGTGCCGCGCATCGCCGAGGCGCTCGAGGGAGTCGATCCCGGCCGCTATCCCGACAGCACGGCCCCGCTCGTCGCCGCCGACGTCACCGCGGCCCTCGAGGCCGTGCGCGCGCTCGGCTCGACCGCCACCTGATGCGCAAACCTTAAGCCTCTTCATGGTAGAATTCATCCGAACCGAAGCCGGCCCGGCGCAATGAGCGCCGCAAGCCGGCGAGACGCAGAGCCAACCGGACGGAGCAACCGCATCATGATCAAAGAACTCGTGACCGACGAAGCCATCCTCTCGCAGCCGTGCGAGCCCGCCACCGCCGAGGACGCCGCCGTGGCGCAGGACCTGCTCGACACCCTCGCCTCGCTCGACGAGGCGGCGTGCCTGGCGGCCAACCAGATAGGCGTGGCGAAGGCCGTCATCGTCTACCACGACGAGAGCGAGCAGCCGCACGTCATGTACAACCCGGTTCTCAAGCAGGCGCTCGGCGCGTACAAGACGGTCGAGGGCTGCCTCACCCTGGAGTCAGAGTCCAAGGTCACCCGCTACGAGCGCGTCAAGGTGGTCTACGACGAGCTGGTGGACGGCGCCCTCGTCAGCCGCAAGCGCAACTTCACCGGCTGGACCGCCGAGCTCATCCAGCACATGATCGACCACTGCAAGGGCAAGCTGGTCTGAGGATATGAGCAACAGGAGGTCCCTTTAAGCCTTGTTCTCCTGAATTATCAGCCAATGTCTACGCTCGCCTTCTCGCTCAATCAACGCAATTTGATGAAATGAGGGGACGCGTTATCCGCGCAAAAATACGAGAGCTCCCTCGGAAAAGATCGTCTCATGAATGATAGACAACGCATAAAGACAACCGTTCAGGAGTCGATAGACTATTGGTCGGGACATGTAAACGAATGCGGACTGAGCGTAGACTGGAGCGAAGCTGAAACTCACTGTTGGAGGTGTGGCTGCAAGAGAAACCTGGAGCGATGTCATATTGTGCCCCACGCCCTAGGTGGAAAAGACGAACCATCGAACATAGTTCTTCTCTGCCACCGATGCCATGCAGAAGGACCAAACGTCAACGACCCGGAAATCATGTGGGACTGGCTGAAAGCTTACGGTGTTTCATACTATGGCACGTTTTGGAAAATCGTCGGAATGAAGGAATACCGCTTCATATACAGGCACAGTGTACTGAAAGAGGCGGAGGCCATATTGGAATCTGCGGGAATCCCCGTGGATTCCCCTTTGGCACAAAAGCTTTTCAACGACCATCTCGATAGGGCAACCCAAGAAGCAAGTATTCACTATGGGCAGCCATATTTCAACGCAGCCACGATGGCGGGCATATTCCGCGTGGCTCTCAAGAAAATGGCGAAGACCCTTGGCGTTGATTTCCCTTCGCTGCCGGAAGTCAGGGATATTGCGCACGAACCATGGTGGAGCGAGCTGACGTAGCTCAAGCTTCGTCGTGCGCCCGAAACACAACAGGAGGCTTTTGACTATGATCAGGCCCATCATGACGAACCGGATGTTCCTCTCGCTGCCCTCATCGGCCGCCATGGCAGCCGACGCCCAGACGGCGCAGGACCTGCTCGACACGCTCGCGGCGCATGCCCACGAGTGCGTCGGCATGGCGGCCAACATGATCGGCACGGCCAAGCGCATCATCGTCTTCGACGACGAGGGTACCCCGCGCATCATGTTCAACCCGGAGATCGTCAGCCGCTCGGGCGCGTACGAGGCCGAGGAGGGCTGCCTGTCGCTTCCTGGCAGCCGCCGCACAACGCGCTACCGCACCATCAAGGTGCGCTTCGAGGACCGAGGCTTCCAACCGCGCGAGCAAACGTTCACCGGCTTCACCGCGCAGATCATCCAGCACGAGATCGACCACTGCAACGGCATTTTGATCTGACCGACGCTCCCATGGGCGACAGAGACGGCTCCGCTTACTCGAGCCTCCCCCTCTCCACGAATCGCTGACAACGGCCATTCGCGCGCTCGAATCCGGTAGAATGTTTCGGCGAACTTTTCAACCTGACCGATGCGCGCCGCAAGGAGAACCCGTGCCGACCAAACCCTTCCAGAACCCCGCCGACGACAGCGCCGATCCCGTCTTCGACCAGGAGCAGAGTCACCTCGCTGAAACTTACGCGAAGCTCCGGCAGATCGGGCGCGCCCTCGTGCGCAAGATGGAGCGCGCGCAGCGCGAGGCGGCGGCCGACAAGAAGGCGATGGCGGAAGAGCTCGCGCCCAACTTCGCCACCTACGCCGACGCGATGGAGACCTACGCCGACTTCGCAGCCATGAACCGCGTGATCGACGGGTACAACCTCGCGCAGGACGCCGACGCCGCCGAGCTCGCCAAGGTGGAGCTCCTGCTCAAGCAGCCTTACTTCGCCAAGGTCGCCCTGCAGTTCAAGCCCGGCCAACCTCCCAAGGAGCTCTACATCGGCACGGCCGGCATCTCGGACGAGAACTACCGCCGCCTCGTGGTGGACTGGCGCTCGCCGGTGGCCGAGACCTACTACAACCAGGACAACGGCCGCACCTCGTACGTGGCCGACGGCCGCACCATCGAAGCCGACCTCAAGCTGCGCCGCCAGTTCGACATCGAGGAAGACCGCCTGAACGCCTACTTCGACACCACGGTCGCCATCCAGGACTCGCTCCTCCTGGCGTCGCTTTCGAAGCAGCGCACCGCGCAGATGAAAGCCATCACGGCCACCATCCAGAAGGAGCAGAACACCGTCGTGCGCCACGAGGACGTGCCGGTGCTGCTGGTGAGCGGCATCGCGGGCAGTGGGAAGACGTCGGTGCTGTTGCAGCGCATCGCCTACCTCTTCTACCAGCAGCGCGGCAGCCTCGATGCGAGCGAGGTCTTCCTCGTCTCGCCGAACCCGGTGTTCAGCCACTACATCGCGAGCGTCCTCCCCGACCTGGGCGAGCGCAACCCGGAAAGCCTCACCTGGGACGAGTTCGCGCGCCGCCTGCTGCCGCCCGACCGCGGCAGCGGCCGCGTGGACGTGCCGCTCTCCGCGCTCGCGCGCATCGATAGGGCCATCGAATCGTTCGAGTTTGACGCGAACGACTTCAAAGACATCCGCGTGGATGAGAAGCGCCTCATCGCCGCCGACCAGATCCGCAAGCTGGCCGACAAGCTCGGCCGCATCCCCGCCGGCCCGCATCGTATCACGCTCATGCGCGAGGAGCTGCACGCGCGCCTGGAGAGCCGCCTGAAGCAGATGGCCGGAACCGACGAGGCGCTCGACGAGCTGGAGGCCCTCGAGGCCGACGAGCAGCTGCGCATCTTCGGCGAGCTCATCGCGCCGACCGACGAGCAGGAGGAGCGCGCGCTCGCCCTGCGCTACCTGACCGACCGCTACGCCGACGCCTTCGCCGCCGTGGAGAACGATGACTGGCTACGCATCGACCGCATCGGCATGCGCCTCCTCGAAACCGACGGCCTCGCGCCGCTCGAGTGGCTCTACCTGAAGATGGCGCTCACGGGACTGGGCAACCCGGATGCGAAGTACGTGATGGTGGACGAGGTGCAGGACTACACCGCCGCCCAGCTGGCCGTGCTCGCGCGCTACTTCCGGCGGGCGAACTTCCTGCTCTTGGGCGACCCGAACCAGGCCATCGCGCCCGACACGGCTGCGTTCGACGACGTGCGCGAGGTGTTCCAGGCCGCGCGCGGCGCGGTGGAGGAATGCCGCCTCATGACGAGCTACCGCTCGACGCCCGAGATCACCGCCCTGTTCGCGAGCCTGCTGCCGCCCGAGGAGCAGCTCCAGGTCTCCTCCATCCAGCGCGCCGACGAGCCGCCGGCCCTCCGCGCCTTCGACGACGACGCCGCCTACGCGGACGCCCTGCGCGCCGCCGTGGCCGGGGCGCGCGCAGGCGAGGGGCTCGCCGCCGTCATCGCGCCGTGGAAGCACGAGGCCAAACGGCTCCAGCAGCTGCTCGGCGAGGACGCGCCGCCGCTCTTGGACGAGCACGACGAGCTCCCCGCGAGCGGCGTCGTGCTCATCACGCTCAAGCTGGCGAAGGGCCTCGAGTTCGACCACGTCGTCGTGCCGGACGCCTCGGCGCGCGTCTTCCCTGGCGACGACCTCTCGCGCCGCCGCCTCTACACCACCATCTCGCGCGCCACCCGCCGCGTCGACGTGCTGGCGAAGGGCCCGCTCACGCCGCTGCTCGACGGCTTCGGAAAGGAAACCTCATGAGGACGTTCGTCGCGCTCGATTTGCCGCCGGACTTCGCCGACGACGTCGCCGCACTTGCCCGCCAGATGGGAGCCGCTGTGGAGGGCCGCTTCCTGCCGCGCTCGACCTACCACCTCACGCTCGCCTTCCTCGGCGAGGTCGACGAGGCGCAGGCGGCCCGCGCGGCCGACGCCCTCGACGCCGCGTGCGCGAATACGGCCCCCGTCGTGCTGGCGAGCGACGGCCTGGGCAAGTTCGGTCGCGCGAGCGACGCGACGCTCTGGCTGGGCGTGGTGCCCACCCGCGAGCTCGAGGACCTCTCCGAGCACCTGCGCGACGAGCTGGCCTCCCGCGGCGTGCCCTTCGACGCGAAGCCGTTCAAGCCGCACATCACCCTCGCCCGCCGCGCCCGCATCCCCAAGGCGAGCCTGCCGCCGCTCGCCTTCCCCCGCGACGACCGGGCCGCCGCCGTCACGCTCTACAAGAGCACCCTCGAGCGCACCGGCGCCGTCTACAAGACCCTCCACACGACGCACCTCGGCGCCTAGCGGGCAGCCCACGCCGCGGTCGACCCGCCGCGACCGCCCGGCCGCTCTCGGGGCTTCTCGTGCAGAAACCGCGAATCGCCTGCCCGCCTCGCCCCAGACGCGCGCCGGGAGCCTTATACTGGTACCTTTGTTGGCACTGCAGGCTACGGGCAAGACGAAAGGCAAACCAATGGGCGGATTCTTCGGGGCTGCATCGCATCACGATGTGGTGCTGGACGTATTTTTCGGGGTGGACTACCACTCGCATCTGGGGACACGGCGCGCAGGCATGATCTTCCACGACGAGGAAGTGGGCTTCCAGCGCGAGATCCACTCGATAGAGAACACGCCCTTCCGCACCCGCTTCGAGGACGATCTTCCCGGATTCAAGGGCATGAGCGGTATCGGCTGCATCAGCGACACCGACCCGCAGCCGCTGCTCGTGCGCTCGCACCTGGGCACGTTCGGCATCACCACCGTAGGCGCCATCAACAATGCCGAGCAGCTGGTGGAGCGCTACTTCTCCAGCGGCAGCCGACAGTTCATGGCCATGAGCTCGGGAGCCGTGAACACCACGGAGCTGGTGGCCGCGCTTATAAACCAGAAGGACAATTTCGTGGAGGGCATCAAGCACGCCCAGAAAGAGATCGAGGGCTCGCTCACCCTGCTCATCATGACGAGCGACGGGACGATCATCGCCGCACGCGACAGCATGGGACGCCTGCCGGTGCTCATCGGAAAGGACGGCGAGGGCTTCTGCATCTCGTTCGAATCGTTCGCCTACCACAAGCTGGGCTATCACGACGAGTACGAGCTGGGGCCGGGCGAGATCGTGCGCGTGGACGCGGACGGCTACGAGACCATCTCCCCTGCTGGCACGCAGATGAAGATCTGCGCCTTCCTGTGGGTCTACTACGGCTACCCCAACTCCAACTACGAGGGCGTGAACGTAGAGGTCATGCGCTACCGCAACGGCGCGATCATGGCGCGCGACGAGGCAGCGGCGGGCGGCGTGCCCGACGTGGACTACGTGGCCGGCGTGCCCGACTCGGGCGTACCGCATGCCATCGGTTACTCCACCGAGAGCAAGGCCCCCTTCGGCCGCCCGTTCATCAAGTACACCCCCACCTGGCCGCGCTCGTTCATGCCCGCTAATCAGGACGTGCGCAACCGCGTGGCGAAGATGAAGCTCATCCCCGTGCCCGAGCTCATCAACGGCAAGCGGCTCCTGTTCGTGGACGACTCCATCGTGCGCGGCACGCAGCTGCAGGGCACAGTGAACTACCTGCACGAATGCGGCGCCACCGAGGTGCACATGCGCTCGGCCTGCCCGCCCATCATGTTCGGCTGCAAGTACCTGAGCTTCTCGCGCAGCCGCTCCGAGATGGAGCTCATCGCGCGCCGCGTGGTGCAGGAGCTTGAAGGCGACGAAGGGCAGAAGCACCTCGACGAGTACGCCGACAGCTCCACCGAGCGCGGCCAGTGCATGCTGAAGTCCATCTGCGAGAAGATGGGCTTCGACTCGCTGGGCTACCAGTCGCTCGACGGCATGCTGGAGGCCATCGGCATCGACCGCGAGAAGGTATGCACGTACTGCTGGTCGGGCAGGGAATAGGTTTTCGGCCACGGCGGCGCGCAGAAACCTGCGCGCCGCTTTTTTATGCGCGGAAACGAGAGAATTTACATCAACCGTCCCGTTAGTAGGACAAGCAAGCAGGCGGCGGCGCGTATGATGGGGCCACCATTCAACGCACGACCCCAGGAGGCACCATGGTCGCCAACGCCGCCCTTGCCACGAATTACCCCCTTGCCGAAGCACCCTCGCCCTCGCACGGCGCCACCGTCCGCGGAGCGCATGCGCGCACCGGGCAGGATGCCCCCGCCATCCGCGTGATCGCCTGCCCCGGCGGCGCAGGCCGCCTGCCGCAGCATGCGCGCGCCTTGCCGGCGGCGGCGCTTCCCGCTGCAAGCCGCGAGGCGGCGGCCCGGCCGAAAGACACCTGCCGCCCGGACTTCCCGTCCCCCGCCCACGCAGCGCGCACGGCCCTTTGCCTGCAAGGCACCGCGTTCGGGCTGACCGCCCGCGAGCGCACGTTCGCCACCGGGGCCGGTATCCTGTTCGCAGCCGCGGCGTTGGCAACGATCCTGCTCTGAGACGAGAACGGGCGGACCGCTTGCGCAGCCCGCCCGTCCAAGGTTGTTCTCGCGGCCCCATGGCCGCGCAGCTCGTTTGCCAGCCTCTCGCCGTTCTGCTGCGCGAAACCTACAGCATGCTCGCGCGCAGCTCCTCGGCGCTCAAGGGCGACAGATACGCGGGCGGGACGTC
Organism: Gordonibacter sp. RACS_AR68; assembly: GCF_030418485.1. Lineage (NCBI taxonomy): Bacteria > Bacillati > Actinomycetota > Coriobacteriia > Eggerthellales > Eggerthellaceae > Gordonibacter > Gordonibacter sp. RACS_AR68. The sequence goes on from NZ_JAIPUP010000004.1 coordinate 299,780, forward strand.
GAACAGCGTCTTGCAGCCCGTCTGCCCCTCGGCGGACAGGCGGTGCACCGCACGGGCACAGGCCGCCAGCACGCTGCCGGTGAACTCGGGGTTCGAATCCAGCTTCAGCGAGTACTCCACCACGTGGCCGTGCTCGCCGTCCTGGCCGGTCACGCCCGAGCGGATCACGGAACCGCCGTGCGGGATGCCGGCGTGGTCGCGGTCGAGCTCCTCCTGCGACACGAACGTCACCGTGGTGTCGTAGTCGGCGAAGTAGTTCGGCATCTCCACGATGGCGCGCTCGATGGCGGCCGTGTCGGCGCCCTCCTCCGCCACGACGAAGCACTCGCGCGTGTGCTTCTGGCGGGTGGTGAGCTCGGGGTTCTCGCCAGCGCGCACGGCCTCGAGCGCCGCGGGCACGGGAACGGTGTACTGGCGTGCGTCGGCCACGCCCTCGATGCGGCGGATGGCGTCGCTGTGGCCCTGGGACACGCCGCGGCCCCAGAAGGTGTAGTCGTGCCCCTCGGGCAGGATGCTCGTGGCGTACAGGCGCGCGAGCGAGAACATGCCCGGATCCCAGCCGCCGGAGATCAAGGCCACCTTGCCGCCCGCCTTCGCCTCCACGTCCACGTCGGCGAAGTGGGCGGGGATGTTCGCGTGCGTGTCGAACGAGTCCACCACGTTGAACAGGCTCGCGCAAGCGGGCGTCTGCTCGGGCAGGTCGCGCGCGCTGCCACCGCACAGCACGAGCACGTCCACGTCGCCCGTGTGCGCCGCCAGGTCATCGGCCGCGTACACGGGCACGCCGGCGGTCAGCGGCTGCACGCTCGCCGGGTCGCGCCGCGTGAACAGCGCCGCAAGCTCCAGGTCCTCGTTCTGCCGGCAGGCCAGCTCCACGCCACGCCCCAGGTTGCCGTATCCGTAAATGCCGATGCGCGTCTTCGCCATAGTTCCGCTCCTTGCCAAAGTGTCCGTACGTGTTGCAACGATCATCCACGAACTGCGCCCATCCCGTCAATGCGCGCAGGTCAACTCCAAGAAAGCCCCATCGCATCGAAACACGTTGGAAACCTTGGCGGCCGAGAGGGTCGGCCGCCGCGCGAGAAATGTGCGGAGCTGTCCCATAGGAAGGACAGCCGCTCCGAGCCGCGCGCGTATGATGGCGATACAGGCGAAAACCGAGACCTAGGAGGCACCGTGGACGAACCGTCACGCCCCGCAAAGCAAGATGCGCAGGGAGACCTTCGTGAAGGACGCGCGATGAGCATGCCGGTGGAGGCCGCGACGGCGTTCGCGAACCTGTACCAGCGCTGGTTCGACGATGCCCGCGGCCTCGCGGAGGCCAACCGTCGGCAAGCACGGGGCGCGATCGGCGCATGCGTGGCCGACGTGGTGACGCTCTGGAATGAGCGGGAGCGGTCATGGCTGCCGAACGCGCCGACCATCCTGCGGCTCGAGTCGGGCGACCTCGCAGCGTTCGCCATGAGGGAGCCGTGCATCGCCCTGTATTCCGGCTGCATCGCCACGGACGCCCCCGTGACGGGCCTACGTTGGGAGAGCTTCCGCCCCTGCTCGTACGCCATCGGGCGGACGGTGGCCGACCTCGTGCTCGTCACCGGCCGAGGCGGCCTGCTCGAGGACGTGGAGGTCGTGCTCGACGATGGAGGACGGCTGTTCCTGGGCAACCGCGACGCATGGCCGCTCGCCCACGCGGTCTAGCCGCGGCCGCGCCGAAGCGTCACTCCCCGTACGAGGCGACGATGCCCGCCAGGTAGTCGCGATACTCGGCCGCGAGCGAGGCGGGCTTCTCGATGTGCACCCGGTCGCCGAACTGCGCGAGCCAGCCGAACAGCACGGGGCTTTTCATGACCACGGCGTACACGCGCGCCCAGCCCTCGCCCGCCGGCAGGGACTCGACGTCCTTGCCGAAGCGGTCGATCACAGCGCCCATCACGGACTCGTCCACGAGCAGCGTCATCGGGACCGGCTCGCCCGCGTACATGCCGAACGCACGGCTCTCCAGCTCGCACGGGTCGAACGTGGCGATGCGCTCGTTCTTGGCGGCCGGCTCCTCCAGCACCTCGATGCGATCCATGCGATCCACGCGATAGTTCGCGAACCCGTCGTGCTTCTCGTTGAACGCCACCAGGTAGTAGTAGCCCTCGGAGTACACGAGCTGCACGGGCGTCTCCACGTAGCGCCTGCCGTCATGCTGCAGCTTCTTGCGCTTCTCGGCGTCGTACTTGAAGTAGGTGAAGGATATCTTGCGCTTGCCCGCCAAGGCCTCCTGGATACGGTCGACGCTGTAGAACACCGACTCGTTCTGCATCTTAATGCGGCCTTCCACGTGCACGCGCTTGTCGAGCAGCTTGCGCTGGCGCTTCGTGGCGAGCCGCTTCACGCCGGCCACGAGCGCGTCGCTTTTGCGCTGCGTGAGGAAGCGCGAGCTCTGCACGGCGTCCACCAGCAGCAACAGCTCGTGGAAAGCGAAGTCGCGCCGCTCCAGCGCGTACTCCACCGGCGCGCGCTGGTAGGTGCGCACGTCCAAGCCGAACTCGCGCAGCGCCTCGATGTCGCGGTAGATGCCTTTGCGCTCGGCCGTGATGCCCTGTGCCTCCAGCCGCTCGAGGATCTGCGCCATCGTGAGCCCCTGCTCGGCATCGGTCTCCTCCTCGAGCATCCGCATGAGATACAGCAGCTTGAGCTTCTGACGGTTGACGGCCATGGTTCCTCCTCGCAACAGGTCCGCTTGCAATCCCTACGTGCGAGTATAAACTATCTATCCCTATTATGGTACAGGCAATCGCCCTGAAAACCACCGGCAATTGTTAACCGACGACGGAAGACGCATCCAACCTCACACCCTCCCACCCCTGTATCTTAAAGCGATGCCCTCCGGTTGGTCATCCTATTCGTTTATGTCCACCAGTCCGCCAGCCACCGCTCCAAAACGGCTACCGAAGGCTACGCGCCCAAGATTAGCTTGATTAACAGTCGGTTCGTCACCGCACCAAAACCAGCGCATGCAACGAGCGTATCAGCCGTTTGTCTGACCACCAGTCAGTTTGCCACTGCTCCAAAACGCTGCGTTCATCTTCCGAGCTCGCCACTTCCGTTTGACTACCAGTCAGTTTGCCACTGCTCCAAAACCTGCTCTCTTCGAGCTTGATGATGCGGCGCGTTTGACTGCCAGTCAGTTTGTCACTGCTCCAAAACTGGGAGACGGTGATGCGGCATGAGCGAACAGTTTGACTACCAGTCAGTTTGTCACTGCTCCAAAACATGAATTCCCAGGGATTGTCGTACAGCTTGTTTGACTACCAGTCGGTTTGTCACTGCTCCAAAACACTGGGAAGGCGACCAATCGGTCGAATGGGGTTTGACTACCAGTCAGTTTGTCACTGCTCCAAAACCGCATCAGCACGTTGTGGGCCGTGTTGGGGTTTGACTACCAGTCAGTTTGTCACTGCTCCAAAACAACATCGACGTAGATTTTAGAACTGGTATCGTTTGACTACCAGTCAGTTTGTCACTGCTCCAAAACGCTGATGACGATTGGCAGGGCGAGAAGCATGTTTGACTACCAGTCAGTTTGTCACTGCTCCAAAACCGCGGAACCTGCGCGTGAAGCGCGCCGAGGGTTTGACTACCAGTCAGTTTGTCACTGCTCCAAAACCCAATGAGCGCCCTAAGGCATGGCGCCACGGTTTGACTACCAGTCAGTTTGTCACTGCTCCAAAACGGCACGGCGTCCGCGATCTCCACGAGCGCGGTTTGACTACCAGTCAGTTTGTCACTGCTCCAAAACGATGCCTCGTACTCGGCCAGCACGCGCGACGTTTGACTACCAGTCAGTTTGTCACTGCTCCAAAACGGAAGAAGTGCGGACTGAACACGGCACAGGTTTGACTACCAGTCAGTTTGTCACTGCTCCAAAACCTCTCGATGCGGGCGATAGCCGCCTTGACGTTTGACTACCAGTCAGTTTGTCACTGCTCCAAAACCTGTCGACGGCCGAGGACAACTACCGCGCGGTTTGACTACCAGTCAGTTTGTCACTGCTCCAAAACCGCTGATACGACGGGGATAGTTCGCGCTTCGTTTGACTACCAGTCAGTTTGTCACTGCTCCAAAACCGTTGGGGCAAAATCCTCTCTGCAGGAGGATGGACAAGCCGACTGGCGGGCTTCTTCATGATTGAAGAAAGTCCTTATCAATGCACATTTTTCTCTCGAACTCAAAGCTCGCTCCATCAGGTACGTTCTCCAGCAGCAGAACGTTCAATTCTGAAAAAATCGCTTGCCGATAGAACTCTTGAACCTCTTCCGTCTCCAAAAAATTCTTCAAATTCACGAAAACCAACTGCTTTTTAAACGACGCGTCGGATGCAAACTTCAAGAACTTTATCAGGTTGTCAAGGAGCGTGTCGGAAGAATCGACATCAACGCTGAAATCAAAAGCTTTCAGATACTTCCGCATCTCCCATTGTACGTCAAAAGCATAGTCCGATTGAAGCCGCAACCCCAAAGCGGCAACCCGCTCGGATAGTGTTCGTCCCGCCGTCTCAATCTCCTGACGCACATCATCCTCAGAGAGAAACATGCCCTCCACACGCTGAAGCACTTCGCCGATAAGTACCCGCTCTGACCAAGGAAGCGCGAAGGGATTGAACACAAAGAGAAATTGGTTTCGCGAACTCCGCCGCTCATCATCGTCCCAAAAGGCATACGGCTCCAGCGCCTCGTCATCGAGCTCCGAGAACAACGATTGGCACACTCGCGAAAACAATGTGCGATTATGAATCTCGAGCACCGACACCGCATCGCTTCCCAAGTCAAGCGCTTCGGGAAACCCCGACAGGATCAGCTTCATAGCACCACGAACTCCTCTAACGTGTCGAGCTCGCTGTAAGATTGCCGCGAGCCCGTTATGAACTCCATCCCCGCGAACTGCTTCTCGGTCACCTTGAGCGCCTGCACCAACCCCGCTGGCGGGCGGTGCTGTCGCAGGCGGATGACAGCCGCATTCGCTTGCGCATCGTTCACCACCAGCTTGGCGTACACCGACTCCTGCAGCATGAGAAACCCTTCCCTGACAAGGTATTTGCGAAACAGCCGGTACTCTTTTCGCTGCGCCGCCGTTTCCACCGGAAGGTCGAAGAACACGAACACCCTCATATAACGCACCCTTTCCCGAGCGCTCATACCTGCTCGAAACCCTCGATCTCGGATGCGGCCAGGTTCTTGCCGAGCGCCGCGAGGCAGTCCTGCACGAAAAGAGACACCACCGAATGCAGGCGATACGAGCCGCCCTTGTAAGCCATGACGCGACTCCCCAGATCGCCGAGCAAGTGCCGAACCTCCTGGTCGAAGAGCTCCTGCGCGTAATCAAACGCCAATCGATCGACGATAGGGCGGAACGGCTCCATCAGATCGCAGGAGAAATTGAACTGGTTGTACTCGTTACGATGACAGATGCCGCACTGCGTCAGATACCCGCGCGAGACAACCTCCCTGTTCACCATGGAGAGCAGCACGGCGTACCCGTAGTTCAAAGCAGCGTTGACCGGCACGTTGTCATCGCGTGAGAAATCGCGGCCTAACAGCGCTGTAAAGTAGAGGCGCGCTGCATGGGCTTCCCGGTTCGTCGTGTCGCCCGACTTGACCTCACCTCGACAGACATACAAGGCCTTCGCAGCCTCCATCTGACCCTTCTCCTCGAGCACCCGCGCTTGCTGGCGGATCTTCTCTTTGACCACCTGTTGCCACACGCGCTTCTTGATAGGCTCACCCCACGCCAGCTGCTCCGCCACGCGCTTGCTGGCATTGTGCGCACCATGCAACGGAAGGTATTGCCCGATGGGGTTACACTTCTCGTCGGCCACCACCAGCGATATCTTGCACTTGGCCAACTCCGCCAACAAATAGGCGCTCAAATACACCTGGGTATTCTGCAAAATAATGGAGGATATCTCCGACAGATGGATCTTCTTCGTGTCATCCGTTTTACGCACCACCAGGTAGCCGCCCTGATAGCTGCAGCGGCACTGGCTCTCGATGAAGATGGTTCTAAAGGCCAATGGTCTCCCGCCTCTCGAACATGCCGGTGACCGAAGAGTCCACGAAGCAGACCGTGCCGGCTGTAAGCTCCTTTGAGAACGAGACGCGCATGCAGCCGGCACACTTCGACCCGCCCATCGCTGACAAATCAATCATATTGGTGTGGGCAGCCGCAATCGAGACAAGCGACAGAAGAACTTGGCGTCTTTCGACCTCTCCAGCTTCCACAAACGATGGCATTAGATCAGCTACCTGCATCATTTGTCCCAAGCGAGGCGCAAAGCGAGCATACTTCGCCTGTAAGGATCGCAGCATTCCCAGAAGCTCATTCTCCGAGCAGCCTTCTCCGCGCTCAATCCGGCAAATTAGCTCGGTTTCCTCCTGCGAGAAAGCGAACTGCCGCGCATTGCGCACTTCCTTTTTCCCCGTGACATACAACTGTGAATCGCCGACGATGATCTGCTGGTACTTGTACACTTTCCTACGCCGTATGCAGCAGAACTCAAGGCCTTCCGCCTCGGCGAGCCCGCGTGCGTAGTCTTCCAACGCATCCGGGTCGCTCGCCAAAGCCGATGCAACCCGCACCGGCACCGGCGCGAACTCCAACACCCGCTGCTTTTTCTTGGGCTTCACGGCTTCATACACGAAGAAGTAGGCGAACTGCTCGCGCGAGTAGCTGCCGTACTTGCGCGGATCAAGACCTTTCTTCAGAGGAAGGTTCAGCGTCTTGCCCGCCGCCCTCGGCGAGTAGATGGTCGCGTCCCAAAACGCTCCATGCGTCTCTTCGGGCATGCGTGAGATGAAACAATCCTTATAGTCGAAACAACGCCTAATACGGTCGATCTCTGCCCCGGCGTCCCACGCATCGCGGAACACCTCACCCGTCTCCACATCGAATCCTGGCGTCATGAAGCTCGACGCAATGAAACCGGCCGAGCCCGGCAGCTCTCGCGTTCGGCGATAGTCCTCCGCCTGCTTCTTGATGAACTGCTTTACCACCGCGGCCATCTTCACCGGCTCGCTGTACACGGCGCTGTGTCGGTACTGCACGAACCTCCCCACCTGGCACGCCAGATAGGCGTCGTGCGCATGATGGAAGTCGTTGATCTCGCGGCTCTTCGCCAGCGCGCATCCAACACGCAGTTGATGCGACACGCCCGCCTTCACCGGCTGCACCTCGCTCTCGGGGTAGCGCGCCTGCAGAAGCTGCTGCACTTGCTTCACCATCTGGCCCGTCTCAACCAGCTGGCGGCTCACGAACTTCTTCATCTGTTCGTCGCTCACGCTCGTGCGTGTGAGGTTGTTGAACTTCTTCTCGCCGATGAGCTCCGCATCGCGCAGCGTGCGCCAAAAGCCGCGCATGCGCGCGATGAGCCGCTCGTCCAGCAGCAGCGTGTCGCCCTTACGCTGATTGGTGTCAGGACGCACCAGCACCTTGTTCTCGAAGCTGTCGTCTTTGACGTACGACTGCGGCAGGATATGGTCTACCTGGTACGTCTGCAGCTTGTTGATGTCGAGCGCATCGCCCGAGTACATGCACTTGCCGCATTGCATGAAGTAGAGCATCAGCCGCTCGTCGTCGAGCGCGCGCGGATCCCGCTCCTTGAGCTCGGCGTACACGTCGGCGCACTGCGCCTTGATGCTGGAAAGCGCCGCGTCCAGGGCCCGGTAGCGGCTCGTGGTGCGTCTTCCCTTGTTGCGCGCATCCTCGTCGCGCGTCACCTCCACATAGATGTGCGCAGGGGGCTTGCCGGCGATCCCGGCGATCTCGTCTACGACTCGCAGCGCCTGGTTGATGCCGCGACGCAAAGCGGGAGAGCCCGTCACCTCGTCGACCGACATGCCGCCCACCGCAAGCGCGCGCTCGCGGTTGCGCTCGTCGATCTTCACTTGGAACTCTAGCAGATCGTCGTGCAGTATCTCCATAAGGTTCATGGCCGCCCCCATGCGCTGCGCATGGTTCGGGTCGCCTTCCAAAAGGATGTCCATAATGGTTTTCGGCCCGTTGTCAGTATCGCTGCGCAGCCCGCGTAGAAGCTCGCCCGACAGTCGGCCCCAACCGGTGTAGCGCTTCTGACAGAGCTTGCGGACCTGCGCGTCGCCCAGGCGGTCGCCGTACGCCAGCTTGATCTTGCGCTTCAGGATCGAGCGATCCTCGAACACGGTGTTCCATAGGATGATGTCCTCGGCCATGGCGGCGTCGGCGTCCGACAGCTCGCCAACCCCGAGGATCTTGCAGAAGTCGTAGTGCGAGGAGAGCTGCGATTCGAACGCGTCCTCGCCCTGCCCGCCCGATACGTGGTACGCCCCGCCGGCCGACTTGCCGCCCTCGGGCCCGTGCGTCCGCGCGAGCCACTTCTCCGCCGCCTCGTAGGTCACGCGCTTGCGCTTCTTAAACAGGTCCTCCACGATACCCAGGCGATCGGCCGCGTCGAAGCGGTAGCTCTTGTCGCCATCCTGCGTCCAGCGGGCTCCGGCGAGCTCGTTCAGCACGCAGAACAGCTCGTAGTCGAGCGAGCAGCGCGCCAGCACCGGCTCGCCTTTCAGGTAGGTGCACGTGCCCGTCATGCGGCGGATGAAGTCCTCGGCGCTTTGGTCCTTGTCGATGACGTCTTCCCAGTTCCAGGGGTAGACGCGCGCGTCTTCCATCCCCAGCTTGCGCGACGACCACGCGAAACGAGCCTCGCCATTATTGTCGACCGCGGCGTTCTTCCGCGTCAACGGCCCCACATAATAGGGAATGCGGAACGTCACGAGCGATTCCAGCTTGTCCTTTTCACGGGCAAGGAAGGGGTAGTGGGCCGCCTGCCGCTCGACGATGGCATCCATCTCCTCCAAGTGCAGCTGGTAGGGAATGGTGCCATTATCGCTGGTTTTGAGGCGCCGCAAGAACGTGCCCGCCTCGATAGCGCGCTCGACGCCCGCATAGCGCTCGTCATCCTCAGCGCCGATGTCGGCGAGCAGCTTCCGCACCTGCTTCAGGAAATCCTCGTGCGAGAGCTTGCTCGTGCCCAGGTTGTACTTGGTGTAGCCCTGCGCCCTGCCGGGATCGTAGTCGTGCGTGCCTTCATAGGAGGGCCCGCGGAAGAACTCGTCGTAGCGCTCGGGGCCGTAGGTGCGCACCAGGCTCTTGAGCGTTTCAAGCTCCCTGCGGTAACGCTCGTACTCGCCCATCTTGCAAAACGAGAGCGTTTCTCCCTGAGCCTCGCTCAAAATACCCATCAGCACGTAGGACGAATACACCGCCCGCAGCGCCTCGAAGAGGTCGCGTCCCTCGTCGGGGCAGGCATAGGACTCCACTTTCTCGTCGTTGGAGAGCGCGAACTTGCTGCCCTCCGCCTCGGTGAGGAACACGTGCGCGAACTCGGCCGCATATCCCACCATAGCGCCGGAAACCGCCTTGGCCAGCTTCTTGTACGCCTTCTCCACGCCGAGCGTGGCTTCCACCCGCTCGCGCTTCTCGGCCGACCGCAACGACGTGTCGACCAGCGCCTTCTCCAGCGCCGCCGCATCACATGCGCAGTCGATGTCATGCGCCTCGCACCATTCCTCGAGTGCCCTGCACAGCTCATCGACCGCATCCCCCATGTTTGCGTTCTTCGCGCTGAGCGCGGGGTTGTCCTGGTGCAGGAAATTGCCGCGATGCTTCACGATGTTGTGGAGTGCCAGGTAGACGAGCCTGATATCGGCCTTCTCGTCGGACTTTATCAAGTACGCGCGTAGATGGTAGATCGTGGGGAACCGCTTATAATAGTCGGCTTCGGTAAAATCGGCCCCATTGAACAGCGGCCAGCGGTAGTCGGCATGCGCCGGATCGCGGTCCTCGGGATGCAGGCGCGCCTGGTTGAGGCGGATGAAGAACCCGGGGTCCACCTTGGCCACTTCGCCCGCGAAGAACCTTTGCAGCAAGTCGATCCGCTGGCGCCGGCGATCGTAGCGGCGTCGCTGTCCGCGATGCACCCGGGCCTCGGCGGCGGTCTCCGCTGTCGGGAACACGCGGCTCCCCCAGGCAGGCTTGCCTTTGAAGCGGCAGAGATCGCCTTTGTCGTCGAGCACCGCCCAGCCAACCGACCCCGTGCCGATGTCCAGCCCCACTTGATACGATTCGACGTTGCGCAGATTCATAGGTTCCCCTTTCCGGATGTACCTGCTAGAATGGGCAACATCTTGATACCAGTCAAGATGTCACTGCAAGTCAAAATAAAGGCTCAGCCTTACCTGCCCTTCGAGGCGCCGCGGAGGCGGCATTTTGGCTTATTACGGGGCCCTTCGGGGTCCTGTTTTTTCTTCTACAATCAACCTTCTCCCAGCAGAACAAATCACGTGCGAAAGTGCATCTTCTTTTGATGTATTGCCTCTGTTAATTATACGCCGTAAGGTAAGCAACCCCGATCAGCACTTAACCTATCCCCCTCTTCCTACCCGGGCACCCCAAATGCCGCAGAAACCGTGATAAGCTCGCACATCAGCCCCGCTCGTGCGACAATAGCGCGTGCACGAACGAACCCCGACCCAGAAAGCTCGACATGCCAGAATTCATTTACCAGATGCATCAGGCCCGCAAGGCGCACGGCGACAAGGTCATCCTCGACGACGTGACGCTGTCGTTCTACCCCGGCGCGAAGATCGGCGTCGTGGGGCCGAACGGCATGGGCAAGTCCACCCTGCTCAAGATCATGGCCGGCCTCGAGGAGGTCACGAACGGCGAGGCGCGCCTCACGCCGGGCTATTCCGTGGGCATCCTGCTCCAAGAACCACCCCTCGACGAGGATAAGACGGTCCTCGAGAACATCAAGCAGGCCTTCGGCGACATCTTCGCGAAGGTGGAGCGCTTCAACGCCATCGGCATGGAGATGGCCGAGCCCGACGCCGACTTCGACGCGCTCATGGAGGAGATGGGCCAGCTCCAGACCGAGATCGACGCCGCGAACGGCTGGGACCTGGACAGCCAGCTCTCCCAGGCCATGGACGCGCTGCAGTGCCCCGACCCCGACGAGAGGGTCGACCACCTCTCCGGCGGCGAGCGGCGCCGCGTGGCGCTCTGCCGCCTGCTGCTCGAGGCGCCCGACCTGCTGCTGCTCGACGAGCCCACGAACCACCTGGACGCAGAATCGGTGCTCTGGCTCGAGCAGTTCCTGCGGAACTACCCCGGCGCGGTGCTGGCCGTCACGCACGACCGCTACTTCCTCGACCACGTGGCCGAGTGGATCTGCGAGGTAGACCGCGGCAGCCTCTTCCCCTACAAGGGCAACTACTCCACCTACCTGGAGACGAAGGCCGCCCGCATCGAGGCGCAGGGCCAGAGCCAGGAGAAGCTGGCGAAGAAGCTGAAGAAGGAGCTCGAGTGGGTGCGCTCGAGCCCCAAGGCCCGCCAGGCCAAGAGCAAGGCGCGCCTGGCCGCCTACGAGCAGATGGCCGCCGAGGCGCGCGCGAACAAGAAGCTCGACTACAACGAGATCCAGATCCCCGTGCCGCCCCGCCTGGGCGCGAAGGTCATCGAGGCGAGCCACCTGCACAAGGCCTTCGGCGACCGCGCGCTCATCGACGACCTGTCGTTCGACCTGCCCCCGAACGGCATCGTGGGCGTCATCGGCCCGAACGGCGTGGGCAAGTCCACCCTGTTCAAGATGATCATGGGCCTGGAACCGGTCGACGGCGGCACGCTCGACATCGGCGAGTCCGTGGTGATCAGCTACGTAGACCAGAACCGCGAGGGCATCGACCCGAACACGAAGCTGTGGGAGGTCGTCTCCGGCGGCAACGACTTCATGATCGTGGGCGACACGGAGATCCCCAGCCGCGCCTACGTGGCCAGCTTCGGCTTCAAAGGCTCCGACCAGCAGAAGCCGGCCGGCGTGCTCTCCGGCGGCGAGCGCAACCGCCTGAACTTGGCGCTCACGCTCAAGCAGGGCGGCAACCTGCTTTTGCTCGACGAGCCCACGAACGACCTGGACACCGAGACGCTGGCCAGCCTGGAAGAGGCGCTGCTGGCGTTCCCTGGCTGCGCCGTGGTGACCTCGCACGACCGCTGGTTCCTCGACCGCGTGGCCACGCACATCCTGGCCTGGGAGGGCACCGACGAGAACCCCGGCAACTGGACGTGGTTCGAGGGCAACTTCGAGGCCTACCAGGAGAACCGCTTGGAGCGCCTGGGGCCCGAGGCCTCAAAGCCCCACCGCCTGCACCGCAAGCTCACGCGCGACTAGGCGAAAGCGAGCAAGGGGCGGTCCAAACCCGCCCCATCCCCCGCAACGCGAGCGGCGGCCCCTCGGCCGCCGCTTTTCTATGCCTTCTCAACCCGCACCGCGCAGACCTTGTACTCGGGGGCCTTCGACACGGGGTCAAGGGCGGCGATGGTGAGCCAATTGCTGTTTCCGTCCTGGAAGTGGAAGGGCATCCACGTCTGGCCGGGGTTAGTCTTGTCCGATACGCTGGCCGTGGTCTCAAGGGAGCCGCGGCGCGACGTCACGCGCACCCGGTCGCCGTCGGCGATGCCGAGGGCGGCGGCGTCGGCATCGTTCAGCTCGATGAACGAGCTGCCGGACAGCGCGCCCAGGCCCTCGGTGCGCCCGGTCATCGCGCATGCGTTGTACTGGGCGAGCACGCGGCCCGTCATCATGGCCAGCGGGTATTCCTCGTCGGGAAGCTCCGCCGAGGGACGGTAGTCCGGCGTGGAGAACGCACCCACCCCCTGCGCAAACTCGTGCCGGTGCAGGATGGGCGTGCCGGGATGCCCCGCGTGCGGGCACGGCCACTGAAGGCCCCGCCCGGCCACCTCGTCGCCGTCGAGGCGCACATGGCCCACGCCGCCGTACGACGGCGTGACCGAGGCTATCTCTTCCATGACCTCCGCGGCGGTCAAACGCGGCTGCCCGTAGCCCATGCGGTTCATGACCTCCGTGAACACGTCGGTGTCCAGCCGCGGCCCCGCCGGCCCCTCCACGGCCTTGCGCACGCGCTGCACGCGGCGCTCGGTGTTCGTGAACGTGCCCTCCTTCTCCGCGTAGCTGCGGCCGGGAAGCACGACGTCGGCCAGCTTCGCCGTCTCGGTGAGGAACAGGTCCTGCACCACGAGGAAGTCGAGCGCCGCGAGCGCCCGCAGCACGTGCCCCGTGTCCGGGTCGGTGCGCACCGGGTCCTCGCCGAACAGGTACAGGCCGCGCACACGCCCCTCCAGCATGGCGGGGAAGCATTCGGTAGCCTTGAGTCCGCGCTCTCGCGGCAGGCTCGCGCCCCAGGCGCGCTCGAAGCGGCGCAGCACCTCGGGGTCGGCCACCTTCTGGTAGCCCGGCAGGTCGTCCGGGCCGGCACCCATGTCGCAGGCTCCCTGGACGTTGTTCTGCCCGCGCAGCGGGTTCACGCCGCCGCCGGGCTTGCCGAGGTTGCCCGTGATCATGGCGATGTTCGAGAGCGCCATCACGCCGTCGGTGCCGGTGGAGTGCTCGGTCACGCCCAGGCAGTACACGATGGCGGCCGCGCCCGCCCCTCCGTACATCTTCGCGGCGGACACGAGGTCTCGCTGGTCGATGTCGCAGATCTCGGCCACGCGCGCGGGCGTGTAGTCGCGCACCGTGGCGGCCAGCACCTCGATGCCCTCCGTGCGCTCGCGCACGAACTCGGCATCGTAGAGGCCCTCGGCCAAAAGGACGTTCACAATGCCGTTCGCGAACGCCACGTTCGTACCGGGCCGCAGCTTCAAATGGAGGTCCGCCTGCGCGGCCAGCCCGATGTCACGCGGGTCCACCACGATAAGGCGGCAGCCCCGCTCCACGGCGGCGCGCAGCTGCATGCCGATAACCGGATGGGCCTCCTCAGGATTCGACCCCACGAGCATGACCACGTCCGCCTTCCGGCACACGTCGTCGATGGAGTTCGTCATCGCTCCCGAGCCAAGCATGGTCGCCAGACCGGCGACGGTGGGAGCGTGTCAAACACGCGCGCAGCAGTCCACATTGTTCGTGTGGAGGCTGATGCGCGCCATCTTCTGGAACAGGTAGATGTCCTCGTTGGTGGATCGCGAGCAGGCGAAGGCCGCAAGCGCCTCCCCGCCGTGCGCATCGCGCAGCTCCGCGAAGCGGCGCGCCACCAGGTCGAGCGCGTCATCCCAGCTTGTCGGTTCGAGCTCGCCCGTGGCGGTGTTGCGCACGAGCGGCGCGGTGAGGCGGTCGGGCGCATCGACGAAGTCGAAGCTGCCGGAGCGGCCCTTCACGCACAGCAGCCCCTTATTCGACGGCCCCGACGCGCCCTCCGCATCAACGATGCGGCCGTCCTTCACGACGAGGTCCAGCTGGCAGCCCACGCCGCAGTGCGGGCAGGTGGTGCGCACGCGCTCCGTCTCCCACGAGCGGTAGGCGCCGCGGCGCTTCTCCACGAGCGCGCCCGTAGGGCACGCCTGCGCGCAGTTGCCGCACGACTCGCAGGCGCTCGCGCGCCAGTCCGGCCCGAACGGGGCCTCGACGGTCGTGCGCGTTCCGCGCTTGCCCGTGCGCAGCGCATGGTTGCGCGCGGCGGCGTTGCAGGCGCCCACGCAGCGCTGGCAGCGGATGCACAGGTTCGGGTCGTAGCGCAAAAACGGGTTACCCTCAACCACGGGCTCCGGCGCGCGCGGCGCCGGGTGCGCCGGGCCTTCCACGCCATACTCGCGGCAGAGGTCGGCCAGCTCGCAGGCGCCGTTTTTGTCACACGAGAAGCACGGGGCGCCCACGCCCTGCCCGTGGTCGGCGATGATCAGCTCGAGCGCGATGCGGCGGTAGGCCGCAAGGCGCGGCGAGTCCGTGGTCACGGCCATGCCGTCCCACACGGCCGTCGAGCACGACGGCACCGGATGGGCCAGGCCCTCCACGTCCACCACGCACACGCGGCACGAGCCGACGACGCTCACGTCCTTCAAGTAGCAGAGCGTAGGTATGCGGACGCCCGCCTCCCGCGCCGCCTCCAGCACGGTCGTGCCCGCAGGCACCTCCCGCGCAATGCCGTCTATCGTGATGCTAGGCATACTGTTCCCTGCCTCCCTCGGTCGAGCCGCAACCGAACACGTCGCAACGCAGGCAGCGACCGCACTCTTGCTCGGCCTCCTCGCGGCTCATACCGCACTCGACGTCTTGGAAATCGCGCTTGCGCTCGCGCGCCGGCCGTTCCACCAGCTCCACGCGGCCCTTGGGCGTGCGGTCGTTGAGCGGGGCCGGCGGGGCCGAGGCCTCGCACGCCAGCTTGTGCGAGCAGCCCAGGTACGCATCGATGTTGCGCGCGGCCACCTTGCCCGCCGCGATGGCGCGGATGACCGTGGCCGGCCCCGTTTGGCAGTCGCCGCCCACGAACACGTTGTCATACCCCGCGGCCGCCAAGCCCTCGTCGGCGTCGAAGCAGCCCCGGACGGTCTCCATGCCGAACTCCTCGAACGGCTCCGCCTCGATGCCCTGCCCCACCGCTATGAGCACGATGTCCGCCGCGATGCGCTCCTGCGGCTTGTCGGCCGCCACGGGCGCCGGGCGATCTCCGCGCACGGCTCCGATCATCTGGGGCTGCGTAGCGAGCGCCGTGCAGCGCCCTTCGCCGTCCACCTCGATGCCAACGGGCGCCTGCAGCACCACCAGCTCCACGCCCTCGGCCACGGCGCTCTCCACCTCGGCCGGAAGCGCCGTCATGTCCTCCTTGCGGCGGCGGTACACCACGGACACCTCTTCGGCGCCGGCGCGCACCGCCGTGCGCGCGCAGTCCATAGCCACGTTGCCGCCGCCCACCACGGCCACCTTCTTGCCCGTGAAGTCGGGGTAGTCGCCGTCGCCGATGGCCCCCAGCAGCTCCACGGCCGACATGACGCCCGCAGCGTCCGCATTCGGCAGCGCGAGCGTCTTGCCCGCCTGCGCGCCCACGGCCACGTACACCGCGTAGTAGTTCTCGGCGATCTCGGCCATCTCGTGCGCGCCCACCGGCGTGTCGCAGAGCGCTGTGATAGAACCGGCGGAGAGGATGCCGCGCAGGTCCTCGTCCAGGCGCTCGCGCGGCAGGCGGTAGGCCGGTATGCCGTAGCGCAGCATGCCGCCCAGCTGGCTGCGCGCCTCGAACACCGTCACGCGGTGCCCCATGAGCGCAAGGAAGTACGCGCAGGTGAGCCCGCTCGGGCCGCCCCCCACCACGGCGATGTTCCGCGCGGTGTCCACACTGTGCGGCGGCGGTGCCACCTGGTCGGCGGGCGCCTGGTCCACGGCGAACCGCTTGATGCCGCGGATGTTCACCGGAGCGTCGATGAGCGTGCGGCGGCACCGGGCCTCGCAAGGGTGCTCGCACACGAACGCGCAGGCCGTGGGGAACGGGTTGTCCTTGCGCACCAGGTTCACGGCGCCGGCATAGTCGCCGGCCGCCACGAGGCCGATGTAGCCGGGCACGTCCACGTGCGCCGGGCAGAGCGTCTCGCAGGGGACCGTCTGGCCCACGCCTGCGGCGCAAGAGCGCGCACCCACGTGGCGCGCGAACTCGTCGGCGAAGTCGTCCAAGCCCTCGAGCAGGGCGTTCGCCGCCTCGAAGCCGATGGCGCAGTCCGACGTGCCGCGCACCATCTCGGCCAGCGCGCGGACCTCGGCAAGCGTCCCCGCGTCCGCCTCGCAGTCCGCCACGCGCCCGACGAGAGCCGCCAGACGCGGCAGCCCGTCGCGGCACGGCACGCACTTCCCACACGTCTGCGCCGCAGCCGCCTGCAGAAGCGCCTGCTGCACCACGACCGGGCACGTGCCCGGCGGCATGGCCTCCACGCGCCGCGCGTACTTCTCTATAAAGGCGGCGATGCGCCCGTCGTCCTTCGCCCCGGGCGCCACCGATAACCTTGCCAATGACCCTCCCCCGCTCGCTTCGCCATCACACCTCCGCATCATAGCAGAGCAGCCGCGCGCCCGGCCGCCGCCGCGTCGGGAACCGCAAACCCCACGGGAATTTCGACGGGCGGCGGATAGGTGCCGCCCGGGAGCGGGCGCCCTCGCCGGGACGAGCTCAGAGCCTACGCCCGGCCCGCAGCCTCTGCGATAGCCGCCTTCAGGGTGCGTAAACACTCCGCCGCCGGGCCCGCGCTCGCGCGGCCGTGCTCGGCCGCCAGGCGCACGATGGCGCCGCCCACCACGATGCCGTCCGCCACGGCCGCCAGCGCTGCGGCGTCCTCGGGCGTGGCGGTACCGGCGTCCACGAGGCACGGGACGTCCGGGTTCGCCCGCCGTACCCGCTCCACCAGGTCCTTGGCCTCGGCGGGATCCCCCTGCGCGCCCACCGCCCCCAGCGACAAGGCGCAGCACACGAGCCCGTCCGCTCCCTGCGCGATCGCTTGCACGCGGTCTCCCGACGTAGGCGCCACCATCGAGGCGAACGCCACGCCCGCCGCACGGCAGGGGCCGGCGAACTCCTCCTTCTCCTCGAAGGGGATGTCGGGCAGGACGAGCGCGTCCACCCCCGCCTCGGCCATGCGGCGCGCGAACCGCTCCACGCCATGGCAGAACACCACGTTGGCGTACGTCACGAACGCGAGCGGCACGTCCGTGCGCTCCCGCACGCGCTTCACCAGCTGGAATGCCTTATCGACGGTCGCACCGCCGGCGAGCGCCCGCAGGTTCGCGGCCTGCACCTCGGGCCCCTCGGCCGTGGGATCGGAGAACGGGATGCCCAGCTCCACCAGGGCCGCTCCTGCCCCGGCGAGGGCGACCACCAGTTCCTCGGTAGTTTCCAGGTCCGGGTCGCCGCAGGTGACGAACGGCACAAGCGCCTCGCCGCCCTCGAGGGCGCGCGCGATGCGGGCGACGCCCGTGGCGGCGGATACGGCCGACGATGCGGCAGAAGCGGTGCCCGCCGCGGTCGAAAGCTCAACCGATGCCGAAGCAGATGCGACAGTCGAAGGCGCAGATGCCGTTTCGATGCTACTCATGGAGGTTCTCCCCTCGATAGCGGGCGATGGCGGCGCAGTCCTTGTCGCCGCGCCCGGATACGTTCACCACCAGTATCTGATCCCGGCCCATGGTAGGCGCGAGCACGCGCGCGTGCGCCACCGCGTGGGCCGACTCGATGGCCGGGATGATACCCTCCGTGCGGCTCAGGTACTCGAACGCGTCCACGGCCTCGTCATCGGTCACGGCCACGTACTCGGCGCGCCCGGCGTCGTGCAGGGCCGCGTGCTCGGGTCCCACGCCCGGGTAGTCCAGCCCGGCGGAGATAGAGTACACAGGTGCGATCTGCCCCTGGTCGTCCTGGCAGAAGTAGCTCTTCATGCCGTGGAAGATGCCCAGCTTGCCCGTGGTGACGGTGGCGGCTGTCTCGAAGCCGTCCACGCCGCGCCCGGCGGCCTCGCAGCCCACAAGCCGCACCGACGGCTCGTCGATGAAGTGGTAGAACGCCCCGATGGCGTTCGACCCGCCGCCCACGCACGCCAGCACTGCGTCGGGCAGCCGACCCTCGGCCTCGGCCAGCTGCTGCTTGATCTCGCGCGAGATGACCGCCTGGAAGTCGCGCACGATCGTGGGGAACGGGTGCGGGCCCATGACGGAGCCCAGCACGTAGTGCGTGTCGTCGATGCGCTGCGTCCACTCGCGGAACGTGGCCGACACGGCGTCCTTGAGCGTGGCCGTGCCCTCGTCCACCGCGTGCACGCGCGCGCCCAAGAGGCGCATGCGGTACACGTTGAGCGCCTGGCGCTCGGTGTCCTCGCGGCCCATGAACACCTCGCACTCCATGCCCATGAGCGCCGCCGCCGTGGCGGTGGCCACTCCGTGCTGGCCGGCGCCCGTCTCGGCGATGAGGCGGGTCTTCCCCATCCGCTTTGCCAGCAGCGCCTGGCCCAGCACGTTGTTGATCTTGTGCGAGCCCGTATGGTTCAGGTCCTCGCGCTTCAGGTATACCTTCGCGCCGCCCAGATCCTCCGTCATGCGGCGGGCGAAGCAGAGGCGCGACGGGCGCCCCGCGTAGTTGTTCAGCAAGTCGGCGAGCTCGCGGTTGAACGCGGGATCCCGCTTGCAGTCCTCGTAGGCTTCCTCCAGCTCGCCCACGGCGCTCATCAGCAGCTCGGGGATGTACTGGCCCCCGTGGATGCCGAACCTTCCCTTGGCCATGGCCTCTCCTCCTTGCCCTCTCCGTCTGCAGCGCGCCGACCAGCCCCAAGTCTGCCGGCCTCACGCCGTTCCTTCCCAAGTGCGGGGCGCGTCGCCGCGCCGCCCTCTTCGTCGGAAGGGCATGAAAAAAGCCCGTCCCGACAAGCGTCTGCTTTGCCAAGGACGAGCTTGTAGCCCGCGGTGCCACCTTGTTTCACGGCCCTGCCGTGCGCTTTGCGAGATACCCTCATATCTCCGGCAACTGACGTATGCCCCCACGTCGCATGATACTGGGCGGCCGGGATGCCCCGCCACCGTTCACCGCGCCCTCCGTGGCCCATTTGGCAACCTGCGTCCGACCCGGTTCCCAGCACCCCGGGCTCTCTGTGCGTGCACAGCTGCTTTGACTTCCACCTCAACGGTTTGGTTCAAACTGGCTGGCATCATACCCCCGCCCGCAGCGCTTTGTCAAACGGGGAAACCTTGGCGAAACCCTTGAGGCCTTGACGCCGGCACGTCGTTGCAGTAGGTTCGAGCTCATACGCTACCGCTACACTAGGGAAAGGCTTCACATGGCCAAAGCCGCCAACAACCGAAAAGTCGCCATCGTCGGATGCGGGTTCGTGGGATCCGCCACGGCGTTCGCGCTCATGCAGAGCGAGCTGTTCACCGAGATGGTGCTCATCGACGTCGACCGCGACCGAGCCGAGGGCGAGGCGCTCGACATCGCGCACGGCATGCCCTTCGCCGGACCCATGAACATCTACGCGGGCGACTACGACGACGCGGCGGACGCGGCCATCATCATCGTCACTGCCGGCGCGAACCAGCAGCCCGGCGAGACGCGCCTCGACCTCGTGCACAAGAACGTGCGCATCTTCAAGTCCATCATCCCCGAGATCGCCCGACGCGACTACCAGGGCATCCTGCTGGTAGTGTCGAACCCGGTTGACATCCTCACGCACGTGGCGCTGAAGCTCTCGGGCATGCCGGAGAACCGCGTGATCGGCTCGGGCACCGTGCTGGACACCGCGCGCTTCAAGTACATCCTCGGCGAGCACCTCGGCGTGGACCCGCGCAACGTGCACGCGCGCATCATCGGCGAGCACGGCGACAGCGAGATCGCGGCCTGGAGCACGGCGAACGTCTCCGGCATCCCCGTGAACGACTTCTGCGAGCTGCGCGGCCATTTCGACCACGACGAGTCCATGCAGCGCATCGCCGAGGACGTGAAGAACAGCGCCTACGAGATCATCGCGAAGAAGAGGGCCACCTACTACGGCATCGCCATGTCGGTGAAGCGCATCTGCGAGGCCATCGTGCGCGACGAGAAGCCCATCCTGCCCGTGTCGAACTTCCAGCACGGCGTACACGGCCTGCACGACGTGGTGCTGTCGATGCCCGCCGTGGTGGGCAAAGACGGCATCGAGTACCAGGTGCCCTGCCCGCTCTCCGACGACGAGCTGGCGAGGCTGCATGCGTCCGCGAAAACGCTGCAGGGGATCATCGGCGGGCTGGACTTGAATCTGGACTAGAACAGCGTCGCCTTCCCGCACAAGCGAGGCATGCTCGTTGGATTGAGGCGACGCTACCGCCGCACAAGCCCATAGCCAACATGAAAGACGTCGTCTTGCTACAAATTCACCTAATTCGGCGATATCGAACGAGCCAGCCTGAAGGCTAATTACCGTGAACAGGCGTTTCTCACAGGCGACCTTCCGAGATCGGCTTCAGACAGGGCTCAAACCGCCGAATTCGGCGAATTTGCAGCAAGGGAGGCGACGGCCTGGGCGAGCGGAATGCATTCGTTCGGATGGCGCAAAGCAACAGCAGGGAATATCACGGCTGTCGTCGCACGGACTCCTTCGACTCCGCGCCCGGGGCGCTCCGCCCAGACGGGCCGCTCATCGCCACTTCGTCCTCAGCTCCCAAAACGCAACGGCGCTGGCGGCGGCCACGTTGAGGGAGTCCACGTCGTGGTCCATGGGTATCTTCACGGTGTAGTCGCAGGCGGCGATGGTGGACGCGGCCAGGCCGTCGCCCTCGGTGCCGAGAACCAGCGCCAGGCGCTCGCAGTCGCGCAGACGCGCATCGTGCAGATGGATGGCGTCGTCGGACAGCGCGAACGCGGCCGTCACGAAGCCGAGCGAGCGCAGCAGCGGCACGCCCTCGGCCGCCCAGTCGCGCACGCTGCCGATGCGTGTCCACGGCACCTGGAACACCGTCCCCATCGACACGCGCGCGGCGCGGCGGTACAACGGGTCGTGGCATGACGGCGTGACCAGCACCGCGTCGATGCCGAGCGCCGCCGCCGAGCGAAAGACGGCCCCGATGTTCGTGTAGTTCACCACGTCCTCGAGCACGGCCACGCGGCGCGCGCCTGCCAACAGCTCCTCCACGCTCGGCAGCGCGGGACGCTCGAACGCCGCGAGCGCGCCGCGCGTCACCTCGTAGCCGGTGAGCGCGTGGAACTGCTCGCGCGTGGCCACGAACACGGGCATATCCGGGTCGGCCGCGAGCGCGCGCTCGACGACCGGCATGGTCTGGTCGAGCCACTTCTCCTCCATGAACAGCGAGCGCATCCGCACGCCGGCGGCCAGCGCGCGCTCGATCACCTTGCGCGATTCGCCGATGAACAGGCCGTTTGCGCTGTCGGGGCAGTCGCGCAGCTGGGAGTCGGTCATGCCCGAGTACACCGCGAGCCGCGGGTCGTCCAACCCGTCGAGATGGATGATCGGCACGGGACGCCCTCCCCCTATGCGGCGGCCTGCTTGATGGCGGCCAGCAGGTCGCCGAACTCCTCGAAGGCCGGCAGGTCGGGGTTGTCCGCCTTGATGGCATCGGTGCTGCGGAACAGGAAGCCGGCCTTGCTCGCACGGATCATCCCCAGGTCGTTGAAGCTGTCGCCGGCGGCGATGGTGTCGAAGCCGCATGACTGCAGCGCGCGCACCGTGGTGAGCTTGGACTCGGGGCAGCGCATGCGGATGCCGGCGATCCGGCCGTCGGCGGTCATGTCCAGCTCGTTGCAGAAGATGGTCGGCCACCCCAGCTTCTCCATGAGCGGGCTCGCGAACTGGGTGAACGTGTCGCTGATGATGATGACCTGCATCTGCGAGCGCAGCTCGTCCAAGAACTCCCTCGCGCCCGGCAGCGGGTCGATGGCGGCGATGGTGCGCTGGATCTCGGGAAGGCCCAGGCCGTGCTCTGCGAGCGTGTCCAGGCGGAAGGCCATGAGCTTGTCGTAGTCGGGCTCGTCGCGCGTCGTGCGCTTGAGCTCGGGGATGCCGCTCGCCTCGGCGAACGCGATCCATATCTCGGGCACGAGCACGCCCTCCAGGTCAAGGCAGGTCACATACATAGGTACAACCCCTCTTCTCGAACGTTTCCCGAACGCCTCCCGCACGTCCGCCGGATGCGGCTTACAGCATACCCGAGCCGGCCCGGTTCCGCCACGTCGCGCCCGGTCGTTTCGTCGCCCGGATGCGCGCGCCGGGAAGCGGCGGCAGCCAAGCCGCCCCTTCTCCCACCACGTGCGACGTCAAGCGCGCGAGGCTTTGCCCGCGCCGGCATCATGCGCGGCCGCCGGCTACGCGCCCGGCACCTCGGCCACCACTTCCACCTCCACGAGCGCGCCCTTCGGCAGGCCCGCCACCTGCACCGCCGAGCGCGCGGGCAAATGAGCGCCGAACGAGCGGGCGTACACCTCGTTCACCGCCGCGAAGTCGCCCAGATCGGCGAGGAAGCACGTGGCCTTCGCCACGTGTTCGAAATCGGTGCCGGCGGCCGCGAGCAGCGCGCCCACGTTGCGCATGACCTGCTCGGCCTGCTCGGCAGCCGTGTCGCCCACGAGCTCGCCCGTGGTCGGGTCGAGCGAGATCTGCCCCGAGGCGAACAGCAGCCCTCCCGCCACGACCCCCTGGGAATAGGGCCCGATGGCCGCGGGGGCCTCCTTCGTCTCGACAACGTCCATGAGCGCTTCCTTCCGTATTCGGCGTTTCCGCCCATTCTAGCGCATCGCCCGGGCCCCGTTTGCCCTATACTCTTCCCAACCGATCCATCCGATGCGAAGGAGGCCGCATGGCCGCTACCGTCAAGACCCTTATCGAGCACAGCGGCGAATTGTACTGGGGCACGCGCCAGGCGATGCCGGGGTACCATTTCGGGGTGTCGCTCAACGTGATGGAGAACGGGCTGGTCGCGCGCGTGGTGTACGTGATGAGCGATCTGGACGACAGCGAGGAGCCCCTTGTGACGCCCGAGCTGCTGGCCTCGGCGTGCTTCTCCGTGGACGACCTCGCGCCGAACGGCATCGTGCCGAGCGACCTTCTGGACGACGAGGAGGCCGACGACGAGGGCGTCATCGGCTGGTACTGCGTGGAGGAGTCGTTCTTCGGCAAGGACGACGTGGAGGCGCTGCGCGCCAGCAACGACCAGCTGGACGGCTACCTGGACATCGTCCTCGCGATCATGACCATCTCGGCGGACGAGATAGCCGCCGGCATGCCGTCGCTCGAGGAGGTGTCGTTCTTCGACCTGCTCGACGAGCTGGAGGGCATCGCGGTGCTCATCGACGAGGGCGCGCTGGCAAAGCCGCTCCCCTTCACGTTCCGCCTGATAGGCGACGCGCTTCTGGGATGGGAGTCCGCGGACGAGGAAGACTGGCGCTAAGGGAGGTGCCGCCCGGCGCCTGTGCGGCAAGGCGGCGCCCGTGCAGCAGGGCGGCAGCCGCGCGGCACGCGCCCCGGGCGGCAGGGCGGCGGCCGCGCGGCATGCATCCCATGCAGGAGGGCGCGCCCGGAGGGGGCGTGCCGACCGTCGGCCGGCACGGAGCGGACCGCCGCGACGCCCGCTCCGAAGGTCGCAGCGCCGTCAACGGGCCCCGGGGCCCGCAGGCGCGCCCACGCAGATCGGCTGGCACGCCCCCTCCCTTTATGTTACCATAGTAGTACCATTTAACGGCAGGGCAGCGGCGCGGAGCCGCCGCGGGCCCCGGATCGCAAGGGAAGCGAGCCATGATCGACAAGGCCATCTTCGCGCTTCCGGGGGTGGGACGCATCCTCGGGCCGCTCGCGGCGTCCGCGGCGCTGCAGGCGCTCGCGGTGCTGGGTCAGGCGTGGTCGCTGTCCACGGCCATCACGAACCTGTGGCTGGGCGGCGCGGTGGTCGACCAGGCCCTGCTCGTGGCCGTGTTCCTCGCGTGCTTCATCGGGCGGCAGGGCGTGCTCTGCGTGCAGTCCGGCCTGCTCGACGCCTACGCCTACGAGCAGGCGAACGCGCTGCGCCGCTCACTGCTCGAGAAGATATTCACCACGAACGCCCGGCTCGTGCAGGACCACGGCACCGGCAGCGTGGCCGCCGCCGTGCTCGAGGGCGCCGACCAGGTGGAAGCGTACTTCAAGCTCATCCTGCCCAAGGTCACGGGCATAGCCCTCATTCCCGCCATTCTGCTGGCGGCCTCGTTCGCACTCGACTGGGTGTCGGGGCTCATCATGTTCGTGGCGTTCCCGTTCATCATCCTGTACATGGTCATCATGGGCCACACGGCCAAGGAGAAGGCGTCGCGGCAGCACCGCACGTTCGAGATCATGTCGAACCACTTCATCGACACGTTGCGCGGCATCGACACGCTCAAGCTGTTCGGCGTGTCCAAGCGCTACGGGAAGAGCATCTACGAGGTGTCCGAGCGCTTCCGCGAGGCCACCATGCGCACGCTCAAGGTGGCGAACCTCTCGAGCCTGGTGCTGGACACGTTCGCGACGCTCTCGGTGGCGGCCGTGGCGTTCATGCTGGGATTCCGCCTGATCGACGGCTCGGTCACGCTGTTCCCGGCGCTCGCGCTGCTCGTGATAGCGCCCGAGTACTTCCGCCCCATCCGCGAGTTCGCGGCCGACTACCACGCCTCGCTCGACGGCAAGAACGCGCTCGCGTCCATCCAGGCGCTCGTGGACGCGCCCGACGAGCCGCCCGCGGAGCTGCCGCTGCCCGCCTGGCACGCCAATGCGCTCCTCGGGCTCGAGGGCGTGGGCTTCTCGTACCCGGGGTTCAAGGCGCTCGAGGGCGTGACGCTTGCGGCCGAGGGGTTCCAGAAGGTGGGCATCGTGGGCGCAAGCGGCTCGGGCAAGAGCACGCTCGTGAGCCTGCTCGGCGGCTTCGCCTCGCCCGACGAGGGCGAGATCGACGTGGACGGCGTGCGGGCGGGAAGCCTGCGCCAGGCGGCCTGGCAGAGCCAGGTGGCCTACATCCCGCAGGACCCCTACCTCTTCCACGCCACGCTGCGCGAGAACCTCGTGTTCTACTGCCCTGACGCGACCGACGACGAGGTGGCGCGCGCCGTGGAGGTGGTGGGGCTCGAGGGGCTCGTGGACGAGCTGCCCCGCGGGCTGGACACGCGCATCGGCGAGGGGGCGCGGCCGCTCTCGGGCGGGCAGGCGCAGCGCATCGCTCTCGCGCGGGCGTTCCTCGACCGCTCGCGGCGCATCCTGCTGTTCGACGAGCCCACGGCGCACCTGGACATCGAGACGGAGATGGAGCTGAAGGAGCGCATGCTGCCGCTCATGGAGGGGCGCCTGGTGTTCTTCGCCACGCATCGGCTGCATTGGGTGGACGACATGGACCTCGTGGTGGTCATGGAGGGCGGGCGCGTGGCCGAGCAAGGTGCGCCGGAGGAGCTGCGCGCCGGCGGCGGCGCGTTCGCACGCCTTGCCGCCCAGCTGGAAGGGGGTGCGCTATGAGCCGCAACGACGGCGGGCGGCGGGAAGCGGTCCCTGCGACGCAGGCCGGCGGACACCGGGCCAACCGCCGAAGCCCCCGCGAGGCCGACCGTTGGGTCTCGCCCTTCTTCAAGCGGTACTGGAAGGCGCTCGCGCTGGCGCTGTTCCTAGGCGTGGCCACGTTCGGGTTCGCGAGCGGGCTCATGGTGACGTCCGGCTACCTCATCAGCGCGGCGGCGGCCCTGCCGGGCAGCATCCTCATGATCCACCTGCCCACGCTCTTCGTGCGCATCTTCGGCATCGGCAAGCCCATCCTGCAGTACCTCGAGCGTCTCACCAGCCACGACTGGGTGCTGCGCATGACGAGCGGCCTGCGCCTCAAGCTCTACGAAGCGCTGGAGCACGACGCCGTGTTCTTCCGCCACAGCCACCGCACGGGCGATATCCTGGGGCTTCTGGCCGAAGACATCGGGCACTTGCAGAACCTGTACTTGCGCGCCGTGTTCCCCACCGTGGTGGCCTGGCTCGTGTACGCGCTGGGCGTGGCGGTGCTCGGGTTCTTCGACGCGTGGTTCGCGCTGGCGCTCGCGCTCGTTTTGGGCGTGGAGGTGTTCCTGGTGCCGCTCGTGTCCGCACTCGCTAACCGGGCGCGCATCGAGCGCCGCAAGACGCTGAAGAACGAGCTGTACGGCGAGCTCACCGACAACGTGCTGGGCGCCTCGGACTGGATCTTCGCGCGACGCGGCGACGAGTACCTGTCGCGCTACCAGGCCGCCGAGCAGGCCCGGCACGACATCGAGGCGCGGCTGAACCGCTTCGCGCGGCGGCGCGACCTCGCGTCCACGGTCGTGTTCGGCATTGCGGCGGCCCTGCTCCTCGTGTGGGCCGGCGGCTACTTCGGCGGCCAACCAGGCGAGGCGGCGAACTGGATCGCCGCGTTCGTGCTCGGGTTCTTCCCGCTCATCGACGCCTTCGCGCCCCTTCCCGCGGCCGCGGCCGAGACGGGCGTCTACCGCGACTCCATCCGCCGGCTGAACGAGCTGCCCCAGCCCGCGCCGGAAGAGGGCCCCGCGCCAACGGTGGAGGCGCCCCTCACCCTGGCCGTGGAGGACGTGGCGTTTCGCTACCCCGGCTCCGCGCGCGCCGTGCTCGACGGCGTGAGCTTGACCATCCCGCAAGGCCAGAAGGTCGCCATCCTGGGGCGCAGCGGCTCGGGCAAGAGCACGCTCGCCTCCCTCATCCGCGGCGATCTGGCGCCTGCATCCGGCAGCGTGACGCTGAACGGCGTGCCCACCAGCAGCTTCGGCGACGGCGTGGCGCGCTGCATCGGCGTGATCCAGCAGCAGACGTACCTCTTCAACATGACGCTGCGCGAGAACCTGCGCATCGGCAACCCCGCCGCCACCGACGACGAGATCCGGGAGGTGCTGGCGCACGTGGGTCTGTCCAACCTGGTAGAGCGTCTGCCCGAGGGGCTCGACACCATGGTGGACGAAGCCGGGATGCGCTTCTCGGGCGGCGAGCGCCACCGCATCGCGCTCGCCCGCGTGCTCTTGCAGGACACGCCCGTCATACTGCTGGACGAGCCCACCGTGGGCCTCGACCCCGCCACTGAGCGCGCGCTGCTGAAGACGTTCATCGAGAACGCGGAGGGCAGGACGCTCATCATGGTCACCCACCACCTGCAGGGCGTGTCCGCCATGGACCGCGTCGTGTTTGTGGAGGACGGCCGCATAGAGATGGAGGGCTCGCCTGCCGAGCTCGAGCGCACGAGCGAGCGCTACCGCCGCCTGCTCGCCTTCGACTCCGGGGTGGCCGCCCCGGAGTAAGGCGCCCCGGGCGGGTAACGGCGGACGGACGGATCGCTTTCGCCGTGACGCTTCAACAGCCTTCCTTGATTCACGCGTTCGCATGAATTTGTAGTAATGCGAGCATATTTCACACGAACGCGTGAAACGAAGGAGCAGCGATACCGAGTTTCGCAACACTCGAGAAGCTGGCGCGCTCCGCGGCCGCCACGCTCGGTCGGAAGCCCTTCCCCACGCGCAATGATTCGTTGCTTTACGCGTGGCGCGGCGCATGGTTCAATGGGTGCACGGCGGGAAGGCCGCCTGCCCCGATGAAAGGATGCCGCATGAGTGTTGGAGAGACGCTTGCCCGCATGCGCCGCGAGCGCAACCTCACGCAGGAGGACGTGGCGCGCAGGCTCTACGTCACCCGCCAAGCCGTCTCGCGCTGGGAGACCGGCGAGACCGAGCCGGGCGTGGACATGTGCAAGCTCATCGCCGCCACGTTCGACATGCCGCTCATGGAGCTGCTGGAGATGCCCGACGGAGACTACTGCCAAAGCTGCGGCATGCCGTTCTACCAGGAGGCCGACCACGGCAGCGAGGCAGGCGGCGGCCGTTCGCGCGACTTCTGCTCGATGTGCTACGAGGACGGCGCGTTCGTCCGCGACGAGACCATGGAGGAGCTCATCGAGGAGGCCGCCCCCCACATGGCCGCCGCCTGCCGCATATCGCGCGACGAGGCCGTGTCGTTCATGGGCGCGCTGCTTCCCCACCTCAAGCGCTGGGAGCAGGGGCAGGGCCGGTAGGGGCGGCGCAAGCGGGCCGCTCCCCCGTTGCGAGCGGCCTCACGGCGCGCATCTCACGGTAGCCGGCCGCGGGATCGGGCTCGTACTGCACGCGGGGGTGGTCGTCGTCCCAGGCATAGCCGATGACGGCCGGGTCGTAGCGGTCCATGGCGCGCTGCACGGACTCCATGGCGTCCACGAAGTCCTCCTCGCGGAAGGGCTCGCCCTGGAACGAGAGGTACGTGGCGGCGGGCAGGTCGACCACGTCGAAGCCGTTGGGCACGGGTCCCTCGAAGCCGGCGGGCATCTCCGCGCCCTGCACGTACACCGACGTGCCGGCGGGGCGGAAGCGCGGCGGCAGCCACAGGCTCACCGGCTCGCCGCCCAGCTGCTCCATGCTGGTGACAAGGCCCCACACCTGGCATCCCACCTCCTCGCCGTACGAGAAGTAGTCGTGCGCCGACACGCCGCGCTTCAGCACCACGCGGCGCGCCGGCTTCTCGATCGTCTGCACCAGCACGTTTCTCGCCGCGTTCGCAGGGGCGGGCACGTGGGCGCGGCGCAGCTCGTCGAACTTCACGCCGTAAGGCACGAACAGGCCTATGGGGACCGGGTCGGCCGCGTAGGCGCCGGGGTTGCAGCCGAACTCGCGGCGAAACGCCCGCTGGTAGCCGTCCACGCTGCCGAACCCCGACTCGAAGGCCACGTCGGCCACGCGCCGGCCCTCCTCGCGCAGCCGCGCGGCCGAATGCGTGAGGCGCATCCGGCGCTGGTAGTCGGCGGGGGTCATGCCCGTGAGCCGACGGAACAGCCGGTAGGAATGCCACGGCGAGAACAACGACACGGCAGCGAGGTCCTCAAGGGTCACCTCGTCCTCCACGTGCTCCTCAAGGTAGTCCTGCATCCGCTGCACTGCCTGCACCTGCTCGTTCACGCCGCACGCCCCTCTCCGCCGTTCGCTTTCCACCACCCGACGCCTGCACCCGTCCACTCTACCGGACGCACGCGCGGGCGCTCGACCGTTTTTGCCCTATTCCCACCGGAAGAACCGAACCGCCACCGCCGTGCACGCCACGACCACCGCTGCCAGCACGGCCAGCGTGAGCAGCCAGCCTCCGAGGAAGGCAGGCCATGATCCGCTCATCTGCATGCCGAACGCGAGCGTGGCGCGTGCGCGCTACCGCCCGAGGAAGCGCTCCCAGGCGGGCAGCTCCGCCTGCGCCTGCGCGCGGCCGCGCCGGAAGTTCGCCTGGAGCCTCGCCCGGTCGCGCTCGGTGTTGGCCACGCCCTGGTCGTTCGCGTAGAACACGTAGGCGCGGCCCTCCGCCTCCAGACGTGCGAGGCGGTCGAGCTCGGCGTTGTAACGACGCGCCCAGGTGTCCAGAGCCGCGCGCATGGCGGGACGCCGCCAGAAGAACACGTCGTAGAGGCGCTGGGGGCGCGTCCGGCGCCGGAAACCGCGAGGGCGCGTGCACACGACGAAGAAGCGCCGCAACCCGTCGGCTTCCGCGCGCGGAAGCATGATGCCGGCGCCGTCGCCGATGCCGCCATCGTACAGCGCCCGTCCGCCTATCCAGGTGGGAGGCAGGATGACAGGGTAGCTCGTGGAGGCGCGCACGCGCTCCATGAGCGCCCGCTCGTCGGGGAAGTCCCGGCGCGTGAAGTAAGCCGTGGCGCCGCTGTCGCGGTCGATGGCCTGCAGCGTGGCGCGCGCCGGGTTCGCCTGGAAGGCTGCGAAGTCGAACGGAAGCGCGTACCCGGGACGTGCGAGCGCATGGCCGTGCAGGGCCGCGCGCACGCCGTCCGCGCCCGCGAACGGCGCTATCCACCAGCGCAGCGACAGGTCGTCGAGCGATGCGGTGAACGACGCCTCCGCCCGCCGCACGTCGCGCGACAGGTAGTCGATCGTGTTCGTCGCCCCCGCGGAGAGCCCGTACACGTCGTCGAAGAACAGCCCGTTCTCCAACATGACCGCAAGCGCCCCGGCCGAGTACGAGTTCCGCATCCCGCCGCCCTCGAAGATGAGGGCAACGTCGCGCACCGTGCTCTCCATCGGGCCGCCCTCCCTTCTTCCCGTCGCCGGAACAGTGCCTGCGCGCCTCACAGCGCCGCGACCTCGCGGCGGAGCGCGGCGAGGTCGGGCGCCGGGCCCACGAGGCGGCGGTACAGGCGCTCCACCTGGCCGCGCAGCGCTATCTCGCGCGCCTCGCTCAGCACGAAGAACGACACGCGCAGGTACAGCTCGAGTTCTTGGGCGCTTTCCAGCTGCGCGGGGTCGGCCGAGGGGCGGGCCTGCCGCTCGTCCACGAGGGCGGCCAGCATGCCCTTCGTCACGCGCCGCATGCGCGCAAGGCTCTCCTTTCGGTCGCGGTACGCCCGGTACTGCGGCAGGAACAGCGCCGTGCACACGGCCAGCACCTCTGCGCACGCCGTGAACCACTCCGGCAGCGACCCGAGCTCCATGGCTCCTCCTTTTCGCAAGCTCTTTTTGAGCCACTATAGAAGCGCCTGCAAGATGGTACGCACTCACGGACGCATTCGTCACACCCCCGTGGTCACCGCGTAAGCCCGCAGGAGCCCACGCCGCCCTGCGTGCACGGCACAGATTCAGTGCGCGTTCGCTTCGTGCCGATGATAAGATGAATTGCGAAAACCCACGCGACAGCGAAGGAGCGCCATGCCCATGCCGAACTACGACGGCCGCGTGTTCGTATCACTCGAAAACACGGAGAACGGCGAAGTAGACGAACGGACGCGATTCGCCTATCACCAAAACGGCTTCAGCGTATGGGCCGATTATGCGGGCGGCGATATAGTGCGCGGCCACCTTGTGGGCACGACGGATGAAGATGGTCGCTTGCATTTCCTCTATCATCACCTGAATACCGCAGGAGAGCTGCGGGCAGGCGAATGCAACAGCATTCCGCAGAAGCTGCCCGACGGCCGCCTGCGGCTTCGCGAAACATGGCGTTGGCTCAATGGAGATTGCTCGGCTGGTACCTCGATCATCGAGGAGCAGGCGCCGGGCAATAGCGGAGTCGAACACGACGGCTAGAGACCGAGCAGGTCGCGGCTCGAGTGCGCAATGCGCTCCGCAAGGGTTTCGGGATCCTCGCGGCGCAGGCGGGCGATCTCGTCGAGGGCGCCTTCCAGCCGGCGGGCGAACTCCCCCGCCGGCACGGCCGGGCCGGCCTCGGGCGGCTCGTCGGTTTCCAGCAGCAAGCGGTCTCGCGGGATGGCCTGCGCGTAGGCGCGGCCGCGCTTCGAGGCCAGCATGTGCGGGCCCACGGAGAAGAAGCAGCCGAGCTTCGCGGCACGCTGCAGCTCGTCGGACGTGCCGGAGAACCAGTGGAAGAGGCAGGCGCCGCCGTCGAGGACGCCGTGGCGCTCGAGGACGTCGAGCACGGTTCCCGCCGAGCGCACGGCGTGGATCGAGAGCACCTTGCCGCCTTCCGCCGCGCAGGCTGCGGCGATACGGTCGAACGCCGCCACCTGCGCCCCGCGCGTCGCCACGTGCTTGGGGCTGAAGTCGAGTCCCACCTCGCCCACGTAGCGCGACGCGCCTGCGTTCGCGGCGGCGCGCTCGGCGGCCGCCTCGCCCGCCGGCCCTTCTTCCACCCACCAGGGATGCAGCCCCGCCCCCACGCGCACGTTGGGGCACGGCGCGAGCAGCCGCGCGGCCCGGTCGAAGCCCGCAGGCGTCACCGTCATCGAGAGCGCGCCCGTCCCGCATGCCGCCAACCCGTCCGCAAGCGCGCGCGGATCGGCGTCGAAGTCCAGGTGGCAGTGCATATCGAACAGGCGATACCTCATGCGCGCCCAATCCCAGCCAGCGTGCAGATCACCTCGCCGGCGATCATCTGGCCCATGATGGGCGGCACGTACGACGCCGTGCCGAGGTTCGACCGCTCGCGGCGCGCGGCGCCCTCGCGCACGGGCACGTCCACCGGCTGCTCGCACGAGTACAGCACGCGCAGGCTCCGGATGCCGCGCTTGCGCCCCTCCTTGCGCATGATGCGGCAGAGCGGGCAGTTCACCGTGTCGTACACGTCCGCCACGCGGAAGCACTCGGGGCGCAGCTTGTTCGCCGCGCCCATGCTGCTGATCAGGCGAAGCCCGCGCTCGTCGGCGTACTGCGCGATGGCGAGCTTCGCCGATATCGTGTCGATGGCGTCCACCACGTAGTCCACGCCGCCGGCATGCGCGGCGATGAACGCCGGCACGTTCTCGGCCAGCAGGAACTCGTCGATCGCCTCCACCTGCGCCGCAGGGTTGATGTCGGCCACCATCGCGCGCGCCACGTCCACCTTCTTGTGCCCGATGGTGCTGTGGAACGCGATGGCCTGCCGGTTGATGTTGCTGGCCTGCACCACGTCGTGGTCGACCACGACCAGCCGGCCCACGCCGCCGCGCGCAAGCGCTTCCACGCAGTTCGAGCCCACGCCGCCCACGCCGAGCACCATGACGGTGGAATCCGCGAGCCGCGCCAGACCGTCGCGCCCCATGATCAGTTCGAGTTTCGAGGTGGCGGTGTCGCCGGTTGCCGTCATGCGCTTCCTTTCTGTCGGCGACCATGGTAGCACCGCAGGGTGGCCGACCGTCCGAAAAGCCGCCGAGAGCCCATCTTCGCCTCAAAAACACGATTCAGCCACCGAGGCGCGAGTTTTATAGCGAAGATGCCTCCGCGGATTACGTCTGCGCGCCTATCCCCAAGCGCGCAAGGTCGGCGACGAAGCGCTCGACGGGCAGGCCGAGGCCCTCGAAGCCGGCCGCCTTACAGGGCATTCGCTCGTTCGCCAGGCGGCACAGCTCCGCCGGAAACGGATCGGCCGCCGCGTCGAGCGCGAGCGGGAGCGCCAGCAGCTTGTCCACCAGCACGTTCATGAACGCGACGGAACGCCGGCCGTGCGTGCGCGTGACCTCGGCCGCGCCGGCGAGGAACCGGTACGCCCCGATCGCGTCCTCGTCGAACCCCGAGGCGGCAAGCGAGGCGCGCAACGCTGCGAGCGCGACGGCCTCCCAATCGCGCCAATCCCCCGGCTGCATGCACGCGAAGGCCGCGAACCGGTTGCACGCGTTCGCCAGCAGCAGCACGTCGGCCCCGCCGAGCGCCACACGGTGCGCCTCCCAGCAGAAGAGCGGCTCCTCCGGCTCGCCGTAAGGCGGCCGCGCAAGCCGCAGATGCCGCTGCAACGGTATGGTGATGCCCAGCTGCACCGCTCCGCCTCCTCCTTTCCCGCAGCGCCTCAGCCGCGCTGCAGCCACGCTTCCCAGGCGTCGGCCTCGCGTTGGGCCTGGGCGTAGCCTTGGTCGTAGGAGCGGGACAGCTTCGCGTGATCCGTCTCCCGGTTCGATACCGGCATCTCGTCGGGGTGGAACACGCAGGCGGCGCCCTCGCGCTCCAGGCGGTCTACCTCGTCGCAGAGGGCGTTGTAGGGCCGCCAGCGCTCGATGGTGCGCTCGGCCACCTGCGGATGGGCCCGGAAGGCGGTGCGGAACAGCGCCGCCGCGGCCGGCCGCGGCGGCTTCTTGCGATAGCCGCGCGGCTGCGAGCGGATGATAAAGAACCGTTCGAACCCGTCGCGGCGCGCCGCGTCCAGCAGGATGCCCCGGCTCTCGCCCAGGCCGCCGTCCATGAACGTGCGCCCATCGATTACCGTAGGCGGCATGAACAGGGGCATGGTGGAGCTGGCCCGTACCCGCAGCATCATGTCGCGAAGCGTGGGGCAGTCGGCCTTCGTCCAGGCCACCGTCTCGCCGGTGTCCCAGTCGAAGCCCTCGATGTGCACGTCGGCGTCGCTGGCTGCGAACGTGTCGAAGTCGAACGCCATCACGGCGTCCGTTCCCGCCAGCTCCTCGGCAACGCCCTCGTACAGATACGGCGCGTTGAAGTAGCCATGCCCGCGCAGGAAGCTGCCAACACCGCCGAAGCGCGGGTCGCGCACGAGATCGACGAACGACGCCTTCGTGCGTGCGATGTCGCGCGACACGTAGTTCACCGCGTGGCTCGAGCCGGCGGAGATGCCGTACACGCGCCCGAAGTGCAGCTGGCGCTCCAGCAGCGTGACCATGGCGCCCGCCGTGTAGCTGGCGCGCATGCCGCCGCCCTCGATGACGAGCGCGACGTCGGATATGTTGGCCGTCAGGGTGCCCATGGGAGTATTATAGCCGTGCCGCGGGCTCTCCTGGGGGATGCGATACCGCGGCGTAGCCGAACGAGATGAGAGAGGAAACGCTACCATGGAGAAGCCGATTCTGTATTACTGGGCCCCGTGCCCCACCTGCTCCGTCCTGACCCATTTCGCCGAAGAGCACGGCATAGAGCTCGACAAGCGCGACGTGGAGCAGGAGGCACCCTACCAGGAGCTCCTCGAGCTGGGCGGCAACGCCGACCTCATCCCCTACCTGTGGGACGGCGAACGGCTCGTCAACGGCAACGACGAGTGCCTGGCGTACCTGCGCGAGAAGTACCTTTAGGCAGCGGGCGCACCCGAGCAGGGGCGCCCCCGCAGCGATCTCTCGCGCAGGGCGCCCTCGCTCCCGCCGCTCACCGGGTCACGGCAACCGCGGCGCTGCCCGAGCTTTGGGTCGCCGAGCTTTGGGTCGAGCTGGAGGGCGAGCCGCCCGAATTCGGCTGCGAGGCGGAATCGTGCGAGCCGCTGCCGGACTGCCCGCTGCCGCCCGATCCGCTGCTGTCCCCCGTGCTGCCGCTGCCGGAGCCGTCCGACGAGCCCGACGAGCCCGACGAGTCGCCCGAGGGACCCGAGGAACCCGACGAGCCCGAAGATCCCGAACCGCCCGACAGCCCTTGGTCTCCGCCCGACGACGAGTTGTCGCCCGACGAGCTCGAGGACCCGTTCGGCGCCGTGTCCTTCGAAGGGTCGGTCGTGGAGGAATCGTTCGAGCCCGATGACTCTTCCTTGTCCGCCGGCTCATCCGAAGCATCCCCGCTTCCCGAGGAGTCCGACTTCTGGGCCTGCGATGACGAGGGGATGAGGGGCTGCGTCTTCGCGCCCACGCCCTGCCCGGTGGTGACGAGGTCGATGACGAGGGCGGACAGCGCGACGGCCACGATAGCGGACGCGATGGACACCGCCACCACACGTCGCTGCAGCTTCTTCCTGTGTTCGCGGCGCTCGCGCGCCCGCTGCACCGTGGGGTCGCCGCGCAGGCCGGCATCGTCGGCGCGCGGCGTGCGCGAGCGCCGCGCCGCCTCGCGCGACTCGATGGAGTCCTGCGGCAAGAGGCGCGCCGTCTTCTCCGACTGCGGGAGGGTTGCCGTCCTCCCCGCCGATCCGGCAGCATGCCGGGCGGCGGTCCACCCCGACGGGTCCGGCCCTTCCGCCCCCGCATCGTCCGAGGCGCCCTTTGCGGGAGGCACGTAGCCGGTCTCGCCCGGCTTCAGCTCGCGCAGCTTCTCGGCCGACGCGGTGAAGAACTTCTTGTACAGCTGCGATGCCACCGCCGACACGACGGAGCCCACGCCCACGCCGATCACGGAGCCGTAGATGCCTATTTGCGAGGCCAGCAGCATGGAGGTGACGGCCGCCAGCGCACCGGCTACGACCTGCGCCACCGACAGGTCGTCGAACAGCCTGCCCCTCTTCGCCTTCCCGCCGCCCGCATCTCGCGCCATGCCGCAACCTCCTGTTCGCCTCGCGTCCGTTCCGGGGCCCTCACCCCATCCGAACATACCGCACGCCTGTGGAACCCTCGCGCACTCCATCCAATCGTTATCAGCACGCCACAGAACATGCACCGCTTTCGCTTGTCCTCAGCTGGCAAAGGCGCGCGACTGGTATCATGCGAAAGGCGGGAGGGGTACTGCTCGGCCCGCGTAGAATCGCAACCTAGGGAAAGGAAAGCACATGGAAGCAAGCTTGCTCGAATGGACGCTCGTGTCGGAATGCCCTATCCCCCAGGATGTGGCGAACGTGCTCGTGCAGGGCGAGCAGCCCATCGCCGCGTACAAGACGCTGCGGGATTCGGCCATCTTCACCACGAAGCGCTTGATCGTGCGCGACGCCCAGGGTATGACGGGCAAGAAGGTGGAAATCTACTCGCTGCCGTGGAAGTCCGTGGACATGTGGTCGTCGGAGACGGCCGGGCACCTCGACCTCAACACCGAGATGGAGTTCTGGACACGTGCGGGCCACATCAAGGTCAACCTGAAGAAGGGCCTCGATATCCATCGGCTCGACAACATCATTTCCCACTGCGTGCTGGGGCTGTAGGCGCCGCCCCAGCAAGCCGCCCCCCCGACGGTGCCTAAAACGGGTCCACGTAGAGCCGCATGCCGTCGGGCAGGCGGACGAGGCCCGCCCGCTGGAGGACGTCGGCGAACGGCGTGTCCAGCACGGGCCGGCCGTTGAACGTCTCCACCACGACCTTCTTGCGGGCGCCCTCCGCCCCGCCGCGGCGCGCCTCGCGCGCCATGTGGGCGACGAGTGCGCGGGCAGCCTCGTCGAGCGCCTCCCCGTCTGCGGTAAAGGCCAGCACGGAGCGCAGGCCCGCCGCCGCATACAGCACCGGCACGCCGTCGCGCATGGCCACGAGGCTCCCCGGCCGGCGCGCGGGGCGCGCAACCGAGGGCATGCCGTCAGGCGAGGCAGAGGAAGCGGCGCCGGAAGGAGCCGTAGGCGCGGTAGCATCGCCGCTAGCAGGGGCTTCAGATGCAGGAGCATCGCCGCCCGAGAGGGGCGGCCACGGCAGGCCGGCCCCGAACAGGCACGCAGGGTCGTCGGCCGCCAGCACCACGCATCCTCCGGCACCGGAGCGGCCGTCCCGCGCATCGCCTTCGGCCGCATAGGTGCGCAGCAGGTCCACCGTCTCGCGGGCGGCGAACTGCGCCGGGCCGAGGCCCTTCACGAACATGCCGCGCAGAAGGTCGCCGGCATCCCCCATCGACCGCAGCACCGGCATGAGGGCGCCCAGGCCGCCGGGTACGCCGGAGAGCAGGGCCACGTCGCGCGCGAGCACGCCGTAACGGTCGAGGATCGACTCCACCAGCGCCACGGCGCGCACGGTGTCGTTCTCCGGCGACGGCGCGAGCAGCGACCAACGGCCCGAGAGCGCCGCGTCTGCGGAGCCGACACCCGCCACGGAGGCGCGCTCCGCGGCCTCGGTCCGCAGCCCGCCGGCCGCAGCGCCGCGGTAGCGCGAGCGCCGGCTACTCGCGCGGCGCTTCGGCGCGGGGCGCGGACGCGTGCCCGAGGCCGCCGCCTCGGCCGCGCGCACCGGCGCGAACGTGTCGTTCGTGGCGCGCCCGCTCCACACCAGCTCCTGCAGCGCCGCGGCGATGGACGCCTCGTCGACGCGCTCGGGCTCCATCCGGCGCCGCACCGCATCGGCTATCTGGCGGAAGAACAGCCCGTAGCCGCTGGCGAGCGCCTCCACGACGGCCTCCTCCACCGACGGGCGCACGGCCGGCTCAACGTCCTCCGCTCCGGCCAACGCCGCATCGGCCTGCACGGGCGCGAGCGGCGAATCCGTGGGGTAGAAGGCCACGAGCGCAGGCGCCGCGGCAGCCTTCCCCGCCTTGCGCGCCCGCGGGCCCCCGTCCGCCGGCGGGGCGCCGTCCTCGCGGCGTCCCCCCGCCCACACCACCTCGCCTGCGGCGACGAGCTCGTCGAGCATCGAAGGCCGGTAGTCGCGCACCCGGCTGGGGAACACGTGGCCCTCCCAAGCCGCGGCCGGCAGGAACACGCCCTCGAACTGGGAGATGACCTGAGCTACCCCTTCCGTCCCCTCGAGCGCTCCCCCGCTCGTGCCCGCTCCCTGCAGATCCAGCACGTAGCGCGCATAGGCGCTCGCAGGCACCGCGCGCACGGCGGCGCGCGCCTTCGCGAGCGAGCGCGAGCGCAGGCGGCGGAACACCTCCGCCGACACCCAAGTGCGCTCGGCCTCCGTGATCGCAGCCACGGCCCCGACGCCCGCAGGCCCCGGCCCGTCCGCGCAGCCGAACCGGCCCTGCACGACCTTGCCGGCCGCAACTAGGCGGCGCAGGCTCTCGCGCGCCACCGAAGGCCCGATGCCGAGGCGTGCCGCCACCTCCGCCTCCCCGAAGGGACCGTGCGTGCGGGCGTAGCGCGCGACGAGGCCGTCCAGCGGTCCCGGGCCGTCGCCCGCGTCCGGCACCTCGAGGAACGCTGCGGGAACCCACGCGGGCGCCTCCGTCCCCAGCGCCTCGTGCAGGCGCCCCGCATCCTCCACGGCCGCCCAGCGCTCCACGCCGCCGATCATGGCCGGGAAGGCGCGCTTCGCGTCGCGCAGCTCCTCCAGCAGGGTGCGGGCCTCGGCAGGGGTGGCAGAACGCGAAGGCGTGGGAGCGGCTGCCGCGCCTTCGCAGGTTTCAGCTGGCGAGGCGTTTGAGCCTTCGGCCGCGGCGTCCCATGGGCGCTCCCGCCCGGCGACGCGGCCGGAAGCATCGGCATCGCACTCGTCTTCTTGCCCGGGTCCAGGCGATCCCCCCGGCGCCTCCAGCCGCGCGGCCGCCTCTTCCGCCGTGAGCGGGCCCAGCACGCGCAGCAGGTCGGCCGCGCCCTCCGCGCCGCGGGCGCGCCGGTCGGGCGCCAGGCGCTGCAGCTGCGCCTCTACCTGGGCCACCACCTGCGGGTCCAGCAGCTCGCCCAGGTCGGCCGAGCCCAAGAGCTCGCCCAAGAGCGCCGGGTCCAGCGACAGCAGCGACGCCTGGCGCTCCGCGTGCGGCAAATCGCCCTGGTACAGGTGCTCGCCCACGTAGCCGAACAGGAGCGGGCCGGCGAAGGGCGACGGGATGCTCGTCTGCGCCTCCGCCATGCGCACGGTGCCCGCCGCAAGCCCCTCCATGAGCTCGTGGAGCGCATCCAGGTCGTACACGTCCTGCAGGCACTCGCGCGCCGTCTCCAGCAGTATCGGGAAGTCGCGCTCGCCGCGTGCCGCCTCCAGCAACTGGCCCGCCTTGAGGCGCTGCTGCCACAAGGGGGCGCGCTTGCCCGGCTGCGTGGGCGACATGAGCAGGGCGCGCGCCGCGCACTCGCGGAACCGCGCGGCGAAGAGCGCCGTCTTGTCCACCCGGTCGCGCACGATGCGCACGAGCTCGTCGGGGTCGAACGCGAACAGCTCCGCCCCCGGCAGGCGCGTCTCGGTCATGGGCACGCGCAGCAGGATGCCGTCGTCGGCGGCCATGGCCTGCGGATCGAAGCCGAGCGTGCGCTCCACGCGATCCTGCACCGCCATGGCCCACGGCTCGTGCACCTGCCGGCCGTAGGGCGAATGCAGCATGACGCGCCAGTCGCCCGTCTCGTCCTCGCAACGCTCCACCACGAGCGTCTTATCGTCCGGCACGACGCCGGTGGCCTCGCGCTGTGCGCGCACGAGCGCGGCCAGGTTGTTCTGCGCGTCCTCGTCGAGGCCTGCAGCCGTCAGCCGCTCGCGCAAGGCGGGGTCGAGGCGCGAAGCCGCATCGGCGAGCAGGTCCGCGCCGGCTGCAGCCGCACCCGCCGCCCCTGCGAGCGCCTTGTCCGCGCCGGCGGCGGCTCCGTCCCCAAGTTCCCCGCCCCCGACCCCCTCGTCCAGGCCGGCGGCCACGGCGCGCAAAAACGCCCCGCGCGCACGCCCGGTCTCGGCGGGGCGGCCCACGCCCTCGCCGTGCCAGAACGGCAAACGCGCAGAGCGGCCCGGCGCGGGTTCCACAATGACGCGGTCGCGCGTGATCTCGCTGATGCGCCACGAGCTGGTGCCCAGCGCGATGATGTCGCCCACGCGCGACTCGTACACCATCTCCTCGTCCAGCTCGCCCACGCGGCGACGGCCCTCGTTGCCGTCGCCCTCGGGCAGCACCACCGAGAACATGCCGCGGTCGGGGATCGTGCCCGCCGCCGTCACGGCCAGCCGCTGGGCGGCGGGCCGCGGCGAGAGCTCCCCGCTCTCGCGGTCCCACACGATGCGCGGCGCGAACTCGGCCAGGTCGGCCGAGGCATAGCGCCCGGACAGCATGTCCAGCACCCCGTCGAACGCGCGGCGCGGCAGCTCCGAGAACGGCGCCGCCCGGCGCACCGTGGCGTACCAGCCATCGGCGGTGGCGCCTCCCATGGCAACGGCGGCCACCGTCTGCTGCGCCAGCACGTCCAGCGGGTTGCGCACGAGCGCGGTGGCCTCGATGGCGCCGGCGCGCATGCCCTCGGCCACCACGGCCGCGTCGATGACCTCCGTGCGCGTGCGCGGATAGACGGAGCCCGTCGACCGGCCGCCCACCTGGTGGTTCGCGCGCCCGATGCGCTGCAGGCCGCTCGCCACCGACGGCGGGGCGGCCACCTGCAGCACGAGGTCGATCGACCCCATGTCAATGCCCAGCTCGAGCGAGGACGTGGCCACCACGCAGGGCAGCTCCCCGGCCTTCAGCTCGCGCTCCACCTGCAGGCGCTTCTCCTTCGACACCGAGCCGTGGTGGGCCTTCGCGATGATCTCGGGCGCGCCCTGCGCCAGCTCGCTCGTGGACCCCAGGTCCGAGCGCAGGTGCGACGACGGCCCGCCGTCCGCCTGGCCGCCGGGCGCCATGAGGCCCTCGCGCTTCGCGTACAGCTCGTTCAGCCGCGCGGTGAGCTTCTCGCACAGCCCGCGCGAGTTCACGAACACGATGGTGGTGCGGTGCGCCAGCACCTCGTCAAGGATGGACGCCTCGATGAGCGGCCAGATGGACGACGTGCCCGCACGGCTGTCGGGCGTGGCTCCCCGGGGCTTGTCGCCGGCCATGAGCGAGCGCAGCGCCCGGTCGGACTTCCACGCCTCCTCGGCCGGCGCGCGGCGCGGCCCGCCGCCCCGGCCGGCGCGCAGCCCGCCGGCGTCGGCGCCGGGGAAGGCCGGGATGGCCGTCATGTCGCGCACGGGCACCACCACGCGCACGTCCAGGTCGGGCCGCCCCTCGGCAGCGATCACGCGCACGGGGTGCGGCCCGCCCAGGAAGCGCGCCACCTCCTCGCGTGGGCGAACCGTGGCCGAGAGTCCGATGCGCTGCGCCGGGCGTTCCAGCAGGTCGTCCAACCGCTCCAAGCTAAGCGCCAGGTGCGCGCCGCGCTTGTTGCCGGCGAGCGCGTGCACCTCGTCCACGATGACGGTCTCCACGCCGCGCAGCACCTCGCGCGCCTTGGACGTGAGCATGAGGTAAAGCGACTCGGGCGTGGTGATGAGGATGTCCGGCGGGTTGCGCTGGATGGCCCGGCGCTGGTCGGGCGTGGTGTCGCCGGTGCGCATGCCCGTGCGCACGGCCGGCGCGGGGGCACCTTCGTCGGCGAGCCGCCGCGCGATGCCCGCGAGCGGCGCCTGCAGGTTGCGCTCCACATCCGCCCCGAGCGCCTTGAGCGGCGACACGTACAGCACGCGCACGCCCCGCGGCGGCTTCGTGGCAGCGGGGCGTGCCTTCTCGCGCATGAGCGCGTCGAGCGCGAACAGGAACGCTGCCAGCGTCTTGCCCGACCCGGTGGGCGCGATGACGAGCGCGTTCTCGCCGCCCTCCACCGCCTCCCAAGCCTGCTCCTGCACGGGCGTGGGGCCAGCCGGAAACGCGTCGAGGAACCAACCGCGCACGGCTTCGGAGAACCGCATGAGGGCGTCCGGAGACGGGCGGGCCCCATTGTCCGCGCCCGCTGCAGCGGCGCGCGCGGCCTCGTCCTCGGCACGGTTCCCATCGTCCATGGCAGCCCGTCGCCCCCTTCCGGCTATCGTCGTGCGATCCTGCCCATCTTACCGCATATGCACCGTGCGAGGCGCCCGGCCGCCCCGGCCGTTGCGAAACCTTAGGACGCGCCCAAACGCCTATTGCAGAAGCGAGGGGGGGGGACGGCATCCACCCCCCCCCCCCGACGTACGCCCGCGCAGCCATACCCGCATCTCGCAGCCAGGCCCGCAGCGCAGCCGCAGCCGACGCGTTCTCCGCAGAACACTCCCTACACAGCGATCTCGAAGCCCTCCGCGTCCAGCTCCGGCGCGCCCTCGGCCCGGCGGCGCTCAACCAGGCGCCGCGCGGCGGGGATGGACGCCAGCAGCGCGAGCCCCATGACCACGCTCGCCGCGATCACCATGATCCACACCGGCGCGAACGACAGGTACGCGTCGAAGATCACGCCCGACACCACCGCGCCCACGGCCGCGCCCAACAGCTCGAACGCCGTCACGATGCCCGTGACCGTGCCCAGGTCCTTCTTGCCGTACTCCTTCACCACCATGATGGGCGGCGCCACCGTGCCCATGCACGTGGCGAACCCGAAGAACAGGCAGGCAAGAATAGGACCCCAGTCCGTTGCCGGGAACAGCAGCATGACGCCGGCCAAAACCGACGTGATCGTGCCCAGGATGGTGCCCATGCGCATGCCCCAGCGGTCGTAGATGGCGCCGAGCGCCACCTTCGCCACGATGACCACGGCCAGGTAGAACGACCACACCGAGCCCGCCCACAGGGTGGAGTGCCCGCCGGTCACCACCTCGGTGCCGCCCACGGTCACGCTCGTCATGTTGGCGATGGAGTTCGTGATGATGCACCCGTTCGTGATGCCCATGGCCACGAACCCCACCACCAAAAGCCAGAACGCGGCGCTCTTGCGCAGCGGCTTCCATCCCACCGACACCGTGACGGGCGCATCGGGCGAGCGGTCGGCCTTGGCCTGCTCGGTCTGCCCGGCACCGTAGGGCTCGAGGCCCTTCTCGCTCGGGCGCGTGCGGAACGCCGCCACCGCCAGCGGCAGGGCCGCCACGAGGCACACCACGGCCAGCAGCAGGAACGCCGCGCGCCAGCCGGACGCCTCGATCATCGCGCTCGTGGCCGGCGAGAGTATCACGCCGCCGATGCCCGACCCCGAAAGCGCGATGGACACGGCCAGCCCGCGCTTCAGCGTGAACCAGTTCGAGATGATCACCGACACCAGAAGGCGCGTGCCGGCCACCACCACCATGCCCGCCACCACGCACAGCGCGTACAGCTGCCACACGGCGGTGATCTGCGACAATCCCACGAGCACCACCGAGCTCGTGAGCACCGTGACCGCCCCCAGCACCCGCGCGGAGCACTTGTCCGTGAGCTTGCCGA
This sequence comes from Gordonibacter sp. RACS_AR68, assembly GCF_030418485.1. Lineage (NCBI taxonomy): Bacteria > Bacillati > Actinomycetota > Coriobacteriia > Eggerthellales > Eggerthellaceae > Gordonibacter > Gordonibacter sp. RACS_AR68. The sequence goes on from NZ_JAIPUP010000004.1 coordinate 343,219, forward strand.
TGACAAGCGACGCGAACACCGCCACCACGGTGGTGATGGACACGCCCGTGTTGAACTGCCCCACCGTGAGGCCCAGGTCCTCCACGATGTGCGTCTGGAACAGCGGGATGCAGTTCACGAACACCGTGTAGCAGGTGGCCATGATCAGCAGGCCGCCGATGACGATCCACCACCCGTAGAAGAACTTCCCCTGTTTACGCCCCTGATCGGCCATGGTTCCTCATTTCCCCAACTGGTCGAGATGCCGTATGAACTCCACGTAGAACCCCACCCCGCGCTTGAAGCTGTCCACGTCCAGGTTCTCGTCCTGGCCGTGGATGCGGGCTCGCTGGTCGCCCTTGAACAGGAAGCCTGCGAAGCGGTACGTGCGCGGGCAGACGCGCGCGAAGTGGCGCGCGTCGCTGCAGCTGGACTGCACGTAGGGCGCGATACCGGCCTCGGGGTACGCGGCGTTTATCGCGCGGCGCAGGTAGTCGAAGGCGGCGTCGCCCTCGAACGGCGACACGGGCGACGGCTCGCTCACCTCGAAGGTCGAGAACTCCGTGCGGCCGTCGAAGCGCTCCTCGATGCGCGCGAGGGCCGCCGCCACGTCCTCGCCGGGGTCCACGCGCACGTTCACCGTGGCCTTGGCCTGCTTGGGGATGATGTTGTGCGCCGGCGCCCCCGCGAGCTGCGTGAGCGCGTAGGTGGTGCGCACCATGGCCGCCGTCTCGGGGTTGCCCTTCATGATGCGCACCACCAGGCGGCGGAAGAGCCAGAGGTTGCCGAACACGATGCGCAGCGCGAAGCTGCCGTGCGAGGCCAACTCCCGCAGCATGGCCGCCACCGGGGCCGACAGCGCCGCGCGCGGCGGGTTCTTCTGCAGCGCGTCCAGCCCCGACACGAGCTTCGCCGTGGCGTCCTGGAGCGTGGGCGTGGCCGCATGGCCGCCGTCGGCGTTCGTGGTTATGCTCGCGTTGAACACGCCCTTCTCGGACACGCCCACCACGGCGAACGGGATGTCCACGCCGAGCGGCGGGTTGTCGATGACCGCGCCGCCCTCGTCCACCACCATGTACGGCACGCGCCCGATGCGCTGCAGGTGCTCCACCATGTGGGGCGCCGTGTCGCCGCCGTCCTCCTCGGTGTTCGACGAGAAGAAGTACACGTCGCGCGGGGGCGTGAACCCCTCGGCTATCAGGCGCTCGGCAGCCTCCATGAGGCCGGCCCACACGCACTTCGTGTCCACCGCGCCGCGCGCGTAGATGCGGCCGTCGTCGATGTCCGCCGCGAACGGCTCGTGCGTCCAGCCCACGGGGTCTGCGTCCACCACGTCGTGATGCGCCATGAGCACGATGGGCGCGAGCTCGCAGTTGGCGCCCTTCCACAGAAGCGAGATGCCGCGGCCGTCGATCAGCTCCAGCTCGCAGGCTTCGAACACGGCCGGGTACAGCCGGCGCAGCGCGGGCACGAACCCGTCGAAGGCCGTGCGGTCGGCATCGGGGTTGCGCAGGTCCCACACCGTGGGGATGCGCAGCAACGCGCGGAAGCGCTCGACCGCGGCGTCGTCGCCCGCCGCCGCGGACGGCGGCAGCGGATCGGGCACGGGCGTTGGCTTGAGTCGGGCGGCGTTCGCCACGAGGACGACCGCCAAGACGGCGACCGCCGCCGCCAGAACGATGAGAACAACCATGGAACCCCCTCCTTGGACGCCCGGCTCGTGCAGGCGGCCGACAGCCCCGCCCCCTGCGGCAAGCGCAGGGGGCGGGGGCGATGCCTTGTGCTGCCGGCCATTATACGCCCTGCGCAGACGGTTGCCCGGCTACTCCTTGTCTCTCAGTTCCCTTAGCCTTCGGAAAAACGTCGAGACGCTGATACCGAGCTGCGCTGCGGCCTCTTCGGCGCTCGCCTCGCGCGCCTCATACGAGGCTATCGTTTCGCGTAGCACCAGCTCATCGATCGGCTTGCGCTTACGACCATGATAGGCGCCTCGCTCGGCAGCAGCCTGCACGCCCGAAACACGAGCCTTTTCCCGGTAGCGGTAGGCCTTCTCGTACAGGGGCAAGAGCACTCCATGCAGCGCCGCCCGACCTTCAGCGGAGACGTCCTCGCCATCCAAAACAAGTCCGTCACCTCGGCACAGCGCAACGAGCAGCACCCTGAGAGCCTGCTCGGAGCTCACCGCACGCCCGATCGATCCCGATACGTCGACGCAAGCCGCGCCGCCGTCTTCGCGAGCCTCTCGAACGTAAAGACCGTCTCCGATGTAGCGTGTATCCGTCCTGATAAGCCACTCGATTTTGTCAAGGTACTCCATATCCAATGCATCGAGAAGCCGCCAGAGATCTTCGCGATTCTCCGAAGGAGCCCGCTCGCTCACGAATGTCGGAGTCAGGTTTTCGCGAACATATTCTTCCTTGCGCAACGAGAGATCGAATCCCGGAACGCCCTGGAAATCCGGCGGTTGCAGCAAGTCGATAACCGCCCAATTGGGCACAAAGACGTATCGGAACGTCTCGTCCTCGCGCACCGTGCACGCTATCGTTCCCACGTCATAAACCAAGCCTCCCGGCCCGTCCAGACTTATCGTGCCCTTCGTCGTTTTTTCCTTCATACCTTCCTCCCCGCAAGCGCCGCATAGGACGTTTCGAGAATGAGCTCAAGACGCGCTTCGATGATATGGTTGTAAAAGTCTCTTCGGCGATCGCTTATACCCGGCACCGATGCTATCAGCCGATGGATCGAGCTGCGGTCAACCCGCCCCAAGACGCTCTGCAAAGCGCGATTGCACTCGTCGAATTCCAGACTCGCTATAACGTCGTAATACGAGCTTTTCCGACCTCGCAGTCGAATTTGGCTTGTGGGGAACCGGTACACCCGTTTGGCCGTCTCATCTTCCGAATCCATGATGTGCGCCATCTCGTCCTCGTCGACAAGGCTGGGAAAGAGGCACGACCCGTTGTCGAAAACGGGCGCGAGCGAATAAGCGCCGCCTTGCTTGATAAACCCCCAATTCGAGCCATGGCGGTCGAAGTTGCCAACCAAGGCATCGACGACGAACATCTCCCAAAACATGCTTATGGTTCCGGATACGTCGGTGAGCTTGGAGTTGTCGCGGAGCATCTGCATGATGTCGGCATATTCGTACTGGTACCGCTCCTTGTCCTGATCGAGCGTGCTCTCACCCACCTCGTTGAAGGGGACGAACTGCTCCCCGATCCCAACGAAACTCTTGCAGGCAACCACCTCCTCACCCGCGAACGTACCGAGGAAAGTTTTCTGCACATCGAACCCGAGCAATTCGAAAATATGAGATCCAAGGTATTCCGAAACATGGTTGAACCGTGCGCCGAACGGCGTTCTTTTTCGGAACTTTATCATGTACTCGCTAAACGTTCCATCCCCATTGGGAACGCGGACAGACTCCTTGCGCTCTGACCCGCCGTAGTTTATTGCGCCACGTTCGAATTGGGAGAAGTCGATTATGTCCAGAGCGCTCATAGGCAATCACTCTCATTAATGTTAGATTTACTATTTGATAGTATACTATGAGGAAGAGAGACTATCAAAATTAATTTCTATTGTTAATGATAGTAATCGGCGGCGTGAAAGGCGCGCGACAACCTTCGACCTCCTTACGGCAGCGCCACCAGCAGGCCCAGAACCACCACGGCAATGCCGCTCAACAGGTTCACGGCGTCGTTCGTGACCCAGGCGTAACCGGACACCAGCGTGTAGCCTGCTGCCCCGCGCGCGGGCGCGGCCTCCACGAGCGCCCCGTCGGCGGCGAGGGCCGCGGCGCCGGCGCCGGACAGTGACCCGGCCTCGACGGCCGCGCCGGGGCCGCCGCCGTCGCCGGCCGGGCCGCCCGCGCCCGAGCCGCCCGGCACGCGGTACTTCGCCTGCAGCAGCACGCCCAGGTAGCTGTCCACCACCGAGCCCACGATGCCGCATGCGATGACGAACAGGAACGCTGTCGGCCCCGCAGGCACCGCGAAGCCGAACGCATGGAACAGCAGCATGGCCAAGAACGCCGAGCTCACGGCGCCCACGGCCGTGGCCGCCAGCCCAAGGGGGCTCACGCCGCCCGAAAGGCCGCGCTGCATAGGCTCGCGCGTGACTATGTTCACCGGCGGCTTGCGGCTGTACATGCCCACCTCGGACGCCCACGTGTCAGCCGTGCTCGCGGCCAGCGCACCGGCCGACACGATGAGGAACCATGCCTCGCCGGTGGCCGCGTACGCCAGCGCGCACGCGAGAAACGGCACGCTGTTCGCCAGCACCTGGCGCAGCTTGCGCGGGCCGCCGCCCTTCTCGGCCGGATGCGCCCCGCGCACCCGCCGTATGAGCTTCGAAGCCACGTTCGAGCTGCCGAAGAACCACATGAGCAGAAGCCACAGCGGCCAGCCGCCGAACACGAAGGCGAGCACGCCCACGACCACGGCTCCCAGCGTCCCCGGCACGGTGAGCAGCCCGAGCCGCAACGCGGCCAGCGCCACAGCGCCGGACAGGAGCAAGCCCGCAAGCGCCGGCGTGAAGGGGCTCGCGGGCAGGAACAGCACCGCGTACAGCCCCGTCACGCCCAACGGCACGCTCAGGTTGTCGAGCCCCGCCGGCGACACAGCCTCCAGCGCCGTAGCGGCAACGGCCAGCCCCAGCGCGGCGAGCACGGACGCCGCCGCAACGCCCGGCGTCAGGCCCGCGCCCGCCGCCGGGCCCGCCGCGAACCATGGCACCGCGCCCTCCCAGCCCGCCGCGGCAGCCGCCAACAGCACGCCTGCGCACGAGACGAAGCTCACCCCCAGCATGGCGGCGCTGCCCGCAAGCGACTTCCCGTCGCCCGCGCCCGGCAGCGGGCGGCTACCGAAGCGCCTGCCCAGCACGGCTGCAAGGCCGTCGCCGAACGCCATGCAGAACACGCCGAGCGCGCCTGCGTACGGTGCGCCCAGGCCGAACGAGAACAGCGCGAGCAATGTGAGCGACACGGCGTAGTACACGGTTCCCGGCGTGTCCTCCCCCTCGCCGCGCGCCATGAAGGCGAGCTTCTGCCTGCGCCAGGCCAGCGCGTTCACCACGATGAACGCGGCCGGCAGCGCAGCCGCCCACCAGGGCGAGGTGAAGGACAGGGCCGCGACCACCCACCAGCCGCCCAGCGCTATGTGCACGAGCTTGCGCGTGCCCTCCTCGCCCATCCCGCGCCGTGCGAGCAGGCTCGAAGCCGCCAGCACCGCCAAGACGTACACGAGGGACAGCCCCATCCCCACGGCGTTCTGCATGACCGTCACCTGCCTTCCGCGGCCAGCGCCGCCTTCTCGTCCCGCGCGAGCAGCGCCCGGGCCTCGTCCACGAGCGCGGCCGCGCGCTCCTTCGTCACCGCGCTTCGCCGCTCGAGGCAGCTATAGCCGTCGGCGCGCACCTGGTCCATGATGCCCCGGTACAGGAACAGCGACGAGAGCGCAGGCAGCCGGCTGTCCTCGTCCAGCCGCAGGATATCGCGTTGCAGGGGCAGGTACAGTTCCTCGGACCTCCGCGCCACGCGCTCCCATGCGCTGCGGAAGGCGGCATTCGCCCGGTGCGCCGCCAGATCGTCGCGCGTGAGGCCGGCCTCCTCCATTACGGCGGCAGGCAGGTAGACGCGGCCGGCGTCCCAATCCTCGCCCACGTCGCGCAGGATGTTCGTGAGCTGCATGGCCACGCCCAGCGCCACGGCATCCGCCCGCAGCGCGTCGTCGACGGGCCGCCCGGCGCGCAGCAGCGGCAGCAGCATGAGACCCACCGAACCCGCCACGTAGTAGCCGTAGTCCTCCAGCTCCCCCAGATCGGCGGGTTGGCGGAACGACAGGTCGCGCCGCTGCCCCTCCAGCATATCGAAGAAAGGGGCCGTGTCCTCGTCGAAGGCGCCGAACACCACGCCCAGAGCCTGCCACAGCGGCCCGCGCGGCATGCCGCCGGCGTCGAACCGCTCCAGGTCGCGCTGCAGGCCGTCCAGCCGCTCCCGGCTGGCCTCCACATCCACGCAGTCGTCGGCTGCGCGGCAGAACGCGTACACGGCATACACGCCCTTGCGCTTGCGCGGGGGCAAAAGCGAGAACGCGCGGTAGAAGCTGTGCGAGTTTCGCCTGATCACATCTTCGCACCAGGCGAAGTCGTCCGCGTGCTCCTCGAACGGGTCGCGTGCGGCGTACATCACGCACCGCCTTCCGCATCGCCGGGCACCGCGCGGGTCGCGGCGCCCGGCGCGCCTCCCGGCGCCACCGAGCCGCCTGCCGCGGCCTCGGCGGCGGCACCGCGCGCGGCCACCACGGCCACCTGGCCGGCCACCTCGCGCTCGGCCGAGGCGGCCTCGGCGTCGTCGCGCAGGAGCTCCTCGGCCGCCAGCCGCGCGCTCAAGAGCACGATGGGCACGCCGGCCCCCGGATGCGTGCTGCTGCCGCAGAAGTACAGGTTGTCGCACGCCTCGGCCTTGTTGTGCGGCCGCCAGTAGTTGCTCTGCCGCAACGTGGGCCGCAGCCCGAACGTGGCGCCCCGGGCGGCGTTGAACCGCTCGGCGAAGTCGTTCGGCGTGAAGACGCGCTCGAACGCTATGTGGTCGCGCACGTCCTCGTACACCGTCTCCCGCTCCACCAGGTCGAGCACCTGCTCGCGGTACGCGGCCACCTCTTCCGCACCCCATGCGGGGCCGCCCTCCGCCAGCGGCGGCACCGGCACCAGCACATAGAGCGTCTGGCAGCCCTCGGGTGCGAGCGACGCATCGAGCGAGCACGGCGCGTAGCAGTAGAACGAGGGGTCGTCGGGGAAGCGCCCGTCGTCGAAGATGTCGGCGATGTTGCGCTCGAAGTCGGGCGCGAACCGGATGGAGTGCACCGCCTCCGCCGGGTAGCGCTTGTCCAGGCCCAGGTACAGGATGAAGCACGAGCACGAGTACTCCATGCCCTCGAGCTTCTCGTCGGTGTAGCGCCCACGGGCCTCGTCGGCCAGCAGGTTCTCCATGGCGTAGGGGAAATCGGCGTCGCACACCACGTAGTCCGCGCGCACCAGCTCGCCGCCTGCCACCACGCCGACGGCGCGGCCGCCCTCCACCGCGATGTGCTCCACGGGCGCCGACGTGTGCAGCTCGCCGCCCATCTCCTCGAACAGGCGCGCCATACCCTCGGCCATGGCGTACATGCCGCCCGGCATGAACCACACGCCGTACAGGAGCTCGATCAGCGGGATGATCATGTACAGCGAGGGCCCCTCGTACGGCGAGATGCCGATGTAGAGCGTCTGGAACGCCAGCGCCTTGCGCAGCCGATCGTCGGACACGTAGCGCGACACCGACGAGTACGCGTCGCCCAGCGTGTGCAGGCGGAAGCCGGCGATCAGGCTCTTCGGGTTGTAGAAGTCGGTCGGCTTGCGGAACGGGCGCTGCAGGAAGTTGTCCTTGGCAATGCGGAAGCGCTTGTAAAGCAGCGCCAGGTACTCGAAGTAGCCCTGCGCGTCGGCCTCGCTCACGCCCTCGAGCGTGGCCGTCAGGTCGGACAGGTCGTTCGACAGCCGCACGCGCTCGCCCGGGCCGAAGGATATCTCCATGAGCGGCTCGACCTTCTGCAGGGGGATGTAGTCGTCAGGATCGCGGCCGGCAAGCTCGAACACCTCGCGATACAGCGCGGGCATCATCACGATGGTGGGACCCACGTCGAAGGTGAACCCGTCGCCGACGATGCGGCTCATCTTGCCGCCTACCTGCGGCTCCTTCTCGTACAGCGCCACGTCGTACCCGGCATGCCGCAACCGGACGGCCGCCGCCAACCCGGCGGCGCCCGCCCCCACCACGATTACCCGTTTCATGCAACTCCTTAGCCGCAACCGATATGCTATCCGGTTATGGTATGGGTTGTCGCACGGGAGCAGTCCCCGGGCGCGCCATCGTAGGGCAAGCCGTTTCGGCTGCGTCAGGCGTCCGTTGACGGGCCGGACCATTCCAGCGGCCCGGCATCCGCCGACAGAGGTCCCCCCTCCCGCTTGATCGCCTCCTTAGCGGCCGCGGTGCTTCCGCTTGCGCTTGGCGGTGCGCAGCTCGAAGACGCGGCGGGCCTCGGCCTCGCGGCGCGTGCGGGCGTCGGCGCGGCGCTCTTCCTTACGCTCCTCGTAGGCGGCGGCGAGCGCCTGCTGGGCCTTCGTTCCCACGCCGTGGCGTGCGGCCTCCAGCGTCTTGCGCGCCTCGCGCTGGGCGCGCTTCGGATTGCGGCCGCCCGCAGCCACGGCCGACGCGGCCGACGCACCGGCCTCCTCCCCGCCGTCCGCGCACATCCTGAAGTCGAGCCGGCCCCATTGGCCGCACACGAAGGCGAGCACGTCCTCGTCGGCCGGCTCGGGGCCGAACACGAAGCGGCACGCGCCGTAGAGCGCGCCGTCGCGCCGCTCGCATATGCCTATCCAGAATTGGCCGTCGTGAAGTATCGTCAACGTCGATGAGATGCTGACCTGCATGATTCCTCCTTATGTCGTTGTGAACGAACGAAGAAGGGACAACCAGGAGGCAGGTTACAGGCAGCAGGGAGACGCGCGCCGGGGCGCTTTGCCAACCGGCCGCGCGCTCCGGACGGCCGCGCGCCGCCCTGCCGCACCCCGACTACCCGACGGGGTCGTGTTTTTATCTTCGCACGCGCGAGTATAGCACGGCCCGCAACCTCCGTCCCGAACCTGCTCGGGCGCCGCCCACCAACCGGCGGATCGCCCACGGCGCGGGCACGGTGCAGCCGATCCTCGCCGATCCGCCGCACCGCTCGACGCCCAACTGTGGCATCATGAGAGCCGACGAACGAACCGAGGAGGACCGCACCCATGCCGAACGACAACCCCGCCGAGCGCCCGCACCCCAAAGACCCGCTGCACGGCGTGACGCTGGAAGCCATGCTCACCCGCCTGGTGGACAAGTACGGCTGGGACGAGCTGGCCCGCCGCATCCGCATCAACTGCTTCGCGAAGGATCCCAGCATCAAGAGCTCGCTCAAGTTCCTCCGCAGAACCCCGTGGGCCCGCAAGAAGGTGGAGGACCTCTACAAGGGCACGACGTTCTAGCCCCCCAGCACGCAAAAGCGCCTCCCCCGCAGCGGGCGGGAGAGGCGCTTCGCGCAAGCGAGACGGCTGCAGCCCTGCCGGCTGCCCTACCCGTTCGCCGGGCGGATATCCTCCAGCGGCATGGGCACGTCCGGCATCTCCTCGGGCTCGCGCGGCGCGCCGACAGCCTCCTCGTGGCCCGGCAGAATCACGTTCATCAGGATACCCACGATCGACCCCACGGCCAGGCCCGACAGCGAGATGGTGATGCCGCCCATCGGCAGCACGATAGCGCCCGCCGCGCTGTAGGCAATGCCCAGCGACAGCACCAGGATCAACGCCGTGATCAGCACGTTGCGGCTCTTCATGAAGTCCACGTGGTTCTCAACCAGGTTGCGGATGCCCACGGCCGATATCATGCCGTACAGCACGAGCGACACGCCGCCCACCACGCACGCCGGCATGGCCGCCACGAGCGCCGCGAACTTCGGCGAGAACGAGAACACGATGGCGAAGAGGGCCGCAATGCGGATCACGCGCGGGTCGAACACCTTCGTCAGCGCCAAAACGCCGGTGTTCTCGCCGTACGTGGTGTTCGCCGGTGCGCCGAACAGCGATGCGATGATGGTGGCCAGGCCGTCGCCCAAGAGCGTGCGGTGCAGCCCCGGCTCGGCGATGTAGTTGCGGTTGCAGGTGGAGCTGATGGCCGACATGTCGCCGATGTGCTCGATCATCGTGGCGAACGCGAGCGGCATGATGGTGATGATGGCCGTGATGGCGAGCCCCGCGTCGAACGTTTCACCGAACAGCGAGAACACCGTGTTGTCCCACGCCACCGGAAGCCCGACCCACGGGGCCGCCGCCACGGTGGAGAAGTCCACCTCGCCCGCAAACGCCGCCACGGCATACGACACGATCACGCCCAGCAGGATGGGGACGATCTTCACCATGCCCTTGCCCCAGATGTTGCACACCACGATGACCGCGATGGCCACCACGGCAATGAGCCAGTTCGACGAGGCGTTCGTGATGGCCGAGGAAGCCAGGATGAGCCCGATGCAGATGACGATAGGCCCCGTGACCACCGGCGGGAAGAACCGCATGACCCGGTCGGGCCCGAACACGCGGAACAGCGCCGACAGCACCAGGTACAGAAGGCCCGCACACGCGACGCCCAGGCACGCGTAGGGCAAAAGGTTCGCCTCGCCGTTCGGCGCGATGGCCGCATAGCCGGCGATGAACGCGAACGAGGAACCTAGGAACGCCGGCACCTTCCCCTTCGCCAGGAAATGGAACAGCAGCGTGCCCAAGCCCGCGAACAGGAGCGTCGCCGACACGGAAAGCCCCGTGAGCGCCGGCACGAGCACCGTGGCCCCGAACATGGCGAACATATGCTGCAGGCCGAACACGCCCATCTTCGGCACCCCGAGCGGGCGCGCGTCATACACCGCGTCCGGGCTGTCCTTGGCTCCCATGGTCGGTACCGGTCGATCCTTGCTCATCGGCAAAACCCCTCTCGTATCGCTCCCCTGCGCGCGGCGCCGCCTCCCGGCCGCGGGCGCGCGCAAACCTTCGATATTATGCTACAAGAAAGGCCCGTCGGATGCGGCAACGGGGGAAAGCGTCCTGCTTTCCCGTCGGAAGGCGCACGCGGCGCGCGGCGTCTGGCCGGCGGCACGACACGCGGAGTTTGGCCGGGCAGTGCGGCGCACGGCGCCCAGCCGGGCAGCAAGCCGCTCCTTTTCCGGCGTCGGGAACCGTCGCGCACGCCCGCCGTCGCGCCTGTCCCCTCTCAGCGGCTCGCCTTCACCGTTTTCACGATGGAGTCGACGGCGTCGATGGCGAGCGCGAGCACGATGAAGCCGCAGAACGCGGTCTGCGCGTTCGACACCGCCCAGAGCACAGGCCCGTTCGGCGCAGCGCCCGACGCCTGCATCGCCTGGAGGATCGCCTGGCTGTCGACCAGCTGGAAATTCGTCAGCCAGAAGACGGCGAGCGCCGCGACCACGAGGTCGCTCGCGAGCGTGACAACCAGCAGGCGCGGTGTGTAGCGGCCCTCCACCAGCTTGAAGCTCTCGGCCCCGATGCACACGACCGTCCAGGCGATGATGACCCATGCCGACGAGCGGATGGCCTCGGTGTTGAAGGGGTCGAACGGCACGCCGTCTCCGCGATGGCTGAGCGCGTTCAGCACGTCGGGGAACAGCAGGAACACGATGGCGCCCACGATGGAAAACACGATCCCAGCCACCGCGTCGCCGCGCGCCGGGTTCTTCGACTCGCGCGGCACGGGCGGCAGATCGTCGAGCGAGCCCATCACCTCCACGTCGACGCCGCGACGCGAGAAGAAGGCGAACAGCAAGGTGACGAACGCGAAGGCGAAGACGAGCGCCGCGATCAGCGAGCCGACCGCTTCGAGCACGCTTCCGAGCACGCCGCCCTCCGCGCCCGTCGCCAGCGACAGCGCGCCGGCCACGAGCATGCCGCCGGCCACGCAGGCCAGCACGATCTTCAGCACGTAGAGGTACTGCGCGTAGTACGGCTGGCCGATGAGGCACGCGTCCTCGTCGGCGGTGTACTTGCGCACCACCTCGCCGGGGGTTCCCAGCTCGGTGAGCACGACGCGCACGTCCTTCGCCGTGGGCGGCAGGTTCCCGCAGCGCTCGTCGAGCATGTCGGAGATGAGCGTGCGCAGCTCCTCGGCCACGTCGGCGCGCTGCTTGGCGGGCAGCCGCCGCGTGATGGCGTACAGGTAGCGCTCGATCAGGTCGTTATCGTTCGGCATCCTTGACATCCTTTCCTTGTTCGCGCATATCAGCACCCGGAGCATCTGCGTCCTCGCCCGCGCGCAGCAAGGCATTCACGCCGCTGCACAGCGCATGCCACTGGGCCTCCACGTCATGCAGCACGCGCAGGCCTTCGTCAGTGGTTCGGTAGTACTTGCGCGGCTTCGAGCCGCCGTTGTCCCATTCGCTTTGCAGCAGCCCCTGCGACTCGAGCCGCCGCATGAGCGGGTACAGCGTGTTCGCCTCGATGGGAATGCCGTGGTCGGCCAGCGATTTCACCAGCGCATAGCCGTAGGCCGGCTCACGCAGCTGGCCAAGCACCAACATGACCAGCGTGCCGCGGCGCAGCTCCAGCACCATGCTCGACACCACGTCGTCGTGCCCCATGCCCCCTCCTCTCGCTTACTGTGTGTTGCACACTATAACATATATTGCACAGTAGTGTGTGGCGCACAGTAAAAGGAACTGCAGCCGAGGGATCACTGACGCCACGGGCGCCTGCGAGCAGCTTAGGGGCGCCTGTCGCGTTTTATCGGCCCAACTGCCAAAAACGAGCCGGTTTGGCAATCACGATGGGTTTTCAGGCCCTTTGCGCGCAATCGCGAAGATGGCCCTCGCGATCACAGGTCATGGTTTCTCCAGATCGCAGCCCCGCATCGCTTCCCAGCCTGCCAATCGGCGCTCTCGGCCGATTGCCAAAACGGCTCGTTTTTGACAGTTAAGGCCGTTTTGCCGTACAGACCGCATGCCCACGCCTTCGGCTATACTCGAGGCGATGGAATTCGCGAACAAGCGACAGGAGGCAGCCATGCCCCGCATGACGGACGAGGAGTTCGAGGCCGCGGTCGAAGAGGCCCTGGAGAGCATTCCCGAGCGGTTCCTCGAGGCGCTGGAGAACGTGGCGGTGGTGGTGGAGGACGAGCCCGACGACTACCATTTCGATATCCTTGACGAGCCCGAATGCCGGGGCGCGTCGATACGCGGCGACGAGCTGCTGGGCCTGTACGACGGCGTGTCCCTCCCCGACCGCGCCGACGGCTACGACGGCGACCTGCCCGACGTGATCACCGTGTTCAAGGGACCGCATGAGCGCTGCTTCGGCTCGCGCGCGGAACTGGTGGCGGAGATCGGCAAGACGGTGGTGCACGAGATAGGCCACTACTTCGGCATCGACGACGCGCGCCTGCGCGAGATGGGCTATTAGGCGTTTCCGGAAAAGAACGCGCGACCTGCATGGACGCGCGCGCCGTTTCACGTATAATCTCCCCAGAACATCACCGAGAACGAGGAGGATACCGCATGGATCCCAACAAGCGCCCCGAGGACATGGAGCGAATCACCACGCCTGAGCTGGCGAACGCGTTCATCGACGAGCAAGTGGAGGCCATCCGCGCCCAGATCGGCGACCGGAAGGTGCTGCTGGCGCTGTCCGGCGGCGTGGACTCGTCCGTGGTGGCGGCGCTGCTGATCAAGGCCATCGGCAAGCAGCTCATCTGCGTGCACGTGAACCACGGCCTCATGCGCAAGGGCGAGAGCGAGCAGGTGGTGGACGTGTTCCAGAACCAGCTCGACGCGAACCTCGTGTACGTCGACGCCACGGACCGCTTCCTCGACCTGCTCGAGGGCGTGGCAGAGCCCGAGGCGAAGCGCAAGATCATCGGCGCCGAGTTCATCCGCGTGTTCGAGGAGGAGGCCCGCAAGGTGGGCGACGAGGTGAGCTTCCTCGCGCAGGGCACCATCTACCCCGACATCCTGGAGTCCGACGGCGTGAAGGCGCACCACAACGTGGGCGGCCTGCCCGACGATCTGCAGTTCGAGCTGTGCGAGCCCGTGAAGCTGCTGTACAAAGACGAGGTGCGCGTCATCGGCCGCGAGCTGGGGCTCCCCGAGGGCATGGTCGAGCGCCAGCCGTTCCCGGGCCCGGGCCTAGGCGTGCGCTGCCTCGGCGCCATCACGCGCGACCGCCTCGAGGCGCTGCGCGAGGCCGACGCCATCCTGCGCGACGAGTTTGCCGCGGCCGGCCTCGAGGGCAAGGTGTGGCAGTACTTCGTGAGTGTCCCCGACTTCCGCGCCACCGGCGTCCGCGACGGCGTGCGCGCCTTCGAGTGGCCCGCCATCATCCGTGCGGTCAACACCGTCGACGCCATGACCGCCGAGGTTCCCGAGCTCGATTGGTCGCTGCTCAAGAAGATCACCGCGAGGATCCTCGCCGAAGTCCCCGGCATCTGCCGCGTGGTCTACGACCTCACGCCGAAGCCGATCGGGACGATTGAGTGGGAATAGAAGAATCGCTGAAAGGAGTTGTCATGAACAAGGAGACGTTCGATTACGTGGCCGAGCGCGTGGACGCGCTCGCGGATTCCGAATTCAGCACGCAGGTGACTAAGGATGCTGCACAGGCATGGAGGGATGCGGTAGCAGCCGATTCGAGCGACGCTGCTATCGACACGGCAACGAACGACCTGCTCGACGTCCTCGAAGGGCGTCCGACGACGATCGACGGCGTGATAGCCTTCCTGCAAGGGCCGGCAATCGAGATGCTTGGCGAAGACGCGGCTGCAAGCGCGCTTGCAGCCCAACAGCAACGCAAGGAGGCGAGTGCGAAGTACTGCGATTGCGAGGCATGCTCCGCAGCCACGGAGATCCTCGCGAAGTTCGACCGCATAGAGCTCTGATAGCGAGATATCGGAGCCTCCCACCGAGTCCGATAAACGATCACGAGCCATCGATGCGAAAAACGGGGGCTGCGTACCTTGCGACGCGCAGCCCCCGCTGTACAGGCTTGCTATACCCGCTTTCGAACTACGCAACTCCCGCTGTCGCTCGCCATCCGTGCGAGCAGCTTCCTGCGCACGGGAGAGCATCCGGAGCGGCATTAGAAGACGGCGGTCAAGAACGCGGCGGCCGCGAGAAAGATTCCCGGCACGTTGGCCACCACGATCGGCCAGTCCCGCTCCTTCTTGAAGAGGCCGTAGATGGTCCAGAACAGGCAGTTGAAGAACGCTGCCAGGGGCTGCACAGGATTGCCGGGGTGCCCGGCCAGGTTGTCCATGATCTGCGGAATGTAGGAGACGTACATACACACCGACAGCACCGAGGCTATGCGCCCCACTATAGCGATGGGCCTCGCATGGCGCTTGTCGCCTCCCTGGTGCACCGATGCCTTCTGCACCATGCGTCTATGCGTACCGGCCTTCACGTTCATCGAGCACCCTCGTGTTCGCGGATGGGAATCTCTGCAACTCGATGATAGATCGAGGCATTCGAGGCCCCCGCGGGCGCGATGAACCGTGACGCAAAGGCGAGCAGGGGGTAAGCGCGCCGTTTACCGCGCTAAAAGCCGCAGAGCCAGTCCGCTGCCCTTGCGGCATCTACCGAAACGCCATCCGACAAGCCAACGTTGCGCTTTTGCCAGACCGCAAAGTGCGCGTTCACGCGCGACGCCGAAGGGAGCTACGGGTCGGCGACGGTCGACCTTGCCGCCCCTCGACATAGGTTCAGCTGATCCCCCCATCGGAAGACTTTCCTACCATCTCCCTCCGCACGAAGCAATCCGCCACGTGGTCGTTCACCATGCCGATGGACTGCATATAGGCATACACGATGGTGGAGCCGACGAATTTGAAGCCGCGCTTCTTGAGGTCCTTGCTGATACGGTCGGACAGCGGCGTGGTGGCCGGCACATCCGCTTGGGTCTTCCAATGGTTCACGATAGGCTCGCCGTCCACGTACCCCCAGATGAACGCGTCGAAGCTGCCGAACTCTCGAGCCACATCCAAGAACAGCCCCGCATTGGCCACGGCCGCCTCGATCTTGCGGCGGTTGCGAACGATCCCTGCGTTCGCCATGAGCTCCTCGACCTTCGCCTCGTCGTAGCGCGCCACTTTGGCGGGATCGAAGCCGTCGAAGGCCTCGCGGTACGCCTCCCGCTTCTTGAGGATCGTAAGCCACGACAGGCCCGCCTGCGCGCCCTCCAGAACCAGCAGCTCGAACAGCTCGCGGTCGTCATGGGTGGGTCTTCCCCACTCGTTGTCATGGTAGTCAACGTAGATCGGCGTGTCGCCCGCCCACGAGCACCTAGTCCGCTCCTCCACTGAGCCTCCTAGCGAAACGTCATCCGGTACGCAAGCGTCGCACGCTCGCCCGGCGCGAGCACGCGCACGCCGGGCCTCTCGGCCAGCTCGCGCGGGGAGAAATGCGCATCGGGCAGCGCCGACCAGGGCTCGAGGCACAGGTAGCGGGCATCGGCCTGACCCGCCTTCGTCCATATGCCCAGGTAGGGGAAGTCCGGGAACTCCACCTCCACCTCATGCGGATTCGCGGCGCTGGCGAGCACGACCCTGCCGCCGGGCACGTTCTCCAGCACGACGGTGTCGATGCCCAGCTGCTCGGGGGTCTTCGTCAGGCGCCCGTCCTCGAGCGGCACCTCGATCTTCGGCAGTGCGAGGATACCCTCCTCGTCCATGTCGAACATCCCGAGCGCGTCGGCCCCCTCGAAACGCACGTAGTAGTCGGCCATGCGCTCGCCCGGCAGCAGGCGCGTCTCGTACGCCTCGTGGCCGCCCAGCTCGAACGGCATCGGAACCTCGCCCGCGTTCTCCACGGTGTGCGTCTTCACGATGGTTGCACCCTCGAGCGAGAAATCCACGCGCAGGAGGAAGTCGAAGGGAAAGACCGCCCGCGTCCCCTCGTCGGAGGTTGTCTCGAAGCGCGCATGCGTGCCCGACACCTGCTCGGCCGCGAACGCGCGGTCGCGGCAGAATCCGTGCATGGGAGCGTCCACGCGCTCGCCGCCGTTCGCGTACCAGCCGTCGCGCAAGCGCCCGATCAGCGGGAACAGGAGCGGCGCCCGACGGCCCCATACCGCAGGGTCGCCCGACCACATCCGCTCGATCCCCTCGCACACGACGCTCTGCAGCTCTGCGCCCTTGCTCGATATGCGCACCGCAAGCGCATCGTTCTCCAAGACCATAGCCGTCGCTTCCATCGCAGGCCGCCTTTCGCTTCGATTGCGTGTCCAGAACATGCTAGCGCATACGCACGCATCCTGCAGATCCGTCGGCACATTGAAGTCTGCGGATCCTGCAACCGCCCCTGGTATCCACCTCTTCACCGAAGTCCCTATTTCTGCTCATTTTGCAACCTACCCGTTATCTGACGGTATAATGGACGCGAAAAGACCGAACACCGCACCCAACCGCATAGAATTCGCTCGCGCTCCGTCCGGGCCTCCAACCTGGACGGAGCGCTTTTTCGCGCGCGCCGGACGGACCGACACCAAGAAGAGCAGGGCATGCAACGCGACAAGATCAAACCGATACTTTTCAGCATCATCAAGCACTCCAGCAAAGAAGAGCTCAAGCGGCAGCTGCCCAAGGACGTTCTCTCGGGCGTCATGGTGGCCGTGGTGGCGCTGCCCCTCTCCATCGCGCTCGCCATCGCCTCGGGCGTGAACCCCGAACAGGGGCTCTACACGGCCATCGTCGCCGGGTTCCTCATCGCCTTCCTCGGCGGCAGCCGCGTGCAGATCTCGGGGCCCACGGCGGCGTTCGCCACCATCGTGGCGGGCATCGTGGCAACCGATGGCATCGACGGCCTGGCCGCGGCCACCGTCATCGCCGGCGTGCTGCTCGTGCTGATGGGCTTCTTCAAGCTGGGATCCCTCATCCGCTTCGTCCCCTACACCATCACCACGGGCTTCACGGCGGGCATCGCCGTGACCCTTGTCATCGGGCAGGTCAAGGACTTCGCCGGCCTGGCATTCCCCACCGGCACCCCCACCGTCGAGACCATGGACAAGCTGCAAGCCGTCGCCCAGAATATCGGCACGGCGAACTGGCAGGCCCTCGCCGTGGGCGCGGTGTGCCTTGCCATCCTCTTCCTCTGGCCCAAGGTGAGCGAGAGGATCCCCGGATCCCTGGTGGCGCTCATCGTGGGAATCGGCATGGTAAGCTGCCTTGGGATGCAGGCGAGCACCATCGGCGACCTGTACACCATCGGCAGCAGCCTGCCCACGCTCCACGTTCCCCAGCTAAGCGTGGAGCTGCTAAGCGACCAGCTGCCGAACGGCATCACCATCGCCATCCTGGCGGCCATCGAGTCGCTCCTGTCCTGCGTCGTGGCCGACAGCATGATCAGCTCGCACCACCGCAGCAACATGGAGCTGGTGGCGCAGGGCGTGGGCAACATCGGCTCGGCGCTTTTCGGCGGCATCCCGGCCACCGGCGCCATCGCGCGCACCGCGGCAAACGTCAAGAACGGCGGGCGCACGCCCGTTGCCGGCATGACCCACGCGCTGGTGCTGCTCGTGGTCCTGGTGTTCTTCATGCCCTACGCCGCCCTCATCCCCATGCCCACCATCGCGGCCATCCTGCTGCACGTGGCCTACAACATGTCCGGCTGGCGCAACTTCGTGCACCTATGCAAAACGGCCTCGCGCGGCGCCGTTGCCACGCTGCTGCTCACCTTCGGGCTGACCATCGTGTTCGACCTGGTGGTGGCCATAGGCGTGGGCATGCTGATCACGGTCGTCCTGTTCATGAAGACGGTGAGCGAGGAGACCGAGGTGCGCGGCTGGAAATATTACTGCGACGAGGACTCCGAGGTCACGCACCTGCGCGAGCTGCCCGCAAGCGTGCGCGTGTACGAGATCAACGGCCCCATGTTCTTCGGCATGTCGGACCGCATCTCCGACATCTCGGTGAAGGAGTTCACGAAGTACCTGATCATTCGCATGCGCGGCGTGCCTTCGCTCGACTCGACGGGCATGAACGCGCTCGAGAACCTCTACGAGCACTGTCGCGAGAACGGCGTCAGCCTCATCTTCTCGCACGCGAACGAGCAGCCGATGAAGACCATGCGCCGCGCAGGCTTCGTGGGCCTTGTGGGCGAGGATCACTTCCGCAGCAACATCGACGACGCCATAGCGTACGCGCGCCAGCTGCTCGACGAGGAAGGGAGGGCAAAAGGAAAAGCCAGGGCCTCGCTGCCGTAGCTTCTCCCCTAACGCGCATCCAGATTTCGGCAATTCCAGATGACGAGGCGGGCCGCCATCAAGAGGAGCGGACTCGCTGGCAAGATCGCCAACGGGCAGCATCAAGGCGAACGAAATCCTCATCGAAACCTTCGAGGGGACGATGCGCGTGCTACCATGTATTCATAATCTAGCCAATCATGATAACGTGATCGATCTCAAACGCGGAAGCGCGTGCCTCCGCACCTGAACGCGCGCGTAGAGGGGACAATGCTATGAAGCAGAACGCGAACGCATCGGTCTGGCTGCCGAGGGCAATCGCCGTTATCCTAGCCGCTCTGATGACGCTGTTCTTCGCGATCACCATAAACAACACGATGACCCTCGGCGCCGAAACGGACCGGACAAAGAACGGCCCCTACCCCGTGTCCGTGGCAGCAGGGCGCGTGGAAACGCTGCTCGTGCAGTGCCGGACCCTTGCAGACCGGCCGCTGTTCACGCGCACGGACAGCGCCATCAACGACATCGAGCGCTCCTACGCCGTAGCTGACGCCGATTTGCGCGAGAAGCTGTCCTTTATGGCAACGGCACACGAGTCCGACCCCGAAGCCGCCCGCAAGCTTGAGCAGGGCTATGAATCGCTCGACGTCGCGCAACGGGAATACGTCGCCTTGTGCCGCAACGCCGATGTAACTGACGAGGAGATCGAGGCCTATGTGGACGGGATCATCGACCCCGCCGTCGAAGAGCTTCTGCGCATAGACGCCGGCATCTTGGACGAGTCGACCGAGTCGGTGGAGCAGCTCTATAGCATCGTGAAAGAAAGGGGGCGGCAGACGGTAGGCTGGGCGGTGGTGCTCATGGCAGGAGTAACCGTGTCGCTGGCGGTGTACCTCACGCTCATGTACCGCAACCGCATGCGGGAAGGCCGCCTCAAGGCCGACCTGCAGGAGGCGCTCGCCCTCGCGCAGTCCGCCAGCGCGGCGAAATCGCAGTTCCTCTCCAACATGTCCCACGACATCCGCACCCCTATGAACGCCATCGTCGGACTCACCGCCATCGCCAAAACCCACCTGCACGAACCTGACCGCATAGCCGCCTGCCTCGACCGCATCCAGTCCTCCTCACGGCACCTTCTGAGCCCGATAAACGACGTGCTCGATATGGGCAAGATCGAAAGCGGCAAGATCGTGCTGAACGAGGACCGCTTCAGCTTTCCCGAATTCGTCAACGGCGTTATCGCCAGCGTCCAGCCCCAGGCCCGCGCGAAGAACCTGTCGCTCGACATCACCGTGGGCACCATCCAGCAGGAAACCGTGATCGGCGACTCCATGAGGATGAACCAGGCGCTCATCAACCTTGTCAGCAACGCCTTGAAATACACGCCCGACGGCGGATCGGTGCGCCTTTCCCTAAGCGAGGGGCCGTCCCGCCGCCCCGGCTGTCGTGACTACCGCTTCGTGGTGCAGGACACGGGCCTGGGCATGTCACCGGAGTTCATCGAGCGCCTGTTCGACCCCTTCGAGCGGGAGGAAAGCGACATGACGGAGCGGATCGAGGGCACCGGCCTGGGCATGGCCATCACGAAGAACGTCGTGGATATGATGGGCGGCTCCATCGAGGTGGAGAGCGCTTTGGGCAAGGGATCGACCTTCACCATGACGGTCCCCCTCGCCCCGATCGACGAGGAGGAGGACTTCTCGCTCGCAGGGCTGGAGTCTGCACGCGTCCTCCTGGTAGACGACGACCGGGATGTGGTCGAAGGAACGCTGCTCATCCTAGACGAGCTCGGCCTTTGCGGCGACGCAGCCTCTTCGGGCCTCGACGCCGTGCCGCTGGTTGCACGTGCCCATCGCGAGGGGAGGGACTACCGCTTCATCATCGTCGACTGGGTCATGCCGGGCATGGACGGCATCGAGACCATCCGGCGCATCCGCTCGGAAGTGGGAGACTCCACGCCCATCGTATTGCTGACAGCCTACGATTGGCACGAGATAGAAGATGACGCACGCGCCGCAGGCGTGTCGGCTTTTGTATCGAAACCCCTGTTCAAATCGCGCTTACATCGCGTTCTGAAGCATTTCTCCCACCCGGACGACCCGGCCGAGGACGCCTGCGAGCCAGCCGAGGCGCATGTTGAGGGACGCGTGCTGCTCGTAGAGGACAACCAGCTGAACCTCGAGATAGCCTCGGAGCTTATTCGGCGCATCGGCGCCGAAGTCCACCAGGCGAGCGACGGGCAGAAGGCCGTAGATGCCATGGCGAACGCTCCCGAAGGGTATTACGACCTCGTGTTCATGGACGTGCAGATGCCCGTCATGGGCGGCATCGAGGCAACCCGCGCCATACGCGAGCAGGAGCGCGAGGTCGGGCGAAAGCCCGTTCCCATCGTGGCCATGACGGCCAACGCCTTCAACGAGGACCGAGAGCGTGCCCTCGCAGCCGGCATGAACGGCTTCATGACCAAGCCCATCGACACGGCGAAGCTCAGGAGGATCCTCGAGGAATACCTGACAAATCCCCTATAGGCAGACGCAGGGCGACGAGGAACGGAGTCAGGGAGGGGGAGGTGCGCGACGGCGCCAATACGCACCACGCCCCCTGCTGCGCGCCGCTCCCCTACATGGCGCCTTCTGCGATCTCGCCGGTGCGATACGCCTCCAGCAAGCGTTCAAGCTCCGCGATCTGTCGTTTGAGCTCGGCTCCGTTGTCGGTGTCGGCCACGAGCGTGCGCTTGTCCGGCTGCTCCACCACGCTGCGCGACGAGTGGATGTCCAGCTCGTTCACCACGGCGGCGCGCGCCGACGAGAGCGGCTCATGGGCGGCCAGCACGAAGCCGTACGAGTTCGAGATGAGCGTGTAGCCGGCGATGCCCGTGGTGGGCTGGTAGGCTTTCGAGAAGCCGCCGTCGATGGTGAGCACCTTGCCCCCGCACTTCACCGGATCCTCGCCGTCCTTCACCTTCACGGGAATATGGCCGCACACGATGCGCGAGGTCTCGGGGTCCATCCCGAAGTCCTCGAAGACGCCGGCCATCACGCGCTCGTCGTCAAGGTAGGTGTAGAACGGGTTCTTGACCTCCTTGCGTGCCTCCTTCTCGGCTATGAGGTACAGCTCGAACGTGGCCATCTTGCTCTTCGCGAACAGGGGCGACCCCTCGCCCAGCCACATATACCACAGCAGGTCGCGGCCGCGCTTGCGCATCTCGGGGTCGGGGTCGTAGAACGCCGCGCGCACGTAGCGCTCCATGACGTCGTAGAGCGCGCGCCCCTTGTACTTCTGGCCGAACACGTCCGTCTCCCTAAGCGAGCCGTCGGCGTTCAGCGGCACGCAGGCGTGGAACAGCAGGCTGCCGTTGTACACCTTGTAGAGGCTGCCGACCTCCAGGAAGAAACGCATGTGGCGCTGCAGCTTCTCGCAGCCCGTGAACGCCTGCTCCAAGCGCTGCATGACCTCTTCCTCCTCGGGCGTGAGGCGGTAGGGATCGCCCGGGTTCACCGTGGGGAACACCGTGTCGGTGAGCGCGTACTCCACGCCGTCCAGCATGACCGTGCCACGCTCGTGGTCGATCTTGTCCAAGAGCTTGCGGTCTGCAAGGCCGAATCCGGGATTCTCGTCGATGAGCTGCGCCTCCACCTTGAACTGGATGATGGCCATGGCCTTCTGGATCTTCACGTTCATCTCCAGCTCCTGCGGCGGCAAGTCCGGGTTGCCCTTGAGGCCGAACGCGACGCACGGGTCGTCGGCGTATGCGCTCGTCGCGAACGCCGCGAGCGGCAGGATGTTGATGCCGTAGGCGTCCTCCAGTATGGACAGGTTGCCGTAGCGCGCGCAGTTGCGCACCACGTGCGCGATGCAGCCGCGCTGGCCGAGCGCGGCGCCCATCCACACGATGTCGTGGTTGCCCCATTGGATGTCGAGCGAGTGGTAGCCCATGAGCGTGTCCATGATGACGTCGGGGTACGGCCCGCGATCGTAGATGTCGCCGATGATATGCAGGTGATCGATGGCCAAGCGCTGGATGAGCAGGCAGAGGGCCTCGATGAGCGCGCCCACGCGGTCGGTGCGGATGACGGCGTCGATGATGGCCGCGTAGTAGGCCTTCTTGTCGGCACCCTGGCTGTTCTCGGTCATCAGCTCCTCGATGATGTACGCGAAATCGCGCGGCAGCGCCTTGCGCACGCGGGAGCGCGTGTACTTCTGAGCGGCGCGCTTGCACACGGCCACGAGGCGCGGCAGCACGGTCTCGTACCATGCCTGCGGGTCGTCCACTTGGGACAGCACCAGCTCCATCTTCTCGCGTGGGTAGTAGATGAGCGTGGCCAGCGAGCGCTTCTCGGCCGCGCTCAGCGTGTCGCCGAACACGTCGTCGATCTTGAGCCTGATGGAGCCCGAGCCGTTGCGCAGGATATGCGAGAACGCCTCGTACTCGCCGTGGATGTCCGAGGCGAAGAACTCGGTGCCCTTAGGCAGGTTCAAAATGGCGCTCAGGTTGATGATCTCCGCCGAAGCCTTGGCGGCGGTAGGGAACGACCGCGAGAGAAGTTCCAGGTACCGCTTTTCCATCGCATCCATGTAGGGCCTCCTTGTGGGTGTTGCCGCGCTTGCACGGCCCTATGGTACCCGCATCAGGCCCACACCGGGCGAAGCGACACCGAAACGGCGCGATTATTCGACGGAAGCGCTGAAGTCCGACTCCCGGACGACACCCGGACAACGTAACGAAGATCACGCGAGCGACGCGCACGAAGTGTCGCCGCCATACTACTGCTCCGGCGGGCTACTCCCACCCTTTCCACACGTCGGGCGCGTAGCCCACCGTGGCCTGCTTGCCGTTGCGCACCACGGGCTCGGCCAGCACGTGCTGGTTCTCCAGCAGCTTGTCGAACTTCTGGTCGGGCGAGAGGTATGCGAGCAGCGCCACCGTGTCCTGGTCCTTCGCCTTGGGGTCGACGAGCGCATCGATACCGCCCACCGCCCGACGCACCGACTCCAGCTCGCCCTTGCTCATCCCCTTCTCCGCCAGGTCGATGAACTGGAACTTCACCCGCCGCTCCTTGAAGTAGCGCTGCGCCTTCTTAGTGTCGAAGCTCTTCTTGGTGCCGAACACCTGGGTTAATTGAATTTTGTAAAGCAATGAATTGTGTGATGAACAGGTATTTTGCGTTTAGTTATTCGACTTCGTGGAAAGAGGCAGTTTCGTTTTTGCGTTTACTATTTCCAAAGTCGTTTTTTTGCTTTCGATTGTGAAGACTCTTTCGAATATAGACATACCTGTTTAGACCCCCTGTTATAAAATCGTAAGACTTAATGCAACGATTATTCCGCAGGACGGCGCAGATGTTCCTATTCGGTTGTCCCCCCGCTCGGGCGGCTTGGCAGTTGCTTTCCTTGTCCTATCGGGCCAGTATGTCCTTGATCAGATAAGGCCTCATGACCACTTCGTCGGGTTCGAGGAGCGCGTAGCTGAGACCGTCCACCAGCTCACCCAGCCCTGCCTTCCTGGCATTGGAGATGGGAGACGTGTAGTTGAGCCGTGGCCTCAGGTACGAGTTGAGGTGCGAGCCCAGCACGGCCATGTCCGTCTTCTCGAACTTCCTGAGCGAGGTCCCCTTCGGGATGATACGCCTCAGCTCGGCATGGTTTCGCTCGCAGAAGCCTTTCTGATCGGAGCGTTGCGGATCGCAGTAGTAGACGCTGCAGCGCTTCACGCCGTTCTTCCCGTATTCGATCTTCTGATGGTCTTTGAACTCGCTCCCGCGATCCGTGAGGATGACCTCGAAGAGCTCGGCGAACGAGTCCCCCAGCAGCGATTGAATCTGGTCGATCGCCAGTTTCACATGGATCTGGTCTTTGCGCTCCAGGTACATCAGCACCTGGAACTCCAGCAAGGGGAACGTGAGCGTCAATATCGCCGGCACCTCTCCCTGCCTCCCCTCGACGCAGTCCATCTGCACCGCCTTGGCGCGCTTCTCCTCCGGCAGGGCGAGGAAGTCCTCGTACAGATGTCCTTCCATGCTGGGCGCTTCTTCCTTCGGCCCGTCCTTCTTCTTGCGGGGCTTGTAGCGGTTGCGTTTAGGAAGGTGGAAGTTGATGACGTCCACGATCCCGGCCTCGACGTAGTTGCGATAGGTGCGGGGGGGGTTATCGAAAGCTCCTGGGCATGGGAGGCCCAGACGTGCTCGGGGCTCTGTCCCTGGTGGACCAGGGGGGTCACAATGAAGTTGATGCGCTCCAGCTCCTCCTCAGTGCAGTCGATTCCCGCCCGCGATTCGGACCTCCGCTTCTTGGCAAGCTCGTTTGCCATGTAAGGATCGTAGAACATGTAGGGGTGATCGCACCCGTGCCCGTAGCGGTTGGCGCATTCGTTGCAGCAGTACGGCGGCTTTTCCAGCATCGGGCACGGGTCCGCCAGGAAGTCGGAGCACAGCTCGTTGCATTTGCCACCCTGGCAGTTCCTGCAGAACATCATGCAGCCGTTATCGCATAGCCCGGCCTTTTTGCACAGGCGGGCGCGAAGGCAGATGTTCCTGGCCTGCGCCACGAGGTACCTCGAGGACTCCGGAACGCGGTTCCGCTTGATTTCCCTGATCACGCTGGAGGGGGAAGCGCCGATCTCCCTCGCGATCTTCGACATCGAGTCCTTTCTCGCAATCCCCCGTTCGATATGCAGCCTGTCGTCGATGCCGATCTGAGCGTTTCTTCCTGTGTCGGGCATGCTCGATCACCCCCTTCCGAGCCCGAGCGGTTACGCAGATGCTACACTACGGATGAACTGCGGGCAACGGGAGTAGCGAGGAAGGGGGCATGCGGCGATGGCGGACAGCCTGGAGGATCCGGAGGCCCTCGTCATGCGCTTCCGCAAGGACAGCGGCTTGACGAGCGCCGTATCGTACGCCTACGCCAACAACGCGCTGAGGTTCGTGCGCGACCTCGAGGCGAAGGGGATCGGGCTGGACGACGTCACGCCGGATTTGCTCGAGTCCTTTCTCAAGAGGCTGGCGAGGAGTAGCGGGCAGCACTCCTGCGAGAACGTCCGCTCGGCGGTCAGATCCTTCTTCAGGTGGTTAGAGTCCGAGGGAATCCTCGCCGATGCCGCGGGAAGGGTCGGGCGGCGCGGCGGCCACGGGCCGAACACCCGCCGCTCGATGAAGTCCGCCAAAGGAGATGCGCCGCGAGGCGAGCGAAGGGGCCGCTTCGGGTCAATCGACCTCCAGATCATGGAGTCCTTCGAGATGGAGCGCAGGTCGCAAGGCTACAATCCGAGGCCCTACCTTAACGCCGTGAGGATCTTCTCCCGGTACCTGCAAGATACGGGCGTCTCCTTCGACAAGGTGAGCCCCGCTACCCTTAAACGCTTCATGGCATGGGCGGAAGAGGCTTATTCGGCGAACTCCATATCCACCATAGCGGGAGGGGTCAAATGCTTCTATCGCTGGCTTGAGGCCAAAGGGTACTGCGACGATGCCGCCCGCAATCTGACCGCGCCTGCAGCCAAGAGGAACTCGACCCCTCGCGCCCCGCTCGGCGTCGACGACGCGCGGCGGGTCATCGACGCCGCGGGGGACCAGCCGGGCGAGGAGGTCTCGCTTAGAGACTCCATGGTCGTCAAGCTCATGCTGCTCGGGACCTTGCGCCAATGCGAGCTGTACCGAGCCGACGTGGGAGACGTGTCCTACGTCCGCGACTTCGCATTGATCAGGCTTCGAGGTTCGGCCAGCCGGCCCGGAACCGTCGCCTACCTGCCCCCTACGGCGGCCTCGGCGGTCGCCCGCTACACGGCTTTCAGGAAAGCGGGCCCGGAAGACCCTCTCGTGGCCGCATGCTCGAACTCGCATCGCGGCACCAGGCTCACCGACGTGTCGATATCGGTGATAATCAACGGCGCCTTCAGGCGAGCGGGGATAGAGGGGAGGCCCTCGGAGTACAACCTCTCGCAGACGGCGATCGACATCGCCATGGCCGAGGGCTACGGCAGGGCCGCCACGCTGCAGCTGGCGAGGCCGGGGAGCTTCTTCTCCCTCCTTCGTCTCGAACAGGGGCACTCCAAGGCCTCCGAGCCTATCCAGGACCAGATAGAGCGGATGCTCGCCGTGCTGGACGGCGGGAGGAGCGTCCTCGCGAGCGCCGGCGAGATCCGGGCCATGCTGGACGGCGTCCCCGACGAGGGAGAGGTCGTCGTCTCGATAGGCGACGGCGGCGGGCTCTCGATCGAGCGTGTCAGGCCCGCCGGCTCCTGACCCAGGCCCTCGTCTTTCGACCGCGGCATGGCTCGCCTTGCGGTCGCTTTCCCGCCTTGCCGTTCGCGATGCCCTACGTTGAAAGACTTATTGCAACGGCTTTGCAATTCTGATTTCAATTGAGCTGCCGAACACCTGGATGTTCATCGCCTTCGCCTTCCCGCTCGACCGCGCTTATACTGTTTCTCGAAACACTCCACCTAAGATTTTAAGTCACGAAGGGAAGCCGCGCATGGAACTCGTCGAAATCCCCGAAGCCGACAAAGAGAGGCACCTCGACCTGCTGCTCATCGCCGACGAGTCGGCGGACATGATCGAGCGGTACCTGCACCGCGGCGATCTGCTGGCCCTCATCGAGGACGATGAGGCGCGGGCGCTCTGCGTGGTGACGCAGGAAGAGCCCGACGTGTTCGAGATCAAGAACATCGTCACCGTGCCCGAGCACCGGCGCAAGGGCTACGGGCGGCGGCTCATCGCGCTTGTCGCCGAGCGTTACCGGAACCGAGGGGGCTGGCTCCTCGTCGGCACGGGCGACGTGCCCGGCATCCTGCGCTTCTACGAGCGGTGCGGGTTCGAGCGCTCGCATGTCGTGGAGAACTTCTTCGTCGACAACTACGACCATCCCATGTACGAGGACGGCCACAAGCTCATGGACATGGTGTATTTGAGGATGCGCCTCTAGCGCACCGGATCGTAGTTCAACTCGGCGGGAATGTCGGTGGCCTCGAGCTTCATGATGACGGGGCGCAGGCCGTCGTTGCAGCTGACGATGGCGCATCCGGGCACGCGCATCCAGTCGTCGAAGTAGAACGTGAAGTCGCCGCCGCCATGGGCAAGCGCGAACACGTACTGGTAGACGGCCTTCCACGCCTCGTCGCAGAAGTCCTTGGGCTTGGCGTAGTCGGCGAGGAAGACCTGCCCGGCCTTCATCATGGGGCACGGCGCGAGCCCCTCGGCGCCGTACTCGGCAGCCAGCTCCTCGTCGAACGTGGCCTTCAAAACGGTGATCCTCACCTTGGTCATGGACATGGCGCATCCTTTCGCGAACATCGTCCTTTCTTTGCCGCCTCTCGTTATACTGTATGGGACGACCGCAAAGGAAGTACGGTCTTTTAGAACAGGTACTATCCCGAAAGGAAGCGCTATGAGCATGGAGCCCTACGAGGGAAGCCTCTCGTCGCTCGCCGACACGCCGTTCGGCTACACGCTGTCGATGATCGGCGGGAAGTGGCGGCTCGTAATCATGTACTGGCTCGTGGAATGCGAGACCATGCGCTTCAACGAGCTCAAGCGCAAGATCGGCCGCATCACCGACAAGACGCTCAGCAGCCAGCTCAAGGCCATGGAAGCCGACGGGCTTGTCGTGCGCACCGAGTACCCCCAGATCCCGCCGAAGGTGGAATACCGCCTCTCCGAGAAGGGCAAGTCGCTCTACCCCCTGATGGAGGCCATGTGCGAATGGGGACGCGAGCACGGCACTTTCTATTAGGGTGGCTACTGCGGTCGCTCCGCTTGCTCGGCATGACAACATGTCGATCTTGCCTTAGCGCCGATACGGGCTTCTAGTCACAGTTTTGGCCGCTCTGAAGCCTTTTCGTGCGCGCAGAGTTCGGTTTCGACGGCCGGACGGCTGTCCTCTGCGTGTTTGCGCAGGTCGCGAATTGCGCCGAAGCACCTGCTAACCGCCGAAAAGCTTCAGAGCGGCCAAAACTGTGACCAGAAGCCCGCGATTCTGCGAAGGACCCCAACACGGGGTGCCAGACAGCGCAGCCAAGCTCGTCCAATCCCACGCAGAGGTAGCGGGGAGAGTCGCGCTATAATGCAAGGCCGACGAATCAGCCGCTCGAGACCTCAGGAGTTCGCTCCATGCCCACCATCCAAACCACGCTCGCGTGCGAGCTCAACCTGACCGCGGCGCAGGTCGCGGCCGTTATCGCCCTGGTCGACGAGGGCAACACCATCCCATTCATCGCCCGCTACCGCAAGGAGGCCACGGGCGGCATGGACGACGCCCAACTGCGCGCGTTCGACGAGCGCCTAGCCTATCTGCGCAACCTCGAGGCCCGCAAGGACGAGGTGCTGCGCGCCATCGACGAGCAGGGCAAGCTCACACCCGAACTGCGCGCGAAGATCGAGAACGCCGCGGTCATGCAGCGCGTGGAGGACCTGTACAAGCCATACAAGAAGAAACGCGCCACCCGGGCGTCGAAGGCGCGCGATGCGGGGCTGGAGCCCCTTGCGCTGCTCATCCTGGCGCAGGGCCGCTCCGACAAAACGCCGCTCGACCTCGCGGCCGGGCTCGTGAACGCCGAGGCCGGCTTCCCCACGCCCGAGGCGGCGCTGCAGGGCGCCCAGGACATCGTGGCCGAGGTCATCGCCGACGACGCCGAGCACATCGAGGCCCTGCGCAGCTTCACCAAGCGCACCGGCGCGCTGGCCGTGGAAGCGGTCGACCCGCAAGAGAAGACCGTCTACGAGGCGTACTACGACTTCTCGGAGCCGCTCTCGCGCATCCCCAACCACCGCGTGCTCGCCGTGAACCGCGGCGAGAAGGAGGGCAAGCTGCGCGCGAAGGTGCGCGTGGACGCAGACGCCGCCATCGAACAACTCGAGCGCCGCGTGGTCAGGAACCCGGCAAGCCCCTTCGCCCCCGTGCTGCGCGAGGCCGCGGCCGACGGCTACAAGCGCCTCATGGCCCCCGCGCTCGACCGCGAGATGCGCAGCCTCCTCACCGAGCGCGCGCAGACCGACGCCATCAAGGTGTTCGCCAAGAACACCGAGAGCCTGCTTTCGCAGCGCCCCGTGCGCGGCGCGCGCGTCATCGCCATCGACCCGGGCTACCGCACCGGCTGCAAGGTGGCGGTGCTCGACGAGTACGGCAAGCTGCTCGACTTCACCACCGTCTACCCCACCCCGCCGCGCAGCGAGGTGCGCAAGACGCAGGACAAGCTGGCCGGGTTCGTGAAGCGCCACCGCGCCAACACCATCGTCATCGGCAACGGCACGGGCAGCAGCGAGACGGAGGAGGTGGTGGCCGACCTCATCGCCAAGTCGGACGCGCCCCTGCGCTACACCATCGTGAACGAGGCCGGCGCGTCGGTGTACTCGGCCTCCCAGCTGGCCAGCGAGGAGTACCCCGACCTCGACGTCACCACGCGCGGCGCCATGAGCCTGGGCCGCCGCCTTCAGGACCCGCTCGCCGAGCTGGTGAAGATACCGCCGCAGTCCATCGGCGTGGGTCAGTACCAGCACGACCTCAACCAGGCGGAACTCGGCCGCGCACTCGCGGGCGTGGTGGAGCGCGTCGTGAACCGCGTGGGCGTCGACCTCAACACGGCCAGCGCGAGCCTGCTGGGCTACGTGTCGGGCGTGAGCGCCGCCGTGGCGAAGAACATCGTGGCCTACCGCGAGGAGCACGGGCGCATCTCCGACCGGCGGGAGCTCAAGAAAGTACCGAAGCTCGGCGCCAAGGCCTACCAGAACTGCGCCGGCTTCCTGCGCGTGACCGGCGGCGCGAACCCGCTCGATGCCACGAGCGTCCATCCCGAGAGCTATCCCGTGGCGCGCGAGCTGCTGAAGCGCGCGAAGGTGAGGCCGGAAGCGCTCGCGCGCGGCGGCGTCCCCGACATCGCAGGTCGCCTCGGCGACCTGCCCGCCCTCGCGGCCGAGCTGGGAGTGGGCCTGCCCACCCTGCGCGACATCGTGGCCGAGCTGGAGAAGCCGGGGCACGACCCCCGCGACGGCGCGCCGGAGGTGGTGTTCAGCAAGGGCATCCGCTCCTTCGACGACCTCGTGCCCGGCATGGAGCTCACCGGCACCGTGCGCAACGTGGTGGACTTCGGCGCGTTCGTGGACGTGGGCGTCAAGCAGGACGGGCTCGTGCACGTCTCCAAGCTGGCCGACCGCTTCGTCAAGCACCCGAGCGAGGTCGTGGCCGTGGGCGACACTGTCACCGTCTGGGTCACCGCCATCGACAAGGACCGCGGCAAGATCTCGCTCTCCATGGTGAAGGGAAAGGCGTAAGGGGGCGGTAGCCGCCCGTCCCCCGTCATAGGTAGTCATAGGGCATGCGGCGGGCGAAGGCGTAGAACAGGAGCAGTGCCATGGCAACGAGCGGCGGGAGCGCTACGGCGGCAGCCAGCGTCAGCACCCGCGCCACGTAGAAGGCGAGCCGCTGCCAGCCTGCGCGGGGGCGCGTCTCGCACGTCATGCGCACGAAGCCGCCTCCGAGCGTGCGGCCCTGCCGAAGCCACGGGACAACGCCCTCGAACACGACGAACACCGCAATTGCGGCCGCTCGCTCCCACCAGCCGCCGTCGGTCCACGAGGAGTCCCCCGCCGCATGCAGCACGACGCTCGCGGCGGCGAGCAGGACGACAAGGACGGCCCCCATGACGGTCAGGTCGATCCAGTACGCGACAGCGCGACGCACGAAGCCGGGCCGGTCAGTCACGCGTCCCTCCCGGGCCGACTCGCTCGGCGGCAGCAGGCGCCCGGCGAGCACGGTGCCGGACCACCCGAAAGCAGCGCCCATCGTGTTGCAGAACAGGTCCAGCACGTCGAACATCCGGTACGCATAGGGATACAGGCCGAACAAGCCGGTGAGCTGCGCCGTCTCAATCAGCAGAGAGGCGCCGAAGCCCAAGGCGAGCGTCGGTGCGAACCGCCAGCGCAGCAGGCGCCCTGCGATGAAGCCGAGCGGGACGAAGAACGCCACGTTCGCCACCATGTCCGGCAAGGCGCGGACGCCGTCTTTCGCGAGGTCGTCCAAGAAGCCGAGCGGATTGAACCGCGGCTCGATGCCGTAGGTGATGCCGGGGCCGGAAGCGCCGTCGGGCAGCGGATAGAGCGTGAAGCACCCGAGTCCCAGCACGTAGAGCACGGCGAGGTAGGCCGATACCGCCGAAGCCGCGCGCAATCGCCCGTCCCGATGGTACAGGTAGGCGAGGATGGGCAGCGTGAGCACCATCGATGCGAGCGGCCAAAGCGCCACCGCCGCCGCGAAGCTCTCGCTGAATCGTCCGAGGAACTGCGCAAGGTATCCCATCTCCTCCTCCTTTCCCCGTTGTCCCGCGCGCGGGTTCCAGTATGGTGCAGCCTCCTTGCGTCGGCCTTGCCTGTCGCTTACGGCGCGCTTACTTCTTTGTAAGGCGCAGGTGGAGAAGAGCAGGCATCTCGCGACGAAACGGGCCGAGCGCTACAATAGCGGAATGGATACTTCTCGAAACATCCAACCGCCCGCTCCGTATGCGCCCGACCACATCCAGGTGCGCGGCGCCCGCGTGCACAACCTGAAGAACCTCGACGTGGACATCCCGCTGAACCAGTTCGTGGCCATCGCGGGCGTGTCGGGCTCGGGCAAGTCGTCGCTCGCGCTCGGGGTGCTGTACGCGGAGGGCTCGCGGCGCTACCTCGAGGCGCTCTCCACCTACACGCGCCGCCGCCTCACGCAGGCAGGGCGCGCCGACGTGGACGAGGTGCTGCACGTGCCCGCCGCCCTCGCGCTGCACCAGCGGCCCGCCGTGCCCGGGGTGCGCAGCACGTTCGGCACCTCCACCGAGCTCTTGAACAGCCTCCGACTCCTGTTCTCGCGCGTGGGCAGCCATGTGTGTCCCAACGGCCACCGCGTGCCGCCCACGCTGAACGTGGCTGCCGAGCGCCCCATCACGTGCCCCGTCTGCGGCGTGGAGTTCTTCGGCCCGAGCGCCGAGGCTCTGGCCTTCAACGGCGACGGCGCCTGTCCCGAATGCGACGGCACCGGCATCGTGCGCACCGTGGACGAAAGCTCCCTTGTGCCCGACGAGTCGCTCACCATCGACGAGGGCGCGGTGGCGTCGTGGGGCACGCTCATGTGGGACCTCATGAAGCAGGTTGCGCGCGAGATGGGCGTGCGCACCGACGTGCCGTTCAACCAGCTCACGCCCAAGGAGCGCGACATCGTGTTCCACGGCCCCGCCGAGAAGAAGCACATCCTGTATAAGACGAAGAAGTCCGACACCTTCGCCGAGCTCGACTTCACCTACTACAACGCCGTCTACACCGTGGAGAACGCGCTGGCGAAGGTGAAGGACGAGAAGGGCCTGGCGCGCGTGGCGCGGTTCCTCAAGCAGGGCACCTGCCCCGTGTGCCACGGCACGCGCCTGTCTGCCGACGCGCTGAAGCCGCAGGTGGCGGGCGTCAACCTGGCCGAGGCCACCGAGAAGACGCTCGACGGCCTCACCGGTTGGGTGGACGCCGTGCCGGGCGGGCTCGCCCCCGAGATGCGCCCGATGGCGCGAAACATCTGCGAGTCGTTCCAGCACACGGCGCGCCGTCTCGTGGACCTGGGGCTGGGGTACCTCTCGCTCGACCGCGCGGGCTCGACGCTCTCCACCGGCGAGCGGCAGCGCGTGCAGCTGGCCCGCGCCGTGCGCAACCGCACCACCGGCGTGCTCTACGTGCTGGACGAGCCGTCCATCGGCCTGCACCCCCTGAACGTCGACGGCCTGGTGGAGGTCATGCGCGACCTTCTGGCCGACGGCAACTCGGTGGCCATGGTGGACCACGACGCGCGCATCCTGCGCGCGGCCGACCATATCGTGGAGATAGGCCCTGGAGCGGGCGCCGCGGGCGGGCGCGTGATCGCGCAGGGCTCCGTGGCCGAGATCGAGGCCGACCCCGCCTCGCTCATCGGGCCGTTCCTGTCGGGTGCGCGCACCGTCTGCGTGCGCGACCGGGCAGATGCGGACAACGTGTTCGCCCTCGGCCGCATCCATCTGGAGACGGACGCGCTCCACACGGTCAAGCCGCTTGCCGTGGACGTTCCCCGCGGCCGGCTCACCGCCGTCACCGGCGTGTCGGGCTCGGGCAAGACCACGCTCGTGCTGGAGAGCCTCGTGCCTGCGCTGAAGGCGTGGGCCGCCGGCGAGAGGCCGCCCGCCCACGTGCGCGCCCTCGAGGCTGCGGGCATCGAGCGGGCGAACCTCATCGACGCCTCCCCCATCGGCATCAACGTGCGCTCGACCGTGGCCACCTACGCGGGCGTGCACGACGAACTGCGCCGCGCCTTCGCCCGCACGCCGGACGCGAAGGCGGCGGGGCTCAAGGCGGGCGACTTCTCGTACAACACGGGAAAGCTGCGCTGCCCCGTATGCGACGGCACGGGCTCCATCAGCCTAGACGTGCAGTTCCTGCCCGACGTGGACATCACCTGCCCCGCCTGCCGCGGCTCGCGCTACGCCCCCGATGCCGATCGCATCCGCCGCCCGCACGCCGACGACCCGGTGGACCTCGTGTCACTGCCCGACCTCATGGCCATGAGCGCGAGCGAGGCGCTGGCCGCCACCTCCGACCTCAGAAAGGTGGCCGCTAAGCTGCAAACCCTCTGCGACCTGGGGCTGGGGTACCTCACCCTCGGCGAGGCCACGCCGGCGCTTTCCGGCGGCGAGGCGCAGCGCCTGAAGCTGGCCAGCGAGATGAAGCGCACGCAGGACGATGCCGTGTTCGTGTTCGACGAGCCCACCATCGGCTTGCACCCGCTCGACGTGGCGCAGCTGCTCGAGGTGTTCGACCGCCTGGTGGTGCAAGGCGCCACCGTGGTGGTGATCGAGCACGACCTGGACGTCATCGCAAACGCCGACTACGTGATCGACCTCGGTCCCGGCGGCGGCGCGTCCGGCGGCCGCGTCGTCGCCGCCGGCAGGCCCGAGCAGGTGGCCGCCAACCCGGACAGCGTCACGGGAAGGTACCTGTAGAGGCGTGGTAGAATCTAAAAGTGCGACCTTCGAACAGCCTCGAAGACAGGGAAGGCCTCCATGACAGAACAGGACTTAAGCGATCTCGATTACGCCACCGGCTATGAGAAGATGTACGGCGTCACCGGCGAGCGCGAAGATTATCTGCGCCTTCTTCAATATCAACTTCATCGCTTCGACAATCACCCCGCAGCTCCGAACAGCGACAAAGCCCTTATCGAGCGTCTTGGGGACCAGAGAACGATCCTCGCCGAGCACGGTTTCGACCCCACGAAGGAAGACCATATCTTCGAGACCGTCAAGGTTGACTTCGTACATACCACCGCGCGCATCGAGGGCAACACGCTCTCGCTTAAAGAGACCGGATTGGTGCTCGAGGAAGACGCCGTCATTCCCGGAAAACCCTTGAGCGAGCACCTGGAGGTCGTCGACATCGCCCGTGCGTTCGACCTCATGGTCGAGTTCGTGCGCAACGGCACACCGGTTTCAGAGAAAGCCGTCCTCGCCATCCACGAAGCCGCGTCGGCGCATTTGGACGACTGCGAGCCGGGGGAGTACCGCTGGGACCAGCGCTATATCTCATCCTCCCCTATCATCCCACCGCCTCCCGCACGCGTTCCCCAGCTTATGAAAGGCCTGATCGCCTGGGCGGCGAAGGCCGAGGGCCCCGCGATCGAGACGGCGGCGCTCTTCCACCTCGTCTTCGAGGACATCCATCCCTTCCAGGACGGCAACGGTCGCACGGGACGCGTGCTGCTCAATTTCATGCTGATGAGCGCCGGCTACCCCGCCGTGAGCCTCAAAGCGGACGAAGCGGGCATCGCCGCGTACTACCGGGCCATCGAGTCGTTCACGCGCGACATCGAGGGTCGCAACGGCTCGGCGATGGTCGACCTCGTCGCCCATCGGCTGGAAGACTCCGTCGGCCAGCGCATGCTGCAACTGGAGCAGGCGAGAAGCTAACGCCCCTCCCCTCCGAGTTCCGCAGACGGATCTCGCTCCTCGGCGACGATCTCCCAGATATCTTCGAAGGCGATGCGGGTGCGGACGATGGTGACGGTGCGTGCCGCGAGGTCGATGTCGCTCACCAGGCCGTGCGTCGTGACGTACGCCTCGCCGTCGTAGTGGACGACGCTCGCCATCGTGCGGCGCTCCATCCGGGCGAGGCGCTGCGACAGCTCGAGCGCCTGCTCGTCGGTCAGCTCGCGCTTCGGCTCCACCACGCGCTCGCGTTCGCGGATGAGATCGTAGTAGCCTTTGAGCGCGGCGAAGGGCATGAACTGCTGGGCGCGGTCGGCGCGCGGTCGGCGCTCAGGCATGGTGGCCCCCGATCTGCTCGTTGCGCTCGCGCGCCGTGGCCTTCTCCTTCAAGCTGGTCCCGCGCAGAAGCGCGTTCTTCCCGAAGCGCCCCTTCACGGCCAGCACGGCCTGCTGCAGCCGGAGCTCCTCGGCCTCCGCCTCCGCATCCGAGAACAGATCCATCGTGGCGAATTCCTCGGGGAGCACCCCGCCGACGCCCACGTTGATGCGGCGGATGGGCGCGTCTTTGCGCGTGGTCTCGTCGAACAGGTCGAGGAAGCGCGGCATGAGCTTCGAGTAGAGGTTCGTGCGATCCGCCTGCCTGCGCGTGGAGCCGGTGTGAGGGAAACCGCGGCGGCCGCTTGCGGGGCGCCTGCCGTGGCCGCCGTCGAAGAAAGCGCCGTCCGCTTCGCCCGCAGGCTCGCCTGGACCTTTCGCGTACCCCACGTACAGCGATATCGATCCGGCTACGAGGCGCTTCTCCACGAGGTCGAGCACGAGCTGGTCCACCATCTCCTTGAGCACGTCGCGCGCTTCCTCGAACGAGTAGTCGCAGGGCAGCACCTGGCCGTTCCCCAGGGAATGACCGCTCGGCTCGTAGGCGTGGATGTCGGCGATGGTGCACGGTTCAACGCCATGGGCATGGTCGATGAGGTACTCGGCGTTCACCCCGAACTCGCGGTAGAGCGTGGCCTCGCTCATCTCGCACACGCCGTGCAGATCGTACACGGCGTACTTCGCCAGCCTCTTCGCGATGCCGGGGCCGATGTTCCAGATATCGGTGATGGGCCGGTGGGTCTGGATCGAGCGCTCGAACTCGGCCTGATCGAGGTAACCGATATGGTCCTCGGCGTGCTTCGCCGTGATGTCGAGCGCTACCTTGGCGAGGAACAGGTTCGGACCGA
Organism: Gordonibacter sp. RACS_AR68; assembly: GCF_030418485.1. NCBI lineage: Bacteria > Bacillati > Actinomycetota > Coriobacteriia > Eggerthellales > Eggerthellaceae > Gordonibacter > Gordonibacter sp. RACS_AR68. The sequence goes on from NZ_JAIPUP010000004.1 coordinate 380,176, forward strand.
TGCCCGCGGTGGCGCAGACGCCCGTGTCGGCCAGCACCGCGTCCATGAGCATGACGGCGAACTCCTTGGCGCCCATCCGGTACAGCGCGAGGTACGGCGTCGCGTCGATGAAGCACTCGTCGATGGAGTACGCGTGGACGTCCTCGGGCGACACGTAGCGCAGGTAGATCGAGTAGATGTCGGCCGACACCTCCATGTAGCGCTGCATGCGCGGGCGCGCCATGACATAGTCCACGCCCTCGGGAATCTCGAACACGCGGCAGCGGCTCGACAGGCCGAGCGCCTTCATCGACGGCGTGATGGCCAGGCAGATGGTCTTCTCCGTGCGGTCGGGATCGGCCACGACGAGGTTCGCCTTCAGCGGGTCGAGCCCGCGATCGACGCACTCGACGCTGGCGTAGAAGCTCTTCAAGTCGATGCACACGTACGTGCGCTCCTTCGCCACCGCCGCCCTCCTCCGAACTCTCGTTTGATGAAACGTTTGTTCGTGAAGTATACCACAGCCCGCAAGCGGAGAGCGCAGCCCGGCGGCACTCATTCAACCGCTACCGGCGCTCAGGTGCGATCGGGCGCTTGGCCGGCCCTTCCAGCACCGACCCGTCGGCAGCGAAGCGCGAGCCGTGGCAAGGACAGTCCCACGAGCCCTCCACGTCGTTGCGCTCCAAGCAGCAGCCCAAATGCGAGCAGCGCCGCCCCGGCTTCACCAGGTTCGCTGCCGACACGCCCGCGTTCGAGAACAGGCTGGGCGTGAGCATGGATCGCTGCGGCGAGAACAGGGCCTCCACCGGGCTCCGACCGCGCAGCACGAGGTCGGCGATGGCGCGCGCGGCCACGAGCGCGCCCGTCATGCCCCATTTGCTGAACCCCGTGGCCACGTACTGGCTCGGTCGGCTGCGCCGATGCACGCCGATATAGGGCACGTGGTCCAGGCTCATGCAATCCTGCGTCGCCCACGCGTAGCGCTCCTGCGCGCCCGGGTACGCCTCGGCGGCGAACGCCCGTATCTTGGCATAGCCCTCCGTGGGCTTCGGCCCCTGCCCCGTGCGGTGCCCGCCTCCTCCCACCAGCAGGTACTCGCCGTACGTGCGGAACGAGAAACCGCCCGCGTCGCCTATGAACATGCCGTCAACAAGCGGGGCGCCTTCCAGCGCCACCGCGTAGGAGCGCTCCTGATGCTCCTTCATGAAATACAATCCCGGCACGTTGACCAGCGGATAGTGCGTCGCAAACACGATATGGTCGGCGGTTATGGAGCCGCGGTCCGTGCGCGCCGTGTTCCCGCTCACGTCCGTCACGAACGCGTGCTCGTACACGTCGACGGACGGCATGAGCCCGAGCAGCCCGAACAACAGCTTCAGCGGGTTGAACTGCGCCTGACGCTCCATGCCCAGAGCGCCCCGGTTCGCAACCGGCACCGGCGCGCTGGGCAGCACGTGGTGCGGGATGCCCAGCTGCTCGTAGGCGGCAAGCTCGCGCTCGATGCCCGCCGTGGAGCCCGTGGCGTACACGTAGGCCGTCTTCTCCTCGAAGTCGCAGGGAGCATCATCGGCCAGCTGGCGCAGCCCCGCCACCGCCGCCTGGTTCGCTTCGAAGTAGAGGCGCGCGGCATCGGCGCCCCTCTTCTTGATCAGCCGGTCGTACACGAGATCGTGCTGGGCTGTTACCTTCGCAGTCGTGTTCGCCGTCACGCCGGCGCCCACCTGGCCGCCCTCCACCAGCGCACAGCGGCATCCCGCCTCCGACAGCAAATACGCGCAGAGCACGCCCGCCATGCCGCCGCCTATCACCAGCACGTCGGCGGAACGGTCGCCTTCGAGCGCCTTCGCGTAGCCCTGCGGCCGCACGGCGCTCGCTTCCCAGAGAGAGGTCATGCCGAGCCCTTTCGTCTTCAAGAGGAACGATCAGGCATCAGGGTACCCCCGCCCGCCACTAGGAAAGCGGCCCGCCAGAGCGCGTTTGCCGCGCTTTGCCGAACGGTTTCGCACACGTGAGCGGAAACGCCATTCGCGCACCTTGGCCTCACCCGCGTCGCAGCGCCTCCCCAACACGCGTCATCTTGGGATCGGCGAGCCGCGGGCGCTCGCGGCAATACCATGCGTAAGCGCTCCGCATGCCCTCGGCGAGCGCCACGCTCGGCTGCGCCAGGCCGAACCGCGTGGCCTTTCCCGTGTCCAGCAGGTAGGTCTGATCCCGGAAGGGGAAGAACTCGCGCGCCTCCATGGCGCCGCGATAGTCGACCGGCACGATGCGCGGCTCGACGCCGGCCGCCGCCGCGGCGGCTCGGACGAGGTCGCCCCATCCCACCGGCTCGGGGTGCGCGCAGTTGAAGGCCTCGGCTTCCCACGGCTCGGCCTCGAGGACGCTCACGACGAGGCGCACGAAGTCGTCGATGTGGAGGAACTGCGTGAGCGCGCCGCCGACGGGCACGGGGACGGGATGGCCACATTCGAGGCGGTCGAACAGATAGGCCTCGCGGTAGAGGTTGTTGCCGGGGCCGTAGAAGTAGGCGGGTCGCAGGATCGTGAGGGAGCAGCCGCGCTGCGGACGCTCTGCTACGAGCAGCCGCTCGGCCTCGAGCTTCCCCAGCCCGTAGGCGCCCCAAACCTCGTTCTCGCCCGTCGGCGCGTCCTCGGCACGTGCCGCATCGGAGGGCGCGTACACCGCCCCCGAGCTCACGAGCACGTAGCGCGCCCCGTCGAGCCGAAGCGTGTCGAGCACGGGAGCCACATCGGCGGCAGTGTAAGCGGACACGTCCACCACCGCGTCGAAACGCTCGCCTGCAAGCTCGCGCAGGCTGGCCGGGTCGCGCCGGTCGGCTCGGTAGTGCCTGGCGAGGCCGCCGTACGCCACCGGCAGGCGGCCGCGCGTGAGGATGGACACGTCCCAGCCGCGCGCGATCAGCCCCTCGGCCACGGCCCGTCCCACGAACTGCGTTCCCCCGAGCACGAGCACGCGCATGGCGCTCCCCTTCCATCAGGCGTCGATGCGCCCCATGGTACACTATCCGGCGTCGAAGAGGGAAAGGCGACCGATGGCGAAGAACCCCGGCAGGGACGCATGGGCGAACGGCGGCAAGGGAAAAGTTGCAGGCCAGCCACGCGGCCAACAACTGCGCGCAACTAAGGGCCTGGGGCCCAACAAAGCCTCCGGCCACAAGGGCGGCATCTCCCGCCAAGGATCGAAGCGCGGCTGAACGAAAATGTCCCGAATGGGACCGCCCCCTATTGGGGCATTCACTCCAGATACGCCCCCGTCTGCCTGCTCCACAGGTTCGCGTAGGCCCCGCCGGCCTCGATGAGCTCGGCGTGCGGGCCGTCCTCCACCACGCGGCCGCCGTCGAGCACCACGATGCGGTCGAGGCTGGCCACCGTCGACAGCCGGTGCGCCACCACGATGGCCGTGCGCCCGCGCATGAGCGTGGCCAGCGCGTCCTGCACCAGCTGCTCGCTCTCGGAGTCGAGCGCGCTCGTGGCTTCGTCCAGCACGAGCACCGGGCAGTCGGCCAGAAGCGCTCGCGCGATGGCGATGCGCTGGCGCTGGCCGCCCGACAGCTTCACGCCGCGCTCGCCCGTGACGGTGTCGAAGCCCTGTGGCAGCCGCTCGATGAACTCGAGCGCGTTCGCCTGGCGCGCCGCCTCGCGGATCTGCTCCATCGTGGCGTCGGGCCTCCCGTAGGCGATGTTCTCCGCGATGGAGCGGTGGAACAGCAGCGCCTCCTGCGGCACGTAGGCGATCTGGCGGCGCAGCGATTGCTGGGCGGCCTCGGAGATGTCCTGCCCGTCCACGAGGATGCGCCCCTCCTGGATGTCGGACAAACGCAGCAAAAGCTTCGTGAGCGTGGTCTTCCCCGCCCCGCTCGCACCCACGAGGCCCACGCGCTGGCCGGCGGGGATGTGCAGGTCGAGGTCGTCAAACACCCGCGTGCGCGCCTCGCCGTCGGTGTACCAGAAGCCGATGTCCTCGAAGTCGATGGCGCCCTCGCGCACCTCGAGCTCGGGCGCGCCCGGCTTGTCGGCCACCAGTCGCGGCTCGTCGAGGATCACGGTCATGCCGCTCGCGTCGCCGAACGCGCGGTTGAAGCGCTGCAGGCCGTTGTTGATGAAGTTGAACTGGTTCGTCACCGTGTAGGTGTACGTGAACATCACCACGAGCGTGCCCGGCGTGATGCCGTACCACGCGTTCCCGCCCGCGATGAACACGGCCACCACGCTCATGATGGCGATGGTGATGCACGCCGTCACGATGCCGCGCGTGAGCGACGCCCACATGCGCTTCGAGTCGCGCGCCACCACCTCGCGGTTCGCCTGGTCGAACAGCCCGCGCTCGTAGTCCTCGCGCCCGTAGGTCTTCACCGCCAGGATGTTGGCAACCGAGTCGGACAGCTCGCCCGACAGCTGGTTCTGCGCGCTGGCCGCCTGCTCGTTCAGGTGCAGGATGCGCTTGTACATGTAGTAGGACACGCCCGCGTACACCGCGAGCAGCGCCATGAGGATGGCCACGTACACCGGCACGCGCGGCGCGAGGATGGCGCACGTGAACACCACCGAGCAGATGACCGGCAGAAACGGGAAGGTGATGGTTTCCAGCAGCAGCTGGTAGGCGCTCATGAACTTGGTCGTCTGGCTCACCAGCGTGCCGCCGAAGCGATTGGAATGAAACGACATCGACTGGTTGGACAGCGCGTCGAACGACATGGTGGCCAGGTCGTAGGAGGCGGCGATCTGCAGCCGGTACATGGCGTAGTCCTGCACCTTGCTGGCCGCCTGGCCGGCCACGTTGATGAGGATGAGCGCGACGATGTAGGGGCCGAACACCGCGAACACCTCGGACGTGCCCACCGAGCCCGCGCTCACGCGGTCCACCACGAGACTCATGACGTAGGGGTTGCCGTACGACAGCAGCGCCACGAACAGGAGCGTCGCGGTCATGAGCGTGGCGAACAGCCCGAGGTGCTTTCGGGTGACCAGCCAGAAGTAGTGCAGCGTGCGTCGCGTCGTCGACGGAGCAGCGGATCGTGCCATAGGATTCTCCTTCTCGTATTTCAAGAAGATTATCGCACACCCGTGCAACCCCGGCCGCGCGGCCAGCGCGCCCTACCCCACCAGCTTCGAGGACTCCACCTGCTCCACGTACCAGCTCATGAACTTCGCCAGCGGCTTGCGCAGCACGAGGCCTATGACGGCCGCCGGTACCAGGAACAGCGCGAGCAGGCCCATCTCCCACCAGAAGTCGCCCCCGTAGGTGCCGAACATGGCCGCACGCATGGCGTTCACCACGTGGGTGGCCGGCAGCCAGGGACTCAGCCCCTGGATGAACGGCGGCAGCAGCTGCAGCGGGAACGACCCGCCGCACCCTGTCACCTGTATGATGAGCAGCAGCACCGCCACGGCCTTGCCCAGGTTCGCGAACGCAGCCACGAGCGCGTATATCAGGAACGTGAACACGAGCCCGGCGAGCCAGAAGCACAGCATGAACAGCAGCGGGTGCGTCACCTGCACCTGCAAGAACAGCAGGTTCCCCAGGCCCATGACCGTGGTCTGCGACAGCGACAGGAAGGCCATCACGCCGAAGCGCCCGAAGAACAGCTGGCGCGGCTGCGGATCGGCCAGCTGCGCGCGCACCCGGCCGGGAACGGTAGGCTTCACTACCACCAGTATCAGCAACGACCCGATGAACAGTGCGAGCGTAGTATATAAAGGCGCCATAGCCGAACCGAAGTTGTCCACGGGGAACACGGCCACGCGGTCGATGCCCACAGGCGCCGCAAGCGCCTTCGACAGCACCTGCGTGTCGGAGCCCAGCACCTCGCGCAGCAGGTCGGCATCCCCGGCAACGAGCGCCTGGTCGATGCCGTCGGCCAGCTCGCGCAGCGTAGCGGAGGCGCCGTGCAGCTCGCCCACGGTCGCATCTATCTTCTCCGCCGCCCCGCCCAGCACCGCCGCAGCGGAATCGGCCGAATCCGACAGCCCGGATCCCGCGGCGCGCAGCCCGTCCAAGCCTGATCCCACGCTCGCGACCAGCGAGGACGCCTCGTCGGCCAGCTTCTGGAGCCCCGGTTTCAGGCTAGTGTCGAACTCGTCCCGCATCGTAGCCGCACCCTGCTGCGCCTCGTCGGCCAACCGCTTGATCTCCGCGCGCTCCGCCTGCACGTCGGCGCTGCCCGCCTCCAGCTTGTCGGCGGCGCTTCTCATGGTGTCGCGCATGTTCTCCAAAAGGCCGATGGTGGCGTTCATGCGCGCGATGACGCTCTCGAGCGCCTGCAGGTACTCGTCGGGCACCTGGTCGCGCAGCGCCTCCAGCTGCGCGACGATGCTCCGGCATGCCGCAACCTGCCCGTCCAGGGCATCGGCCTGCCCGCGCAGCGCGGCCACGCTGTCCTGCGAGCCGGTGGCGGCGGCATCGAACAGCGCATCCGCGGATGCCGACACGGCGGCGAAGCCCTGCCCGCCGTCCGCGAGCGCCTGGGACAATCCATCCGCCGCCTGCCGCAGCGCATCCACCAGGCTTGCGGCCGAGGCCGCACCCTGCGACGCCGTGCTCCCCAGGCCGTCCGCCTGGTGCTGCGCAGCCTCCACCAGCTGGGCGGACTCGCCCACGAGCGACTGGGCGGCCCCCGCCAGCGACGAGTACAGCGTGAGCACCGACGCCATACGGTCCACCTGGTCGCCCATGGAGCGCACATGCGCTGACAGATCGGCGATGCGGCCGCCCGCGTCGGACTCGTCGGCGTAATGGGAAAGCGACTCGGCAATGCTCAACGCCACCTCGGAGAGCGTCTCGGCAAACACCTCGTTCACCTGGTATGACACCGAGTCCGCACCCCTGTCGGTGATCTTGGGGGCAATGGCGCTCTTCTTCTCGTTCGCGTAGTACACGATCTTGGCGTGCTGTACGTCATCGGAGTAGAACGTCAGCATGTCGCGGCTGAAATCGTGCGGGATGACCACGGCCGCGTAGTACCGCCCCGACCTCGCGCCATCCACCGCATCCTCCTCGGTGGTGAACGTCCAGTCGATCTCGTCGTTGGCGCGCAAGGCGGACACCACCTGCTCGCCGATGTTCACGCGCAGGGGCACGAGGTCGCTCTCGTACCCGTCGTCCACGTTCGCCACGGCCACGGTGAGGTTGCCCGTGTTGTCGAAGACGTTCCAGCACGCGATGATGTTGTACCAGGCGAAGATGGACGGCATCACCACGAGCCCGACGGTGATGATGATGTTCATGGCGTTCGAGAACAGGCGCCTCATGTCGCCGCGGAACAGGTGCCAGACGCTGCTCATCGCACGGCACCCCCTTCCGCACCGTCGTCGCCGTCCGCGGCCGAGCGCTCCATCTCGTTGCGCGAGGCGCCCAGCTCCAGCAGCCCTTCGTCGGTCATGTCGTCGAGCCTCATCTGGCGCTCGAAGCTGTCGCGCAGGCTCTCGACCACCACCAGGAATACGAACACGGCCACAAGCCACGCGAGCCACGCCGTGAGCAGCCACACCTTCTCGGCGGGCGTGAGCGCGAACACCACCGCCAGCGCCACCGGCACCGCAAGGCCCAGGGCCACGGAGCCGCGGATAAGCCGCGGGTACCAGCGTGTGAAGCGCTCGTAGCGTACGCGCAGCTCCTCGCGGTACTCATCCCTGCCCGACAGCGCGCGGAACAGCTGCGAGAAACGGTACGGGCGCGCGGGGATCTCCACGTCCTCGCCGTTGAAGATGCCGCCCTGCCGCACCTGGCCGGCCACCATGCGGTTGACGTTCGCCATCAGGGGCCGCAGCAGGATGCCGAAGGCCATGAACAGCACGAAGAAGAACGCCAGCATGCCGATGGCGTCGCCGTAGTGCGAGCCGTAGAAGCCGCAGATAGCCTCGCGCATGGCGGAGATGCCGTACGTGAAGGGGAAGAACGGGTACACGGCCTGGAAGAAACCCGAGGTCATCTCGATGGGGTACAGCCCTGTAGCCCCGGGGATCTGCGCGAACACGAGCACGATGCAGATGCCCTTGCCAATATGCTGCAGTGTCACCGAGAGCGCATAGATGATGCTGAGGTACGAAAGCGACGCCACCGCCGCCGCGAAGAACAGCGCCGGCGCACTGACAGCCTGCACCCCGATGACCAGCACTCCCGCACAGCAGATCACCGCCTGCAGCACGGCCATCACGGCGAGCAGCGCAAAGCGCCCTAGATAGCGCTGCGTGACGGTAAGATTGCGGATGCCCTCGCCGTCCACCTCCTGCTTCATGATCACCAACAGCATGAACGCGCCGATCCAAAACGTCAGGTTCATGAACAGCGGCGCCATGGCCGAACCGTAGGCGTTCAGCGGGTAGAGCTCCTCTGTCTTAAGCTCGGTGGGCGATCCCATGAAGTCGGCGATCTTCGACGCGTCGAGCCCGTCCTCTCCCACCAGCTTCGCCAGCACGCCGGACTCGCCCAGCGACAGCACGTCCGTGCGCACGGTGTCCAACCCCTCCTCCAGGCTGGCCAGGATGCCGTCGGTCTGCCCGAGCGCGTCCTTCGCGGTGCAGAGCGTGGATACCAGCTGGTCCAACACGAGCGAGGTCTGGTCCACCAGCAAACGCTGGTTCGAGACAGCGGTTGCCAGCGACGACGACGCCGCGCCCAGCTGCGCCAGGCTCCCGTTCACGGCGGGGATCGTGGTGCCGAACAGGTTGTCCGAATAGGCCTGGGCGCCCGCGACGGCCTGCTGGACGGCGGCGTTCAGGTCGTTGCCCGCTTGGGCCGTGGCCTGCGAGATGTTTTCGGTGTCTGCGCTGATGCGGGTGAGGTCATCGAGCGTGGCCTGGGCGTCTGCAGCCTGCTGCTCCAGCTGCGCGGCAGCCTCGGCAAGCGGCTGCTTGCCCGGGTTGTCCTCGGGAAGCCCGTCGGCGACGCTCTTCAGATACGCCGCCAGCGCCTTGTCCTCGTCCACCACGGCCTGGGCCTGCGCGAGCGTCGCCCGCACGCTTCCCTGCGCCTCACCGATCGTGCCCGCGATGTCCCCCACCGCCTGGTTCGCCTTCGACGAGGCCTGCGACACCGATGACAGGCCCGTGCCCACCGCCGGCATGGCCGCGGCGGAGAAGCTCGCCAGCCCGTCCTGCATCTGCGTCGTCAGGCCGGACACGGTCTGCAGCGCGTCGGACGCCGTCCCCAGGTCGGCGCGCACGCGGCAGAGCGCGTCCTTCGCGCCGCCCACCTTGGCCTGCGCCTCGTCGGTGGCCGACTCGATGCCCGCAAGCGAATCGCGCGCCTCGCCTACCGTCTGCACGGCCTGGGCGATCTTTTCCACCGCCTGCGAGCGGGACGCGTCCAGCTTCTCGCGCGACTCGCCAAGCGCCTGGTCGATGGCATCGGCGGCCACGTCGCTCACGGTGGAAACGAACGTGGAGTTGATGGTCTCGTCGAGCGTGCTGGCGCCGGTGTCGGTGATCTTCGGTGCCACCGGGCCCGCCTTCTCGTTCACGAAATATTCCAGCTTGGGCTGCGTGAAATCGCCGGTGGTGAGCGAGAGCAGCTGGGAGGTGAAGTCCGCGGGTATCACGAACGCGGCATAGCTCTTCCCCGCGTCAAGCTCCGCCATGGCGTCGTCGCGGTCGACGAACACCCAGTCGAGCTGCGTGTTCCCGTGCAGCTCGTCCACTATCATGTCGCCCACGCGCAGCTCGCCGGTCAGCTCGCTCGAGCCGCCCTCGTCCTCGTTCACCACGCACACGCGCAGCGCGCCCGTATTGTCGTAGGGGTTCCAGAAGCCCACGACGTTGTACCAGGTGTACACCGACGGCAGCACGAGCAGCGCCAGCACCACCACGAGCGCCGGAGGCGTTTTGAGCAAGCGCAGCACATCGCGCTTGAGCACCCGCAAAACGTTTCCCATAGCCGCTGCCGCGCCCTTTCTCCGCCTGATAAATACCGAACAATGATAACCCTCTCGGCACGTAACGTCACGCAAGATTGACGAACACGTTACATTCGTCAACCTCTCGGCTGCCGGCAGCCGAGGCGGGCGGAACGCGGCGTGCCGAACCGGACGGCCCGCACCGCGCGAAGCCGAAGCGCCGCGCGCATTCCATCTCGCCCGAACCCGACAGGACCCCGGCGTTCAATCCGCCTCCCGACGTATGGCGGGCCCCGGGGCGTGATGCCCCGGGGCCCGCCGCTCCCCCGCAAACGCGGGCGCTACCGCGTCTCGTCGTCCTCGTCGTTGCCCAGCTCCTTGGCGGCGGCCTTCTGCTGCTTGTTGAACTGGTCGGCGCTGCGCTTCTCGTACTCGGTGGCCTTCTTGAACACGGTGGGCTGGTTGATCACCACCTGTGGGAACGGGATGCTGATGTCGTGCTTGTCGAAGATCAGCTTCATCTCGCGGTTCAGGTCGCGCTCCAGCTGCAGGCGGTCGCTCTCGGCGCACTGCACCACGATGCGGATGGTCACGCTGTTGTCGCCCAGCTCCACCACGCCCTTGTAGAACGGGCCGTCGATGATGGCCGGCAGCCGCTTGCGGATGTTCGGCAGCTCCTTGGACAGGATGTTCTCCACGCGCTCAAGCGACTCGCCGTACTCGATGCCCACATCGCACGAGGCGTAGGACGTCTCCTTCGTCATGTTGACCACGTTGCTGATGTCGCTGTTGCGGATCACCTTGATGTTCTGCGAGCCGTCCTCCACCTTGGTGGTGCGCACGCCTATCTCCACCACGGTGCCGCGCCAGTCGCCCACCTTGATGATGTCGCCCACGCGGAACTCGCCCTCGAAGATGATGAACAGGCCGGAGAGGATATCGCTCACCAGCTCCTTCGCGCCGAAGCTGATGGCGATGGACAGGATGCCGGCCGAGGCCAAAAGCGTGGTGGTGTCCACGCCCACCAGCATGAGGCAGTAGTACACCATGCCGATGATGGTGGCGTACTTGATGAAGCTGCCCAGCAGGCGGCACACGGTCTCGCCGCGCGCGCCCAGCACAGTAGCCAGCAGGTTCAGCAGCTTCTGAACGAGCGTGACCACGGTCAGCGCCACGCACACGAACATGATGCACGCCGTGAGGGCGAACACGTTCACGCCGCGCTCCCAATTACCGCCCAGGATGTAAGAGAAGATCGAGCCCTGGCCGAAGATGCTCTCCTGGAACACCACAGCTGCGAACACGGCGATCACGAACACGCCCACGAGCCAGCGCACCACCGTAGCCGTCTTCTGCTCGGCCGTCTTCTCGCTCCACTTGAACGAGCGGGCAATCCAGCGGCTGGCTGCCGATTCGGTCTTGGCCGTGCGCCCGCTCGGCATCTTCACGTCGATCATGCGCGCGTCGGCCTCGACCGGCGCCTTGGCCACGGTCACGCTGCCCCTCGGTTCGAAGGCCAGCAGCAGAAATATCACCACGAGGCACACGAGGGCCACACCGCCCGTGGCCACGGTGAGCGGCACGCGCTCGGCCATGAGCTCGCCCTCGGTGCCGGCAACGTACAGGAAGTAGTTCTCCGCCTCGGCCGACGAGACGTAGTACGTCGTTCCCTCCACGGTGAGGTAATCGCAGTAGCCGTCCTTCAGCTGGCTCTCCGTCATGCCGTGCGCGAGCGCATCCTTGCCGACAAGTCGCTGGTCAGGGAAGTACGCGAACGTATGGTCATCCTTGCTCACGGCGAATGCGAACCCTTCGGAGCCCACCTTCACGCCGCCCAGCACGCTGTCGACGGTGACGGTCTCCAGCAGGTTCTCCAGGCGCGTCGCGCGAATGCCGATCTGCACGGCGCCGTCCACGGTGCCGGCCGCGTCGTGCAGCGGCACGCCGATGTACTGGCGCAGCTGCCCGGATATCTCGTCGGGCTGCGCTTCCTGCACCACCGAGTCCGCGCCCTGGAGCAGCTTGCGGAACTCGGAGGACTGGTCCTCGGGGTCCTCGCTCAGGGTAAAGTTCGCGTAGGAGGAGTTCGTTGCGGTCATCACGCCGTTCCCGTCGTACGTGAACACGTACTGGATCATGAGGACGTCCGCCAGCTTCTGCAGGTCGTCGCGGTTCTCGAGCGCCGGGTTCTGGTCCAGGATGTAGCCGGCCACGCGCGCCTTGCCCAGATAGCGCTCGTCATACTGGCTGATGAGTTCGTCCATGCGCGCTTGGGTACGCTGGGTGGTCTCCACCACCTCGGCGGCGCGCTCGTTGTTTGCCACGGATTGGGATGACAGGGCGAACAGCGTCTGCATGTAGAACGATACGCCCAGGATGGCCAGAAAGCCCACGAACGACAGCACGGCGGCCTTGCGCCCTATTACCTTGTTGTAGCGCAGCGGCCCGACGTGACGGTAGTCCTCGGGACTGCGCCCCTCGCGCTCGTCCTCGCGCATGACGAAGATGCCGTACATGATGACCACGGCCATGACCGCGAAGAATATGAAGAGGATCACGCCCACCGTGACGTTGCGGGTAGCGGCCATGTCGCTCTCGGGCACGGCGGCGATATAGTAGGTGTCGCCGATCTTGCTCACATGGCCGTACAGATTCTCGCCGGCAAGAACCATCCACGCGTACGCGCCGTCCTCGAGGTCGGCTACGTCGATGCCGCCATCGATGGCGTCGGTGCCCACAAGAAGGTCGTTCGGATGGTACTCAACCAAGCAATCCTGCGCCGACACGGCGAACATGAAGCCATGCTGGCCGATGGCGATGTTCTTGAGCACGCTTTTCGTTGAGCCCGTGTCCTCCACGAGCTGGCGCAGCTCGGCCGGGTCCTGCTCGACCACCACCATGGAACCATCGTCGATGCGGGCAGCGTAGTAGCGCTTGAGCCAGTTCTGCTCGGGCAGCTCCACCTCCACGGCCGCGGAGGGCTCGCCGTTATCGAACACGGTGCGCAACTGGTTGAAACGCGCGTAGGCGAAGTCCGCCGGGGTGTCCTGCGCCTTCGCGACGATAGCGCCGTCGCGCGACACCACGAGCACGTTGTCGACGCCTAAAAGGTCCTGGTACTCGACCATCTTCGCATCGGTCGCTGCGAAGCCGGCGTCGTTGTTCGCCATGAAAGCCACGCTCGCCGCCTTGGACTGGTATATCTCGTCGAAGGTGACGGTATTCTGCTCCACGCCTTCGTCCGCTGACGCCAACAGGCCCTCCAGCGCGTCGGATTCTTGCCGCATCTCGCTCGCGTAGCCGTCCAGCGACAGCTCGGTCTGCATCGTGGACAGCAGAACGCCCATGACCGCCATGCTCGCGGCTGCCACCAAAACGAGGACGGCGATCTTGACCTTGAGTTTTCTCGACATGCCCCATCGCCTCCCTAGTTCCACTTGTCCGTGAGCACCGCAATGGTGCCGTCGTCGAGCATGCCCTGGATGGCGTCGGAGACCGGCTTGCTCAACGCGGAGCCCTTCTGCGTGGCAACGCCGTATTCCTGCGTGTCGATGACGTAGTCGAGGATGCTGCGGTCAGCGTTCAGGTAGGTATGCGCAATGGCGCCGTCCATGCAGGCCGCATCGATGGATCCTTCTTCGAGCGCCCGGCTGAGGTCCTGGTAGGACGCCATCTGCACGAGGCGGAAGTTGTCGAACCGGGTCATCGAGTGGTCCTCGGTCTGCTCCAGCGCCTCGCCCGACGTGAAGCCCGACTCCGTCAGCTTCAGCGCCAGCTGCGGGGCGGTGTTCGTCCCCGCCATGGTGCCGAACGTGAGGCCCTTGAGGCCATCGATGCCCGACACGAGCGAACTGTTCTCCACCATCACAATGGAGGCGTCCGTGTAGTAGGACGGCGAGAAATCGAAGTTCTTCTCGCGCGACTCGGCGATGGAATAGCAGGCTACCATGCAGTCGACGTCGCCGTTTGACAGCATGTCCTTGCGGGTGTCGGGCGTCACGGTCACGAATTCCACGGTGCCGTAGCCCATGCGCGCGGCCATCTCCTCGGCGATGTCAATCTCCAAGCCGTAGTACTTGCCCGTTCCCTCGTTCAGGTAGCCGAAGCCCACCACGTCGCTGCGAACGCCCACGCGCAGCGCCTCGCCGTTCGCCGGGGTGCCCTTGGCGCCCTCGCCACTGCCGCATCCTGCCAGCCCTGCAAGCGCCCATACCAGCGCCAGGGCGACGAGTAGAAGCGTCGCGCCCCTCGTCCTCACCTTGCCCATGTGCTTCCTCCCATCGGATAAACCTCCGCCCGGCCCCGCATGCCTGTCACGCATCTGCGGGCCTGCCCCGAAACATGCGCTCGGCCGCGCAAAGGCGGCAAAGCGCATCAAAGCCGCGGCGGCGCGGCTCCAAGAAGGTAAGTATGCCAAACCGGAACTTGCGAACATGCGCGATTGCCGGTTCAAAATTTTTTTAAGGGGCTGGTCAGACGAGGGTATGTGCTTCTATGCCGACAACCTCGCATGCGGAAAACAGCGGCGCCCGGGAAGGATCCCGGGCGCCGAGGAACTTGGTGAGGGAGGGGCGCGCCGCCGCGCCTTTACGCCGCCAGGCGCTTCGCGATGGCGAGGATGAAGTCGCGGGTGGAGAGCTTCACCGGGTTCGGCAGCGTGGTGATGAGGGCCAGGTCGCCCGTCATCTCGCCAGCCTCGATGGTGTCGAGCGTGGCGTGCTCCAGGCGGTCGGCAAACGCCACGAGGTCGTCCAGGCCGTCCAGCTCGCCGCGCTTGCGCAGCGCCCCCGACCACGCGAAGATGGTGGCCACCGAGTTGGTGGACGTCTCCTCGCCCTTGAGGTGCTTGTAGTAGTGGCGCTGCACGGTGCCGTGCGCGGCCTCGTACTCGTAGTACCCCTGCGGGCTCACCAGCACCGACGTCATCATGGCGAGCGACCCGAACGCACTCGACACCATGTCGCTCATCACGTCGCCGTCGTAGTTCTTGCACGCCCAGATGAAGCCGCCGTCGGCCTTCATCACGCGCGCCACCGCGTCGTCGATGAGCGTGTAGAAGTACTCTATGCCGGCTTCCTCGAAGCGCGCGGCGTACTCGGCATCGTAGATCTCCTGGAAGATGTCCTTGAAACGGTGGTCGTACTTCTTCGAGATGGTGTCCTTCGTGGCGAACCAGATGCCCTGCTTCACGTCGAGGGCGTACTCGAAGCAGCTGCGTGCGAAGCTCTCGATGGACGCGTCGAGGTTGTGCATGCCCTGGGCGATGCCCGGGCCGTCGAACTCGTGGACGAGCTCGCGCGTCTCGGTGCCGTCGGCCGCAGTGTACACGAGCTCCACCGTGCCGGGACCGGGCACGCGCAGCTCCGTGTTCTTGTACACGTCGCCGTAGGCATGACGGGCGATGGTGATGGGCTTTGCCCAGTTGCGCACGCACGGCTCGATGCCCGCCACGGTGATGGGCGTGCGGAACACCGTGCCGTCGAGCAGGGCGCGGATGGTGCCGTTGGGGCTCTTCCACATCTGCTTCAGGTCGTACTCGTCCATGCGCGCGGCGTTCGGCGTGATGGTGGCGCACTTCACGGCCACGCCCAGGCGCTTGGTGGCCTCGGCGGAATCCACGGTCACCTGGTCATCGGTGGCGTTGCGGTGCTCGAGGCCCAGGTCGTAGTACTCGGTCTTGAGGTCGACGTGCGGGCAGATCAGCTCGTCCTTGATCATCTGCCAGATGATGCGCGTCATCTCGTCGCCGTCCATCTCCACCAGCGGCGTGGTCATCTGAATCTTCGCCATTGTCAGCCTTTCCCTCGTTGCGCGGCTCGCCCGCATCCCGTGTGTACTGCGCAATCATACCCCAGCCCAGGCCCGCGCAGGCGCATCGCGCGCAAAACCAACGACATCACCGGTTTTTGGAAATGAGCGCGAAACAAAGGGCTCATCGGGCAGCGAGCGCCATGTAACCGTCTTCAAGGGTGGGCTCAACGGGCGCCGATCCTGCGGGCGGCGCGTCGCTCACTATGCGGTAGCGCGTGCCCTGGGCCGTGGTCGCCGCATTCACCACGACGGCTCCCGCCGGTGGGGCCATGAGCGGCGGCGTGAGCCAGGTGCGTCCGTGCGCGCCGTCGATGAGGCCTGCGGTGGCACCGTCGTACTGCAGGCGTCCCCCGCGAAGCACGCACACGTAAGGGCAGGTCTGCGCCACGTCGTCGAGGATGTGTGTGGACAGCACCACCGTGCGCTCGCCGCCGAGCGTGGCCAGGAGCGTGCGGAAGCGCATGCGCTCCTCGGGGTCGAGGCCGGCCGTGGGCTCGTCCACCACGAGCAGGCGAGGGTCGCCCATGAGCGCCTGGGCGATGCCCACGCGCCGCCGCATGCCGCCCGAGAAGCCGCCGATCCGCCGCCGACGCACATCGGTCAGCCCCACGCGCTCGATGAGCTCGTCGGCCTGGCGGCGCCGCGCACGCCGGTCGTCCATGCCCTTGAGGACTCCCACGTAGTCGAGGAACTCGGGCGGCGTGAGGTTGGGATAGGGCTCGATGTCCTGCGGCAAGTAGCCGAGGGCCTTCTTGAGCGCGCGGCGGTTGCGCGGCTCGGACAGGTCGCGCCCGTCAACAAGCACGCGTCCGCGCGTGGGGCCCACGATGCCGCAGAGGATGCGCATGAGCGTGGTCTTGCCGGCGCCGTTGGGACCGATGAGCCCGATCATGCCGGAAGGCAGGTCGAGCGTGAGGCCGTCGAGGGCGCAGGGCTTCTTCGGGAAGTCCTTGCCCAGACAGTCGAGGGAGATGAACATGGGGGTTTCCTTTCTTGAGTGCTCAGCGGCGCCAGTAGGCTCGCCTGCGGGCGATGGCGCCGGCCGCCGCGATCAGCGCGACGGCGATGGCGAGCTCGAGGGCGAGCAGCACGACGGACTCGAGGGGCGTAGCAGCCGCGACGGTTGCGGCGGATTCAGGGGAATCGAGCAACGGCGTGCTGCCGAAGAATGCCTGCGCCACGGGATTGGCCGCGATATGGACCCGCAAGCCGCCTCCGGCAGTGGGAGTCGGCACGAACACGGTGAGGAAGAGCACCCCGATCCAGGCGACGATAGCCGCGATCCGCGCAAAGGCCCGCGGCAGGAACGAGCCGGCAAACGCCGAAAGCGACGCCGCGATGAGCGCGGACGGCAACACTATGCCGATCAGCAGGAAAGCCGCCTGGGGCATCGCCCACGCGTTGCCGTGCAGCATCTGGCCACCCGCGCAGAACAGCAGCACCCCTGCGGACGGCAGCGCCATCGCCGCAAGGGAACCCGCCACACGCGCCGCAACCAACTCGAACGAAAGCACGGGTGCGGACGCCTCGATCTCCGAGATGCCGAGTCGCTCCGCCTCGGCGGCCAGGTCGGTGAAGGCCGCCGCGTAGGCGATGGGAGGCAGCAGCGTGAGCATCTGCGCCGTCAAAGCGAGCGCGGTCGGATTGCCCGTCTCAAAAGAAAGCCCGGGGTTCACGGTGATCGTGATCGACAGCAACGCGAGCGCGAACGACACGATCCAAAGCGCCCGCTGCCGTGCGGCTAAGCGGAAATGCGTGCCCGCCAACGACAAGAACCTCATCGCGCACCTCCCAGCTTGCGCCACGCGTACTCGGACGCGCCAAGTGCGCGCCAGACGCAAGCGCAGAGCAAGCACAGCACGAGCAGCGGCAGCCCGCGCTGCAGCACGAGCTGCGGCACGTTCGGATCCCAAACGAGTGCGAAGAACAGCCAAACCGCCACGATGACGAGCGCGGCGCTGCGCGAAGAACCCGCGAGCGCCGCGGCCGCGTACGCCGCCAGCACCATAAGCGTCGCGCCGCCCACCGGCGTGATGGCTCCCGCCCACCCGATGTCGCGGTACACGAGGCCCAGCGCCTCGAGCGGCACGAACATCACGAGCGCGCCGACTGCTGCCGCCGCCAGCACAATGGCTCCGCGCAGCGTCTGCACCGCACGGAACTCCGCCGGCGTGGCCGCCTGCACCTCTACGAGCGGGTCGCCCGTGAACACGGCGACGGCGCAGACGCCCACCGCAAGGGGATACGCCTGCGTGAAGGCGAGCATCGCATGCGTAGCCGCCATCGCGCCCGCCGCGAGCACCCAGCATGCGCCGACGGCGGCGATGCACGCTCCAACGGCCACCGGCACGACGATGCCCACGGCCCGCACCCGCCGCGTCTGCGCAGCTGCGAGCGCGCGCAGCTGCGATCCGGTCAAGCGGCCGTTGCCGCTGCCATACCCTGCATCCATGCGAAGCCTCCTCAATCTCATGCCGCCTCCATGTGAGCGACCAGCGCCCTGCGCGCCGTGACCACCGCAACCGCAAGCAGGACGCATCCCGCCGCCGCCATCGCTCCAGGCCCGACGGCGCCTTGCAGCTGCGCGATCACCGAAAGTGCACCGCCGCCCGCCGCCACACGACCTACCGGTACCACGAGCGGCACGAGAACCGCGCCAACCACCGCGCCTGACCACGGCGCGTTCGACCACACCGCGACGAACGCCGAGGCGCCCGCGACAACGGCGAGGGGCACGAGCCACGAGGACACGAGCGCTCCGAGCTCAACCGGCGCGCCCCACCAAGCGAACGCCGCCGAGGCAGCGAGCCCGGCGAGCGCATCGACGCCCAGCACCACCGCCAGCCGCGCGAGCAGCACGGTCTGCGGCCCCAGCGGCATGGCCAACGCCAGCAGGCCGGCGGCATCGGTCGAGAGCGCGGCCGTCACGGTGAGCGCCGCACCCAACAGCAAAAGCGCCGAGAGCCACCAGACAGCCCCATCCCCATCCCAGCCTGCGTCGACGAAGCACGCCACACCCACCGCCAGCGCGGCCATGACGAGCGCCATCGGCAGCACCGCCCACGGCATCGCGCGCACCTGCGCAGCCGCCAAGCTCGCCGCCAGCCGCGCGCTTTTGCGCACCGACCAAGCCGGCGCCTCGAAGATCGACGGCTCGCCCTCGATGTGCGCCGCGATGCACGCGAACGGGGGCACGTCGGACGCGCACGCCCGTTCCTGCATCCTCATCGCCTCGCGCAACGCCGCGCGCGGCTCGGTTTCATCCGTGTTCATACTCGCCTCCCCAAGGTCTTCTGCAACAGGGCTCGCGCGCGGGACACGCGCGACTTCACCGTGCCCACCGGCACGTCGGTCACTTGGGCGATCTCCGCATAGGGAAGCTCGTGCAGCCAAGCGAGCCGCACCGTTTCAGCCAACGCCGGCTCGAGGGCGTCAAGCGCGGCCACGATCTCGTCGAGACCCGCTTGCGCAAGCAGCACCTCCAACGCATCGCCCGTCTCGTCGGCCAGCTGCTCCGTCCCGTCATCGAGCGCGCATTCGACGGGACGGGCGCGTCGCATACGCACGTACACCTGGCGTTTCGTGATGCCCAGCAGCCACGTGAGCACCCGGCTGTCGCCGCGAAACGCGCGGGCCGAGCGCCAGCAGCCCAGCCACGCGTCGGCGGCCGCCTCTTCGGCAAGCTGGCGATCCGGGCAGCGCGCCAAGGCGAACGCGAGCACGGCCGGCGCGTAGCATCGGTACAATTCCTCGAGCGCGCCTTCATCGCCGCGCGCCATGCGCGCAAGCGCGGCGCGTGCCCGCCCATCGTCCGCTTCGCACTCCTCCATGTCACCGCCCCTCATTCCCGTCGTCGCGTTCAACCCCTTAGTAGCGCCGAAGAAGCGCGAGGTTCACGGGTTCCCGATTTTTTCGCAACCGCACCGTCCGCCTCAAAAATCGCCCTCAAATGCAGCTGGCCCGGAGCGCATGCTCCGGGCCCGTCGATTCTGTCTGCCGGAATGGCCTCGCACGGTCGCGGGCGCAGCCGTGCCGACACGGCCGCGTCTCAACCAAGCGCGTCGGAGCCTACTCCCCCAGCTCCTCCGCAAACCCCACGCGGTAGTTCTTGAACACGGCCTCGCCTTCCTCCTGGGTGGCGTCCAGATCCACGTCGGCCGCGATGGCGAAGTCGTGGTCGCCCTCCGGGTCGCTGAATATCTGGCGCACGTGCCATACGCGCTCCGCCTTCTCGTTCGCCTCGTCGATCGCCAGGTAGGCCGCCGAACGGGCGTCGGCGTCGATGGCAATGGCCTCGTGCGCCTCGAAGTACGCGTCGAGCGCGCGCTGCCAGCGCGGCTCGCCGCAGCCCCACTCCTGGTCGAGCTTCCCCAGCTCCGCCGTGCGGCCCTGCGCCGCCAGCCGCACGCGCTGGAAGAGCGCGTTGCGCACGAGCACGGTGAGGCCTCGGCGGTCGCGCACCACGGCGTCGGCAGCCGAGGGCGGCGCGGCCTCGAACATCGAGCCCGCGCTCTCCCATTCGTCCACCAGGCTCGAGTCCACCGAGCGCACCACGAAGCCGAGCCATGCGATGATGTCCTCCAGCCGCTCGTCGCGTTTGTCGGCAGGAATCGTGCGATCGAGCACGCGGTAGGCGTCGGCCAGGTAGCGCAGAAGCGTGCCCTCCGAGCGCGCGATGCCGTAGCGCTGCACGTAGCCCTTGAAGTCCGCCGCACCCTCCAGCATGTCGCGCAGCACCGACTTCGGCGCCAGCGCGAAGTCGCGCGCCCACGGCACCTCGGCGCAGTAGCGCTCGAACGCCGCCTCCAGCAGGTCCTCCAGCGGCCGCGGGTACGTGACGTCGGCAAGCTTCTCCAGGCGCTCCTCGTACTCCACGCCGTCGGCCTTCATGTCGGCCATGGCCTTGTCGCGCGCCGCGCGCTCCTGGGCGCGCAGCACCTGCCGAGGGTCCTCCAGCGTGGCCTCCGCCATCGATATGACATCGAACGCATAGGTCTCGCTCTCGGGGTCCAGAAGCTCCAGCGCCGCCAGCAAAAACGGCGATAGCGGCTGGTCGAGCGCGAAGTCCTCCGGCAAGTCCACCGTGGTCACGTACTCCACGGCGCCGTCCTCGCCCTCCACCTGCTCGATCACGTCTGCGTTGGCGAGCGTGTCGAATATCTCGTCGGCGCGCACCGAGAGCGCCGCCTTCTCCTCGTCGGTCTGGGCCGAGTCGGCGATGAGCTTCCGCACGCGAGCGTACGCGTCGCCGCCCTGCACCACCTCGGACAGCACCATGGAATGCGTGATCTTCATGCGTGGCTTCAGCGTCTCGGGCACGGCGGCTATCAAGCGCTCGAAGGTTTGCTTGTTCCACGTGACGAACCCCTCGGGCGGCTGCCTCTTCTTTATCTTGCGCAGCTTCTTCGGGTCGTCGCCCGCCTTCGCCACCAGCTTCGCGTTCTCTATGTCGTGCTCGGGCGCCTCGGCAATCACCATGCCCTCGGTGTCGAAGCCCGAACGCCCGGCACGGCCCACGATCTGGTGGAACTCGCGGGCGCGCAGCCGGCGCATCTTATGGCCGTCGAACTTCGTGAGCGCCGTGAGCACCACGGTGTGGATGGGCACGTTGATGCCCACGCCCAGCGTGTCCGTGCCGCAGATAACCGGCAGGAGCCCCTGCTGGGCCAGTTTCTCCACCAGCAGGCGGTAGCGCGGGAGCATGCCCGCATGGTGCACGCCCACGCCGCTGGCCAGCAGGCGCTTGAGCGTCTTGCCGAACGCCGTGGTGAAGCGCGTCCCCTTGACCGCTTCCTTCACCTGCTCGCGCTGCTCCTTGGTGGCCACGCCGTAGCTGGACAGCGCCTGCGCGGTGGCGAGCGCCGCATCCTGCGAGAAATGCACCAGGTACAGCGGCGCCTCCCCCTTGCGCAGCGCCAGCTCCACCGTGCCCTCAAGAGGCATCTCCACGTACTCGTATTCCAGCGGCACCGGGCGCGGCGCGTCGGCCACCACGTCCACGTCCGTGCCCGTGCGCTCCTTGAGGGACGCCGCGATGGCGCTCACGTCGCCCAGCGTGGCGCTCATGAGCAGGAACTGGGCCTTCGGCAGCGTGAGCAGCGGCACCTGCCATGCCCAGCCGCGGTCGGCGTCGCCGTAGAAGTGGAACTCGTCCATGGCCACGCAGCCCACGTCGGCCCCCTCGCCCTCGCGCAGCGCCTGGTTGGCCAGGATCTCCGCCGTGCAGCAGATAACGGGCGCCTCCGCGTTGATGTGCGCGTCGCCGGTGATCATGCCCACGTTCTCGCGCCCGAGGATGTCCACCAGGTCGAAGAACTTCTCGCTCACGAGCGCCTTGATGGGTGCCGTGTAGTATGCACGGCGGCCGGTGGCCAGCGCCATGAAGTGCAGGCCGAGCGCCACGAGCGACTTGCCCGAGCCCGTGGGCGTGCCCAGTATCACGTGGTCGCCCACCATGAGATCCATCAGGGCCTCCTCCTGGTGGGGCCACAGCTCGATGCCGCGCGCCGCCACCCAGCCAAGGAACCGGTCGAGCGCCTCGTCGGCCGTGAGCCACGGCTCCGGCTCACCCTCGCCCTCCTCCGGCTCCCACCACGTGGGCGCCAGCCGCCCGAGCGACCCGTGCGCAAAGGCCTCGCTCTCGACGGATTCGTCACGCGCCGCCGTTCCGTCTGCCGCTTGTTCTGTCATGAGGAAGCCTCCGCAATGGTTCGATCGTCTCGTCGACTGCGTATTCTACCCGGACTTCCCGCCAAGAGCCTTGTACGGCGGCAAAAGAACATGCGTCGGCCCGCATAAGGCAGGCAACAGGCGCACGCGAGCTGGCTGCGTTTCGCGAAAAAGGCGCCTCCGAGTCACCGTTTTGGCTGCTCTGAAGTTATCAGATGATGCCGAAGCCGGTTTTGCGCGCCCTAGCGAATATTCCGGCAGCGTTTTCCCTGCCAGCTTTGGCCGACCTCTCCTGACCGAGGTGCATTAAGCTTCAGGGCGGCCAAAACGGTGACTTGGAAGGCCCATGAAGGCGAAACATCGTCCATCGTGCGATGGGCGCGCCTTCCACTTTCTCCCGCCCGCGCTACGCATGCTGCTATACTTCTACTCCACAGACATCGCCGAGTTCGCAGCGAACAAGTTTGCCGACCGCAGCTCGCTGGCGTCGCACGGCATCATGGCCAACGTTCAAGTCTCCACTGCCAATGTGATGAAGGACTCGGCTGTCAAGGGATGCGCTGAATCGAGGGAGGTCCAATGAGCGAACAGGATACGGCAAGCTGCGCACAGGCGAAGACCGCGGCTCTGCGCGTTCTTCGCGCGCCCGAGCTCTCTGGCAAGGTGTTCTTGGAAGGCGGGCTCATGCCGTGGGTGCTCGGCGGCGGAGATTCGGGCCGCAAGCACGGCGACGTCGATTTCTCGGTGCGCCTCGCGGACATGCCCGTCGTGCGCACGTGGCTCGAAAGCGCGGGACACTACGACCCCGACCTCGACTCGCGCCGTTTGGCTTGCAATGCCGCAGGCGAGGACTTCGGCATGCATGCGCGCATCGACGGCGTGCTCGCAAGCTTCGCGCCCTTCTTCCTGCGCGACGGCTTGCTTATACAACGCAACGCCCAGCACCGGGCCTTTGCCGGCTACGACGCGCTGCTCGAGGCGACGATCGAAGGGCTTGCGGAGGAGGACTTCGTGGAGATGCGCAAGCTGCCCGACGGCACGCGCGCCGGCGTGTCTACCGTGGAGGCCTGCCGCGCGGCGAAGATGGCGAGCGACCGGCCCAAGGATCTCGCCGACATCGCCGAGCTCGACCGCCTTGGCTGGGACGAGGTGCGCATGGAGCGCGTAGCCGGCGCGTTCGCCACGATGGGGGTGCGCTGTCCCGCTCACGAGAAGTAGTGCGCTACCCCAGCCCCAGCGCGCCCGCAACGACCCATGCCATCGCCGCGATCCACAGCACCGCCACCACCACGCGCACGCCGTTCGGGACGCGCAGGTTCTTCGCCGGGATCATGAGCATGGCAATGAGCCCGCCCAGCGCCCCGCCCAAGTGCCCGCTCACGGATATGCCCGGCACCAGGAACGTGTACACCACGTTGATGCCGATGATGGCGAGCATGCTCTTGCTGTACTGGGCGAACACATGCCGATTGCCCTTGTGCAGCACGCCGAGAAGAGCCACGGCCACGAACAGCGCGAACACGCTCGTCGATGCGCCCGCGCTCACCGTGGGCATCCCGCCCGCCAGCACGTCGGCCATATACGACACGGCATTGCCCGTAATGCCGCCCACGAAGTAGAGCGCGAGGAAGTTGCCGCGCCCCAGCACCCGCTCCAGCACCTCGCCCACGCTGAACAGCGCCACCATGTTGAAGCCCAGGTGCATGAGGTCCATGTGCAGGAACATGGGCGTTACGAACCGGAACAGCTCGCCCGCCTGAACGAGCGGCGCGTACATGGCGCCCATGTCCACGAGCACGCGCGTGGGGATGTCGAGCGAGACCCCCATGCGCGCCCCGGCCAGCAGCGATATGGCCGCCTCGGCCGCGAACACGATCACATTGAGCGCGATGAGCACGAGCGTCACCAGGCGGAACCGGTTGCGCTCGAAGAACCCGGGCGTGTTCGCGTTCATCATGCGCTTCAACTGCTCGTCGTCGATGACGGGCCGCGCAGGCGCGTCGGGGTCGTTCACCTTGTAAGGCACGGAAGGCTCCTTGCTGATTCGTTCTGCCGAAAGTCCGAACCAGCATACCATCACCGTCCGTGTGAAGGGAGGCCCGCGGGCCTCCCTTCACGTACTCGCCAGCACCCAGGGCGCGCCGCCGTGCGTGCCGCGCCTGCCGTGCCAGCAGCCTTCCCGTACCGGGACCCGCCGCTATCCCAGCGGCAGCGCCAGCTGCTCGGGCCCACCCGGCTCATCGCAGGGCGGCCAGCGATGCCGTGCCATATCGATGGTCTCGTCGTCCACGAACGCCACGCCCTCGTCTTCCAGCAGCTGCCGCTGCACGCGCTGGCCGCCGAACGCGTAGGTGGGCGCAAGGGTTCCCTTGGCGTTCACTATGCGGTGGCACGGCAGGTTCCACCCGCTCTGCACGCGGCTCATGGCCAGGCCCACCTCGCGCGACGCCTTGGGATACCCCGCCAGCTCGGCGATTGTCCCGTACGTGCACACCGAGCCCGCCGGCACGCGCCGCACCTGCGCGTACACGCGCTCGAAGAACTCCTCGTCCATCTCGATCATCCCCGAGCCCTTCGCCTGGCCCATCGCGCACCCCCCTCACCTTCCGTCCACCTCATCATAGCAGCGGAAAACGTCCCGCGAAACGCCCAAACTCCGGAAAGCGCGCCTGCTCGGCAATCGTGGATGCCAGCCCGATCGTATGGAATGGCCCAATGCGCCCGTTGCTCGTGCTCGGCCAGGCACGGCTCGCAATCGGCCTCGCGCTCGATGCCTTGGCCGCGTTCTGCACCTGGATCATTCAACCGCCCAGCCAGGAGGTGCTGGCGAAGCTGCCGCCGCGCGCCATGAGCGTGCTCGCGGCGGCGTCGGGCTCGTCATGCCCTGCACCGCCAGGTTCGCCCAAACGCCCAACCGGGCATCGCCGAGCCGCTCTCTAAAGGCTCGCCCGCAGCACCTCCACCACCTCGTCGCGCGAGAGCGGGTGGTAGCCGCCCTCCATGGGCAGCACGGCCTCGGCGATGCCGTCGAGCATGCCCTCGTCCACGCCGAGCTCCGACAGGCGCATCACGCAGCCGATCTCGCGCGCCCACGCCTCGAGCGCGGCAATGCCGGCCTCGGCAAGCTCCTCGTCCGCGCGCCCATCGCCCTCCACGCCCCACACCGTGCTGGCGAACCGCGCGAACTTCGGCAGGCCATACGGCGCGATCAGGCGATAGTACGCGGGCGACACCGCCGAGAGCGTCATGCCGTGCGTGGCGTCGGTGTAGGCGCCCACGGCCTGGCCGATCATGTGCACCTCCCAATCGGTGGACTTGCCCATGGCCACGAGCGTATTGAGCGCCCAGGTGGCCGCCCACATGATGTTGCTGCGCGCCTCGTAGTCGCGCAGGTCGGCAACGGCCGCGCGCGAGCTGGCAACAAGCGAGCGCATGAGGCCCTCCATCAGGTAGTCGGACACGTTGTCGTCCTCGCCCGAGAAGTACTGCTCCATCACGTGCGACATGACGTCGAAGACGCCGGCCACCATCTGGCGCTTCGGCACCGTGAACGTGAGCTCCGGGTTCAGGATGGCGAACTTGGGATACGCCTCGGGGCCGAACACGTGCCCGATCTTGAGCTTCTGCCCACGGTTGGTGATGACCGCGCCGCCGTTCATCTCGCTGCCCGTGCCCGCCATGGTGAGCACGCAGCCCACGGGGACGACGTCGCATTCCACTTCCTCGAAGCGCAGGTAGTAGCGCTCCCACGGATCCTCGTCGCAGTGCACCGAAACGCTCACGGCCTTCGCGTAGTCCGCCACCGAGCCGCCGCCCACGGCCAAGATGAAGTCGACGCCTTTCTCGCGCGCCCTGTCGCGACCCTCCAGCAGCCTCTCCGCCGTGGGGTTCGGCATGACGCCGCTCGTCCACCACGGTCTTGCCGCACTCCTTCAGCAGCGCCACCACCTGGTCGTACAGACCCGTCTCCTTGATGGAGCCGCCACCGTAGGCCAGCTGGACCACGGGGCCGAACGCAGGCAGCTCGTCACGCAGCCGCTCGAGGGCGTCGGGTCCGAAATGCAGGCGGGTGGGGTTGTCGTAGGTGAAGTTTCCGAGCATGGCTCTCTCCTTGGTCCGTGAGGTTCTTCTTGGACCATCATGCACCTTGGAGCTCACTCTAAGTCAAGAAGCATCTTCCGGATTGTCGGAAAACCGTGACTGCACCACCTTCCGTGCCGCCGGAAGAGGCAGCCCGCGTAACGGATGGAAGGCGCACGGTTCACACCGCGCAGCCGCCCGCTGCACCATTTTTCACTGCGGCTATCGTATCGGGCTATGCGCAAGGCAACCGGAAAGGAGCAACTATGATCGCAAGGGACGACAACACCGCCGCGCGCCCCACCGCCCTGGGGCGCGGGCTCGACACCCTCATGGGCGAACGCGACGTACAAGGGGGCACCGAAAAGAAAAGCGCCCGCGGAACCGACAACGGACGTGCGCAAGACGCCGGTGATACCGACCGCACGCGGGAGACCGACCAGGCAGAAGCCTCTTCGAGCGTCGGCCATTCGGACGGTGCCGGGTTCAGGCAGCAAGATGGCGAACCCAGCCCCTCGCATCCATCCCCGCACGGGAACAATTCGCAGAACGCGCGCCCGCAGGCAAGCGGCATCGCCGTCGTCAGCGGGCTCATCGCCGGAGGCGCGGCAGGCGCCGTGGCCATCGCCGCGTTCGCCCTCCTCGGCGTGAGGGCGGTGCTGTCGATGCAGCGCCGCAACCGCCTGTTCTAAGCTTGTCGGGCCGACCGGCCCGCCGCATCAGTGTCAACCGGTCAGGCCGTACCTCTGCGCCAGCTGGGCCGCCTTCACGCGGGCGCCCTTCTCGTTGAGGGCCCAGCGCTCGAACAGCACCGCGTTCCCGCTCGTGAACACGTCGTAGATGCCCTCGAATGCCATCTCGGCGCACGTGAAGGCGCCCTCGATGGACGTGAAGTACGTTGCCGCGTCTTCATTGAAGGCACCGTCTTCGAACTCCAGGACGTGCGCCTGCTTCCCATGGCCGGCCAGGGGTACGAGCATGGTGCCACCGGAGAGCACAACGGGCATCCCGCGGCCGCCGAACGGCACGCGCGCCGACGCGCGCACCGGGTCGAACCGCCCGACCCACTGCTTGCCGTCCAGTTTCGCCCAAGCGGCTCAAGCGCGCGTGAAACGCAGGTCGTCGTCGCGGTAGAGCGCCTCGAAGAACTCGCGGTACGTCGACGCACCGTCCAAGTGCCCTCGAAACTCGGGCCGTACCCCGCCCCCAAGGGAAACGAGCGAGAGCACGCGAGCGCATCCCCGGCGCTGCCGCTCGCCCAAACCGTCGATCTGCTCCTTCAATTCCCCGTACTCCATAGCTGCCCCTTTCCCCCGAATACGCGCAGCGCGCCCCTAGGCGGCGTGCGCCTCGCGCACCAGTATAGCGCCCGAACGCACGTGCGGCAGCCCTTCCGAAGAAGAACCCCCTCCGACCGGCAGGTCGAAGGGGGTTCGGCAAGCCCGTTCCCGAGCCGCGGCAAGCGGACGGCCTACCCTCGGGCCTAAGAGGCCGGGTGGTTCGGACCTCAGCGCATCGGCGGCTGCTGGTACGGCG
The DNA here is from genome assembly GCF_030418485.1 of Gordonibacter sp. RACS_AR68. Lineage (NCBI taxonomy): Bacteria > Bacillati > Actinomycetota > Coriobacteriia > Eggerthellales > Eggerthellaceae > Gordonibacter > Gordonibacter sp. RACS_AR68. The sequence continues at coordinate 408,101 of NZ_JAIPUP010000004.1, forward strand.
GCTGTCCGCCCCCGCCGGACCCGCCCGCAGCACCTGCCAGCTCGAACGGCATCGGATCGTCCTGCCCGCGCCACGCCGGCACGTTGAACTGCTGCGTCCAGTAGCCCAGCGCCCGCGTGATCATCGCCGTGAAGAACACGGCCACCACCATGGACGCGAATCCCGCCAGCAGCGAGAGCGCGATCGCCACGCCGCCAACCCCGAACACCATGCCGACGATAGCCGCATCGAAACGGCTGGAGTTGATGTTCAGGTTGCCGCCCGTGACCGCGAACCCTATGGCCATGCACAGGAATACCACCACCACGATGAGGATGGTCACCACCACGGTCGTCGCAATGGCCATCAGCACGGCCATGCCCAGGATGCGCAGCATCCCGGCGAAGTCATGGCGCAGCATGCTCCAGATCTTGCCGAACTGGAATCCGGCCGAAAGCCGGCCGTAGATGCTCATGCGCATGGAGCCCACCCAGGTGAAGAACGCCGTGAACAGGTACGCCGCAATGGACAGGGCGAAGAACACCATGCCGACAAGGCCTGAGGCAAGGCCCAGCGGAAACGACAGGAACCCGGAATGATAGCCCCAGCCCGACCATATCCCGAAGGAGCCTCCGGTCAGGATAGACCCCACCAATTCCACCGCCCAGGGAATGAGCGAGCACACGAAGCTTATAACGAGCACGAAGAACCCGCGACTGTACAGCCGCCCGTCCTCGTTGCCGAACACATGGGCGGGCAGCGGCGCATGCACGCCCCACGCGATGTCGCGCGCCCAGCCGTACAGGTAGCCCGCCACCACGATCCACCCGAAGATGGGAACAAGGCTCACCAGGCCCAGCACCAGCAGCTTGCCGAACCAGCCGGGCGAATTCTTTATATCATGCCAAGCAGCATTGAAGTAACCGGCCTGCATAGCGCCCCTCCTATCCTCATCAGCTGCGCTAATGCGCAGTCTGTCAGTTAGCGCGTTCTACTATAAACGCGCGCGCCCTAAGCGCGTGCGAACCGTTGCCATTCCGTCAGTAAGGCGAAACCATCTTAAGCGCGACGACCCGCCGCACGTAACGCGCATCCCGCCAGACAGTAAGAGACCCCCAGGTCTGGGGGTCTCTCTTCAAGCAGTCTCGATGGCCGTCAGGCCGCCGGAACCAATTTACTTGAGGGTGACGGCCGCGCCGGCTTCCTCGAGCTTGGCCTTGATCTCCTCGGCCTTGTCCTTGGCAACGCCCTCCTGGATCGGCTTCGGGGCGCCCTCGACCAGCTCCTTGGCCTCCTTCAGGCCCAGGCTCGTGATCTCGCGGACAACCTTGATGACGGCGATCTTGTTGTCGCCGAAGCCCTCGAGCACGACGTCGAAGTCGGTCTTCTCCTCGGCAGCAGCGCCACCCTCGGCAGGAGCGGCAGCAGCCACGGCCACGGGGGCGGCGGCGGAAACGCCAAACGTCTCCTCGATGTCCTTCACCAGTTCAGAAGCCTCGAGCAGGGACATCTCCTTGAGGGCCTCGATGATCTCTTCACGCGTAACAGCCATGTTCGTTTCCTTTCAAAGCGGCCGGGTCCTTCCCGACCGGTGTGTTTTGCCTATCGTCAGGCAGCGCTCGCCGCGCCGCCTACGCTGCGGTTAAGCAGCTTCCTTCTGGTCGGCCACAGCCTTCGTGACCTGCGCCAGACCACTCGGCACGCCGTTGAGCGCCACGGCAAGGCCGCGGGCAACACCGGAGATAGCGCCGGCGATCTGAGCCAGGAGCTCTTCGCGGGACGGGAGAGAAGCGATAGCCTCCACCTGTGCGGCGGAAACCTGCTCGCCTTCCATCAAGCCACCCTTGATCTCCAGGTTCTGGTTCGTCTTCGCGAACGTCTTCACGGCCTTTGCGGCAGCAGCCACATCGTCACCGGCGAACACGAACGCGCTCGGACCCTCCAGGATATCGTCGAGCGTGGGCAGGCCGGCCTCGTCCAGGGCAATGTGCATCAGGGTGTTCTTGTACACCTTCATGCTGGCACCGGATTCGCGGATGGCCACGCGCAACGCCTGGATGTCCTTCACCGTCAGGCCGCAGTAGTCCACGACCCACACAGCGGAAACGCCGTCGAGATCCTCCTTGATCTTGGAAAGCGTCTCTTGGTTCTTCACGTTGGGCATGTAGTACACCTCCTTTTCCTCGAACTCGGGTTCCGCTCCCTCGTCTGGGATCGTCGCCTAAGAAAAAGGAACGACCCCCGCCGTCTCATGACAGCAGGGGTCGTCTAAGCGCGAAACTTATACAACCACCTCGGCGGGCCGCATCCCTGCGATTAAACCTCTCGGTACCAGCTGTCTTGGGCAGCGGAACTAGCTATACGTCGTGCTCCCGAAGAAGCAACCGTTATATTCTGCCATCATTCCGCCATTTGTCAACCCAAAACACGGAAAAGCCCGCCCTCTGGCGCGCTCACCGAGCACCGTGCTCCCCAGGCCATCGATCGCCTTCCCGCTCGAAAACCACGGGAACCCCCGATCGCGGGGGTTCCCGAGCAAGCATTCTGCCGTCGAAACGCTACGCCGCGTCGCCCTTCGCGTCGGCGGTGGCATCGGCCTCCTTCTCCGCCTCCTTCGCAGCATCGGCCCCGTTACCGGTCTTCGCGCCGTCGGCGCCGACAATCTCCTCCACAGGGTTCGTCGGCTCCGCCTCCACGTAGGTGAACGTGATGGCGTCCCCTTCCTTGTACCCCACGATCTCTATCAGCCCGGGAAGCGCGAAGTCGTAGATGGCGCTGCCGTCGTCCAGCTTCACATAGAAGTGCGAGTTACCCTCCACCACCGCCTGGGCGATGTGGGCAATCGTGCCCTGCTTCTCAACCGCGCCCGTGTCCACGCCCGACTCGGCCAGCACGCCGTTCGTGGCGAGCAGGGCCTGGTAGGCCTTCTGGCACTCGGCCACCGTGTTGCCCACGGCCACGTTCTGGTAGCGCTGGATGTCCAGCATGGCGAACTGCTTGACGAGTCCCGCGTTGTCCTTCAGCGCCATGAAGTACGTCGGCTGGCCCGACACGTTGATGAGCAGCGGGAACGTGGCCTGGTAACGCAGGTTCTGCACCTGGCCCTCGGCCGACTGCATGGCCGACTCCTCGGTGGCGCCGGCCACCGGGTAGAAGTGCGACTCGGCCGTGCGCTGGTTGATCAGCACGAAGCCTACGATAGAGTTGTCGGCCGTGGCCGAGGTCACGCCCGTGTACACCCATACGTCATCGTCCTTGGCAATGTAGTTGTAGCCCAGGTTGCCATCGGTGCCCGGCGTGGTCTGCACCACGTTCTTCTGCCCGAACACGGAGTTCAGCCAGCCGTCCTTGTACTTGCCGGACCAGTTGTACTGCTCCAGCAGCAGATCGGTCGGGTAGGCGTGGTCGACCCACTGCGGCACGTCCCCGATGGCCAGGTCCTGCGTCTCGCCTGTCGTGGCGTCCACCATGACCACGCGCTCGATGGTCGTGCCGCCGAACAGGCCGATGGTACGCGACTGCACCGGGCAGATCCACCAGGGATGCCCCTCGTCGTCGATCTCGAACGACTTCTGGTCGAACATGTAGAACGGGTAGCTCAGCTGCACGTGGCGGTCGATGTTGCGCACGAGCGGCTCGGACTCGGAGTAATGGATGGGATTGTCTTCAAGGCGCACGATCTCCGCATCCTGCGTCGTCATGTTCACCAGCGCGTAGGCGGGGATGCCGGCCTCGCGGTTCGTGAACCATTTGAACAGGTCCGCGTACCCCAGCGGACTCACGCGTACCGGCGAGCTCTGGTAGTTGATCTGGCTGTACAGCGGCGATATCTCGAACTGGCTCACGTACTCGGGGATGGAGCCCATCTCGCGGTTGCCCAGCAGCACGGCCGAGTCGCGGTCGATAACGGGAATCTCCGAATAGTTCACCTCCTTGATATCCTGCGCGAAGTTGTCCTCCGTCGTCTGCAGCACCGTGGCGTACTTCTCGGCGTTGCCGGGGAAGATGGAGAGCGACATCACGGCACCCAAGACACCCAGCACGGCCACGGCCACCGGCACGTAGCTCGCGAACTTGAACGCCTTCGCCTTGCCCGGGTTCGCCTCGACCTTCGCGGTGCCCTCCTTGTAGCTGTGCGAGCGGCTCCAGAACACCAGGAACAGCGGCAGCAGGATGAACACGGCCACGAACATCCAGGTGTCCGTCGAATGGATGTTGATGGGCGGATGGAACCACCAGTAGGCAGCCAAACCCACGAGAACGATCACGATGGCGGCGATGATGAGGGCCTTCTTGCCCCACGCAGCCATACGGTCCGCGAACGGGACCTCAACGTGAACGTGCGGCGGCTGCGAGCCTCCGCCGCCTCCCCTGCCGGCGCGACCCGCACCGTCCGAAGGGGCCTCAGCGTCGGCGTCGAAGCGCCCGTCCACGTTGACCCCTGATTGCCTGAGCGCTTCAAGCAGCGCATCGATTCCGGATGTCTGTTTCACGGCATCCCTTTCCGTATCCCTCGATTGCTAGAATTAACACTCCATTATACGGCAAAGCGCCCGCTTGCTCATCGCAACCGGGCGCCACCGTTACCTCGTCTTTACAATAGGCTTCGCAGCACGTAGGGCAGGATGCCGCCATGCTCGTAGTAGGCGCCCTCTGTGGGCGTGTCCACGCGCACGGTCGCCTTGAACGTCGCCGTCGAGCCGTCCGCCCGCTCGGCCGTCACCTCCACCTCGCGCGGCTCGGGCAGCCCCGCCGAGAAGTCGATCGGCGCCACCGTGTAGCACTCGGAGCCGTCGAGCCCCAGGCTCTCGGCGCTCTCGCCTTCCGGGAACTGCAACGGCAGGATGCCCATGCCGATGAGGTTCGACCGGTGGATGCGCTCGAAGCTCTCGGCGAACGCCGCGCGGATGCCCAGGAGCGCCGGGCCCTTCGCCGCCCAGTCGCGCGACGATCCGCTGCCGTACATCTTGCCGGCCACCACCACGAGCGGCACGCCTGCAGCCTCGTAATCCATGACCGCATCGAACAGCGGGCGCACCTCGTCTGCCAGGAAGTCGCGCGTCCAGCCGCCCTTTTTTCCCTCGGCCAGCTTGTTCTGCAGCTTCACGTTCGCGAACGTGCCGCGCATCATCACCTCGTGGTTGCCGCGCCGGGCACCATACGTGTTGAAGTCTGCCGGGACCACCCCATGCTCCTCGAGGTAGTGCGCTGCTGGCGAGTCCGCCGCGATCGAGCCTGCCGGCGAGATATGATCGGTGGTGATGAAGTCGCCGAGCCGTGCGAGCGCCCGGGCGCCCACGATGGGCTCGGGAGCCGATGGCTCGCGCCGCATGCCGTCGAAGTAAGGGGCGCGGCGCACGTAGGTAGACGCATCCTCCCAAGCAAAGGTGTCGCTCGGCTCGCTGCCGAGCGCCTGCCAAGCCGCGTCACCGTCGTACAGCCCGCGCGCGCCGTCCTCGTACAGCGCGCGGTTCACGCAATCTGCCACCAACGCGTCGATCTCCTCGTCGCTCGGCCAGATGTCGGCCAGTCGCACCGGCGTGCCGTCCTCACGGCACCCCAGCGCGTCATGCGCCAGATCAACGTCCATCGTGCCCGCCAGCGCATAGGCAACGACCATGGCCGGGGCGGCCAGGTAGTTCTGCGACACGTCGGGCGAGATGCGCCCCTCGAAGTTGCGATTGCCGGAAAGCACGCTCGTCAGCTCGATGTCGTCGGCCACGTCGTGCAGCGCTGGCAAGATAGGCCCCGAGTTGCCGATGCAGCTCATGCATCCGAATCCGCAGGTGCAGAAGCCCAGCGCCCGCAGGCCCTCAATGAGCCCGGCGCGCTCGAGGAGAAGCTCGGTGGCTTTGCTGCCCGGGGCGAGGATCGTCTTCACCCACGGCTTGGGCGCAAGCCCCGCCTCGGCGGCCTTCTTGGCCACCAGGCCGCACGCCAGCATCATGCGCGGATCGGTGGCCGTCGTGCAGCTGGTCACGGCCGCTATGGCAAGCGCACCATGCGTGAGCGCGTGGACCTCGCCCGCCAGCTCCAGCTCCACGGTTTTGCCGCGGTCGAGCTCGCGCTCATCGCACACGGCGCGGAAACGCTCCTGCACGCCTTCCAGCGGAATGCGATCGTGCGGCCTCGAAGGACCGGCGAGCGAGCGGCCGACAGAGCTCAGGTCCAGCTCGATCACCTCGGCGTACCTACGTGCCGGTGCGTCCGGCTCGTTCCAGAATCCCTGCGCTTTCGCATACGCCTCCACAAGCGCCACCTGCTCCTCGCTACGCCCGGTCAGGCGCAGGTACGCCAGCGTTGCATCGTCCACGGGGAACAGCGTGCAGGTGCTGCCGTACTCCGGCGTCATGTTCGAGATGCACGTGCGCTGCGTGGCGTTCAGGCTGGCAAGACCCGGCCCGAAGCACTCCACGAACGAGCCCACCACGCCTTTCTCGCGCAGCATCTGGGCGAACGTCAGCGCCACGTCCATGGCCGCCACGCCCTCGGCGAGCTCTCCCGTCAGGCGCACGCCCACCACGCGCGGCACGAGCGTCGTGATGGGCTGGCCGAGCGCCGCAGCCTCGGCCTCGATGCCGCCCACGCCCCAACCGAGCACGCCGATGCCGTTCGCCGTGGGCGTATGGCTGTCGGTTCCCACGAGCGTGTCGAAGTACGCCACCGGGCGCTCGCCGTCCGCGCGCGCCACCCCCGCGTCATCCGACGTCATGACTACGTGCGCGAACTGCTCGATGTTCAGCTGATGGCAGATGCCCGCCCCCGGTGGAACGATGCGCACGTTGTCGAAGCTCTGCTGCGACCATTTCAGGAAGTCGTAGCGTTCCTTGTTGCGCGCGAACTCCAGCTCCATGTTCTGCTCCAGCGCGCCCGCACAGCCGGCCGCGTCCGCGATGACCGAGTGGTCGATCACCAAATCGCAGGGGATCTGCGGGTTGATCTTCGCCGGATCGCCCCCCAGCTCGGCGCACGCCTCGCGCATGACCGCGAAGTCCACGAACACCGGCACGCCCGTGAAGTCCTGGAACAGCACGCGCGCCGGCGAGAACTCCACTTCGCTTCCCACCTCGCCCGCATTGCCTGCCGCCACGATGCGCCCGGCCAGCTCCTCGGCTTCCTCCGGGCTCTCGGCGTTGCGCAGGGCGTTCTCCAGCAGCACCGTCAGAGCATAGGGAAGCGTCTCCGACCCAGGAATGCCCGCCACCGGATAATAGGTGTAGGTTGTGCCGCCCGCTTCGAGCGTGTCGGCAAAACGGCTGGTCTCGTCAGTCATGCATGACTCCAATCCGCCGCCCCAGGGCGGCCCTCGCGCGCGAAGGCCGGCTCCCGCCCGTCCCGTCGCGCCTCCCTCTCTTACTCGCCCGCCAAAGACGGCGTCATATGCCTTCTGCGCCATGAGCTTATCACACTGCGCATGGCACCGATAATCTCCGCGCCACTGCCAGCCCTTGGATGGGTGGCGCAGTACACCGCGCCCTGCTTTCCTGATGTCACCCCTTACATGGGGAACGGAGAAGACGCGGAAAGCGGCGGTTGAGAACCGCTAGAAGATAAGGAAAGATAAAGGCTAGCCAGCCTGCACGTTCTCGACGATCTGCTGAGCACGGCGCTTGAGAGCCCCCTTGCCGTTCTCCGCGTCGAACTTCATACGATCCCGCAACTCTTCCTTCACCTGCAAAGCAAGCTTGCCGGCCGAGAAGTCAACCACCGCCACGAGCATGTCTTGGAACTCCAGGTCGCCATGCCAGCATTGTATGGCCTCGTCGACAAGCGGCCAGACTTTCTCGGAACGGTTCTCCGTCGTGGCGCCCAGCTTGCATAGGAAGCGCATCGCGGCAAGGCGCACCGGGCCGCTCTCCTCGTCGAACAACGCAGCCTCGGCACCCGGCACGGCCTTGTCGCACGTGCGCGAGTCGCAATCCACCAATGCGGTAAGGATATCAAGGCATTCCCAGCGCGTTTGCGCTTCGGGACGGTTAAGCGCATCGACGAACGCCGATCCATGGGGAACGAGCATTTCGGGCGCCTCTTTGGCGACGATGGCAAGAGCCGATGCGGCGTTCTGACGGGCGCGTCGCGATCCTCCCGACAGAGCCTCCGTCAATTCGCCGAGCTTGGCCTCGTCGCGTATCGCGGATGCGGCCACCTTCGCTGCCTCTTGCGCCTTGTCGCTCACCAGACGTTCCTCCATCCTCGTTATCAAAAGCACGCAAACACCATGCCTAGCGTTCCATTATACCCTCGCCCCGGCGAACCCCGCCTCCCCCGCGCAGAATAAACACGACCCGGAACGCGAACAAGCCCCCGCCCCCTAGAGGACCCCCCAACGCAAACAGGCCCCCGGGCCGTCATCCGGTCCGGGGGCCTGCAGAAAGAAAGCATCCTCCGCGAGCGCGACGCCCTATCCTCCCACGGACTGGCTCCGCAGTACTTTCGGCGATGGCGGGCTTAACTTCCGAGTTCGGAATGGGATCG
>NZ_JAIPUP010000005.1:0-200147 GCF_030418485.1 Gordonibacter sp. RACS_AR68
GCCAGGAGGCAGCCGGAGGCCTCCGCGCCGTCGGGTACGCCCGCCGTGTCCCGCGCGGCGGCGGCAGCGGCGCTCACGCGCTCCACGAGCGCGCCCGCCTCCTCCGCCCCGCCCGGCTCGATGCTCACGGCCTGCCGCAGCCCCGCGCGCTTGGCGCGCCCGCGCGCCCGCGCGATGGCCGGCGAGGACGCCGACAGGCCCGCGAAGCGCACGACGTCGAGGTCGGGACGCGCGGACGCCGGCGCGTCGAGCGCGTCGGAGGCGCATGCCGCGGCCAGCCCCGCCTCGAAGCGGTCGTCGGCCTGGGCGATGAGCTCGTTCCAGATGGCGGGACTGGATTGCGCCCACCCGAAGAAGCCCCAGCGCTCGCGCGTGAGGCCCGGCGCCAGATCGCACGCCACCGCAGCAGCCTCCACCACCACAGCGCCGTCGCCGCAGGCCGCATCGACGCAGGCGGCGCCCGCGCGCGCCCGGCCGTCCCATCCGGCCAGCGCCAGCAGGCCGGCCGCGAGCGCGCACTCGAGCGGCGCCTCGGCGCCGTCGTCGGGGGCCAGGTAGGTGCGGCGGTAGAGCGACGCACCCGAAAGGTCGAGCGAGATGGTGGCGCGCTTCTCGCGCACGCGCACGTCGATGGCCGCGTCGGGGCACTCGGCGTCCACGTCGGGACGCTCGCCCCGCGCCTCGCGCAGGCGGTCGCACACGGCGTCCTTCACCTTGAGCGCGGTGAATCGCGTGTTGCGCAGCTCGTCGTTCATGCCATGGGCCGATACCGCGATGCTCGCGCCGGGAGCTACCACGTCCTCCCAGGGCAGCTCCAGCGCGTCCTCGAACAGCAGGTCGGCCATGCGCGCGTCCACGCGCCCCACCACCAGCATGATGCGAGACGCCAGCCGCGACCACAGGCACGCCTTCAGCGCATGGCGCACGTCGCAGAAGAAGGCCACGCCGCCGCCAAGCGGCCGCACGCTCCTGATGCCAAGTGACTTCAGCTCGTCGGCGAGCGGCGCCTCCAACCCGGCAAGGCAGCTGGCGAAGAACTCGAGTTTATCCTGTTGCATGGCGCAATCCCCTCAACCTCGGCGTACCTGCGGCCGATTCGCGCGAAGCGCGAACAGGAGCTCGCAGGTCCGTATGCCCAACCGCGCAGGTTGGCGTAGTAAGTCAGCGAGAAGGGCCCTGGTGCCCCGAATTGACGGGATGGGGAAGGCGAAGCGTACTTCAGTACGCGAGTCTTCGCCATCGCGGCAAGGCGGGGTGCCAGGGCCCTTCGCAGCATCGGCTTCGTTCCGGCGGCCGTCAGGCCGACGGAACCTTAGTCTTCCAGATAATCTTTCAGCTTGCTCGAGCGGCTGGGGTGGCGCAGCTTCGCGAGCGTCTTGCTCTCGATCTGGCGGATGCGCTCGCGCGTGACGCCGAACTCGCGCCCGACCTCCTCGAGCGTGCGCGGATGGCCGTCCTCGAGACCGAAACGCAGGCTGATGACCTTGCGCTCGCGCTCGGCCAGGCCGTCGAGCACCTTGCTCAGCTGCTCCTGCAGCATGCTGAACGAGGCGGCGTCGGGCGGCACCACAGCGGCGTCGTCCTCGATGAAGTCGCCCAGCTGGGAGTCCTCCTCCTCGCCGATGGGCGTCTCGAGCGACACGGGCTCCTGCGAGATCTTCTGGATCTCGCGCACGCGTTCGGCGGGCAGGCCCATCTCCTTGCCGATCTCCTCGGGGCTGGGCTCGCGGCCGAGCTCCTGGAGCAGCTGGCGCTGGATGCGCACGAGCTTGTTGATGGTCTCCACCATGTGCACGGGGATGCGGATGGTGCGGGCCTGGTCGGCGATGGCGCGCGTGATGGCCTGGCGGATCCACCAGGTGGCGTACGTCGAGAACTTGAAGCCCTTCGTGTAGTCGAACTTCTCCACCGCGCGGATGAGGCCCAGGTTGCCTTCCTGGATGAGGTCGAGGAACAGCATGCCGCGCCCCACGTAGCGCTTGGCGATGGACACCACCAGGCGCAGGTTCGCCTCGATGAGCTGCTGCTTCGCATCGATGCCCACCTGCTCGATGCGGCCGAGGCGGCGCTTCTCGCGGCGCTCGAGCTCGATGCCCTCGTCCTCGGCGCGGTCCAGCTCCTCGGTGGCCGCCACGCCGGCCTCTATCTTCATGGCCAGGTCGATCTCCTCCGCGGCGGTGAGCAGCGGGACCTTGCCGATCTCCTTCAGGTACATGCGCACGGGGTCGCCCGTGAGCATGGTCACGCCGGCGTCGGCGTTGCGCTTGCGCGTCGTGCGCGCCTTGCTCTTCGTCACCTTCGGCAGCTGCACCTCGACGGTCGCCTTGAGCTCCTCCTCGGGGATGCCCTCGAGCAGGTCCTCGTCCTCGTCCAGGCCGGCTTCCAGCTTGTCGTCGTCCAGCGTATCGGAAGCGCCGACGTCGGGCTCCACGTCCAGCGCGTCGTCATCGTCCAGTATCTCTTCGGTATCGATCGGGGCTTTCGCACCTTGCTCGGTGTCGGGCTCGACAGCTTGGTTCTTAGAGGCTTGGGCCACGTGATCTTCCTTTCCAACTGGATGCGCTCGGGCATGCGGAAGCATGCGCGCCGGGCGCAAAGATACAGCGGAGCAGTATACCATAGATCAAGCGCTTTCGCAGCGTACTTTTCGCCCCCTTCTCCGATTCGCCAAAGCCCGCCAGGAGCGGCCGGGAAATCACCGGCGGCGGGCTACCCTTCCGGGGGCAGGAAGGAGCGCAGCGTTTCGTAGAGCTGCCGGGCGTCGAAGGGCTTCGGGATGAAGCCGTCCATGCCGGCGGCGGCCGCATCGTCGCGGTCCTCTTGGAACGTGTTGGCCGTCAAAGCCACGATGGGCACGTCGCGCGCATCGTGGCGGGGAAGCGCGCGGATCTCGGCGGCGGCGCCCAGGCCGTCCAGCACGGGCATCTTCACGTCCATGAGCACGAAGTCGTAGCGCCCCGGCTCCGCGGACGCGAACAGGTCCACCGCCTCGCGGCCGTTCGCAGCGCGGTCGACGGCTACTCCCTCCATGTCCAGCAAGGCCGCGGCTATCTCTGCGTTCAGGTCGTTGTCTTCGGCCAAGAGCGCGCGCGTGCCGGCAAGCGAGCGCGGCGCAGGGTCGTCTACGCCCTGCGCGTCCAGGTCCTCCGGGCGTCCCGAAGGCAGCCGCAGCGTGAAATGGAACTCGGAGCCTGCGCCCACCTGGCTCTCCACCTCCAGCTTGCCGCCCATGAGGCGCACGAGGTTGCTGCTGATGGCCAGCCCCAGCCCCGTTCCCTGGGCGTTGCGGTGGTTCTCGGCCGCCTGCTCGAACGAGTCGAAGATGCGCTCGAGGTCCTCGGGGCGGATGCCGGCTCCGTCGTCGCACACGGAGAACCGGTACGTCGGGCCCTCCCCGCCCCCGCCAGGCTGCGCCTCCTCGATGCGCAGGGAGATGGTGCCGCCCGCGTCGGTGAACTTGAAGGCATTGGACAGCAGGTTCGCCAGAACCTGCTGCAGGCGCACGTCGTCGCCCACCACCACGGCCTCGGTCTCGCACACGACCTTCAGGCAGATGCCCTTCTCCTGCGCCTGGATGCCGAACATGCTCTCGAGGCGCGAGGCGAGCGACGCCAGGCGCAGGGGCGCCACCTCTATGTGCATCTTGTCGTTCTGTATCTTGGACATGTCCAGGATGTCGTTCACGAGCGAGAGCAGGAACTGGGCCGACGTGTTGATCCTCTCCAGGTCCGAGCGGATGGCGGGCGTGGCCTCGCCCGACAGCGACGCCACGTTCGACAGCCCGATGATGGCGTTCATGGGCGTGCGTATCTCGTGGGACATGCGCGAGAGGAAGTCGGCCTTCGCCCGGCCCGTCTCCTCGGCCTTCTCCAGCTTGAGCGCCATCATGCGGCTGCGCACCTTCGAGCCGGTGACGATGATGGCAATGGCGCCCACCAGCAGGAAGAACACCAATGACAGCACCACCACGAGCAGCGGGTTGTCGGACACGAACGACTCCACCGTGGCGGATCGGTTGCCCAGGGCCACGGCGTTGCGGGAGTACAGGGCCTCCAGCTCGTCGTCCGTGAAGCTGTTCACCGCCTTGCTCAGCACCGAGTACAGGCCCGAGTCCACCGGGCGCGGCAGCGCCAGGGAGAACGAGGTCTCGGTATGGTCGGCCGTGGCCGGGGCCACGTTGCCGTAGGAGCGTTCGGTGAACAGGCACTCGGCGAACGAGGCGGGCATACTCGTGAGGTCGGCGCGCTCGGTGTTCACCGCCTCGAGGCAGTCGGCGTACGTGGGGAGCCACACCATCTCCGCGCCCTCCTGCCCTTCGGGCGCGGCGCGGCCCTGGAGCTGGGCTATCACGGGGCCGCCGGAGGACTGCGCCGAGAACTTGCTGCGGAACACCACCTCGCCGAGCGTCGCATACCCCTTGGTCAAGGCAAGCCCCTGATCGCCGGCCGTCTGCTCGTCGTCCATGAAGCAGCCCGCCACATCGGCCTCGCCCGCCGCCACGAGGTCGAGCGCCCCTTGGTAGCTGTCCGCATGCACGAAGCGGAACGAGAGGCCCGTGCGCTCGGCGATGCGGTCGAGCACGTCCTTCGCAATGCCCTGGTACAAGCCGTCATGCTCGTAGTACAGCGGGTACTGCCCCGCCGTCACGGCCACCCGCACCTCGCGCGCCTGGGCCACGTAGGCGCGGTCGGCCTCGGAGAACGCGATGGGGCTGGCGTAGTCGTCGGGGAAATAGCGGGCGTAGAGCGAGCGGGAGAAGTTGGGGTCGGCCGCGTAGATCTGCCTCATGGCCTCGTCGATGCCCGCCATGAGGTCGCTGCCCTCGGGCACGGCCAGGTAGTGCTGCTCGCCGTCGAACTCCGCCACCACCTTGCAGCCGTCCTTCATCTCCACGTCGCTGCCGAGCATGAGGTCGGCGGTGCCCTCGTCCAGGCAGCTCTCGTACGAGGCCAGGTCGAGGCGGAGCACCGTGCAGTCCAGGCCGTTGAACTCCAAAAAATTCTCCAGCCGGCGTATCTTCTCCGTCGCGTTGGCATAGGTTCCGATGGTCTTGCCGTTCAGGGTGCGCAGGTCGAAACCGGCGACGGAGTCGTCGTCGCTGGGACCGATGACGAGGGAGCGGTTCGAGCCCATGCTGAACACGGAGTAGTCGAGGCTCTCGTCGAGCTGCTCGCGGTAGAACATGCCGCCCATCAGATCGACGCTGCCCGCCATGGTCTGCTTGACGAGCTCGTTCACGCTGCCTTCCACGAACTCGTAGCGCCAACCGGTGTACTTGGCTATCTCAACGAGCCAGTCGTAGAGCACGCCGCTGCGCCGCCCTCTCTCATCTACCATGCTCAAGCCTTCGGCCTGGGGAAACGCCACGCGTACGAGACGCCCTTGGTCCTCGGCGCCCGCATCGGCGCCTTGGGTTCCCCCGGTGCCGGCAGCAGCCGGCCCGCCTTCTGCGCCGGAGGCCGCCGGCGCCTCGTCGGAAGCGGAGGCGGCCCTTTCCTGGGCGAACGCGAGGGATGCGGACGGAGCGGACAGCGCCGCAGCGAGTGCCAAGCATACGATACGCGCAGCCCACTTCCCCATTTCGTCCTCCTCCGGCTCCCACGCGTGCATCAAGCAAGCGCTCAGGATACCATGGGTTGGCGCGAAGGCCCCTGGGCCGGTGCTATTATATGGTCGAAAACCGTCAGCAGCGCCCTTAGGGGCCGAGGAGGAGGCAGGCATGGACGCACGTCGGCACCGCAGGCTCCGCGCAGCCCCGAGCGCCCTCGCGGCTGCCGTGCTCCTTTCCTGCTGCCTGCCCTCCGCGGCGCTTGCGCATACCGACGGGGACGATGCGGTCCTCGGCCGCAGCATGGCCGAACTGGGGATTTCGGAAGAACTTCAGCCCAGCATCGACGCATCGCATGCGGCGCTCATGGACGAGGAGGGCACGCTCTGGTACGGCCGGGCAGCCGGCGAGCGGGCCCAGATCGCCTCGCTCACGAAGATCATGACGGCCATCGTGGCGGCCGAGCACCTGGATGCCGGCGACCGCATCGTCGTGACGCCCGAGGCCGCCGCCGTGGGCGAGTCGAGCGCGGGGCTCGCGGCCGGCGACGAGATGTCGTTCGGCGACGCGCTCAAGGCCGTGCTCACCGCGTCGGGCAACGACGCCGCGAGCGCCGTGGCGCAGGCGGCGGGGGCCCGCATCCTGGAAGCGCGCGGGCAGGACGGCGGCGCCGTCGCGCGCGAGGCGGCGTTCGTGGAGGCCATGAACGCGAAGGCGGCCGAGCTGGGCATGGACGGCACGCGCTTCGCGAACCCCCATGGGCTCGACTTCGACGCGTACGCCCAAGGGCAGTACAGCTGCGCCCGCGACGTTGCCGTCATGCTGCGCTGCGCCATGGGAAACGACCTCGTGCGCTCGGGCATCGGGCACGCGCGCACGACCATCGCGGTGTCGCGCGGCGGCGGGACGGTCGCCGTGGAGCTGGCGAACACGGACACGATGATCGAGGGCTACCCCGGCACGTGCGCCGCCAAGACCGGCTACACGCTGGCTGCCGGCCCCTGCGTCGCCACCGCCCTGAACCGCGGCGACGGGCACGAGTACTACGCCGTGGTGCTGGGCTCGTCCTCGAAGCCGCAGCGCTTCGCCGATTCCGAGGCGCTCTACGACTGGGTGCTCGCCCACCGCGACGAGCTGCAGGCGGCCGCGCAGCCGGCCGATGCCTCCGCCGGGCCCGCCGCGCCGCCGGCATCGGCGGAGGCGACCTACCAGCTGGTGTCCGCCCCGCACTCCGTGCGCGCCGAGATCGGCGGCGTGCAGGCCGCCTGGCCCGTGGTGGCCGAGGTGGCGCACGCCGACTGGACGGACCGCACCGTGGCGGCCACCGTGCCCGACCCGAACGCCACGGCCACGGTGCCGCGTGAAGGAGGGCGCCTCGAGCAGGAGGCCGCGCTCGATGCCGTGACGGGTCATGTGGCGCCCGGCGACGTCGTGGGGCGCTTGGCGTTTCGCCGAGACGGCGCCGTGGTGTGGGAGGCCGACCTCGTGGCCGCAGAGGACGTGCCGGCGCCCGCCTGGTGGGAGGCCGCCGGCATCGCCGTCGAGCGCTTCCTCGGCGGCTTCGCCGGGCTGCCCGGCACGGCGCGCAGCGAGCTTCTGAACCTGGGCGCCATGGAGGTTTCCTGACACCCCTTCCGCGTAGGCGCCGCATGCGCGCCGCCGTTCCGGCCGGGGAGGCTGACGGCAGGCGGGCGGTGCAGGGCCTCTACAGGAGGTCGTCCGGGTCCATGTCCACGGCCACGTTCACCTCGCGCTCGGGCTTGCGGGCGCGGAAGTACGGCAGCAGCACGCCCGACAGGTCGCCGTCCAGCGGGCACTTCACCACCAGGTGCCAGCGGTACGTGCCGCGCAGCTTCGCCAGCACGCACGGCGTGGCGGGCAGCACGTCCCAACCCTCGCCGCCGTAGTCGCGCACCCGGGCGGCCAGCCCCTCGTAGAGCGCGGCAGCCGAGGTGCGCACCGCCTCCTCGTCCTTGCCCCACACCAGCACGTTCGCCATGCGCACGTAGGGCGGGTAGCGCAGCATCCGGCGCTTCGGCAGCTCGTCGCGCAGGAACAGCGCGCGGTCGTAGGCCGCGGCGGCGCGGATGGGCGCGGCATCGGCCTCGTAGGTCTGCACGAGCACGCGGCCCGGCAGCTCGGCGCGCCCGGCGCGGCCGGCCACCTGCTCCACGAGCGCGAACGTGCGCTCGGCGGCGCGGTAGTCGGGCAGCCGCAGCATGGTGTCGGCGTTGATGACGCCCACGAGCGTGACGTCCTCGAAGTCGAGCCCCTTCGCGATCATCTGCGTGCCCAGCAGCACCGCGGCGTCGGCGGCGGCGAACTCCTCCAGCAGCCGCTGGTGCGCGCCCTTGCCGCCCGTGGTGTCCGCGTCCATGCGGACGATGGGCACGCCGGGCCCCACGCCGGGCGTCGCATCCAAGAGCACCCGCAGGTCGGCCTCCACGCGCTGCGTGCCCGCGCCGAACTTCTTCAGGTAGGGGCTGCCGCACTCGGGGCACGCGGGCGGGGCCGTCACGCGGTAGCCGCAGTGGTGGCAGATGAGGAAGTTGCCCCGCTCGTGGAACGTGAGCGACGTGGAGCACGACGGGCACTCCGGCACGAAGCCGCACTCGCGGCACAGCAGGAACTTCGCGAAGCCGCGCTGGTTCAGCAGGAGCACCGCCTTGCGGCCCGCCGCAAGCTCCTCGGCGAGCGCGCGCGAGAGGGCGCGCGAGAACATGGAGCGCGACCCGCCGCCGAACTCCTTCGCCATGTCCACCACCTGCACGGCGGGCAGCGGGCGGCCGTTGGCGCGCTCGGGCAGCTCCACGTGGTGCCAGCGCGGGTCCTTCGCGCACGCGTAGAGCGCCTCGATGGACGGCGTGGCGCTCCCCAGCACCACGGCCGCCCCTGCGCGGCGCGCCATCCACACGGCGACGTCGCGCGCATGGTAGCGCGGCGCGCTGTCCTGCTTGTAGGAGCCCTCGTGCTCCTCGTCGATGACGATGAGGCCCACGTTCGCCAGCGGGGTGAACAGCGCGCTGCGGGCGCCCACCACCACGCGGGCCGCGCCCGAGCGGATGAAGTCCCACTGGTCGTAGCGCTCTCCCGCGCCCATGCGCGAGTGCATGACGGCCACCGTGTCGCCGAAACGCCCGCGGAACCGGCCCACCGTCTGCGGCGTCAGCGATATCTCCGGCACGAGCACGCACGCCGTGCGACCCGCGGCGAGCACCGCCTCGATGGCCTGCAGGTACACCTCGGTCTTGCCCGACCCGGTGACGCCGTCCACGAGCACCACCTCGCCCGCCCCGCGCTCCCGCGCCGCGTCGATAGCGGCGAGCGCCGAAGCCTGCCCCGCCGTGAGCGGCGGCTTCGGGGAGGGGGTGAAGCCGCTGGCTCCGGATGCGCCGGGCCCTGCCGGAGCGCCCGGGACATCCGGAGCCATCCCCCGCATGCGCCGACGGCGCTCTATGCGCACGACGCCTTGCTTCTCGAGCGCCTTCAACGTGCTCGACACCGCGCCGAACTCCGCCGCCAACTCCGCCACGCGCAGCTCGCCCGCCTGCAGCGCCTCCACGATGGACGCCTGCTTGACGGCGTTCTTGCGCGGCTCGAACCCGTCGAAGGCGGCACCCGGAAGCACCCAGCGGTCGTCCACCTCGCCCACGGCCGGCTCCTCGAGCCGCCAGTACCCCGCCTGCGCGCGCACCATGCGCGGCACGCCTCCCGGCGGCGTGAACAGGCGCACGCACGACGACAGAGGCGCCAGGTAGCGCTCCGAGAGCCACTGCGCGCAGGCCGCCCCCTCCTCGTCGAAGTAGGCGGGGCTCACGGCGCGCACGACGGGCTTGACCTTCGCCGCGTCGATACCGGCCGGCGCCTCGCCGTCGGGAAGCTCCTGCAGCCCCACGACGAACCCCACCGCCTGCCGGTGCCCGAACGGCACGAGCACGGCGCACCCCACCTCCACGTCGTAGCCGCCAGCCTCGGCCGGCGCCTCGGGAACGGCGTACGTGTAGGGCGCGTCGAGCGCCTGCGTGGGTATGTCCAAGATGACCGATGCGAATCTCATGGCAACCAGTATATCCCACGTCTGCAACCGGACCGCATCGGCTTAGCCCTCCGACGCGGGAAACCCCCGCGCCTCCTGCTCCAACCTGCGCGTCTCGACGGTCACGCGGCGCTCGATCCTTCTCACGTCCTCCTCGGGCGGCAATTCCTCTGGCCTGATGCCGCGCCGGCCGAGCAGGTCGCGCACGCCGGTGTTGTTCTGCACGTGCTCTTCGGCAATGGAGGGCTCGCCTCGCAAGTCCTTGTCCTCGACGTTGTGGTTCGTCATCTCGGTTGCCAGCTGCTTGGCCGCGAGGGTGACCGACGGCAGGTGATCCGCAAGGGGCCTCGACCCTTTGACGCCCAGCCGCTTCTTCATGTCGGCCGTCGTATGGCCGCCGAACAGCGCCGCATCCCCCTTGGAGCGGATGCGCGCGAAGCCAGCCCCGTCGACGCCCCGCTCGTAGGCGATGCGCGAAAGCTCCTTCTCCGCCTCGGTGAGCTGTCCGCGGATAGCGATGCGCGCAAGCGCTCGCATCCGCTCCTCGATGAGCTCCTGCTTGCGCGTCTGCAGCGCGAAGCAGCTCTGCGCGAAGGCGATCTCCTCCTTGCGCGGGTCGCCGTTCTGCGCGATGAGGTAGCAGGCGTAGCGCGTGAGCTTGTAATCCTTGACCTTGCGCTTGGACCCGCTGCCGAGCTCGACCATTTTGCTGACGCCAGCAAAATGATGTTCACCTGCGGTTTTGCTGCCTTCAGCCGAGACCATCGCCTTCTTAACCGCCGCCTCGAAGTTCCGCCACTGGGTATATCCCAGAAACCCCATGATGTCGCGCGCGTACCAGAACTCGACGCCGCTTTCCGCGTCGGTGTGCGCCAGGTCGTCCAGCGTCAGCTTGCGCTTCTCGATGTCGTACCGCTCCATGAACGTCCCCCCTTTCCCGCCCTCGCCGCTCAGGCGGCCGCGACCGCGCGCCGACGGCCCGCAGGCAGGCTCCGTCTGTTGAGAGGATCTTGCGAACGTGGTGCGGGCGACGCGGAGACCGCCGCCATCTATGGGCATCCCTTGCGAGGCCGTTCGCCGGCCGAGGGGAAGCATCCGCACTGGCTCTTTCGATAGCAGCATCATAGCATAAATAAGGAACGTTTGTTCCCTTATTTGCAGAATAACGGAACAAAAAACACCCGCCGCGGGCATGTTCGGCGGGTGTTCGGCGAACGGGACGCTCGGGATGCTCGGAACGCCCGAGCGGCCCCCTACCCCAGCCCGCATGCCTTCCGCAGCTCGTCGGCCTTGTCGGTGCGCTCCCAGGTGAACTCGGGCAGCTCGCGGCCGAAGTGGCCGTAGGCGGCGGTCAAGCGGTAGATGGGGCGGCGCAGGTCCAGCTCGTCGATGATGGCGCCCGGGCGCAGGTCGAACACCTCGCCCACCGCGCGCTCGATGGCGGCCTCGTCCACCTTGTTCGTGCCGAACGTGTCGATCATCACCGACACCGGCCGCGCCATGCCGATGGCATAGGCGAGCTGGATCTCGCAGCGCGCGGCGAGCCCGGCCGCCACCACGTTCTTCGCCACCCAGCGCGCCGCGTAGGCGCCCGAGCGGTCCACCTTCGTGCAGTCCTTGCCGGAGAACGCGCCGCCGCCGTGGCGGCCCATGCCGCCGTAGGAGTCAACGATGATCTTGCGGCCGGTGAGGCCCGCATCGCCCATGGGCCCGCCTATGACGAAGCGGCCGGTGGGGTTCACGTGTATCTCTGCGTCCTCGGCAAGCTCCACCCCCTCGGCCTCCAGCACGGGGCGCACCACGTGCTCCACGATGGCGGCGCGCAGCTCGTCGTGGGAGACGCTCTCGGCGTGCTGCGTGGACACGACCACCTTCTCCACGCACATCGGGCGGCCGTCTTCGTAGCGCACGGACACCTGCGTCTTGCCGTCGGGGCGCAGATAGGGCAGCGTGGCGTCCTTGCGCACGGCCGACAGGCGCTCGGCCAGGCGATGCGCAAGGTAGATGGGCATGGGCATGAGCGTGGGCGTCTCGTCGCAGGCGTAGCCGAACATCATGCCCTGGTCGCCCGCGCCGATGCGCTCGTAGGGGTCGTCGCCGGCCAGGCCGTGCTGGGCCTCCCAGCTCTCGTCGACGCCCTGCGCGATGTCGGGGCTCTGCTCGTGGATGGCGTTGAGCACGCCGCACGTGTCGCAGTCGAAGCCGAACTTGGCGCGGTTGTAGCCGATGTCGGAGAGCACCTCGCGCACGATGCCGGGGACGTCCACGTAGGCCTGCGTGCGTATCTCACCCGTGACCATGACCATGCCCGTGGTGGCCAAGGTCTCGCAGGCGCACCGCACCTGCGCCGGGTCGGCCGGGCAGCCGTTGGGAGCCACGTAGCCCTGGGCCGCAAGCTCTATCTCCTTGGCCAGGATCGCGTCGAGCACGGCGTCCGATATCTGGTCGCACACCTTGTCGGGATGCCCCTCGGTGACGGACTCGGACGTGAACAGATACGATGCATGCGTGTCGGACATGGTTCCCCATTCTCCTCATACGTACACGGCGCCCCGCTTCCCCGCGAGGCGCCTGGTTTATCTCCGTCCAAGGTTAGCACACCTCGGGTCGTGAAGGCCGAGTCATCCGGCAAATCACGACTATTCTACGCCCGCGCGCGCAGCGTCGCCGGCGCGCGGCGCTCGTGGTAAGATGGCAGGCGATTCACTGCCTCCAACCGACGGAAAAGAGCGCCTATGTCGTACAACGCCGACTACACCCGCGAGTACTTCGCCATCATGGAATCGCTGCAGGGCGACGTGCCCGGCCGCCGCGCCGCCTACCAGTACCTGCAGGGCTCCACGGCCATCGTGCACCACCAGGTAGTGGCCGCCAGCTTCGTGCCCCGCCTGTTCGATGCGGGAACGTACCGCATCATGAAGGAGACGGCCGAGACCGCCCACCGCATCCTCGTCAAGGTCATCGAGCACTACCTGGCGGACCCCGACTACCGCCGCGCCTTCGACTTCGACCCGCGCCTCGAGGAGCTCATCTGCCTGCCGCGCGGCTACGACGCGGTGCTTCCGTTCGCACGCGTGGACACGTTCCTGAACGAGGACGACGGCCGGGTGAAGTTCTGCGAGTTCAACGCCGACGGCTCGTCGGGCATGAACGAGAACCGCGAGATCACCACGTCGGTGGCGCAGTCGAAGACGTTCGAGGAGTTCGCGAACCGCCACCACGTGGAGGGCTGCGAGCTGTTCGAGAGCTGGGTCGACAAGTTCCTGGACATCTACGCAACCTACGAGCGCCGGGTGGAGAGCCCGCGCATCGCCATCTGCGACTACCTGGAGAACGGCGTGGTGGACGAGTTCCACATCTACGCCGACCTGTTCCGCCGGCGCGGCGCGGATTGCGTGGTGGCCGACGTGCGCGACCTGCGCTTCGACGGCGAGGTGCTGCGCGACGGGGAGGGCCGGCGCATCGACGCCATCTGGCGGCGCTGCGTGACGAACGACGTCATCGACCACTGGGACGAGTCGCAGCAGCTCATCGACGCCGTGCGCGCGGCCAAGGTGGCGCTCATCGGCAGCTTCGCCGGGCACATCGTGCACGACAAGCAGCTGTTCAGCGTGCTGTTCGACGAGCGCACGACCGCGTTTCTGGACGCCGACGAGATCTCGTTCGTGGAGGAGACCGTGCCCCTGACCGCCTTCTTGGACGACGAGCACGTGAACCTGCCGCAGATCCGCGAGAACCGCTGCGAGTGGATCATCAAGCCCACCGACCACTACGGCGCCGACGACGTGTACGCCGGCGAGTCCGTGACGCAGGAGGAATGGGAGCGGCTCATCGACCGCTTCGCGAACGGCCGCGCCGGCCACCCGTTCATCGTGCAGCGCTACATCCGCCCCTTCAAGACCGAGACGCTGCCGCCCGACACGGGCATCGACGCGCTGCCGGACGACGAGGTGCCCTTCGACCCCCGGCCGTACAACAACCTGAACGGCTTGTACCTGTACGACGGCGAGTTCATGGGCGTGTTCAGCCGCCTGGGGCCGCAGCCCACGATCTCGAAGGACAAGCAGGGCATGACGGCGGCCACCATCTGGGTGGACAGGGGCTGACGGTATCGGCGCCGGGCCGCACGGGGGTGCGGCCCGGCAAGCGGGCAGGACGGCACGGCAGGCTGGGCACGGGATGCCGCCGAGGATGCGCGGGGACGCGAGAGGGCGAGGAGGACGGCCGATGGCCGACAAGGTAGCGGCGGCGGTTGCCGCCATGGCGCTGGCGGTGACGCTGTTCGCGGCGGGGTTCGGCGCATGCACGCTGCCCGCCTCCACCCAGATCCTCGCGCAGGCCACCGCGAACGACGCGGAATCGCCCTACGCCGACGGGCAGCTGACGGCGCTCGCCGTGGAGACCCGCGGGTTCACCGTGGACGACTACGGCCGCGGCGCCGATGGCGAGGACGGT
Source organism: Gordonibacter sp. RACS_AR68 (assembly GCF_030418485.1). Classification (NCBI taxonomy): domain Bacteria; kingdom Bacillati; phylum Actinomycetota; class Coriobacteriia; order Eggerthellales; family Eggerthellaceae; genus Gordonibacter; species Gordonibacter sp. RACS_AR68. The sequence continues at coordinate 14,040 of NZ_JAIPUP010000005.1, forward strand.
GCGCGCGACCGCATAGCCGCCGCCATCCTGGACGCCGCGCGCGAGGCGAGCGCAGAGGGCTCCCCCGTCCGCGGGCGCTGGTCGGCCGAGGCCCGCAAGGCGGTCGCCGCAGACGCGGACGGCTCCTCCCCCCAAGCCGCGCTCGATCGGCTGGCCGCCGTGGACGACGCCTACGCGCTGGACGGCGACGCGCTCTCCCACCTGGACGACTGCAACGTCCTCGTGCGAACCGCCGTTCCCCTGCTCTGGGGCGTGGCGGCGCTCACCGCAGCCGCCCTCGCCTATCTGCTCGTGCGCCGCGAGCGTCGCCTCGCGGGCACCGCGCTCGTCGTTGCGCCCGCCGTCCTCATCGCGGCGTTCGCGGCGCTCGGCGCGTGGGCCGCCCTCGACTTCAACGGCCTGTTCGCCGCCTTCCACGCGGTGCTGTTCCCCCAGGGCAATTGGACGTTCTCCTACGATTCGCTTCTCATTGGCATGTACCCGCTTGATTTTTGGATGGGCATGGCCGGTATCTGGTTTGCGACTACCCTCGTCTTGTCTATACTGGCTATCGTCGTCGGCGCGACGCTCCGCCGCCGGCCTGTCTAAGGGACATGCCGTGCTCGAACAGTCCTGGGCTCGCACGAAGCATCCGCAGGATGCTTCGGTTCGTGCGGAACTGCGCGCGGCACGCCCCTTAGACAGGCCTTCGCAAGTCTATCGACGACTAGACAACCAGTGACCGAACGTGAGGATCATCGCAACCATGAGTGAAGAGAAGAAGAACGTGCGCGTGCGCTTCGCGCCTTCCCCTACCGGCCGCCTGCACGTGGGCGGCGCCCGCACGGCCATCTACAACTGGGCGTTCGCGCGCGCCATGGGAGGCGACTTCATCCTGCGCATCGAGGACACCGACCCCGAGCGCTCCACCGAGGAGAACGTGCAGGTCATCTTGAACGCCATGAAATGGCTGGGGCTCGACTGGGACGAAGGCCCCGAGGTGGGCGGGCAGGCAGGCCCCTACTTCCAAACGCAGCGCACGGACACCTACGCCGAGGCGCTCGAGCGCCTGCGCGAGCGCGGGAGCGTCTACCCCTGCTTCTGCACGAAGGAGGAGCTCGACGCCAAGCGCGCCGCGGCCGAGGAGAGCGAGGGCGGCTACGCGGGCTACGACCGCACCTGCCGCGACCTCGACCCCGCCGAGGCGGCCGCGCGCATCGAGGCCGGCGAGCCCCACGTGTGGCGCCTGCGCGTGCCCGAGGGCCGCGGCGCCATCGAGTTCGACGACGCCGTGTACGGCCACGTGAGCTTCCCGGCCGAGGTGATGGACGACATGATCGTCGTGCGCACCGACGGAAGCCCCACCTACAACTTCGCCGTGGTGTGCGACGACGCGAACATGGGCATCACGCACGTCATCCGCGGCGACGACCACCTGTCCAACACCCCGCGCCAGATCCTCATCTACGAGGCGCTCGGATTCGACGTGCCCGTGTTCGCGCACCTGTCGATGATCCTGGGCCCCGACGGCAAGAAGCTCTCGAAGCGCCACGGCGCGGCGAGCGTGGAGGAGTTCTGCGAGCGCGGCTACCTGCCCGACGCCATGGTGAACTTCCTCGCGCTTCTGGGCTGGTCGCTCGACGGCGAGACCACCCTCATCGACCGCGAGACGCTGTGCGAGAAGTTCAGCCTGGAGCGCGTGACCAAGAAGGACGCCGTGTTCGACGAGACGAAGCTCGACTGGATGAACGGCCAGTACATCAAGGACATGGGGCCGAACGCCTGGGTGCGCTCGTCGCTGCTGTGGCTCGCGCAGGCGAACATCCTCGGCAGCGCCGTGGCCGCCGGCACGCCCATCGATCCCGAGGCGCGCGAGGCCGCCTTCGACGGCGCGGCCATCGAGTCCGCGCTCGCCGACGTGCAGGAGCGCGCCGTGTGGTACTGCGATTTGTACCCGCTCGTCTCCGAGCGCCTGACGCGCCTGGACGAGGCCGTGGACAAGCTGGCCTTCATGTTCTGGGGCCGAAACGTGCAGCTCGACGAGAAGAGCGTGAGCAAGGTGCTGAAGAAGGAGGGCGCGCGCGCCGACGAGGCGCTGGCCGCCTGCCGCGGCGTGCTGGCCGACGAGGGCGTGGAATGGGACGCCGAGGCGCTGGAAGAGGCGTGCCGCGCCGAGGGCGAGCGCCTGGAGATCAAGCCGAAGCTCCTGCTCCAGCCGCTTCGCGTGGCCGTGTGCGGCAACATGGTGTCGCCGCCCCTGTTCGAGAGCATCGAGCTTCTGCCCCGAGAGGACGTGCTGGCGCGCATCGACAAGGTGGCCGCGGAGGTGTTCGGTGGCTGACGCCCCCGACAGGCAGGAAACAGGGCTCCCGCCCGAGCAGGAGCCGTCCGGCGCTGCGGACGGCTCCGAGCGGCCGCAGCGCATCGTGGTGTTGAGGGACTTCTGCCTGCGCGCGCACGGGGCCGACTGCGAGCGGTGCGCGCTGGCCTGCCCGCACGGGGCCGTGTCGTTCGCCGAGGCCGGAGCCCCCGTCATCGACGGGGATGCCTGCACGCGCTGCGGCATCTGCCTGGGCGTGTGCGACGCGTTCTCGTCGACGCGCGTCACGATGGCCGACCTGCACGCCCGCATCCGCCGCATAGCCCTGCGCGGCGAGCGCGCGGTGCTCACCTGCAAGGAGAACGTGTTCCCCGGCCTGGAGCCGGCGGCGAACGTCGTGGTGCTGCCCTGCCTGGCGTGCCTGTCGCCCGAGTTCTGGACGCTCGTGCTGGCCGAGGGCATCGACGTGACGATAGCGGCCGACCTGTCCTACTGCACCGACTGCGCACGCGCCGGCGAGATGGGCGAGCTCTTGTACGCCCACGCCGTGGAGACGGCCGAGGAGTGGAGCGGGCGTTCCGTGGGCTTCTCCGACGTCATCCCCGAGAAGGAGAACCTATTGCGCGACCTGGCGGACCCGTCAGGGGTCGACCGGCGCAGCGCATTTTCGAACCTCGTGGGCGAGGTGGGCGACATTGCCAGCGGCAAGCGCCGCCTGCGCAACTCCGAGGTGCTGCAGGAGTTCTACGAGCGCCGCGAGCGCGCGCGGGCGCTGGCACGGCTGAACCTGGGCAACGGCACCGAGTTCAACGACTTCGTGCCGGAGGGCCTCACGAAGAGGACGATGCAGCCGAAGCGCCAGATGCTGTTGGAAGCGCTCGAGCGCGACCCGGGCATCGCCGCGCGCGTGCCGCTCGTGCTGTCAGAGACCGACTGCGCGCTCTGCACGGATACGCTCTCCTGCGCAGCGGTCTGCCCCACGGGCGCGCGTCGCCCCGACCCGGCCGACGGGACGCTCGCCTACGACGCGCGCTACTGCATCGGCTGCGGCCTGTGCGTCGGCGCCTGCCCGGAAGGTGCGGTGGAGCTGGTGGAGACGACGGCCGAGACGCTGCTGCCCGCCGAGGACGAAACCAGCCTGTAATCTCTGTGCGGGCGAAAAACCGCCGCAAGCGGCTGTGCTAAGATAGGCGGGACCGCAACAGGCAAGGAGCCTCCCATGACCGATCCCGAGCGCCAGAACCCCTGCGATCCGCCCGAGCCCGGCTCTGCCGGATCATCCGAGCCTGCCGGGCCGCCGCCCGTGCCCGCGCCCTACAAGCGGCCTCCGCTGCCGGGTTCCGCCGCAGAGCCCTACGCGCCCGCCGGCACGTGCCCGCCCGCGCAGCCGTACGGGCAGCCGCAGCAGCCGAAGCAGCCTGCACAGCCCTACGGGGCGTACCCGCCACCGCCGCAGCAGCCCGGCGGCCAGCAGCCGCCGTACCCGCCCTACGGCGCCGGCCAGCAGCCGCCCTGCCCACCGTACCCGGGGCAGCCTTACCCCGCGGCATCCCCCGGTCAACCGAAGCGCAAGGCATGGCCCTGGGTGCTCGCAGGGTGCCTGCTCGTCTTCGTGCTGGGTATCGGCGGGTGCGTGAGCTGCACGGCATGCGCCATCGTCTCCGAAGTGGCCGACGGCCGCTACGGCGGCTACCACAACAGCTACGGGTACGGGTCCGACGACGGTTACCGGTACGGCTACGGCGATTCCGACGGCTACGACGGCGCGGACGTCGACTTCAGCATCGACTACATCAAGGACATGCTCGACCTGTCGGACGGCCGGACCGTCGACGGCAAGCACACGCCGGGCGTCTACGAGGTGGGCGCCGGCAAGGACCTCGAGCCTGGGCTCTACTTCGTGGAGGGAGATCCCGCAGACGAGGCCGACTACGTGGTGTTCGGCCCCACCTCGGACGCGCGCTACGAGGTGGACTACGGCGTCACGTACTTCGGCAACTACTTCGTGGAGCTCGAGGAGGGCGCGGTGTTCGCCTGGGACGCTCCCGACGGCCTGCGCCTGTACCCCGCCTCCGACGCCGCCTTCGAGCCTGCCGCACCCTACCGCAGCGGGCTCTACCGCGTGGGCGAGGACATCCCCGCCGGCACCTACACCGTCACCATCGAGCCCGAGGCGGCAGCCGAGGCCGACAACGAGTGCGGGGCGTTCGTGATGAGGGACCTGGCCTTCGGCAGCGGCTCCATCACCGACGAGAAGTACGTGGTGCGCGGCGGCTCGCAAACCGTCACCGTGAAGGACGGCGACTGGCTGGAGCTCTACGCCGCCACCGCCGTCCCGGCACAGTAGTCCCCCCTCCGCCTTCCAAGGCCCTGCGAGGGGCCTTCTCAGCGCCCGACCGGAACCCATGCGAAAGGACCCGCCCATGCTGCCCGACAACCCCACCCGCGACCAGATAGAGGCCGTGTTCGCCAACGACCGGTTCGCCACCCAGGCGGCCGGGTGCCGCGTCGTGGAGGGCGGGCGGGGCCGTGCGGTGTGCGAGATGGAGCTGGGCGACATCCACCGCAACGCCATGGGCAACGTCATGGGCGGCGCCATCTTCACGCTGGCGGACTTCGCGCTGGCCATCTCGTGCAATATCGGCGAGGAGCCCACCGTGTCCGTGGACTCGAACATCAGCTTCCTGCGCGCGACGAAGGGCGCGAAGCTCACCGCCACGTCCGTCTGCGACAAGCCGGGCCGTCATCTGGGCTTCTACACCGTGACCGTCAAAGACGACCTGGGCAAGGACGTCGCGAGGATGACCGCTACCTGCTACCGCTAGCGCCCGTGGCTGTCGGTTCCGCCCCCTCGGCAACACCGGGGCACGTCCGGGGCGCAGGCCGAGGACGCTGCCAGCGCCCCGCTACTCGGCGGCGCACTGACCGTCCACAAGATCGATGATCTCCTGTTGGGAGTGGGCGCCGAGCTTCGCGTAGATGTGCTTCACATGCGTCTTGACCGTGTTCGGCGAGATAACCAGCTCCTGGGCTATGAAGGGAGCGCTGCGGCCGCGTGCGAGCATTGCGAGGATCTCGGTCTCGCGGCCGGTGAGGCCGCCTTTGCGGGCCAGCGCCCCGCAGCTCCGCTCGATGGCGGCGCGCGTCCCGTCGCCGGGGAGAGCGGCCTCCGAGGCGGCCGCCAAGCTCCCGGTGCCCGGAGCGCCCACAGCCGGGGCCGGCCCGGGCACCGAACCGGGCAGGGCTCCCTCGCCGCCTGAAAGCGCATCCTCGAAGCTGAAGCGCCGCAACCCCACCAGCGCGTAGGCCACGAGGGCGAACGCGAACCCCACGGCCACCACGTCGGGCACGAGCGGGCTCACTGCAGAGAACGAGGAGGCCACCGTCCCCAGCACCAGGCCGCCCAGCATGCCGAGGGCCACGGCCATCCGCCCGCCTGCCTGCAAGGCCAGCGCCTCGGCCGGGCGGCTGGCGGCGCGCGCCGCCAGCACGATCCACACGAGCATGGCGAAGCACTCCGATCCGGCCGCCAGCAGCGTGTTCGACACGTGGATCAGGGCCACGCGCTCGCCGCTGGACGCCTGCGCCACGAACGGCACCACCAAGAGCCCGGCCAGCACGAGCAGCAGCCCGAAGTGAAACACCACGTCCGTGCGGCTTTTCGAGAAACGCGACGCCACGATCACGGCCAGCATCGCGGCCGCCATCGCCACGAAGCTCACGCCGGCGCTCTCGCGCGAGCCGAACACGACGAAGGCGGTGTAGCCGCTCACCAGGCCAAGCGCGATCAGCACGGCGAACAGCACCGCCTTGGGCGGCCCGCCGGCCTTCGAGCAGGCCGGCGGGTAACCGTCCGATGCCGCGGGCCGGGCCGCCGCGCCGCCTCCCCCGTCAGCGAAGACGGCAAGTGCGGCACGCCCCGGGCGCACGGCGCAGGCAAACGCGGCAAGGAAGGTGAGCACGTAGAGCGCGAGCAGCGCCAAGCGGGCCGCGCGCAGCGACTCCACGAACGGCACCAAGGCCGATGCGGCCACGTACACGGCGGCGTACGCCGCCGGAATCGCCGCGAAGGCGGTCCGGGGCGAGAAATGCGCGAGCGCGAGCCCCGTCAAGACCACGAGCCACGCCGTGGCGAGCGATGCAAGCAACCACCCCGCGAGCGAGGCCGTCGTCGACTCGCCCCGGTACCCCGCCGCCACAAGCGCCGAGCCCGCGCAGAAGAGGGCGAGCGCAGCCCACGGCACCGACGGATGCCGCAGGGCGTTCGGCCTCCGGGCCGCGACTGCGAGCAGCGCGGCGTAGGCAAGGACGGCGGCGAGGGCTGCGGCGAAGCCGCCGTATGAAGGGTACGAGCCCGTAGAAGGCACCACGAACAGGTTGAGGACCAGCGCGTTCGTCGCAAGCGCGGCCAGCGCGATGCAGCACCGCAGCGGGAAACCGCCCGTCAACCCCTTCATCCCCGTATTCCCCTCTCCTGCTCGGGACATCGCCCGCCGCCTCGGCCCCCCCAAGGCGCCTTCCGCGCCCGGCCCCACCGCCAGGCACGTCCGGACGGCCGCGCATCCGCGCCGCCCAAGCACCTCCGGTACGTCAGGGGCAGCATGCAGCCATGCCGCCATTATACGCAAAGGGCGCCCTGCACAGCCGGGCGCCTGCCAAGTCTATCGCCTTTCCCTGCTGTGGAAGGCGGGCAGCAGGCGCCCTCGGGCAACCGCCTTGGCTACCGGGGCCTCAACCCGGCCCGTCAATACAGCCGAGGGCCGAACCGGAGAGGCAACGCGGAAGTCCGCACGGGAGCCCGCGCCGCCACGCGCACGCACCCGGCATCCCCGCTCCTACCTGCCGGCCCTGGCTCGCACGCCTCTTACGCGTAGCCGTAGGGCTTGCGCAGCCCCACGAGGAAGGCGGTCGTCAGCACGAGCGCGCAGGCCTCCGCCACGATGATGGCGCTCCACACGCCGTCTATGCCCCACACGATGGGCAGCAGCATGACCGTGGACGTCTCGAACACGAGCGTGCGCATGAAGCTGATGAGCGCCGACACCTTGCCGTTGTTGAGCGCCGTGAAGAACGCCGAGCCGTAGATGTTGAACCCGCACACGAGGAACGCCACCGCATAGATGCGGAACCCGTGCAGCGTCATGGCGGCAAGTTCGGCGTCGTAGCCCACGAACACGCCCACGAGCGGCGCAGCGAGCAGCTGCGAGGCGGCGAACATGGCCGCACCTGTGCCGCCCACCAGCAGCATGCTCTTCTTGAACAGGCCCTTGAGCTCCGGTTGGTTCTTTGCGCCGTAATGGTAGCTCACCACCGGCCCCGTGCCCATGGCGAAACCGAAGAACACCGCCGTGAAGATGAAGTTCACGTACATGATCACGCCGTAGGCCGCCACCCCGTCCGCGCCGGCTATCATCATGAGCTGGTAGTTGTACAGCATGCTCACCACCGACGCGGCCACCTCGGTCATGAGCTCGGACGAGCCGTTCACGCAGGTCTTGCCGAGCGCGCGGAAGTCCGCGAGCGGGCGGGTGAAGCGCAGGCGGCTCGTCTTGCTGCGGGCGAAGAACACAGCCGACACCGCCGCCGCCAAGAACTGGCCCGCCGCGGTGGCGAGCGCGGCGCCGACAATACCCCAGCCAAGCACCGCGATGAACATATAGTCCAGCACGATGTTCGTCACGCCGCCGGCCACCGTCACCGCGAGGCCCATCTGCGGCTTCTCGGCCGCAATGAAGAAGCTCAGAAACACGTTCTGCACGATGAACAGCGGCAGCGCCACCACGAGGATTCGCCCGTACACGAGGCCCTGCTCCATGAGCGAGCCCTGCGCGCCGAGCGCCGCGAGCACCGACTCGAGCACGACCGCGCCGACGGCGGCCAGAAGGATGCCGGACGCCACTGCGGCGAGCGCGATGAAGCTGAACAGGCGGTTCGCCCGCACGGCCTCACCCTCGCCCATGGTCTTCGCCACGAGCGCCGCGCCGCCCGTGCCCAGCATGAAGCCCACCGACCCCAGCCCCATGGCCAATGGGAACACCAGGTTCACGGCGGCGAGCGCCTCCTTGCCCGCGAAGTTCGATACGAACAGGCCGTCCACCACGCTGTAGATGGACGTGAATATCATCATGGCGATAGACGGCAGCGCGAAGCGCACGAGCCGGCCGTAAGTGAAGTGGTCCGACAGCTTGATGGCCACGCCGCTCACCTCCTCTCCGGATACGGTAGGGCGTCCACCAGCCCGCGCAGGTGCTCGAGGTAGACGCGCGACAGGCGCAGAAGCTCCTCGCACTCCCCAGGGGCCATGGCGGCGAAAGCGGCCTCTTCGGCCCTCGCCACCGGTCGTATGCGCTCGGTCACCAGAACGCGTCCCGCCTCGGTCAGATGGAGGTGGGTGCCGCGCCCGTGCTCCACGCGCAGCTCCACGTAACCTGCGCGCTCGAGCTTATGCACCGAGGTGTTCACCGTCTGCTTCGACAGGCCCGATGCGGTGCACACGTCCTTCTGGAGGCAGCCGTCGCCTAAGCCGTCGAGGGCGTACAGGATGTCGAACGCGCTGTCCGACAGCCCCATCCTCACGGCCACATTATGGTAGAGCTCGTTGCCGAGCCGGTAAAGGTTGTTGTATTCGCGGTTGGCGTGCGCCGTCCGTGCGTCCATGTCGGTTCGCCCTCCGTTGTTCGATTCGCAAGTCCGATTTCGTACCTGTGGCATTTAAGTCCGATATCGGATTCACGTCAACAGAGCTCACAGAACGCCCACGAGGTATCGGAGGGCGACCCGCCCGCAGCTCCCCTTTCCTTGGGGTTTTCGCACTCTCGGGCGCTATCGTTCCCTTCGGGCTCCTGTTCGCGCACAGCTCCCGTTCTCACGCAGGCCTCGCTCTTCTGCAGCGCATGTTCTCCCGCTCTCGTTCCCTTGGGATTCGCCCTCCCGCTCCGCACTCTCAAGCGCCCGCTCCTCCCCTCCCTGCGGTGCGTCGGCTTCGCTGCAGCGCCGGCCTCCTCCTCGCACGCCGAGCACCATGGACGAGATTCGAGCTTATGCACAGTATCGCGTAACCGCCACTATATTATTCTCAATTTCACATTAATTTGAAAAGGCATTATAAACAGTACCCAACCATTTCTTCGCCGTACAGGCTCGAAGGCCGGCAATATCCAGCCACAAGGTGCAATCTTGTCCATGACCTCGTTGCTTGTATTAGACCTGCCCCTCCAGCCGTTCGAAGAACGCGCGGGCATTGCCGAAGAACGCCTTGTCGGCCACAGCCTCGCCGAACCGGCTCGCGATGAGCGCATGCAGGCCGCCTGCCTGGTCGCACGGGTCGAGCCAGCTGGGCACGTCGCAGCCATCGTAGTCGCTGCCGAGCGCGAGCACGTCCTCGCCCGCCGCCTCGAGCATGCGGTCCACGTGGCGCAGCACGTCGTCGGGGGTCGGGTCGGCGTGCGTCTCGGACAGGAAGTCGCGGCAGAAGTTGAGTCCCGCGACGCCGCCCGCGTCGGCCAGCTCGCACAGCTGCCAGTCGGCGAGGTTGCGCGGGTGCCCGCACACGGCGCGCGCGTTGGAGTGCGAGGCGGCGAAGGGCCGCGTCGCGGTCGCGCACACGTCCTTGAAGCCCGCGTCGTTCAGGTGCGACACGTCCACCGCGATGCCGCGCAGCTCCAGCTCGCGCACGCAGGAGCGGCCGAAGCCGGTGAGCCCGTCGGCCGTCTCGTTGCCGCTGCCGAGCGCGTTGCGCCCGTTCCACGTGAGCGTGACCATGCGCACGCCCGCCTCGGCGAGCGCGTCGAGGCGCCCTTCGGCGGCCGCGTCGTCCTCCAGGAAGGATGCGCCCTCCACCGTGAAGAGCCCCGCCGTCTTGCCCGCCGCGAGGGCCGCGTCCACGTCGGCCATGGAGCGAGCCCGCGCGAGCTTGTCGCTGCAGCGCTCCAGCTCGCGCTCCCATACGCGCCGCACGCGCTCGAACAGCGCCCAAGCCGCATCGCCGCGCGCCTCGTCGGGGACGAACGCCGCGAAGCACTGGCACCAGGCGTACCCAGCCGTGCGCTCGAGCGAGACGTGCGCGTCGTTGTCGGCGAGCGAGGACATGCGCGCCGCCGGGATGCGCGCGTCGTGCGCGGCGAACCCGCCCGGCACCGACGGGTCGCCATGGAACGCCAGCCTATCGAGCGTGTCGCAGTGCAGGTCGAACACCCGCAGGCGTCCCTCGGCCGCCTCGCCCGGCGCCGCCTCGGGCAGCACGCCCTCACGCAGCAGCGCCGCCTCCTCGGCCGACGCGTCCTCCAACGTCATGAACAGCCCCACGGCCGCCCTCCTCTCACGCGCCGCGCTCGATCGCGCCCAGCGCCTCTTCCAGCGGAACCACCCGCGCATAGCGGCCGTCCCAGATGCAGTCCTCGAAATACGCCGTCAGCTCTCCTCCCGGCGCGAACGCGGAGTCGAACGTCGTCACCGCACCCCTCGGCACCGTCACGTCGAAGCCCAGCTCGAAAGCCACCTTGACCGACGCGTCGAAGCAGAACTCCGTCTGCATGCCGCACATCAGCAAACGGCGCAGGCCGCGGCGCTCGAGGTGCGCTTGCAGCCCCGTCCGACGAAACGCGCTGTTGAAATGCTTGTCGAACACGGGCTCGCCTTCCTGTGGCGCAAGCGGCGCGCAGATCCGCCAGCCGTCCGTGCCCGCCTCGAGCTCGTCGCCGGGCCCGCCGTCATGGCGCACGTGCAAGACCGGCACGCCGCTCGCGCGGCACGCGCCGACAAGCCTCGCGATCGCGTCCACCGTCTCATCCGCCCCGCAAGGTCGCCGCCCTACGAGGGCCTCCTGCATGTCGATCACGATCAAAGCGTCGAACCCCATCGACACATCCTTTCCATCCCGTGTAGGCACCCCGCCATTGTACCGCGGCGAACCTGACAAGGGGACAGGTACCTTGTCATAAATATGCTACTTATCGAAGCACATATTGAATCGCACCGCGACCGATCCCCGTTAAACGCTCTATCTGCCTTATCGACAAGCCAGCTTTGCTCATTCTTCTAATCGCATCGTCTCTGCGCTTCTTTTCGACCGTCTTTAAGTCAGCAGGTCTCGAATCAGCAAGATCCACCTCTTCGAGTATCCGCTGCACAAGGGCAAGCGCCTCTTCGTCGCGCATGGGCCTCGTCTTCCCCGCCGCGTCCGCGTCCAAGCAAACCGCATTGTCATCTTTTACCTGATGGAAACGCATGAACTCTTCAATGCCGCCAAAAATATCCAAGACGTAGTCCGTATCGCACAACACCAGCGAACGCTTGGAAGCGATATATTCGCTGAAGCTACTCCAGCGATATTGAGCACACGAAGCCAAACCGGCCTTCTCGGGATTCATGTGAATGTATCGCACCACTGTCTGAAAATAGGAATCGTCCGAAACAGGCTCGCTTTTGAACCTCTCTTGGAACAGATGCCCCGTGCGCCCATTCCGCACATTGAACGCCTGAGCATAGTTTCCGCACACCAATTTGAAGAACCGCGAAACATCTTCCATGGGAGCTCTCACAAGCACATGAACATGGTTTCCCATAAGGCACCACGCGTAGATCGTACAATTCGTCTCATGGGCTTTTTCCGATAGAAGCCGAAGAAAGAACGTACGGTCGGGGTCGTTTTCGAAGATCAATTGACGTGCTGTACCCCTTGCCACCATATGGTACACATTGGATTCGCATTGTTTTCTCGGTGTACGCATCTCGACTCCCTCTCTATTTATGACAAGGAACCTGTCCCTTTGTCACGAAGTTGGACAGATGCTCGAACAGGAGGTTCATGCCGGTCGTGCCGGGCATGTGCCCGCTGCGCGGGGCCTCGGCGTAGCGCAGGTTGGGGTTGCCGCATTCCGTGACGAACGCGCGGATGGCGCGGGTGGACGTGACGATGTCCGTCTCTCCCTGCACGATGAGGTACGGCACGCGCATGTTCGCGAGCTCGTCGGAAAGGTCGACGGCGAAGATCTCCGCGAACAGGCGCTCGCTTTTCGAGAAGTCGTTCGACACGGCCGCCACGAGGTCGCGCAGCGTGTAGTCGGGGCTCTCCAGCATGCCGCGCACGAACGCTCCCACCGGCATCATGCCGCCGCCCTGCGCCTGGTAGCCCTCGGTGTACTTCCGCACCCAGCCGGCCAGCCGCATGCCCGACTCGAGGTTGCGCGCGCCCGACCCTCTGATCGCGCGCAGCTCGCCTTTGAGCTTCTCCGGCATCGCCGAGCGCTCGAGCGCCTCGAACACCTCGTCGTTGAAGCCGAGCTGCTTGAGCACCTGCCCGTACGTGACCACATGGTCGACGAGCCCCGGCTCGCGCGCGGCCGCGCGCGCCGCCAGGATGGAGCCCCAGGACACGCCGAGCAGGTTCACCTCGTTGCTGGGGAAGTCGCGCCGCACCGCGCGCACGAGGTCGAGCGTCATGTCCACGTAGCGATCGATGCACGCGTCGTCGCCCAGCCGGCAGCGGTTCGCACCGCACCCCAACTGGTCCCATGCTGCCAGCACGTAGCGGTCCGCGAGGTCCGGGAACATGCCGCGCGTGCCCACCGAGACGGGCAACGGCGAGCCGGGCCCGCCGTGCAGGAAGATCACCACGGGCGCGTCCGCGCGCCGGCCCTCCAGCGTCACCTTCTGCTCCACGCCGCCCAGCTCGTAGCGGACGAGCCGCGACACCTCGCACGACTCGAGGTATCGTCGGCGCTCCTTTTTCATTACGCCTCCCCTTCTGCGCCGTCCAGCGCGCTTCCTTCGACTTCTGTTCCTGAAACATGACAAGGTACCTGTCCCCTTGTCATGTCCCCTTGTCATGTGGGGGAGGAATCGCCCTCGCAGGGCGCTTCTGCCTGCGGCTGCGGCTTCTCGCCCGTGACCAGGAAGATCATGGCTATCATGAGCACGAAGCCCGCCCAGTCGGCTCCCGAGAACGCGGTTCCCAGCCACAGGGCCGAGAACGCCGTGGCGCTCACCGGCTCGATGGCGCCGAGCAGGCTCCCCTTCACCGAGCCCACGATGGACACGCCGTGTAGGTACAGCGCGAACGCGGCGAACGTACCCACGACGATGATCAGCCCGAACACAAGGAATCCCGCCGCGTCGAGCGTGGGTAGCGCGAGCCCCGCGCCACCCGCGACCCCGCCCGCCAGCCAAACGAGCGCGGCCGCCACGCCGCCCACGAGCATGCCGATTCCTGTGACCGCGAAGCTGCCCCATTCGGCGAACAGCTTCTTCGGATACATGATATAGAACGCCACCGACAGCCCGTTCGCGATGCCCCACACCAAGCCCGGCAGCGGCAGCGAGAGCGCCGACGGGTCGCCCTGCGTGGCGATGAGCCAGGTGGCGAACATGGCCGCGACCAGGCCGACGAGCTCCTTCACCCGCGGCAGCTTCCGCCCGACGACGCACGTGAACAGCATGACGAACGCTATCCCTGAGCACTGCAGCACCGTGGCCGTGCCCGCGTTCGTGTAGTCGATGACGATGGCGTACGTGATCTGGCAGAGGTACAGGCCCACCGCGCCGAACACCGCGAGGCGCCCGAGCGTGCGCCGGTCGGCCAGCATCGCGGCCAGCCGCTCGCGTTGGCGCACCGCGAGCACGACGAGGAACAGCAGGCCCGCCCCCAGCATGCGCACCGCCGTGACGAACGGGGGCGTTATGTCGTAGTTCGACAGCAAGAACTGCGCGCACGCCCCCGAGAAGCCCCAGAGCCCCGCGCCCACGAGCGCGCAGGCTATCCCCCGCCAGAACCGCCGCCGAAAGAAGGCCTCCCCCGCGCGCACGCCCGCGCCGGGGGCGGGCCCTGCCGTCTCGCCCCCGTTCATCGTTCGCCTCCTCATCCCGCCAGCTCCTTCAGGAACGCGAGCACCGGCGCGAGCAGGTTGTCGCCCTCGTCCAGCTTGAAGTAGCGCAGCGGCAGCTGCAGCTTGCGCTTGTCGGCCAAGTAGCGGCCGCCCGCACGGCGCAGCTTCGTCATCTGGTCGCGCGACACGTCGATGGGCTCCACCACCAGGCGGCCGCCCGTCACCGACACGGTGCGGATATGCCGCTCGTTCGCGTAGGCCTTGATGCGCGCCTTCTCCAGCAGGTTCTTCGCGGCCTGCGGCATGTCGGGGCGCTTTCCAGCCAGGTCAGCGGCCACGTCCTCTACCGCCTGCCCAGTGGCAGCCGAGGCGATCTTGCGGTACCACAGCACCCGCTCGTCGGCGTCGGGCACGTAGTCCTCGGGCAGGTAGGTGTGTCCCGGCACGTTCACCGTGATGTCGGAGAGCGCGGGGGGCAGCTGGTCCATGGCCTTGAGGTCGCCCTCGCGCGTGGCGCTCACCGCCTGGGCGAGCATCTGCGCGAACAGGTCGAAGCCCACCGCGGACATGTTGCCCGACTGCTCGGCGCCCATGAGGCTGCCCGCTCCGCGTATCTCCAGGTCGCGCATCGCGATGCGCATGCCGCTGCCCAGGTCGGTGTGCTCGTCCAGCGCGGTGAGGCGCGCCTGGGCCTCCTCGGTCAGGCTCACGTGCTCGGGGAACATGAAGTAGGCGTAGGCCTGCGTGGACGAGCGGCCCACGCGGCCCTTCAGCTGGTACATCTGCGCCAGGCCGTAGCGCTGCGAGTCCTCGATGATGAGTGTATTCGTGTGCGGGTTGTCGATGCCACTCTCGATGATGGTGGTGGCCACGAGCACATCCAGCTCGCCGGCACTGAAATCCTCCATCACGCGCTCGAGCTCCTCCTTCGACATCTGCCCGTGCGCCACGCCCACGCGCGCCTCGCCGGCGGCCGCCGCCACGCGGCCCACGGCCTCCTCCATGGTGCGCACGCGGTTGGACACGTAGTACACCTGCCCGCCGCGCGCCAGCTCGCGGCGGATGGCAGCGCTCACCAGGTCGGGGTCCCACTCGCCCACGTGCACCTCGACGGGGCGGCGCTCGTCGGGCGGCGTGAGGATGAGGCTCATGTCGCGCACGCCCGACAGGCTCATCTGCATGGTGCGCGGTATGGGCGTGGCCGAGAGCGTGAGCACGTCGATGGACTCGCGCAGGTTCTTCAGCTGCTCCTTGTGGCCCACGCCGAAGCGCTGCTCCTCGTCGATGATCACGAGCCCCAGGTCGTGCGGGTTCACGTCACGCGACAGCAGCCGGTGCGTGCCCACGAGAATGTCCACGTCGCCCTCTTGGAACCCGCGCAGCGCCTCGGCCTGCTGGGCAGGTGTGCGGAAGCGCGAGAGCACCTCCACGCGCACGCCGAAGGGCTCGCAGCGCTCCTTGAAGTTCGTGAAGTGCTGCTGCGCGAGGATGGTGGTGGGACAGAGCACCATGACCTGCTTGGAGTCCTGCGTGGCCTTGAATGCGGCACGGATGGCCACCTCGGTCTTGCCGAAGCCCACGTCGCCGCACACGAGCCGGTCCATGGGCTTGGCGGACTGCATGTCGGCCTTCACGTCGGTGATGGCGGAGAGCTGGTCGGGCGTTTCCTGGTAGGGGAACGCCTCCTCCATCTCGCGCTGGGCCGGCGTGTCGGGACCGAAGCGGTAGCCCTGCACGGTGGCGCGGCGCGTGTACACGTCCACCAGGTCGAACGCCAGCTTCTTCGTGGCCGCGCGGGCCTTCTTCATGGCGCGCGACCAGTCGGCCGTGTTCAGGCGCGTGAGGCGCGGGGAAGCACCCTCGGGGCCCACGTAGCGCGTGACGCGGTCGAGCTGCTCCACCGGCACGTAGAGCTTGTCGCCCTCGGCGTACTCCAGCAGCAGGTAGTCGCGGGCCGTGCCGTCCACGTCGCGGCGCACGAGCTCCTTGAAGTGCGCCACGCCGTGCGCGGCATGCACCACGTAGTCGCCCGGCTTGTAGGGGAACGTGATGTCCGTGACGTCGATGTGCCGGCTCGGGCGCGCCGCGGACGCCCCCTGCGTGTCCGACACGCTCACGAGCGCGAGCTTCGCCTTCGGGATGATCATGCCGAGCGGCACGTCCACGTCCACCACGTTCACCACGCCTCGCCGCAGCCGGCGCTTGGCCGCGCCGGCGGTTTCCCCATCCCGACGGTCGTTCGCAGGGTCGGCGAGGGTTTCCGCGGCGTCGGCAGCTCCGGCGTTCGGGAGAACGTCGGAATCCAACGTCTCCTG
Organism: Gordonibacter sp. RACS_AR68; assembly: GCF_030418485.1. NCBI lineage: Bacteria > Bacillati > Actinomycetota > Coriobacteriia > Eggerthellales > Eggerthellaceae > Gordonibacter > Gordonibacter sp. RACS_AR68. The sequence continues at coordinate 30,476 of NZ_JAIPUP010000005.1, forward strand.
GATGGGCAGGCCCTGGTCCACGAAGGCCAGCTTCATGTCCTGGCGGGCGCGGAAGTTCGGAGCGCTGAACACCACCGTGTAGCCGCCGTCCACGAGCGTCCGCAAGCGGCCGTACAGCTTGTCGGGGTGTCCCGCCACCTCCACGCGCTTGACCGGCAGCTCGTCGTCTATCTGCCCGCCCACGCGCATGATGGACACGTACGTGGCCCGCTGGCCGTCGCCGAAGCTCACGCCGGCGGGCTCGGCGTAGAGGCCCTCGAGCGCGATGCCCATCCCCTTCGACCGTCCCGCCAGGTCGTCGTAGGCATGCGTCATGTCGTCGAAGAGCGAGCGCGGCTCCACCAGCACCGAAAGGGCGCCGGGGCGCACGTAGTCGCCGAGCGTGGAGGTGGTTTTGTACAGGTAGGGCAAAAGCACGTCCGAGCCGCCCTCGCGCAGGCCGCCGTCCAGCCTCTCCAGCACGTCGCGCAGCGCGGCGTTCGTCTCGGCGGGCCGCTCAAGCTTCTGACGCGCGCGGGCGAGCGCGGCCCTCGAGGCCGCGAACTCCACGACGGGGTACACGTCGGCGCGGGGCAGCGCGGCGATGGTCTGCCCGGTGGTTGGCACGATGCGGCGGATCTCGTCCAGCTCGTCGCCGAAGAAGTCGAGCCTCACCGGGTACACCAGGTTGCCGGGGAACACGTCCAGGGTGCCGCCGCGCACGGCGAACGTGCCGGGGCCGTCCAGCTCTCCGGTGTTCTGGTAGCCGCGCTCCTCCAGGGCCCGCGCCACGCCCCCGAACTCGGCTACGCCCGCCGCCTTCGCGCCCTCCATGTCCGCCAGCTCGCGGCCGGCCTCGAACACAAGCGGCAGGTGCACGTTCGACCCCGCCGGCGGCAGCGCGCGCACGAGCGCGCGGGCGCTCGCCACCACCACGGCCTCGCGGCCGGAGGCCAGCGCATGCACGGCCTCCATGCGGCGCGCTGCCTGGGCCGGGTCGCCCGGCTTGCCGCCCCACGGGTAGTCGGCGCGCTCGGGGAAGCGCATGACGCGCTCGTCGCCCAGGTACGCCGCCACCTGGCGCGCGAACGCGATGGCCGCGTCCTCGCCCGCCACCACGACGAGCGTCGTCTGCGGCTTGTGCGCGAACCGCGCCGCCACGAGGAACGGCCGCGCCGACGAGGCCACGCCGAGCGTGCCGTCATGCCCCTCGTCGAGCTTGCCCCAGAACGCGTCGAGGCAACCCGATTTCTCCAGGGCGAACGTCAATGAGTCGATGAGCATAGCGTGTCCTTTTCCGTATACAAGCAGCACGAAAAGCCGCGTGAAGGCGGCTTCGTGCACGTGGTTGCGCGGCGGGCCGCCCGCGCGGACGACCGGGGAGCAGTATACCGCGCCGCGGACGGCCGCCGCAGGGCCGAAACCGCCTCGTGAAGGATAAACCACAGGCGGCAAGCCGATGTACCGAAAGAACGGGGGATCCGGCCACGTTCCGGAGGTCCCTTCCGGATTCAAGGGCCCCCGGTCACCGTTTCGGCCGCTGTGAAGCGCTTCGGCGGCAAGAAGAAGCTCGGCGCGGTTAGCGACCTGCGCAAACGCGCAGAGGACAACAGATCCGCCGTCGAAATGGGGCTCCGAGCGCGCGAAAAGGCTTCACAGCGGTCGAAACGGTGACTTTCGGGACGCTTTTTGGCGTTGCATCGAGACGATGGAGGGTTCGACGCCTCGGGCCCCGTGCCACCGTGCTGCGCCCAGGACGACACAGGCCCCACCGCTACCGCACGCCGGCCGCCGCCACGACCTCGTCCCACGGCTGGAAGTCCGGATTGCCCCCGCCGGCCACGGCCTCCGCGCGGCCGTCCTCCACAAGCAGCATGCCGCCGTCGCCGATGGAGCGCATGCGGCTCGTGAGCGAGAACGTGTCGCACAGCCACAGCTCCTCGCCGCCGTCGGCGCGCGCCCAGCGAGACGCTGGCGGCATCCGCTCGCAGGCGGCGACCGGCGTGTGGCCCACGATCTGGCTGATGCCCGGATAGACATCCTCCCACAGCTCCGAGCGGTCGGCCCACAGGGGCCCCGGCTCGTCCCAGCCGCCCCGACCCGTGCCGCATGACGAGAGGGCGCGCAGGTCGCTCCATGTGCCGCGCGCGAACAGGCTGTTCAACTGCGCCTTCGCCTCCTCCGCGTCCGCGGGCGCCTCCAGATGCAGTCGCGCCCAGCCCGCCGTGAGGCCCGCGTGCGTGAGCAGGAAGCCGTCCACCGTCTCGGCCATCGTCGCGCCGAGGGTCCCGAGGAGTTCCGCGACGTCGTCCATGAGCAGGACGTGGGTGCCGGGCCCCTCCTCGCCCATCAGGTACTGGAAATCGTGGTTGCCCAGCAGCAGGTCGACCCGAACACCCGCCGCGTGCGTGTCCTCCACCCAGCCGGCGAACAGCTCGAGCGCCGCGAGCAGCTGCCGGCCCGTCGATCCCCACTCGTCGCAGTAGTCGCCCAGGAACACGACGCGGTCGGCGTCGCAACGCTCGATCGCCGCGTCGACCCACGGCAGGATCAGCTCGTGCTTCAAATGCGTGTCGCCCACCACCAACGTCGCGCCCATGGACCTGCCTTTCCTCGCGACAACGTGCCGTCGCCTCCCAGTATAGCGGCAACGAGTCCGCGAAGTTCGCTATACTGGCCAGTGCCACCACCGCAACGACCGAAGGAGATCCTATGCCGCGTGAGACCATGGCCGCCAAGCGGGAGCGCGCGCTCGAGGTGGCGCGCCGAATGAACGAGCACTATCCGGCCGCCGAGTGCGCGCTCGTGTACGGCGGAGACCCGTTCCGCCTGACCATCGCCGTGCTGCTGTCCGCGCAGACCACCGACAAGGGCGTGAACAAGGTCACTCCCAGGCTCTGGGAGCGCTACCCCGCGCCGGCCGACCTCGCCTCCGCCGACGTGCGCGACGTGGAGGACATCATCCGCACCATAGGGTTCTACCACACGAAGGCCGCGAACGTCATCAAGGCCGCCCGCATGGTGGTGGCCGACTACGGCGGCGAGATCCCGCGCGACATCGACGAGCTGCAGAAGCTGCCGGGCGTGGGCCGCAAGACGGCGAACGTCGTGCTCAACGAGGCGTTCGGCATCGTGGAGGGCATCGCGGTTGACACGCACGTGTTCCGCATCGCGCACCGGCTGAAGTTCGCCGGGCCCTCCGCCGACACGCCGGCCAAGACCGAGACGGCGCTGCTCAAGCTCTACCCGCGCGCGTGGTGGGGGCCCATCAACCACCAGTGGGTGCTGTTCGGCCGCCAGACGTGCATCGCGCGCAACCCGAAGTGCGGCGAGTGCTTCCTTTGCGACCTGTGCCCCAGCTGCGGCAAGGCGTAGGGCTCCCCCGATTCCCCCTCGGCGAAAGGTTCCCCTTGTGAGCACCCTCACCATCGTCGGCGCGCGCGAGGGCAACCTGCGCGACGTCACGCTCGCCATCCCCAAGAACAAGATCACCGTGTTCGCGGGCGTGTCGGGGTCGGGCAAGTCCACCCTGCTCGTGGACGTGCTGGCAACCGAGTGCCAGCGCCTGCACCTGGAGGCCCTCTCGATGCAGGGCATCCCCAAGCCCGCGGTGGAGCGCGTGCGGGGCGCCTCCCCCGCCATCGCCATCCTGCAGGACGGCGCGAACCGCAACCCGCGCTCCACCGTGGGCACGGCGACCGACGTGTACACGGCGCTGCGCATGGTGTTCGAGAAGCTGGGGGAGTACCCCTGCCCGCACTGCGGCGAGATGCTCTGCGCGGCCGACTGCGTGGAGGAGACGGAGCGCGTGGGCGACGACTTCCGCGTGTACCAGTTCTGCCCCGCGTGCGGCGAGCGCATGGACAAGGTCACGCGCACGGAGTTCTCGTTCAACACGCGCGAGGGCGCCTGCCCCGCGTGCGAGGGCATGGGCGAGGCGCTCTCCGTCGACCGCGCGGCCGCCGTGGACGAGTCCCTCTCGCTGGAGGACGGGGCCGTGGCCTTCTGGCAGGCGAAGTACCGCGAGTACCAGATAGGCGTGTTCCGCGCGGCAAGCCGCCACTTCGGCCTGCCCGACCCCGCCCGCGTGCCCGTGGGGGCGTTCGATGCGCTGCAGAAGGCGCTCTTGTACGAGGGTGCCGAGGCGCCCGCGCTCAAGGAGGCGCTGCCGCACGTCGCGCCGCCCCGTAAGGTGGCCGACGGGCGCTTCGAGGGCGTGGTGCCGCTGCTCATGCGCCGCTTGGGCGAGCGGGGGCCGGACGCAAAGGGCGTGCGCCCTTACCTCGTGCGTGCCGCCTGCCCCGTTTGCGGCGGAGAGCGCCTGGGTCCACGGGGCCGCGGGGCTACCGTGGCGGGCACCCAGCTGCCCCAGCTGGCGAACCAGTCGCTGCGCGAGCTCGCGGCGTGGGTGCGCCGGGTGAGCACAGAGCTGGGCGGGCCGCGTCGCGCGATGGTGAAAGACTACCTGCTGGACATGGAGACGAAGCTCGCGCGCATCGGCGCCGTGGGCTTGGACTACCTGACGCTCGACCGCGCTACCGTCACGCTCTCGGGCGGCGAGCTGCAGCGGCTGCGCCTGTCCGCCGTCTTGGACTCGGAGCTCTCCGGCGTCGTCTACATCCTGGACGAGCCCACCGCCGGCCTGCATCCCCGCGACACGGAGGGCCTCGTGGACATCCTGCGGAACCTGCGCGACCTGGGCAACACCGTGCTGGTCATCGAGCACGACCTCGACGTCATGCGCGCGGCCGACCACCTGGTGGACCTGGGCCCCGGCGCGGGCGCCTGCGGAGGCCGCGTGGTGGCCGAGGGGTCGCTCGCCGACCTCGCCGCCGCGCCCGACTCCGCCACCGGGCGCTTCCTCGCACGCCCGCTCGCGCCCAAGGCGGCGCCGCGCACGCCCCGGTGCGCCCCGATCGAGATACGCAACGCCACCCGGTTCAACCTCGACCATCTGGACGCGGACATCCCCGCCGGGTGCCTCGTGACGGTGACGGGGCCGTCCGGCTCGGGCAAGTCCACCCTCGTGTTCGACGTCCTGGCGCAAGGCGACGCGGCCGGCCCCGAGAACGCCGTGTCCGGCTGCGGGCACCTCGACCGCATCGTCGCCGTGGAGCAAACGCCCATCGCGCGCATGAAACGCTCGAACGTGGCCACGTACGCGGACGTGTGGGCTCCCATCCGCGCGGCCTTCGCCGCCGCCCCGGAGGCGCGCTCGCGAGGACTCTCGGCGAAGGCGTTCTCCTTCAACACCCCTGGCGGCCGCTGCGAGACGTGCGAGGGCATGGGCACCGTCACAAGCAACCTGCTCTTCTTCAAGGACGTGCAGGCCCCCTGCCCAACCTGCCGCGGCCGCCGCTTCCACGACGAGGTGCTGGAGGCGACGCTCGACGGACGCTCCATAGCCGACGTGCTGGGCGTTGTCGGTGGACGAGGCGCGGGACGCCTTCGCCTCCCACCCCAAGATCGCCCGCACGCTCGGCCTGCTGGTCGACGTGGGACTCGGCTACCTGGAACTGGGGCAACCGCTCACCACGCTCTCGGGCGGCGAGGGCCAGCGCCTGAAGCTGGCACGCGAGCTCCTCGGGGGCGGCCGGGAGCGCACGCTCTACCTGCTGGACGAGCCCACGCGCGGCCTGCACCCGCAGGACGTGGAGCATTTCCTCGCGCTGCTGGACCGCCTGGTGGACGCCGGCAACACGGTCGTGGCGGTGGAGCACGACCACCGGGTGCTGTGCGCGAGCGACTGGGTGATCGACCTCGGCCCCGGGGGAGGCGATGCCGGCGGGCGCCTCGTGTTCGAGGGAACCCCCGCCGCCCTTGCCGCGCACGGCACCGGCGCCACGGCCGCCTGCCTGCGCCGGACGCTCGGGAGGTAGGCGCGCATGGCGCGGAAAGCCCTTGACTTCGAGCGGGCTCCAAGAGGTATCGTGGACGGGACAACCCATCGCGAACCTAGGAGGCACCCATGAGCGACACCCCGACGACCCCCGAGAAAGAGATATTCCCGCGCGGGGCGGAGAACCCCTTCGGCCGGTACTTCACCGGTCGGAGCTACCTGCACATGCTCTCCACCGAGCAGGTGACCATCGGCAACGTCACGTTCGAGCCGGGCTGCCGCAACCACTGGCACGTCCACCGCGCCGAGTCGGGCGGCGGACAGATCCTGCTGGTCACGGGCGGGCGCGGCTGGTACCAGGAAGAGGGACGTCCAGCCCGTGCGCTCAAGGCAGGCGACGTGGTGAACATCCCCGCCAACGTGAAGCACTGGCACGGCGCCGCCGCCGACAGCTGGTTCGCGCACCTGGCTGTGGAGGTGCCCGCCGTGAACGGCTCGAACGAATGGTACGAACCGGTGGGCGCCGAGGAGTACGCGGCGCTCTAGGCACGGCGCCGCAGGACATGCTATGCTTTCCCCGCCCGCTCGGCGAAGCATGCCGCCGTATGGGCGACCCGAAGGGGAGGGGGCGCGCATGTCCCGCGCAGACAAAAGGTCTTTCGCCACCGAGCAGGCACTCAAGGACGCATTGCTCGAAGTCATGGCACGCAAGCGGTTCCACGATGCCACCGTGGCCGAGGTCTGCCGCACCGCTGGCACGAGCCGCAGCACGTTCTACCTGCATTACCGCAACCTCTCAGACACCCTCGATGCCATCTTGGAAGACTGCTTCGAGAACCCGCATGACATGGTGGGGGTGCGCCGCGGGGACACCGAAGCATCCTGCGGCGACTGTCCGCTGTGCGAGCGTGTGCGCAACGCCGGCAAGTACGCACCCATATTCGACGACGACCTTCTGGTCACGCGAGTGGTCGACAAGATCATCGAACGCTACCAACATACGTTCGTCGGACGAGAGACCGCGCGCGGCCGCCTAACGCCCGAACAGGCAACTGCTATCCTCGTGTTCCAGATCAGCGGTTGCTACGCGGTCGCCCGCGCATCGCGCCGCGCGCCCGGCGCCTGGGACGCCACGCGAGAAACGCTTGACGCGTTCATCGTCGCCGGTCTCGAGGCACCTGCAAACCGCCGCATGCCGCCCGCCTAGCCCGTCGCCAAGAGAACCACGAACGGCAAGGTGACGATGCAGGACGCGAGCGTGACCACGGTCACTCCCGCTGCGTACTCGCCCTCGTTCCCGTGCGCAGCCGCCACCATGGGCACTACCGTCATGGTGGGCAGCGCCATGATCACGATCATCGACACCACCATGTCCTCCGGCAGTCCCGTCAGGAACAGCAGCCTGCCGAGCACCACGGGGAGCAGCACCATTTTCACCGCGATGCCTGCATACACCTCGCGCGCCTTGAGCGCCACACCCCAGTTCGAATAGTAGAACAGGCATCCCAAATACACCATGCAGAGAGCCGTCGTCGCGCCCGACACGGTATCCAGCACGTCCATCACGAGGCCCGGCAGCTGCACGCCAGCGAGCACGAAAACCAACGCCAGCACTATGGCCACGATGTTGGGGCTCGCCAGCTGCCGAAGCCCGAAGCGCGCCCGCCGGTCTGAGGCCGTGGCCAGATACACGCCATATGTCCAGAACAGCAACTGGTCCACGATGGAAAACAGCGCCATATACAAAAGACCGCTTTCCGGATACAGCGCCGCGAGCAACGGTATGCCCACGAATCCCGTGTTGCCGAAGATGAAGGCGAACCTAAATACCTTCTGCCGGTCGCCCTTCGGCTTCAAGAGCAGGGCGAGCGCCTTCATGATCGCGCTCACCACTACGTAGAACCCTGCCGCAAGCGCGATCATAGGCACGTTGTCGAGCACCTGCTGGCGCGTCGTACCGTGGTAGGTCATGTAGAAGATGAGCGCCGGGAGGAACACCTTCGACACGAGCGACGCAAGTTCCTTCAGATAATCGCGCTTCACCACGCCGAGCCGCGACGCCGCCATTCCCACGATCACGATGAGGAAGAACACCCCCATCTGGTGCAGAACCACCGAGAAAACCATGTTGAACCTCCTTGCGAGAAACTCCCCCGAGGGCATGGTACGACCCCGTCTCGCATTCGTCGAGAGACAAAGGGCCTGATGGAAGCGTTTCTGAACACTTTCGGGGAAAGCGTTCAGAAACGCACGAGAAGAAAAGGCGGCGACCCTCCTTGACTTGGAGCGCGATCCAGGGTGTTAAATGACATCACGCTAAACGCGTTCGCATGCAAGCGCGTTCGACGGTATTATTAACGCATAGACACAACGAACGAGGGGGAACCATGCGCTATCGGGAACTGGGCCGCACCGGCCTCGAGGTAAGCGAAATAGGCTTCGGCGCCGAATGGATGGAGAAGAAGTCGGCCGCCGAGGTGAAGGCGGTCGCAGACGCGTGTGCCGCGTCCGGCATCAACATACTCGACTGCTGGATGGCTGAACCCGAGGTCCGCAGCAACCTGGGAGCCGCCATCGCGGGCAACCGCGACCGTTGGATCATCCAGGGCCACATCGGATCCACCTGGCAGAACGGCCAGTACACGCGCACACGCGACCTGACCTTCGTGCGTCCCGCGTTCGAGGACCTGCTCGCGCGCCTGGGCACCGACCACGTGGAGCTGGGCATGATCCACTACGTGGACGACGTGGACAAGTACGAGGCCATCATGGCAGGTGAGTTCATCGGCTACGTGCGCGCGCTCAAGGAGGCCGGCACGATCGGCCATATCGGCCTGTCCACCCACGCGCCCGAGGTGGCGCGCCGCGCGGCGCTCTCCGGTGAGATCGAGGTGGTCATGTTCAGCGTGAACCCCGCCTTCGACCTACTGCCCGCGCACGCGAGCCTCGACGACGCCTTCACGTTCGACTACGCCGACGAGCTGGGCGGCATGGACCCGGCACGCGCCGAGCTCTACGCGCTCTGCGAGCGCGAGGGCGTGGGCCTCACCGTCATGAAGGGCTATGCCGGCGGCCGGCTGTTCAGCGCCGAGGCGTCGCCGTTCGGCGTGGCGATGACGCCCACGCAGTGCGTTCACTACGCGCTCACGCGTCCCGCCGTGGCCAGCATCCTGGCTGGCTTCGCAACGCCGTCGCACGTGGCCGACGCCTGCGCCTACGAGCAGGCTACCAACGAGGAGCGCGATTATGCGAGCGTGCTCGCCGGCGCTCCCAAACACGCCTACTTCGGCCAGTGCACGTACTGCGGCCACTGCACGCCCTGTCCCTCGGGCATCGACATCGCCCTGGTGAACAAGTTCTACGACCTGGCCACGATGCAAGACGAGGTCCCCGCCAGCGTGCGCGCCCACTACGAGGCCCTCGACGCAGCGGGCGCCGACTGCATCGCCTGCCAGTCGTGCGAGCCCCGCTGCCCCTTCGGCGTGCCTATCGCCGAGCGCATGGAGAAGGCCGCTGCGCTGTTCGCGTAGTGGCCCCTGCCCGGCAGCCCGTCCCCGGGTGGAACCGCCCGCCCGGGGACGGGCTTCCACACGCTGCGACAGCCCGCGCAAGCAAGTTCTACGCTCCCGCCTCCCCCTCGGCCGCGAGGCGCTCGGCGGCCTCGTCGATGCAGGCGAGCGCGTTCAGGGCGCGCGGGTAGCCCACGTAGGGGATGCACTGCGACACGGCGCCCACCAAAAGCTCCTTGTCGTTGCCCAGCCTCAGGTTGCCCAGGGCGTGGCCCGTCAGCTGCGGCTCGCAGCCGCCCTGCGCGGCCAGCAGGCACAGCGTGACCAGCTCGCGCTCGGCCAGGGTCAGGCCGCCGCGCGTGTACCAGTCGCCGAAGCAGTTCGCGGCCAGCCATTCGCTCACATGGCGCCGGTCCTCGGGGCCGCGCGTCCACGACTCCCGCATGCCCTCGCCGAAGATCTCCACCTGCGCGCGGTTGCCGGCCTCGCGCCGGTCCTCGCGCGTCGTCGTGCCCTGGGGCTCGAGCGGCAGACACTCGCCGCGCTCGCCCAGCACCTCGTTCGCCGCCAGCAAGAACGGCAGCATGCGGCCGAAGCCCACGTAGGCCATCGATTGGTACACCAGCTCCTTCAGCGCCACGGGCTCCAAGCCCACCGCAAGCGCGGCGGGCGCGAGTGCCTTGAACGCCTCGACGCCCTGGCTGCCCACGAGCGCGGACAGTATGGCCAAAAAGCGCGTGCGGTCATCAAGGTTGCCGCCGCCGGCGCCCTCGGCGTTCACCACCTCGTCGAACGCGAAGTTGGCGAACAGCTCCACGAACTCGGGATCGGTCTCGTACAGGGTGGCCGCGCTTCCGGGATACAGCTTCTCGCGGTACGCCCGTGCGGCCTCGGTGATTCGGGGGGTCATGCCATGCTCCTTTTCCGCGGCGGTCCCAGCCCCGCAGGCAGCCTCGGCCGCAAGCGGGCGGCTGGACGCACCGCCGCCATCTCCTGTTACGACAGCAGCATATACCCCGGAGCCCGCTCCAAGTCAACCGCCACGGGAAAATCCACCGCACACCATAATTGCTACAAATTTACTAGGATTTTAGCCGAGAGCCGCCGCCTGACGGAAGAGTTTTTTTGACATTACTTTGACATCAAAGTATAATCTCGGAGCATCCGACGCATCGAAAGGAGGCCGGCTTGCGCGGAACCGTCAACCAGCTGGCCCGGACGCTCGCCCTGGCGAACCGCTTCATCACCGAGGAGCTCGAGCAGCACGGCCTTGCGGGCATCGCGCCCTCGCACGGCGACATCTTCGTGCAGCTGTTCGCACACGGCGAGCTGCCCATGTGCGAGCTTGCGCAGCGCATCGGCCGCGACCCGTCCACCGTCACCGCGCTGGTGAAGAAGCTGGCGGGATGCGGCTACGTGTCCACGGCGAAGCTGCCCGAGGACAAACGCGTGACGCTCGTGGCGCTCACCGAGCGCGGGCGGCAGCTGCAGCCCGTCTTCGAGTCCATCTCGAACGCGCTCGCCGACGTGCAGTGCCGCGGCCTGGGCGACGGCGAGCTTGAGGCGCTCGACCGCACGCTCCGCACGATGCAGGAGAACTTCGAAACCGCTCTGGAGGGAGAACACGCATGAACACCACCGCCCCCACCCGCCCGCGCCGCCTGCGCGCGGCCCTCGCCGCCCTCGCGCTCGCCGCGGCGGCGCTCCTCGCCCTGACCGCCTGCTCGTCGAACGGCGGCACCGAAGGCTCGAACGACGCCGCGCCCGCAGGCGACGGCGCCGACAAGACGCTGACCGTGGCCATGGAGCTGGCCTATCCCCCGTTCGAGACGAAGGACGACGCCGGCAACCCCAGCGGCGTGTCCGTGGACTTCATGAAGGACTTCGGCGCGGCGTACGGCTACGACGTGGTCATCGAGAACACCGCGTTCGACGGCCTCATCCCCATGGTGCAGACCGGCAAGGCCGACTGCCTCATGTCGTCCATCACCATCACGGACGCCCGCAAGGAGTCGGTGGACTTCTCCGACCCCTACGCCATGGCGCAGCTGGCCATCCTGGCCAACGCCCAGTCGGGCATCGGCAGCATCGACGACTTGAACCAGGCCGGCAGGAAGGTGGCCGTGAAGACCGGCTCCACCGGCGACGTGTTCGCCACGAAGAACCTTACCGAAGCCGAGGTCGTGCGCCTGGCCGACGAGAGCGCCTGCGTGACCGAGGTCGTGCAGGGCAAGGCCGACGGCTTCCTGTACGACCAGCTGACCATCCACCGCAACAACCAGAAGAACCCCGACACCACCGAGGCCGTGTTCATCCCGTTCCAGGACCCCGAGTCGTGGGGCATCGCCGTGGCCAAGGGCAACGACGAGCTGCTGGGCCAGCTGAACGAGTTCATCGCCCAGTCGAAGGCCTCGGGCGAGTTCGACCGCCTGACCGAGAAGTACCTGGCCAGCGAGAAGGCCGCCTTCGACGAGCTGGGCTTCAAGTGGTTCTTCGACTTCGAGTAGCCGCGCCGTCCGACCGCCGCGAGAAAGGCGCCCGTTGAAAGCACCCTCACCGCTCGCCCGCCCGTTCACGGCGGCGCCCCGCCAGGAAACGCCGCCGCTCAAGGCCGCGGCGAACTACCTTTTGGTCTGCGTCGCCGTGATTGCCGTATTCTGGGTCTCGCTCGGCATGACCGGCATCACGCTGAACTTCGACTTCGTGGGGCAGTACCGCGACCGCATCGGCAGCGGCTTCCTGCTCACGGTGGAGCTCTCGGCGGCCAGCCTCGTGGCCAGCATGGCCATCGGGGTGCCCGTGGCCCTGGGTCAGAGCGCGCGCGTGCTACCCGTGCGCTACCTGTGCGACCTGTACGTGAAGCTCGTGCGCGGCACGCCGCTGCTCGTGCAGATCTACCTGTTCTACTACATCATCGGCACGGCGTGGGGCATCGACAACAAGGTGGTGGCGGGCGTCGTCATCCTGTCCGTGTTCGCCGGCGCCTACATCGCCGAGATCGTGCGCGGCAGCCTGCTGTCCATCGACGAGAGCCAGCTGGAGGCCGCCCGCGCCGTGGGCTTCACGCGCGCGCAGACCGTGCGCCACGTGGTGCTGCCTCAGCTGGTGGCGCGCACGCTGCCGGCGCTCACCGGGCAGTTCGCCACCATCGTGAAGGACTCGTCGCTCCTGTCGGTCATCGCGGTCATCGAGCTCACGCAGACCATCCGCGAGATCACGGCCACCAACTACAACTTCTTCGGCGGCTTCCTGCTGCTGGGCGGGCTGTACCTGTGCCTCACGCTGCCCATCATGTTCGTGAGCAAGCGCTTCGAGAAGAGGTTCGGCTATGCGCATTAGGCTGGAGCACCTGGAGAAGGGGTTCGACGGCGTGCCCGTGCTGCGCGGCATCGACTTCGATGACGACGTGACCACGCTCGCCGTCATCGGGCCGTCGGGCGGCGGGAAGTCCACGCTGCTGCGCATCGTGGGCGGGCTCATCGCGCCCACGGACGGCACAGTGGAGGTGGACGGCGAACGCGTGGACTACGACGAGCGCGCGCTTCCGTCCTACCGCTCCCAGCTAGGCTTCGTGTTCCAGGCGAGCGGGCTGTTCCACCACTTGAGCGCTCTGGAGAACGTGGCGCTGCCGCTTTCCGTGGTTCATGGCGTGCCCGAGGACCAGGCCCGTGAGCGCGCCGCCGACCTGCTCGCGCGCTTCGGGCTGGCGGCCGAGGAGGCCAAGCGCCCCGCCCAGCTCTCGGGCGGCCAGCAGCAGCGCGTTGCCATCGCGCGCGCCGTGGCGGCGTCTCCCAAGATGCTGCTGCTCGACGAGCCAACGAGCGCGCTCGACCCCGAGTACACCAACGACGTGCTCGACCTCATCCGCGACCTCAAGGAGACCGGCACCCGTTTCATCGTGGTCACGCACGAGATGGGCTTCGCCCGCCGCGCCTGCGACAAGGTGGCGTTCCTGCACGGCGGGCGCCTGCTGGAATACGGCGAGAGCGCCCGCCTGTTCGACCATCCGGCCACGCCGGAGCTGCAGCGGTTCTTGGGCAAGCTGTTGGAATGGAGCATCCGATGATAGGCGTGCTGTACGAGTCGGACGAGTGGTCCGACCATAAGCTGGCGGCCGAGCTGGAGGCGTGCGGGGCGCCCGCGCTTCTGCTGGACATGGAGGACGCGGCGAGCATGCAGGCGGCGCTCGCCTGTGAGATGCTGGTCAGCCGCGTGTTCGCGAGCGCCCGGTTCCGCGGGCACACGGCCTCGCTTAAGCGCATGGCGCTCCTCGCGCGCACGGCCGAGGAGCGCGGCATCCCGCTGGTGAACCCGGCGCGCGCCCACTTCTTCGAGGTCGACAAGCGCCTTGCGACCGAGACGCTGGCCGCGGCCGGCCTCGTCACGCCCGCCGTCTACGCCTGCGCGATTCCAAAGGACGTCGACCCCGCATCACTCTCCTACCCCTGCGTGCTCAAGCCGAACTGCGGCGGCCGCACCACCTGCACCGCCATCGCGCGCAGCGCCGACGAGGCCCGGTCGTTCTTGGCCGGGGCCCCCGCCATCGCGTTCATCGCCGAGGAGTACGTGGAGCCGGCGCGCGGCTTCCTCACGCGCATCGAGGTGGTGGACGGCGCGTGCGCGCTCGTGGTGAAGCGCTCCGTGGCGGACAACGGCCTGTCGGCCTACCGCTTCGGCTCCACCTACGCCGCCTACCCCGACGTTCCCCGCGAAATCACCGACGCCGCGGAGCGGGCCGCCGCCGTGCTGTCCATCGAGCTGGGCAGCTTCGACGTCATCGAGTGCGGCCGCGGCCCCTGCATCATCGACGCGAACTCCGTGTCGAACGTCTCCGAGGACTGCACCGAGCTTTTGGGGATGGACCTCATGCGCGCCCACGCCGAGGCCATCGCCCGCCGCTGGCGCGCCCTGCCCACGAACTGACCTGCGAGAAAGGACCCGGCCCATGCTCACCATGAAGGAAGTTTTCGACCGTTTCGACGAGATCGGCTGCTGCAGCTTCGCCACGCCCGACGGGCACGGCGGCGTGGAGGCGCGCATCGCCCACTTCTTCGCCTACGACGACGAGGGGCTCTACCTGCGCACCATGGACGTGAAGCCGTTCTACCGCCAGCTTAAACAGAGCGGGCGGCTGGCCGTGAACGGAGAGCGCACGGAGGCCAAGGTCGTGTTCGACGAGAACAACCTGCCCCTGTTCAAGCCCGGCTACCAGATGCGCGTGGCCGGCGAGGTGCGCGAACTATCGATGGCCGAAGTCGAGGCCAAAGCCCCGCACGACCGCAACTTCAACGTGGCCGTGTACGACATCGCCAAGTACCCCGAGACGCGCGTGTTCGTGCTGCACCGCTTCCACGGCGAGCTGTACGACTACGACTACGCCATGGTCAACCGCGACCATAAGCTCCACCGCGAGCGCTTCGCGTTCGGCGGCGACGCGTACGAGGAGCCGGGCCTGCGGATCACGGACGACTGCATCGCCTGCGGCACCTGCCTCGCGGGCTGCTCGTTCAAGGCCATCGTGCCCGGCGAGCCCTATGCCATCCTGGGCGAGCGCTGCGACGAGTGCGGCAACTGCTACCACGCCTGCCCCGCCGGCGCGGTGGAGGGCAAGGGGGAGTAGGGCCCTTCTCCGCGCGCCTGGCAGGAAAACTCTTCGTCGCCGCGACCGTTCGCCGATCGCACGCGGGCGCCATCGGCGCCAAAATTGGTACAATAGCCATGCTGATCTGCGCCGTCCTTCTGACGCGATGGAATCGCGCAACCGTTTCCCCACCCAATCAGACCAGGAGGTCGCCATGGTTTCCCCCGGAGACATCGTCGTCTACCGCCATCACGTCTGCAAGGTGGCCGCCGTGCGCGAGGCGTACTTCGAGAGCCGGGACTACTTCGAGCTGCACGCGCTGTTCGAGAACTCCCTCAAGCTCTTCGTAGCCGTCCCCGAGGCCGAGCCGCCCGCGCTGCGCCCCGCCATGTCGCGCAAGGAGGCGCTCGCGCTCATCGATTCCATCGCCGACGCGCAGACCATCGACGAGGACGTCCTGAAGCCGGGTGCGAACACGCCCACGCTGCTGGAGCGGCGCCTGAAGGAGGAGTACGACAAGCGCCTCAAGACGTTCTCGCCGCAGGACCTCGTGCCCATCATGAAGTCCGTGCACGAGCGCACCGTGCGCCGTTCCGGCGCCGGCCGCCAGATCACCGCCACGGACAAGAAGTACTTCGACCTGGCCGAGAACCTGCTGTGCGACGAGCTGTCCGTGTCGCTGGGCATCGAGCGCGACGGCGTGCGCGACTTCCTCGTCGATCGCGTGAAGAAGGCCGAGGCGCGCCGCCGCTGACGCATCTCCGGGAACGGGGCCTGCCATACTCGCGGCTCCTTTGCGCGGGGCCGTGAGCCTGCGCAAAGGAGCCGCACCGTCGAGCTGCCCGAGGCCCTCGTTCTAGCCCGGCAGACGGACCACGCCTTCGCCGACCGCACTCTACGGAGCGTTCATTGCGCGCGCCGCCGCGCACGGGTATCGTGGGACGGCACGCGAAACCGAACCAGGAGGAGAACCATGGACATCAGACGCACCGGCGAGCTCATCCGCAGCCTGCGGGAGGAGCGCGGGCTCACGCAGCTCCAGCTGACGCAGCTCGTGGGCGTGGGCGACAAGGCCGTGTCGAAGTGGGAGCGCGGGGGCGGCTGCCCCGACGTGTCGCTTTTGCCCGCGCTCGCCGAAGAGCTGGGCGCCACCGTCGAGGCGCTTTTGGCAGGCAGCCTCTCCCCCGACGAGCTCCAAGGAGGCACTATGAGGCGCACGGCATTCCGCGTTTGCCCTTCCTGCGAGAACACGGGACGCCGACGTCTCCTGCTGCGGCAGGAAGCTCGGGCCGCTGCCCGTGCAAGCCGCCGACGACGTGCACGCCGTGCGGGTGGAGGACGCAGAGGGCGACTGGTACCTCACGTTCGACCATCCCATGGAGAAGGCCCACAGCCTGGGCTTCGCCGCCGTCGTGGGCTACGACAGCCTGGCCGTGGAGAAGCTGTACCCCGAGCAGGGCGGCGAGGCGCGCCTGCCGCACCTGCCCGGCGGCACGCTCTACACCTGGTGCACCGAGCACGGCCTCATGCGGCATCCCGCCGCGCACCCTCGCCGCTAGGCGCATCCGGCTCGGCAAGCGGTCGGCGACGGGCCGGCCGAGCACCCGTCAGGCCGGCGGCTGGCCGGCCGCGGCCGCCAGCTCGCGCACCCGGGCGACCACCGGCGCGATGGCGGCGCGGTCGGTGCCGTCGAAGCCGCCGCGCATCCCCGAGAGCATCTCGGCGGCGCGTGGGTCGGTGGCCGCCTGCTTCTCCTGCATCTTGAAGAACATCTTAATGGCCAGCTTGTTCGGCAGGCTCAGCCTCTCGTAGGCGAACCCGCCGCGCAGGTAGAACCGCTCCACGCCGTCGAGCTCCGGCGAGGGAAACTCCCGCGCCATCGCCTCGTCCACCATGTCGGTCCACTCCGGCGGCGTCGCGCCCACGGCGAACGCGACGAAGGGGGTGCCCGGGTGCGCTGCCCGGGTGCGCGCGAGCCACTTCTTCCCCACCAGGCCGCCCGCATGGAACCAGCCGCCGAACACGACCACGTCGCACGCGCCTGCATCTATCGCGTCAGCCCGCTCCACCGGCACGGCCTCGCAGCCCAGCTCCTCTGCGATCCATTCCGCGTACCGGCGCGTGAACCCTGTCTGCGACGCGTACACCACGATGGCGCTCATCGCGCGCCTCCTTCCGCCGCAGCGCCCGCAGGTGCCCCGATCGCATGTGCAGAGAAGAACCGTCCCAGGTGGTCGCGTATGAGCGGCTCCGCGTCCTCCCAGGGAACGTCCGAGAGCAGCAGCAGGAACACCGGCCCGTAGAACTCGCGCGCGAGGGCCTGGGCGTCGTCGAGTGCGAACTGCCCGATGGCCATCAGGTGCTCGAACACCGCGCGCTGGATGGCCAGGGGCTGCTCCACGAACACGAAGCGGAACGCCTCCGCAGCGTGGGCGTCGGCGTACCGGCTTGCGGCCAGCAGCCGGCGCAGCCGGACCATGTCCCCGTCCGCGAAGAAGTGCCGGAACCCCGCCAGCACCCGCCGCTCCGTCTCCTCGAACGCACCGGCGTACCCGGCGGGGTCCTCGACCGGCGCGGTCATGACGCCCTGCTCCGCGAACACCGCGCGCGTGCGCTCGAGCTGCGCGGCCAGCACCGCGTCGAAGATGGCCTGCTTGCCCGGGAAATGGTTGTAGAGCGACGCGTCCTTGACACCCACCGCCGCCGCGATGTCGCGCACGGAAACGGCATGGTACCCCTGCTCCGCGAACAACCCGAACGCCGCCTCGACGATTCGCCCTTTCGTGTCCCTGCTCCTCACGTATCCTCCTAAAACTAGTGTGCGCTAGCTATTATACTAGTAATTGCTAGTTTTGCAAGGAGACCCAACAACCGTACCGATGCTTCCCATGGAGCATCGGCATAGGGAAACGGGAAGAGCAGGGCTTGAGACGGTCTCGCAGGAAGCGGGCCCGAAGTGCGTGGATCGCACGCGCTGACGGAATCACCGCTCGGCGGATGGCAAGGCTGGCTCGGCGCAAGACCAGGCGCAGGCGGCGTGAAAGCGGGCGCCCGATGCCGGCGAAGCGAGGGCGCTAGCCCTTCGTCGCGGCCTCGAGCATCTGCTGGAGCACCTCGACGTGGCTGCGGCGCTTGTGGGTGGCGGTGCCCAGGAGGCAGACGCTTTTGTACTCGCCGTAACGGTCGTAGAACTGCGGCACGGCCTCGCGCTCGCGGATGTCCTCGCGATAGGCGTCGGCGTAGGCGTCCCAGCCGATGTTGCCGTGCAGGTAGCGCTCGAGCATGGTGGGCGCCGGGGCGAACAGCTTGTCGTGCACGTAGTCGGCGTGCAGGAGCTTCGGCACGAAGTACGCCAGGTCGTTCTTCTTGGTGAAGCCTGCCAGCTGGTTCGTGTTCTTCAAGCGCGTGTCCAGCAGCAGGTCGACGTCCCATGACTCCAAGGCGCCGAAGAACTTCTCGGCAGTGGTCTCGTAGGCGCTGATCGTGTTGATTCGCATGGCGGAAGGCTCCTTCTCGGCCGCGCGCGAACGCGGGCCACGGCTTTTCGGAACACCATAACCGCGCCGCCCGCGCTCCAGAGCCGCGCGCAGCCGTTGTGGCGCAACCGCAGGCGTTTCGTCACGCAACCGCCACGGCCGAGCCCGCCGGACCCCGCGCACCGGCGCCCGGGCCGGCCGCAGCCTGCCGAAAACCCCTCTCCTTGCGTTTTCTGCTCGCCGAGAAGGCCGATTGACCTTACAATACGATCAACGTTAATTTGAATGCCCGTCAACAAGACGCGAGGTAGCCCTGCATGGACGCGAATGAAGCGCTGAACTCCTTCGACCTCGATCCGCGCCTGTTCTACGATGCCATAGCGTACAGCACGGACGACTACCTTTACATCATCGACATGAAAACGGACATGGCGCTCGTGTCCGAGAACATGCTGCACGACTTCGACCTGCCCGGACGCGTGTTCGAGGGGCTCATTCCCCGATGGCGCGAGCTCATACTTGAGCGCGACTGCCAGAGCTTCGACGAATCCATCGACGACATGCTCTGCGGCAAGACCGACGAGCACGACCTGGAGTACCAGGTGCGCAACCGCAAGGGCGAGTACATCTGGATCGTATGCCGCGGGCTGCTCATGCACGACGACGACGGCGCGCCCGTGCTGTTCTCGGGCGCCGTCACCAGCTTGGAGCGCAAGGGCAAGGTGGACGCCACCACGGGCCTGTTCATGCACGGCAAGTGCCTGCAGGTGCTCGACCGCCTGCTCGCCCACGAGCGCCCCTCGGGCGGCGTCCTGCTTTTGGGGCTCGACGACTTCTCGCGCATCAACTCGCTCAACGACCACTCGTTCGGCAACGGCGTGCTGCGCCAGTTCGCGCAGACGCTCCAGCGCCTGCTGCCCGAGAACGCCTCGGCGTTCCGCTTCGACGGCGACGAGTTCGCGGTCGTGCTCGACGATGCCGACCGCGGCGCCATGGAGGACCTGTACCGCACCGTGCACGCCTTCGCCAACCGCCAGCAGGCCATCGAGGGCGTGCCGTACTTCTGCACGGTGTCCGGCGGCATCGCCATGGTCGGCGAGGACGGCTCCACGGGGCTCGACCTCATCAAGCATGCCGAGAGCGCGCTGGAGGAGAGCAAGCACCGCGGCAAGAACACCGTGTCGTTCTTCTCGTCGGACATGTCGAGGGAGAAGCTGCGCCGCCTGGAGCTCAGCGACCGCCTGCAGGCGTCCGTCATGGACGGCATGCGGGGCTTCCCCTTGCACTACCAGCCGCTCGTGGACGCCGACACGCTGCGCATCGTCGGCGCCGAGGCGCTGCTGCGCTGGAGCGCAGACGAGTTCGGCAGCGTGAGCCCGGCCGAGTTCATCCCCGTGCTGGAGTCCTACGGCCTCATCGGCGCCGTGGGCCGCTGGGTGTTCCAGCAGGCCGTCCGGCAGTGCGCGGCATGGGACCTCGTCCAGCCCGACTTCATCATGAACGTGAACATCTCCTACCTGCAGCTGCTCGAGGCCGACTTCGTGCCGTTCGTGGAGCATGCCCTGGTCGAGGCCGGCACCAAGCCGAGCCGTATCGTGCTGGAGATGACGGAGAGCTACTTCGTCACCGACCTGGAGGCGCTGCGCGCGACGTTCGACCGGCTGCGCGCCATCGGCATACGCCTGGCCATGGACGACTTCGGCACGGGGTACTCCTCGCTCGGCCTGCTGTCGCAGTCGCCGGCCGACATCGTTAAGATCGATCGGCTGTTCATCAAGAACATCCATGCCGAGTCGTTCAACCGCGCGTTCATCGACGCCGTCATCGATCTCTGCCATAGCGTGGACATCGAGGTGACGGTGGAGGGGGTTGAGGAGCGAACCGAGCTGGACACCGTGCGCGCCATCGGTGCAGACAGCGTGCAGGGATTCCTCGTTTCGCGCCCGCTGACCGCCGGGCAGTTCGAGGAGCGCTTCCTGGGCGCGGGCGGCCCCGGAAAGCAAGAGGCCTGACCGGCCCCGCGCAGGTCAGGCCGCAGGCTGGGTACGCGGCGCCCCTTTCCGCGCGGAGCGCCGCAGGCTGCGGCGCTCGGGCGCCCCGGACAGGGCCGACGCGGGGGCGGCGGGGCCGTCCATTACGGCCACGCGGTACGCGCTCTTCCCCGTGCGCTTGATGCGGTACAGCGCCTGGTCGGCCACGCGGTAGTACGACTCGTACGACCAGCCGGGCCTCCCCACGGCAGCGCCGATGCTCACGCTCACCGGCACGCCCTCGGCCGAGAGCCGCTCGACGCCCGCGATGACGTCGGAGCATATCCGCTCGGCCACGCAGGCGCACGGGATGTCGGCCACGAACGCGGAGAACTCGTCGCCGCCCGCGCGGAACACGATGTCGGTACGCCGGAACGACTGCTCCAGCAGCTGGGCGAACCCGCGCAGCACGTCGTCGCCGCGGTGGTGCCCGTGCTCGTCGTTCACCTTCTTGAAGTCGTCCACATCGAACATGAACAGCGCGCTGCACGCACCCTCCCAGCGCGGTTCGGCAAGGGCGCCCTCCACGAGGCGCCTGCCCTGCCGCACATGGTACAGGCCGGTCAGCGGATCGCGCATGGCCTGGCGCTCCAGGAGACGACGCTCCTCGCGCAATCGGCGGTCCAGCAGAGCCTGCTCGGTAACGTCCTGGAGCACGCAGGCGCAGAAGCCCTCGCGGGGGCGGTAGGAACGCACGGAGAAGTAACGGTCGCCGGAAACGCTGCGGCAGGTGAAGTACTGCGCGGCGCCCGTGCGCGCCGTGTCGTCCAGCACTCCCAGCATGCAGCGCGCAACATCGGGGCAGGCATCGAACACCGACGAGCCCACGAGCACCTCGCGCGCGCAGCCTGCCAAGGCGATGGCGGCATCGTTTACATAGGCGAACACCAGGTCGACGGTGCGCCCCTCCTCGTCGGGGATGGTCTTGACGACGGCGAACGGCACGGGCATGGCACGCAGGTAGTCGGTCTCTTCGCTGGGGTTCGGCACGGTGCTCGGCACTCCTCTTGCTGGCTCTCTGGAACGGGAGGAGGAGGCCGCGACGCATCGGCGCCGCACCAAGGGCGGCCGAAGGGCCGCGCGGGGCATTACGGGGTTGCCTCCATAAAGGGCCGTCCTCACGAGGTCAGCATGCTACCAGCGGCGTCGGCTCCCTGTAAAGGCGCTTCACGGAACGTTGGCTGCGTTGAAACCGTGCCGTTACGAAGCCGTCCTTATCCGGCTGCACCCGCGCGCGGGACAAGCGGCGAGCCCAGTCGCGCAAGCTCGCCCGCCACCGTCTCCACCAGGAGGGGCAGCGCGGCGGCCACCTTCGGCGTGAGGCCCACCGTCACCACGGCCGGCGAAGGGTTCTCCACCTGCATGCCCAGGCACAGGCCCTCGGCCTCGTAGCCCAGCAGCGTGGCGGCGTCGAACAGGTCGACGAGCTTCAAGTCGTGCAGCGATGCCGTGGCACCCGAGTGGCGCGCCATGGCGTCGGGCTCGAAGCGGAACACGGTGCCCGGCTCGGCGTCCGTGCCGTCTACCGCGTCCACGGTGAGGAGCACGTCGAAGTCGCGCACGTACGGCAGCATATCCATGCTCAGGCAACCCACGTCGAAGAACTCCACGTTGCCGGGCGCCTCGTAGCGCTCTACCAGCTCCTCGTACACGGCGGTGCCCAGCCCGTCGTCCAGCATGAGCTTGTTCCCCACGCAGAACACCCCGATGCGCCGCACAGCGCCGCCCTCCGGCGCGCCCGCGGCGCCGCCGCGAACCTGGGCGCTTCCTTCCGATGCGCTCGCAGCCGCACGCTCGTCGGACAACAGGCCGTCCTCCGGCGCGCCCGTCGCGACCGCGCCGCCCGCGGCATGCTCCTCCCCCATGCCCATCACGCCCCCAACGTCGGGCGGATGGCCAGGTTGTAGTAAGTGGCCCCGGCGATCATGACGCAACCCGCGACCACGCTCACCGCAGCCCATACGCGCTGACGGCGCAAGTACGCATCCTTCTCCACGCCGCGCGAGGCGGCGCGATGCGCGGCGAAGGGCTGCCCGATGAGGGAGAAGGCCACCGTGCCCGCCGTGAGCGTCACGAAAACGGCTGCCGCCACGATGAGCGCAAGCGGCGTGCGCTCCGTCCATGCCGCGTAGAACGTGTTGTCCGCGAACAGCCAGATGGGATAGAACAGGAGCGCCGCCCACATGCCATGAGCCGGCCCCCAGATGGGCGGAAGGAACAGCGCACCCACGTTGAGGCGCGGTATACCCTCCAGGAACTTCTCTTCCCGTGCGATCTGCTGGTCCGTCAATTCAGCCACCGATATCTCCTTCGCTCTCGTGATCGCCGCCTATTATAGCGAAGCCGTCGCCTGCAGAAGGCGCAGGGGGCCAAGCGGTTTTCCGTGACGGTTCAACGCCAATCCAAGCCGCGACATGTCAAACGTGCTATCATATGACACCAAGATGATAACATTAATGGATCGAGAGGCACCTCATGGACATACTCGCCATCGCCGGATCGCTTCGGCAGGGAAGCTACAACCGCCAGCTCGCCGAGGCCGCGGGGGCTGCGCTGGGCAGGCTGCACCCCGAAGCAGGCTTCCGGCTGCTCGCTTGGGACGACGTCCCGCTCATGAACCAGGATATCGAGCACCCTGCGCCCGGCGCCGTGGCGCGCGTCCGCGACGAGGTCAAGCGCGCCGACGGGCTGTGGCTGTTCAGCCCCGAGTACAACCACGCCATCCCCGGCCCGCTGAAGAACCTGATCGACTGGCTCTCGCGCCCTGTGAGCGAGGCCGAGGGCCAGGTGCTGGCCGGCAAGCCCGTGGCGCTGGCCGGCGCCAGCATCGGCATGAGCGGGGCGGCGCATGCGCAGGAGCAGTTCGTGGGCGTGCTCAGCTTCCTGGATGCGCGGATCATGAACCAGCCGCGCCTGGCCATCCCCCACATTGCCACCCAGGCCGCAGACGGCGTGCTCGCGCTGGACTCCTCGGCACCCTACCTGGAGCGGCAGGCGCGGGCGTTCGTGCGCTTCATCGAGCGCGAGGGCCTCTAGCGCCGGTCGGGCGCAGCCTCCTCGCAGCCGTGGACTCCAGCGCCACCCGCGGCCTCCGCGCCCGCCGTGCCCGCGCAGCCGTCCCCGCACGCTGCGGCCTCCGCGGGCGGCGCGCCCTTGCCTCGCTCGGACAGCACGAGCCCGGCGCAGGTCAGCACAACGCCGACGCAGATCTGCGGCGTGAGCGGCTCGCCCAGCACCAGCACCGACGCCGCAACCGTGATCACCGGCACGAGGTAGATGTAGGCGCTCGTCTTCACGGCGCCCAGAAGCTTCACGGCGATGCCCCACGTGGCGAAGCACGCCGCCGACGCGCCCACGCCCAGGAACAGCATGTTCGCGGCCGCAACCGGATCGGCGAACCGCTCGATGCCGAACTGGAAGTCCAGCAGGAACAGCGCCGGCACCATGAGCACGAGGCCCCAGGCGAACGTGCGCTTCGTCATCTGGATGGTGTCGTCGCACAGCAGCGAAAGCTTGCGGGTGAGCACGGCGTAGAACGCCCACACGGCCGCGGCCGCCACCGCAAGCGCGTCGCCCACCACGCCGCCCGTGCCCAGCCCCTCCCAGCTGATGAGCACGATGCCCGCCATGGCAAGCGCGAACCCGGCGAAGAACACCGGGTGCAGCTTCTCGTCGCGCAGCAGCGCCGAGGACAGCAGCGCCGTGAAGAACGGGTTCACCGCCACGATCACGCCCACGTTGCTGGCCGTGGTGTAGGTGAGCGCGATGTTCTCGAACAGGAAGTACAGCACCACGCCCGTGAGGCCGGCCGCCGCTACGAGCGCCTCCTCGCGCCAGCCGCCCAGCCTCACATGGCGAGGACGGCACGCCCACAGCACCAAGAACCCTATGAGGAAGCGGTAGAACAGTATCTCGATGGGCGCGAAGTCCACGAGCAGCACTTTCGTGGCCACGAACGTCGTGCCCCACACCGCCACGGTGAAGAGCGCGAACAGGTGCCCGCGCGCCGCCGACCCTCCGGCCGCCCGCGCGACCTTCGCCGCCTCGCGCGCGCTCATGAGGCATCCCCCGCGCAGGCGGCGCGGTAGCGCGCCGGCGTGAGCCCCGTCACGTTGCGGAACACGCGCCCGAGATGGGCCTGGTCTGCGAAGCCTGCGAGGCCGGCGGCCTCTACGGGCGTGCAGCCCTGCTCCAGCAGGCTCTTCGCGTGCATGACGCGCACGGCCGCGATATAGCGGCCCGGCGTGATGCCCAGCTCCCTCTTGAAGGCGCGCACGAGCGCATAGCGGCTCGTGCGCGCGACGGCCGCCAGGTCCTCGAGCGCGATGCGCTCGGCGTAGCGCTTATCCACGAACGCCCGTGCGGCGGCCACGGGGCCTCCCGGCTCAGCATACGCCCGCGCGCCGCCGGCCGCCGCGTCGGCCGCGTCGAGAAGGGCGCGCAGCAAACCGTCGAGCTCGTCGAGCGCCGGTGCTCCCTCGTGCGCTCCCCGCTTGAAGAACGCGTCCGCCCGCTCGAACAGCGCGGGATCCCGCAGCACGGGAACGGCGAACCGTGGCGCGGGCGCGGCGGGTGCCGAACCGTCCGCGGCCCGTCCGGACGGGCCCGCAACGGCCCCGACCTCGGCAGTCGGCGCGCCTCCCGTGGCGCGGGCGCGCTCGGGCACGTCCGCCGGTCCCCCGTCCGGCCCGGCAAGCGCGGCCATCGCGGCCACCGGCACGTTCGCGCAGCGGTACGCGAACGGCTCGTCGTCGAGCGGGTCGCAGGCATGGGGGTCGCCGGGGTTGACCAGGAACACGTCGCCGGGCTCCAGCACGTGAAGCTCGCGGGCGCTGATGGCGAGCGCGCGGCGGCTGGCGTACAGGGCTCCCACCACGTAATGGTCGTGCAGGTGGTTCGGGAACGCCCGGATGTTCCCGGCCAGCGAGCACACCTCCACGAAGGACCCGTCGGGGCGTGCGAGCGCCCGCACCTCGCGCGCGTCCATGCCCCGCGGCTCCTCCGCCGCCTGCGGACCCCCGGTCCGCCCGCCTTCGCATCGCATATGCCTGCTCTCCTTTCGCAAAGGCACAGTATAGTCGATGCATGCGCCGCGGCGCTTGTACGTTATTGCACGCCCGGCAGACGGCGCACGCCTCTCCGCCCGCGAAAAAGGGAGGAGACCCGGTTTCCCAGGTCCCCTCCCTCATGGAGACGCAATGCGCGGGGCGAATGCCGAGCGCTTACGCCTTCTCGCCGTGATGCAGGTCGTCGTCGCCCACGATCGTGTGGTGCTCGGGATCGTACACGAGTCCGCCATGCTCCTTCCAGAAGAACATGAGCAGCGTCGGGGAGATGCCCTCGATGTTCGCCAGGTAGATATGGATGAACATGAAGCAGATGAAGACGTACATCATGAAGTAGTGGATGATGCGCATCGACATGAGGCCGCCCACCAGATCCGTGCCGGCCGCGAAGAAGCCCATGTTCATCGTGGGAGCCCACAGGGCCAGGCCCGTGTAGAACATCAGGATGATGAGGATGGGGATGGCCAGGTAGCTGATCTTCTGCGGAACGCCCAGCTTGGCGCCCAGCGGGTGGTCCTTCTTCAGGAACAGGTAGTACTTGATCCACGCGCCCAGCTGGTGGCGGTTGTCGGCCTGGGGCAGCCAGGTCTTGTAGTCCGTGACCTGGTAGCGCGTGCCGCCGTCCGGCGAGGACTTCACGAAGAAGGCCATGATCACGCGGACGATGCAGTTGATGAACAGGATGAAACCGCAGAACACGTGCACGCCGCGGGCGATGCCCATGAACGCGGGCCAGAACGGGAAGTGAATGCTGAAGCCCGTGACGATCAGCAGGATCATGCAGACGAGGTTGATCCAGTGCGTGATGACGAAGGGCATCGGATGCGCTTCGCGGTAGTGTGCCAAGTGCGCCATGTTACTTCACCCCCCAAGGGCTCGTGACGGTCTCGAAGCTCTTGCCCGTCGCCGGCTCGGTGATGTGGACCGCGCACGCCGTGCAGGGGTCGAAGCTGTGCACCGTGCGCAGCGCGTTGATGGGCTTCTCGATGTCGCCCACCGGGTTGCCGATGAGGGCCTGCTCCATCGGGCCGCTCTCGCCGTTGGCGTTCTTCGGCGCGAGGTTCCAGGTGGTCGGGATGATGATCTGATAGCCCGTGATCTTGCCGTCCTTGACCTCCTCGGAGTGGTAGAGCGCGCCGCGCGGCGCCTCCCAGAAGCCGGTGCCTGAGCCGGTGATGGTGGCGGGCTCGCGGAAATACTCGCTGTCGCCGCTCTTCACGGCCTCGCAGAGCTCGGCGACCCAGTCCTTCATGAGGCCGGCGATGTAGAGCGTCTCGATCTGGCGGACGGCGGTGCGGCCGAGCGTGGACTGCGCCACGCCGATCTGGCCGGGGGCGCCCAGCGCCTCCAGCAGGCCGTCTACCTGCTCCACGATGAACGGCACGTTGCGCTTGTACGCCGCGAGGATGCGGGACAGGCCGCCGGCCTCGTAGGGCTTGCCGTCGTAAGCGGGGCACTTGACCCACGTGTAGCGGTCGTTCACGTCGTAGGAGGTGAACTCGGGCTCGGTGACGAAGTACGGGGAGGTGTAGGTCTCCTCGCCCCTGTACCAGGAGTGGCCCATGTACTCGGTGATGAGCTCTTCCTTCACGTCGGAGAGGTTGAGCTTGTCGTCGATGACGCCCATGGGCAGGTAGCGGTCCTTGAGCTCCATGCTCTCGTTCTCGAACACGCCCCAGGCCACGTAGCGGCCGCAGCCCTTGCCCCAGTTGAGCGCGTCGATGTAGTACGGCGCGATGGCGAGCGTGTCGGGGATCATCGTGGCCTCGACCCAGTTGTAGATCTCGTCGACGAGGTACTTGAGGTCGTCGAGCTTCTGGTCGGTGGGAACGAACGCCGTGCCGCCCGGGATCAGCGTCATGACGTGCGGCATCTTGCCGCCGATGATGGCAGAGACCTGGGAGGCCTTGGCCTGCATCTGCAGCGCCTCCAAATAGTGGGCCGTGCAGATGAGGTCGAGCTCGGGCGGCAGCTTGTAGCCGGTGCCGTCCTCGGCGTCGAACCAGTTGCCCGAGAAGATGGACAGCTGGCCGTTGTCGGCGAAGTTCGACAGGCGCTCCTTCAGGGCCACGAAGTCGCTGTTCGTGGACGTGCCGGCGGCCTGGGCGAGGTCGTAGGCGTCGGCCGCGTCGGCCTTGAGGGCGTTGAGCGGGTTCACGTAGTCCAGCGCAGCCAGGTTGTAGAACCACAGGATGTGGCTGTGCAGGAACTGGGCGCCTTCCAAGATGTTGCGGATGATGCGCGCGTTGTTCGAGATCTTGATGCCGTAGGCCTTCTCGGCCGCGATGGCAGACGAGTGGGCATGCGACACCGGGCACACGCCGCAAATGCGCTGCACGATCTGCGCGGCGTCTTCGGGCGTGCGGTTCTCCACGACCATCTCCATGCCGCGGAAGCAGCCGCCGGATACCCAGGCGTCGGAGACCTTGCCGTTGGTGACCTCCATCTCAACGCGGAGATGGCCCTCGATGCGGGTGATCGGGTCGATAACTGAACGGGTCATGTAGGCTTACCTCCCTTCTTCTTCATCGGATTCGACAGCCTTCGCGTTCGCGTTGCGGCTGCTCTTCTCGCACGCGGCCTTGGCCTCGTCGCGCGTGAGGTCGTACTTCCCGATCGCCTTGTCGGGGTGGTTCTT
This sequence comes from Gordonibacter sp. RACS_AR68, assembly GCF_030418485.1. Taxonomy (NCBI): domain Bacteria; kingdom Bacillati; phylum Actinomycetota; class Coriobacteriia; order Eggerthellales; family Eggerthellaceae; genus Gordonibacter; species Gordonibacter sp. RACS_AR68. Next base: position 58,594 of record NZ_JAIPUP010000005.1, read on the forward strand.
GTCCCAGGCGCGGACCTTCTCGAAGTCGGCGCCGCCGTCCATGCGGCCCGTGATCTTCATGCCGAAGCCGTGCACGACGAGCGCGGCGGCCAGGATGCCCGTGATGCCGAGCGCGATCGTGCCGGGCTGGACCATCCAATCGCCTATGCGCAGGTCGCGATGGCGCTTGTAGAACGGGGTGTTGACCTCGACCCAGTTGTGGCCGGGATCGTTCGGCGCAGCCTCGCAGCAGCCGATGCAGGGGGAACCCGCCTGCACGCACCAGCTGCGGCGGTTGTTCCACAGCGTCACGCCGCAGTTGGACTTCGTCTGCGGCCCGCGGCAGCCGAGCGGGTACAGGCAGTACCCCTTGGCCTCCTCCTCGGAGCCGAACTGGTAGACGAACTCGCCGTTCTCGAAATGGCCGCGACGCTCGCAGTTGTCGTGGATCGTCTGGCCGAAGATGCCCTCGGGCTTGCCCTCGTTGGTGAGCGGGGGCAGCTTCTCGAGCATGATCACGTCCACGAGCACGGACACGAGCCACTCGGGGTTCGCGGGGCAGCCGGGGATGTTGATGACATCCACATCGATGCCCGCCTTCTCCAGGAACTGCTGCACGCCGAGCGCGCCCGAGCTGTTCGGATGGGCGCCCATCCACCCGCCGTTGACGGCGCAGGAACCCAGCGCCACCACGGCGTTGGCCTTCTCCGCAGCCTCGATCAGGTGCTCCGTGCCGGGCTTGTCGGCCACGCGCAGCGCCTGGCCTTCCCAACCCTCCAGCACGGCACCCTCGTACACGAGGATGTAGTTGCCGGCCTCGATCGTCTGCTCCTTGGCTTCCTCCATCGACCAGCCCGCAGCCGCGGAAAGCGTCTCCGAATAGTTGAGCGAGATCAGCTCCAGCACGACGCTCGCGGGATCCGGCGTCTCGACCTGGGCGAACGACTCGGTACATCCCGTGCACGACGCGCCTTCGATCCAGATGACCGGGTAGAGCTTCCCCTTCGTAGCGCCGATCACGGATTTCTCGAGGGCCTGCGCTATCTGCGGCGCGGCGAGCTGAGACAGCCCGGCAGCCGCGGCAACGGCGCCGCAAAGCTTCATGAAGCTCCGCCGCGTCACACCGCGAGCGGAGAGCATCTCCTGAAACTCTGAAACCGTGGCCTCTGTTTCCATGTGCACACCTCCTCAGGTGCTTCTCGTCTGACATTCACTGCTAGCATTTTCCCCGAGAAGTGTTTCTTGTGGCTTAGCGTCTACGCGAGCGCAACGTTTGGGCCGCAAATGGTACAAAAATGTTACAGATACCCCTATTCGTAACATGATTTATGCAGGTTAGGCGCGATTTTATGCAAAATCTCGCATAACGGGGCCAGCCTCCTCGAACCATGTGCGATACAAGGCCGCTCATCGAAAAACAGGAGAAATGTTGGATTCCTGCATATAAGCGACCCACTCCTCGGGCAACACCGCTCGGAAGGATATCATAAGATGGCGCGCAAAGCGACCGGCACATCCGCATCGACCGAAGGACAACCCCATGCCCGTCTCCGCACCCGTGTTCGCCTACCTCGGCCCCGCCGGCACCTACACCCACGAGGCCGCCCGCGCCTTCGCGGCGCGCCTCGGCATCGACGAGCCCGCGCTTCTGGAATGCGCGTCGTTCGACGAGGTGTTCGACGCCGTGGACCGCGGCAAGTGCGAGTTCGGCGTGGTGGCGAAGGAGAACTCGCTCGAGGGGTCGGTCACGGCCACGCTCGACAACTTCGCGTTCAAGAGCCAGGCCTCCATCCTGGGCGAGCACGTGCTCGACATCCACCACTGCCTGGTGCTGCACCCCGACGCGAAGTTGGAGGACGTGACCTGCGTGGCCTCGCACGCCCAGGGGCTCGCGCAGTGCCGGCGCTTCCTGGCCGAGCGGCTGCCGGGGCGCGCGACGATCACCACGTCGTCCACCGCCGAGAGCGCGCGCATGGCCGCCGAGGACGTGCACGTGGCCGGCATCGCGAACGCCTTCGCGGCCGAGCTGCACGGCGCGCGCGTGGCCGAGCGCGACATCGAGGACCATTTCGGCAACCAGACGCTGTTCGCCCTCATCGGCCGCCAGGGCCACCCCGCCGTGTTCCGCGGCGAGCGCTACAAGACCTCGCTCGCGCTGTTCCTGCAGGTGAACCGCGCCGGCACGCTCAACATGATACTGTCGGAGTTCGCCTACGCGGGCATCGACCTGTCCATGATCCAGTCGCGTCCCACCAAGCAGCAGCTGGGCGACTACATGTTCTTCATCGAGTTCGAGGAGAGCGCGAACGCCCTGGCCGTGCAGACCGCCTTGAACTGCCTGAGGCTGAAGCTGCGCGAGGTGAAGGTGCTCGGCAGCTACCCCGTGGATTAAGGGCGTTAGAGCGCCAGGATGCCCAGGTGCTCCAGCAGGATCTTCGTGCCGATGAGGACGAGGACGACGCCTCCGGCGATGGCGGCGGCTTTCTCGTAGCGCGCGCCGAAGCGATGGCCCACGGCCACGCCCACGAGAGCCAGCACGAACGTGGTGGCGCCGATGAGCCCCACGGACAGGGCTATGTCCACGCGCAGGAACGCGAACGTGATGCCCACGGCGAGCGCGTCGATGCTCGTGGCGATGGCGAGCATGACGAGCTCCCGCAAGTCGAGCCTGCCGTCGGCAGGGCAGGACAGCTCATCGTCGTCCTCATGGAAGGCGTCCCACAGCATCTTGCCGCCGATGAGCGCCAGCAGGCCGAAGGCAATCCAGTGGTCCACCGGCGTGATGTAACGTTCGAACTGCGTCCCCAGCGCCCAGCCGAGGAGCGGCATAAGTCCCTGGAAACCGCCGAAGAACAGCGCGATGACCAGCGCCTGGCGCATGTCCAGGCGCTTCATGCACAGGCCCTTGCACACCGATACGGCGAAGGCGTCCATCGACAGCCCCACCGCGATCAAGAACAGCTCCGCGAATCCCATGGTCGTATTCCTCTCGTCTTCTCCGCGATCCCCCTGGCCGCGCCGCAGCGCCGATCCGGGCTGCAGGCAAAAAAACACCGGCGCGTGCGCACCGGCTGCAGAAGCGAGCGGTGCGGCGTCGAGCGCCACACCGCGAGTCTTGTCGTTTCAGGTTGCGCCAGCTTCGAGAAGAAGCAGCATGTTGACGCAGCCGCACCCTTCGGCGCCGACTACTCCCCCACGGGATTCGGATATTCTAGCACAGGTTTCCGCCGCCAAGACGGGAAACGCCATGCCGCAGCCTCCGTTTTCGTCCGCTTCCCTGATCAGGCGTAATATGCTCTATCACCTGCTCAGGAGCTTGCCGAGACGTGGACGAGAACAGAGGCTATGGCAAACACCGGCCCCGTGGCGCCCAGTCGACGCGGACCATAGCCGCCCCGCCCCCTAAGCGAAGAGCAGGTCGCCCTCCCGGCGGAAGAAGCCCTCGGAAACCAGGTCGGCGACGATGCCGTCGAACACGTCCGCATCCACGCAGGGGCGGCCGGCAGCCTGCTCGAAGGCGTCCAGGCGCTCGGCCAGCTCCGGCACGGCGATGCCCGGAGCAGCCAGCACGATGCGCACGAGCTCGGCGCGCTTCTGCCGTCGCGACCCCTCGAAGGCCGACTGGCGCGTATGGTGGGCGCTGCGCCGCGACGGGTTCGCCACCTGCGTCTTCAGATGCGCACCGTAGTCCAAAAGCGCGTAATACCATGCCCGGGCGCCCTCCTCGGGGCACGTGTCCGCCACGAGGGGAGCCAGCTCCCGATCCCTCACGCCCTCGCGGTTCGGGAACAGCTCGTGCAGGAACACCGTGCGCACGTTCGTCTCCAGGTAGAGCGAGGGGCGGTCGAAGGCGAACGCCACGACGCCGGCCGCCGTGGCCGGGCCGATACCGGGCAGCTGCACCAGCTCCTCGGCCGTGCAGGGCAGCTGACCGCCGCGCTCGGCGGCGCAGAGGTCGGCCGTCCTCTTCAGCGCAAGGGCACGGCGGTTGTAGCCGAGCCCCTGCCACTGGGCCAGAACGTCGGACGTGTCGGCCGACGCAAGCGCGTCGATCGTGGGGAACAGCGCCATGAAGCGCTCCCAGAACCGCCCCACGCGCGCCACCTGCGTCTGCTGGAGCATGATCTCGGACACGAGCACGGCGTAGGGGTCGTCGAGGTTGCGCCACGGAAGGTCGCGGTAAAGAGCCGCCCCCCGCTCGCGCACGAGCGCCGTGAACGCCTCGCGGTCGGGCACGGCGGGCGGCCACGCGGGCCGCGGGCCGTCCGTCAGCGGCATGGGCCCTGCGTGCAGGTCCGGCGCGCGCACGCGCAGGCGCTCGCCCGCGCCTCCGACGCGTCGCGGGGCACGACGGCGCCGACGTCCGGCGAGGGCGCCTCCCCCGCGCCCATGGCCCCCTCCACCACGGGATGGGTGGCTCCCTGTTCGAACAGGTCCTTGAGCGTGATGGATGCGAAGTAGCCGTTGAGCAGCCTGTCCGCGCCCTGCCACACCTTGTTGTAGGCGCATTCCGGCTGCTTCTGGCAGTAGTCGGGATCCAGGGCGCACAGCGAGATGCTCACCGGCCCCTGGATGGCCTCCAGCACTTCCAGCAGCGTCACCTCGGCCGGATCGCAGTTGAGTATGAGACCGCCGTGCGCGCCGCGCACGGTCTTTATGAGGCCTCCCTTCACCAGGTCGTGCTGGATACTGCGCGCGAACGCGTAGGGTATGTCCTCGTCCTCGGCGATGTCGGACACGGATACGTAGGCGTCGCCGCTCTTGTAGGCGGCCCGGAGGATACGGCAGGCGTAATCGCAGCGTCGCGTGATATCCATAAAGTCTACTCCTCGGTTCCTTTCAGCAGATCGTCGAGATGGTCGAGGTCGCGGCGGAAGTCCCGCACGACGGCGTCCTCGAGGGCACGGTACTCGTCCGAGTCGAGCGGCTGGTATGCCGCCAGCTTGTCGAACAGGTTGTCTGCGGTGACGGGCACGTAGCGCCGTGCCACGAGGCTGGCCTTGTAGGCTTCCTCGATGGCCTCGCGCGCCGCCATGTAGATGTCGTAGCGGGGCATGCCGGAGGACAGACGCACGAGGTCGACCCGATTCACGCCGCGCAGCGACGGATGCTCGCGCGCGATCTCCATCCAGATGTCCACGCGCTCCTCCGGCGTGGGATAGTCGATGTCCACGATGGACAGCGGCTCCAGCAGGTCGTAGAAGAACGGGTCGATCTCCCCCGCCTCCGCCGCCGAGGCCAGCACGAACACGTCCGGGTTCTCCACCGCCGAGCGGACGAGGCCGATAGCCTCGCGCGCGCCGCGCGACAGGCTGGAGAACACGAAGCCGCCGAAGTCGTCGCCGCCCTCGGTCATGGGCGACGCCCACAGGTCCAAGTCCTCCAGCATGAGCACGCCCGGCCCCTCGAAGGCGTTGCGCGCGGCGTTGAGCTGGGGCTGGTTGTCGGCCTGCGCCATGACGCACAGCACGGGCATGCCCTGGAGGTTCTCCTCCATGCGCATGCGGATGGCCGGCATGTCAAGCTCGCCGAGCGTGGCCGCCATGAAGCGGTTCGCGTCCTCGCGGGCGGGCGAGCGGAAGAGTATCGCGTCGGCAGCCGGCATGCGGTCCAGGCCGTGGCGCGCGTTGAGCAGCTCCACAAGGCTCTGGAACTGGGGGTCGTCCTGCATTCCCAGACCGAAGTCGCGCATGAGCGCTACCGCGTCGTTGTAGCCGACGATATCGGCGTAAGAGATGCGCTCGATCGCCGACACCACGGCGTGCGCGTCGGCATCGGCGCCCATGGCGTCCTCCACCGCCTTGGCAGCCTGGGCGAGCGCCGAGGCATGCTCGGAAGATGCGCCCTTCCCCTGGTCGCCCTTCGTGCCGCCCGCCTCGCGCCGCCAAGCTGCGGCGTCCTTGTCGGCTTCCCCGGCGTTCTCGGCAGCCTTCGCCGTATCGTCCCCGGCCTCGGCAGCCTCCGCCTCCTCCGGGTCGGGCAGCGCCGCACGCGGTGATCGCGGGAGCGTGACGTGCTCCACCTTCATGAGCCGCGGCGCATCGATGCCGAGGAAGTCCTGGGAGATCATGTCGGTCATGTCCTCCAGGTCCTCGCGCGTCAGCCCGAACTCCTCCAGCTTGTCGAGCGCAAGGCGCTGCAGCTGCTCGGCGCAAGCGGCCACCTCGTCGGAGGCCAGATAGGGCTCCAGCTTCTCGAAGATGTACTCGGCAAGCGAGCGCTCTTTCAGCTTGCAGGCCAGGGCCCATGCCTGGCGGAGGCCCCCCACGGCCTCGTCGTCGGGCGCGTAGGCGCCGTGCGCCCCCTTCTCGAAGGCGGCGAGGTACAGGTGCATGCCCAGCACCGCGTCGCCCGCCGCGCAAGCTTGCGCGGCACGGTGCAGGTAGTCGGCGGCAGAGTTGCCGTATTCGTCGTTCTGGCTTGGTGAGCTGTTCGCGTCAGCGTTCTCGAACATGGACCCACCTCCTTCGCAAGTATGTTTCGCCTGTCAGATGCGCAATTGTATATGGTCAAGTCGCATTTTACCGGACTGGAGGGCAGGCGCATAGGGCGCGCCGCAAAAACCTCAAAACGTCACGGGATGGAAAGGGATGGGACAGGGGGACGGGGATGCCGCCGCAAGCGAATGAGACGTCATCCCCGTCCCCCTGTCTCACCAGCCGAGAACCGTCCAGCCCTTCTCGCGGGCCGTGCGGGCGAGCGGGCGGTCGGGGTCGACGGCAAAGGCGTGCCGGGCGGCGCCCAGCACCGCGCGATCTGAGTGGTGGTCGCCGTAGGCGCTGTCCAGCACCCAGTTCCCCGGCCCGAAGCGGTTGTCGCCGAAGCGCTGCACGGCCGCTATCTTCTCCTCGCCCTCCACGGGCAGGCCCTCCACCTCGCGGGTGTACGTGCCGTCGGGCGCCTTGCGCATGCGCGTGGATATTTGGAACGCGAAGGGATGGTGCTCCATGGCGCGCAGGATGATGGGCTCGAACGTGGCCGAGATGACCACCACCGTGTCGCCCGCCGCCGCATGGGCGCGCATGGCGGCATCGGCTTCGGGGCGGAACAAAAGCGCGATGCGCTCGTCGTAGAAGTCGGCCAGGAATCGGTCCACCTCCTCGGCCGATCGCCCTTCGAACGCCGTGAACACCAGGCTGCGCACCTTGCTCTCGTTCTGGGGCAGGCGCAGCTTGTAGGCCGCCGCCCACAAGAGGATGCGGAAGATCACCCGCTTGCGCAGCATGCCGCGCTCCATGAGGTGCTGCACGAGCAGCACGGGCGAGTTGCCCTCGATGCTCGTGCCGTCGAAGTCGAACACTGCGAGCCGCGCCGGCCCGGTGCCCTCGCGGCCCGTGTCAGGGCCGGCGAACGGCACGCCGTCGCCCTGGTGTTCTTCCGTATTCGTCTCCCCCGGTCGGGACATAGGCCATCCTCATCGTCGCGACGAGGTCCGGCCCGCATGCCCGGCCGCGGGCCCGCGCGCGGCCGGGCCCCTCCCGCGGTCGCGCTAGTCCTCGATCTCGTCGATAGTCTCAGCGAACTGTGAATTATACAGCTCCGCGTAGAAACCGCCAAGTTGAAGCAGCTCCTCGTGCGTGCCCTGCTCCACGATATCGCCGTCGCGGATGACGAGGATGAGGTCCGCGTTCTTGATGGTGGACAGGCGGTGCGCGATGACGAACGAGGTGCGCCCGGCCATGAGGTTGTCCATGGCCTTCTGGATGCGCTCCTCGGTGCGCGTGTCCACCGAGCTTGTGGCCTCGTCCAGGATGAGCATGCGGCGGTCGGCCAGGATGGCGCGCGCGATGGTGAGCAGCTGGCGCTGTCCCTGGCTGATGTTGCTGGCGTCCTCGTTGATCTCGGTGTCGAAGCCCGCAGGCAGCGTCTGGATGAAGTGGTGCACGTAGGCCGCCTTCGCCGCCGCCTCCACCTCCTCGTCGGTGGCGTCCAGCTTGCCGTAGCGGATGTTGTCGCGGATGGTGCCGTGGAACAGCCACGTGTCCTGCAGCACCATGCCGAACATCGAGCGCAAGTCGTCGCGCGCGAAGTCGCGGATGTCGTGGCCGCCTATCTTGATCGAGCCCGACTGCACGTCGTAGAAGCGCATGAGCAGCTTCACCATCGTGGTCTTGCCGGCGCCGGTGGGGCCCACGAGCGCCACGGTCTGCCCCTCGGTGACGCGCGCCGAGAAGTCCTCGATGACGGGCTTGGCCGGATCGTAGCCGAAATGAACATGGTCGAACTCGACCTCGCACTCCACCTCGCCAGACGTCACCGTCGCATGGTCCGGCTCCTCCTCGGGCTCGTCCAGGAACTCGAAGATGCGCTCGGCGGCGGCGGCCATCTGCTGCAGCACGTTCGACACCTGCGTGAGCTGCGTTATGGGCTGCGTGAAGTTCTTCACGTACTGGATGAACGCCTGGATGTCGCCCACGGTGATGACGCCCTGCACGGCCAGGAAGCTGCCGGTGATGGCCACGGCCACGTAGCCGAGGTTGCCCACGAAGTTCATGATGGGCTGCATGAGGCCGCTGAAGAACTGGCTCTTCCACGCCGAATTGTACAGGCGCGCGTTCGTCTCGTTGAAGTTGTCCACCGTGCCGTCCTCACGGTTGAACGCCTTCACGATGGCGTGGCCGGAGAACGTCTCCTCCACCAGGCCGTTGATCTCGCCCAGCGTGCGCTGCTGCGCCAGGAAGAACTTCTGCGAGCGCTTCACCACCACCATGATGAGCACCACCGACACCGGAAGGATGACCACGGTGATGAGCGTCATGAGCGGGTTGATGGTCAGCATCATGACGAGCACGCCGACGATGGTGGTGACGGACGTGATGAGCTGCGTGACGCCCTGGTTCAGGCTCTGCCCGAGCGTGTCCACGTCGTTGGTGATGCGCGAGAGCGTGTCGCCCACCGAGTTGCGCTCGAAGTAGCCCATGGGCATGCGGTCGATCTTCTCGGCGATGGAGCGGCGCAGCTGGTAGCTGGTGCGCTGCGACACCGACGACATGATCCAGCCCTGCACGAACGAGCAGGCCGCGGACAGCAGGTACAGCCCCAGCGTGAACAGCAGGATCTGCGCGATGGCGTCGAAGTTGATGCCGCCCGAGCCGTCGATCTTCGCCACAATTCCGTTGAACAGCTCGGTCGTGGCCGTGGACAGCACCTTCGGCCCGATGATGTTGAACACCGTGGAGCCGATGGCGAACACGAGCACCACCACGAGTGCCGCCTTGAAGCGGCCCATGAAGGCGATCATCTTCTTGAGCGTGCCCTTGAAGTCCTTGGCCTTCTCGCCGGGCATCATGCCGTGGCCGGGCCCGTGGCCGCCCATGGGGCCGCGGCGCAGCGGGCGGCGCGTGGCCGCCCCATTCGCCTGAGCGCTCATGCCGCATCACCTCCGTTCAGTTCCTCGGCCGAGAGCTGCGACATCGCTATCTCCCGGTACTCCTCGCAGCTCTCCATGAGCTCGCCGTGCGTGCCCTGGCCGACGATCCGGCCGTCGTCGAGCACGACGATCTTGTCGGCGTGCAGGATGGTGGAGATGCGCTGGGCCACGATGACCACCGTCTTGCCGCCCAGGCGCGTGTGCAGCTCCTGGCGCAGCGCCGCGTCGGTCTTGTAGTCCAGCGCCGAGAAGCTGTCGTCGAAGAGGTACGCCCGGGCCTCGGTGGCGAGCGCGCGGGCGATGGCCAGGCGCTGGCGCTGGCCCCCCGACACGTTCGTGCCGCCCTGCGAAACCTCTGCGTCGAGCCCCTCGGGCTTAGAGGCGATGAAGTCCGATGCCTGGGCCACCTGGGCCGCCAGCTCGACGCGCTCCTCGGGCATGCCCTCGTCCGAATAAGCGATGTTCGATTGGATGGTGCCGCTGAACAGGAACGCCTTCTGCGGCACGTAGCCCAGCTGCGCGCGCAGCGCCTCCTGGCTCACGTCGCGGACGTCCACGCCATCCACGGTGATGGAGCCGCAGGTGACGTCGTAGAAGCGCTCGATGAGCTTCACCACCGTCGACTTGCCCGACCCGGTGGAGCCGATGATGGCCGTGGTCTGCCCCGGCTCGCAGGCGAAGTCCAGGTTCTCCAGCACGCATTCCTTCGAGTCGCCGTACTTGAAGCTCACGTCGTCGAACACGATGCGGGCGCCGCCCGTGCGGCCGGCCAGCTCGGCGTCGCGCGCCGTCTCGGGCGCGGGGTCGCAGATGGTGGGCTGCTTCTCCAGCACCTCGTTCACGCGCTGCGCGGCCACGTCGGCGCGCGGCAGCATGATGGAGATCATGCCGATCATGAGGAAGCTCATGATGATGACCATGGCGTAGGTGATGAACGCGATGAGGTCGCCCGTCTGGATGGTGCCGTTGTCGATGTAGCCGCCGCCCACCCACACGATGAGCACGGACACGCCGTTCATGATGAGCATCATCAGCGGCATCATGAACGTCATGACGCGGTTCGTGAACAGCTGCGTCTTCATGAGGCGCGTCGAGGCCTCGTCGAAGCGCTGCTCCTCGAAGGGCTGGCGGTCGAACGCGCGGATGACGGGCAGGCCCGTGAGCATCTCGCGCGAAACGAGGTTCACGCGGTCGATGAGCTTCTGCATGATCTTGAACTTGGGCATGGCCACCTTCATGAGCACGACGATGAGGATGCCGATGACCACCACGGCCAGCACGATGATCCAGCTCATGGCCAGGTTCGTGCGCGACACCATGATGATGCCGCCGATGGCCAGGATGGGCGAGTACAGCACCATGCGCAGCAGCATGACGGTGACCATCTGGATGAGCTGCACGTCGTTGGTGCCGCGCGTGATGAGCGAGGCGGCCGAGAAGGACTGCACCTCGGCGTCCGAGAACGACACGACGCGCCGAAACAGCTTAGCGCGGAGCGTCGCGCCCACCTTGGCGGCCGTGCGGGAGGCGAGGAAGCCCACGAGGATGGCCACCGCCATGCCGAGGGCCGTGAGGCCCAGCATGGTCAGGCCGATGCGCACGAGGTAGCGCATCTGGATATCGGACAGGTTGTAGCCGAGCTGCTCGTACTCGGCGCGCGCGGCCGCGATGGCCTGCTGGTCGACGATGGAATCCCCCATGTCGCCCATCTGCTCCTTCGCCTTGTCCAGCATGTCGAGTATCTGCTGCTTCTGCACGGCGCCCGCCTGGTAGGCTTGCAGGGCCTGGTCGAGGTCGAGGTCGGGAACCTGATGGGAGTAGTGGATGGCCACAAGCGGCAGAGACACCATGCGGTCGAGCTCGGCCTGCTCCCTCTCGCCCTGGGCGTTCAGCTTGTACGTGCCCTGGTCGGTCTTGGCGTAGGCGGCATCGAACGTCTTCTCATCGCCCTCCGGCAGCATCATGGCCACGAGGTCGTGGGTGCGGGCGGTCATCTCCTCGGTGGCGGCGTGCTCAACGCCCGACTGCTGGATGCCCACGTCCACGATCTGGGACGTGTAGTTCGGCAGCGCCAGGTCGGTGAACGCCTGCACGATGAGCAGGCACACGATGAGCACGACTGCGATCTTGGAGTTCTTGAGGTAGCGGACTATGCGCACGGGGCATCTCCTCCTTCGGGGACGCGCGGCACAGAGGACGCGGCGCCAAAGGGGCATGGCGCCGACCCGTCGCTCGTGTGCGTGAGGTCGTGGAACGCCACGACGCGTTTGAGGATGCGCACGAGGTGCGCCATGTCCTCCTCGCCCACGTACGCCATGACCTGCTCCATGTGCTCGTCGCGCATACGGCGCCCCTCGGCGGCGAACCGGCGCCCCTCGCCGGTGAGGTTCACCGTGACGGCGCGGTAATCATCTCCCGAGCGATGCCGCTCGATGAGGCCCTTCTCCTCGAGCGCCTTGAACGTCTGCGACAGCGCGCTGGGGGTCGTGTGCGAGAGCTCCGCCACACGACCGGGCCTGATAGGCTCGCCGTGCTCCTCCAGCATCGCCACCGTCATCATGGTGCGCGCCTCGGAGGGCGTCACGCCTTCGGGCGTGGGCGGGGTGATGCGGTCATGCCGCATGCGCTGCATGAGCTCGTACAGCTCGCGCTTCGTCTCGGCGAACGATTCGTCCACGGCGTCTCCTTTCCCTGCTCCTTATAGTTTAGCTGCTAAACCTTAGCATAATTTATATTTTAGACTCTAAATTGTTTACACGTACACACAACCTGCACGGATGCCGCGCGGCCGCCCTCTCGGCAATGCCGAATCGCGATCCGAAATATTTCAAAATAGGGTATTGCGCCGAAGGGACGCTACCGGTAGAATAATCCGCGCTGCAAAGCACGGGGTGTTAGCTCAGTTGGTTAGAGCGCCGGCCTGTCACGTCGGAGGTCGCGAGTTCAAGTCTCGTACATCCCGCCATTCGAATCTGGAAAGCCCGCCTTCAGCGGGTTTTTTCTTTGAGGCGAAAAGTCTGGATTAGGGTATTGCGCGAGAAGGCAACACCCGGTAGAATAACCACCACTGCTTCACGGGGTGTTAGCTCAGTTGGTTAGAGCGCCGGCCTGTCACGTCGGAGGTCGCGAGTTCAAGTCTCGTACATCCCGCCATTCGAACCCAAAGGCTCCAAGCGAAATCGCTCGGAGCCTTTTTCTGTTGGCGATGCCCCGGGGCGCCTCCGGGCAGCCCATACGGCCGCGGGATGGGGTTGCGCTGGAATTAGTCCTCTGGGCATATACCTCCGTCCGGTCGCATTCACTATACTCGGGGAAAAGCGCCCTACGGCGCGCCTGCGCACTCGCAACCGAAAGGAAGGTCCCCGTGAAGGAGAAGCCCCTCGCCTCGCCCGGCGCCGCACCGGCAGACGGCTCCATCCCCGAACCGCGGAAGAAGGTCGCGCGACCGTCGCGCGACGGCATACCCAGCCGCAGCGACAAGGAGGCTTACGAGGCGTGGCTCAAGCAGCTGAAGGCGCCCGACCGCTCTAACTGCCGGGCTTGATAGCCGTCCGCGGCATCGGTCGATGCCAGAAGAACCCGCTTCGCCGCAAGCGGCCGAAAGCGAGAAAGGGAGCGGGAGCGGAGGCTGCACCGAAAGCTTAGCCTCGCCGCTTCTAACAGGTTGGGCGTAGGGCAAGGGCCCTTCCCTTGCCGGCAAGCGGGACCGCCCCGCAGGCTGCGGCAGGGGCAGGGCCCTTGCCTACGAGGCGATCCCATGACGGCCCCGCTTTAGGGCTTTCGATACGGCCCCCTGCCCCCCATCGAGCAGCGTGTCAGGCGCGTTGCTCGATGCGCGTGAGGGTGACGATGCGCAGGCGCTCGCCCGGCGCGCAGGGCTCGGCGGAGAGGCCGCCCTCCGGAAGGCCGCCGGCCACCGTATCCGCCGCAGCGCTGTCTGCGGGCATATCCGCCTCCGCGGCGTTGTACGCATCCACGCAGGCGCTCAGCAGCACGTCGGGGCGCAGGGAGCCCGTGGGCTTCGCCTCGAGGGTGAACGTTGCCACGGCGCCGGCAAGCTCGATGCCGCCTACGAGGAAGCCGGCCGTGTGCAGCACCTTCTCCTTCTTCTTGCGCACGACGGTTATCTCGTCGGGCACCGGCAGCACGGCGGGCGCGCACGACAGCAGCGCGCGGTACGTGCTCAGCGGGTACGCGACGGAGGCGGCGGGTGCGGAAGCCTCGATGTAGCGGCATTCCTTCGCCATGAGATCGGGGGCGCTGGCCGCCTGGAGCGCCTCGAGCGCCCGCTCGGGCGGCACGTAGCGCGTAAGCTGCAGGTCGAACACCTCGTGCAGCCCTCCCACGCCCACGGGCAGGGCGGCCCCGAAGGCGATCTTCATGTGGGGCGAGAAGCCCTGGCTGATGGCGAACGGCAAACCGGCGCGCCTCACGGCGCGCTCGAGCGCACGGGCCACCTCGAGGTGGCTCAGCAGCGCCAGGCGCCCCTGCTTGCAGAACTCAACGCGCAGGCGGAAGTTGCGAGGATCAGCCACGGGAGGCCTCCTTACCTTCGGCGGTCGCAGGCACGGCCTCATCGCGGCCTCCTCCGGCAGGCTCGCCCGCGGCATGCTGCAGGGCGGCGGGCGCCGTGCGCGGCGCGGCCAGCTCGTTGTCGGCCCCGAGCGCGGGGCAGGCGCCGCACGCCGAGCACCGGCCGAACGTGCAGTCCGGCGTCGCGCGGCCCTCGTCGGCCAGGCGGCGCTCCCGTGCGAGGAAGCGCGGGGACACGCCCGTGGAGATATGCTCCCACGGCATGACGCGGTCCGTCGGGTAGCCCGTCTGCGCGATGGCCTCGGGGTCGACGCCCGCCTCGTCGGCAGCCGCCCGCCACGCCTCGCCGTCGAAGCACTCCGTCCAGGCGTCGAAGCGAGCGCCGCGCCGCCAGGCGGCCTCGACCCACGCCGCCGCCTCGCGGCCCGCACGGCTCATGACCGCCTCCACGAAGCTCGTGGCCGGATCGTGCCAGTGCACGTCAACGGCCTTGTACTTCACGCTGCGACGCAGGATGCCCACGCGACGCAGCGCCTCCTCGGGCGTTATCTGCCCGTCCCACTGGAACGGCGTCTGGGCCTTCGGAACGAAGAGCGCACACGACACGCTCACGCGCACGTTGCCCCGCTGCTCGGGCGGCACGGCGGCTTTCGCGCGGTCGTAGGCACGGCTCGCCAGGCTCGCAATGCCCTTGATGTCGTCGTCCGTCTCGGTGGGCAGGCCTATCATGAAGTACAGCTTGACGCGCCGCCATCCGGCCGCGAACGCCGCGTCCAGGGCGCCGAACAGATCCTCCTCGGTCACGTTCTTGTTGATGACGTCGCGCAGGCGCTGAGTGCCGGCCTCGGGCGCGAACGTGAGTCCGCCCTTCTTCTGGCCCGCCACCAAACCCGCCATGTCCACGCCGAACGCGTCCAGGCGCTGCGAGGGCACCGAAATCCGCACGCCCTTGCCGTCGCAGGCATGGTTGAGGCGCGTGAGGATGTCCGCGATCTGGGAGTGGTCCGTCGACGAGAGCGACGTCAGGCTCACCTCGTCGTAGCCCGTCGCGGCGAGCCCTGCCAGCGTGGACGCCACCACGTTGTCGACCGAGCGCTCGCGCACGGGGCGGTACATCATGCCCGCCTGGCAGAAGCGGCAACCGCGGGCGCACCCGCGCAGCACCTCCACGTTCAGGCGATCGTGCACCACCTCGGTGAACGGCACGATGCACGGCTCCCAGCCAGGGCTTTCCGCAAAGCCCCCGAACAGGCGCTTCTCTATGCGCACCGGAAGGCCCTCCTCGAGGGGCTCGATCCACGAGCCCGCTTCCTGGGCCTCGGGCTCGCTGCGCCAGCGGTAGAGCGACGGCACGTACCAGCCCGGTTCGTGGGCAAGCGCCCGCAGGATGGCCGCGCGCGGCGCGCCCTCGGCGCGCAGGCGCCTGACGAGCGCGAGCGCCTCGGGCACGGCTTCCTCCCCCTCGCCGATGCTGAAGGCGTCGAAGAACGGCGCGTACGGCTCGGGGTTGAACGCACAGGGGCCCCCGCCCAGCACCAGCGGGTCGCCCTCGCCGCGCGCGTCGGCACGCAGCGGGATACCGGCCAGGTCGAGCGTCTCCAGCACGTTCGTGGCAGCCAGCTCGTGCGGCAGCGTGATGCCCACCGCGTCGAACTCGGCCACGGGAGCGCAGCTCTCGATGGAGAACAGCGGCAGGCCCTCGGCGCGCATGGTGTCGCAGAGCGTCGGCGCCGGCAGGAACGCGCGCTCGGCGGCCATGCCGTCCACTGCGTTCACCGCGTTCACGAGGATGCGCACGGCCTGGTTCGCCTGCCCCAGCTCGTAGGTGTCGGGATAGACCATGCAGAAGCGGAAGTCCGCGTCGGGCTTGTACACGCATCCCCATTCGCGGTTGATGTAGCGCGCGGGACGCTCCGCATCGCCGAGCAGCGCCTTGAGGCGCGGCCAGAGATCCGTCATTGGATTCGACCTTCTTTCGTTGGGAAGCGCGCTAGTGCGCGGAGGGACGCGTGACCTTGAGACGCGAGCGCGCGGCGCCGGCCACCGAGCGCGCGGCGCTCCGGGCCGCCGCAGGCGCTTCCACACCGGCAGCCTGGGCGCCGGCCTGCACGACCGACGAGGCGAACGGCACGGCCGACCCGGCGGCGCTGCGCGCGACGCCGGCCACCCTCGTCGCGGCCGAGCGCGCGGCATCGGCCACGCGACCGCCGCCCCGCACAGGCGCCGCAGCATGGGCCGGCGCGGGAGAAGGCTCGCCGCACACGGTCTCGCGGGCGTCCTCGGCCAGCTCGACGGCTTTGTCGCGGGCCCGGACCACCACCCCGGCGAGGCCCGCCATGCTGCCGCCCTCCTCGAAGTACTCGATGGCGGCGCGGCCCATGGCCTGGGTGCCCGTGTAGCCGATGGCAGCCTTCACGGCCCAGCCGAGCGCGGGCACGAACGCCACCACTTGGCGTGCCACCGAGCGCAGCGCGAATGCGCCGCCCACGACGGCAGCCAGCTCCTTCACGCGCTCCATGCTCATGGGCTCGCCGTACGCGGCGGCTATCTGGAGCAGCATCTTCGCCTGGTTCAGCGTCATGATGGGCAGGTCGGCGCCGGGAATGAACACCACGAGGCCGACGCCGGCGTTCTGCATGGCCGTTGCGTTCACGGCGTCCACGGACAGCGGACGGCGCACGAACGGGAACGCCAACGCGAACGCCAGGCGCTTGTCATGGCAGGCGGCGATGATCCACTCGCCCATACGGCGGTCGAGCGAGGCGGCGGCGTGCTCGTCGAGCACGTACGGCTCGGCGGCGGCCACGGGCGCCGCGCCGTCCGTGCGGGCGGGCAGCAGGCGCCCCCCGCGCCCCGGCGCATCGGGCGCCACCACGTCGGCATGCGGGATGGGATGGCCTTGCGACTGCGCGATCTCGGCCACGAGCGAGGGCATGGTGGTGGCAACCATGACGGGCACGCCTGCGGCGCGCAGCTCATCGGCATAGGCTCCCACCTGGTCGGAGAAGCCTGCCACGATGACGGCCATGTCGTCGCCGGCATACGGCGCGAACGGACGCCCGTCCAAGTACATCAGCGACACCCGCGCATGCGGGCTCGCGCTGGCGAACGCGCCGCGCACCCGCGCGACGACGTCGCCGGGGGCGCTCTCGTCGATGTACACGCTCACCGACAGCGGCGTCTGCCGCGCCTCGTCGATGTTCGTCGCCTCGTCGATGACGGCCTTCACGTCAACGGGTATCTGCATAGCTGCCCTTCTTCCCGGTCGCAGTGTTGTGGGCCCATACCGAGCCTACGAGCCCCAGCATGATGAAGTTCATGATCGTGCCCGTCGAACCGTAGCTCATGAACGGCAGGGGTATGCCCGTGATAGGCATGAGCCCGCAGGTCATGCCAATGTTCTCAAGTATCTGGAACAGCCACATGCCCACCACGCACATAACGATGAGCAGGCCGAACAAGTCGCCGGCCGAGCCGGCTATGCGGAAGCTTACCAAAACGAGCACGAGGTACAGCCCCAGCAGCACCACTACACCGAAAAACCCGAGTTCCTCGGCCAGCACGCAGAAGATGAAGTCGGTGGGCGCCTCGGGCAGTATTCCCAGCGCATGCTGGGACCCCTGCATGTAGCCCTGGCCGAACAGGCCGCCCGACCCGATGGCTATCTGCGCCTGCTTCAGGTTGTAACCGTTGCCCGTCGGATCCATGTCGGGGTCGAGGAACACGAGCAGGCGGGCGCGCTGGTAGTTCTTGAGCAGCTTGTACTCCACGGTGCCGTCGGCGTTGCGCACGGCCAGCACCTCGTCGAGCGCGAACACGCAGGCCACGGCCACGATGCCGGCAGCCAGCGTGACCAGCAGGAACTTCGGCCGTGCGCCGCCCACCACGAGCGCCACCGCGCCGATGAACAGGTACACGAGGCCCGTGCCCAGGTCGGGCTGCGTCATGATGCACAGAAACGGGATGAGCATGATGCCGACCGCCTTGAGGTACTCGCGCAGATCGTCGAGCCTGCCGCCGTAGCGCGCCATGACGCTCGCGTCCAGCAGGATGACGGTGATCTTCGCGAACTCGCCGGGCTGGACCTGCGGGAGCGGGCCCAGCTTGATCCAGGACTGGGAGCCCATGCCCGCATCGGTTCCCAAGCCGGGGATGTGCGGCGAGAGGATGAGCACCACGTTCACGATGAGGAACAGCGTAGTGAACTCGGACAGGCGCCGGTAGTCGAAGCGCCAGAGCACGATCATGACCACGGCGCCCGCCGCCACCAAGGCTGCCTGGCGCGGGAAGCTGTAGTCGGGGTCGCCGTACACGGCCGAGTACACCACGACGAGGCCGTAGCCCGCGAGCAGCGCCACCACCACGACGAGCGGCAGGTTGAGCGAGGGGAAACGGCGCGAGCGCGTGGCATCGACAACGGCCTTGTCGGGCGTCCTCACCGAGTTTATCTGCGGCGGCTGGGCCATGGCTGCCTCCCTTCCTAGTCCGTTCGTCCCGACGAGCCGGACGTCGCCAGCTCCTGCGACTTGCCCGTGGACCCCGCGACGGAGCCCACGTCCGTGAGCTCGCCCGCATCGGCGTTGAGCGCGGCGGCCAGCACCTCGATGCCGAGCGGCGCGCCGACGGCCGAGCCGCCGCCGCCCTGCTCGACCACGCATGCCACGACGTACTTCGGGTCGTCGAAGGGCGCGTAGCAGGCGAACCAGGCGTAGTCCTCCTTGCCGGAGACCTCGCCCGTACCCGTCTTGCAGGCCACCGTGGCGGGATCGAGGCCGAACTTGTTGAACAGCGCCACGAGCTCGGCGTTCTCGGTGGACACGCCCTTCAGGGCGTCGCGCATGACGGCCAGGTTCTCGGGCTTCACGTCGGGCGTGCCCACGACCTCGGGCTCGAACGACCTCACCACCTCGCCCGAGGAGTTGCGCACCTCCTTCAGCAGGTGAGGCTTCATGAGGTTGCCGGTGGCGATGGCACCGTAGGCAACGGCCACCTGGATGGGCGTGACCAGCACGTCGCCCTGCCCGATGGCCATGTTCGTGTTGAAGCCGCCCTTCCACACCGCCTCCGTCGGGTAGTCGCGGAAATGCTCCGCGCGCCATTCCGGCGTGGGGATGCGGCCGACCTCCTCGATGTTGCCCAGGTCGATGCCCGTCTTCTTGCCGAACCCGTACTTCGCGATCTCGTCCTGCATGGCCGTATCGCTGATGGAGCCGCCCTGGCTCCTGCTGGCCTGGAAGAACTGCTTGCCGATATCGTAGAACACGACGTCGCACGAGTTCACGACGCCTCCGCGGAAGTCGAGCACGCCATGCCCGCTGTGCTTCCAGCACATCTGCCGCTGACCGGTATTGAAGCCGTCCCACGAGCCGCCGCAGTCCCACGTCCTCTTCGTGTCGGCGAACCCGTAGGCGAGCGCCGCGAGGCCGGTGAACGCCTTGTAGGTGGATGCGGCGGGGTACGTGCCCGAAACGGCGCGGTTCAGCATGGGGTGGTACGACTCGTCGGTGTTGAACAGGTCCCAGGTCTCCAGCGATATGGTCCCCGTGAACGTCTCCGGCGAGAACGTGGGGTAGCTCGACAGCGCCACGATGCCGCCGTCGCGCACGTCCATGACCACGACGGCGCCGGCGCAGCCCTTGCCCGTGCCGATGACGCCTTCCTTCGGGGCGATGAGCTCGGCGAGGGCGCGGTCGCACACGTACTGCACGGGGGCCTTCACGCACAGGTACACGTCGCTGCCGCGCTCGGGCTGCGTCTCGCTCGCCACCTCCACCACGTTGCCCTCGGCGTCGGCCACGACGGTGCGCTGGCCGTGGTCGCCCGCCAGCAGGTGGTCGTACACGCTCTCGACGCCCGCGCGGCCCACCGTGTCGCCCAGCTCGATCTCGCGCCCGTCGGGGATCACGGCCAGGTCGTCGGCCGTCACGGAGCCGGTGTAGCCCACCGCATGCGCCGCGAGGGCGCCGTAGGGGTAGTCGCGCACGGTGCGCGTCTGCACGGCCACGCCGGGGAACGCGTCGGCGTGCTCGGAGATGAAGGCCACGTCGCGCAGGCGCACGTCGCTCGCCACCACGCGCTGGCTCTGCGCGCCGCCCGTGGCGTCCTGGATGCGCTGGCGCACCACGTTGTACGGCACCCCCAGCACGGTGGACAGTCGCTGCACCACGTCGCGGTCGTTCGCCACCTCGGCGTCCGCCAGCACGGTGAGCGACGAGCGGTTCTTCACGATGGCCACGCCGTCGGCGTCGTAGATGTAGCCGCGCGGGGCGGGCGTGGGCACGACGGTGAACTTGTTCTTCTGGGCCGCGCTGGAGAACGTCTCCGAGGCCAGCACCTGCATGCTCCAGAGCTTCGCTCCGAGCGAGCCGAAGATGGCCGCCGTGAGCACGCCCATGGCGAGGAAGCGGGGCTTCAGCCCCTCGGAGGCCGCCTTGGAGGCCGGCTGCGACGAGTTCACGCGCGGTGCCGCAGCGCCGCCCGCGCGCTTGCCCGCGCCGCCCAACGTCGAGGACACGCCCACATTGCCCACCGAGCGCACGTCCTTCTTCTGGCCGGCGTAGGGGGTCTTCGTGCGGCTGCGCACGACGAGCACCGCCACGATGACGGCGACGGCCGCCACGAGCGTGACGGCGGCTGCGATGAGGGCGGCGATCACGGGCGGCCTCCTAGCGCAGGCGCGGCGTGCCGGGTTGGGCCGGCGCGGCGCCCGCAAGGACGCGCGCGGCAAGCGGGTAGAGCACGAGGCCTATCACGCAGTCGTAGAGCGCGCACGGCAGCGCGCGGTACAGGAACACGTCGAGCGCGCCGGCGTCGAAGCCGAGCGCCAGCAGGAACGCGGCGTAGAGCGCCTCCACGAGCACCGTGGCCGCCACGAAGATGACGAGCGGCATGAACAGCGTGTCGTTGTCGAGCACGGCGAAGGCCCGCGCGGCCAGAAACGTCATGAGCACCAGCAAGAAGGCCATGGCCCCCACCGGGCCGCCGGACACCAGGTCGAACACGAGGCCCAGCACGAACGGCATCACCGGGCCGGCCGTCGCCGGGCGCACGATGGCCACGAGCAGCGCGTAGGCCACCACGAAGTTGGGCATAGCGCCGAACAGGGCGATGTTGGGAGCCACGACGATCTGGAGGAGCACCGCGATCACGGCGCCCACCGCGACCGCTATGCCGTCGCGCGTCACGTTCACGATTCACCGCCTCCTTCGCCGTCTCCGTTTTCGCCCGCCGTGTCGCCGCCTGTCGCGCCGGAGCCGCCGGCGCCGGCCTGCGGCGTCGAGCCGAGCGCGCCCTCGGAGTTCAGTCCGCGCACCACCAGCACCTCGGAAAGCGACTCCGCCGTGTCGTTGGGCTTCACCACGATGCGGCCCGTGGCGTTGCCCGCCGCGGCGTCCACCCGCACCACCGTGCCGATGATGAGACCGCGCACGTAGCTGCCGCCCAGCCCCGAGGTCACGATCACGTCGCCCACCACGGGCCAGTTGGCCTCGTCCACGTTCTCCAGGTACAGCAGGCCCTCGAGCGAGCCGCGCACGATTCCCTCACCGCGGTTCGACTGGATGATGGCCGCCGCGCCTGAGTTCTGGTCGGTGAGCAGCCGCACCTCGCAGGTGCGGGCGTCGGTGCTCCTCACCTGGCCCACGACGCCGGTCGCGCCCATGACGGTCATGCCGCTCTCCACGCCGTCGTCGCGGCCCACGTCCAGGGTCACGGTCTGGTTGTACGCCTCCACGCTCTTGCCCACGACGCGCGCGGCCACGCCGTCGATGTCATAGGATTGCTTGAGGTGGAGCAGGCCCTCCAGGCGCTCCGCCTCCTGCTTGTACTCGTCGGCCTCGGCAAGGCGGCGGCGCAGCTCCTCGTTGCTCTCGCGCAAGCCGGAGAGCGTCGACTCGTCGGCCGTGAGGTTCTCGATCCCCTCGCCCGCCGAGGAAACGCCCGCGTCGGCCGCGGCGCCGACGAGCTTGAAGGGCCCGACCGCCACCGCCACGGCCCCCTGCACGGCGTGCAGCGGCCCGCCCTCGCCCTCGCGCGCGTACAGCGTGGCGAGGGCCAAGGAGACCACGAGCAATGCGACGAGCAGCACCCGCTTCGCCGATGCCGATCCGCTCTGTTGGAAGTTGAGGGCCATGCGGTGAGGGGCGCTGCCTTACTTCGACCGCATGAGCGTCTGCTTGAGCGCCGTGGGCGTCTCGAGCACCTTCAGGCATCCGGTGACGACGTTCGTGAGCGCCGTCTCGCTCACCCACACCGGGATCTCCAGCTTGTCGGTGAGGTAGCGGTCCAGCCCGGACAAGAGGCCGCCGCCGCCCGTGAGCAGGATGCCGTTCTGTATGATGTCGGACGCGAGGTCCGGGTTCGTCTTCTTGAACGTCTCCTTGATATGGATGACCATCTCCTCGCAGGGGCCGATGAGCGCGGCGCGCACGTCCTCGGACTGGATGGTCACCTCCTTCGGCTGCTCGGTGATCACGTCCTGGCCGGAGATGATCATGTCGCGTTCGCGGCCGTCCTCGAACGGCAGGATGGAGCCGATCTTGATCTTGATGATCTCGGCCGTGCGCTCGCCGATCTTGATGCCCAGAAGGTCGCGTAGGTGCATAGCGATGGCCTCGTCCATGCGGTTGCCGGCCAGGCGCAGCGACGACGACGTGACGATGCCGCCGAGCGAGATGACGGCCACCTCCGTGGTGCCGCCGCCGATGTCCACCACCATGGAGCCCGTGGGCTCGGTGACGGGCAGGTCGGCGCCCATGGCCGCGGCCATGGGCTCCTCGATGAGGTAGGCCTGGCGCGCGCCGGCCTGGATGGCGGCCTCGAACACCGCGCGCTTCTCCACCGACGTGGCGCCGCACGGGATGCAGATGACGATGCGCGGCTTGGCCTGCCACGGGTACTTGCGCACCGCGGCCTTGTTGATGAACGCCGAGAGCATGGCCTCGGTCACGTCGTAGTCGGCGATGACGCCGTCCTTGAGCGGATGCTCGGCCGAGAACGCCTCGGGCGTGTGGTTGATCATGTTCTTCGCCTCGTGGCCCACCGCGAGCACCCGGTGCGTGCTCTTCTCGATGGCGACGACGGAGGGCTCGTTGATGACGATGCCCTCGCCCGTGATGGCGACCAGTGTATTGGCAGTCCCGAGGTCGATGGCCATGTCCGTAGACATTTGGCCGGTCAGCCCGGAGAACGCGTCTAAAAAGGACATAGAGGCAAACCCCTTGAATTCTCGTATTCCAAGTAAAAACGCATTCTAGCACAGGCGTTGCCCCGGCGTTGAAAATCCACGAGGGGCACACCCCGCCCGGCGGGCGGAATGAGACACGGGGACGGGGATGATGTCTCATTCTGGATTCGCGGACACAACCCCTCCTTGCCGAGCACAACCCCCCCCCATCGTGCAATAATCACGGCATCGCGAATAGCGCCGAGGACAGGAGCCGACATGCCGAGACAAGCCCGTCGAGAATCGAACAGCGGCATATACCATGTCACAGCGCGAGGAGCGGGGCGACGCAGGCTGTTCGAAGACGACAAGGACCGTCTGCGTTTCGTCGAAAGGCTCCGCGCGCTTCCCGAGAAAGACGACGTCAGGCTGCTTGCCTGGTGCCTTAGCGCCCCCGTCGAAACGGAAGCCCACCTTCTCGCCGCGATCCGCTACATCCATCTCAATCCGCTGGACACGGGGGCCTCGCATCCACGCGACTGCCCCTGGAGCAGCTACGGCGAATACGTCGGAAAGCCGCGAATCTGCGACACATCGCTGGTGCTGGAGCTGGTTGGGGGCGCAGAATCCTTCGAGGGATACTGCGACCCGTCCCAAGGCCACGACTACCTGGTAAGCCTGAAGGAGCGGGGGCCCTATTTAAGCGAAGCCGAGGCGGAGCGGGTAGCCGCCTCCCACCTCGGAGCCGATTTCGCAGACCGGCTGGCATTGCTCGACAAGAGCGAGCGGGATCGCGCCCTCAGGAAGCTGCGGGCGCTGGGACTTTCCGTACGACAGATCGAACGGCTCACGGGTGTCGGACGCAACATCGTTGCCCGAGCCTGACGTCGCAGCGCACAGCCAACGCGTTGCAGGGGGACGGGGATGAGACATCATCCCCGTCCCCCTGTCTCATTCTAGTGAACGCTGCAGGACAGGCAGGGGTCGTAGGCGCGCACGAGCTTCTCGATCTCAAGGCGCACCTCGTCCTCTTCGGAGCCGTCGGCCACGAGCTGCTCGGCCAGCAGGCGCATGTCGGCCTCGAGGTTCGCCACGTTCTGGGCGGTGGGCGTCATGATGGAGGCGTGCACCACTCGGCCCTCGGCGTCCAGCTCCAGGTCGTGGAACAGCGCGCCGCGCGGGGCCTCGGTGAAGCCCACGCCGCGACCGGCCCGCACCTCGAAGTCCACCGGCTCGCTCGAGCCCTCCACGGCGCCCGGCTCGGCCAGCGCGCGGCAGATGCCCGCGCAGCGGTCGAGCGCATCGACCAGCTCCACGGCCTGGGCCACGTTGTTCATGAAGGGGTTGCGCTCGGGCGGGCGCAGGCCCGCCTTGGCGGCGGCCACCTTGGCGTTCTGCCCCAGGTGCTGCCACGAGGCGTTGATGCGGGCGAGCGCGCCCGTGAAGAAGGGCGACCCCGTCTCCCTCACGCGCGCCAGCAGCGCGGCGGAATGCGGCACGGCGTACTCCTCCAGGTGCGCTTCCACGTCGTTGGCGTCGAACTCGATGCCGGCGTCCAGGAAGCGCGCCGTGTCGGAGCACTCCACCGGGTAGTAGTCGGGCTCCACCATGGCCAGCAGGTCGCCAGACGTGGCGATGCGCGGCACCGGGAAGCCGGCGAACAGGTCCACGGCCGCAGCCGCGAACGCCGCGAACGAGTCCATCTTGTCGGCAAGGGCGCGGTACTCCCCCGCCCCTATCTCGTGGGTGAAGCCGCCCACCACCGCCGTGATGGGGTGGATGGACCGGCCGCCCACGGCCGTGCACAGCTCGTTGCCGAGCGCCTTCAGCCCGAGCGCCCCCTCGAACAGCGCCGGGTCGCTCTCGGCCAGCGGGAACACGCTCTTCTGCCCCACGAAGTCGGGCGCGGCCAGCACGAACAGGTGCGTGGCGTGGTTCTGCAGGTACGAGCCGTATACCAGCAGCTCGCGCAGGGCCCGGGTGCGGGGCGTGACCTGCACGCCGAAGATGCGCTCGATGGCCTTGAGGTCGGTGACCACGTGGCTGGCCGAGCAGATGCCGCAGATGCGCGAGGAGATGTAGGACACCTCGCGCCAGCTGCGGCCGCGCACCATGCTCTCGAACAGGCGTGCCGGCTCCACCACGTTCATCTCCACGGTCTTCACGGCGCCGTCCTCGATGACCACGTGCACGTTGCCGTGGCCCTCCACCCGTGCGATATGGTCCACGTGTATGGCGGTTTTCGTCATGGAAGCTCCCTACTCGCTCGCCGCTAGGGCGGGATTCACCTGGTTGAACATCTCCAGCGCCTTGTCGAAGTCCGCCACGGGCACGCCGTAGCGCTCGCACGCCTCGCGCGCCGAGGGCAGGTTCGCGTCGGGCGACAGCCCGCGGCACCCGTTGCAGGGCCTCCCCAGGTTCACGCAGCGCGCACCGCACCCGGCACGCGTCACCAGCCCCAGGCACAGCTGCTGCTTGCCGAAGAAGCAGCTCGTCTCGTTGCGCTTGCAGTCGCCGCACATCGTGCGCGTGGGCACGGCCTTGTTCGAGCCGTAGAGCGCGCGCTGGAGCACGTCGATGAAGTCGAGGGAGTCCACCGGGCACGTGCGCACCTCGAAGTCCACGTCGATGACGGCCCCCACGGGCTGCGGCGCTATCATGTCGCCACAGGCCTCGGGCACGAGGTCGTACACCTGGCCCGGCCGCTCGGAGAAGCCCGCCGCCGCCATGCCGGGTATGCCGGCCGTGGTGGCGCAGGCGCCGATGGCGATGACGGCGCCGGCGCGCTCGCGCAGCTGCCGCACGGTCTCCTCAGCCTCCTTGGTGGTCACCGCGCCTTCGATGACGGCGACATCGAAGGCTTCGGGCATGGGCTCGCTCGAGGTCAGCTGCCAGTAGCGCAGGTCTATCTGTCCGAGCACGTCCAGCAGGTGCTCCTCGACGTTCGTGATCTGCAGCTGGCAGCCGAAGCAGCTGGCCAGGCCGACCACCACGACGCGGGGAGGCTGCGGTTTCTCTTGACAGGCTATGCAGTATCCGCTCATATCACATCGACCCCTGAATGTTCTTGGCTTCCCAGTAGTTGAACACGGGCCCGTCGATGCACACGTACTGGTGCCCGATCTGGCAGTGGCCGCACTTGCCCATGCCGCATTTCATATGGCGCTCGAAGCTCACGTAGATGCGGTCGTAGCTGATGCCCTTCTTGCGCATTTCGTCGATGGCGAACCGGTACATGACCGGCGGCCCGCACAGCGCCCCGAACGTGTTGGACGCGTCGATCTCCAGATGCTCGAACGGCTTCGTGACCAGGCCCACCTCGCCATCCCACGTGTCGTCGGGTTGGTCGACGGTCAGGTAGAGGTCGAAGTCCTTGCGGTGGCGCCACATCTCGAACTGCTGGCGGAACATCACCTCGGACGGGTTCTTCGACCCGTAGATGATGGTGACCTTGCCGAACTCGGAGCGCTCGTCGTGGATGTTGTTGATGAGCGAGCGCAAAGGCGCGATGCCGAGGCCGCCCGCCACCAGCAGGATGTCGTGGCCCTTCATGTCCTCGATGGGGAACCCGCGCCCGAACGGGCCGCGCAGCCCCACGACGTCGCCGCACTGCATCTCGTGCAGCACCTTGGTGAACGCGCCGGCGCGGCGCACGCACAGCTCGATGAAGCCGCGCTTCGTGGGCGAGCTGGAGATGGAGATGGGCGCCTCTCCCACGCCGAAGATGGACACCTCGACGAACTGGCCGGGCTCGTGGGAGAACGCGTCGCGGATGCGGTCGTCGATGAGCCGGAACTCGAACAGCTTCTCGGTCGCCGTCACGTCGATGATGGACGTGATGCGGGCAGGCCAGGGCCGGTACGGGTTGGCGGCCATCATCTCCTCGCCGGTGAGCGGTGCGGGCCCGCCCTCCAGCGGATGCACCTGAACCGTGGAAACCGCGCAGCTACTCGGCATCGCAGGCCCCCTTCCTCTCGAAGAACTCCAGCACCTCGATGGGGTTGATGTTCGCCTTGCACGCCGTCACGCAGCGCCCGCAGCCCACGCAGAGCATGCGGTCGTGGTTGGCCAGGAAGCCGTTGAGCTTGTGGTACATGCGGTGCCGGACGCGGTTGCGCCCGTCGGCGCGGAAGTTGTGACCGCCGGCCACCTGGGCGAACTGCGGCGAGGTGCACGAGTCCCACGTGCGCTCGCGCACGCCGGTGCGCCCGTCGGGGTCGAGCGTGTCCTGGATGTCGAAGCAGAAGCACGTGGGGCACACGGCCGAGCACGCCGTGCAGGCCAGGCAGCGCCCGCCCAGCTCCTCCCAGTACGGGTCCTTGTGGAACGCGTCCATGAGCATGGCCACGTCCTGGATGTCGGGGATGTCGCCGTTGAAGGCCTCCTGGCGCCGCCGCGTGGCATGGCGGAACTCGATGCGGTCCTCGTCGGTGGCCACGCGCGGGCTGCACGCCGCCTCCAGGATGTTCGCCGCCTCCACGCTGGAGATGCTCACGAGGTACTTGCCGCCGATGTCCTGCAGGAACAGGTCGTAGCCGAAACGGGCCTCGTCGGCTCCCCACAGGTGGCAGAAGCACGTGTCGGTGGGCACGCAGCTCACTCCCACCACGAGCGTGGCCGCCCGGCGCGCCACGTAGTAGGGATCGGGGTAGCGGCCGTCGCGGAACACGAGGTCGAGCCGGTTCAGCGCGTTGATGTCGCAGGCATGGGCACCGAAGATGACGCGGGGCGTGATCTCGGCGGCGAAGGACGCCACCTCTTCCGCGCGGGCATCGAAGGGGAAGAGCGTCTCGGTGGGTGGCAGGAAGTACTTCTTGGGCGATGAGATGGTCGTGTCGTAACCCAGCTCTATGTCGTCGTACGATTCCACGGCCTCGAACACGTAGCTCCGGTCGCGCTTGACCGGAGCTACCACTTCATAGGATTCCATGAAAGCCGACACGAGCGAGGGAAGTTCTGAGGCATCGATGACGCGATAGAGCATGCTCTCGTCCTTTTCTCGTCTGGTGACCTGCTAATGCGAACAGAATACCCGCCCAGCGGGCCAGCCGCGAGAACTATTCGAAGAAGATGCCGATTTCTCGCTCAGCGGACTCGGGGCTGTCGGAGCCGTGGATGACGTTCTCGTCCATGATGAGGCCGAAGTCGCCGCGGATCGTGCCGGGGGCCGCCTCCGCCGGGTTCGTGGCGCCCATGAGCGAGCGGCACTTCGCCACCGCGCCCTCGCCGGACACGACCATCTTCACCACGGGGCCGCTGGTGATGTAGGAGATGAGGCCCTCGTAGAACGGCTTGCCCTCGTGCTCGGCGTAGTTGGCCTTGGCCTGCTCGTCGGTGACCATGCCCAGCTCCATGCGCTCGATGCTAAGGCCCGCGCGCTCGAAGCGGTTGACGATCTCGCCGATGTGGCCGTTGCGCACGCCGTCGGGCTTGATCATGGTGTAGGTCTTCTGCACTGCCATGTGGTTCCCTTTCTCTCTTTTATACAGACATGAAGAAAGTGCGCGCACGCGCGCGCACTTTCGGTGAACCCGGTTAGTTCTGGCTCGGGAAGTAGAGCTCGACGCTCGACACCTTCCAGCCGATCATGTCGCGCACGAGCGACACCTTGTACTGCACGTCGCCGCCCTGCTCGGTCTTGGCCGTCACGTACACCGTGGAGTCGCTCATGGACTTGTCCACGCCGTCGATGGCAGGATTCGCGTCGGCCACGAGCGGCTCGACCATGGTCTTGGCCTTGTCAGCGTCGACCTCCTTGGCGAACACGGTGGAAGACGCGGCCTCGGGGTTGGCGAACAGCTCCTTGACCACGGTCTCCTGCGTCGGGTAGCCCCAGCCCTGCGTGTACAGGAACACGGCCGCGCCGAACGCCACCACCACCAAAAGCACGATGGCCACGAGCACCTTCAGCCCCACATTGCGGCGCTTGCGGTCCTGCTTGGCCAGGCCCTTCGACCATTTCTCCAGCTCTTCGTCGCTCGCGTTGAAGAAGTGGTCGCCCGCCTCGGTGCCGGAGTACGCCTGCTCGCCGTAGGCGTCGGCGTAGTAGTACGGATCCTGCTGGCCGTAGGCGTACGCGCCCTCGTCGGCGTACATGGGGGCGCCGTCGGCCGCCACGTCCAGGCCCGACAGGTCGCCGGCGGCGGCCACGGCGGGCATGACCTGCGTGATCTCGGAGGTGCCCTGGGCCACGGCCGCGATGGCGCGCTGGTAGTCCACGCTCGCGGAGTCGGACAGGTAGTACGTCTTGTCGGCGATGGACTGCTCGAAGGCGTTCACGGCCTTCTGCATCTGCCCGCACGCCACGTAGGCCTGCCCGAGGTTGGCGTAGAGCTTGTTCTTCGTGTCGGGCTGCATGCCGAACTGCAGCGCGCTCTCGTAGGAAGCCACGGCGTCGGCCGGACGGTCGAGCGCCATGAAGCACACGCCCAGGTTCAGCAGCGCCTTCGTGGGGTCGGGGTTGCCCTCGTCGAGCGCCGCCTCGCGGAACGCCACGCCCGCCTCGGCGGACTTGCCCAGCTTCAGCAGCGCGTTGCCCATGCCGGTGTAGGCCTTGTACGGCGTGTCGTACTTGGCGTCGGACACGGCTATCTCGAAGTGCTTGACCGCATCCTCGTAGTCGTGCAGCGCCGCGTAGGCCATCCCCAAGTTGTAGTTCACCGTGCCGCACGCGTCGTAGGCCGCGTCGGCCGTGGCCTGCGTGTAGGCATGGATGGCCTCGTTGCAGTCCTTGAGCTTGACGAGGCAGTTCCCTATCTGGTGGTAGAGCAGCCCCGCCTCGCCCGGCGCGAGCGGGTGGCTTCCATCCTGCAAGCACTGCGTGAACGCCTGGAGGGCGCCTGCGTAGTCCTTCGCGGCATAGGCCGCGCGGGCTTGCTGGAATAGGTCGTTGTTCATCTGCTTCCTTACGTTTGGTCGAGGGCGCCCGGCTGGCGGACGCCCTGATGCGCTATTCGGCGGCGTTCTCGATCTCCACGTGCTCGATCACATCGCCCACGCGCAGGCTGCCGATGACGTCGAGTCCCTCGATCGTGTCGCCGAACACCGTGTAGCCCGAGTCGAGCATGGGCTGGGCGCCCAGGCAGAAGTAGAACTGCGAGCCGGCGGAGTTCGGATCCTGCGAGCGAGCCATGGCCAGCGTGCCGTTGTTGTGCTCGTTGTGCGGGTTCGTGGTGTACTCCTCCTTGATGGAGTAGCCCGGGCCGCCCGTGCCCAGACGGGAGCGGGGGCTCTTCGTCACGTTCACGACCTCCTCGGAGGACAGCTCGCGCGTGTTCGGGCAGCCGCCCTGGATCACGAAGCCCGGCACGTAGCGGTGGAACTTCAAGTCGTCGTAGAAGCCCTTGCGCGCCAGCTCCACGAAGTTGCCCACGTGGATGGGGGCGTCCTTGCCCTTGAGCTGCACGCGGATCGTGCCCTTCGACGTGGTGATGACCGCGATCTCGTCGCCGGTCGGCTGATATTCGGGCGTGTACTGCGCCATGGTGGCTCCTTTTCCTCACTTGCGTTACGTCGCGTCGCACCCCGGCCGGAGCCGGTTGCGCCGCGTTGGCGAATTACCACATACGATTGGGAATTTTAGCAGGTAACGCCCGGCCCAGGTGAAAAATCGTATAACATTCACGCGCCTGTGGACGGGGCGTTTGGAAGGGTTTGAAAGGCGCGCCGCACGTTGCCGCCCCCGCAAAACCGCGCGGCGGCCCCTCGGGGCGGGCGCGCCCGAGAGCGGCGCCCCCTCTACGCGGACGAGAGCGTCACTCACGCTCGAACAGGCTCGCCACCTCCACGTGGTGCGTCTGGGGGAACAGGTCCACGGGTTGCGCGCGCACCAGGCGGTAGCCGTTTTGCTCGAAGCGGGCCACATCGCGCGCCCAGGTGGCGGGGTTGCAGCTCACGTAGGCCACGCGCGCGGGGGCCGCCTCGGCGATGCTCTCCGCCACGCCGTCGGCGAGGCCGGCGCGCGGGGGGTCCACCACGAGCGCGTCCAGCCCGCCCAGCTCGGGCAGCTCGCGGGCGGCGTCGCCGCCCACCACCTCGATGTCCACGCCGTTCATCTCGGCGTTGCGGCGCAGGTCGCGCACCGACGACCCGGCGGCCTCGATGGCGATGACGTCGGCCCCGGCCTGCGCGAGCGGCACGGAGAACGTGCCGCCCCCGGCGTAGAGGTCGGCCACGAGCAGCCCGTCCAGGCCCTCGGGGCCCTCCTCGCCCATCCGGCCGCCCAGGCCCTCCACGACCTCGGCTGCCAGCTTCTCTGCCTGGGCGGTGTTCACCTGGAAGAACGACGGCGCGCTGGTCAGGAAGCGCGCACCGGCCAGCTCCTCGCCCCAGCAGCCCTTGCCGTCGAGGGTCTCCACTCCCTTTATCTTGCGCGCGCGCCCGGGGTCGGCCAGCACGCGCACGATGCTCGTGGCCTTGAGCGCGCTCTTGAGCGTCTTCGCCACATGGGCGCGGGGGAACGCGCCGGGCTTGGTCCACAGCGCGATCTCGATCTCGCGCGTGCGCAGGCTGTGCCGCACGCCCACCCGGAAGATTCCCAGGTCGGCCGAGCCCTGAGCGAACCGCAGCGCGCCGCGCAGGGCCTTGGGCGCCTTGGCGACGGCATCATGGGCGAGCGGGCAGACGGCCGGCGTGGCTATCTCGTGCGTGCCCTCGCGATGGAAGCCCAGCAGGAACTCGCCGTTCTCCGCGCGCGCGGCGCCCAGCTCCAGCTTGTTGCGGTAGCCCCACTGCCGCTTGCTCGGCAGGCAGGGGCGCACGAGGTCCTCGGCGCGCGCGGCGTCGAAGCCCGTCGTGTGCACGAGCGCACCGACGACGTTGGCGCGCTTCGCCTCCAGCTGGGCCTCGTAGGACAGGTGCTGCCACGGGCAGCCGCCGCAGGCGTCCCCCTGTGGGCAGCACGGCTCCACACGCTGGAGGGAGGGCTCCTCGACCGCCACGATGCGCGCCCGCGCGAACGAGGCCTTCTCCTCCACCACCTCCACGCGCACGGCGTCGCCGGGCGCACCGCCCGCCACGAACACCGCCTTGCCGCTCGCCAAGCGCCCCACGGCCTCGGCCCCGTTCCCCATGCGCTCGATGCGCAGCGTCTCTTCCATGAATTTGGATTTCCTTAGCTTTGATCGACGTTTTCGACCATCATAGCGTATAATCTGCCGTCGTGCCCTTGTAGCTCAGGGGATAGAGCGTCTGCCTCCGGAGCAGAAAGCCGCAGGTTCGAATCCTGTCAAGGGCACCAGCAGAGAGCATCGAGGCCGGGCGCAGCGCCCGGCCCTTCTTTTACCGGCCGGCTCCTCCTGGGCGCCACGCCGGTCCCGCCCGCGCTCCCTACTCGATGTCCGAGAGGATCTCGCCCGGCTCGTCGCCGGCGTCGAGGAACTTCTTGCGCGTGACGAAGTTCCACACCATGACCACGATGGTGGCGAATATCTTCACGATCAGGTAGTGGACGCCCAGAAGCTCCACGCCCGCCCACATGCAGAGGTTGTTGATAAGAAGGCCGATCACCGACAGCACCACGAAGATGACGAACTCGCGGCGGCGGCTCATGCCCTCCTTGTGCCTGAACACGTAGCGCATGGACGCCACGTAGTTGAACACCACGGACACGGTGAACGAGACGGTGGCGCTCACCAGGTAGTTCACGCCGAACGCCTCGGTCAGGAGCGCAAGGAGGCCGTAGTCGATCGCGAAGGCGATAACGCCCACCACGCCGAACTTCATGATCTGGGCAATGAGCTTCTTCACGTTCGCGCCTCCCCGCCGCCGGCCGCACGGCGGCCGGGCCTCAGCGCCCGTTGCGGCGCTTCTCCAAAAACCCGTCTATTGTGGCATAAACGCGGCGAATATCAAGGGGCTTGCTCAAGTGGCCGTCCATCCCGCTCTCCGCGCTGCGCTCCTCGTCCTCGGTGAAGGCGTTGGCCGTCATGGCCAGGATGACCACCGTGGAGGCGTCGGGGCGGTCCATGGCCCGGATGGCGCGCGCCGCCCCGTATCCGTCCAGCTCGGGCATCTGCACGTCCATGAGCACGAGGTCGAAATGGCCCACATCGGAGGCCGCGAACGCCTCCACCGCCTCACGGCCCGTGGAGGCCGTCTCGACGCTTGCGCCCGCCATGGTCATGAGCTCCACGGCAATCTCCTGGTTCAGCGCGTTGTCCTCGGCCACGAGGATGTGCGTGCCCGCGAAGTCGTGCGCTTCCGGCTGGATGCCGACGGGCACGGCCCCCTCCTCGGCGTCCGGCTCCTCGACAATGGAGGGCTCGCCGGTGGCGCGGCCGAGGGGCACGTCCACCGCGAACGACGAGCCGTGGCCCACGACGCTGGCCACGCGGATGCGCCCGCCCATGAGCTCCACGAAGCGCTTCGTGATGGCCAGCCCCAGCCCTGTGCCCCCGTGCTTGCGCGCCACGGAGGAGCCGCCCTGCTCGAACGAGGCGAATATCTTGTCCAGGTGCTCGGGCTCGATGCCGCAGCCCGTGTCGTCCACCGCGAACCGCAGCCAGATGCAGCCGTCCCCCGCATCCGCGAGACGCTCGATGCGCAGCGTGACGCTCCCGCCTTCGGGAGTGAACTTGAACGCGTTGCCCATGAGGTTGTAGATCACCTGGTTGAGCCGCAGCGGATCGCCCACCACATGGCCGGGCACGTCGCCCTCCACCACGGCGGCGAAGGCGACGTCGCGCTCGGAGGCCTGCGCGCGGAACACGGCCGCCAGCGACCCGATGAACGTGGACAGGTCGAACGGCTCTTTCTTTATCTCCACCTTGCCGCTCTCGATCTTGCTCATGTCGAGGATGTCGTTGATGAGCGACAGCAGGTGCTCGGAGGACAGCGTAACCTTCTCCAGGCACGTGCGCACCTTGCCGTCGTCGCCGATGCTCTCAAGCGCGATGGCCGTCATGCCCATGATGCCGTTCATGGGCGTGCGTATCTCGTGCGACATGCGCGACAGGAACTCGGTCTTGGCCAGGCTCGCCTGCTGGGCCTCGGCGAACGCGCGCTCGGCGCGGTCCTTCTCCTCGGCCAGAAGGCGCGTGTTGCGCCTGGCCATCCGGTAGTAGATAAGGAACACCAGCAGCACGAACAACAGCACGGCCACGCCCACGATGGCGGCGTTTGCGGCGATGGTGCCGCTAAGGTCGCCGATATCTCCCTCGATGACGCTGTAGGGCATGACGGTGCACAGGTACCATTCCGCATGCCCGAGCGGGTAGAAGTACAGGTACTCGCTGCGTCCATCGAACACGATGGGCACGTTGACGGTGTCGCCACGCGCGAGAACCGAGCGGATCCTTTCCTCCTCGGCGCTGCCTCCGACAAAGGAGCCCCGCTCGTCGATCAGCGAGAACAGGCTCTCGCCTGGATTCAGGCCGCTGTTCCGGTCGCTCACCACGCAATCGCCGTTGCGGTCGATCATGATGGAGCGCGAGAAGCCGTCGAACAGCGTGAGGTTGAGGCGGTCGCCCACGCCCAGGGAGGCGAAGCCGCAGACGGCGGCCACGATCATGTCGTCGCCGCAGCGAAACGGCTCGACGTCGTCCACCAGCACTATCATGTCGTCGTACAACACGACCTGGCGCCCCTGCGCATCGCGGTACGCGGGCAGCTCACCGTCGTCATCGTCGCAGGCGCGCACGTCGCCGTCCGCGGAGACGAGCTCGCCGGAGGAGGTCCGCACGGCGAGAAACGCGTAATCGTCGTTGCCCGCCTGCGTCCGCAGGTAGCCCGCCATCTGCTCCCGGCTGTCGGGAGCAGCCAGCTCCAGACCGCTCGCCACCGTCTCCAGCTGGCTGAACTTGTTCTCCACGCCCGTATCGAAGTGGAAGACCAGCTGCTTGCTAAGCTCGCCGAGGTACACTTCGCTCACGTTCGCGATGACCTCGTCGGTGGCCTTGCGCGTGGAGACGATGGTGTAGGCCAGCACCAGCGCCACGGCCACGGCCACCGCCACGATAGCCGCCGCCACGCGCCTGCGCCCGTGCGAATCGAAATGCACGCCCATGCTGAAAGCCTCACCCATCTTCGTCGTCGGAACCTCGGGCATTCTACCATCGCCGCGGGCGGCACCCTCCCCCGCCGTCCTACCGCTTGGCAACGGCTTCCTGACGGCCGGCCGGGAAAGGGCGCCGGGGAAGGCTCCGCCCTTGCGAATCCACGGTGAAACGCCCCGCGACGGCTGGCGCGCGAGGGGCCTTTCGGGTAGGATAGGCGCATACGAGAATCGAGGAGCGAAACGTGCAAGAGACGAAGGACGCGCAGGCCGGGGCGCCGCGCACCCAGAACGTGCCCGAGCAGGGCAGCGTGGCCGTGCTCATCCCCTGCTACAACGAGGCCGTGACCATCGGCAAGGTGGTGGACGACTTCCACCGGGTGCTGCCCGATGCCACCGTCTACGTCTACGACAACAACTCCTCCGACGGCACGGGAGAGATCGCGCGCGAGCACGGGGCCGTGGTGCGCGCCGAGCGGCGCCAGGGCAAGGGCAACGTCGTGCGCCAGATGATGCGCGACATCGACGCGGACTACTACCTCATGGTGGACGGCGACGACACCTACCCGGCCGAGGCCGCGCCGGAGCTCCTCGCCCCGCTCATGGCCGACGAGGCCGACATGGTGGTGGGTGACCGCCTCTCCAACGGCACCTACGGCGAGGAGAACGACCGCGCGTTCCACGGCTTCGGCAACGACCTCGTGCGCGTGCTCATCAAGTGGATCTACGGCTTCGAGTTCTCCGACGTCATGACCGGCTACCGCGCCTACAACGCCGTGTTCGCCAAGACCATGCCGGTGCTCAGCCCCGGCTTCGAGATAGAGACGGAGCTGTCCATCCACGCGGTGGACAAGCGCTGGCGCATCGCCGAGGTTCCCATCGACTACCGCGACAGGCCCGAGGGCTCGGAGAGCAAGCTGGACACGTTCTCCGACGGGTGCAAGGTGCTGCTCATGATCCTGTCGCTGTTCAAGGACTACCGGCCGCTGGCCCTCTTCAGCTGGGTGGCGCTGCTGTTCTGCGTGCTGGGGCTCGTCGCGGGCGTGCCCGTGGTCTGGGAGTTCGCCGCCACGGGGCTCGTGCCGAAGCTGCCCTCCGCGCTTTTGGCCGTTGCGCTCGTGTTCATCGGCATCTTG
Organism: Gordonibacter sp. RACS_AR68; assembly: GCF_030418485.1. NCBI lineage: Bacteria > Bacillati > Actinomycetota > Coriobacteriia > Eggerthellales > Eggerthellaceae > Gordonibacter > Gordonibacter sp. RACS_AR68. The sequence continues at coordinate 94,767 of NZ_JAIPUP010000005.1, forward strand.
AGCTTCACCTGCGGGCTCATCCTGGACACCGTGGTGAAGGGCACCCGCAAGCAGTACGAGCTGCAAGTGACCGAGGCGTACCGCGAGCACGGCAGGCGGTAGCGCACGTTCGCGCGCGGTCCTCGAAGGCGCAGGGGCGGATACACGATGCTCGCGTCGGGCTGATGCGTTGCCTCGCTCTCTTCCGCCCCTCTTTGCATTCCGCATAATACCTGCTCGTCCTTCAAAATTGCAGTCGTGATTAGTCGCCCCCGACTTCGCATAATAAAAGGTTCGGGCTTTTTCACTCAGGCATTGGGCGATGATATCGCTACGTAACCTTTAGGTTACACTACGAGCACAGGAGGCGGGAAGGAGGTTCTCGCAGCGAGCGGGAGCACCAAGGCGACCGGTCTTGGCGAGCCGCAGTTCGGTCGTGCTCAGGTGCTGGCGGCACGGGCTCGCACTATGGCATCCCGCAGGGCCTCGAGGTCGGATTGGGCGAAGCGGTACGACACAACCTGGGGTTCGCCAGGACCGACCGCGGACGCGGTACCCGCCCCGCGCGGGCGCTCGGGGCGCTCGACGCGCACGAAGCGCAGCTCCACCTCGTCGAAGCCCTGCGACAGCAGCGCATAGGCATAGCATTGGGCCTGCAGCAGGTGCTTTCCGTTCAGCTGCGCGGGGGTCTCGGCGTCCGAGCCGCCCGTCTTGTAGTCGATGGCGAGCGCCGTGCCGCCCGGTTCGGCGCCGTGCGTGCACAAAAGGTCGATCTCGCCCTCCATGAGCGCATCGTCCAGCGCCACGACGAAGGGCACCTCGGCGCGGCGCAACTCCCAAGCATGGGTTTCCGCGCAGGCGGCGCTGCCGAACCAGCGCGCGCAGGCATCGGCAAGCCGGCCGCGCTGCGCAGGCGAGAGCGCGAGGGCTTCGGCGATCGCCGCGAGCCGCGCGTCGTCGGGGACGGCGCCCGCCTCTACGGCGAACTGCGCGGCGCGGTGGAACGCGCTGCCGAGCGCCGTGGCCTTGTCAGCGTCGGCTTCCAGGTGCACCTCCTCCCCTTCGTCCCGGAGCGTCGACGGCAGCGCACCGACGATGGGGTCGACCGAGGACGGCGCACCGACACCCGTCTCCGTTGCGGCCCCCAGCGCTTCGTCGAAGGCTGGTGCGTATGCGGGGGCTATGGACGAGTAAGAGAAAGCATCCTCGCCGGCCGGTCGCCAGGGTCGGCGCGGCAGAGGCTCGAACCCGGCCATGCGCGGCACGGCGAACGGCGCGCGTGCCGCATCGGAGCCGCAGGCCGACCCTTCCGCCTCCGCATCGGGATCGGCGTCGCCGAATGCGGCACCCGCCGCCTGCACGGCGATGCGCTCGAAGCGCGCCGGCGCGCTGCCGCCGTACTCCAGCAGGGCCTCGCCCTCCGGGAAGTCGGCCGCGCCGCAGAGCGCGCTGCGGACGTCGTCCACGAGCGCCGGATACGCGGGAGGCTTGCCGGCCGCGGGCGCCTTCGCGTCCATGGCCACGACCAGCGCCTCGCTCGCCCGGGTGAGCGCCACGTACAGCTTGCGGCGCGCCTCGGCCAGCTCCTCGGCCGCTGCGCGGCCGCGCAGCGCCGCGCGGTAGGCGTCCTGGGTGCACGCGGGTGCGCCCCGGCCGTCGCGCGCGGGGCCGCCTTCCTCCAACAGGCGCCGGGCGGCGGCCAGGTCGGCATCCTCATCGTCCTCGAAGCCGCCGGCGCCCGCCCGCTTCGCCACGCCGGGAAAGGCGTCCAGCGAGCCGCCCGCTGCAAGCGAGGCGTGCGCGGCCGCACCGCACGTCTCCACCACGAGCTTGCCCGGGGGCAGCGCCGGGCCGGCGAAGTCCGCCACGGCCACGATGGGGAACTCAAGGCCCTTCGAAGCGTGGATCGTCATGATCCTCACCACGTCTCCGCCGCTGCCCGAGAGCGCGCCGGGCGCCTCCTTCATCCCCGCCGCCAGCTCGGCCGAGAACGCGCGTGCCGCGCTCGCCAGCCCCAGGCCGCGCTCCCCCTCCAGCTGCTCGATGAGGCGCACGGCCTTGAGCACGTTGGCTGCGCACGCCAGGCCCGCGGCGCCCTGGCCCTCGAGCCGCGCCATCCAGCCCGAGCGCACGACGGCATCGCGCACGACGCGCGAGAGGGGGCGGGTGCGCGCGTCGCGCTGGGCGCGCGCGAGCAGGCGCACGGCATGGGCCAGGCGCGGCGGAAGCCCGTCCGCGCGCTCCGCCAGGCGGGCGAACCCCTTGTCCAGGTCGCGGCGGCGCAGCTCGCCCGTCTCGTCGTCCCGCTCGGTCGCCAGCTCCAGAAGGTCGTCGGCCGACAGGCGCACCATGTCGCTCGTGAGCACCTCGAACAGCGCCGCCGTGTTCGCCGGGTTCGCCAGCGCCTCCACGAACCGGGCCACCACGCGCACCTCGGGAGCCGCCGCGAACAGCGACCCTCCCGTCACGGCGCACTCGAAGCCCTCGTCGCGCAGCGCCCGGGCGTACGTCTCGGCACGCGACATCTTGCCCAGCAGCACCACCATGTCGCCCGGCGCGTGCCCGCACGCCCGCAGCGCGGCGAACCGCCGGGCGATGGCGCGGGCGCAGGCGGCCTTCGCGTCGTCGACCCCCACGCCGCTCCCGCGCGCGGCGGGGCGCAGGGCCAGCACCAGATCGATGCGCGGGCCGTCGCCGCGGTACGCCGACGAGCGCCCCTCGTGCGGCTCGAGCGACATGAAGCCGTCGCCGAACACGTGGGGCTGCTCGAACACACGGTCCACGAACGCGAGCACGTCGGCATGGCTGCGGAAATTCTTCGCAAGCTCCACGTAGAGCGCGCCCACCTCGCCCGAGCGCATCGTGCGCTTGTGGGCCTCGTACACGTTCACGTCGGCCCCGCGGAAGCGGTAGATGGACTGCTGCGCGTCGCCCACGGTGCACAGGCGCGCAAGCCCCGGCCCAGCCAGGTGGGCCACCAGGTCTATCTGCAGCTGGCTCGTGTCCTGGAACTCGTCCACCATGACCAGCTTGAAGCGGTCGGCGTAGCGGCCGGCCACGTGTGGGTGCTCCTCGAAGGCGGCCAGCGTCCTCACCAGCAAATCATCGTTGTCCAGCTTGCACAGAGCGCGCTTCTTGTCCTCGTAGCGGCGCGCCACGTCGCGCGCGAGCGCCATGAGCTCGGCCGCGCGCGGCCAGGCCAAGCCCAGCGCCAAGCTGTGGCACACGTGCGCGTGGACCTGCTGGTATGCCGCCACCCGCTCCTTCACGTCGGAGCCGCCGAACGTCTTCGGCAGAAACGCGCACCCGTCCACCACGGCCGCGAGGTCGCGCAGGCAGCCGTCCGGCTGCCCGGCGATGAACGCCGAGAGCGCCTCCTGGGCCTCGGTCGCCTGCACCCGCGCCCGCTCGGCCGCGGCGCTCTTGCCGGCCTGCTCGAGCGCGCCCGCCACGTCCTCGTACGCCAGCAGCAGCTCGCGCGCGAGCGCCGATGCTGCCGGCGGCTCCGGCCCCAGCTCAACGGCGTCCAGCCCGCCCCTCAGGCCCACGGCCTTGTCGAGCAGCGTCTGCAGCATCGACGCCACCGAGGGCGCCGAGGGCAGTGCCGAGCGCGCCGGGAACTCGTCGAACAGCGCCCCGTACGACCCGCGCTCGATGATGTCGTTGTCGGCGCCGAGCGCCTCGTCGATGCTCGCGGCCACGAGGTCGGCGCGCTCCGCGTCGCCCACGATGCCGAACGCCGGATCCAGCCCCAGCTCCAGCGCGTGCGTCCGCAGGATACGCGCGCACATGCCGTGGATGGTGGATATCCAGGCGGCGTCCACCTTCAGGGCCTCCTCGCACATGCCCTCGGCGCGCAGCGTGCGCTTGACGCGGGCCTTGATCTCGGCGACCGCCTTCTCGGTGAACGTGATGGCCAGCACCTCGTCGATGCCGCCCGCCGCCGGCCCGCTCTCGGGCAGGAGTGCGTAGGCGATGCGCTGCGTGAGCGTGAACGTCTTGCCCGAGCCCGCCCCGGCGGACACGAGCAGCGGGCCGTCCACGCGCATCACGCTCTCGCGCTGGCCCGGCGTGCAGGAATCCAGGTTCACGGCCTAACGCCTCCTCTCGCAGGCGAGCACGGGGCAGAAGCCGCACGGGTCAGCGCCGCGCGGGTCGGGCGACACCTGCCCCGCCCCCATGCTGAGGGCCGCCCGGGCGATGCCCTCCTCCACCCGGTCCGCCAACTCGGCGAACGACCCGGCGCCCACGGCCTCGGCGGCCGGCCCCGGCGCCCCGCAGGCTTCCGCGTCGATGCCCGGCACGTCGGCCGCGCCCACGAAGGTGCGGTCGAAGGCGCCGGCGACGCGCCCGTCCCTCCCGTACGACACGTAGAGCGCTCCCACGACCTCCAGCCCCAGCAGGCGGCGGGCCACCTGGGCGTACACGAGCGCCTGCACCTTGTGCGGCAGCACCGCCCCGCCGGCGGTGGCCGCCGGCGACGCCGAGGCCAGCGCGTAGTCGGGCGAGAGCGATCCCTTGTAGTCGATGACCACGGCCTGGCCGCGCCCGTTCACGTCGATGCGATCGACGCTGCCCCGCAGCTCGAAGCCCCCGTACGCGAACGGCTCCTTCGCGCCGAAGTCGAGCTCGAAGTAGGCGGGGGCAAAGCCGGGCAGCAGCGCGGCCTCGCGGTCGAGGTAGGACACGAGCCGGCGCTCGAGGCCGTGCGCCTCGGCGCGCTCGAAGGCCGTGAGGGGCAAAAGCGGGTTGGCCTTGCGCTTGAGCTCGGGCTGGAACGCCAGATGGCGGGCGAACGTCTCGCGCATGAGCGAGCGCGCCTCTTCCAAGTTGCCCGGCGCCACCTTCGCGTTGCCCGCCTCGATGAAGTGCTCGTAGAAGCTCTTAAGCACGCCATGGGAGAAACTGCCCATCTCCAGCGGCCCGAAGCCCGCGTCGGGCTCGGACAGGCGCAGGCGCCTCAGCGAGAACCACTTGCAGGGACACTCGAGGTAGCTCTCGATGGCCGAGGGCGACAGGACGGGCGTCGCCGGGCGGTCGCCGGAAGCCGACCCGCCCTCGCGCGGCAGCACGACGCGCCCGCGCGCGGCAGGCGACACGTCCCCGCTCGCAGGAACCTCCCACGCCTCCGCATCGGACGCATCGTCGCCGGGCGCCAGGTTCGCGTGAAGGGCATCCTCGCCCGCACGCTCGGCGAAGGGCACGAGCGCCTGGGGCAGCCCCGTCGCGCGGTCGAGGTCGCCCATGCGCGTGGGGTCGGGCCGGTAGCAGTCGATCAGCTCCTCGTACATGACGGCCGGGTAGGCCTCGTCCGCGTCCGCCGTGCTCAGCACGCGCTCGCACACCACCGCGTCGCGCGCGCACGACAGCGCCCGGAAGAAGCGGCGGCGCGAGGCCGCCAGCGCGTCGCCGCACGCCGCAAGCCCCAACCTCTCCAGGAGCAGCGTCGCGGCGTCCTCGGCGGGGCGCACCGGATACGAGCTCGCCTCCAGGTCGCACAGCACGAGCACCGCGCACGAGCACGGCGGGCGGTCGGCGGCGTCGGCCAGGCTCGCGAACAGCACGGAGGGCTCGCACGGGGCATCCGGCGCCGCGCCTTCCGAGGCGCCCTCCCACGCGCCCGACGGCACCGGCTGGCGCGCGAGCAGCTCCAGCGCACCTGCCAGCGGCTCCCCCGCCTGGGCGCAGGCGGCCGCGAAGCGCCGCGCGCAGGCGACGGCGGCCAGCTGCCCGGCGCGGTACGCCTCGTCCAGGCCGCCCATGCGGCGCAGGCGCTCCTCCAACACCGCGAGCGCCGCGTCCGCGTCATCACGCCCGAGCGCCGGCAGCGCCGCGTCCAGCACCTCGCTTGCCGCGCGCAGGTCGGCCTCGATGCGGGCGTGGTCGGCCGTGCGGTCTCCGCGCCAGGCGGCGTCGAGCGCCCAGGCCGCCCGCTGCGGCACGCCCGAGAACGGGCTGAGCGCGAAATCGGCGGCCTTCGCCGCGCAGGGCCCGGAACCCCAGGCGAACTCCGCGAGCGCCAGGAACGCCCGGCCGAAACCGGTCTGCGCGAACGGCGTGCGCGCCGACACGGCGGCGTCCACGCCGCGGCGCGCCAGGAAGTCGGCCGTCTCGGCGAACAGGGCGGCCGGCTCTCGGCAGGCCGCGCACACGCACAGCGGCGCGCGGCCCTCCCGGCGGGCCGCGGCGCGCTCCGCGAGCGCGGCGTCGGCCAGGGTGCGCGCCACGAGCGCAGGCGCGGCGTAGCGGCCGGCCGGAAGCAGGAAGCGCACGGCCCCCGTCGGCTCCACGGCCGTGCCGTCGGCGGGCGCGAACAGGCGCCCCAGCAGTGATTGCAGCTCGCCGTTGCGCCCAGGGGCGCCGTCGGGCGCGCTGCAGGCGTCGTCGACGCGCACGACGTCGGCACGCTTGGAAAGCGCATCCAGCAGATGGCCGAGGGCGCAGCCGGGCTCGACGAATCCCAGCGTTACGACCGGCGACGCGGGAAGCGTCCCGGAGAGCGCCTGCGCCGCCTCGGAGAGCTCGCAGAGCCCGGCCGCGCGCAGCTTCGCGGTGTAGCGCGCGAGCGCCGCCACGACGGCCCGCTCGCCGTCGCTCAGGCTCGCCTCGCCCGACGAGCCCGCGTCTGCGAGCCAGGGCAGCGCCTCGCGCGCGAGGCCCGCCACGAGGTCGACCGTCCCCGGCGTCGCCCCCAACGCCTCCAGGGCGGCCGGCGCGAGCCCCCGTCCGGCCTCGGCGGCGCCCGCATCCGCCAATGCGCCGCCCGACGCCGCGCCGCCGTCCGCAGCCTCGCCGATGGCGCGCCGCACGAGCAGCATGCGCTCCGCCGAGGACACGAGGCGGCGCCCGTCCCCGAAGAGCTCCCAGCGATCCGCGATCCACGAGGAGAACGTCGCCACCCGCACGCCGAGCGCGCCGCCGCCGTCCGCGAGCGCGCGGCGTGCCCGCGCGGCTGCGGGCGGCGAGGGCACCAGCATCGCGGGCACGGCCCCGCCGTCGGCAAGGTCGCGGGCGCAGGCCACGGCGGCGCCCAGGGCCGCAGCGGTGTTTTCGGCTGTGATGGTTCGGTAAGGCATGGCGCTATTGTAACCGCGCACCGCGCGGGGAATGCGCTAGAATGGCGTCCATGCAGAAGAACATCTTGAAATACTCGGCCCTCGTGTTCGCGGGCGGCGCCAGCTACGGCATCATGGCCACCACGGTGAAGTTCGCGCTTGCGGACGGCTTCCAATGGACGCAGGTCGCGGCGAGCCAGCCGCTGTTCGGCACGCTCCTGTTCGCCGTGGCGCTGGCGGTGCTGGCGCTTGCGGGCAAACGTCCCGTGCATCTCTCCCCCTGCGGCGTGCTGCGCCTGCTGGGACTCGGCCTGACCACCTGCACTACCTGCGTGCTGTACAACTTCGCGCTCACGAGGCTGTCCGTGGCCGTGGCCATCACGCTGTTGTTCCAGTTCACCTGGATCGGCGTGGTCATCCAGATCGTCGTCACGCGCCGCCGTCCGAGCACGGCCGAGCTCGCGGCGGCCGCCATCATCCTGGGCGGCACGCTGCTCGCCAGCGGGCTGTTCTCGGAGGGGGCGGGCGCCATGGATCCCCTCGGCGTGGCGTGCGGGCTGCTCTCGGCCGTGAGCACGGCGCTGTTCATGTTCCTGTCGGGGCGCATCGGCGTGGACCTGCCGCCCATCCAGCGCGGCCTGTTCGTATGCCTGGGCGCGTGCATCCTCGGCTTCGCCGTGTGCCCCGGCTACTTCGCAAGCGGCGCACTGCAGGCCGGCATCTGGAAGTACGGCCTCGTACTGGGCGCATTCGGCCTGCTCATCCCCGTTGTGCTGTTCGGCATCGGCACCCCGCACCTGCCAACCGGCCTGTCCACCATCATGGCGTCCTCGGAGCTGCCCTGCGGCATCCTCATCTCGGTGTTCGTGCTGGGCGAGCCCGTGAGCACCCTGCAGGCCGTCGGCGTCGTCGTCATCCTGGCCGGCGTGGTGGTGTCCCAGCTGCCGAACCTGCTCCCCGCCAAGACCGGCGTTCTGGAAGATGCCAGGTAAAGATCATGAGAACGCAGGCGGCTTTCGCGGGCGTCCAGGCATGCATGAAGCAATGCCCCCCCGTCGGGGATAAAATCTCGACTTAGAATGAGATGAGGTCTCCTACCCTCACTTTAAGAGCGGACGCGATGCGACATAGAACGTCGATGGTAACGTTCTTCGCGCCGTTCTCGATAGACGAGATGCACTGCTTGCTGCCGTTTCCTATGGTCACGGCCAGTTCCTCCTGAGTGAGGTCGAGCCCCTCACGGTATTCCTGTATCTTCCTGCCAAGCATTTTTCTCTCGTCGATTCCCATTTCCATTCCATCCTTCGCACGAAACAGAAAACCCGACTCCACGAGGGTAGCCGGGTTGCAAGGGTGGTGCCCCCAACGGGAATCGAACCCGTGTCTCAGCCTTGAAAGGGCCGCGTCCTGACCTCTAGACTATGGGGACGAAGTCGTTTTCCGCCAAGGAAAACAGCCTGAACATTATTGCAAAGCCAGCGCGGCAATGCAAGGGTGAATTTTCAGGCATCGAAGCGCCGAGCGCAGCGATGCCGCGGATGTCGGAGCAGGATGCCAGGGCGGCCCGCGCGTATCGGAACGGGCCCGGGTTCCAAGACGGCCCGCGCAAAGCCGAGAGATGGCGCTTCCGGCGCACGGTCGTGCCTTCCGAGTTCCCGTGCGCCGGAGTACCGCCGGCGACCAGTTTACCCGACGGCCGGGCGCGCACCTTCCCGTTCGCCGTCCGTCACGAATCCGTAACCATCGGGCGCCCCGCTTTCGGAAGGGTTCCACTCGTTCCGTGAATCCGGGTGCTGGCGGACCGGGAAATCGCCCGCAAGCGGGGACGTTGCGGTATGATGGAAGCATGGACACGGACAAGGCGGCTCGGCCGCAACCCCTAATCGATCGCCCCGGCGAGGCCGAGGAGCCCCCCTCGGGCCCCGTCGGAAATGCGAGGCCTTCCGATGCAGCCGACACGCCGGCCGCCGCGCCGGCATTGTCGGATACCGCAGAGCCCGCGGGCGACGAGGCCGCAGCGCCGCCCAAGCCGCGCGTCATCGTCATGCACGCTTCCGTGGGCTCGGGCCACCGCAGCGCGGCCATGGCCGTGGCCCAGGCCTTCGAGCTGCTGCGCGACGAGGCGGCGGCCGCCCGGGCCGGCGCCGGAGAAGCCGCAGACGGCGCGCCCCGCCCCCATGCGCCGCAGGGCGCGCTTGCCGGCGTTCCCGTTCCCGAGGACCTGGAAGTAGAGGTCGTCGACATCCTGGACTGGGGCCGCATCGTGTTCGACGGCGACCACGCCGCATCGCTCTTCACCGGGGCCACGCGTCCCATCTATGACCTCACCTGGCGCTTCACGCTCACCGGCCGCCTTTTGTGGGCCGGCGGCACCGCTTGGTCGCGCATCATGTACCCCGCCTTCACCGAGCACGTGCGCGAGGTGCGCCCGCTGGCCATCGTGTGCACGCACATCACGGCGGCGAACGTGGCCGTGGGCGCGCGCATGCTCTCGGGCCTGGAGTTCCCCATCGTGTGCGTGCCCACCGACTACGAGACCGAGGGCCTCTGGCCGCACCGCTACACCGACCTGTTCTGCGTGGCGAACGAGTCCATGGCCGAGACGCTGCGCCCCCGTCGCGTGCCCGAGGAGGGCATCCGCATCACGGGCATCCCCACGCGCGAGGACTTCCGCCGCACCTACGACCAGCGCGAGACGCGCGAGCGCCTGGGGCTGCCGCAGGACAAGACCGTGGTGCTGGCGCTGGCCGGCGCGCAGCTGCCGCGCCCCTACGTGCACTTCCGCGACGCGCTCGACAAGCTGCTGCCCTACCTCCACGCGCTTTCGGACATGCACTTCGTCATCGTGGCCGGCAACGACGCCGATTACGCCCGCCACCTGCGGCAGGAATGCGCCGATCTGGGACTTGCCAACGTGAGCGTGCTCGACTACGTGGAGGGCATGGCGGCGCTCATGGCGGCCAGCGACGTGGTCATCTGCAAGTCCGGCGGCCTCGTGGTCACGGAATGCCTGTGCGCGCAGGTGCCCATGGTGCTGTTGGGCCGCGCGTACGGCCAGGAGAAGGTGAACGTGCGGATGCTCACCTCGCTCGGCGCGGCCATGCACGTGACCACGTCCCGCGAGCTGCTGGACGCGCTGCGCCACATCGAGAAGAACCCGGAGAGCATCCGCTCCATGTTGATCAACGGCAGCTTCCTGCGCCACCCGGACGCCGCGCGCGACGTTGCCCGTGCCACGCTGGAGCTGGCCGCGCACCCCAAGGGCCCCGACGACCCGCAGCGGAGGAAGCATTTCCTGCGCTTCTACTGGGGCGGGAAGCCCGCGCACACGCGCTAGAGCCGAGCGGCGCATCGGACGGGGGCCAAGCGGCGGCGCCCGATGCGGCCCTCAAGCGACACGGAGGTGAACCGATTGGACGCAGCACCGAACCCCGCGAGCGGACACCGCGGGCCGAGACGAGCCGCCACGGCCGCGGCCTGCGCGGCCGTGGTCGCGCTCGCGGTCCTCGTCGCCGTCGTCGCCCTGACCCCGCGCGAGCGCCAACAGGACGCCTCCGCCATCCGCCATAGCGCTCCCGAGCTGATGGTGGCCGTGGACGAGTACCTCGACCCCCGCGAGGCCAAGGAGCTGTCCGAGGTCGGGGAGAACCCCCTCGACTTGCTGGTGGGCATATCCATGCTGTCCGAGGTGCGCTATTGCGAAGGCGCCGAAGAGGCCGCAACCTACTACGACTCGCCCGGGGCGGCGCTCGCGGCGGCCCGGGCGGCGCACGGCGAAAGCTCGCTTTACCAGAGCATGTCCGAACCGCTGTTCGTGTTCGAGGGACCGCCCTACGGCGGCAACCGCACCGCCGTCGCCGTATGCCTGGCCGCCGGCGAATCGGACGGCGATTGGCTCGCTTTCGCCTTCCTCGACCAGAGGGGAGAACGCTACTCGAACCCGCTCTACCTGGAATCCGCGCCCGCCAACTTCGACGTGATGCCGCAGCATCGCAGCCAGCCGCTCGCCTACGCCTCGGAGGAGGAGAAGGCGGCCGAGATTATCTTCGACTACCTGGGCGGCGACAAGAACCTGTTCGTCGCCAACGGCAAGGTGCCCGTCTACGTGGGCTGCTCCACGAACCCCGCCGTGCTCGGCATCACCGTCCTGGGCCGCCCGCCCGACGAGACCGCCACGTGCGAGCTCGGCGGAACCGTCTACCACCTCTGGGCGTACCGCACGTTCGACTTCAACCGCTACCTCATAGACAGCGGCTTCAACCTGGACGAGTTCTACCTCCCCGACCTCGTGCGGGCCCTGGAGATATCCGTGCCCGACTAGCGCGCCGGACGCGGGCCGCCCCCGCCGCCCGCTTTTCCCGCCTCCCGACTCCCCGCCCGCCGCCGCGGCGGTTCTGTGGCGATTCCGCGAGATCGCCCGCATGACCAGCGTCTTGGGGGATAATGGGGGCATTGCGCGCCGGGCGGAGCCCCGCTGCGCGTCGATCTTCCGAATGCGCGCTGCGGCGGATCGAGCCCCGCACGGCATCGACGGCCGCGGGCCGCCGTTTTGGAACCTTACGAAGCAGAAACAGAGGAATATGAAGCAGTTCAACGAGCTGGGGCTGTCCCCGGAAGTCCTCGACGCCGTAACGCGCCTGGGATACGAAACGCCCACCCCCGTGCAGGAGCAGGCCATCCCGCTGGTGCTGGAGGGCCGCGACCTCATTGCGGCCGCCAAGACCGGCACGGGCAAGACGGCCGCGTTCTCGCTGCCCGCCCTGGACGGGCTCGGGCACGCGAAGGGCGGGCAGGGGCCGCTCATGCTGGTGGTCACGCCCACGCGCGAGCTGGCGCAGCAGATCGGCGAGGTGTGCGCCGCCGTGGCCGTGTCCACCCACCACCGCATAGCCACCGTGGTGGGCGGCCTGTCCTACGAGCCGCAGATCCAGAAGCTCAAGCACGGCACCGACGTGCTCATCGCCACGCCCGGCCGCCTCGTGGACCTCATGGACCAAGGGGCCGCGCGCCTGGGCGACGTGGAGGTGCTCGTGCTCGACGAGGCAGACCGCATGCTGGACATGGGCTTTCTGCCCTCCATGCGCAAGATCATAGGGGCGACGCCCGCCAGCCGGCAGACGCTCCTGTTCTCGGCCACCATCGACCGCTCCATCATGGGCAGCGTGGGAAAGCTCCTGCACGACCCGGCCATGGTGGAGATAGCCCACAAGGGCGAGACGGCCGACACGGTGGAGCAGTTCATCGTCCGCGCCCCGCAGACGCTCAAGCCGGCCCTGCTGAAGGCGGTGCTGGCCGAGAAGGGGCACGAGCGCGTCATCGTGTTCGCCCGCACCCGCAGCCGTGCCGACGCCACGTGCCGCCGTCTGAAGAAGGCGGGCTACACGGCCGAGGCCATCCACTCCGACCGCAGCCAGAACCAGCGCCGCCGCGCGCTCGACAACTTCATGAGCGGCACCACCGACGTGCTCGTGGCCACGGACGTGCTGGCACGGGGCATCGACGTGGAGAGCGTCGACCATGTGATCAACTACGACCTGCCCACCGTGCCCGAGGACTACGTGCACCGCATCGGCCGCACGGGCCGCGCCGGCGAGGAGGGCTGGGCCATCTCGTTCGTGAGCCCGGAGACCGAGGACGCGCTGCGCGACATCCAGAAGCTCATCAAGCGCGAGATCCCCGAGATGGAGATAGCCTCGTTCGACGAGCAGGAGGCGCTGGCCGAGGCCGCTGCCCACGCCACGCGCAAGGCCGCGCGCACCGACCCCGAGATAGCCCAGGCCGCACGCGAGATGGCGAAGCGCGAGCGCAAGAAGGAGCGCGCCCGCGAGGCCGCCGCGGAAGGGGCGCAGGATGCCGGCGGGCGCGGGCAGGGTCGCGGTGCCGGTGCCGGCGGGCAGGGCGGCAGGAAGCGCGCGGCGAAGAAGCCGGCCGGCGTGGCAGGCGGCCAGCCGACCCGCCAGCGCCCCGCCCAGAAGGGCCCGAAGAAGCCGGCCTCGGGCGCGGCGGCGAAAGCCGGCAAGGGCCAGCCGACGGCACAGCCCTCGGCGAGGAAGCCCGCGCAGGGGGCCTCTGGCCGTCCCACCCAGTCGAAGCAGCAGCCGGCGAAGGGATCTTCGCCGGCGAAGTCCGCCCGCGGCGGCAGCGACCTGCGGCCCGGGCGCGCCCACCGCGCCGACGTGGCGAAGCGCCGCGGAAAGCAGCGCTAGGGAGGAGAATCGCACTGCCGGAAGCTGCGGCATCGGGCAATACCTGACCTAATGGCACAGGGACGAGATCCGGGGCCATGGCATGTTTTCCACCTGCGCGATTGGAACGATCACAGAGAAATACCTGTTCGGGAGAATCTGCCCTGCGTTATCCGGACGGCAAACATGCCATAGCCCCGGATCTCGTCCACCCGACCCTCTCCCGGCACCGGAACGGGTCGCCGGCAAGGCACCCGCATCCCCGCCGCCAGCTGGCCGGAATCGCCAGCTGGCCGTGGCCGTCCTCCCGTCATGGGCCAGCCGGGACGCCCTTCCGCCATCCGCGGGCGAGGGTCTTACCCCAGCGGGTCCTTGTTCTGGTTGGCGGCGACGCGAACCAGGCGGTTGGCGGCCCACACGAGGCCGGCCAGCACGACGAGCGCGCTGCCGGCCAGGAGCCACGCTCCCTGCAGCAGCTCGGCCAACAGGAAGAACGCCGCCGCGGCAGCGGCGAATATCAGCGCGACCACGCCCACAGCCACGATGGCCGTCCCCGCGATGCGGGCACCGCGCCCTTCCTCCTGCTGTCCCCGCACGTCTTCGTCCGCCATGGCGGCCACCTTGCCCCTTCGCCCTCGCCTCGCCTGCCGGCGCCCTCGCTCCTGGCAGCCCTTTGCAATCCTCGCCGCTATGGTACGCTTTTCGTGGCGACGACGTCCACGCCGGTGCCGCACGCGTCGGCCACGACGACGTCGCCCGCCGCGACCGGTGCCGCCAAGCGCGCGGACAGGCAGGCTGCCAGCACGTCGGCCACCCGGGCCTTCGGCACGGGGGACGCCGTCTTCACGCTCACGGGTTCCAGGCAGCCCTCCACGGGCAGCACGGCCGTCACCATGCGCTCGGGCGCCGCAGCCTCGCGCTCCGCGTACGCCGCACCGCGCCCGCACGTATTGCCGGACACCTCGGTCACGCTGCCATGCTCGTCGAAAGACACCTCAAGCTGACAGCCCAACGGGCAGCAGATGCAGGTGAACGTGGTTATCTCGGTGGCAAGCTGCATCATTCGGCTCCCCCTCCCGCCACGTCGGGCCGCTTGTCGGCGCCTCGCGCGGCCTGCAAAGCCGCCGCTTGCGACGCAACGGACGGCGGCGCATCGTCCGGACGCCCCTCCACCCGCACGTGCAGCGAGGAGAGGCCCGCAACGTCGGCACCCGATAGCTTGATCTGCACCATCTCGGCCGGCACCGCCACCATGGTCTTGGCTTTCTTCACCGTGCGCACCGACCCGTCGGCAGCCACGCCCTCCACGAAGAAGCGCGGCCCGCGCAGGGCGCGCGACACGCGCAGCGACAGCGTCACGTCCTCGTCGGCACCCGTGGCCGGGTCGATGGCCTGGGGAACCACGTAGCGAACCCCCTCGTCCGGGAGCACGGGAACGGCCGTCACGGCGGCAACCGGCAACGCGGTACCGCGCGCCCCCTCCCCGGCAGCATGCCCGCCGAGGGCAACGCGGCGCGCATAGGCCGCCGCAGCCGCGCCGGCCGACTCGCCCTCGGCGGACGCATGGTCCACCAAGTCGTGCACATGCAGCGCGTTTCCGCAGGCGAAGAGCCCCGGCACGCCGGTGGCCAACCGGTTGTCGACCCGCGGGCCGCCCGTCACCGCATCGAGCGCCGCGCCGGCCGTCTTCGCCACCTCGTTCTCGGGGATGAGGCCCACGGACAGCAGCAGGGTGTCGCAGGCCACGCGCCGCTCGGTACCCGGAACGGGCTTGAGCGTGGCGGGGTCGACGTGGGCGATGTGCACGGCCTCCAGCCGGCCCGCACCCTCCAGCCGCACGACCGTGCGGCTCAGGTGCAGCGGGATGCCGAAGTCGTCCAGGCACTGCACGATGTTGCGCCGCAGGCCCGAGGGATGGGGCATCAGCTCGTAGACGCCCTCGACCTGGGCGCCCTGGGAGGCCAGGCGGCGCGCCATGATAAGGCCGATGTCGCCCGAGCCCAGGATGACGGCGCGCCGGCCCGGCAGGCACCCCTGCAAATTCATGAAGTTCTGCGCGCTGCCGGCCGAGAACACGCCCGACGGGCGGCTGCCGGCCAGGTTGAGCGCGCCGGCGCCGCGCTCGCGCGAGCCCGTGGCCAGCACGACGGCGCGGGCGCGCAGCACGTGGACCCCCGCCCCGCTCACTGCGCGCACCACAAGCTCCCCGGCATCGGCGCGCGCCGCGTCTACCGAAAGCACCGACG
Organism: Gordonibacter sp. RACS_AR68; assembly: GCF_030418485.1. Lineage (NCBI taxonomy): Bacteria > Bacillati > Actinomycetota > Coriobacteriia > Eggerthellales > Eggerthellaceae > Gordonibacter > Gordonibacter sp. RACS_AR68. Next base: position 110,232 of record NZ_JAIPUP010000005.1, read on the forward strand.
CTCCGAGCAGCACCTCCACGCAGGCCGTCGCACCGGGCGCATCCTGCGCCCCGGCCTCACCGCCAACGGCGGCCGGGCGCCCTTCGAGCGCCGCGGCCTCGCGCGCGGCGTACTCGGGCCCGGTGAGCTCCTCGCCGAAGCGGTGCAGGCCGAACCCGTTGTGCACGCACTGCTTCAGGATGCCGCCCAGCTTCGCCTCGCGGTCCACCAAAAGCACCCGGCGCGCTTCGGCGTCGGCTGCGGCGCGCGCAGCGGCCATGCCCGCCGCGCCCCCGCCCACCACGACCACGTCGTAGGGGGAACCCGCCACGTAAGGGGCATCGGCAAGCGACCCGACCGTGTCGGTGCCGCGCCCTGCCGCGCCCGAAAGCGCGTGCGCGCCGGCCGCAAGGCCCCCTTCGCCTTCGATCCGCGCCAGCGCCGCATAGTCCGGCCGCGCCGCGGCCACGAGCGGCGAGCCCGGCAGCCGCTTGTCCAAGGCGTCCGGAGCCGTGCCCGTCTCGCGCGCGACGATCTTCGCGATCTCGGGCGAGCAGAACCCGCCGTGGCACCGCCCCATCGTAGCGCGCGTGCGCCATTTGAGCGCGTCGAGCGAGAGCACGGGCACCGGGCCATGAAGCGCCGCCACGACCTCGGCCTCCGTCACCTCGCAGCAGCGGCACACCACATGCCCGGCGCGTGGATCGGCCGCGATGGCTCGGGCACGCTCCTCCTCGCCCATCCCGGAGAACGGAACGGCGTGCCGGCGGCGCGGGTCGAAGTCCGGCCTTGGCGAAGCCCCCAGCAGCCCGGCCACGCCGGCGGCCACGTCCACGGCCACGGCGGGCGCCGAGGTGAGGCCCGGAGAGTCGAAGCAGGCAACGTTGAAGAAGCCCGGCGCGTCGTCCGGCTGGCCGATGACGAAGTCGCCCTCCGCGCACGAGGCACGCAGACCCGCGAAGTTCGCGATGACTCCGCGCGTGCCCGCATCGGGCCACGTTCGCCGCGCCGCCTCCAGCACGAACGCGAGGCCCTCGGCGCTCGTGGACACGTCCTCCTTGCTCCCCTGCTCCACGGCGTTCGGCCCCACCAGCAGGTTGCCGTGCACGGTCGGCGTCACGAGCACGCCCTTGCCCGCGCGCGAGGGCGCTTGGAACACCGTGTGGGAGAACGCGCCGCCCTGGTCGGTGTCGTAGAGCAGGTACTCGCCCCGCCGCGGCACGATGCGAAGCTTGTGGGCGCTCACCAGGTTGTTCAATTCGTCGGCATGCACGCCCGCCGCGTTCACCACGGCCCGGCAGGCAATGCGCGCGCCTGACGAGGTCGACACGAGATAGCGCCCGCCCGAGCCGTCCGGACCGCCCTCGCCGGCCTGCCCCGACCGCCCGATGCCCACCACCCGCTCGCCGAAGAACAGCCGCGCGCCGTGCTCCGCGGCCTGCTCCAAGCAGGCGAGCGCAACCTCGTACGGATCGCATAGGGCGCCGGTCTCGGCCAGCAGCGCGCCCTTCGCAGACGGGGCGACGGCCGGCTCCAGCGCGCGCACCTCCGCAGCGTCCAGCTCGCGCACGCCCTCCACGCCGTTCTCCGCCGCCCGTGCCACGAGCGCACGGACGCTCGCCAGCTCCTCGTCGGTGAACGCCAGCACGAGCGAGCCGTTGCGCCGGTAGGCGAAACCCAGCTCGTCGGCCCACCGAGCGAAGAGCCGCGAGCCCTCCCGGTTGTAGCGCGCCTTGAGCGTGCCGGGCACCGGGTCGTAGCCGGCATGCACGATGCCGGAGTTCGCGCGGGTCGCCCCGCAGGCCACGTCGTTGCCGGCTTCGAGCACGGCCACGTCAAGCCGGTAGCGGGACAGCTCGCGGGCACAGGCCGCGCCGGCTATGCCCGCTCCAACCACGACGACGTCATAAGAAAGCTCTTCAAAGGTATCCATGTCGTTCAGCTTACTATTTTTCCCCGCTGGGCGAAAGGGCGGACACGCAATCGGGCAAACACGCTATCGTAAGGGAGTCAGATCGAATGGAAAGGGTGCTCATGAGGATCGCAGTAGCCAGCGAAGGCTTGGAAGTTGCTCCCCGTTTCAGGCAATGCGCCAGCTACATGTGTTACCGGGTCGACCGGGGCATCATCGTGGAATGCCAGAACCTGCCGAACCCCGGCTTGGCCGCCCCCAAGCTCGTGGCTCTGCTCGTGGAGATGGGCGTGGACACGCTCATCGTGGGAGCCATCGACTACGACGTGGCGAACGTGTTCTGCCATGCAGGTATCGAGGTCATAGCCGGCGCGCACGGAAGCGCGCGCGAAGTGGTGCAGGCCTACCTCACCCGCACGCTCACCGGCGTGGACGAGCTGTGCCACCTGGATGGCTGGGAGCACGAAGATGGCCACGACCGGGATCTTGCCGAAGCGTAAGACGCCCGTCCCCTCCACGGGGCGTGACATTGTCCCCGTCCCCCTGTCACACACGTCCCCCTGTCACACCCCTGTCACACCCGGCGCCCCGTCGAGCACCGCAAAAGGCCCCGCGATGCGGGGCCTTTTCTTCATGGCGCCGTTCGTTCCCGGCGCAGAAAGCTCTGCAGGCCCGAAGGCCCGCAGGTTGCTACAGGGCCTTCTTGGCGACCTCGGTGATGGCGGTGAACGCCGCGGGGTCGTTGACGGCCATGTCGGACAGAACCTTGCGGTCCAGCTGCACGCCGGCCTTCTTGAGGCCGTTCATGAGCACCGAGTAGCTCATGCCGTTGATGCGGGCGGCCGCGTTGATGCGGGTGATCCACAGGCGGCGGATCTCGCGCTTCTTGTTGCGACGGTCGCGGTACATGTACTGGAGCGAATGCTGCACCTGCTCCTTCGCGGCACGGTAGGAACGGGACTTCGCACCGTAGTAGCCCTTGGCGCGGTTGAGGACGGTACGACGCTTCTTATGGGCGCTGACTGCACGCTTGACACGAGCCATGTTCTATCACCTGTTCCTTCTCTAGCGAAGGCCGAGACCGCGCGCGACGGTCTTCTGATCGGCCTTGGACACTTCGGTTTCGTGGCGGAAGTTGCGCTTGCGCTTCTGGCTCTTCTTGGTCATGATGTGGCTCTTGTAGGCCTTCGAGCGCATGATCTTGCCGGAACCGGTGACGCGGAAACGCTTCGCGGTGCCGCGATGGGTCTTCATCTTGGGCATTACTCGTCCTTCCCTTCAGCTTCCTTCTTCTCGTTTTCCTTTTTCTTCTTCGCCGCCACCGCTGCGGGCAGGGGGGCGATGAGCATGTGCATGTTGCGGCCTTCCATCTTCGGCTGGTTCTCGATGACCGCCTCGTCCTTCAGGTCGTCGGCCAGGCGCTCCAGGATGGTGAGGCCCAGCTCCGGGTGCGCCATCTCGCGCCCGCGGAACATGATGGTGATCTTCACCTTGTTGCCGGCGTCGAGGAAGCGCATGACGTGCTTCTTCTTCGTCGTGTAGTCGCCCACGTCGATCTTCGGCCGGAACTTCATTTCCTTCGTCTCGACCTTGCTCTGGTTCTTGCGGGCCTGCTTGGCCTTGATGGCCTGGTCGTACTTGAACTTCCCGTAGTCCATGATGCGGCACACGGGCGGTTCGGCGTTCGGGGCGATCTCCACGAGATCGAGCCCCTGGTTGTCCGCGACGCGCTGGGCCTCCGCCGTGACGTAAATGCCCATCTGCTCGCCGTCGAAGCCGATTAGACGGCATTCCCGGACGGTGATTTCTTCGTTGAGCCGAGGCTCTTGAGCAGCTATCGCGCTCACCTCCCATTCTTCCGCGCTTGCGCGCTTCAATGAAAAACCCGCCGCTCCGGAAAGCGACGGGTTCGATTCTCATGACCGGGCCGCGTGCGGCCCCGTATTCGAGCGACCCATCAGCAGCCGAAGCGCCGAATCAGGTGGAGGGTTTCCCCTCGCTTGTGTAAACAGCCTGCCTATTGTAGCACGGCAAGCAGAAGATGCAAGGGGTGAATCGTCCTTTTCGCGGAACCCTCCCTGCCGTCTTCTCCGCCTCCTCGCCAAAGCCATCCTCTCTCGCCATCTTTTCGCCAGGCCACGTGCAATCGGCGATGCCGCGTGCCGGCCATGCGCGCAACCTCGCGCATGGCCGGAAAGGACCTTCCGAGGCCGCCCGTCGGGAAAACCCCGCGGATTCCGCCCGCGGAGCTTGGCGTTCGGTATACTGCTGCCAACGGCGAAACGCCGCCGAGGAGCACCGTCCGCCCACCGCTACGGAAGGACTTCCATGAATCGCCTGCCCCGCCTGCTCATGCTCGCCGGAGCCTGGATCGCCTGCATCATAGGCTGCATCGGCGTGTTCGTGCCCGTGCTGCCCACCACCCCGCTGCTCCTTCTGGCCACGTTCCTGTTCGCGCGGTCGTCGCCGCGCTGCCACGCGTGGATCATCTCCACGAAGGTGTACCGCACCTACGTGGCCGCGTTCAAGGAGGCCGGGGGCATCCCCGCTGCCACGAAGGTGCGCATACTCACCGTGTCGTTCGTGCTCATGGGCGCCAGCGCCTTTTTCGTCCGCAAGCCCGTCGTCTGGATCGTCCTGGGCTGCGTGGCCCTGTTCCTGCTGTACCTCATGCTCGTGCGCATCCCCACCATCTCGCTCGAGAACGTGCGCGCCGCCCGCAAGGCCGACGAGGCCGAGTAGGCCGCCGCGCCGGTCGCGTTCCGCCCGCCCTGTCGACCTGCGCCCGCCCGCCATGCAAGCGGCCGCATCGAGCAAGATGGAAGGCCCATCCCACTTTACGTGCGTTTTGCGTTATCATTGGCACGTGACGCCTCGGGCGCAGGGGAAGCCCGGGCACCGTAGACCGAACAGGGGAGATCTATGGAAGGCGAATTCGCTCTCGGCGCGCAAAGGACGCGCGCCTACCTTGCACGCCTCGGGCTCGAGCGGCCCGAACGTCCCACGCGGGAGGCGCTCGACGAACTCGTCTACGCGCACCAGTGCTCCATCCCGTTCGAGACCATCGACATGTACCGCTGCACCGAGCCGCCCGACCTGGAGCCGGCCCGGGTGTTCGACAAGCTGGTCGCGCAACGCCGCGGCGGCTACTGCTTCGAGCTGAACGCCTTGTTCGAGGCGCTGCTGGCAAGCCTGGGCTACCGGGTGCGTCCGTGCCTGTGCCGCGCCGTATGCGGGGCCAAGGTGAAAGATCCCATCAACCACCGCGCCGTGCTCGTGGAGCTGGACGGCAAAGAGGTCCTCGTGGACGTGGGCTTCGGCGGGCCGCTGCCCTCGGCCTCGCTCTCGCTCGCGGACGGACAGGAGCAGATCATCCGCGGCGAGTCGTTCACCGCGCGCCGCATCGACGCGTACTGGTGGGCCGTGGACCGCGTGACCGGGGCGAAGAAGGATCTCTACGGCATCGAGGGGCCCTCTCGCATGCAGACCGAGCTGGAGCTGTGCCTGGCAACCGTGATGGACAGGGACTTCGACGCGCTCAACCTTGCCTGCTCCCGTCCGGGCACGGAGTTCCACGACCACCGCATAGCGAACCTGCGCACGCCGAACGGCTACTTCGCCATCTGGGACGACATGCTCACCGTGCGAAAAGACGGCAAGAAGGAGCGCATCCCCCTGCCCGACGAGGCGGCCTTCGCCGACGCCTGCGAGCAGTACTTCGGCTTCCGACCGCACGGGGCGTGAGAAGGCGCGAAAACGGGATCGCATATTGTCGTAGCAAGTCAGCGAGGCCGGACGCGGTGCCCGAGATTGGCGCGATCCCGGAGGCGAAGCGTACTGCGGTACGCGAGCCTCCGGGATCGCGGCAAGATCGGGCACCACGGCCGGCCGCAGCGTCGGCAGGTTCCGGCGGCCGGGAGGCCGCCGGAACCCCTAAGCGTTGATGTACACGTAGATGATGCGGATGGTGTCGGCCAGGTTGCCGGACATGTTCGCGGTGGTGTAGTTATAGGACAGCACCGCGGACCACTCGTGGGGCGCGCCGTTCAGGTCGACCGTGCCCGAGAACGAGCAGTTCTCCTTCACGAGGGTCGTGCCGTCGGTGTCGTAGGTGGAGTAGGCCGTCTTGTCCTCGGGCAGCACGGCCGCGCCCTCGACTACCGGTATGCCGGCTTCCTGCAGCGTCTTCTCCACCACGTGCTCGTTCTTGACGGCATCGGCGAAGCTGAGCGTGCCGTAGCCGAGCGCGGCGGTGGAGGCGGAATAGCCCGCCTGCACGACCTTGCCCTCCTCGTTGAGGCCCAGGTACACCGTGGGCGTGCCCGTGCGCGTGTCGGCCGGCTCGTCAGTCAAAGCCACCGTCACGTCCTTCTTGATGGGGTTGCCCTCCTCGTTCACGTCCTTCGAGGCGGTTACCTGGGCGCCATGGGCGAGCGCAGCCAGGGCCTCGTCCTGGCCGAGTCCCAGCACGGCGGCGAGGTTCGGCGCCTCGGTCTTCTTCGTGGTCTCGGTGGAGGCGTCCTTCGTCTCCTCCTGCTGGATGGCGGTCACCTCCTGCGCGTCCTGCTGCTGCTGCGTCTGCTGGGCGGCCAGCGTCTGGCTCTCGGTGACGAGGCGCCAGGTGAGGTAGCCCAGAACGCCGATGAGCACCACCAGCAGCACGATAACCACGATGAGCACGCGGCGCATGCGGCGCGACTTGCGCATATGCGGGGGCACGTCCGTCTTGTCCTTCTTGCCGTGGAGGCCCTTCGGCGGCTCGGGCTCCAGGGGCGCCTCGTCGTCGAGCAGCAGCGACGGCGTGTCGCGCGGCTCGAGGCTGTCGAAGGCGTCCGGGTACTCGTCGTCGGTGTCGCCCTTGTAGCTGAAGCCGCCGGCATGCGCCGGGCCGCTCGGAGCACCGTCCACCGGGGCGAACGCCTGAGTGAGGCCGATGGCGTTGTCCCGGCCGTCGGCAGGAGCCTCGGGCGCTGCGGCCGCCGGGTCGGCGCCGACGGGCGCGAACGCCTCCGTCAGGCCAATGCGCTCGTCGCGGTCGTCTGCGGCAGGGCCGCCGGCATCGGGAGTGCGATCGGGATCCGATGGGGCCCCGGATGGTTTGCTTGCAGCGTGTTTTGGCATCGTTCGACCTTCCTGCCTTTGAGGAGAGCGCATCAGCGCATGAAGAAGAAGTAGTATGCGGCGAACCCTACGATGAGCAGCAGCGCCGTAGCCAGCACGGCCTTCTGGGCCTTGGGCATGGGTGCTCCCGAAAGATCTTCGAGCCGCTGCTCGCGACAGGGCTCCTCCGAGGACCGCGGCATCTCGCCCGAGCGGCTGGAAGACGGGTTGCCGGATACGTCCTCTTCCGCGGCGGCCTCGCCGGACGCAGGTTCCTCGGCAACGGGCGCGCAATCGGGCTCCGGCACGGGTACGGGGACCGGGCGCGAAACCGCGCGGGCGCCCGCCTGGATGACGACGTCGTCATCATCGTCGGTGGTAACCGTAATATGGGAAAACGCCTTCTCGTCAGCCACGGTGCATTCCTTTCGCGTCTTGCCGATTATAAGGTACGGCCTATCCGCGCAGGCCCTTGTCCAAATAATATCCATCGGGGGCGAAGCGGCGGCGGTACGTGAGATAGCTCGCCATGACGATGGCGATGGTGTTGGCCGCCGAAAGCATGAGCATGACCACGATCTGGTACTTGGCCGCGGCCAGCGGGTCGGCGCCCGCGAGCAGCTGGCCGGTCATCATGCCGGGGAACGTCACGATGCCCGCCGCCGACATGTTGGCGAGCACCGGCGTCATGCCCGCCCCGATGGCGGCCTTGAGCGAGGGGGCGGCCGCCTCGTGCGGCGTCGCCCCCAGCGCCACGAGCGAGAACATCTCGGAAGCACGGGCGTCCATGTCCGTGAACAGCCTATCGATGGCCACGGCCACGGCCGCCATGGCGTTGCCCATGATCATGCCCACGATGGGCACGAGCTGCCGCGCGTTGTACCACGGCTCGGCGTGCACGACCCCTTCCACCACGATAAGGCCGATGGCAGTGGACGACACGAAGAGCGAGACGAACACGGCGGGCACCAGCCCGGGGATGCGGCTCTTCACGCGCGACGTGGCGATCTGCGTGGCGGCGATCACCATGGCCGCCAGCACGAGCAGCACGAGCCACCACGTTTGGAACTCGAACAGGTACGTGAGCAGGAAGCCCGCGGCGAGGAGCTGCACGAAGCAGCGCACCGACGACACGGCGATGCGGCGCGTCTGCCCGAGCTCCAGCTTCCACGACACGAGGCCGGCCACGAGCATGAGGGCGCTCGCCGAGAAGAGCTCCACGTAGCCGATGTCCACCACGCCGTCGGTCACGGGCGCACCCCCTCCCCGCCCGCCGACGCGAAGGAGAGCGCGCCGTCCGCCAGCGTGAACGTGCCGGACGCGAAGCCGTCGGAGGCGCGGTGGCGGATGCGCAGGCAGGCGGTGCGCGCGTCCACGAGGCTGCGCGTGAGGCGGCCCACCGCGAGCGCGGAGTCGTCGTCGAGCGCCGCGTCCACCTCGTCGAGCAGCAGCACGCGGGGGCGCGTGGCGAACGCGCGCAGGAGCGCCACGCGAGCGGCCTGGCCGCCGGAGAGCTGCGACACGTCGCGGGCCAGGCCCACGTCGGAGAGCTCGGCCGCGTCCAGCAGGCGCGCGAGCCCGTCGTCGGCGGGCGGCTGCGTGCCGGCGTTCACCTTGAGCCTCCACGGGAGCACCAGGTTGTCGCGCACCGTGCCCGCCACGAGCGCGGCTTGCTGCGGCACGAGGCACACCTGGCGGCGCCACTCGGTCGGCTTGAACGCCGAGGAGGGCCGTCCGTCCAGGTAGAGCTCGCCGGAGTCGCGCCCCAGCATGAGCCCGCACGCACGCAGGAGCGTCGACTTCCCCGCACCCGAGGGCCCCACGAGGTCGCAGATCGCGCCCGCCTCGAGCGAGAGCGACGCGTCGCGCAGAAGCGGCACGGCTTCGCCGCCGCGACGGTAGGACAGGGCGATATGCTCGGCACGGAAAAGGCTCATGGAACCATGGTAGCACCGTTTCGCCTCATGAGGCGAAACGGTTGCCGGCTAGGATGCAGACGCGCGCCCGAGCAGGCGCGCCGCAGCGGGGCGGACGGGCGAAGCCTAGCGAAGCCCCGCCTGATGGACCCGCTGCACGGCGGGTGAATCCCCGTTCGCAGCGCGCCAGGGGACGCTGCCGGAACCGCAGGCCGCCCTCGCGCGCCTGAAAGGCCGGGATCTGCCGCCGATTCCGGCCCTTCCTGTCAAAAAAGAGCCGGTTTGGCAATCGACAGCGTAACGCTCAAAAAGGCGACCTGGCCTTTCTCGAGGCGACCTGTCGAAAGGCGCCTCGAAACGCGCTTCTCTATTGCCAAACCGGCTCTTTTTTGACAGGAAGGACGGTTTCGCGTGACAAAAACACCGGCCTATGCGGAGACAGCCATCACCTGCGCGGCGCAGCTCCCTACCCGGGGCGGCGCCCCTGCGCTTTACGGAGCTCCCGCTCGGTGCGATCCCCGTGCAGTGCGGCGTCCCCCGTGCGAAGCTCGAGCGCAGGGCTCCCGCGTAACGCGACGCAGCTCCCAGCCCAGGCGACCCGCTCGCATGGTGTGGCGCCCCCGACAGGCATCGCGCCCGTTGCCAAGCGGGGAGCGCGGCCGCGGCCGGGTGGCCGGGGGGGGGGACGCCCCTCCTCCGGCCTCGGCCGAGGGCCGCCTCCTACTGCAGGCCCTCGATGTGCGGGATGGTGGCGAAGCCGGCTTCCAGTTCCTCGTCGGTGGGCTCGTGGTCGACCATCTCGCCCTTGTTGAAGGCGTCGTAGGCCTTCATGTCGAAGTAGCCGGTGCCGGTGAGGCCGAACAGGATGGTCTTGGCCTCCCCCGTCTCGGCGCAGCGGCGCGCCTCCTCCATGGCCTGGTAGATGGCGTGCGCGCTCTCGGGCGCGGGCAGGATGGTCTCCACGCGCGCGAACTCCACGGCGGCGGCGAACACGTCGGTCTGCCTCACGGCCACGGCCTCCAGGTAGCCGTCGTGCTTCAACTTCGACACGATGGGGCTCATGCCGTGATAGCGCAGGCCGCCGGCGTGGTCGGCGCTGGGCTGGAAGCCGTTGCCGAGCGTGTACATCTTGGCAAGCGGGCACGTCTGGCCCGTGTCGGCGAAGTCGTAGGCGTAGCGCCCGCGCGTGAGCGAGGGGCAGCTCGCGGGCTCCACGGCCACGAAGCGCGTGTCGGGACGCTCGCCGCGCAGCGTGTCGCGCATGAACGGCGCGATGAGGCCGCCCAGGTTCGACCCGCCGCCCGCGCAGCCTATCACCACGTCCGGGTACTCGCCCAGCTCTTGAAAAGCGGCGTAGCTCTCCAACCCGATGACCGACTGGTGCAGCACCACCTGGTTGAGCACGCTGCCCAGCGTGTAGCGCCCCTTGTTCTCGGGGATGTTCAGCGCGCGCTCCACCGCCTCGGAGATGGCCGTGCCGAGCGATCCCGTGGAATCGGGATGCTCGGAGAGCATCTTGCGGCCGATGGCCGTGGTGTCCGACGGCGAGGGCGTGACGTTGGCCTTGAACGTCTCCATGATGTTGCGGCGGAACGGCTTCTGCTCGTAGGAGCACTTCACCATGAACACGTCCAGGTTGAGTCCGAAGTGGTCGGCGGCCTCGGCGAGCGCCGTGCCCCACTGGCCCGCACCCGTCTCGGTGGTGATGCCCGTGAGCTCCTGGGCCTTGGCGTAGTAGGCCTGCGCGATGGCCGAGTTCAGCTTGTGGGAGCCGGACGTGTTGTTGCCCTCGAACTTGTAGTAGATCTTCGCGGGCGTGCCCAGGGCGCGCTCCAGGTTGTACGCGCGGCACAGCGGCGAGGGCCGGTAGATGCGGTACATCTCCCGCACGGGCTCGGGGATGTCGAAGTAGGCCGTGTCGTCGTCGAGCTCCTGCGCCACCAGCTCGTCGCAGAACACGGGCGCGAGGTCCTCGGGGCGCGCCACGGCGCCGTTCGGCAGCCGGATGGGCTCGGGCTTCTCCGGCATGTCGGCCCGCAGGTTGTACCACTGCGCGGGGATCTGGTCTTCTCGCAGGTACAGGCGGTGCGGCGCGTTCTCGGTCATGATGGTTCCTTTCACGTTGCTGCGGCGTCCCCGCCGCGGTTCATCCTCCGTCCGCGCAAACAAAAAGAGCCCCCGGATCTCCGAGGGCTCTTCTGTGTATGCATGCGCGGAACAGAAGCCTATGCGAGACCCGGGATCAATGCCTTCTCTTCCACCACCACGCGCCGACGGGCAACGTGTTAAGCACGCTGTCGGCGAAAGCTGCGGTGTGGGCGGTTGAGGGCATTGCGGCCTTTCTTCGGTCGGGCTTTCCGGGTCGGACGAAGCATAGCACCAACCGGGCGGCCTTGGGAAGGGGGCAATCCCGATCGCGGCAAGCCGCTCGGCGCGCAGGCCCTCTTGCGGCCCTACCGCGAGCGGGCTGGCAGAGCAGGCTCCGCAGGCGCGCCCTCGCGTAAGCGGCCGGCCCGGCAGCGGGGCCCTCCGCCCGCCGCCCCTTCCGCTGCCTTTCGGGGGCCAATTGGTGCGCTCGGCAGATTAATATCGCGTTTCGGGCGGTTTTGTTGCGCTTCCTTACGCTTTATTGTAATAAAGTATACGGATACGCGACGGTCGCCGCAGGATGCGACGTACCGCGCGCGAGCTGAAAGCTCGAAGGAGGGCCCCGCGACGCGCGGGGTTTGAGGGAAGGAGACATACCCCTATGGAAAGCAAGAGTGCGTTCAGCAGGCGTCAGTTCATGGAGCTGCTCGGCGTGTCGGCGGCAGGCTTCGGCCTCGTCAGCATGGCAGGCTGCGGCGGTGGCGACGACGCCAAGAAGGACGAGGGCGCGGACGCCCCCGCCGGCGGCGGCACGGCCGACACCATCACGTACAGCCTGACGGCCGACCCGCGCGCGGTCGACCCGGCGTACTTCGACGACGGCGAGTCCGCCGTGGTGTCCTGCAACATGTACGAGGGCCTGTACCAGTACGGCAAGACCGACGCGAAGGTGTCGCCCTGCCTGGCCAAGGACCTGCCCGAGATCTCCGACGACGGCCTGGTGTACACCATCAAGCTCAACGAGGGCATCAAGTTCCATGACGGCACCGACTTCAACGCCGAGGCCGTGAAGGCCTCCATCGAGCGTCAGCTCGAGCCCAACCGCAACTCCGACATGCCCTACGCGTCGTTCGTGTTCGGCGAGGAAGAGGCGGGCAACGGCGTCGCGAGCGTCGAGGCCGTTGACGACTACACCGTGAAGATCACGATGCGCGCGGCTTCCGCCCCGTTCGTGAAGAACCTCGCCATGGCCCTGGCCTCCCCCATCGTGGCGCCGAGCGCCATCGAGGCGGCCACCGACGGCCAGGCCATCACCAACCCCGTGGGCACCGGCCCCTACAAGTTCGTCGACTGGACGAAGGGCGCTTCGGTCACCCTCGTTGCCAACGAGGACTACTGGGGCGAGGCTCCCAAGACGAAGAACCTCGTGTTCAAGATCATCGCCGAGGGCAACACGCGCCTGACCTCGCTCATCAACGGCGAGTGCGACATCATCTCCAGCGTCGACCCCGCATCGGCCGACCAGATCGTCGACAACGGCTTCGAGCTGTTCTCCGAGGACGGCATGACCATCAACTACATGGCGTTCAACACCGAGACCGGCAAGTGCACGGACCAGGAGGTCCGCAAGGCCGTGGCCCAGGCCATCAACGTCGAGGAGATGGTGAAGTCCATCTACGGCGACTACGCCACCGTGGCGAACTCGGTCATGCCCACCTGGATGGCCCCCTACACCAAGGACGTCAAGCAGACGGCCTACGATCCCGAGGCCGCCAAGAAGACGCTGGCCGACAAGGGCATCACGTCGCTGCAGTGCATCACCTACACCACCGCCCGCCCCTACAACCAGAAGGGCGGCAGCGACCTGGCCAACATGATCCAGGGCTACCTGTCCGCCGTGGGCGTGGAGCTGAGCATCACGCAGTACGACTGGACCACCTACAAGACGAAGGTGCAGACGGACCCGTACGACATCTGCTTCTACGGCTGGACGGGCGATAACGGCGACCCGGACAATTTCATGAACCTGCTCGCCGACACGAACTGGTCCATGAACGTGGCCCACTGGCAGGACGACGAGTACAAGGCGCTCATCGCCGAGGGCCTGAAGACCCCCGATGGCGACGCGCGCGACGCCATCTACCTGCAGTGCGAGGAAATGGTTGCCGAGAAGCAGCCGTGGGTGCTCATCTCCCACTCCAAGAACCTGCTGGGCTACAGCCCCAAGGTCAAGGACTTCTACTACCATCCGACGGGAGTCGTGTTCTTCAAGGGCGTCTCGAAGGAAGCGTAAAGGCTGTTCCCCGGCGCCCGCGAGGGCGCCGGGTTTTCCCTGTGCGGCCCGCACGTCGTATTCTCGTCGCGTGCGGGCCGCACTTGCGCTACACTGTCATCCGGTCGTAAACGATCTGATGATCTGCACGCCAAGGACGGTTTGGCGTGCCCGAAGCCGGGGGCCACGGGTCTTCGGCTTCGTTCCTGTATTCGTTCGGATAACGGAGCAGGACAGGTAAGAAAGGGGCTTTATGCTCAAGTACATCCTCAAGAGAATCCTCATGGTGATTCCCGTTTTGCTGGGTGTTACGATCATCATCTTCCTCATCACGCGCGTGTTGGCCCCGGACCCGGCTCCGGTGGTTCTGGGCGAGCACGCAACACCCGAGGCGATGGCGGCGTGGCGCGCGGACAACGGGTTGGACGATCCCATCTGGATGCAGTACATCAACTTCATCGTGGGCGCCGTGCAGGGCGACCTCGGAACGTCCTACTACACGCACCAGCCGGTCACGGCCGAGATCGCCGCGCGCTTCCCCGCCACGGCCGAGCTCGCCATCTGCGCCATCATCGTGGCATCGCTTTTGGGCGTGGCCCTCGGCGTGCTGGCGGCGGTGAAGAAGAACAAGCTTGCCGACAACGTGAGCATGGTGGTGGCCCTCGTGGGCGTCTCCATGCCAATCTTCTGGTCGGGCATCCTGCTCATCCTGCTGTTCGCCGGCATCCTGCACGTGCTGCCTTCGAGCGGGCGCGTGACGCCCCTGCTCCAACCCACCGGGGGGACGGGCTTCTTCATACTCGACACCATCATGCGGGGCGACTGGAAGGCGCTGGGCGACGTGCTCGTGCACCTCATCCTGCCCACGGTGGCGCTGTCGCTGTACTCCATGGCCATCATCACGCGCATGACGCGCTCGAGCATGCTCGAGACGCTGAACGCGGACTACATCCGCACCGCGCGCGCCAAGGGCCTGAAGAAGGGCACCGTGAACATCAAGCACGCGCTGCGCAACGCCATGCTGCCCATCTCCACGGTCATCGGCCTGCAGTTCGGCAGCCTCCTAGGCGGCGCGCTGCTCACCGAGACGGTGTTCGCCTGGCCGGGCATCGGCAAGTTCGCCGTCGACTGCGTGCTGAAGAGCGACTTCCCCGTCGTCCAGGGCATCGTGCTCTTGGTGGCGGTCATCTTCGTTATCATGAACCTTGTCGTCGATATCGTGTACGCCTACCTTGATCCCCGCATCAAGTACGGCGCGAAGGAAGAGGGGTGATATCGATGGGAAAGAAGCAGAAGCTCGCAACCGAGCCCGCCGCCGAGATCGTCTTGAACGGCGGGCCGGCCAAGGAGAAGCGCGAGAGCATCTGGAAGGACGTGTTCGCCGGCATCGTGTCGAACAAGGCGTCGCTCGTGAGCGGTATCTTCATCCTGCTGCTCATCATCATCGCGCTGGTCACGAAGTTCGTGCCGAGCGTGCTGCCCTACGACCCGTACGCGCAGAACCTGAGCGAGTCCTTGCTCGGGCCCTCGGCGCAGCATTGGTTCGGCACCGACATCCAGGGCCGCGACATCTTCTGCCGCGTGCTCGTCGGAACGCAGATCACGCTGACCGTGGGCCTGGCCGCCGTGGCCATCTCGCTGACGGTGGGCGTGCTCCTGGGCTCCATCGCCGGCTACAAGGGCGGCAAGGCGGATACGATCATCATGCGCATCATGGACATGATGCTGGCCATCCCCTCCATCCTGCTGGCCATCGCCATCATGGCGGCCCTCGGGCCCGGCATCGAGAAGGCGGTCGTGGCCATCGGCCTGGTGTCCATTCCCGAGTACGCGCGCATCGTGCGCTCGGAGATACTCTCCATCAAGGAGAACGACTACGTGGCCGCGGCGCGCGTCGTGGGCGACTCCAACGCCGCCATCATCTTCCGCCACGTGCTGCCGAACGTGCTGCCGTCCATCATCGTGCGCGCGACGCTCGGCATCTCCACCGCCATCCTGGATGCGGCGGCGCTCGGCTTCCTGGGCCTGGGCGTGCAGCCTCCGGCGGCCGAGTGGGGCGACATGCTGGGACGCGGCCGCAACGAGCTGTTCCGCGCGCCGTGGCTCATGATCTTCCCCGGCATGGCCATCACGCTGACCGTGCTGGCGTTCAACCTGCTGGGCGACGGCATCCGCGACGGCCTGGACCCCAAAGCAAGGAAGAGGTGATCGCATGCTGTTATCGGTGAAGAACCTCTCCACGGAGTTTCCCGTCAAGAAGGGCATCGTCAAGGCCGTCGAGGACGTGAGCTTCGACGTGGACGCCGGCGAGATCCTGGCCATCGTGGGCGAGTCGGGCTCCGGCAAGTCCGTGACCAGCCTCTCGGTCATGGGCCTTCTGGCCGAGCCGGGGCACGTGGCCGGCGGCTCGATGGAGTTCGAGGGCAAGGACCTGGTGACGCTGTCCGAACGCGAGTACCGCGAGCTGCGCGGCAACGACATGGCCATGATCTTCCAAGAGCCCATGACGTCGCTCAACCCGGTGTACCGCGTGGGCAAGCAGATCGTGGAGGCCATCCGCACGCACGAGAACGTGTCGAAGAAGGAGGCGCGCGAGCGCGCCATCGACATGCTGCGCAAGGTGGGCATCCCGAGCCCCGAGAAGCGCATCGACGACTACCCGCACCAGATGTCGGGCGGCATGCGCCAGCGCGTCATGATAGCCATGGCGCTGTCGTGCAACCCGAAGCTGCTCATCGCCGACGAGCCCACCACGGCCCTCGACGTGACCATCCAGGCGCAGATCCTGGACCTGCTGCGCCGCCTGCGCGACGATACCGGCATGGCCGTGCTGCTGATCACGCACGACCTGGGCGTGGTGTCCGAGACGGCCGACCGCGTGGTGGTCATGTACTGCGGCCAGGTGGTGGAGGAGGCCGAGGTGCGCACGCTGTTCGACCACCCGATGCATCCCTACACGCTGGGCCTGCTGAAGTCAATCCCCCGCCTGGAGGACGACGACTCGAAGCGCCTGTACATGATCAAGGGCATGGTGCCGAACCCGCTGGAGATGCCCCCGGGCTGCCACTTCTCCGACCGGTGCGACTCCTGCATGGACATCTGCCGCGAGAAGATCCCCGACCTGGTGGACGTGGGCGGCCACAAGGTGCGGTGCTTCCTGTACGAGAACGCCGAGGGCCAGGCCAAGAGCGCGGCCGCCATCGCCGAGGGCGAGGCCGAGGCGCATGCCGACGCCGAGGCGGCGCGCAACGTGGAGACGGCCGAGGCGCTGCTGGCCGGCGAGGAGATCCGCGAGGCAGAGCTAGAGGAACTTGAGAAGAGCGAGGAGGCGGGCCGATGAGCGAGAGCAACGGGAACAAGGCCGCTGCCGCCCAGCCGCAGGCGGGCGCGGACGGCACGTCCGCGCCCCAGCAGGATATCCTGCTGGACGTCCAGCACCTCACGAAGCGCTTCGCCGCCGAGACGAACTTCTTCGGCAAGGCCACTTCGCACGTGCAGGCCGTGGACGACGTGAGCTTCCAGATCCGCCGCGGCGAGGCGTTCGGCCTGGTGGGCGAGTCGGGCTGCGGCAAGACCACCGTGGGCAAGATGCTGGTGAACCTGCTGAAGCCCACGTCCGGCAAGATCATCTTCGACGGGCACGACCTCACGGCCATGAAGCCCGCGGAGCGCAAGGCCTACTGCAAGGACATCCAGCTGATCTTCCAGGACCCCTATGCGTCGCTGAACCCGCGCATGCGCATCGGCGACATCATCGCCGAGCCCATCCTCACCAACAACATCCTGCCGAAGGACCAGGTAGAGGATCGCGTGAACGAGCTGCTGGAGTGCGTGGGCCTGGCGAACTACATGCGCAACCGCTACCCCCACGAGTTCTCGGGCGGCCAGCGCCAACGCGTGGGCATCGCGCGGGCACTCGCCGTGAACCCGAAGCTCATCGTGTGCGACGAGCCGGTGTCGGCGCTCGACGTGTCCATCCAGGCTCAGGTGCTGAACCTGCTGGACGAGCTCAAGGAGCAGTTCGGCCTCACGTACCTGTTCATCGCCCACGGCCTGAACGTGGTGAAGCACGTGTCCGACCGCGTGGGCGTCATGTACCTGGGCAAGATGATGGAGATCGCCCCGAAGAAGTCGCTGTACGCCGACCCGCTGTCGCCGTACACGCAGGCGCTCCTGTCGGCCATCCCGTCGGTCGACCCGGCCACGAAGCGCGACCGCATCATTCTGGAAGGCGACGTGCCCAGCCCCATCGACCCGCCGCCCGGCTGCCGCTTCGCCGGCCGCTGCTTCGCGAAGGTCGAGGGCTGCGACGAGGTCATGCCCCCGCTGGTCGAGGTGAAGCCGAACCACCAGTGCGCCTGCCACCGCTACGACGAGGGCGGCCCGGGAACGGCGGTCATCGACTAGTCAACCGATAGTATGGAGGCCCTGCCGGGCCTCCTTTTTTTGTGCGACAATGAGCGGAAACGCAACGCTGCCACGAGGAAAGCGAGCCACCCATGGAACTCTCACCTAACGACCAGCTGCACGGGTTCACCGTGCTCACGCGCGAGGAGCTGCCCGAGATCGACGGGACGGCATACGTTCTCTCCCACCGGAAGAGCGGCGCGCGACTGCTCTACCTGGCGAACGACGACGCCAACAAGGCGTTCTCCATCGCGTTCAAGACGCCGCCCGCCGACGACACGGGCGTGTTCCACATACTGGAGCACTCCGTGCTGTGCGGCTCGGACAAGTTCCCCGTCAAGGAGCCGTTCGTGGACCTGCTGAAGAGCTCCATGCAGACGTTCCTGAACGCCATGACGTTCCCCGACAAGACCCTGTATCCCGTGGCAAGCACGAACGACCAGGACCTGCTGAACCTCGCGGACGTGTACCTGGACGCGGTGCTGCACCCGGCCATCTACCATAAGCGCGCCATCTTCGAGCAGGAGGGCTGGCACTACGAACTGGCCGCCGACGCGGAGGCCGACGAGGGCGACTCCATCGCGGGCGACCTCGTGGCGGCGACCGAGGCCGAGGACGGCCAGGCGGAGCTCGTGCTCAACGGCGTGGTGTACAACGAGATGAAGGGCGCGCTCTCCGACGCCAACTCCGTGCTCTACGACGAGCTGCAGGCGGCGCTGTTCCCCGACGCGGCCTACCGCTTCGAGTCGGGCGGTACGCCGCGCGCCATCCCCGACCTGACCTATGAGCAGTTCCTGGACGAGCACGCGCGCCACTACCGGCTGGACAACAGCTACCTCACGCTGTACGGCGACGTGGATCTGGATCGCATGCTGGCGTTCTTGGACCGGGAGTACCTCTCCCCCGTGGCCGACGAGGAGGCCGCCCGCGCTGCCGAGCGCACGGCAGCCGGCAGGGCGCCGCTCGAGCCGCACGCCCTGGAGGCCCAGGCGCCCGTGGTGGCCGAGCACGTGGTGCGCGACATGGACACGGCCCCCGAGAACGCCTGCGCGGGCCTGGGCTACGTCATAGGCGACGCTGCCGAGCGCACGCGCCTCGTGGCGGTGGACATCCTGCTGGACGCGCTCATGGGCAGCAACGAGGCGCCCGTGAAGCGCGCGCTGCTGGACGCCGGCCTGGCCGACGACGTGCAGGCATTCGTGGCCGACGGGATGCTGCAGCCGTTCGCCGTCGTGCAGCTGCGCGGGTCGAAGCCCGGGGCCGCCGGACGCTTCCGCGCCGCCTTCGAGGATGCCCTGCGCGCCGTGGCCGAGCAGGGCATCGACCGCACGCTCGTGGAGGCGTCGCTCTCGCGGGCCGAGTTCGTCATGCGCGAGCGCGACTTCGGCATGGCCGACGGCGTGGCGCTGTCCATGACGGCGCTGTCCGGCTGGCTCTACGACGACGAGATGGCCACGACCTACCTGCGCTACGAGGACGACTTCGCCCTGCTGCGCCGCGAGCTGGGCACGGGCTACTTCGAGCGCCTGATGATCGACGTGTTCCTGGAGAGCGGCCACTGGGCGTTGGCCGAGGTGCGGCCGCTCGAAGGCGACGAGGACGCCTACGAGGCCGAGCGACTGCGCGCCGCCGAGGCCGCCATGGGCCCCGAGGACTTCGCGCGCGTGGCCGACGAAGAGGCCGAGCTGCGACGCCTGCAGACCGAGCCCGACGCGCCCGCGGCGCTCGCCACGCTGCCGCGCCTGTCCGTGGCCGACATCGGCCCGGCGCCGGTCGAGCCCGTTTACGGCCTGGCTGAAGGCGCGCCCGCGCCCTGCCTGCGCCACGACATCCCCACGCGCGGCATCGCGTACGCCTACCGCTACTTCGACCTGGGGCGCGCGCGCTTCGAGGACCTGCCCTACGTCGCCGTGCTCGCGCTCGTGCTGGGCAAGCTGGGCACGGCGCGCCACACGGCCGCCGAGATCGACACGCTGGTGAACGGGCGGCTGGGTAACCTGTCGTTCTTCACCGAGATCTACGAGGAAGAGGACGGCGCAGGCGCCTTGGCGCCGAAGCTGGTGGTGGGCGCGAGCGCGCTCTCCGAGAACGTGGAGGCCGCCTGCGAGCTGCCGCTGGAGATCATGCTGGAGACCGACTTCGCCGACGCCGGGAAGATCAAGGACGTGCTGCAGCAGCGGCGCATCGGCATGGAGCAGGGCTTCGCCGCAGCCGGCCATGCGGCCGCCATGGCGCGCGTGGCATCGTACTACCTTCCCGCCGGCATCGTGCGCGAGCAAGTGGGGGGCGTGGACTTCTACCGCTTCCTGAAGGACCTGCTCGCGCACTACGACGAGCGTGCGGACGATCTGGCCGGCCGTCTGGCCGAGCTGGCGGGACGCCTGTTCGTGGACGACGGCTGCACGGTGAGCTTCACCGGCGCCGACGACGACTTCGAGCGGTTCTGGAGGGCCGGGGCCGTCACCGGGCGCATGGGATCCTCCGAGCGTCCGCTGGCCGTGCCCGCGCCCGCCGTGCGCAACGAGGCGTTCATCGTGCCCACCGACGTGTGCTACGCGGCGCAGGGCTTCGACCGCCGCGCCGACGGGGCGCCTTACACGGGCGCTTGGCAGGTGGCGGCGCGCGCGCTGTCCTACGACTTCCTGTGGAACGAGGTGCGCGTGAAGGGCGGCGCCTACGGGGCCGGCTTCGGGGCGGCGCGCACGGGCAACCTGCGCTTCTACTCCTATCGCGACCCGCATCTGGACGAGACGCTGGCGCGCTTCGCCGCCTCGGCAGCCTGGCTCGAGGCGTTCGACCCGAAGCCCGAGGCCATGGAGGGCTACGTGGTGAGCACCGTGGCGGGCTTCGACGCGCCGCTCAAGGCCCGCGCCCTGGCGCGCCGCCAGGACGGCGACTACTTCGGCGGCCGGACGCCCGAGGCGCGCCTCCAGACCCGCGAGGAGATGGTGGCGGCCGACCCGCAGGCCGTACGCGCGCTGGGCGCCCCCCTGGCCGACGCGGTGGCGCACGACGCCGTGTGCACGTTCGGCAGCAAGGACATCATCGAGGCCTCCCGCACCCCCTTCGACGTGGTCGACCTGCTGAACGAGTGATGCCCTGCCCGCTGCGCCGACCGCGGCGGCCGCACCGAGGATGCGCCCCTTGCGGCGCAGCGGCCGCCGCGGATGTGCACGCCATGGTGCGACGGCCGTTTGACCGCGGCAGAGCTGCTCCGTGACAAAAAACGCCCGAGATGCGCTCCAGCGCCCTAACGCGCTGGAGCGCATTCTTTTTTCGATCGCCGCTTCTTCGAACGCCCACTTTTCCCCATTCATTCGTTTTTTCGATCGCCTTTTTTTCATGCATCCTTTTTCATGCGCCCGTTTGGCGAGCGCACGGCTATCCCTATGCTCGAAATTTCAGCGCTCAGGATCGATCGATTTTTTCACTCGCCCGATTGGCGACAGCCTATTTCAGACGCTCGTTGTTTCGGCAGCCCGTCTCATCATCAGGGAACATTCCACAGGTTCGATCATCCGCTCGGCTGGCGGGTTCGGCCCTCCGTGCTCCTCGCGGCTCCCCTTCTTCCAGCGCCCGGGATGATGCCTCGCTGGCGGTGTTTCACGTGAAACATTTGTACGTGTTTGGTGCGACCTTGCGCCTTTCGAGCGAATAAATAAGACATTCATGCTTCCGTTCCAGACTTTAAAAGCTAGAATTAACGATTGGAACGAATCGGCGCATGAGCGGGTTCTTCGCTCTGCCGCCCAAGGGGGCGCGGCGCGCCGTCCGAGGGGGTTTCGGGCACCGCGCCTTGACGTCATGCACCATAAATGGTAGTAATGTAGTATCAATTAGTGGAGGAAGAGACGGAGAGCATCTGCCATGTTGGAACTGAAGAACCTCACGTTTGAAGTACCGCTGTCGGAGGGCGCGAAGGAGACGAAGCGCATCATCGACGACCTCACGCTCACTATCCCCGACGACCGCTTCACGGTCATCACCGGCCCGAACGGCGGCGGCAAGTCCACGCTCGCCAAGCTCATCATGGGCGTGGAGCAGCCCACGGGCGGCCAGATCCTGTTCGACGGCGAGGACATCACGCACCTGTCCATCTCCGAGCGCGCGAAGAAGGGCATCGGCTACGGCTTCCAGCAGCCCGCCCGCTTCAAGGGCATGAAGGTGAAGAAGCTCCTGGACATCGCCGCCGGCAAGAAGCTGCCCATGCTCTCGTGCAACGAGTACCTGGCGCGCGTGGGCCTGTGCTCGGCGAACTACCTCACCCGCGAGGTGGACAAGAACCTCTCCGGCGGCGAGGTGAAGCGCATCGAGATCGCCACCATCCTCGCGCGCGACCCGAAGCTGGCCATCTACGACGAGCCCGAGGCCGGCATCGACCTCTGGAGCTTCGACCGCCTGACCGAGACGTTCCGCGACATCCACGAGGCGCGCGACGGGCGCTCCATCGTGATCATCTCGCACCAGGAGCGCATCATCCAGCTGGCCGACGAGATCGTGCTGCTGAAAAACGGCCAGGTGGCCGAGACGGGAACGCCCGCCGAACTCATGCCGAAGCTGGGCTTCGTGGCAAAGGGCATCCCCGGCTGCTCGTTCACCGAGCCGCCCGAGCTGCACCTGACCGAGATCCCCACCACCTGCTAAAGAAGAGACAGGGTTTCCGTGGCGAGTCGTCAGAGCCGCGAAGCACCGAGGAGCCTGAAGCTAAGCGGCCTTAGGGCCGTGTGCGAAGGCGAGGAGGGGCTGAACGGCTAGGCGGCCGCCACGGGAAGCCGTCAGGAAGAAGGAGGCCATCATGGCTGTTGATTTGTCCCCCATCGACGAGAGCCTGCTCGCCGAGATCGCCAACATTCACGGCATGCCGAAAGGCGCGTTCAACATCCGCAAGGACGGGCAGCTCGTCGAGCGCCATTCGTCGGCGAACATCGAGATCGCCACGAAGACGGACAACCCCGGCATCGACATCCGCATCAAGGCCGGCACGAAGGGCGAGACGGTGTACATCCCCGTCATCGTGACGCAGGCGGGCTTGAAGGACGTCGTGTACAACACGTTCTACATCGAGGACGACTGCGACGTGACCATCATCGCCGGCTGCGGCATCCACAACGAGAGCCACCAGGCCTCCGAGCACGACGGCATCCACACCTTCTACTGCGGCAAGAACAGCCATGTGAAGTACGTGGAGAAGCACTACGGCGAGGGCGCGGGCACCGGCGAGCGCATCCTGAACCCCATGACCAACGTCATCATGGAGGAGAACGCGAGCTGCGAGATGGAGCTCACGCAGCTGCGCGGCGTGTCGTCCACCGTGCGCGACACGAACGCCGAGCTGGGCGCGGGCGCGAAGCTCGTGCTCACCGAGAAGCTGCTCACGCACGACGACCAGGTTGCCACCTCGAACATGAAGGTGGAGCTCAAGGGCGACGACTCCAGCGTGCAGGTGATCTCGCGCTCGGTGGCGCAGGACAACTCCAAGCAGGTGTTCAACCCGCTCGTGATCGGCGAGGCGGCCTGCCGCGGCCACGTGCAGTGCGACGCCATCATCATGGGCAAGGCGAAGGTCACGGCCATCCCCGGCATCGAGGCCGCAAGCGAGGACGCGCTGCTGGTGCACGAGGCCGCCATCGGCAAGATCGCCGGCGACCAGATCATCAAGCTCATGACGCTCGGGCTCACCGAGGAGGAGGCCGAGCAGGAGATCCTGGAGGACTTCCTGAACTAGCCTCCCCGTCGCGCACACGGCGCGCGAAGCGCTTTCCCGAACGATTGGATAGTCTACCGAATGAAAAAGCCCGCATAAGCGGGCTTTTTCATTCGGTTTGGGAAACGGGTTCCTCGACAAGGCTTACGCCGTGGGCCGCACGGCGTTCCTGCCGGCGTTGCTCTCGACGTTGCCCTCCTCGTCATCTTCGGCAGCAGGCGCATTCTCGCCGCCGTCCGATTCGTCACCGCTTGTCTTGGACTCGTCCGTCTTCGCCGAGGAGGCGCCCGTCGTGAGCGGGAGCGACGAGGCGTCGATGTCCGTGCCCAGCCACTTCTTCTCGATGACCGACACGATGCCGCCGTCGGTGAGCGCAGCGAGCGCATCCTTGACGGCCGCCTGCAGCTCGGTGTTCGCCTCGAGCATGCCGACACAGTAACCGCCGGGCTGCTGCATGAGCGCCACGATCTGCGCGTCGTAGCCGCCGCTGTGGGCCGCGTACATGCCGATGACGGCATCGGCCGCCACGTACTGGGCGGAGCCGTCGGCAAGGGCGGCGAACGCGCTCTTCAAGTCGTTCTCGGACACAAGCGCGTCCTGGCCGAACTCGTTGGTGACCTGCCACGAGCTGGTGGAGGACACCTGGGCCGCGATCTTGGGGGACGACGCCTTGGTGGGCACCGTCGCATTCGCCGAGGTGGAGAACAGCGCCACGCCCTTCGGCAGGTACGCCGGCGACCTCCAGAACGGCACCTCGATCTCGGAGCCGATGCCCATGGCCACGTCGACCTTGCCCTCCTTGAGCGCGGCCTCGGGATCGGTCCCCACGTCCACTATCTCCAGCTTCAAGCCCAGCTGGTCGGCCAGCGCCGCGGCCACGTCGACGTCGATGCCGACGATCTTCGACGAGGACGAAGGCGAGCCGGCCAACGGCGGCGACCCCGCGTTCACGCCAACCCGCAACGTGCCGCTCTTGCCGATGGCAGGCGACGACACCGTCGCGCTCTTCTCGGGAGGGGTGTAGCTCTGCTGCGACGAGCATCCTGCCAGCACCATCGCCAGGCAGGCGGCTGCCGCGCAGCATACGAGCGCCTTCATACGCTTCATTTCCGGTGTGCCTCCATCCGCTGTTTCTCTCTCAAAGCGCCCCTTTCGACTGACCTAGTCTTTGCCCCCACACTCGCGCACCGGGGCCCAGCTCCCACCGGTTACCCTCTCGCCCGTCGCGGCCGTATGCCGCGTCATAAGTAAACGGGCGGTGCGACTTACCTCTAGGATGCGCCATGATCGCCTCCCCGACCAGGTCGGTTCGACTTACGTGGATCCTTTCGACCGCATCTGCCATGGACTAGGGATAGACGTCCCGCAACTACAGACTCGAAAGAAGCACCGTTCAGTTTAGCAGATAGGGAAAACGCCCGGAAGCGCGGCGCGCAGAATCGCACGACAAGAATCACCGGAAGCATCCGAAAGGGCCCGCCCCTGCCGCGGAAGGTTCGCGAGAACGGGCAGGCCGGTGTTGGAGTCGCGCAGGGGGACCCTGTGAGCAGGATCGGCGCCGGACGTGCCCGCCTGCGCGAGATCCGCACGAACGACGGGCAAGGTCCGCACGGCGGGTCGGCAAGGCGGGGACGGCGGAGGCGCAAGGCGGGGACGGTGCCCGCGCCAGGTTCGGGCAAGGTCCGGGCGGCTCGGCGACGGCGGGAATACGGTCGGCGGGCAAGGTTGCGGCGCTATGCTCGTAACATGCCCCTCGCAGTCGACAGAACGCGCCTCTACGTCCGCGGTGCCGCCGAGGCCCTGGCGGAGACGTTGTGGCCCACGCGCTGCGCCGTGTGCGACGAGCCCGGCGAGGTGCTGTGCGACGCCTGCCGAAGCGCCCTGCCCTATCTGGATTGGTGGCGTGCCTGCCCGGTGTGCGGGGCGCCGTTCGGGCGGGTGCAGTGCAGCGAGTGCAACCCCGTGGTGCTCGGGCGCGCCGGGCGCGACACGGTGCCCTACGACGGGTGCGCGAGCGCCGTCACGTTCGGCGAGGCGCCTGCGCGGATCGTGCGCACGTACAAGGACCAGGGAGAGCGC
Source organism: Gordonibacter sp. RACS_AR68 (assembly GCF_030418485.1). NCBI lineage: Bacteria > Bacillati > Actinomycetota > Coriobacteriia > Eggerthellales > Eggerthellaceae > Gordonibacter > Gordonibacter sp. RACS_AR68. The sequence continues at coordinate 135,689 of NZ_JAIPUP010000005.1, forward strand.
CGCCTGGCCGAGCCCCTGGCCCGGCTCATGGCGCGCGCCCGCCCTCCCTCCTGGCGGCCGGAGGCGGTGGCGTTCGTGCCGGCCACGTCCGCCGCCCGCCGCCGGCGCGGCTTCGACCACGCGGAGCTGCTGGCACGCGGCCTGGCACAGCGGCTGGACCTGCCCGTGGCGGCCCCCCTCGCCCGCCCGCGCACCCGCGACCAGCGCGCGCTCTCGCGCCGGGCGCGCCTCGAGAACACCGCCGGCCGCTTCGAGGCCCTGCCCGGCGCCACCGTGCCGGGGCGCCTGCTGCTCGTGGACGACGTCTGCACCACCGGCGCCACCCTGTTCGACGCCACCGATGCCCTGCGCCGCGCCGGGGCCGCCCACGTCTGGTGCCTCACGTTCGCCCGGGTGTGGTAAGCCGCCCCTGAACGCGAAAACGGCGGACCTTCCGATCCGCCGTTCCAATGTTACTATCAGTTTAGCCGCCTGCTACATGGTGCGCTCGCGCTTGGAGCTGGCAGCGTCGGAGAACTCGGCCACATCCACCGAGATGCTGTGCTGGATGGGCTTCCACTTGCACTTCTTCACCAGCGCCACCAGCGCGATGGGGATGTAGGTGAGCATGAAGAACGGGAAGGTGAACATGTAGAGCACCTTCTTGCCCGTGGCGGCGTGGATGGAATCCCACTCCACGAACGTGGTGAGCACGCCGAACATGAACATGAAAACCAGGTAGTTGAACAGGCAGAAGAAGATGGACGAGATGGACGAGGCGATCATGATGCCCGTGGACATCATGCCTGTGGCCGCCAGCGCGATGATGATGCCGTTGAACAGCACCGACACGATAGTGAGCAGCATGCCGGGCGCGATGGTCATGAGCATGTCGTAGCAGGCGAAGCGCGCGCCCTTGGGGTTGGCCACGACGCCCTTCGCAAGGCGGGCGCCATAATGCCAGAACACCTGGTAGAACCCCTTCGCCCAGCGGAAGCGCTGGTTCCACGAGTCGCGGAAGGTCGTGGGCTGCTCGTCGTAGAGGATGGCCGTGGGCGTGTAGCTGATGCGCACGCCCTCCAGGATGCTGTTCGTGGAGAACTCGATGTCCTCGGTGAGCAGGTGCCACTTCCAACCGCCGGCGCGCTCGATGATGTCGGCCGCCACGAAGAAGCCCGTGCCCGACACGACGCAGCTCGTGTTGAGCGTGAGGCGCGCCTGCGACAGGAACTTCGCCTCGCGCAGGAACCATACGGCGTAGCCGGCGGAGATCCAGTTGGAGTCGTAGTTCTTGGAGTTGCGGTAGCTGGTGGAGGCCTTGGCGCCGTGGTCGAACGTGGCGTTCATCTCGCGGAAGTAGTTCACGTCCAGCACGTTGTCGGCATCGAACACGAAGTAGGCCTCGTAGCCGCGGTCGGCGTACTGCTCGCGGATGACCTGGAAGCCGTAGTCGAGCGCGTAGCCCTTCCCCACCTCCTTGTCGTTGTGCCGGGGGAAGACGAAGGCGCCGGCCTCGCGGGCCACGTCGGCCGTGTCGTCAGTGCAGTTGTCGGCGATGACGAACACGTCGATGAGCTCCTGCGGATAGTTCTGCACCTTGATGGAGTGGATGAGGTCGCCGATGACGGCGCTCTCGTTGCGGGCCGAGATGACGGCGGCGAACCGGTGGTTCTTCTTCGCAACGAGCTTCTTGGGCTTGCGCGTGAGCACCACGAACACGTAGTAGAGCTGGTACGTATAGCAGATGCTGAAGGTGAGAAACACGCAGAAGTTGAAGATGTCGACGAACGAAATCTGCGAGAAGAATTGGTCTAGCACTCCGTTTGCTCCTTTTACGGGCCGTCACTGCCTTGCTGACGGCCGTCCTCTGCTCGCTCGCACGCAGGCCCAAGGGCTTCGGCGCCCCCTGCTGCTGCCTGGTGTGGTTGTGGTGCGTGTGCCGTCGTGCGAGTTCGCAAGCTCGGACGATTATAGCCACTTCGCAGCCGCCCGTCCCAACGGGGAGTCCGTTCGTTACCGATTCTTCCGTTTTTTGCGCGGTAAAAGCCAAGGATTCACAAACGTTGTGCATACGAACTCCACAAACGCCCCGGATCTCCCGCTCGTGAACGCGTGCGCGCTGGCGTACAATAGAGGGCGAACTGTGCCGTTTTCCATACCCAGGGAGGCTTTTTCCATGCCCGAGAACCACGACATCAAAGACATCGCGCTGGCCGACGAGGGCCTTGCCCGCATTATGTGGGCCGACCGCGACATGCCCGTGCTCGCCCGCATCCGCGAGCGTTTCGAGCGGGAGCGCCCCCTGGAGGGCGTGCGCATCGGCGCGTGCATGCACGTGACCACCGAGACGGCGAACCTCATGCGGGCGCTCGTCGCGTCCGGCGCGCAGGTGACGCTCTGCGCCAGCAACCCGCTGTCCACCCAGGACGACACGGCCGCCGCGCTCGTGCGCGACTTCGGCATAAGCGTGTTCGCCGTCGCCGGCGAGGACGCCGACACCTACAACCGCCATATCGAGGCCGTCATCGCCACCGACCCGCAGATCATCATGGACGACGGCGCCGACCTCGACACGGCGCTGCACACACGCTTCACTGACAAGCTGGTGCACGTGGTGGGCGGCACCGAGGAGACCACGACAGGCGTCGTGCGCCTCATGTCCATGGCCGCCGAGGGGACGCTCGCCTACCCCGTGTTCAACATCAACGACGCCAACACCAAGCACTGCTTCGACAACCACTACGGCACCGGCCAGTCCACGCTCGACGGCATCATCCGCGCCACGAACCGCCTCATGTGCGGGCGCACCATCGTCATCTCGGGCTACGGCTACTGCGGAAGCGGCCTGGCGCTGCGCGCGAAGGGCATGGGCATGCGCGTGATCGTGTGCGAGGTGGACCCGCTGAAGGCGCTCGAGGCGCACATGGAGGGCTACGAGGTGATGCCCGCGGCCGAGGCGGCGCGCTTCGCCGACGTGTGGGTGACCGTGACGGGCAACTGCAAGGTGGTGGACGCGCCCGCCTTCGAGAACATGAAGGACGGCGCCATCGTCTGCAACTCCGGGCACTTCGACTCCGAGATCAACCTTGTGTGGCTCGAGGAGCACGCGGTGAAGAAGGAGGAGATTAAGCCGCTCGTGGAGGAGTACACGCTGGCCGACGGCCGTACGGTCATCGTGCTGGCGCAGGGGCGCCTCGTGAACCTGTCGTGCGCCGAGGGCCATCCCGCATCCGTGATGGACATGAGCTTCGCGAACCAGGCGCTCGCCGCCGAGTACCTCTACCTCCACGCCGGCGAGCTGGAGAACAAGGTGTACGACGTGCCGGCCGCCATCGACGACGGCGTGGCCCGCGTGAAGCTGGAGACGCTCGGCATCGCCATCGACGAGCTCACCGAAGAGCAGATCAAGTACATGAGCAGCTGGAACTTCGAGACGCTGTAAGGCGCGCCGCGCTGTTCGCCGCGAAGGCCCCCGCTCGCGCGAGCGGGGGCCTTCGGCTACAGGGGAAGATCCTCGAAGGCGCGGTCGAGCGCTTGGAGGCGCGCCGCAGCGCCTTCGAGCGAACCGGCGCGCAAAAGCTCCACCCACTCCGACAGCACGGCGGACACGGGGACGAGGCCGAGGTTCGCGGCGACGCCCTTCAGCGTGTGGCCCGCCTCGAACGCGGCCCGTGCATCGCCCGCCGCCACGGCGGTCGCAAGCCCGGCGCGAGCCGGATCGTCGCGGAACAGGGCCAGGCATTCCAAGTAGAGCTCCTCGTCGTCCATGAAGCGCTCCAACGCCCCGTCGACATCGGCCCCGCACGCACGCAGCTCCCCGATGGACGCGGTCATGGGCGCCTCCCCTCCCCCGCCTCGTCGGCGCCGAGTCCCGCAGCCAGCTCGCTCGTGCCCACCCGCTCGCGGAACCGGTCGAACTCGGCCGCGGGCATCGGCCGAGCGTAGAGGTAGCCTTGGGCGTAGTCGCATGAGCAGCTGGCGAGAAGCTGCGCCTGCTCCTCGGTCTCGACGCCCTCGGCCACGACGGTGAGGTCGAGCTCGCGGGCGAGGCCGACGACGAACCTCACCACGGCGCGCTTGCGGTGCAGGGCGTCGTCCTGCATGAAGCGCATGTCCAGCTTCAGCACGTCGATGGGAAGCTCGGTGAGCATGTTGAGCGACGAGTAGCCCGTGCCGAAGTCGTCCATCTCCACGGTGAACCCGTTGCCCTTCAAGCGGCCGATGCTGCTGCTGATCTGCTCCGGGTCCTCGGTGTAGGCCGTCTCGGTTATCTCGAGGTGCAGCAGCCCGGGGTCCACGCCGTGCTCCCTCGCGATGCCGAGCAGCCTGCTGGGCAGGTCGGACGCGTACAGGTCGGCGCGCGAGACGTTCACCGATATGCTGCACGGCTCCTTCCCCTCCGCCTGCCATTGCTCGAGCTTCTTGCAAGCCTGGTCGAAGACGAAGTGGTCGAGCTCGGCGATGAAGCCGTTGCGCTCGAAAAGAGGGATGAACACGGCCGGGGACAGGAACCCCTCGGTGGGGTGATTCCACCGCACGAGCGCCTCGGCCCCCACCACCTTGCCGGTGCCGATCTCGCATTTCGGCTGCAGGTACATCTCGAACTGCCCGTCGGCGATGGCGTCCCCGAGGCTGGCCGTCATCCGCTGCTCGAAGATCATCTTGTCGCGCAGCGAGTCGTCGTAGTACGCCACGCGCGCGTCGAAGCGCCCCTTGACGGACTCGATGGCGATGCCCGCCCGGTCGCACATGGCGCTGGGCGGGATGCTGCGGTCGGCCACCTGGTACACGCCGTAGCGCATGACGATGCTCATGCGCGGGTCGAACGCCCCGATGCGCGTCGAGAGCCCCTCCAGAAGCCCTTCCAGCCCGTCCCTGCGGCGCACGAGCACGCCGAACTTGTCCGAGCCGAGCCGCCCGCACGCCTCCACGCCCTCGGTCTCGGCCAGCTCGGCCGCCACGTGCCGCAGCAGCGCATCCCCGACGGACACCCCGTGCAGGTCGTTGACCAGCTTGAAACGCTCGATGTCCGCGCAGACGACGTCGTACGCAATTTCCTGTTCGGACGCCAGCAGCTCCTCGCAGGCATGGTAGAAGAACTCCTTGCTGAAGGCGCCAGTGAGCCGGTCGCGCTCGACCAGGTTGATGAAGGCGGCGGATTCCCGGTTCTTGATGATGTTCGTCAGGCGATGCTTGATGATGAGGGGCTTGTAGGGCTTGGAGAGGAAGTCGCTCGCACCGCGCGAGAGGGCCTGGACCTCGGATTCGTCGCCCTCTTGCTGGGTGGTGACGATGACGGGGATGCGCGCGAGGTCCGGGTCGGCCTGCATGGCCTCGAGGACGGCGTAACCGTCCATGACGGGCATGACGATGTCCAAGAGCACGGCCGACACGCCGGCCGGGTCGTCCCGCAGCCGCTCGAGCGCCTCCCGCCCGTCGGCCGCCTCGGCGACGAGGTAGTCGTCGGCGAGGATGCGGGCCAAGAGCCGGCGGTTGACGGCGTTGTCGTCGACAACGAGAACGGTGCGTTTCATCAGTGCCTCCTCAAGGGCGAGTTCAGCGCAGCGGCGAGGCTCTTCGCCTCGAGCGGCTTGTCGACGTGGGCGTCCATGCCGGCATCGAGGGATGCCTGTCGGTCCTCGGCGAACGCGTTCGCCGTCATGGCCACGATGCGGACGGTGCGCGCGTCGGGGTGGCCCCCGGCGCGTATGGCGCGCGTCGCCGCGTAGCCGTCCATCACGGGCATCCGCACGTCCATGAGGACGGCATCGTACGTGCCCGGCTCGGAGCCCTCGAACAGCTCCACCGCCTGCCTGCCGTTCTCGGCGAAGTCGGACGCGGCGCCGGCGGCCGCGAGCATCTTCCCGACGATCTTCCGGTTCACGGGATGGTCGTCGGCCACGAGGAACCGCATCCCGGAGCAGCCGAGCACGGCAGCCGGGGCGTCGGCGCAGGGCTCCTCGCCGGAAGCGCCAGCCGGCCCTTTCGCCCCTTCGTCGGGCTCGCAGCGCTTGAACGACGCGATGACCGTGAACTCGGCGCCACGGCCCCTCTCGCTCTTGACGCCGATCGTGCCGCCCATGGCCTGCACGATGCTCTTCGTGATGGCAAGCCCCAGGCCCGTGCCCTCGATGGCGTTCACCGTCGAGTCGACCTCGCGCTCGAACGCCCCGAAGATGCCGTCCAGGTTCTCGGCGGCGATGCCGATGCCGTTGTCGGCCACGACGAACCTGAAGGAGGCGTACGCCGCGCCCTCCTGCGCGCCCGCACCCCTCACCTCGTCGACGGAGAAGGCGATGCGGCCGCCCTCGGGCGTGTACTTGCACGCGTTGTTCAGCAGGTTGATGAGCACCTGGCGCAGCCGCACGGGATCGCCAACGAGGCGGGGGTGCCGCACGTCCACGCTGACGTCGAGCGTCTGGCCGCGCTCGGCGCACAACGGCCTGACGATGGCCACCGTCTGGTCGGCGAGGGCGCGCAGGTCGAAGTCCTCCGGCACGAGCGAGAGCTTTCCGCTCTCGATCTTCGAGAAGTCCAGGATGTCGTTGATGAGGTCGAGCAGGTGGTGCGACGAATGCGACACCTCCGACAGGCACTCGCGCACCTTCGCGGGATCGTCGGCCTGCTGGGCGGCGAGGTCGGTCATGCAGACGATGGCGTTCATGGGCGTGCGGATGTCGTGGGACACGCTCGAGAGGAAGCGGCTCTTCGCGGAGTTCGCCTGCTCGGCGCTGCGCAGGGCCTCCTGCAGCGTGTCGCGCATCATCTGCAGCTCGGTCAGGCGCTGCTCGCGCTCCTGCCCCGCCCGCTCGATCTCCTGCTGGGCCAGCACCGCGGCCGTCACGTCCTTGCACATGATGCAGGCGCGCCGGGCGCCATCGGCCTCGGAAAAGTAGACGGAGCACTCGACCCACACGTCCCCCTCGCCCCCGCTCACATGGAAACGGAACTGCGGAACGGCGCTCGTCGAGGATTGGAAACGCGCGAACAGCCGCCCCGGTTCGAGGAGCTCCTCGAACCGGGGCACGTCGGCATCATCGAGGTAGGTGCGCGTTTCTTCGTACAGATCGCGGTAGGGCACGAACTTGCCAGCGAGCGGGAACGACTTCCACATGCCCTCGCCATACGGCTCCACGCGGCAGGTCTGATCATCAAGGTCGATGACCACCTGGCAGTCATACTCACGACGGGCGATCTCGGACAGCCGACGGTCCTGGTCGCGGATCGTGCGCTCTTGCTCGCTTTTCACGCGCTCGATGCGGCGGCGCTGCTTCTGCCGGCCGTAGAACGCCAGGGCCGCGAAAGCCACGGCCAGCCCCACCACGAGCACGACCTGCGTGACGCGCAGCAGCGCGGCGACCGAATCGCTCTCCCGGTTGAGCTCGTCGGCGGGAAGCAACGTCATGACGCGCCAGGAGGGGTTCGCGGCGCTCTTCGCCAGGCAGAGGTAGGACGTGCGCCCGTCGTACGAGACGCGGAAGATGTCGCTGCCGCTGGACGCCATGCTCGCGCGCAGCCCGTCGGCCAGCTCCTGCCCGCCGTCGGTTCTGCCGAGGGCCTCGTAGACCGTGGACAAGCCTCCGGGGAGCATGTCGGACAGCGGCCCGTTCACCACCCAGCTGCCGTCGTCGGCGGAGACGACGAATGCGCGGCCGCTTCCCTTCCAGAACGCGAACGTGTCCTCGGCGTAGTAGCGCTGGGGGATGAGCTCGGCGCAGACGGCCCCCGTCACCTGGCCGTCCCGCTCGATGGGGGCCTGGATGAGCGAGCGCATGAAGCCCGAGGAGTCGAAGTAGTCTCCCGACACGCCCGGCTCCCCTTCCAGCGCGGTCACGGGCGCGGGCAGGTCGGTGGCGAGCACGGGGTTCCCGGCGGCGTCGAAGCCGGTGCCGTCCGCGAAGAGGACGTACACCGCGGGGAAGTCCTGGGTGGCGGCGAACATGGGCAGCTCGGCCGCGATCTGCCCGGCGGACAGGCCCGCCGCCGCATCGGCGAACCGCGACAGCGCGGCGCGGTCGGCCGTCAGGCGGTCGTCGACGTTCTGGGCGACCGCCTTCGTGGAGCTGACCAGGTGGTCGTAGCCGATGTCGCGGACGGACGACGTGATGCGGTCGATGAGGAGGCCCGACCCGAAGGACGCTGCCATGAGGGCCGCCAGGAACACGGCGGCGGCGAGGACGTTCCTCGCAGCGGCGCGTCTGCGCAGCTTGCCCGGCAGGCCGGTGTTCCCGGAGTCGGCCATCGCAGGCTATTCCGCCGCCGACGGGGCCTGGGCGTCGTACTGCGCCACCTCGGCCCGCTGCATGTCGTCGTAGCGCAGCGCCACGTCGTGGGCCGAGGATCCCGCCAGGAGCTCGCGGCACAGGTCCCTGATGCTCGCCCACGTGTTGAAGTGCAGGCGGAAGTCCTGGTTGGGAATCTGGTTGCCGCTGCGCACGGTTTCCACCAAGGACGCGTAGGCCTCCCCCGCCGCGTTCGATTCGTCGTCGGCGAGGGGCGTGAGCTGGCCCTTGATGCCGGCGATGCGCTTCAGGTTGTCAGGCGCGCACAGCGCCTCGATGGCCTCCACGGCGTATTCGCGCTTCTCGCTGCTCGGGTTGATGGCCATGCGCCGGTCGGCCCCCACCACGGCCACGGAGCCCTCGTCGAGCACGGGCATGGCGGTGCCCGCCGTGGCGAACTCGGCGTCCGCAAGGCCGGGGCGGCCCACAAGGCCGCACACGAAGGCGCCCTCTTGCGCGAGGAACGGCTCCACATCGTTGTTCGGCGCCGTGGAGAGCGTCCGGTCGACGTCGAGGTAGCCCTTGTCGGCAAGCATCTCCACGAACGCGAAACCCTTCTCCATGTACGTGCTCACCGGCGTCGCGCCGCTGGACAGGTCGGCCAACAGCTGCTCGGCGTCGTCGCTGGCGTACAGGTCGGCAAAGCCCACCGCCATGGCCGGCGCCGTGAGCGCGAAATCGTTGTTGGCCACGTACGGCGTGATGCCGGCGGCCTTCAGAGTCTCGCAGACGTGCAGGAACTGCCCGAGGTCCTCCGGGACGGACAGGCCGTGCGCGTCGAGCATGTCCTTGTTCCAGATGAAGCCGAAGCCGGTGTAGGAGAGCGGGATGGAGAAGACCTTGCCGTCGTAGGTGCTCTGGGCAAGCGCATCAACCGACAGCGTGGAGGCCGCGTCGAGGCCGGAGAGGTCCATCAGGTAGCCGTGACGGTCGAAGTCGATGACGTCCTCGGCGGGCACGATGTAGGCGTCCACGCTGTTCTCGGCGAGGCGGGAGGCGAGGAAGCCCCGGTACGACTCCTGCGTCGTCCCCTTGGCGTAGTAGTCGGCATGGTCCTCCACCACGTGGATGGTCGACCCATCTAAGGACACGATATCGTCCGGCCACATGCCGGGCACGGCGGACAGCGCGAAGAACGACAGCGTGACCGTCTCCTGGTCGTCGTAGGACCTCACAAGGCCGTTGCCGTCGGAGGACTCCTGCGAAGCGCAGGCAAGCAAGCAGGCCGCCGCAGCGAGCGCGAGGGCGAGCGCGGCGGCGCAAAGCGCACGGCGCAGCAGCAGGGCGGAGCGCGCGGGAGCGGTGGTGCTCATGGCAGCCAGCCTTTCTCTTACTGCGGCGCGCGCAAGCCGGACGGCGCCGGACGGACGGCGCGGTTCCCGCCAGGTGGCATTCGGGGCCTCCCGGAAGCCGGTCCGGGCTTCCGCAGCGAAGCGCCTCGTTTCGTTACCCGTATGTTATCGCAGATGGGCGCAGCACGCCAGCCCTCGGCAAAGCGCGGGGGCACGGACCGGCCCCGAAGCGCCTTCCCGCAGGACGCGCAGCGCCGCCGGGAGAAAGACAGTATGATCTGCGCGCCGAGGGAAAGGCGGTTGCCATGAGGATAGCGGGCATGGGGGGGGGTTCCGGAGCTGATGATAGTTTTGATGTACGTGCTGGTCATCGCATTGCTCGCCACCGTCGGGTACCTGGTGGTGAAGAAGGCGGTCAAGAAGGCCATCATCGAGGCCCACGACGAGATCGAGGCGCGCGGCAAGCAGGGGTGACGCCCGGGGCCACGAGTCATCGGGCTGCTAGTCGGCGATCCGCACAGACATCCCTCCTGAGGGGTTACCTCTTCCCTGCCTCCGCGGCCTTCTTGAGCTCGTCGCGGCGGGAGCGGAACTCGAGGACGGGCTTGTCGCCGCGCAGGAGGTTCTCGCCCATCTGAAGCTCGGTCTTCTTCGGGCGCTGGGTGAGCACCACGCGGCGATCTTGGTGCAGGATCACGCCGTTCGCCACGTTGCCGGCCGCGCACACGAGGCCGCGCAGCACCGGCGCCTTCACCATGCGCTGGTAGAGACGCAGGTAGATCTTCGTGTGCCCGTCATCAACGGGCGCGAACGCGGCCATGATGCGCAAGTCGTCCGAGATTCGGTTCTGCCAGAGGTTCGGCACGCGGTACTGCAGGCTGTTCAGCTCCTGCCAATCCTCGATCTCGTCCGCCGCCTGCGGCTCTTGGCCGTGGTCGGGCTCGTTCTTCACGTAGAACGTGAGCGTCTCGTCGTCCCACATCGTGACGGGGCCGTTCACGAGCGTCTTATGGCCGCGCCCGATGGTGTTCGGATGGACGAAAGGCAGGTGGATCACGTCGAGTTGGTTCTCGATGGCCCTCGAGTAATGCACGTCCCACACCTCGGAGCGCTCGGCGTAGGGGAAGCCGCCGCGGAACTCGTCGAACATCGGCAGGTCGTCCGGTGCGTCCTCGGGCTTGCCGTAGAACACCCAGATGAAGCCGAACGCATCCACCGCGAGCCACGGGCGCACGCGGAAGTTCTCGGGCACTTCGACCTCGAGGCCGTTCGCCGGTATGGCCACCACGCGCCCGTCGGCGGCATAGCGCAGGCCGTGGAACGGGCAGTGCACGTGCCCGCCTTCCACGCGCCCCTCCGCGAGATCCGCACCGCGGTGGCAGCACGTGCCGTCGAGGCAGGCCACGTTGCCCTCACCGTCGCGCCAGAACACTAGGCGCCGCCCGAAGCGCACGGCGCCCACGGGGCGGCCGCGCCTCACCTCGGAGGACGACAGGACGGCGTACCACTGGTTCGGGATCATGGGGACCTCGCTTCCTGCGGCGCGCAGCAGGCTGCCGCGGCTGCATCGGGATCGACGTCCCCATTGTCCCGCGCGGTCGCAGACGCAGGCAACCAACAGCTTTCACACCGCCGGTCAACACACCGGCAACGCGGCAGCGTTATCGAAAGCGGTGCGAGCGAGCTTTTACCAATCACCGGGCAATGGGAGCCGGTGCAGGCGACCGCGAGCGAGGTTGTTCTTTGGGGACGGTCACCGGGCAGGACGGTCGCGGGGCCGGGCGATCGCGTACGAGGGCATAAGGCAGAACGGAAAGATGGTATGATCGTCGCCACCGAGGGAAAGGCGGATGACATGAGAATACTGGGCATGGGGGTGCCGGAGCTGCTGATCTTGGTCGTCTACCCACTGATAATCGCACTGTTCGCAGCCATCGGATACCTGGTGGTGAAGAAGGCGGTCAAGAAGGCCATCATCGAGGCCCATGACGAGATCGAGGCGCGCGGCAAGCAGGGGTAGGGTTCACACGGCCTTTGCGATTGCGGCCGCGAGCACAGCCCGATGTGCCCCGACCCGTGCGCCGCCAGTAGACGACGGCCGCGCCGACACGCTGGGCGATGCCGGCAGCCTGCCGATGACGTTCGGCATGCCTTTTTGTCTATTGAGCAAATTTGCTCAATAGGAGGAAATCATGGCAGAGTTCCGTAGACCTGTGGTGTCCACACTCGTCTCGCGCATGAACGAGACCCGACGCTACATCCAAATGCTCTAGGCCCGCGCCAAACCGGAAAGTCCACCGCCATCAGGCAGGCGCTGGAGCAGGTGGATCTCCCACGCCACATTGCGCTTGCCAGCATCGACTCATCGAGCCGTGACTGGCTGCGTGCCCAGTGGGTGCAGGCTCGCAACCTGGTAACACCCGACTCGCCCAGCGCCTTGCTCGTTATCGACGAGGTGCAGCTGGTCGACCAATGGTCTGCCGCAGTCAAAGAGCTGTGGGACGAGGACGCTTGGAGCGGCATCGACCTGCGCGTCATGCTGTCCGGATCGTCTTCCCCGCTGATGCAAAAAGGGTTGACGGAAGGTTTGACCGGGCGTTTCGAAGTCATTCGCAGCACTCACTGGAGCTTCGCCGAGTGCCGGGAGGCGTTCGGATATACGCTCGACGAGTTCCTGCACTTCGGAGGTTATCCCGGAAGCGCCCCGCTCAGGCAGGACCAGCAGCGATGGCTTGCCTACATGAACGACTCGGTCATCGACCCGAGCATCGCGAAAGACGTCATCGCCCTCGACGCGGTACGCAAGCCGGCGCTCATGCGCAAGCTGTTCCAAATCGGCGCGCCCTATTCGGGGCAAGAGCTCTCGTACCGCAAGATACTCGGGCAGATGGACGATGCGGGCAACACCACGACCATCGCCCATTACCTCGACTTGCTGGGAAGCGCAGGGCTTTTGCGTGGCCTGCAAAAGTACGATCCGAAACTCATCAGAGAAAAGGCGAGCTCGCCGCGACTCATGGTGTACGACACGTCCCTCATGACCGCCACATACGGGCCCTATCGCGACTTCCTCCTCACCGACCCCGAACGCAAAGGACACCTGGTCGAGAGCGCTGTGGGTGCCTACCTGCTCGCGCAGGCCAACGAACGCCGCTTCGACGTGCACTGGTGGCGAGAAGGCACGAGCGAAGTCGATTTCGTCATCTCCCAAGCAGGCGAGAGCGTCGCCGTCGAGGTGAAGAGCGGCCGCGTTAAGTCGCTTAAGGGACTCGCGGCGTTCGTCAACCGCTTCCCCGAAGCCCGAACCCTCGTCGTGGGATCGGCGGAATGCCCGCTTGAGCGGTTCCTTTCGGGCGAGGTGCCGCTTTTCGGGTGATATCGACCGGCATCGCCGACCGACAGCCTCCGGACTGCGCCGTCAGTCGGCGATGACCACGCCGAGGCGCTGGGCGATGCCGGCGGCCTGGTAGAGGTCCATGCGGCAGCCCTTGAGCTCGCCCATGGCGTCGGAGAGCACGATATCGGCCAGCTGGCAGGTTGTGAAGTCGATGCCGGCGAGCGAGGTGCGGAAGAAGCTCGTTCCCGTGAAGCGCACGTCGTCGAAGGCGGTGCGCGCAAGTCGCGCCTCGGACAGGTCGGCGTGCGAGAAATCGTCAGCACGCGCGAGCACGTCGGTCAGCCTGGCCTTCGCGAGCGACGCGTAGGACAGCGTGGAGTCGCGCAGCTCGGTGCGGGCGAGCACGGCCTCGGTGAAGTTCGCTCCCGTGAACTTGCACGAGGAGAACGTGCAGCGCGTGAAGTTCGCCTCGGAGAAATCGCTGTTGGAGAAATCGCAGCCGGAGAACGCCACGTCGGCGAACGAGGCGCGGGAGAAGTCGCAGGCCGCGTACCGGCAGCCCTCGACGCGCGATTCGGACAGCTCGAGCAGCGAGAAGTCGGCGCGCACGGCTGCGTCGCCTGCGACGAGCACGTGCGCGACGAGCGGGTCGCCGTCCATCTCGCGCTCGATCCATGCGGCGAGCGCGTCCACCGCCGCCAGCTCGCCGGGCACGGCCGGGTTGGCGGGATGGGGTATCGGGGAGTTCTTCATGGGGCAGCCTCTTTCTGTCCCCATCATTCTACCTGAAAAGAAGAGCGAACCGGGAGCGCAGGAGGACGCCCCGCTACCGCGACGCGATGGCGTCCGACGGGCACACCTCGCGGCAGCGGCCGCAGTGGAGGCACGCCTGCTGCTCGATGAGGGCGCGGCCGTCGGGCCGCGGCGCGATGCAGCCCTGTGGACAAGCCGCGAAGCAGGCGCCGCAGCCGGTGCAGGCGTCCGAGACCGCGAAACCCTCGCGCGCGACGGGGCCGCCGCCCAGTGCGAACGGTGCGCGGAAAAGGGGGCGGCGGCCCAGGTCGAAGAACTCTCCCTGGCCCCGCTCCAGGTAGAACGCCTCCAGCACGTAGCGCGAATCGCCGGGGTAGAGCTCTTCCATGGAGGGGTTGAGCTCGAACACGCGGTCGACGAGCCGGCGCTGCTCGGCCGGATCGTCGGGATGCTCCACCGGACCGCGAAGCCGGCACGTGCGGTAGCCGGGCGACTGTCCTACGATCGCCGCATAGCGCGTGCGCATGACCTGTCCGTAGAACGCCTTGCCGCGCGCGGCCACGAAATAAAGCCGGCCGCCCTCCACCATCATGACGTCGATGACGCGCACGGCGGGCAGGCCGTCCTCGTCGACGGTGGCGAAGGCCACGTCGCGCACCTCGCGTAGGTACCGAAGGCAGAAATCTGCGTCGACCGTCATAGCTTCCCCCTCTCCGCCGCGCTCGCGATCCGCGGCCACAGCTCGGCGATGTCGCCCTGCAGGCCCACGCCCGGCACGCCCTCGGGCAGGTGCGCGTCATCGTAGTTCAAGCGCACGAGCGGGGCTCCCGTCGCGCGGGCCAGCGCCTCGAACGGGAAGCGGACGATGCCCGGCGTGTTCCATCCCACGCCCAGCTCCAGCAGCACGGCGGGCTCGCGCACCATGCCCTCGACGAAGCGGCGGTAGCGCTCCTGCGCGGCGCGCCAAGCCGTGTCTTCCACGAAATGGCCGTCCACGCGCAGGTGCACGGCCATCGGGCCGCCGCACACGGGGCAGGCCGGCACGAGGTCGGACGGCACGAGGCAGTCCTCGGTGCGCGCGAGCATCTGGGCCACGAGCTCGCGGTTCGGGTAGAGCGCATCGTGGCAGCCGCGGGCGCACTGCAAGAGGCCGTAGTCGCCTTGCGTGGCGAACAGGCGCTCGGGCGGGAAGCCCGCCTTCTCGAACTGGGCGTCCACGTTCGTGGTGATGACGAAGCTGTCGCGCTCCCGGGCGAACGCGCGCAGCGCGCGGTACAGCGGCAGCGCCCCCGGCTCGTGGCGGTTGACCCACACGTGGCGCGCCCAGTAGCCCCAGCGCGCCTCCTCGGACGGGAACGGGTAGAAGCCCGCCGCGTACATGTCGGTCATGCCGTACTTCTCGATGAAGGGGGCGAAGTTCCGCACGAAGCGCTCGCCGCCGTAGGAGAGCCCCGCCGCCGCAGACAGGCCGGCGCCGGCGCCGATGAGCACGCGGCGCGCGCCTTGGAGCAGCTCGGCGGCGCGCGCCGCGTCCCCGCCGCTAGCCGAGCAGGTCATGGTAGATCGCCTCGTCCTCGTCGCCGAACACGTTGAACACCACCTTGAGGCCGCTGGGCGCACCGGGCGCCTCCGGGGAGCTGCCTGGGCCGGAAGCGTTCGCCGAACCTGCCGCTCCCGAGCCGCTTGCAGCGCCCCGAGCCGCCCCGCCGTCGGCGCCGCGAGTGCCGCCGACGGCATCCGCGCCCTCCCCGGCATGTCGGTCGAGCCAAGAGCGCACCGTGCCCACGGCTATCTCGGCAGCCTCCCTTTGCGGGAAGCCGAACGTGCCGGTGGACACGCAGCAGAAGGCGACCGTGCGGCACCCGCACGCCGCGGCGGCTTCGAGGCAGCTCTCGTAGCACGAGGCCAGCTCGCGCCGGTGCCGTTCGGTGGGCGCGCCGTCGGCGATGGGGCCCACCGTGTGCAGCACCCAGCGGGCGGGCAGGTTGTACGCGTCCGTGACCTGCACGCGGCCGGTGGGCTCCGCATGCCCGTGCCGCTCCATGAGCGCGGCGCACGCCATGCGCAGCTGCACGCCGGCGAACGCGTGGATGGCGTTGTCGATGCAGTGGTGTCCCGGCAGCCAGCAGCCCAGGAGCGCGCTGTTCGCCGCGTTCACGATGGCGTCCGCCTCGAGCGTGGTTATGTCGCCGCGCCACACGGAAAGCCGCGCGTCGACCGGCGTCGGCGGCAGCTCGGCGACGCGCGCGATGCCCGCCTGCGCAATGAGGCCGCGCAGCAGCCGGTCCTGCACCGCCAGGAACCGCTCGTCCGCCGGGCGCGGCTCGCGCGTGTTGACGAGCGCCCGGAACTCGGCGAACGCCTCGTCGAAGGGCCGGCCCTCGGCAGGTGCCTGCACGAGGCCCCGCTCTTCCCGGAGGTACCGCACCAGGTACGCCACGTCCTCGTCCCGCCCGCGCGCGCCGCCCGCCGCGCACGACACGTTAGCTTGCACCATAAGAGCCCCTTTCGCCTGGCCCGAGTATGCGCCTTTCCGATCCGCTCCGCAATGCCCGCGTTCCTGCCGGCCCGGCAGACGGGACGCTGCCGGGCACTGGCGGGAGGATCGGCTACGCTCCCCTGACCATCAGGCGCGACGCCGCCGCCGCATGGTAGAATCCCCGAAATGGCAAGCCCGGGCGCGCCCCCGAGCCGCCCGGACGAGCCGCCCGGCCGGAGCCGCTGCGAAGCGATCTCCGACGACCGGCGGCATAAGGAGGTCGCCATGCAGCATCCCCTGCTCCTCTCCACCGGCGAGTTCGCCCAGATGTGCAACGTCAGCCGGGAGCTTCTGGTGCACTACGACAAGATCGGCCTGCTCAAGCCCAAGGAGGTGCGGGGCAACGGCTACCGCTACTACTCGCTCAAGCAGCTGTACCTGTTCGACGTCGTGCGCTTCTTCATGGACGCGGGCATGTCCACCAAGGAGATCAAGGAGTACCTGGACAACCGCACGACCCAACTGTTCCTGGACAGCATCCAGACGAGCATCGACCGCATGGGGCAGCAGCGCGACATCCTGGACGCCCGCATCGGCATGATGGAGAAGATGCGCTACCTCACCCAGCGGGCCGTGACGTTCCCCAAAGAGCAGCCGCGGCTGTCGTACTGGGACGAGACGTGGTTCCTCACGACCGAGGTGCGCCGCGAGCGCTCGCAGCAGGCCTACGCACAGGCCGTGAGCGAGCATTCGGACTTCTGCCGCAACAGGGCGGGCGTGGCCACGTTCCCCTTGGGGCGCGTCATCGACATCCCCGATCTGGACGACCCCTCCGAGTTCTACTACACCAAGCTCGTCACCTGGATATCGCCGCCCCGCGACGCCGCGTGCCTCGGGGACCGCGTAGAATGCAAGCCGAAGGGCAACTACGCGGTCGTGCTGCACCAGGGCGGCACGAGCACGGTGGAGCGCTCGTACGAGAAGCTGCTGGCCTACGTGGAGCGCGAGGGCTTCCTGATGCGGGGGCCGCTGTACGAGCTGGACATGAACTCGTACCTGATGTCGGACTCGGCCGACGACTACCTTCTGCACATCTCGGTGCTCGTGGACGTGGAGGACGCCGCCGAAAGGGGCGGTGGGGCGTAGGGGGCGCCGGGTTCCGGGGATGCCGCAGCCGTCCGCGTACGCACGCGACAGGCCGGCCGAGAAGAGGAGCACGCCCGGCTGGCATGAGGAGGGGCCCGCGCGCGGGCCCCTCTCCTTCGTGGAAACCGTTAGGCGCTCAGGCGCTTCGTCTCCTCTATCAGGTCGTACACCACCGAGGGCTCGGACAGCGTGGAGATGTCGCACAGGTCCTCGGTCTCCTGCGCGGCTATCTTGCGCAGGATGCGGCGCATGATCTTGCCGCTGCGGGTCTTCGGCAGCGCGGCCGTGAAGTGGATGTGGTCGGGCGTGGCGATGGGCCCGATGCTCTCGCGCACGTGGCGCACCAGCTGGGAGCGCAAATCATCGTTGATGACCGTGCCCTCCTTCACCGTGACGT
Organism: Gordonibacter sp. RACS_AR68; assembly: GCF_030418485.1. NCBI lineage: Bacteria > Bacillati > Actinomycetota > Coriobacteriia > Eggerthellales > Eggerthellaceae > Gordonibacter > Gordonibacter sp. RACS_AR68. The sequence goes on from NZ_JAIPUP010000005.1 coordinate 153,354, forward strand.
AGGCGTAGATGCCCTCGCCCTTCACGGGGTGCGGGCAGCCCACGACCGCCGCCTCGGCCACCTGCAGGTACGACACGAGCGCGCTCTCCACCTCGGCCGTGCCGATGCGGTGGCCCGACACGTTGATGACGTCGTCGATGCGGCCGGTGATCCAGAGGTAGCCGTCCTCGTCGCGGTAGGCGCCGTCACCGGTGAGGTAGCGGCCCGGCTGGGGGAAGTACACGTCCTTGAACGCGGTCTCGTTCTGGAACACGCCCAGCATCATGCCCGGCCAGGATCGCGTGAGCACGAGGCTTCCGGGCTCGTTCGGCGCGGCCTCGCTCCCGTCGGGGCGCACGACGCGCGGGGCCACGCCGAAGAACGGCAGGGCCGCCGACCCCGGCTTCATGTCCACCGCACCCGGCAGCGACGTGATCATGACGCCGCCCGTCTCCGTCTGCCACCACGTGTCGGCGATAGGGCAGCGGCCCCGCCCGACGGCGGAGTAGTACCACAGCCACGCCTTCGACGTGATGGGCTCGCCCACCGACCCCAGAAGGCGCAGGCTGCTGATGTCATGGCCGTTCACCCACCGCTCGCCATCTTTCATCATGGAGCGGATGGCCGTGGGGGCCGTGTAGAGGATGTTCACGCCGAACTTCTCCACGACCTCCCAGAAGCGGTCGGGCTTCGGGTAGCTGGGCACGCCCTCGAACATGAGCGACGTGGCGCCGTTGGCGAGCGGCCCGTACACGAGGTACGAGTGCCCCGTGATCCACCCCGCGTCGGCCGTGCACCAGTAGATGTCCGTCTCCTTCAGGTCGAACACGTACTTCATGGTGAGCGAGGCGTACAGCAGGTAGCCGCCGGTGCCGTGGACGATGCCCTTCGGCTTGGCCGTGCTGCCGCTGGTGTAGAGCACGAACAGCGGCTCGTTCGCCTCCATGCGCGCAGGCTCGCAGGAGGGGGCGGCGCCGGCCAGGAGGTCGTCCCACCACAGGTCGCGCTCGGCGGCCATCTCGGTGCGCTTCTCGATGCGGCGCACGACGATGCAGCTCTTCACCTGGGGACACTGGTCGAGCGCCTTGTCGCAGAGGTCCTTGAGGTGCAGGATCTTGCCCGAACGGTAGCCGTAGTTGGCCGTGACCACCACGCGGGCGCCCGAGTCGAGGATGCGGTCGCGCAGCGCATCGGCGGACAGGCCGCTGAACACGACGCAGTGCACGGCGCCGATGCGGGCGCACGCCAGCATGGCGATGGCCAGCTGGGGGATCATGGGAAGGTAGAGCACCACGCGGTCGCCCTTCTTCACGCCCAGGTCCTTGAGGACGTTGGCGGCCTTGCACACCTCGCGGTGCAGGCGCTGGTAGGTGTACACCTCGACCTCTTCGGAAGGCTCGCCCTGCCAGATGAGGGCCGCCTTGTTGCGGCGCGGGCCCTCCAGGTGCCGGTCGAGGCAGTTGGCGGACGCGTTGAGCTCGGCGCCGCGGAAGTAGCGGACGAAGGGGCGGGCCGACTCGAAGTCGTACTCCTCCACCGCGTCCCATGGACGGTACCAGTCCAGCGTCTCACGGGCCATCTGGCCCCAGAACGCCTCGGGCTCGTCGATCGAGCGGCGGTACAGCTCGTCGTAGTCCTGGCGGCTCTTCACGAGGGCCTTGTAGCTGAACTCGGGGGACGGCTCGATCGTGCTCTCGTCTTTGAGCATCTGCCTGATGAAGGCGGCGCGGGTGTTATGCTCCATGATAGGGTCCCTTCTACTCGTCTTGGGGGGCGGAAAGCGCGGAATCGTCGCGGGCGCGGCCTAGGCGACGTTGTCCTCGCGAGCGAGGTCGACGTACACCACGTTGTGGGCGACGACGGGCTGGTACATGGCCTTCAGGTGCAGGGGGCCGGGACTGCAGGCGCGCAGGTTCCGGCCCAGGTCCGGGCGGGTGTGGACAAGATGCGCGAACGTGTCCTCGAGCAGCACGGTCTCGTGCAGGCCCTGGCACTCGTGCAGGGCGAGGCAGAGCGCGTCCACCGTGCCCTCGTCGCAGCGGGCGCACCAGTCGAAGTCGGCGATGTCCATGAGCACGACGGCGAAGGCGATGAGCTCCTTGTCGCGCAGGCACGGCACGAGGCGCTCGAGGTCGGTGCGGGCGAGCGGGCGGCCGTCCATGAGCTCGTCGAGGCGCAGCAGCGCGTTTCTCCGCAGGTAGGCGGGCGCATCGCTGGCGGCAAGGGTAACGAGCGGAACCGGGTCGGCAAGCCGGGACACGGCCGCGATCTTGGCGGCGCGGCTGGCGTTCGCGTCGAAGATGCGGGCCAGCGGGTCGAGCCTGCGGGAGCCGGACGGGGCCGGACGGCGCGCCTCGGCGTGCGCGGTCTGGACCAACAGGGCGCTCAAAGCGGCGCGGGGACGGTTGGAGACGGTACTCGTTGCGGGCTTCGTCGTATCGGTTGCTTTCTTCTTCGCGTTCATGGCGTGCCTCCTTCGCGGTCAGCTCATGTCTTGTTCCTCTATCTTCGTTGGGGGTCTCGTCGTCGATCGGTCTGGACGGGTTCTGCAGAGGACGGCCGGTGCTCGGGGATCGCAGGGTGCTCCGGCACCGGCCGCCGTGGGCCCATCATGGGGGTTGCAACGATTACAAGGTCAAGGAACCCCGGGCGCGCCGCCCTTCGGCCGGTTCGATTTCGGCCGCGAGCGGATTTTCGAAGGGGGAATCGTTGCCGGCGCAACGCGGCAGGCGCACGCTTGGAACGCGGCTACGCAGGATGCAATGCGGGACGGGGCGCGGCATGGAGGGCAGAGGATAAAGGTACGCGATGACGCGAGGCGCCTCGGCGCACGGCGCCCCCGCCGCCGAGGCTTCCGATAGAGGCAGGCGGCTGTCGTGGGAGGGAGAAAAAATGGGAGGGGGGGGGCAAGTGCTTCCCCTCCCCCTCCCGCCGTAGCCCTGCGGCGGCCCGTCAGCTCCGCCGTGGGCGCAGGATGATTGCTTGGTGCGGGCGGAGCTTCGCGGCGAGGACGTCGGCTCCGTCGTCGGCGCTCACGTCGCCCGCCTCCACGAGGCGCGCGAGACCGCTGCGCGAAACGCCCAGCTTGGCCCGCAGCACCTCGGCCAGGCGCAGGCCCGCAAGGCCTCCGCCGTCGATCTCGACCCGGCAGTCCTCGCGGCCGTCGGGCAGGTCGCCCTCGACGGCGAAGGCGACCTTGCCCCGGCGCGCGCCGTTGCGCCTGAGCAGGCCGACGTCGAGCGCGCACCGCAGCGCCGTCGCAGGATCGTTGCCCGTGAACCGCCCGAGCTCCTCCCGGTCGATGCCTCCCGGGCGCATGCGGCTTATCACGGCGCTGTTCCACACGTTCCCGCACGTGGCGCATCGGTAGACGAGCCACACGTCTAACCGCTTCTTCTGGGCATTCACACGGAACATGCCCGTGGACGTGAACTTCGCGTCAGCACCGCAGGTTCCACAAGGGCGCAGCGCGACCGGCGCGCCGGTCGCCTCCACGCGCCATACAATCGTGTTCATGATGGTTGCCGCCTTCCTTCGCAATTCGAATATGCTCGATTCGGAAGGCAGGCACAGGCGGCACCACGCCGTTATTCAGCTTTTTCATAGGGAAAGCCTCTCTGATCGTCCGGTTCAGCCGGTGGGCCCGTCCGCGATGCGGCCGTGTGCTTGCGCGCCGGCCCAGGGAAGCAGGCACCGTCCGCCGGAAGCGCCGCAGGAGGCGGTGCACCGGACGGGCGATCATAGCTCGCAAGGAACCGACCGCATGCCGCTTGTCGGCCGGGCGGACGGACGGATGTCGCCCATCGCAAGACGGCCGCACGTTGCGCGGCAGCGGATGGGACGGATGTATCGCGTGGTTTACCGGTTGGGAGGAACAGTCATGGAAGAGACCTCGTCGATCGGGTTTGCGGGCCGTGCGGCCCGGCTCGCCATCATACCGGGCGCCCCGCCGCGCGTCAACCGCGAAGAGCGCCCGCCGCACCCGATACGCCGAGCGCGGGGCACTGCGGCGGAGCGACGCGGTACAGGCAAATGGCCCGCGACGGCGGGCGCGCGCCTCGAGGGTCAGGCGCGCCCGCTGCGGCCCGAACGCTCGAGCGCCTCGAGGCTCCGCTCGAGCAGCGCGCGGCCAACGGGGCCGCCGTGGGCACACAGGAACGTTTCCGCGCCGGTGCCGAGCAGGGTGTGCCATGCGTCCCCCACGCGCTCCGGCCGGTCGGCGAACGGCGGGAAGACGGACCTCCCGCGGTGGATGAGCGCGTCGCCCACGAGGGCCGCCTCTCCATCGACCACGAAGCTCGCAGAGCACTCCGTGTGGCCGGGCGTTGCTACCACCTTAAGGCAAGGTCCGAAGGCGCCCTCGTCGAGCGGCAGGGGGCGCACGTCGGGAACCGGCTCGAACGCCTCGCAGACATGCAGGCGGCGCTGCACCGCCATCACGGCCGCGCCGAGCGGCGTGGCACCGGCGGGCAGGACGCAGCGGCCGGCCCGCACCTGGTCGGCCTCGCCCTCCGGGGCGAAGACGGGGCAGCCGAACCGCCGGCTCCAGGCAGCCGCGTTGCCGGCGTGGTCGCCGTGGGCATGCGTGAGCAGGATGGCGTCGAACGCGTTGAAGCCGAGCCTTTCGAGCTGCGCCTCGATCGCCGCGCGCTCGCCGGGCACGGCCGTGTCCACCAGGAAGCGCCGGCCGTCGCCCGCCTCCACCGCATAGCAGGCGCTGCGCACGACGCCGACGCGCACGATGCGGGAGCCCTGGGATGTCTGCCATGCGAGGTTTTTCATGCCATGCAGTATAGCAGCCGCCCCGCACCGCGCAGCCGACGAAGCGCGGGTGGAGGCGGTGCGTACCCGGGTCGTTGCCGTTCTAGCGGCCGGGCGCGCCGACCGCATAGCGTGCCGACAGCCTTGCAGGCGCCACCGAACCTGCGCCGCGCTGAAGAGCGTCCGCGGACATCGGCATCTTCCGGACTACGGCCCGGGCGGCGTTGCCTTCGCGCGGAGTCACGCGCCGGCCAGGTCGGCGAGCGTGACCCCGTCGACATAGCGCTCGATAACGTCGTCGAGTCCGGCCCAGAAGCGCACGGTGGTGCACTCCCCCGCGCGCGGGCAGGCCATGCCCTCCTCCAAGTCGAGGCACGCCACGGGCGCCGTGGTCCCCTCGACGGCTCGCAGCACGTCGCCTGCACGCACGGACGCCGCCTCCCGGGCCAGCGCGTAGCCGCCGCCTTTTCCTCGGACGCTGCGCAGCAGGCCCGCCTGCACGAGCGGCCTCGCCAGCTGCTCGAGGTACTTGAGCGAGATGTCCTCGCGCTCCGACACCTCGCGCAGGGCCACCTTGCCCTCCACGCCCGCCTGCGCCACGCACACCATGAGCCGCAGCGCATAGCGTCCCTTCGTCGACACGAGCATCTTTCGTCCTTTCCCATCCCGCAACCACGTCCAGCCTACCCCAAACGCGTCCTGCGCCCCTGGCCATCCAATCGCTTTTGTAAATTCTAGCAAACAAGTAGGATTAAGTCTTGACAATTTCCCGCTTGCCCTTATCTTAATCCTAGCAAACTTATATGATTAAAGAAAGGCACGGCACATGACGACCACGACGCGCGATACGCTCCTCTCCGTCCGCGGGCTTTCCGCCTCGGCCGACGAAACCCCCATCCTGCACGGCATCGACCTCGACGTGGGCGCAGGCGAGACCCATGTCATCATGGGCCCGAACGGCGCGGGCAAGTCCACGCTCGGTCACGTCGTCATGGGCGACAACGCCTACACGGTGGACGGCGGCACGGTCGAGTTCGACGGCCAGGACATCACCGACCTCTCCCCCGACAAGCGCTCGCGCGCGGGGCTGTTCCTCAGCTTCCAGGCGCCCGTCGAGATCCCCGGCGTGCCGCTGTCCAGCTTCCTGCGCGCCACGATGGCGGGCCGCGAGGGCGCCGGCGACCTCAAGGGCAAGCAGTTCCGCAAGCACGTGCGCGCGCTGGCCGACGAGCTGGACATGGACCCGGCCTACCTCGACCGCGAGTTGGGCGTGGGCTTTTCGGGCGGCGAGAAGAAGAAGCTCGAGATGCTGCAATTGCTGCTGCTCGCTCCCAAGCTGGCCATCCTCGACGAGACGGACTCGGGCCTCGACGTGGACGCGCTCGGCGTGGTGTCCCGCGGCATCGACGCGTACCGCCGCTCGACCGGCGGCGCGCTCGTGGTGATCACCCACAACACGCGCATCCTCGAGCACCTCGACGTCGACCGCGTGCACGTCATGGTGCGCGGCCGCATGGCTGCCGAGGGCGACGCGTCGCTCATCGACGCCATCGACGAGCAGGGCTTCGAGCAATTCGAGCAGATCGAGCGCTAGGAGGCCCGCATGCCAAAAGAATTCCGTACCTACGTCGAAGACGTCGACCGCACGCTGTACGACGTGCATGACGCGACCGACGCCTCCCGCTACCTCGACGCGGGCCTCACGCCCGACATCGTCCGCGAGATCTCGGCCAAGAAGGACGAGCCCACCTGGATGCTCGACTTCCGCCTGAAGGCGCTCGACACCTACCAGCGCATGGAGGCACCCGACTGGGGCCCCGGCCTCGAGGGCCTCGACATGGACCACATCGTGACGTACGTGAAACCGAACGCCGAACAGGCGAGCGACTGGGACAGCCTCCCCGACGACGTGAAGAACACGTTCGACCGCCTGGGCATACCGCAGGCCGAGCGCGCCTACCTGGCCGGCGTCGGCGCGCAGTACGACTCCGAGCTGGTGTACCACAACATGCAGAAAACGGCCGCCGACTTAGGGATCGTCTACTCGGGCATCGAGGAGGCGCTGCGCGAGCCGAAGTGGGAGGCGCTCATCCGCGAGAAGTTCATGACGCTCATCCCGCCTGCCGACCACAAGTTCGCCGCGCTGCACGGCGCGGTGTGGAGCGGCGGCTCGTTCGTCTACGTGCCGAAGGGCGTGCAGCTGGACTTCCCCCTGCAAAGCTACTTCCGCCTGAACGCGAAGGGCGCGGGGCAGTTCGAGCACACGCTCATCATCGTGGAGGACGACGCCAGCCTGCACTTCATCGAAGGCTGCTCGGCACCGAAGTACAACGTCGCGAACCTGCACGCCGGCGCGGTGGAGCTGTTCGTGGGCAAGCGCGCGCATCTGCGGTATTCCACGATCGAGAACTGGTCGAAGAACATGTACAACCTCAACACGAAGCGCGCCGTGGTGGAGGAAGGCGGCGGCGTCGAGTGGATCAGCGGGTCGTTCGGCAGCCACGTGGGCTACCTCTACCCCATGTCCATCCTCGCCGGGCGCAAGGCGACCAGCAGCTTCACCGGCATCACGTTCGCCGGCGCGGGCCAGAACCTCGACACCGGCTGCAAGGTGGTGCTGGCCGCGCCCGACACGTCGGCCACCGTGGAGACGAAGTCCATCTCGAAGGGCGGCGGCACGTCCACGTTCCGCTCGTCCATCGTGGCCACCGAGAACGCGCGGAACTCCGCCGCCAGCGTGTCGTGCCAGTCGCTCATGCTGGACGACCTCAGCCGCTCGGACACCATCCCGGCCATGGACATCCGCTGCAAGCACGTGGACATCGGCCACGAGGCCACCATCGGGCGCATCGGCGACGACAAGGTGTTCTACCTGATGAGCCGCGGCGTGTCCGAGGAGGAGGCGCGCACGATGATCGTGAACGGCTTCGCCGACCCCGTGTCGAAGGAGCTGCCACTTGAGTACGCCGTGGAAATGAACAACCTGATCAAGCTTGAAATGGAAGGGGCCATCGGATAATGGGAACCCTCACGATAGAACACGCGAACGCGATGCCCGCCCCCACGTGGCACCGGCTGAAGATGAACGATGCGGACATAGAGCTGCCCGCCGAGCTGAGCGCCGCCCAAAAGGCGGAAGTGTCATGCGAGGAAGGGCTGCGAGGGGAAGCTGATGCGTTCGACGCCGCTTTGGAGGCCATGGACGCAGGTGCCTTTGAGGGTGCGATCAACATGCGCACGGCCGACCCCCTTCCCGTGGCTACCTCGCCCATCACGTCCGCGGGTAACCCTCCCCCCTCCATGGCCGCAGGCGAGCTCGGGGATGAGACCAACAAGCGCGCGGCCGATCGCGGTGACTCCGCAGTTGAACCCGCAAGCGTCCCGACGTCGGCTGCGCACCAGGTTGATGATCAAGAAGTCCTCCCTGCAGCCATGGAAAGCGGAGCTCTTTCGCAGGTTAACGACCAGGCGAATCCGTCTGCAGCCATAGAGGACGGGGCTCTCTCCCTCTACCAGCAGCAGGCGCTCGAGAACCTTTACCTCGCTCCTTCCGACGTGTTCGCCACGGGCATGGGGGACGAGGCGCGGGAGTACCTCGAGTTCGTGGCGGGCGAGCCCATCGTGTTCGCCACGCGCCCTGGCGAGCGCACCTGCGCCACGGTGCGCGTCGAGGGCGTGGACGGCGCGGCCAACGCGGCCGCCATCGACGTCGTTGCCGCTCCGGGCTCGTCGCTGTCGCTCGCCATCGCGCTCGATTCGCCCGCACCGGGCGCGGGCGTCGTGGGCACGCGGCTGCGTGTGTTCGCGGGTGCCGACGCGCGCGTGGACATCATGAGCACGCAGACGCTCGACGACTCGTGGATCGCCCTCGACGACGCGGGCATCGTGGCCGACGAGCGCGCCCGCGTGCAGGTGCGCCACACCGTGCTGGGCGCGGGCCGCTCCTACACCGGGCTCGACGCCGACCTGCGCGGCGACGACGCGCGCCTCGACATCGACACGCGCTACCTGGCCCGCGGCGACCAGCAGCGCGACTTCAACTACGTCGTCCACCAGCGCGGGCGCCGCACCGTCTGCAACCTCGACGCGAACGGCGTGCTGGCTGGCCGCTCGAGCAAGACGCTGCGCGGCACCATCGAGCTCGTGCACGGTTGCAAGGGCTCCGTCGGCTCCGAGCAGGAGACGGTGCTTTTGGCCGACGAGCGCGTGGTGAACCGCACCGTGCCCGTCATCCTCTGCGACGAGGACGACGTGGCCGGCAACCATGGAGCCACCATCGGCCACATACGCCCCGAGCAGCTGCTCTACCTGGCCAGTCGCGGAATCTCGCCCGACGACGCCGAGCGCCTGTTCATCACCGCCACGTATCAAGGAGCGGCCATCGACGCGCCCGACGAACGCACCCGAACCGCCGTCGCCCGCCTCGCCGCCGCGCGCGGGATCGACATAGAGGAGGCCGTCGCATGATCAACCCGATCGATATCGCCGCGAACCCCTACAAGCAGGACTTCCCCCTGCTGGCGGCCAACCCCGACCTCGCCTTCCTCGACAGCGCGGCCACGGCCCAGCGCCCCGCCGTCGCCCTCGACGCGCAGCGCGACTTCTACGAGACCATGAACGCGAACGCGCTGCGCGGCCTCTACCGCCTGTCGGTGGAGGCCACCGAGGCCATCGAGGAGGCCCGCGCCCACGTCGCGCGGTTCATCGGGGCCGCCGACGCGCGCGAGATCGTGTTCTGCCGCAACGCGAGCGAGGCGCTCAACCTCGTGGCGCTCGCCTTCGCGCCCACCGTGCTCGAGCCGGGCGACGAGGTGTGCATCACCATCATGGAGCACCACTCGAACCTCATCCCTTGGCAACAGGCTTGCCGCGCCGCGGGCGCGCGCCTCGTGTACCTCTTCCCCGACGAGGACGGCGTGATCTCGGAGGCGGAGCTCGACGCGAAGATCGGCCCGCGCACGAAGATCGTCGCCGCCGCGCAGGTGTCGAACGTCCTCGGCATCGAGAACCCTGTTCCGGCCATGGCCCGGCGCGTGCACGCGCACGGGGGCTTCATGGTGGTGGACGGCGCGCAATCGGTGCCGCATATGCCCGTGAACGTGCAGGAGCTCGGCTGCGATTTCTTCGCATTCTCGGCGCACAAGGCGCTCGGGCCCTTCGGCGTGGGCGTGCTGTGGGGCAAGCTCGACCTGCTGGAGGCCATGCCGCCCTTCCTCACGGGCGGCGAGATGATCTCGTCGGTCACGCAGGACGGGGCCGTATGGGCCCCGGTGCCCGAGAAGTTCGAGGCCGGCACGCAGGACGCCGCCGGCATCGTGGGCACCGCCGCCGCGCTCGGCTACCTCGAGGGCATCGGCTGGAACGCGCTGCAGGCGCGCGAGCAGGCGCTCGTGCGCACGGCCATGGAGCGCATGGCGGCGCTGCCGTACCTCGAGATCATCGGCCACCCCGACCCGGCGCAGCACCACGGCGCCATCAGCTTCAACGTGCGCGGCATCCACCCGCACGACGTGGCCAGCATCCTCGACGAGCACGACGTGGCCATCCGCGCGGGGCACCACTGCGCCCAGCCGCTGCTCGCCTGGCTGGGCGTGGAATCGTGCTGCCGCGCGTCGCTCGCGTTCTACAACGACGAGGGCGATATCGACGCGCTCATCGCCGGCTTGGACACCGTTTGGAGGACCTTCAATGGCTAGCATCTACACCGCGGCGCTCATGGAGCACAACGCGCATCCCGACTACAAGTACGAGATGGACGAGCCCACGTGCACGCACGACGGCGTGAACCCCAGCTGCGGCGACGAGCTGACGCTGGCGCTGCGCCTCAACGGCGACGTGATCGAGGAAGCCGCTTTCACCGGCCACGGCTGCGCCGTGAGCCAGGCGGCCGCCGACATGATGGCCGACCTCGTCACCGGCGAGACGGTCGACGAAGCGCGCCGCCTGAGCGGCCTCTACCTCGACATGATCAAGGGCCGCCCGCTCACCGACGAGGAACGCGAAGACCTCGACGAGGCCGCCGAGCTGGCGACCATCTCCCGCATGCCCGCCCGCGTCAAGTGCGCCGAGCTGGCCTGGAGGACGCTGGAGAAGCTGTTGGAGAAGGAAACGGCAGCAGGACGCGAGGCGCGGTGACGCCAAAACTGGGGCCTTCTGCCAGAAAACGGCCGGTTTGGCAATCGAAAAGCAGCTTGAACGACGCGACGCGAGAAGCCAGACCGCGTTTCCCTAGCTCACGTTTTCTGGAAGCGTAGCGGCCTTGGAGGAGGTTTGCCAAACTGCTCGTTTTTTGACACAGGCGCCCGAATTCCGTAGCAAAGCCCGCAGAGCCGGAGCCGCAGACTGTCATCCGCCAAGCCTTAAACGAGTTCGTCCCGCTTAGGTGCGGCAAGGCGCTCCCACGCCTTCCACAGGCCGAAGCCGATCAGGCCGCCGGCGACGTTGAGGATGACGTCGTCCACGTCCACGACGCGGTACAGGTAACCTGCCACGGCGAGCCCCACGACCAACTGCGCGAGCTCGATGGCAACCGAGCAGGCTGCGAGGACGAGCGCCGCCGCAGGCAGCCGGCGCAGGCGGTCGGACAGCAGCGGAAGCATGAGTCCCAGCGGCACGAACATGAGCACGTTGCCGCCCACGATGATGGTCGCGATCGACCACCACCAGCCGGTTTGCGCCGCATCGGCCACCGTGCGCGCGATGCCGGCGAAAGGCACGAGATTGTACGAGATCCCCCAAGTAGGCGCATAGCCCATCCCGCCCTCAACCGGCAGCGGGAACAGCGTCACCGCCGCCACCGCGCCCACATAGGCGGTAAGCGCCAGGTAAAGGCACGTCCGTCTCGCCCCTGTTCGGCGCACAAAGCACACGACCAGAACCGCCACGAGCGCAACGCCTGTCGGCACGACCACGAATCCCCGCTCCAGCATCGCCGCACCCGCCTTTCGCCGCACCCGCTTACGTCAACCTCCATTATACCGACGGCAGCGCCCCTACATCACCTGGTGTCGCCGGAAGGCGCGGGCGGCGAGGGGCGCGCAAACGGCCAGCACGACCGCGTACAGGATCGCGAGCAGTCCCACCAGGTCGATCACAAGCGGCCCTAGGGGATACGACACGAGCGAGTTGTAGAGCACCTGGTCGTTCAACGCGTTGATCGGGAACAGGTAGAGCGCGTGCAGGATCGCGCCGCTGCCGCCCGAGGGGATCATGCCGGGAAGGAAGACAAGCGCGGCGCACACGGCGAAGATGGCCAGCTGGGAGCGCAGCTTCGACGATAGCAGCAGCGTGAGGGCCGCGAGGCCGAGCGTCATGAGGTAGCCGAGCCCGATCGCCGTCCACGCGGCCTCGGCCATCGTGAGGTCGTAGGGGATGCCGAGGGCCAGCACCTGCACGGGCAGATCGCCGCCCTCCGCGCCGAAGAACGCGAGCGCCACGCCCACGATGACGGCCGTCGCCAGCGCATAGTACGCGGTGGCGAACAGAAGCGACGCGACGATCTTCGCCGCCACCAGCTTGGAGCGCCCGTAGCGCGCAGCCAGCAGCACGGCGTCGGTGCGGTCCTGGTACTCGCCGGCGAACACGGGCGTCAGCACCACGCACACCGCCACCATCGCGAACGAGAGGAAGCCGAGGCACGCCAGCACGTCGCCCCATCCGCCGGCGTAGCCGTACGAGAGCGGCTCGCCCACCGCGGCCTGCTTCTCCGTCCAATAGGCGCGCTCGGCGTCCGAGTACGCCCAGGTGCCGCCCATGCCGTCGTCGAGCGCACGCTGCAGCGAATCCGCGACGGCCCCGTAGAAGCCGGCGACGTCCTCGTCGCCCAACTGCGCCGCCACTTGGTACTGCTCCATCGAGCCCGCGATCCACGGCGAGAGCAGGTACGAGTAGTACGTGTCGTAGATGGCGCGGAACTCGTCCTCGTCGTAAGCCTCCTTCATGACGGCGTACGCGGCCTCGGCGCTCAGGCCCTCCACCTGGGCCGGATCGACCTTCGAGAACGCGAGCGCCCGATACGCGGCCACCTCCTCCTGCACGCGCTCGACGGTGAGCACGCCCTCGTGCGCCTCGGCGCGCGCCTTCTGCTGGGCAATGGCGGCGGTGCCGCCCAGAATCTCTCCCGTGCTCGACGACGTCTTCGTCTGCACCACGTTGAGCGCCATGATCACGCAGAGCAGCGCCATGATGCCCGCGCTCACCATCTGCGACGTGCGCCGCGCGAGCAGCTTCTTGAACTCGAACTTCACCAGGTCAAGCATGTCGGCCTCCTTGGGAAACGGATGCAACGGGCTCGACGGGCTCCATCGCCTCGTCTCGGAACACATGGAGGTACACGTCCTCCAGCGTCGGCTCGAGCGGGCGCGCGCACGGCACGGGGGGCTCGTCTGCCACGACGCGCGCCACCGCATGGCCGTCGGCGGCGTAGTGGACGTTGCTCACACAGCTCGTCGCGGCCAGCGCTTCGGCCTGCCGCACGTCAACGTGGCACTCCCACACCTTCCCCGCAACGGTGGCCACCACCTCGGCCGGCGCGCCGCGCATGATGAAAGAGCCCGCGCGCATGACCAGGATCTCGTCGGCAACGTACTCCACGTCCGACACGATGTGCGTGGACAGGACGACGATCTTGTCCTGCGCGAAGCTGGCGATGAGGTTGCGGAAGCGCACGCGCTCCTTCGGATCGAGCCCGGCCGTGGGCTCGTCGAGCACGAGGACGGCTGGGTCGTTCAGCACGGCCTGCGCGATGCCGAGGCGCTGCTTCATGCCGCCGGAGAACGTGCGCACCTTGACGCGGGCCACGTCGGCGAGCCCCACCGTCTCCAGCAGCTCGAGCGAGCGACGGCGCGCCGCGTGGCGGTCGATGCCCTTGAGCGCGGCCAGGTACAGCATGAAGTCGAGCGCCGTGAAATCGGGGTAGTAGCCGAAATCCTGCGGCAGGTAGCCCAGGCAGGCACGGTACCCGTCGCCGAGCGCGCGCACGTCGCGGCCGTCGAAGCGGATCTCGCCGGACGTGGGTCGCAGCACGTCGCACACCATGCGCATGAGGGTGGTCTTGCCCGCGCCGTTCGCGCCCAGAAGGCCGTACACGCCGGGCCCGAGGGTCGCCGACACGCGGTCGACGGCGATCTTCGACCCGAACTGCTTGCTCAGCCGGTCAATCGTCAGTTCCATGGAGGTTGCTCCTTTCTTTCGCTATCGTAGGGTCGAGGAGGACGCGAGCTTGTCGAGCCCGCCCGCGATGCAGCCGAGCCACGCGCGCGCCTCGCGGGCGGCCCACGCGGCCGAGGCCGCCGCCACGAGCGCCCACGCCCACGCCGAGGCCTGGGCGTACGCGTCCGGCACCAGGGAGAACGCCGCATAGGCCGCCGCCATCACCAAGAGCGTCCACGCGAAGCCGAGCGGCAGCGCCTGCGACGGCGGGCAGCGGCGCACGAGCACGAGCGCCCCCGCGCACGAGAGGAAGTACGGGGCGCAGGCATGCACGAGCGAGGCGAAGGGATCGGCCCCCAGCAGAAGCGGGGCCGAGAGCACGATGGCCGTGAGCACCGCCACGTCCGAGCATCCCAGCACGATGAGCCGCGCGAGCGCGACCGCCCGGCTGTCGAAGCGGCAGGCGTACTCGAGCTCGGCCACGCGGTTGGCGGCGCTGGACAGCAGGTCCGGCAGGCCCACGAGCACCGTCGCCGCCGCCAGCACGCCCGAGGCGAGCGAGAGGTCGCGCGGGGCGCTGTCGCCGAGCAGGCAGAGCGCCACCATGGCGGCCACGAGCGCGAGCTGGGCCGCCCACACCTGCGGGCGGATGAAGCGCGCCTGCGCGGCCACGAATCCGGCGAACGACATCGGCTGCGCCGCCCCGCGCGCCGGCAGGGCCGCCTCGGCGCGCACGGCCGCGAGGGTCGCGGCCTTGGCATCCGCGTCCGGCCCGCCGCGCTCGGCGCGGTAGTGCGCCCGCAGCAGCTGCTCGACCTCGCGTTTTCCCATTTCGCCGCTCATGAGCCTTCCCTTCCTTCCAGCCCCCGCTTCAGCTCGGCCAGCGCCCTGTTGAGCCGGCGGTTCACCGCGAACCGCGACACGCCCAGCACGCTGGCAATCTCACCCACCTTGAATCCCTGGTCGAAGCGCAGCTCCACCACCTCCCGCAGGTCGGGATCGAGCGCCTCCACCAGCGCACCCACCTCGCTGCCCGCGCACGCGGCCGCCGGGTCGGCGTCGGGCGAGCGGTCGGGCACGTCCACGTCGAGCGGGGCGGCGGGCGGCCGCTTCGCGCGCGCCGCGTCGATGCAGAGGTTGCGCGCGATGGTGAACAGGTACGCGAGCGGCTTGCCGTCCGACGGCGAGCACCCGCTGCGCACGAAGCGCAGGAATGTCTCCTGCGCCACGTCCGGCGCGTCGTCGTAGGACGGCGCATGCCGTCGGCAGTACGCCAGCACGTCGTCGTAGTGCTCCTCGACCAAGCGATCGAACGCCTCGCCGTCCCGCAACCGATTCTTCAAGCCCCGCTTCACCTCCTCTGCCCTGTATAACGAATCCTACCCGCGATCCGTGCGGGCGCCGGTGAAAAAACCCGGATCGCCCGCCCCCCAACGATCCGGCATCCGGCGGCGGAACCAGACTCCCCCTTGACCCTCACGCGGCGTGAGGCCGTAGCATGGGGCGCGCACCCGACAGAAAGGACACCTCATGAACGTGCAACCCGTTCGCTCCGACGCAGCCTACCGCGCCATGATGGCCGCGCCCGCCGGCAAGCGCGGCGACCTGTACCGCTACGAGCTCATGGCCCCCTTCAAGGAGAAATGGGACTGCTACCGCGTGCCGCTCAAGGCGGCGGAACCCGGCGGCTACGACGTGGTCATGGCCAGCGAGATGCTCGGCATCCTGCCGCCCGCCCAGGTGGACGAAAACCGCGCCGAAGCCGTGCGCCTCCTCGGCGACGACGCCTTCTGGGACGCGTGCCGGCGCTCCGTCGAGCGCTCGCTCTCGCGCTTCTCCGCACGCGGCATCGAGCTTCCGCGGCAGGACTACCGCTTCACCGTGCTGCTGGCGAACCCCGGCCATCCCGTCGTGCGCGCGAGCGAGGGCTACTGCGGCGACGGCGGCATCCCCGGATCCATCCTCGCCTGGCTCGACCCGAACGAGTCGACGATGCGCCGCCTGCCCGCCGCGCTCGCGCACGAGGCGAACCACAACGTGCGCTTCCAGTTCGTGAAGTGGAGAGACGACATCGCGCTCGGGGAGATGCTGGTGAGCGAGGGCCTGGCCGAGAACTTCGCCGTGGAGCTGTTCGGCGAGGAGCTGGCGGGGCCGTGGGTCACGCGCACCACGCCGGAGGCGCTCGCGCAGGTGAAGCCGCTCGTGCGCGCAGGCCTGGAAGCACAGGGCCTCGCCGAGCTGTCCGCCTACCTCTACGGCGACGAGACGGCCGCGCTCATGGGCTACCCCACGCGCGGCGTCCCCTACTGCGCCGGCTACGCCTGCGGATACCACCTGGTAAGGCGCTTCCTCGACGAGACGGGGGCCGACATCGCGGAGGCCACCTTCCTGCCCGCCGCCGACATCCTCGACGCCGCCCGCGGCTTCTGGGAGTGAGTCAAGGGGGCTGCCGGGCCTATTCCCCTCCCGAGGGCTCCACCCTCAGGCCGCGCGTGAGGAACGGAGGGAAGTCGTCGTAGGCCGCCGGCGGAACCGGCCGCGGATCGGCCGCAGCATAGTTCGGCGCAGGCGCGGCCGCGACGCCCGCGAACCGCACGGGCACGCCCGGCGAAGTGTAGAAGCTCTGCCCCTTCTGGATATGAAAGTGCAGGTGCGGATGCGAGCTGCAGCCCGAGCTTCCGCAGAATCCGACACGCTGCCCGCGTTGCACGTGCCGGCCCGCCTCCACCAGCACGCCGCCCGGCCTCAGATGGCACAGGCACGAGAACTCGTCGTTCCCGTGGTCGATGAGAACGTAGTTGCCGCGAATGTCACCGCCGCCGAAGTGCACCGTCTCATCAAGCATGATCTGCGCATTCGGGCACGACGTCCCCACTTCCGCCACGACGCCGTCGGCGGGCGCAAGCACCGGCAAGCCGTAGCAGTAGTACGAGGCAGGATCGGCCGGATCGGCGTCGGGCGGGCAGTTGCGCCCCTCGTCGTCGAGCACCACGAAGTCGTAGGCGTAGCGCTGGGTGAGCACGCCCCATGAATGCGACGTCTCCTTGTCCACGCCGCCGTTGACCACCGTCCAAGCACCCTCGAACGGCAGGGCGTACTCCTCCTGCGAGGCCCCCTTGCGCTTGTCGGGCTCCTTGCCGTTGTAGCGAACGGCCATCGCCATGAGCCCTCCGACCTGCTTCGCCGACTGTAAAAAGAGCGCGGCTTTCTTGCCCACGGCGACCCCTTCCCGTCAGCGCTGCAGCGGGCGGTAGACGGCGCAGTTGTTCGGCGTCTCGTACATCTCCACCTGGGACACGGGAAGCCCCTGCTCCGCCAGGCAGTCGCAGAAGTAGCGCGCCAGGTTCTCCGCCGTGGTGCGGAAGGGCACGATGAACAGGCTGAACCCCTCGGCCTCGAGCGCCGCCAGCGTCGCCGGGGCGAGCGAGCCCTCCTCCACGAGGAAGGTGTGGTCCAGCGCGTCGGCCAGCTCGCGCACCGCGCGCTTGAACACGCCGAAGTCGAGCACCATGCCCTTCATCGTGCCCTCGGTTTGCAGGTCGTCCACCGCCAGATGCACCACCGCGCGCCAACGGTGGCCGTGCAGATTCTCGCACTTGCCGTAGTAGTCGGTGAGAAAATGGGCCGAATCGAAGCTGGCCTCGGTCTTCAGTCCGTACATGCATGCTCCTTCGCCTTCGCCGCGTCGTTTGCCGCATCATAGCACGGAAGTCCGGCGCTCTTCATCGGGGCAAGGCGACCGTTCCAGATGGCGTCAGCTTCAGCCACGTCGCCGCATTTCGCAATGCAACGTTTCGCGTCTCTCGACTTCATCCACGTCGGACCACGAATCTGGCTGCCGGCTCGCGGCCTTGGCGGCGAGAACCCGCTGGCTCAATACGAGCTCCTCCCGGATAGACGACGATACGAGGATGGCCAACGCGGCGCTCGCAAAGGTACCGACAAAGTAGCACTCGGCAAACTCCTTGGCATCGAGCATCTTGAAGCGCGCGATGCCCTTGGCCGCCGGCACGAAGGCGCTTGCGCCGTACTGCTCGCAGGGCGCAAGCGCGGAGATGACGGTTCGCTCCGTTGCCATCGATCATTAGCAGCAGTATTCGTTGCTATCATTGTCTAGCAACGAATACTGCTGCCAGAGCGCAGAGCTTCCACCATGAGAGGCCCGGGATTTTCGAGCCCCGGGCCTCTAAGCTCCGTTAGCGACCTAGGCCCGCGCCGCTACTCGGCGTAGTCGTGGATCACGGCCTCGATGTTGTTGCCCTCGGGGTCGTAGACGAACGCTGCGTAGTAGCCGGGATGGTAGTCGCGAGGGCCGGGGGCTCCGTTGTCGGTGCCGCCGGCGGCGAGCGCCGCCTCGTAGAAGGCCCTCACCTGGGCGGCGTCCTCTGCGAGGAAGGCGACATGCGCGGGGACGGGCTCGGCGCCCTCGGGCAGCGGGGCCACCCACATATCGCCCGGCTCGCCCTCCACGTGCAGCTGCAGACCGCCGGGATACTCGATGCCCCGCACGTAGCCGAGCGGCTCCAGGGCCGCCGCGTAGAAGGCCTTGGCTCCCTCGACGTCCTTCACCTTCACGCTCATATGGTCGATCATCGCGATCCTTTCTCTCGGGGAATGCCGTCGCCGGCAAGTGTAGCACGCCAGGGCGCACCCGCGCCCTCCCTGCAGCGCCCGGAACGCCGGCGGCCGCCCGCGTGCAGCCGTGCCCCCGCATGCAGAGCGCCTGCAGAGGCTCGCGCGAGGAACGCGGCAGGCGTGCCGGGCGCCCCCCCCCCGACCGAGCCGGCGCGAGCAGGGCCGAACGCCCCGTCCGCCCGAATCCGAACAGGCTGCCCGCCCAAGCGTGCAGTTTTGCTGACGAGCAGGCCGCCGGTTCGCCATCTCGGACCACCTACGGGCCCGCGTGCCGTACAATCGGGGAAACGCTTTCAGACGCGACGGAAAGAGGACCCTATGGCAGACCAGGTCAACGCCCCTTCGTTGGGCTTCATCGGATTCGGGAACATGGCGCAGGCCATGGCAAGGGGGCTCGTGGAGGCGGGCGCGCTGCCGGGCGGGCGCATCTACGCGACCGCCGCGCATTTCGACAAGCTGCAGGCGAGCACGGCCGCGCTGGGCGCGCACGCCTGCGAGACGGCGCAGGACGTGGTTCAGGCGAGCGACTTCGTGGTGGTAGCCGTGAAGCCGCACCTCGTGGCGCAGGTGCTCGAGCCCGTGCGCGACATGCTGGCCGCGCCCGGCAAGGCCGTGATCTCGGTGGCCGCCGGCTGCGGCTTCGAGTTCTACGAGGAGGTCCTCGCGCCCGGCACGCACCACCTGAGCACCATCCCCAACACGCCCATCGCCGTGGGTGCGGGCGTGGTGGCCTGCGAGCAGCGCCATTCCCTCGACGATGCCGAGCTTGCGGCTTTCGAGGAGCTGTTCGGCCAGGTGGCTCTCATCGAATGGGTGGACGGCAAGCTGCTGTCCACCGCCAGCGCCATCGCCGGCTGCGGCCCCGCCTTCGCGGCCATGTTCCTGGAGGCGCTGGGCGACGCCGGCGTGAAGCACGGGCTGCCGCGCGCTGCCGCGTACCGCCTGGCCGCCCAGATGATGATGGGCACCGCGAAGCTGCATCTGGAGACGGGCACGCACCCCGGCGCCATGAAGGACGCCGTGTGCTCGCCGGGCGGCACCACCATCAAGGGCGTCGCCTCGCTCGAGAAGGACGCCTTCCGCGGCGCCGTGGTGAACGCCATCGACGCCATCGAGGGTTAGGCGCCGCCGGCTGCAGCCGGCACCCAACCCGCACCGGCGCCGGCGCTGCACGCCCGCGTGCGGGCGCGCCGCTGAGCGCCATGACCGGCCCGGCGCCCGCCGCCCGCGACATCAGCCCTTCCGGCGACGCAGGCGGTATGCGTAGACCAGCGACACGAGCAGGCTCGCCACGGCGATGCCGATGGCAATCTCCATGGTGTGCGCGAACCCCTCATCGTAGGCAGCCGCCCTAGCCAAGCCGCGCGACGTGCCGGCGAGCACGTCGGCGGACAGCACGCCCACGAACAGCGACGAGCCGATGGCCGAGGCTATCTCGATGAACGCCGAGTTGATGGACGAGGCATGCGCGTACAGGCTCGACGGAAGCTGGACGAGCGCCGTGGTCTTCGAGGGCGCCACCACCAGGCCGAGCCCCACGTAGGCCACGGCGGAGGCCAGCACGACCAGCGCGAGCAGCGGGCGTCCCGCCGCGAGCGCGACGCCCGCCAGTCCGAGCGCCGTCAAGGCGAAGCCGAAGGGCACAAGGGGCCAGATGCCCCTCCTATCAAGCAGCCGTCCGCCCACGACGTCGGACAGCGCGTTCGCCAGCACCGGCCCAGCCAGCAGCGTGCCGGCGAGGAACGGGGAGAACCCCAGCGCCCCCTCGTAGTACAACGGCAGCAGGATGCTGAGCGAGAACGATGCCATCATGCCCAGCATGACCAGCAGCTCGCCCACGGCGAACCCGGGGTTCCCGAGCGGCCTCAAGTTGAGAAGCGGGTCCTTCAGGGCCAGCTGGCGCCAGGCGAACAGGCCCAGCACCGCCACGCCGGCCGCCAGCACTGCGAGCGACGGCAGCGGGTCGCGGAACACCTCGCCCAGCCCGTAGACGAGCGCCCCCAGGCCCACCAGGCCCAGCACCACGCTCAAGGGGTCGACCGCGCCCGCGCCGCGCGGCCCCACCTCGCGCAGGCGGAAGAACCCCACGGCAAGCAGCAGCACCGCCAAGGCGAGGGGCAAGGCGAACAGCGCGTGCCGGCCGAGCCCCGTGAGCACCAGGCCGGACGCTACGGGGCTCACGGCAAGGCCCGCCGCCACGGTGCCGCTGTTCATGGCCAGGTGCGTGCCGCGCCTGGCCGGATCGGAGTTCGCCATGATGAAGCTGGTCACGGCAGGGTAGAACAGGCCGGTGCACACGGCCTGCACGAGCCGCCCCGCCAAAAGCACCCAGAAGTCGGGGGCGAGCAGGGCCAGTCCGCTTCCCAAGGCAAGCGCGCCGCAGCCTATGAGGAACACCGTGCGCAGCCCCAGGCGCCGCAGCAGGAACGCCGCGAGCGCGATGGACGTGGCGGCCACTACCATGTAGCCGGTCACGAGCCAGTTCGCCGTGGAGAGCGTCACGCCGAACTCGTCCGCCACCTGCGGCAGGGCGATGTTCATCATGCTCTGCGCGAACGAGGCGGCAAACGAGCACGCGAGCAGCAGCGGGAGCTGCGCACGCGCCTCCTTGCCACCCGCCTTCACCGTCGTCCGCACCGCACCGCCTTTCCTCGTCCTGCCCATGCCGCCGCCCGCAAAGCACCGCGGGCGCACGCGCGCGAGATGCGCCCGCGGCACGCGCGACCGACAGGCTCCGCCGCCGAACCCCGCGCGGCGCGCGGGGCTATCGCCGACCAGTCTAAGCGCGGCCGCCGGGGGGCGGCCGAACCGTTGCGGACATGCAACCTCAAGGCGCCTGCCACGCCGCCGACGAGGCAGTTCGCAGCCACCGGCGCGGGGCTCGCCGCATGCCGGGACCGTGAGGCCCGCGCAGCACGCCCCACGCTGCGGCGCGCTTGTGCTACGATGGCACGCGAGGGAATCGCGGCGCCGCTGCCGCGCAGGACGACCCGGCAGCGGCGCCGCCACCCCGGGAAAGGACGGCATACATGCCCATCAACAAGGCGGTGCTCGCCGCCTTCAAGGCGGCAACGCGGCTTCGGCCGGACATCAAGGAGTTCTACAAGGCGCAGCGCGTGGCCGAGGACCTGAGCGCCAGGCTCGCCATCCCCAACCCGCGCTGCCGCATCGACGACATCACGGCCCCCATGCCCGACGGCTGCGCGCTCCCCCTGCGCGTGTTCACCCCGCTCGACATCGACTTCTCGTTGGCCGAGGGCTTCAAGGTCACGGAGGACTTCCGCGGCACCGTGCTGTTCTTCCACGGCGGCGGCTGGGTGAACGGCGACGTGGACTTCTACACCGACGCCTGCAGCACGATGGCGCTGCGCCTGGAGCGGCGCGTGGTGTCGGTAGACTACCGCCGCGCGCCCGAGCACCGCTTCCCCCAGGCTCCCGAGGACTGCTACGAGGTGGCCCGCCAGCTGCACGCGGGCGAGCTTTTGGCCGACGTGGACCCCGACCATATCGTGCTCTTCGGCGACAGCGCCGGAGGGAACCTGGCTGCCGTGGTGTCGCTCATGGCCCGCGACCGCGGGGAGTTCCTCCCCCGCACGCAGATGCTGCTCTACCCCGTGACGTACAACGACCATGATCTCGCCACCTCGTTCTTCGACTCCGTGAGGGACAACGGCGAGGACTACCTGCTCTCGTCGCGCGACATACGCGGCTACATGGAACTGTACGCCTCGTCGCCCGCCGACCTGCACCGTCCCTACTTCGCGCCGCTGCTGGAGGGCGACCTCTCCCGCCAGCCGCGCACGCTCGTGGTCACGGCCGAGTACTGCCCCCTGCGCGACGAGGGCGAGGTGTACGCCCAGCGCCTGGCCGACGACGGCGGCGACGTGCAGTGCTACCGCGTGCTGGACGCCGTGCACGGCTACCTGCTGTACCCCACCGTGTTCAACATCGTGAAGGACACGTACCGCATCATCAAGCAATTCCTCGATGGCGACCCGCTCGTGCAGGAAGGCGAACCGACGTGGCTCGGACTGCTTGGTACCGACTAGACAACGTAGGGAAGTTCTACTCGTCGCAGGCGGGCAGCTCCGCCCAGACGGTGTTCCGCTACGCGGCGACGATGGCCGACGACGTGGACCCGGCGGCGCTGCAGCGCGCGCTCGACCGCACGGCGGAGATGTTCCCCGGCTTCAACGTGTGCCTGCGCAGCGGCATGTTCTGGCACTACCTGGAGCAGGCTCCCCAGCCGCCCGCCGTGCACGAGGAGAACCTGCCCATCTGCTACGGCCTGCACGTGGACGCGAAGAGCGTGCTCATCCGCGTGAGCTACTACCGCGCTCGCATCAACCTGGAAGTGTCGCACATGGTGTCCGACGGGCGCGGGTCGCTGAGCTTCTTCAAGGCCCTGCTCTACGCCTACGTGGAGGAGCGCTACGGCGTGGAGGGACTGCCGCAGGAGTACGACGGCTCGGATCACCAGAAGGCCGAGGACAGCTTCGACAAGTACTTCGAGCGCGACAAGGCGGCCCCCACGCGCGCGCCCAAGGTCTACCGGCTCACCGGCTGGCGCGATGCGGCGGACCCCACGTACCTGGAGTACCACCTTCCCGTCCGCCCAGTGCTCGACCTCGCGCGCGGGCACGGCGTGAGCCTGACGTCGCTCGTCATCGCGGCCATCATGTGCGCCATCCGCGCCGAGATGCCCCGGCGCGAGCGCCACCGCGCCATCCGCCTGGACGTGCCCGTGGACCTGCGGCAGCATTTCAAGTCCACCACTACCAAGAACTTCTTCGGGCTGGCGTTCGTATCCTACGTGCCCGGCGACGAGGACGAGCCCGTGGAGCAGGTGGCCGCGAAGGTGCAGGAGCAGCTGCGCGTGGCCACCGACCCCGAGAGCCTCAAGCCCCGCATGAACCGCATGATAGCGCTGGAGAAGAACCCGCTTCTGCGCCTGGCCCCCCTGTTCGTGAAGGACGCCCTGCTTGAGCTGGCCAGCCGCTTCACGGCGCGCGAGACCACCACGACGCTCTCGAACCTGGGGCGCATCTCCGTGGACGCGCGGGTGGCCCCGTATGTGCGCGACCTCAACCTCCTGACGTCCACCACCGGGCTGAACTTCCTTTTGTGCTCGTTCGGCGACGACCTGAGCATCGGCATATCCACGGCGTATTCGAACCCCGACGTGGTGAAGAACTTCGTCCGGTACTTCTCGGGCTGCGGCATCGAGGGGCTCATCAACATCAACAAGACGAGCGAGGAGGTTGCCGAGGACCGCCTGGAGGCAAGGCTGGAGGCCTCGGTGAAGCGCGCCCGCGGCCAGGCGCCCGCCCGCGGCGGGACACCCGAGCGCGAAACGTCGAAGCGCAAGGCGAAGGCCGCGCGCGGGGCGCGGGCCGACGGGGCGGAAGTAGGGCGCGAGACGGGGGCCGCGCTGGCAGAGCCGGAGCACGGGGAGAAGGCGGCGCGGAAAACGAGGGCTGCGCGAAAGGCTGGCTCGGACAGCGACCAGAAGGCGAAGCGTAAGGAGGCCGGGCGATGAAGCGGTGCGGCAAGTGCGGCGTGTCGTTCACGGGCGACCTGGACCGGTGCCCGCTCTGCCAGGCAGAGCTCTCGGGCAAGGCCGAGCCGTCGGCGTTCCCCAGAAACGAGGTGCGCAAGTCGGGCGCCGTGGCGTTGAGCGTGCTGGCGTTCGTGAGCGGCGCGTGCCTGCTGGCCATGCTGTTCCTGGGGCGGCTGCTGGGCTTGCCGGGCGACATCGTGCTCACCGTGTGCCTGGGCCTCGTGGTGAACTACCTGTTCGTGCGCAACATCCTCGTGCATACGCCCGACTTCCTGCGCGTGGTGGTGCGCTACTTCCTCATCCTGCTGGCCATCGCGGCGCTGTGGTACCTCATCACGCGAAACCCCGTGGTCACGACGTTCGTCATACCCGGCATCTGCCTGGTGGCGCTCGTGTTCGACGCCGTGCTCGTGGCCGTGTTCCGCGGCACGTTCGTGTCGGGCTACGCGAAGTACCTGCTGTTCGACGTGGTGCTGGGGCTGATCCCGCTCGCACTCGTGGCCTTGGGCCTGGCCACATGGGACGTGCCGGCCAACGTGAGCGCGCTCACGGCCAGCGTGCTGCTGCTGGCCCTGCTCGTGTTCACCCGCAAGCAGCTCGTGGCCGAGGTGCGCAAGCTGTTCTCCGCGTGACGGCGCGGCGCGCGCAGGCGCGCGCGTCCGTCGCATCCGCCACCGCTTCGCGCTGCGCAGCGCAGTGCGAAGCGCATCGTGCGGCACAGTAATCACCGGTTTTCTACAGCGGGCCGCGTCAGCAGAGCGGGTCTCGCCTTCGGCGTTACGAACAACCAGGGGAAACACCCGAAAGAGGCGGCCTTCGGGCCCCATCGCGCTGTCCCAGGCCGCGCGCATGTCGAAAACCGGTGATTACTGTGCCAACGGGGCGTCATGGCGCTCGAAGAGCGATGCATCGCCCGCCCGCCCCTCCCCCGCACCGGGCCATGCAGGGAGGGGGGGGGCGCCACGGACAGCGGGTGCAGAGGGGCGCCGGGCGGTGCCACGGCAACCGGGTGCAGGGGGGGGGCGGGCGGCGCGTCGGGCGGAGTCGCTGCCACGCCGCCTTCAGTTACTCGTATCCTATCGGGAGGCCCAGCTGCCTGCGCAGCTCCAGCTTGCGCCCATGGTAGTTGGACGTACGTATCTGCGCGCGCTTGCCCAGGTGCCGGCGGAGCGTTTGCGCTATCGCCTCGGTCGCCGCGAAGCTGTCGAGCTCGTCGTTCGTCACCCCCACCACCGTCCAGCCCATGGACATGAGGGCGTTCGCCCTCCTCGAGTCGGAGACGCGGCTTGCCTCCCCCTCGTGCCACTCCCTGCTCTGGTACTCCACATCGAGCTTCCGCTCCGGCCAGCACAAATCCATGCGGAACGACTTCTTACCGGTGAGGGCCTCGGCCGCCCTGCTCGCCCCGACCTCGTAGTTCATACGGGGAATTCCCAGGCCGTAGCCCCCGTGGCGATGGGGCAGCCCCAAGACGAGGGCCTGTTTCGTCTCCCGCGCCGAGGCCGAGCCGTCGGCAAGGTAGCGAAGGGCACGGCCGACCTTGCGCGCACCGTCGACCGAGGCGTTCCGCGCCGCATAGCCGCCCAACGACCTGACGGATGCCAGGGGCTCTACCCCATAGGCAGCTGCGGCCCCTGTGCGCCGGGTCCGGTACGTTCCACACAACTCGTACCCAAGCTCGAGTATGGCGACCAGGCTCTTCCCCCGGGCGGCTTCCTGGACAAAGGCGAGGGCCGGCACGCAGGCGAAGACGCCGTCGCCCAACCGGTAAAACGATGCGCCCGAAAGAGGGACGGTCAGCGAATGCGACTTGACGGCCTTCGAAGGCCGCCCCAGCGCAGCGCTTCCAACGAGCACGTGCGCAGGCCTTTCGAGGCGCAGATCCGGGTATGAGGCCTCGAGATGCTCGATGGCGGCCTCGACCTCGCCCCTCGCCGGAGCGCGGCTGGGAAGCACCCGTGCTTTCCCCGCAACCGGCGGAAGCGTCCGGGGGGCCGCCGAGCGCAGGATGGCCAAGGCGGTCTTGTGTCCGAAGACGATAGGCGCGCGCTCACGGTCAGGATGGGAGGAGACGGGCATGGAACCTCCTTGCAAGCCCTTTGCTAAGAGGATCTTGCAAGCGTGGTAGGGGAACGGGGGGCACGCCGTTCCTGCTATGGGCTGCTCGCCGAGGCGAAGAGCGCCTGCACTGGCTCCGTGGTGCCGCTATTCTACCAGCAGGCCGCGCATCGGCACAGTAATCACCGCATTTTTACAGATTGGGAAGCAGAGGCTGGCGGCAAGCGGGGCGCAAGCGAGGTGTTCCGACGTTTCCCCTCGTCGCAGAACGGCATTTCGGAAGGCGCAGCCCGAGGTGAAGGCATTCCCCGTCGAAAACCGGTGATTACCGTGCCGGCGGGCCGGCCCGTAAGAACCAACACCCCCGAAACCCTGGCGCTTCCCGCCCCCGCCTTTGGCCGCTAGCGTGGACGGGAGTCGGAGCGGGGGTCGGGGCGAGGCGGGAGCGGGTGCGGATAAGCCCACCTGCGCGCAGGGGGCGCGCTCCCTTGCGAGCCAATGCGGCATGCGATGCGCGGACAGGGAGCCTGCCCTCCTTGGGCGATATGGGCGAAGGCGGGGAGGGTGCGGGGGGGGGTTGGGACGTGGGCGGGAGCGAGCGCGGGTACGCGGGCGTGTGCGAACGCGGATGCGGGGCTTGTGCGAATGCGCGGGCGAGCCGGTACGGGATCGGGGCGGGAACGGGAACAGGGCGGGGAAAGAGTGGCGCCCTGCCAGGCCCGGTTGGGCTACAATACGCGTATGGAACACGCAGCCCGCATCCTCGTCGTCGAGGACGACGAGGACATCAACAACGTGGTGGCCGCCGCGCTCGCGCGGGCGGGCTACGCCTGCGCGCAGGCGTTCTCGGGAAGCGAGGCGCGGCTCCTGCTGAAAGCGGGGGCCGCCGCGGGCGAGGCGCCGTACGACCTCGTCATCACCGACCTCATGCTGCCGGGCTCCTCAGGCGAGGAGCTCGTGCGCGAGATACGCGCGCGCAGCGACGTGCCCGTCATCGTGGTATCGGCGCGCGCCGATACGGGCGACAAGGTGGAGCTTCTGAAGCTGGGGGCCGACGACTACCTGGCCAAGCCCTTCGACCTCGACGAGCTGCTCGCGCGCGTGTCCGTGCAGCTGCGCCACGCTTCCCGCGGGGCGGGGCGCAGCTCGGGCACGCTACGGTTCAAGGACTGGGTGCTCGATGCCGAAGCCCGCACGCTCACAGCCGCCGGCGATCCCGTGAGGCTCACGCGCCTGGAGTTCGGCATCGTGGAGGCCCTCGTGCGCCGGCCCAAGAAGGTGTTCACCAAGCGGGAGCTGTTCCAGGCGGCCTGGAACGAGGAGGCGTTCGTGGAGGAGAAGGCCGTGAACGTGCATGTGAGCAACATCCGCGGCAAGCTCAAGCCCTCCGGCACCGACGGCTACATCGAGACGGTGTGGGGCATCGGCTTCAAGCTGGCCGAATGAGGCGAGACAGGGGGACGGGGATAACGTAACGTTCCCCTTCGTTTCGTTCAGTTGCAGCGCATCGCGGAACGTGACGTTATCCCCGTCCCCCTGTCTCGCCCCTCGCACGGCAAACTTAGCACTTTCTTAACGGTTTCGAAGCGAATTGCTGAACGCCTTTTCCGTATCGTGGTTGGCAGTCAGAGAACGATCCGACGATCGGAAAGGAGCGGAAACGTGAACGTGATCGAAACCAACGGGCTCTCGAAGGCCTTCGGCAGCAAGATGGCCGTCGACCAGTTCGACATGCATGTGGGCCAAGGCGATATCTACGGGTTCGTCGGCCGCAACGGGGCAGGCAAATCGACGGTGATGAGGATGCTCGCGGGGCTCGCCGCACCCACGGGCGGCGAGGTGCGCGTGTTCGGCATGCAGCCGCGCGAGGCGAGCGCGAGCCGGCGCATCGGCGCGCTCATCGAGTCGCCGGGGCTGTACGGCTCCATGAGCGCAACCGACAACCTCATGATGAAGGCGCTCGCGCTGGGCCTGGCCGACCCCAAGGACAAGGTGCGCGACCTGCTGGACCTCACCGGCTTGGGCAGCGTGGGCTCCAAGGCGACGAAGAACTTCTCCATGGGCATGAAGCAGCGCCTGGGGCTCGCGCTCGCGCTCTTGGGCAGCCCCGACCTGCTGCTGCTCGACGAGCCGCTCAACGGCTTGGACCCCGAGGGCGCCCGCGAGATCCGCCGGCTCATCATGCGCCTCAACGACGAGCGCGGCATCACCGTGGTGGTGAGCTCGCACGTGTTGGAGCAGCTGGGGAAGATGGCCACGCGCTACGGCGTCATCCGCGAGGGCCGCATGGTGCGCGAGATGTCCGCCGCCGAGGTCGACCAGGAATGCAGCGATTTCCTGCAGCTGGAGGCCGCGAACCCGACGCTCGCGCTGGCCGTGCTGCAGGAGCGCTTCGCGCACCTGCGCTTCCAGTCCATGCCCGACGGCGCCATCCGCGTCTTCGGCGGGGCGGACGCGGGAGCGGTGGGCGCGGTCCTGAACGAGCAGGGCATCGCCGTCCGCGGCTTGTACGCGCACCGGCGCGACCTGGAGGAGTTCTTCGTTGAGATGATGGGGGCTGAGTACCGTGGCTAATATTCTGAGGATGGACCTTTACCGGCTCGTGCACGGCAAGTCGCTGTGGATATTCCTTGCCGTCATCACGGTGCTGGCCGTTATCAGCGCAGCCACCATGGCCTACATCACCGATCCCGCGTTCGTGCAGTCGATGCAGGCAGCCAGCGCAAGCGGCGCGCCGACGGGCGTGCACATCGGCTTCTCGAACGGGAGCGGCCCGAGCGCGGACGACCTCGCCGAGACGAACGCCCTGGTGACGCAACTTGCCCAGGGCATGACGCCGGAGGCGCTCGTGGGCAACGTGTTCCTCGGCGGAGGCGGGCTCTCCTGCCTGTTCGTCGTGTTCCTCGCCATCTTCCTTGCCGCGGAGTTCGAGAGCGGCTTCAGCAAGAACGTGTTCACCGTGCAGCCGAGCCGCCTCGCGTTCCTCGGCGCGCGCATCGTGGAGATACTCGTGCTCGCGGCGCTGTTCACCGTGATGATCGTCGCAGCGACGCTCGCCACGGCCGCCGTGACGGGCCTCGAGCTCGCATCCTCCCCCCTGCCCGACTTCGCGCTGTGGGGCGTGCTCGTCGCGGTCGTGGCCGCGGGCTTCGGCATGCTGACGGCGCTTGCGGTGTGGGCCACCCGCAAGATGGCGGCGGGCATCGGCATCGGCATCCTGCTGGCCTCGGGCCTGGTGACGCTGGGGATCCAGGGGCTGGGCATGCTGATTCCGAGCCTCTCGTTCCTCGCCGACTACACGCTGTCGTCCTGCATGGGCTCGCTCTCCCTCGGGCTCGGCGGCCCCCTCGGCGCGGGGCACATCGCGCTCGTGGGCGCGGCGTTCATCGCCGTCGCCGGAGCGCTCTGCGCCCTGGTCCTCAAGAGGAAGGACGTCTAGGCCATGGAAGCCGCGGTCGTTCTGCTCGCCGTCGCCGTCGTTGCGCTCGCCGTCCAGCTTGCCCGCTCGGAGGCGCAGCTGCGGGCCATTGCGCGGTTCCTCGTGAACCGGGAGTCGGCGAGCAACGCCCGCGTCGCGCTGTCCGTGCGCACGCGCGGGTTCGTGCAGTTGGCGCAGGCGGTGAACCGGCAGATCGACCGCCACCAAGGCGAGCGCGTCGCCGCCGAGGAGGCCAAGCGCGAGCTGCGCCGCGGCCTCACCTACCTTTCGCACGACATCCGCACGCCGCTCGCGGGGGCTCAGGGCTACGCGCAGCTGCTGGCGGCCGAGGAGGACGAGGCCCTGCGCGCCCGGTACCTGGACGTGGTGTCGCGACGCCTGGACGACGTGGGCGGCCTGCTGGACCAGCTGTACGCCTACGCCCAGGTGCAGGACCCCGACCACCGCATCGAGCGCGAGCCCGTGGACGTGGGCCAGGTGCTCGCCGAATCGCTGGCCTCGTTGTACGGCCAGTTCAAGGAGCGCGGGTGGGAGCCCGGCATCCGGCTTGCCGACGAGCCGCTCGTGGCCGACTCGAACGCCGACGCCCTCGCCCGCATCTTCCGCAACCTCGCCGTGAACGCGCTACGCTACGGGTGCGAGCCCCCGCGCATCGTGCAGGAGGGACGCACGGTCGCGTTCGCGAACCGCGTGGCCGACCCGGACGACATGGACGCCGAGCGCCTGTTCGAGCGCTTCTACCAGGGAGACGCCGCGCGCGGCCGCGGGGGCAGCGGCCTCGGCCTTGCCATCGTCGCCCAGCTGGCGCGCGCCCTGCGCATCGAGGCCACCGCCCGCCTGGACGGCGACGTGCTCACCGTGGAGCTGGCGTTCCCGGAGTGAAACGGCGTCGAGCCGATCCCCCCTCGCAGCATCAATCCCGCAGTTCTGCCGGCCGAGCTGCTGCATGGCGCAGTGCCGGATGACGCAGCGGGATGAAGCGGGGCGCTAGCTCGACTGGTCGCCCTCCCCCGCCCTCTGCTCGGCGAGCAGCAGGTCGACCATGCGGCCGTAGCTCCGCATGCCGTCGGATTGGTTGTTGGCCTTGAGGTATGCATCGTTGGCGGCGTTGGAGGCCTCCTGCACCGGACCCTCGTACTGGGCCCAGTGCTCCGCGCGCTCGGCCAGGTCGCGTTGCACCGAAGGCGCAAGGCCGGCGGCGATCTGCGTGGCAGCCTCCGGATCGGCCTTCCGCAGCGCGCCCATGGCGTTGTCGTAGGCCAGCAGCAGGCCGCTGTAGCGCATGAGCGCGTCGTCGGATTCCTTGCATGCCAGGTACGCGATGAAGTTCGCCTCGTCCTCGCGCATGAAGCCGCACTGGTGCGCCAGCTCGTGCGCCATCGTCCACGGCACCGAGAAGAACGGGTTGTCCACGTTAATGTTCGACTCCATGGTGAACGGGAAGAACATGCCGCCGATGTTCGCATACGACATCAGCTTGGACGCGAGCACCGGCTTGGGCGGCGAGTACAGCGGCCGCGCGAGCGCAGGGTGGCGCTCTGCGAGCTTGCGCATGGCGTCCACCGATTCTTGCGCGTAGCGCTCGAACTCCCCCGGCTCGGCGGCGAACAGGTCGACATCGTTGCCGAGCTCTGCGCGCTCGCGCCCGAGGCCCTCGGCGAGCGACGAGGCCAGGCGCACGAGCTCCTCCTGGCGCTCGGCCGGATCGGCCCCCTCCTCCGCCAGATCGTAGCCGGCGTGCTGCGTGAAGGTGTAGCGGTGGTAGTTCAGCCCGCAGAGGAACGTGAAGGCGAAAAGCGCGACGCAAGCGACGGCTGCCGCGCCCATGATCCCGCGGTATGCCATCATACCGCGCTCGCCCTTGCTCACGGCGACCTTGCGAACCCAGTACCCGACGTACCCCAGGCAGAACAGCAGGAACAGCGCCGCCACCCACTCGGCCACCGAGAAGCCGACGAGCGACGGCAGGAATCCCACGGCCGAGGACGCCGCGGGGTACACCGTTTGCGCGTACCATTCGGCTGCCTCGGGATTCGCCTGCGCGAACGCCGTCGCCGCAAGGGCGACGATCCCTAAAGGTATGAACAGCATGCGTTTGAGCAGGTACTTCCTCATGTTCCTTCGCAAGTCGGCGCAGCACGGCCGCCCTCATTGTACCCCACGCGGCCACAAGCCGGTCGACGCGCTCACAGCCGTGCGATGACTACCGCTAGCACCACCGAGAGCACGCCGACAACCGCCAGCGGCGCGGCTCCGTCGACAAACGAGGGCACGGGCGGCAGCCGGAAGTACAGCACGTAGCACACGAGATTCGCCGCCGTCACAAGCGCGACCACGCCCGCGAGCAGCCAGAACGCGCCGCCGAAAAGCATCCCTGCGCCCATGAGCGCGTTCAGCACGGCAAGCTCCAGCGCCGCCCACAGCACGAACAGCAGCAGCTCCGTGGTCACGGGCCGCCCGAAGAAGCGCACGGTGACGAAGGCGAGCGCCGCATACGCCGCCACGCCGCCCACGGCGAACACCCACCCTGGTGCCGCGCCGCCAACCTGGGGCGCGCCCGCGAGCGCTCCCAAGCCCATCGCCAGCAACACGACGGCCGCGATGCCGAACGCCACCGCGCCCAAGATGAACCCCACGCCCATCGCGTACAGAGCCCCCGTCGCCTTCGGCAGCGCGGGATTGAAGAACGTCCACCACCACGCCAGGTACAACGCCGCGCACACTGCGAGCGCCGCATGCCCCCACACGAGGGTTCCGGGCACCGCCGTATCCATCGGGGCCATGGCATCGTCCTTTCTCGTCGCATGCCCAGCACCGCGCCCGTGGGGGCGCAAGGCGCCGGCCGGCCGCTTCCGCATAAAGGTTACTCCTGCGGCCGGACGAGCAGGGGAAAGCCGGCCGCCGTTACCTGCCCGATGGCAGCGCGTCCTCAACCCGCGAGCGTTGCCAGGTAGCCCAGCAGCTCGCCCTTGCCCAGCGGGTCGGCATGGCCTAGAAGGCACGTCTCGCAGTCGATGCCCTCGATCGTGCGTACCAGGGCCCGCAGCCTCTCCTCGTCGACGCGCCACCCGTCGAAAGGATCGCCGCACGTCGCGTCACCCAGGAACAGCAGGCCCTCCTCGGGAACGTGCACGAGCACCGTGTCGTCGGAATGCGGCGAGGCTGCTGCGAACACGCGTGCGGTCAGGCCCCCGAGATCGAGGAGGAGCTCGCCGTCGAACACCACGTCGGGCAGGGCGACCACGATTCCGGCCTCGGCGTACTCGCGGGCGATATACTCCTCGCTCCGCTTGA
This sequence comes from Gordonibacter sp. RACS_AR68, assembly GCF_030418485.1. NCBI lineage: Bacteria > Bacillati > Actinomycetota > Coriobacteriia > Eggerthellales > Eggerthellaceae > Gordonibacter > Gordonibacter sp. RACS_AR68. The sequence goes on from NZ_JAIPUP010000005.1 coordinate 186,230, forward strand.
GCGCCAGGACGGCGGCGGGATCGGCCAGCGAAGCGCGCGCCTGCGCGAGCAGCTCACCGGTGCGCCGGCACGCGACGGTGAGGCCGTGCGCGCGGTGCATGCCGAACGTGTGGTCCCAATGCCAGTGCGTGATCGCCGTGAGGTCGGGCCGGGGCAGGCCCGCGTCGTCGAGCTGCGCGTAGAACTCCTCGACATGCACAGCCGACGCGCCCGCGTCCACCGCGAGCGCAAGGCGATCGCCCTTGAGGAGCACGAGCATCGGCCGGTCGTTCTCCGGCTGGTGCGGCAGCCAGAACGTCCGCTCACCCAGCTTGTTCAACTCCACGGAAGATCCCTCCCCGAAAACGCGGGGCCCGACGCCGCACCCATGCGTCAGACGTCCATCGCGAACAGGTCGTCGGCCTCGTCGTAGGAGAACCCGAGCGCGCGCAGAAGGCCGCGGGAGGCAACGTTCTCCCGATCGGGCTGCACGATGATGCGCTCGGCATCGGGTTCGGCGGCAATGAGCCCGATCAGCTGCGAGAGCGCCGCACGGGCAATGCCGCGGCGCAGCAGCGTCGGCTCGCCCAGCAGGTAGTCCAGGCTGTACGTGCCCTCCACGGGAAGCGCGCCGTTCCAATCCTCGCCGCTTGCGGAGAACGGGTAGAGCTGGCAAAAGCCGGCGGGCTCGCCATCGGCCTCGATGACGAAGTGGCTGATCCACGCGTACTTGCCGTGACGGCCCTCCGCCTCGGCCATCCAGTCGTCGGGCTGCTCGAACCAGGGGCTCACATGGTCGGCGGCGAGCCAGCGACGCAGGCGGGGAAGGTCGTCGTCTTCGAAGGGCCTCAAGGTCACATCCATGGGGGTGCTCCTTTTCGAGGGGGCATCGGCTCTGCCCATCATACCATGGGCCCCCGGAACCGTCCCGGAGGCCCGTCGTGCGCACCGCCCGGCCTGCTGCGTCCGCTACAGCTTGCCCACCAGGTCGATGCCCGGGTGCAGCACCTCGGAGCCCGGCACCCAGCGCGCGGGGCACACCGAATCGCCGTGCTCGGCCACGAACTGGCTCGCCTGCACGCGGCGCAAAAGCTCGGCGGCGTTGCGGCCGATGTTCCCGGCGTTCACCTCGTAGCACACGATGCGGCCCTCGGGGTTCACGATGAAGCTGCCGCGCTCGGCCACGCCCTCCTCCTCGATGTACACGTCGAAGATGTCGGCCAGCTTGTGCGTGGGGTCGGCCAGCATCGGGTACGGCAGGCTCTTGATGTTCTCGGAGGCGTCATGCCAGGCCTTGTGCGCGAAATGCGTGTCGCACGACACGGAGTAGATCTCGCAATCGGCGGCTTTGAACTGGTCGTACAGGGCGGCCAGGTCCTCAAGCTCCGTGGGGCACACGAACGTGAAGTCGGCCGGATAGAAGAAGAACACGCTCCAGTGGCCCAGCACGTCGTCCTTCGTGACGGTGGCGAAGCCGTCGTCCTGGAACGCCTGGACGGAGAAATCGTCGATCTCGCGGTTGATCATGGACATGGTATCGCTCCTTCGCTTCGTTCGGCGGGCGGCACGCGGCCGTTCGCACACGTGGCGGCTCGCCTTACTTGTTTTCCTTGGTTTACTTTCCCATATTTGCTACTCAATTTGCAACATTTATGGGCATCTTCCAAGAATCTCCACGGCGGCGGCGAGGCGTCGTTTGCGGTTCTCTTTTTTCCGTTGCAGGTACACCCCGAGGCACTGGACCATCCCTCGGGGCGTGCACAGAAAGAACGCGAGCCACGACTCGCCGTCTCACTCGCATCAACTAGCGAGTTTCCGACGCAACGCGTCGATCAACCTCATGGAAAAACGTCCCCTGAGTCACCGTTTCGATCGCTCTGAAGTGTTTTGACCGGGCCGAGAACTTACTCTTCATGGCACTCCAAGGCGCCAGATCGCGTTTGACCAGTTCGATGTAACCGTGATCACCCTCATCGGAGCCGAGCGAGCTTCAAAGCGACCAAAACGGTGACTCGGAGGGGTCGAAATGTCGAAGAAGGGAGGAACGAGGATCGCACAGGAGGTCTTCCGCACGCTACGGGCGCGTCGCGTCCGCAGAGGCCTCGTCCGCCTTCGCTTCGGCCGCCTCGTCGCGCCCGCACGTCCCCGCGCTCGCGCATCCCGCGCAGGACGCCGCGCTGCAACCGCCGCCGCAGCCGCCAACCCCCGCGCGGCGGCGGCGCGCCATGCGGCGCAGCACCAGCGCCACGGCCACGGCGACCGCGGCTCCCACGGCGACGCTCCACGCCTCCCCCGCCGGCAGCTCCATCGCGAGACCCGCCCCGCGCACCGCGAGCGCGGCCAGCCAGGCCACGGCGAACTGGCCGAACACCATGGCCAGCGCCCAGCGCCCGCCCAGCTCGCGCCTCACCGAGGCGATGGCCGCCACGCACGGCGTGTACAGCAGGCAGAACACCAGAAGGCCCAGCGCCGCGAGCGGCGTGAGGGCCGCCACGAGGCTGGCCGTCGACCCGAATAGCACGGACAGCGTGGACACCACGCTCTCCTTCGCCATGACGCCCGTGACGAGCGCCGTGGAGATGCGCCAGTCGTCGAATCCGAGCGGCGCGAACACCGGCGCGATCCACCCGGCCACCACGGCCAGCATGCTGTCGGCCGAGTCCGCCACCACGTTCAGCCCGAAGTCGAACGTCTGCAGGAACCAGATGACGATGGTGGCTATGAAGATGATGGTGAACGCGCGCTCCAGGAAGTCCTTCGCCTTCTCCCACAGAAGCTGGCCCACGTTGCGGGCGCTGGGCATGCGGTAGTTCGGCAGCTCCATGACGAACGGCACCGCCTCGCCGGAGAACAGGCTCTTGCGCATGAGCAGCGCCGCCAGCACGCCCACCGCCATGCCGCCGAAGTACAGCCCCACCATGACCGCGGCCCCGGAGGCCGGGAAGAACGCCGCCGTGAAGAACGCGTAGATGGGCAGCTTCGCCGAGCAGCTCATGAACGGCGTGAGCATGATGGTCATCTTGCGGTCGCGCTCCGACGGCAGCGTGCGCGCCGCCATGACCGCGGGCACCGTGCAGCCGAAGCCCACGAGCATGGGCACGATGGAGCGCCCGGACAACCCGATCTTGCGCAGCAGCTTGTCCATGACGAACGCAACGCGCGCCATGTAGCCCGAGTCCTCCAGAAGCGACAGGAAGAAGAACAGCGTGACGATAGTGGGCAAAAATCCCACCACGCTGCCCACGCCGTTGAACACGCCGTCGATGACGAGCGACTGCAGCACCTCGTTCACCTGTGCCGCCGCAAGCGCGTTCGCCACGACGTCGGTGAGCCAGCCGATGCCGGCCTCCAGCATCTCCGACAGCCACGCGCCCACCACGTTGAACGTGAGCCAGAACACGAGCGCCATGATGGCCACGAACGCGGGGATGGCCGTGAACGTGCCGGTGAGCAGCTTGTCGAGCGCCATGCTGCGCGCATGCTCGCGGCTTACCCGCGGGCGTACCACGCACTCGTCGCACACGCGCTCGATGAAGGCGAACCGCATGTCGGCGATGGCCGCCGCGCGGTCCAGGCCGCGCTCGTCCTCCAGCTGGCGCACGATGTGCCCCAGCAGGTGCTTCTCGTTCTCGTCGAGGGCAAGCTTCTCCAACACGAGCGCGTCGCCCTCGGCCAGCTTGCTGGCGGCGAACCGCACGGGGATGCCCGCACGCTCGGCATGGTCGCCCACGAGCGCCATGATGCCGTGCAGGCAGCGGTGCACGGCGCCGCCGTGCGCGTCGGCTGCGCAGAAGTCCTGGCAGACGGGCGGCTCCTGGTAGCGCGCCACATGCAGCGCATGGTCCACGAGCTCGCCGATACCCTCGTTCTTGGAGGCGGAGATGGGCACCACGGGCACGCCCAGCAGCTTCTCCATCTCGTTCACGCGGATGGTGCCGCCGTTGCCCTCCACCTCGTCCATCATGTTCAGGGCCACCACCATGGGTACGCCCAGCTCGAGCAGCTGCATGGTCAAGTACAGGTTGCGCTCCACGTTCGTGGCGTCAACGATGTTGATGATGCCGCGCGGTCGCTCGTCCAGCAAGAACTGCCGCGTGACCACCTCCTCGCTGGAGTACGGCGACAGCGAGTAGATGCCCGGCAGGTCGGTGACGGTGGCCTCCGCATGCCCGCGCACGCGGCCGTCCTTGCGGTCCACCGTGACGCCCGGGAAGTTCCCCACGTGCTGGTTCGCGCCGGTGAGCTGGTTGAACAGCGTGGTCTTGCCGCAGTTCTGGTTGCCCACGAGCGCGAACGTGAGGGGCTCGCCCTCGGGCAGCGGGCGCTCGGCGTCCCTGTCGTGGAACTTGCCGCCCTCGCCGAGGCCCGGGTGCTCCACGCGCTCGGCGAAGCTGCGCCTCGGCCGCGCGCCGCCGAGGCGTTCGGCGTCGGCCTCGCGCTCGTCGGCCACCTCGATCTTGCGCGCATCATCGCGGCGCAGTGTGAGCTCGTAGCCGTGGATGCGCACCTCCACCGGGTCGCCCATGGGAGCGTGCTTAACCATGGCCACGTCGGCCTGCGGGATGATGCCCATGTCCAGGAAGTGCTGCCGCAGCGATCCCTCGCCGCCCACCGCCACCACGGTGGCGGTCTTGCCGATGGGAAGGTCGTTCAGGGTGCCCAACGTCTCGTCTCCTTGCGGCCGCGGCGATCCCCTTCGCCCGGCTTCGTTAGCCTGCGTTTACTTTTCAGGAATCATAGTACCGCGAATCGGCGGCATTGGCACGAAAAAGTTTTCCAAGGTGAACGATTTGTGAGAACCGCTCAAGCTGCGGGGAGCTCGATGCGGAGCACCAGCCAGCACGCTCCCTCGCGCCGCTCCAAGCTCGCCTCGATACTGCCGCCCATGCGCTCCAGCAGATGGCGGGCGATGGCCAGGCCGAGGCCCGAGCCCTCCTGCGCACGCGACGCGTCCGCCATGAAGAACGGTTGGAACAGGCGCGAGAGGGCGCTTTCGGACAGGCCTTCCGCGTCGTTGGAGAACTCGACCGCCACGCGGCCGCCGGCCCCCGCAGCGCCCGCGCCCTCCCCGGCCATCGACACCTCCAGCGCCGTCTTCGCGTACTTGCCGGCGTTGTGCAGCAGGTTCGCCAGCACGCGCTCCACCGCCTCGCCGTTCGCGCGCGCCAAAACGGCATGCTCCGGCACGTCCAGGCGCACGTCCAGGCCCCGGTCGGCCAGCAGGCGGTACTGCTCGGCCACGGACTCCCGCAACATGCGGCCCACGTCCACCGGCCCCAGCTCCAGCGGGACATCATCGCCCTGCAGGCGGGACAGCTCGTAGAACTGCGCCACCAGCCGCTCGAGCGACGCCGCCTTGCGCCTGACCGTGCCGAGCGCCTCGCGCGCCTCGGCATCGAGGGCCGCGTCGTCCACGAGCGCCAGGTACCCCCGGATGGACGTGAGCGGCGTGCGCAGGTCGTGGCTCACGTGCTCGACCTGCGCCTTGAGCTCCGCCTCGTGCCGCGCGCAGGCCGCCGCCTGCGCGCGTATGCCCGCAAGCGCGCGGTTCACCGTGCCGAGCAGCGCCTCCAAATCGGCGTCGGGAGCCGGCAGCCTCACGATGCGGTTGTCCTCCAGATGCCCCACGATCTCGCCCAGCTCCCGATCCGCCTGCCGAAGCGACCGCTTGAGCAGCGCGTACCGCGCGGCGAGGAAGGCCGCTGCCGCCAGTGCGACCGCCAGCAGCACCCCGAGGACGATCTCTGCCATGCCCGCGCCCCTTCCCACGCCCCGATCCTACAGCTCCGCCTTGCCCGCACGCCATAAGCCCACGGCACCGAACACTGCGATGCCCGCAATCCCGGCGATCAGGCACTTCGCCAATCCTTCAGGCGTATCCCACAGAAACTGCGCCAGGCCGCTCTGGTTGATGGCCACCTCGTTCGCAAAGAAGTTCGCGGGCAGCCAGCTTGCCAGCCGGGCCACCGGCTCGACGCCCAGGCCGATCACGTTCAGCACCGCCGGGACGACGCTCACGACGGCCGCCCACACCAAGAACGCGGTGACGGTCTTCGGCAACGCAGAGCATACCGCAACGCCCAGCACAACGCAGGCCGCGGTGAATGGCAGCGCCGACGCCACGCCTTCGAGCAGAATGGCCACGGCCTCGGTCGAGCCCTCCAGCAGAAGCACCGCGCTGCCCACGTACACGGCCAGGACCACGGCCAGGATGGCGAGCCCGAGCACCGTCGCCACGAGGCACTTCCCCAGGAACAGGTCGCGCCGCGAGCAGCCATGCGCGATGGCGTTCTTGAGCGTGCCGTCCTTCCGGTCGTCGGCGAACAGCACCCACACCAGCAAGCCAGCCATATAGAATAGAAGAGGCAGCATCGAGACGAGGTTGCTCATGGAGAAACGCACCGTGGCGTAGGGAAAGCCGGGCGTGGAGGACATGGCCCACAACAGCACGTTGGCCGCCAGCACGATGGCGCAGAGCGTGCCGGCGAACAGGTATGCCGCGCGGCCGTGCGCGATACGGTACGCCTCGCCCTTCAGGTAGTTCAGCATCATGCCACCCCCATCTCCGGCGCATCCCAGCTCCAGGGATCCACCTTGTCCTTCATATCGAGGTAATATTGTTCCAGCGACAGGCGCCGCCGCTCCAGTTTCAGAATGGACAGGCCGTGCGCGCTGGCGAGGCCGCTGTACGCCTCCATGTCCAAGCGCGGGTTCGCGATGCTCACCGTGCCGTCGCCGAGCACCTGGTACGTCGTGCATCCCAGCTCACGCTCCAACAGCACCGTGTAACACGCGGCGTCGGACACTGCTATCTCGATGCGGTCCGCACACCGCTCCCGCAACTCCTCGGCGCCCACCTGGTCCAAGAGCCTTCCATGCGACAGGAAGGCGTAGACGGTGGCCATCTGCTCCAGCTCCGCCAAGTGGTGGCTCGACAGCACCACGGTGATGCCCTTCTCGCGGTTGAGGCGTTGCAGCAGGGTGCGCATCTCCACGATGCCGCTGGGGTCGAGACCGCTCGCCGGCTCGTCCAAGATGAGCACCTCGGGCTCGCCGATGAGCGCCATCGCCAGGCCCAAGCGCTGCTTCATTCCCATCGACAGGTCCTTGCAGGTGCGGTCCCTCGCATAGGCCAGCCCTACCTCCTCGAGCATCCTGTCAGTCGCGTTCTTGCCGGGCACGCCCTTCTGGATGCGGCAGCACTCCAGATTCCTCTCCACGCTTAAGTGCGGGTAGAAACCAGGCTGCTCGATAATGCAACCGATGCGCGCCCTCTGGCGCTCAAGCTCGCGTGGAGAGTGCTCGCCGAAGAGCCGGATCTCGCCAATCGTGGGGAAAGCCAGGCCGCACAGCAACTTGAAAAGGGTGGACTTCCCCGCCCCATTGTCGCCCACCAAGCCGAACACCTCTCCGCGCCGCACGGTCACGCCCACGTCGTCGAGCGCGGCAAAGCTGCCGTAGCGCTTGGTGAGGCCCCTTGTCTCTATCACATTTTCCATCGGGTCGCTTCTCCTCTTTCTCGCATTCGCCGACCATGGGGAGAACCTTACGCTACGGGCGCTTAATAAGTCCTCAAGAAAGGTTAAGGAAAGCGTAAAGGCGCAGGGGCCGCGCGGCGGCATGGCGGGCAGGGGCGCGACGCTCGGCCGGCGAGGCAGCCGATGCGGCGGGCTTGGCGGGAGGCCGGTGCGGCAAACCGGCACCGAGCCCGAATCGGACGCCCCCGCACGGCCCGGGCGCATCCCCACGCGTCCGGCCGCTCACGCCAGCTTGAAGCCGATGCCCCAGACGGTCTTGATGTACTCCCCGTCCGGGTCGACGGCAGCCAGCTTCTTGCGGATGTTGCTCACGTGCACGTTGATGGCGTTCTCCTCGCCATAGTAGCCGCACTTCCACACCAGCTCGTACAGGCGCTCGCGCGAGAACACCTTGTCGGGAGCCTGCATGAGCGTCTGCAGGAGGTCGAACTCGTGCGCCGTGAGCGTTATCTCGGCGCCGGCGAGCGTCACGCGCCGGGCGGACGCGTCCAGCCGCAGGCCCCGATGCTCTAACACGGGGCCGGCGCCGCCGGGCGGCGAGGGCGCGCCGCCGCGGTACCGGCGCAGCACGGCTTGCACGCGCGCCGCCACCTCGTCGGGCTCGAACGGCTTCACGATGTAGTCGTCGGCCCCCAGGGCGAGCGCGTCCACCTTGTCCGCCAGGCCCGCCTTCGCCGACACCACGATGACCGGCAGGTCGAGCCCCCGTTCGCCGCGCAGGTGCGCGATGAGCTCTCCCCCGCTGGCGCCGGGCAGCATGAGGTCCAGCAGCATGAGGTCGAACGATCCGCGCTCGAAGTGCAGCAGCGCCTCGGTGCCCGAGTACGCCCGCGTCGGCTCGTGCCCGGCGCGCGCCATGATCTTGGCGAGCAGGGCGTTGATGTCGGGGTCGTCCTCCACGATGAGAATGCTGCTCGCGTCCAAGCCGGCCAATCCCCCTTCCCGCGCGCCCTCGGCGCACCCTTCCGCACGCGCTTTGCACACATGCCCTGTGCTGGATCCGTCTCCATTATCAACGAAAACCGCCGGGCCGTCGAGGCGAGACGAACGCATGCGAGAGCGCAGGCTCCTCCCGCCTTCTGCCGACCGCCCGCGCTTTCGCAACAGGGATGCGCCGCCCGGACGGCAGACCTGCTGCCGAGCCGCCGCCGGCTATTTCGCTTCAAAACAGGAGAAGCGGAGGGAAGAGGGGGGATCTTCCCTCCGCTAGGAGGTGCGGCGGATGGCCAGACGAGAGGAGCCTCCGCCGCCGGGTCGGCGGACGATGGTCGAAAGCCGTTCCCGCAGGCTGCCAGCGGCCGAGCCGCTCCGAGTTCGCCTGCGCCGTTCCGTTGCGCTTTCGATGTAAGTTAGATTAAGCTAACATGAATTCGCGGGCAAGAGAAGTTACCTGCGTCGTACATTTTCTCCACAATTCGCGCACCCTCTGCCGTGCAGGCCATGGCAGCCCGCGCGCTCCCGGCGCGGGCGAACCCGGGACTCGGCCCTCGCTCGCCCATGCGGTCAAGCCGCCTTCACGGCTCGGACCATGCAACCGCGAGAGCCCGCCTTGCGCCACGACGCCTCGTCGAATAAACGGCCCGGAATGGTCCGGAACTCGGCTTCCATTATTGAGCAATCGTCAATAAATAATGTTCAGCGATTAAGGAGCATCGCCGGCAGCGGTTTTTTGCACACTATTTACCGGAATGTTGCACGCACATCCCCCCGCGGACGGCTTCTGCGCAAGTCCGAAACTCGCGAACAGGGGAAACGCCGGCCAAGAGACACGAGGACGGCGGGCCGACGGCTCGCCGAGAGGACGCAGCCGCCCCAAAACGCAATAATCTGGTGAAAAACGTGCAGAAAGGGGCGGTTCTGCATTCGCCCCCGCCGCCGCACCGCACCGCCCTGCCGGCAATGCTTCAGACCAGGCCGGCTTCGGCGAGGGCATCGGCGACGCTTTCGGCTTCGGTGATCGCGCGCACGGGGCGGCAGGGATTGCCGTAGGCCAGCGTGCGGGGCGGGATGTCCCTCGTCACCACGCTGCCGGAGCCGATGACGGCGCCCTCGCCGATGGTCACGCCCGCGTTCACGGTCACGTTCGCCGCGATCCACACGCCGCTCTCCACCGTGATGGGCAGGCTCCGCTCCCACACGTGCCCGGTGCCGCCGGCGTCCTCGCAACGGGCGCGCTCGCGGGCGAGCAGCGGGTGCAGCGGCGTGACGAACGAGCAGCCCGGCCCCACCCCCACGTCGTCGCCGAACGTGATGGGCGCGCCGTCCAGGAACGTGCAGTTGAAGTTGAAGAAGCAGTTCCTTCCCAAAAACAGGTTGTAGCCGTAGTCCACCTGCGCGCCCGTCGAAAGCGAGGAGCCCTCGCCCACGGCGCCCAGGAAGCCGTGCAGCATCTTCATGCGGTCGGCGTCCAGCATGCCCTGCTGCGCGTTGAAGCGCGCCATGACCTCGCAGGCGCGGATATGGTCGCGCATGAGCGCCGGGTCGGCGCTGTCGAACCAGGCACCGCCGGCGGATGCGGATGCGGCGCGGGCCGCGGCCTTGCGGGACGGTACGGACGATCCCGGCAAACCGGCACCCTGGGCAGGCGGGCTCGCGGGCGACCGGGTCGAGCCCCCGGCCGTCCCGGGAACACCCGCCTCCCCCGCCAGCCCGAGGCGCATATGCAGCAGCGGGAAAGGGTGGCCCGCGCCGTCGACGGGCGAGCGGCCGACCACGACGAAGCCCGCACGCTCGTAGAAGCCCGCGGCCAGCGGGTTCTGCTCGTTCACGTCGAGCGTGCGCACGCCCCAACGCTTGACGGCATGGGCGAGCAGCGCGCCGCCCACACCGGCGCCGCGCGCGGCATCGTCCACGAACAGCATCTCCAGATGGCTGTCCTGGGCGCCGGCGAAGCCCACGGCGGCACCATCCTGCCAGGCTACCGCAAGGCGCCCGACGGCAGCGAGGCCCGCGGCCACCTCCGGGCGCAGGCCCGCGATATCGTCCTCGGAGAGGAACCCGTGCGTGGCGCGCACGGAGCGCTCCCACACCTGCGCCAGCCGGCCCACCAGCTCGGGCGCGCGCCGCTGCGGCTCGATCTCTTCGATGTCCATGGCTGTTCCTTTCGCATGCTTCCGCCCGGTCGATTCGCACCATTCTAGCGGAAACCGATGCCGTCGCCCATCGGAGCCCCCGTCCCATCGGCACGCCCCATCGGCACCCACGCCGGCGCCGACATCCGCCGGCCGTCCTTGGACGAAGGGACGGCCGACACGGGCGCGCATCATGCCCCGAAGGCTCCGTCGCCGCACCGTGCGGACGCCCCAGCATCCTCGGGCGGCAGCTCGGGCACGATCTCCTCCACGAACCAGCGCGGGTCCTCGTGGAACAGGAACGTGTGGGCGTTCCCCACCACCACGTCGTAGCGCACGCCCTCGCCGCCCACCTTGAGCGAGGCGCACCGCCGCCGCCCCAGCACGGCGCGCACGGGGAAGCGCCGCCCGTCGTGCCACGCCACGGCGCGCGGCACGACGGTGCCGTCCGCCAGGAACTCGGCCTCCACCTCCACGTACCGCTTCCGCCTGCCCGCAATGCCCCGCACCATGCGCCCTCGCGCCTCCTTCCCCCTTGTTCGCTCCCCCTTGTTCGCCCCCGCCGATTCGCGCGAAGCGCGAACTTTACCGCGCCGGTCCGGCTGCCAAGCCGTCCAGGTTGGCGTAGCAAGTCAGCGAGGGCGGCCGTGGTGCCCGGAATTCGCGGGATCGCGGGGGCGAAGCGTACTTCGGTACGCGAGCCCCCGGGATCGCGCGAAGGCCGGGTGCCACGGCCGGCCGCAGCGTCGGCTCGTTCCGCCGTTCGGAGAACGGCGGAACCTAGAAGTACCCCACCGGGTGCACCACGTTGTCGCGCTTGACGTCCAGCTCCAGCAGGCTCTCGTCCAGCAGCTCGGTCCCGCGCTGGATGCACGTGTTGCCGAAGCGGCGGCGCAGCTCGTCCACGGCCTCGTCCAGGTCCTCCAGCACGCGCCGGCGTGCGTCGAAGGGCAGCTCCAGCTGCTCGGGCGCGTCCACGGGCACCAGGCCCGAGGCGCGCACGTGCAGGCCGCGCAGGGGCCGCGTCTCGTCCAGCGGCTCGTTTGCCACCAGCAGGTTCCAGGCCGCCCGCGCGATGTGCCCCGTCACGTTCGTCGCGCGCGGCAGCGTGACCTGCCGCCCGTAGCTGGACAGGTCGGCCGCGTCGCGCACGCCGATGGACACCGTGCGCGCGCGGAACCGCGCCTCGCGCAGCCGCTGCGCCACCGATTCCGCCAGCAGCCATATGAGCGCCCGCGCGTCGGCCTCGCACGCGATGTCGTGCGGCGCGGTGAGCCCGTTGCCGAAGCTCTTCACGGTGCGGTCCACCTCGTTCCTTGCCGCGTCGTAGGGCTTCACCGGGGTCGCGTCCTCGCCGCGCGCGAACGTGCGCAGGATGCCGCCCACCTTCCCCAGCCGCCGACGCAGCAGCTCGGGCGAGGCGCAGGCCAAGTCGCCGACGGTGTCGATGCCCGAAGAGTGCAGCTTGGCGCGCGTGGCGCCGCCCACGTACAGAAGCTCGTCGGCGGGGGCCGGCCACACGAGGCCGCGGTAGTTCTCCGGCGTGACGGCCGTGATGGCGTCCGGCTTCTCGTAGTCGCTGCCGAACTTCGCGAATATCTTGTTCCACGACACGCCGATGGACACCGTGCAGCCCAGCTCGTCCTTCACCCGCTGGCTGATCTCGCGCGCCACGTCGAGCGCGCTGCGGCTGGACAGCGCGAGCGCGCCCGTGAGGTCGAGCCACGCCTCGTCGAGGCCGAACGGCTCCACGAGGTCGGTGTACTGGTAGTATATCCGGCGCGCCAGGCGCGAGTACTTCTGGTACACGTCGTAGCGCGGCGGCACCACCACGAGCCCCGGGCACTTCTCGCGCGCCGACCACAGCGCCTCGCCCGTCACGATGCCCGCCGCCTTCGCCTGCGCGCTCTTCGCCAGCACGATACCGTGGCGGCGCTCCTCGTGCCCGCCCACCACGAGCGGCACCCCGCGCAGCTCCGGACGCTCGGCTTGCTCGGCGCTCGCGTAGAACGCGTTCATGTCCGAGTGGAAGATCACGCGCCGCCGGTTGCGCTCCTGCACGGACCCCCGGTTGCACGACCGCTGCTGCGGCTGCGGGCGCGCCCGCTCCTGCGGTCGTAGCCGCGCCTGCTCCTGCACCTGCACCCGCTTTTGCGAGTCGCCCCCGGCCTCCTGCCGCACCGCATCCGCCATGACCTCGCCCGCTTTCCGCACGCCTGCAGAGGCCGCGCCCGCCGTCGGCCTCCCGCTCCGAATTTCTTTATAAGAACGCATGTTCGCATACTATCGGACGGCGCACAAGCGAACAGACCGTGGATTTCACGTAACGGCTCGCACCATGATTTCGCAGGTCAAATAACTGTTTCGATCATCTATCGGCCCGCGTGGACGGCGTGTTGGGCGGCGCGCCAAGGCGGCGCACGCGGGCGGCGCTCCCCCGCCCGCGCGTCAGCGGGCGCGCTCCGCGCCGCCGCGCACCACGGCCGCCACGGCTGCGCACACGGCGGCGGCGCCGGCCACGGTGAGCGACGGCGAGCCCGCAAGCGACAGCGCGCCCGTCGCAGCCACGAGCACGAGGGCGCCCGCCTCGTAGAACGGCTGCGGGCCGCCCGGGAACAGGCGCACGGCGTCCAGGCCGCAGCAGAGCACGGCGGCGGCGTTCACGAGCACGGCCAGCACCAGCCCCGCTGCCAGCGGGAAGCCCGCCGGCAGCACGAGCGCCACGACCGCGCACGATACCGCGCTCGACACGGCGAGGCCCGGGAGCGAGTCCAGCGCGAGCAGCGAGAGCGTCCCGAAGGGCAGCCGGTCGCGCACGAGGCGCACGCGTAGGTCGTCGCGGAACGCGCGCGTGGCCTCGCGCGCGCCCTGCGGGAACATGACGAGCGCCGCCAGCCAGAACAGGAACGTCACCGGGCCGCCGGCGCCCGCAAGCGCGAGCACGCCGAGCGGCGCCGCGCTCGCGCCGAACGCCAGCAGGCTGGGCAGGCCGCCGTACTGGCGCAGGTGCGAGAGCGCCGCGCGCGACACGAGGACGCCGGCGCCGAAGGCGAGAGGCAGGCGGAAGCGCACCCCGCGCGCGAGCCGGGCGGCCAGCTTGCGGCGGCGCCGGTAGTCGGCGACAGCCTGCGGGTCGAGCGGCGAGAAGGGGCCGAACGGCTGCAAGTCGGCGTAGAGCGCGTTCTCCACGATGACGGCCGTCCGGTCGATGCGCGGGGCCAGCAGTGCCAGCAGGCCGCCCTCGGCCGCGCAGGCGGCGATGCCCGCCGCGCAGGCGACGGCCGTGCCGGGGCCGCCAGGGGCGAAGGCGGCCGGCGGGACGCCCAGCGC
>NZ_JAIPUP010000006.1:0-197729 GCF_030418485.1 Gordonibacter sp. RACS_AR68
GGGCGATGCAGGATCAGCTCAACGGGCGGCCGAGGGAGACGCTCGGTTGGAAGACGCCGGCCGAGGCGCTACAATCGGAGCTGGCAAACGCCAACCGTGCAATGACCGCCTGACGCCGCCCGGGGATAATGTCACATTCCGCGATGCGTCAAGGCTTCGGCAGACGTATTGGAATGTGACATTATCCCCGTCCCCCTGTCACGTCCCCCTGTCACGTCCGCAGCCTCTCTGGCGCGCCCGCCGTTGCCCGGCCGTTGCCGGAAACCTCCCGCAAGCCTGGCGTCGCTGTGCTATGATGGCTTCCGTAAATGATACTAAAACTATACCAATTAAAGGAGCCACCATGCCCCAGCAGATCGAACTGAAGGTTTCCGGCATCGACGTCGCCATCGCCTACGCCAACGAGTGCGACCAAACGGTTACGCAGCGCGAGATCGAGGCGTACATCGACCGCGCGCACGCCCAGCATCCCGGCCAGGTGCTGCAGTCCCTGAATCTGGACGTCGACGGCGAGGACGTGGGTATCACGTATGGGTTCGAGGCCGTGCCGTTCGACCGCATCCGCCGCATCACGGGCTACCTGGTGGGTACGATGGACCGTTGGAACGATGCGAAGACCGCCGAGGAATCAGATCGCGTCAAGCACGGCCTCGCTCGCGAGGACCGCGCCCTCACCTGCTCGAACGGCTGCTAGCGTTCCCGCAGCGCGCGCGAGCCCCGAGAAGCGGCCGCCCGGCTCCCTCCGGACAGGCGCGCTCTCGGGGCTCGTCGTTTTTTCTGCGGCCTCGCGCGCGGCGCAGGCGAGGGCGGCTTGATTGCTAGCCGAGGATGCGGGCGAACTCCTTCTCGGCATCTTCCTGCAGCTTCTTGTCTATGGCCACGTAGGCGTCGAGCAGCTTGTCGCCGGCTTCGGTCAGGGTGGATCCGTGCGCGCCGTCGCGGTCGAGCAGCTGGATGCCCAGCGCCGCCTCGGTATCCTTCACGATGCGCCACGCCTTGCTGTAGGCCATGCCCATGCCCTTGGCGGACGCGTTGAGCGAGCCCGTCTCGCGCACGCCCAGGCACAGGTTCGCGATGCCGCGCCCGAACAGCGAGCCGCTCTCGGATTCGGGGTTCATGATGGACAGCCTGATCGTCGGCTTCAGGTTCGCAAGTTCGCTCATAGTCTATCCTCGTCCTTTTCTGGTCATGTCCGCCGTCGCTGCGGGGACCGTCAGTCGTTGCGTGCGGGCGTCGTCGCGTCCAGCTTCTCCAGGAAGCGCGCGGCGGCCGCCTCGATGCTGTCCGTGCCTCCCTCTATCACCTCGCCGAAGCGGACGGGCAGCGCATCGAGCTCGGCCAGGCCGCCGGGGATGTCGTCGTGCCCCGTCTCGCGCGCGATGAGCTGGTTCAGCGCGCAGCCGGAGAGCGCGGCAACGTCGTCGGGCAGCGGCGCGCCCGGCTCCAGGCCGTGCAGCGCGCGGTACACGTTGTCGCCGAACTTGGCCCAGTGCGCCGTGCTGGCGATGAGCACGGGATTTTCGCCCCGGAGGTTCTCGGCGGTCTGGTAGGCGACGGCCGTGTGCGGATCCAGCAGGTAATCGTGCTCGTCGAGCACGCGCTTGATGGTATCCAGGCACGTGGCGTTGTCGATGGAGTCGGGGGCGAACAGCTCCCGCACGCGGGCGAACGTTTCCTCGTCCACGCGGAAGCGGCGCTGCTCGCGCAGGTCGGACATCCAGCCGGCGATGGCGGCGGCGTCGCGCCCCGTCAGCTCGAACAGCTGGCGCTCCAGGTTCGACGACACGAGGATGTCCATCGAAGGGGAGGGCGTCAGCACGAAGGGGCGCTCGGAGATGTCGTAGGTGCCCGTGTTGATGAAGTCGGTCAGCACGCGGTTCTCGTTGCTGGCGCAGTACAGCATGCCCAGCGGCACGCCCATGCGCTTGGCGTAGTAGGCGGCCAGGATGTTGCCGAAGTTGCCCGTGGGCACGCACACGTCCAGCTCGTCGCCCAGTCCCAGCTTGCCGTCGGCCACCAGTTGAGCGTAGGCCGACACGTAGTACACGATCTGGGGCATGAGGCGCCCCCAGTTGATGGAGTTCGCGCTCGACAGCGCAACGCCGTGCTCTTCCAGCAGCTGCTCCGCGAACGCTTCGTCGCCGAACACGTTCTTCGCGCCGGTTTGGCAGTCGTCGAAGTTGCCGCGCACGCCCCACACCTGCACGTTGCGCCCGCGCTGCGTGGCCATCTGCTTGAACTGGATGTCGCTCACGCCGCCGTCAGGGTACATCACGCCTATGCTCACGCCGTCCACGTCGCGGAAGCCCTCGAGCGCGGCCTTGCCCGTGTCGCCCGACGTGGCCACGAGGATGAGGAAGTCGTGGTCGAGCTTTCCCTGCTCGCGCAGCTGGGCGGCGCTTGCGGAGAAGAACCGCGGCAGGCACTGCAGCGCCATGTCCTTGAACGCGCTCGTGGGGCCGTGCCACAGTTCCAGCACGTGGGTGTCGGCCGTAAGCGACGTGATGGGGCAGATACGCTCGTCGTCGAAGTTGTCGCCGTAGGCATGGGCCATGAGCTCTTCGATGGTTTCGGCGGGCAGGTCGACGTCGAACGCCCGGTAGATACGCGCCGCGCGCTGGGCGTAGGGCAGCTGCGCCAGCGCCGCGATGTCCTCCAGGGAGAGCTCCGGGACGCGCTCGGGCACGTACAGCCCGCCGCCCGCCGCCAACCCGTCGACGACGGCTTCCGTGAACGTGACGGGCCGGGGTCCAGCGCCCCGCGTGTCGATGTAGAGGTTCAAAGCCTTGTCCTGCGCTTTCTGGTCGAATTCGCACGTTTCGATTATCCATCCTAAGTATACTATGTTCCGAAAACAACCGGCGCGTCGCGAGACCCTGTTTTTCTTCCTGAAAACTCGATTTGACGAGAACCTGTTCGGCACATCGCCCGAGTATTGGTTGAACTTGCAGCGCGACACCGATTTGTGGGAGTCGCTCGACCTCCATCGCGATGATCTTGAGCGCATAGAGCCGCTCGCCTTGGGCATGGTGGGCTGAGCCTCTTTCGCCCGCCCGACCGCCTTGTTTCCGCTGTGCAACGGTTCGCCTCCGCACCCGCGCGATGCCGCTGTCGCGTCCTACCCTGGTGCTCGATAGCGCAGGCAGGGCAACCGATGAAGGCGAGGCGAGGCGGATGGGCGGGCATGACGGCGAACACGAGGATGTGCGGGACGGCTCTTCCGGAAAGGACGCCTCCGGGGGCGGCATGGCGATGCACAGGGCGAACCTCAAGCGGCGGTTCTTCGCGAGCCTCGTGCTCACGGTGCCCATCCTGCTGCTGTCCTCGCCCATGGGGATGGCGCTCCCCATCACGCTCGCGTTCCCCGGCTCGGACTGGGTAGTGGCGGCGCTCGCCACGGTGCTGTTCGTCTACGGCGGCATGCCGTTTCTGCGCGGGGCGGCAGGCGAGCTCAGGCGCCGCCAGCCCGCCATGATGACGCTCGTGGCGCTCGGCATCACCACGGCCTACGCCTACAGCATCTACGCCTTCGTCCAGCGCTCCGTCCTGCATGCGGAGGGCATGCACATGGACTTCTTCTGGGAGCTGGCCACGCTCATCGTCATCATGCTCCTGGGCCACTGGGTGGAGATGCGGGCCGTCATGGGCGCGGGCGACGCGCTCAAGGAGATGGCCGAGCTCCTGCCGGCGCAGGCCCACGTGGAGCAGCCGGACGGCTCCTTCGCCGATGCGCCGCTGTCCGAGGTGCAGGTGGGGCAGACCGTCATGGTGGAGGCGGGCGAGAAGGTGCCCGCCGACGGCGAGGTCGTGCGCGGCGCCTCGCAGGTGAACGAGGCGCTCGTCACCGGCGAGGCGCGCGACGTGGCCAAGGGGGCAGGCGACTCCGTGTTCGGCGGATCGCAGAACGGCGACGGCACGCTGTACGTGCGCGTGACCGGCACGGGCGACTCGGGCTACCTTGCCCAGGTCATGAAGCTGGTGTCGCAGGCGCAGCAGGAGAAGTCGCGTGCCGAGGTGCTGTCGGACAAGGTGGCGCGCTGGCTGTTCTACGCCGCCGTGGGCGTGGGCGTCGCGGCCTTCGCTGCGTGGCTTGCCGTGACGGGCAGCGTGGGCGACGCGCTCACGCGCATGGTCACGGTGTTCGTCATCGCGTGCCCGCATGCGCTCGGGCTGGCCATACCGCTCGTGGCCGCGCGCTCCACGTCCATCGGCGCGCGGCACGGCCTGCTCGTGCGACGCCGACGGGCGCTCGAGGTGGCGCCGCGCGCGAACGTGGTGATGATGGACAAGACCGGCACGCTCACCGAGGGCGACTTCCGCGTGGCGGAGGTGCGTGCGGTGGGAAAGCCGGGCTCCGGCGACGGCAAGGGCGATAATGCCGGAGGGGCCGCCGGCATTATCGCCGGCAATGACGGGAAAAACGGCGGCGCATCCGCCGACGACCGTGCCGACGACCGCGTGCTCGCGATCCTCGCCGGGCTCGAGCAGTCCTCGTCGCATCCGCTCGCGGCGAGCATCGTGGCCGCCGCGCGCGACCGGGGCGTGCGCCCCGTGCCCGTGCGCGACGAGCACGCCGTGGCCGGCGTGGGCGTGGAGGGCACGCTCGAGGATGGGCGGAAGGCGCTCGTTGCGAACGCGCGCCACCTCGACGAGCGGCGCATCGTCTACGACCGCGGCCTGTTCCAGCAGCTCGCAGGCCGCGGCCTCACGGTGAGCTTCCTCGTGATCGACGGCGTCGTGGCCGGCGTGGTGGCCCAGGGCGACGAGGTGAAGCCCACGGCGCGCGAGGCGGTGCGGCAGCTCAAGGAGCGCGGCATCGCGCCCGTCATGCTCACGGGCGACAACGAGGAGGCCGCGCGCGCCGTGGCCCGCGACCTCGGGATCGACGAGTTCCACGCTGGGCTCGTGCCCCAGGACAAGGTGCGCCTCGTGCAGAAGCGCCGCACGGCGGGCGACGTGGTCATGATGGTGGGCGACGGCATCAACGACGCGCCCGCCCTCGCGAAGGCCGACGTGGGCGTGGCCATCGGCGCCGGCACCGACGTTGCCATCGACTCCGCCGACGTCGTGCTCGTGAAGAGCGACCCGGAGGACATCGTGCGGCTGCTCGACCTGGGCACGAACACCACGCGCAAGATCAAGCAGAACCTCTGGTGGGGCGCCGGCTACAACATCGTGGCCATCCCGCTCGCAGCCGGCGTGCTGGCGCCGGTAGGCATCCTGCTGAGCCCCGCCGTGGGCGCCGTGCTCATGAGCCTGTCCACCGTCATCGTGGCCGTGAACGCGATGACGCTCAAGGCCGGCGACGAGGGGTAGGGCCCGGTGGTGTACGCCTCCCGAAAATCGCCTACGGGCCGTTGAGCGGATGCAGACAAAAAAAGAAAAGTTAACCAAGGCTTCCATTTCATGAAAGTTTGCTATAGAATACTTATTGTTATACGAAGCTAACTGATGGGAGCACAGATGGGCAATGCAACGGTAGCGGGCATGGGCGGGCAGGCGGGCGTGCAAGCCCGCGCGCATGCCGGTACGGGTATCGCATGCGCCGATGCGGACGCGGTTCCCAGCGCCTCGTGCCGACAGATGCCGCTTTCGTTCCTCGGGAGCGGCGAGACGGCCACGATAGCGAAGGTGCGCGGCAGGGGCGACCTGCACCACCACCTGGAGAACCTCGGGTTCGTGGAAGGAGCGCGCGTCACGGTGACGGCCGAGGCTGCGGGCGACCTTATCGTGGAAGTCAAGGGCACGCAGGTCGCGCTCAACAAGCAGATCGCGTCCCGTATCATCACGAACGCCGCCGCCTAGGCGCTGCGGTGCGGCGGGGCGCTTGCACGCTGCTTGCAGTTCGCTTGCATGCTCTTGCAGTTTGCTGGCGTGCGGACTGCCGGCTTTCGCCGCTGTTCGTTTTTTCGTACAAATGTTTCACGTGAAACATTCGGAAGCGAAAATTCGGGCAACCGAGAGCCGAATGGTCGACGGTCCGCTTTTCCGGACGCCCCAAAGCTCTGCATGGTCGCAGGCGCCAAGGTTGCAGGTTCGGCCCGCATGGCCAGGTCGCGCATTCGGTACGAGTGCCCAGATCTGCAGGTTTCGCATTCCCTTGAGTTGGCAGAAGAGTTGGCAGGAATCGGGTGCCGGAGGCACCTGGCGAGGAAGAAAGGATCGGCATATGACAGAAGGGCAGGGTAAGACGCTGCGCGACGTCGCCATCGGCGAGTCGGTCACGGTGCGCCGTCTGACGGGCGAGGGAGCCATCAAACGCCATATCATGGACATGGGCATCACGAAGGGCACGGACGTGTTCGTGCGCAAGGTGGCTCCGCTGGGCGATCCCATCGAGGTCACGGTGCGCGGCTACGAGCTTTCGCTGCGCAAGAGCGAGGCGGAGAACATTTTGGTTTCGTTGGCCTGACGGCCGGCGAAACGACGCTGCGGCTTTCCGTGGCACTCCATCTTGCCACGCTGGCTTGAGCTCACGTGCAAAAGCACGCTCGCCCAACCCGTCACGCCAATCTGGAGCACCACGAAAATCCTCGCTGAACTCGATGGACCGGCGGCTTCGTTTTCGCGCGTCGCGCGAACAACCGGAGCCCTGTTTTTTGAGACATAGTTAGTTACAGTTAACTTCACGACGAGGGGACCGGCAATCCCCTTGCAGCGTGAAACGTGTGCAGGACGATGTCGGGAAAGCATCGACCTGCGCAAATGGAACAAGGAAGCCTGCCCGATGCCCAAGGCAACGGGTAGGGACAAGTGGGAAAGGCAGAACATGGGAATTCGCATAGCGCTTGCCGGCAACCCGAACTGCGGCAAGACAACGATGTTCAACGACCTGACCGGCGCCTCGCAGTACGTGGGCAACTGGCCGGGCGTGACGGTCGAGAAGAAGGAGGGCACCTACACGCGCGACAAGGACGTGACCATCACGGACCTGCCGGGCGTCTACTCGCTTTCGCCGTACTCGCCCGAGGAGGTCGTGACGCGCGACTACCTGCTCGACGGCCGCCCCGACGCGGTCATCAACCTCGTGGACGCCACGAACTTGGAGCGCAACCTCTACCTGACGACGCAGATCCTCGATCTGGGCTTGCCGGTAGTGGTGGCGCTGAACATGATGGACCTGGTGGAGAAGAACGGCGACAAGATCGACGTGGCCAAGCTCTCCAAGAAGCTGGGCTGCCCCGTAGTGGAGACCTCGGCGCTCAAGGGTCGCGGCATGGAGGACCTGCTGAAGACCGCCATCGACGCGGCGAAGAAGGGCACGCCGGCCGCGTCTGACCTGCGCTTCACCTCCGAGGTGGAAGAAGCGCTGGGCCGTGTCATCGACGTGCTGGGTACGCGCGTGACCCCGAACGTGGCGCGCTGGTACGCCATCAAGCTGCTGGAGGGCGAGCAGAAAACCATCGACAAGCTGGGCCTGCCTGCCGGTGACCTCTCGGCCGTTGCAAGCATCCGCGAGGCGCTCGAGAACAGCCAAGACGACGACGCCGAGAGCATCGTCACCGGCGAGCGCTACGACGCCATCGGCGACGTGGTGTCGGAGACGGTGAAGAAGTCGCTCAAAGGCGCCACCACCACGCAGAAGATCGACCGCGTGGTCACGAACCGCTGGCTCGGCATCCCCATCTTCATCGTCATCATGACGCTGGTGTACTACATCTCCGTATCCACCGTGGGCACGCTATTCACCGACTGGGCCAACGACGGCGTCTTCGGCGACGGCTGGCTCTACACCGGCACCGAGCAGTACGACGAAGCGGTCGGCGTTTGGGAAGAGAACATGACAGCCGCCGAGGAAGCCGGCGCAAGCGAGAGCGAACTGGCACTCTTAGCCGAAGAGGAGCCCGATCCCGCAGAGTTCGGCTTCTACCTCCCAGGCCTCACCCCCGTGGCCACCGAGGCGCTGGAGTCCATCGGCACGGCGCCGTGGCTCACGAGCCTCGTCGTGGACGGCATCATCGCCGGCGTGGGCGCGGTGCTCGGCTTCGTTCCCCAGATGATCGTGTTGTTCCTGTTGCTGTCCGTCCTGGAGGCCTGCGGGTATATGGCGCGCGTCGCGTTCATCATGGACCGTATCTTCCGCAAGTTCGGCCTGTCGGGCAAGAGCTTCATCCCCATGCTCATCGCGTCGGGCTGCGGCGTCCCCGCCGTCATGGCCACGAAAACCATTGAGAACGAGAAAGACCGTCGCATGACCATCATGACGACGACCATGATCCCCTGCGGCGCGAAGCTGCCCATCATCGCGCTCGTGTTCGGTGCCATCGCCGGCGGCGATGCGGGCACCACCTGGTGGATCGCGCCGGTGTTCTACTTCCTGGGCGTCATCGCTATCATCGTGTCCGGCATCATGCTGCGCAAGACCAGGATGTTCGCCGGCGAGGCCACGCCGTTCATCATGGAGCTGCCGGCCTATCACGTGCCCGCCGTGAAGAACGTGGCCCTGGCCACGTGGGAGCGCGTGAAGAGCTTCATCGTGAAGGCCGGCACGATTATCTTCCTGTCGTCCATCGTCATCTGGTTCCTCATGAACTTCGGCTTCTACGAAGGCGCGTTCGGCCTTCTCGACACGGAGATGGAAGACTACATCCAGTATAGCCTCATGGCCGGTCTGGGCAACGCGCTGGCGTGGGTGTTCGCGCCGCTTGGCTTCGGCAACTGGGAGTCCGCCGTCACGTCCATCACGGGCCTCGTGGCCAAGGAGAACGTCGTGGCCACGGTGGGCATCCTCACCAGCCTGGGAGACGCCGGCGAGGCCGATCCGTCCATGTGGATGGCGTTCGGCGCCCTCATGGGCGGCAGCGTGCCGGCGATCATGGCCTTCTGCGCCTTCAACCTGCTGTGCGCCCCGTGCTTCGCCGCTATCGGCACCATCCGTCGCCAGATGGCGAGCGCGAAGTGGACCTGGTTCGCCATCGGCTACATGACGGTGTTCGCGTGGGCCGTGGGCCTGATGATCAACCAGTTCGGCATGCTGCTGGGCGGTGGCGAGTTCAGCGTGTGGACTGCCGTGGCCGTCGTGGTGCTGGTGGGCATGCTGTTCCAGCTGTTCCGCCCCCTGCCCGAGTACAAGGACAAGGGCGGCGCGCCGCAGGCCGAGGCCGAGCAGGGTGTTGCGTAAGGCTCCTGCAGGAACCGAACGGCGGGCGCATCCTGCGCCCGCCGTTCGGTGCGTTCGGACGCGAGCGCGTGAGGATATTTCTCGCGAATCATCTGTGCGAAAAGCAATGCGCCGGAAAGCGGCGCCGTGGAAAGGAGGCGGCTCGTGCTGCCATTGGAGATAAGTCCGGCAACCGTCATCATCGGCCTTGTTATCGTGGTGTTGGCCGTGCTAGCCGTGCGACGCCTGGTGCGCCGCGGCACCTGCGACTGCCACGACCACGGAGGAGGCCCGGCGAAGGGCGGCTGCGCGGCAGGAGGCTGCGCTGGGTGCACCGGGTGCGGAGTCGCAGATGCCCTGGTCGCCGACATTGAGCGCGCCGCCAAGCAGGGAAGCGCTCGGTAGGCGCTCGGCAGGCGCAGGGAAATCCAATATATGGAGGAATTGTAAACCAAGGAAAACTTTGCCTTGACCATACGTGTAAGTTAGCATAGACTAACAAATGTCAGAAAGCGACAGCGAAACTTTCCCGGCGCAAGGCAGGCGCCAAAGGGGAAGGCTCGAGCTCTCTGCCTCCTCTTCTTGCTGACACGGCGGCGAAGGCTCCTCTCGTCTGGTCATTCGCCGCACAGCATCGCCGACGGGGGATCCCCCCCCCTCTTCCCCCGTCGGCACTCCTCCCTTTCAGCCTCTTCTCATCTTCGCCTTCGGCGTTCTCTCGGATCTGCGTTTTCCTGTGGCAGGCTGTCAAACTTCGCGGCCCACCGTTTCGAGTGCGACCGGCCGCGACACTTTCCGCCTCCCGGCGTGCAACGCTCGGGGACTACCGGGGGGGGGCTGATGCCGCCCTTTCGGAGGGGGCGAGGGGTGTGGTACCATGGGCGAGGCGCGAAGGAGGGTTCCTGTGGAAAAAATGTCCATGTCGCACGAAGATTATCTCGAGGCCATCGTCATGTTGGGCGGTACGACGGAGGCGTCGGTCCGTTCGGTCGACATCGCGACGAAGCTCGGCGTGTCCAAAGCGTCGGTCAACAAGGCCGTGACGTCCCTGAAGGAGAAGGGCCTGGCCGACCAGCCGTACTACGGCGACATCACGCTTACCGAAGAGGGCTACGCCTATGGAACGTCGGTGCTCGACCGCCATCACATGCTGTTCTCGTTCCTCACGAAGGCCCTCGGCATTCCCGAGGAGCAAGCCGAGCGCGAGGCGTGCCTCATGGAGCATGCCATCAGCGACGAGTCGTTCGAAAAATGGAGTTCTTATATTAAGAAGCTCGATCTCTAGCCCTTGAGAACGCCGCCCTCGAGCGGCGTTTTTTACGGTTTCACCCGCGCTTCGGGCCGCGATTCAACGGTTTCTCAACGGGCCGGCTGTGCGCCTGCGTCCGGTGGCGGGGCCCCTGCTTCTGTGGTATCCTTGAGCAAGCTTCTGGCATTACACCCACCATCAACGAACCACGATGCTAAGAGGAGCGCACTCCATTGGGCAACCAGGCGAATATACTTTCGTTTGACGAGGTGAAACGCGATTCGGGCGCAAGGCGCTCGTCTGTCGCTGCGCCTTTGCGGCCCTCGCGGAGGCGCCCTGCCGGCAGCGTGGAGCAGGGCGTTTCCGCATCGGTGCGCCCGGCCGGGCGCGCGGGCGCCTCTGCCCGTTACGCGGCCTCGCGGCCCCTCTCGGATGCCGCGCGCATCTCCGGCACCGCACCGCGCACGGCTTCCCTCGCAAATCCTGCCCGGCCGCGTTCTATCGTCGATGATTTCCCCGCCTCCTCGGCGCGGGCCGCCGTTACCGCGTACGCCGACCGCGGTTCCCGCATCGAACCTGCCGGCACCGCGCCGCGCCGTCGCCGGGGCGCCCATGCCAGGCAATCCTTCGTCGACCTCGACGAGCCCGACGAGCGTTCCGCTGATCGCGGCGAGGCGGAGGACGAAGCCCCCGATAAGCGCTCGCGCCTGCAGGAGTTCCGCCGCAGGCGCCAGAAGGACCGTGCCGACAAGAAGTTCGACAAGCAGTTCGGCGGCAGCCGCGCAACCGATGCGCCGGCCGCGGGATCGCGCGCGGCCGTGTACAAGGGCGAGATGGGCTCCAACCACAAGCGCGCCGCGCGCATGCAGAACGACGCAGCCGGCAAGGCGCGCACGTTCTCGCTCGCATCGCTCAACCCGCTCGCACTGCTCTCCTCGGGAAAACAGTCGCCGAAGGCCATCGCCGGCCTCGGTTTTGTCGCCTGCCTTCTGCTCACGTGCTGGTTTTTGTACACTCCGACGCAGCAGCTGTACCACTCGGTGCGCGAGCACGACCGGCTCCAAGCGGAGTACGCGGCCATCGAGCAGCGCAACGCCTCGCTCGAGTCCGAGGTGGGCACGCTGCAGACGGACGCCGGCATCGAGGACCGCGCGCACGAGCAGTTCGGCTGGGTGCCGGAGGGCGAGCAGACCGCCAACGTGCACGGCCTTGCCGCCGACGCCGGCAACGACGAGGGCTCGAACTTCACGGCGAACATCGTGGCCGGCAGCGTGGAGGCGCCCGAGACGTGGTACTCGCCGGTGCTCGACGCCCTATTCGGCGTGAAATAGCCCCGTATTCGCGCGCGTCCGGCCCGCACGGGGCGGCCCGTGCGACCGAAGCATCCAAGGAGGAAGCGACCCTATGGCAACCCATCTGACGGATCCCGCGCCTACCTGCACGGCCCCCGGCACGCTGCGTCCCGGCCGCTATGCCGCCATCGACATCGGCACGGTGACGTGCCGCATGCTCGTGGCCGACATCGACGAGGCGGGAGCGCTGCACGAGCTGCGGCGCGAGTACGCCATCACGAACCTGGGCGAGGGCGTGGACGCCTCCGGCGTGCTGAAACCCGAGGCCATGCAGCGCGTGGCCGACGTGGTCGCCCGCTACCAGGCCATCCTCGACGCGTGCGAGCCGGAGGACGGCGGCGGCATCACCGTGACGGCCGTGGCCACGTCGGCCTCGCGCGATGCCCGCAACGCCGACGAGTTCGTGGCCCTGCTGGCCGATGCGGGCATCACGCTGACCGTCGTGCCGGGCGAGCGCGAGGCGGCGCTGTCGTTCGCGGGCGCGTCGTGCGACTTCGCGGGCGAGCGCATCCTCGTGGTGGACGTGGGCGGGGGCTCGACTGAGCTCGTCGCCGGGCGGGCAGGCGAGGCGCCCGTTCAGGCGCATTCGTTCGACATCGGGTGTCGCCGCGTGACCGAGAAGTTCCTGGAGGCCGATCCGCCTTCCGACGAGGAGCTCGGCCGTGCCCGCGCGTGGATCGCCGAGGAGATGCGCTCCTACTTCGACGACCTGGGCGCCGGCGGGTTCGCGCCCGAGCGGGTGGTGGCGGTGGCCGGCACGGCCACGAGCGTGGTGGCGGTGCACGAGCGCATGGCGGAGTACGACTCGTCGCGCGTTCATCGGTCCGTGGTGGAGCGCGCCGTGCTGAACGAGGTGTACGCCCAGCTGGCCAGCGTGGGCCTGGACGAGCGCCGCCGCACGGCAGGCCTCGATCCCGGCCGCGCCCCCGTGATCGTGGCGGGCCTTGTGATCTTGCAGGTGGTGCTGGACCTGGCCGGCATGCCGTCGTTCACGGTGAGCGAGTCCGACATCCTTCACGGCATCGTGCTGGAAGCCGCGCGCGCGGCCGTGTAGCATGCGTTGCGGCCGCCTTGCCCCGTCCCGCTGGCGCCGAAAGTTTGCTACCATATACCGTGCGCGCCGCCTGTTCGGGGAAGAGGCGCGCGAAGGCGGAGCTACGTGGGGACGTGGCGGAATTGGCATACGCAGCGGACTTAAAATCCGCCGGCCTCGGTCTTGTGGGTTCGAGTCCCACCGTCCCTACCATTCTCCCGGCCGCCCTCGCCGCTTAGGTGCTTTTCGCGGCCCTCAAGGCTCCATGCACCGGTTTCGCATACTCCACCCCAGCCATGCAGTTTTCACGTAGATGATGCTGCCGGTCGCCTTGCCTGTTCATAGTGCGCGAAAACCTTGTGGTACGATTGCTCAAGCTGTCGCGGCGAGCGCGATGAGCGCGTTTTGGGGCAGAGCCTATCCGTCGAGCGAAGAAAGCGTTATGGACAACATCAACGACATCATCGCGGCCATCGAAGAGCCGCCCGAGACCTTCGAAGAATACCTCACCCGCTACGCCGCCCAGGTGGGAACGCTGGTGAACTCGTACATCCCCCAGGGATCGCACCCCGACATGGACCGCTACCTGTACGAGCCGCTCAACGCGTACAGCCAGAACGGCGGCAAGCGCCACCGTCCGCTCATCTGCTTCGCGGCCTGCCGTGCGGTGGGCGGCGACATGGCGCGCGCCACGAGCGCGGCGGCCGCCATCGAACATTTCCATACGGCGGCGCTTATCCATGATGACATCGCCGACGAGGCCGAGCTGCGCCGCGGCGAGCCCTGCCTGCACCTCACCGAGGGCATGGGGCTGGCCATCAACATGGGCGACCTTGCGCTTTCGTTGGTGAACGGCACGGTCATCAACGACCCGCTGCTCGACGATGCCACCAAGGTGCGCGTGGTGAACGAGCTCATAGAGATGACGCGCCGCACCATCGAGGGCCAGGCGCTCGACATCGGCTGGGCGCGCGACGGCCGCTACGACATTACCCCCGAGGACTACCTCGTCATGGCCACTCACAAGACGGCGCATTACTCCGGCGCCGTGCCGCTGGCCATCGGCGCCATCATAGGCGGCGGCACCGAGGCCGAGATCGAGGCGTTGCGCAACTACGGTCTGGACACGGGCCTGGCGTTCCAGATCCAAGACGACCTGCTGAACCTCATAGGTTCCGAGGAGTCCACGAAGAAGGACTTCCGCAACGACATCACCGAAGGCAAGCGCACGCTCATGGTGGTTCACGCGCTGCAGCACTCCGACGACCGCGACCGTCTCATCGACATCCTGTCGTCGAAGGAGAAGGACCAGGCCGTGCTCGCGGAGGCTGTGGACATCATGGAGACGTCGGGCAGCATCGAGTACGCCCGCAACTACGCCGAGAACCTCACGAGCATAGCGAAGAACCGCCTGGTGGACATGGTGCGCCCGTCCTCCTCGCGCGAGCTGCTCATCTCCATGGCCGACTGGTTCGTGAACCGCTTGAAGTAACGGGTTCCGCGGGCCGACGGCCCGCGCCCTCCCTACAGAAAGCAGCTTGCCACGATGACGATGGCGGTGGTCAGCAGGCCCGACACGGCAATGCTCACGCCGCTCATGGCGCCTTCCAGCTCGCCCATCTCAAGCGCCTTCGTCGTGCCCACCGCATGGCTGCACGTGCCGATGGCCACGCCCTTGGCGATGCCGTCGCGCACGCGGAACAGGCGCGCCATGAGCGGCGCGGTGATGGCGCCCAGGATGCCGGTGACGATGACGGCCGCCACGGTGATGGACGTCACACCGCCCAGCTGCTCCGACACCGCGATGGCGATGGGCGTGGTCACCGACTTGGGGATGAACGACAGCGCCAGCGCGTCGTCGAGCCCCAGCAGCTTGCATAGTGCATAGGCGCTGGTCATCGAAACGATCGATCCCACGAGGCATCCGGCGAAGATGGGAACGAAGTGGTCCTTGAGCGTCTGGCGCTGGCGGTACACCGAGTAGGCCAGCGCCACCGTGGCCGGCCCCAGCAGAAACGAGATGAGCTGCACGCTCTGCTCGTACGACTCCAGCGGGATGCGCAGCGCCACGAGCGCCGCGATGATGAGGGCAACGGTGACCAGCAGGGGGTTGAGCAGCGGAGACTTCACGCGCTCGTACAGCAGCACGGAAAGCTTGAACACCGCGAGCGAGGCTGCGGTTCCCAACAGGAGGGTCAGCCCGAGGTGCGCCATCGCTTCCATGCCGCCTACGCCTCCTCGTCGGCCGTGCGAGCGTCGCGCTTCGCCATCAAGCGCGATACGAGCATCACCGTGTACGCTGTTGCCAGAAACACGAGCACCGTGGTCACCACGCAGACGAGCGCGAACTTCGCCGCATTGCCCTCCAGCAGCGACACGCACCCTAAGATGGCCACACCGGCGGGGATGAAGAACAGCGACATGTTGTCCAGCAGGCAGTCGCAGGCATCGCCCACGTGCCGTGCTTTCAGCAGGCCCGTCCCCAGAAGCACGAGCAAGAGCACCATGCCCACGATGTTGCCCGGCAGGTGGATGGGGAGCGCCGACGCGAGCGCGCAACCGGCGGCGTACACAGCCACCACGACGGCGAGCTGCGCCGCGAACCGTGCGCCCCGCTTGCCGGCGCGCCCGGCCCTCGCGCGCCACGAGGCATCGTTGGGAGAGGGTGCGCAAGCGCACCCGGAGACGCCCGATACGGCGTCGTTCAGCTGTTCCATGACACGGATTCCTCACCAGTAGGCGGGTTGCATGCGGCGCCCCGCCCCGCATGTCCCGCTCGTTTTTCCGTGCTTATTGTACGGCTGCGCAAAAATATATGCGCGGCAGGCGCCCAGAATCCACGTAAAACGAAAGCGACACCGCCGAAACCCGGCGATGCCGCACGCGATCCGATGGCGTTCCTGCGCTAGTCCTTGCCAACCAACGCATTCACCAGGGCCGATACGATGCTGATAACGATGGAGGCCACGAACGCGCTGCCGAACGAGTCGATAACGAGCCCCACCTGGAAGATCCCGTTCGCCAGCCACGCGGCGATGTAGAGCATGAGCGTGTTCACCACGAGGTAGAAGATGCCGAGCGTGATCACGCTGATGGGCAAGCTCAGCACCTGCATGATGGGCTTGATGCTGATGTTGACGAGCGACAGGATCAGGCCGAAGATGGCGATGCCCACCCAAGCGTCCGTGCCGCCGAGGATCTCCATGCCCGGAACGAGCCACACGGCCACGCCCACGGCGACGGCGGTGACGAGCCAGCGGATGATGAAGTTCATGGCGGGTCCTCTTTCTTGATGGTTGCATACGGATTGCACTATAGGCGCGAAAAACGAAGCCGCGCGAAACAGTGGGGAAACCGTTACGCGCGGCTTCTTGGGGACGTCCTCGACCGCCGCCCTGGATTCCCTGCGGGGTTAGAAGCGCAGGCTCAGGCAGCTCAAGCCCCCGTCGAGCTTGCGGTACTCGCTCGTGTCCACGGTGATGGTCTCGTAGCCGGCGTCTTGCACGGCCTTCAACACGGTGGGGTAGCCCTCGGGCACTATGACGGTGCCGTTAACCCAGATGCAGTTGGCGGCATAGGCCTCGTCCTCGGGGATCTCGATGCGGTGGTACTGCTCGAAGTCCGGCTTGGTCACGAACTCGCCGGACACCAGCATGTTGCCGTCCTCCAGGTAGTTCACGCCGGTCTTCAGGTGCAGCACGTGCTCCAGCGGCACCTCGGAGCCCTCGAGGCCCCAGCCCTCCAGGATCTCGAAGAACTGGCGTATGCCCTCCTCGTTCGTGCGGGCGGAGCGCCCCACGTAGAAGTGGTCGCCCACCATCATCACGTCGCCGCCGTCGAGCGTGCCGGGGCTTTCGATGTGCTTCACGCGGCTGTCGTCGAAGAACTGGCGCACGGCGGGCTCTATCTCGTCCTTCTCGCCGTTGCGGCTGGCCGCGCCTGGGTTCGTGATGATGGCGCCGCAGCGCGTGATGACGGCCGGGTCCTCCACGAAGCAGGAGTCGGGGAACTGCTCGAGCGCAGGCAGCACCGTCACTTCCACGCCGCAGTCCTTCAGGGCCGCGATGTAGTCGTCATGCTGCTTGCATGCCAGCTCGTAGTCCGGCTTGCCCAGCTCGGGTGCCGACGTGATGCCCTCCACCATGCTCTTGGCCGGGCGGCGGACGATAACGTTGGTGAACTTGGTCATGTGTGCTCCTTCAGTTGCGCGGTACGGGTATGCGTTTCGATGCGTATACTATAGTGTAGCTTTCCGCGATGACGATAGACGGGTTCGAAAATGACGAAACGGTTGCAAGACGCGCACGCCCTCCACGGTCCCGACCGCCCTCGGAAGGGCTCCGAGGGCGTCGGCGCAGGGACGCCCGTCTGCCCCCATGCCCAAACGTGCGGCGCCTGCCAGCACGTGAACGAGCCCTATGCGGCCCAGCTCGCGCGCAAGGATGCGCGCGTGGCCGAGCTGTTCGGCGGCTTCGAGGGCGCCGAGCTGCGGCCTATCTTGGGCATGGACGACCCGTTCCGCTACCGCAACAAGGTGGTCTCGCCGTATGCGCCGGGCAAGAAGCTGCCGGGTGCCGCGCCGGGTGGAAGGGCCGAGAAGGGCAAGGGCTCGCGCGGCGACCGTGCCCGCGAGGCGCGCGGCCGCCGCACGGCGGGCCGGGCGCGCCATGAGATACTCTGCGGCATGTACGCCGCCCACTCCCACCGCATCGTGCCGACCGATGGGTGCCTCGTGGAGAACGAGCAGGCCAAGCAGATTATCCTGGCCATCCGTTCCCTCATGCCCCGCTTCGGCATCGAGCCCTACCGCGAGGATGCGCACAGCGGCTTTCTGCGCCACGCCGTGGTGCGCGTGGGGCATACGAGCGGCGAGATGCTGGTGACGCTGGTGACGAACGGCCGGGAGTTCCCCGGCTCGCGCGCGTTCTGCCGCGAGCTGGTTAAGCGCTGCGCCGGCATCACCACCATCGTGCAGAACGTGAACGAGCGCCAGACGAACGTGATCCTGGGCGAGCGCGAGCAGGTGCTGTACGGGCCCGGGTTCATCCTGGACCAGCTGTGCGGCTTGAGCTTCCGTATCTCGTCGCAGTCGTTCTACCAGGTGAACGCCGTGCAGACCGAGGTGCTGTACCGGCAGGCCGTGGAGTTGGCGCACCTTGCCGGCGCCGAGCGCGTGGTGGACGCGTACTGCGGCACGGGCACCATCGGCCTCGTGGCCGCCAAGCACGGGGCGGCTCGGGTGGTGGGCGTGGACTCCGTGGCTTCGGCCATCCGCGACGCGCGCGAGAACGCGCGGCACAACGGCGTGGAGAACGCCCGGTTCGTCGTGGGCGACGCGGGCGCTTTCATGCGCGAAGCCGCCGCCGATGGCGAGCAAGTGGACGTGGTGCTCATGGATCCGCCGCGCGCGGGCTCGAGCGAGGAGTTCCTGGAATCGTTGGCTGGGTGCGCGCCCGCGCGCGTGGTGTACATCTCCTGCAACCCGGAGACGCAGGCGCGCGACGTGCGGCAGCTGGAGCGCCGCGGCTACCGCCTGCGCACGCTGCAGCCGGTGGACATGTTCCCCCACACGGACCACATCGAGACGATCGCGCTGCTGGAGCGCGAAGGAGGGCGATAGCATGGACGAGCAGGCGAAGGCGGGCGGTTGGGACGGGGCGTCCGCGGGCGCCGGGCGCGCAGGCGGGGAAAGGGCCGACGCCTACCGGTTCGCGCTCGACACGATCCTCGACGGCATGCGCGCCAACGTGTACGTCACCGACCCCGCCACCGACAAGATCCTCTACATGAACCGCTACATGAGGGAGGACTACGGGCTGGACCGGCCCGAGGGCACGCTGTGCTGGCAGACGCTGCAGCGCAACCTGGACCGCCGCTGCCCGTTCTGCCCGGTGGACAAGCTCGAGGCCGCCGAGCCTGGCCGTTTGGTGGAATGGGAGGAGACGAGCTCGAAAACCGGCCGCGTGTACCGCAACTGCGACAGCCTCATCCGCTGGTTCGACGGCTCGCTCGTGCACCTGCAGCAGTCCGTGGACATCACCGACGTGAAGACGGCCAGTATCGACGAGCTTACCGAGCTGCTCACGCGGCGCGTCGGCAAGGGCCGCCTGCAGGCGCGCATGGACCGCGAGCGCGACGAGGGCGACGTGTTCAGCGTGTGCCTGTTCGACATCAACCGTCTTAAGGAGATCAACGACCGGTTCGGACATGCCGAGGGCGACGTGGTGCTGCGGGCTGCGGCCGACGCGGCGCGCAGCCAGCTCTCGGGCGAAGAGTTCGCCTTCCGCCTCTCGGGCGACGAGTTCGTCTGCGTGGTGGAGGGCGATGCCGCCGAGGCGCGCGGCAAGATGGAGCGTGCCGACGACCTGCTCTCGGGCCGCGTGAAGGGCGATCTAAGGGAGACGGGCTTCTGCTTCGGCATCGTGGAGGTGCAGGGGAGCGACGTCGCCGAGGTCAACGAGGTGCTCACCATGGCCGACGAGCGCATGTACGAGCAGAAGCGCCGCCTGCACATCGGGCGCAGCGAGGCGCGTGCGCAGGAGGCGCTGGAGCGCAACAGCGTCCTGACCGACGAGGACGTGGGCGCGTTCGCGTTCGATGTGGACTTGCTGTACGACGCCCTGGTGGACAGCACCGACGACTACCTCTACGTATGCAACATGAAGACGGGCGTGTTCCGCTACCCGCAGGCCATGGTGGAGGAGTTCGGCCTGCCGGCGCAGGTGGTGGCCGATGCGGCGGCCGTATGGGGCTCGCACGTGCATCCCGATGACCGCCAGGCATTCCTCGAGTCCAACCAGGACATCGTCGACGGGCGCACGACGCGGCACTGCGTGGAGTACCGGGCCCTCAACCGTGCGGGCGAGTACGTGTGGCTGCGCTGCCGCGGCATGCTCATGCACGACGGCGACGGCGAGCCCAGCCTGTTCGCGGGCTTCATCACCAACCTGGAGAAGAAGAACAAGGTGGACCACCTCACCGGGCTGTTCAACAAATTCGAATTCGAGGACGTGGTGCGCCGCGCCTTGGAGGCGCGCCCTGACGAGCGGCTGGGCCTCATGGTGCTGGGGATCGACGATTTGCGCCACATCAACGACCGTTACGACCGCGGCTTCGGCGACGACGTCATCCGCATCATCGCGCATCGCATCCAGAGCGCGCTCGTAGGGCGTGCGTATGTGTACCGCTTGGACGGCGACGAGTTCGCGGTTGTGGCGCGCGGCGACGACGCCGCCACGCTGCCCGACGTGTACCAGGCGCTGCACCAGTCCTTCCGCCGCCAGCAGACGCACGAGGGCAAGAAGTTCTACTGCACGCTCTCGGCCGGCTGCGCCCAGTACCCGGCGGATGCGGAAACCTACGAGGACCTGGTGAAGTTCGCGAACTACGCGTTGGAGTACGCCAAGGCGCACGGCAAGAAGCGCCGCGTGCCGTTCTCGCCCAGCATCCTGGCGGAGCGCTCGCGCACGCTGGAGCTGGTGGAGCGCCTGCGCGACAGCATCGAGCACGATTTCGAGGGCTTCCGGCTGGTGTTCCAACCGCAGGTAAACGCCGCGGACGGGCGCGTGATCGGCGCCGAGGCGCTGGCACGCTGGAGTTGCGACGCCTGCGGGGAGGTGCCGCCGTTGGAGTTCATCCCGCTGCTGGAGGAGAGCGGCCTCATCGTGCCGTTCGGCGCCTGGGTGCTGCGCCGCGCCATGGAGACGGCCGCGCGGTGGCGCGCCTGGAACCCCGACTTCGTCATGAGCGTGAACCTGTCGTACCGCCAGCTCGACGAGGCCAAGCTCGTGCCGAGCATCGCCGAGGCGCTGGCGACCACGGGCCTGCCGCCGGCGAACCTGGTGGTGGAGATGACCGAGAGCTGCTTCGCCAGCAGCAGCGAGGCGGCTCAGAAGCTGTTCGCCGGCGTGCGGGCGCTGGGCGTGCGCATCGCCATGGACGACTTCGGCACGGGCTATGCGGCGCTGGGCATGCTGAAGCAGTCGCCGGCCGACATCGTGAAGATCGACCGCACGTTCGTGCGCGACATCCGCGACAGCACGTTCGACGCCACGTTCATCCGGTTCGTGGTGGAGCTGTGCCATGACGTGGGCATCCGCGTGTGCCTGGAGGGCGTGGAGGTGCCGGAGGAGTACGAGGCCGTGAGCGGCATGGGCCTGGACAGCATCCAGGGCTTCCTGTTCGGCCGTCCCTGCCCTCCGGACGAGTTCGAGCGGAAGTTCCTGGGGAAGGAGTAGGCTTCGGGCGCGCGAGGGCGCGGCAGACGCCGTTTTGCCGGCGGCGGCCTGCGGGCTCTTTCCCGCAGCAGCGACCGGGCGGGCGGATCGCGAAGATTCCGTGGCGGCGTCCTTCTTTCCGCGGCCGGCGTGGTACGATTTCCTAAAACCCAGCAAAACACTAGGAGATAGACATGGCAGACCATATTTCAGAGCTCATCGGCGAGACCCCGCTCGTGCTGCTGGACGCGCTCTCGCAGGAGACGGGCCTTCGCGTGCTCGCCAAGTACGAGGCGGCGAACCCCGGCGCGTCTATCAAGGACCGCGCGGCCCGCTCGATGATCGACCGCGCCGAGGAGCGGGGCGAGATCGCGCCGGGCCGCACGGTGCTCGTGGAGCCCACGAGCGGGAACACCGGCGTGGCCGTGGCCATGATCGGCGCCGCGCGCGGCTACGAGGTGGTCATCGCCATGCCCGAGTCCATGAGCCGCGAGCGGCGCGCGCTCATGGCGGCCTACGGGGCGCGGCTGGAGCTCACGCCGGCGGCGGCGGGCATGGCCGGCGCCGTGGCGCGCGCCGAGGAGATAGCGCGCGAGGTGCCGGGCGCATGGATCGTCGGCCAGTTCACGAACCCGGACAACCCCCGCGCCCACGAGGAGACCACCGGGCCCGAGATCGTGCGGCAGCTGGGCGGCTTCCCCGACTACGTGGTGGCCGGCGTGGGCACCGGCGGCACGCTGTCGGGCGTGGCGCACTACCTGCGCGCGCAGGGCGCTCCCACGAAGTTCTACGCCGTGGAGCCGGCGGAGAGCCCGCTCGTGTCGCAAGCGCTGGCCGGCGAGGAGCTGGCGCCCGCGTCCCACGGCATTCAGGGCATCGGCGCGAACTTCATCCCCGCCACGCTCGATTTGGACGCGTTGGACGGCGCGCTGGCAGTCTCGGTCGACGACGCGCTGGCCGCCGCGCGCGACCTGGCGTCCCGCGAGGGCCTGCTCGTGGGCATCTCGTCGGGCGCGAACGCCGCCGCCGTGCTGAGGCTCGCGGCCGAGCGCCCTGAGGCGCGCGGCGCGACCGTGGTCACGTTCGCGGTGGATACGGGCGAGCGCTACCTGTCCACCCCGCTGTTCGCGTAAGGAGCCCCCATGTCCGCGCCAACCGCCATCGACCGCATGCGGTCCACCCTTGCCGAGCGCGTCCTCGCCGGTCCGGACACGCCGGCGCTGCTCATGGTGTCGGGCGGGTCGGACTCCACGGCGCTCGCGTACCTGGCCGCCGAGTTGCACGAGGCCGGGGAGCTGGGACCGCTGGCCATGCTGCACGTGAACCACCGGCTGCGCGGCGAAGCCGCCGATGCCGACGCGCGCTTCGTGGCGCAGCTGGCCAAGCTGCTGGACATCCCTCTGTTCTCGTGCGAGATCGACATCGCGCGCGAGGCCGAGCTCACGGGCGAGAACGTGGAGGCCGTGGCACGCCGCGAGCGCTACTTGGCGGCGAACGAGGCGCTGGAGAGCCTGTGCCGCCATGCGGCCGCGCCGCTGGTCGACGGCCGCATCGTCACGGCCCATACGGCCGATGACCGGGTGGAGAGCTTCTACATGCGCTCCATCGTGGGCACGGGGCCGGGCGGCTTCCGCGCCATGCGGTACCGCAACGGGCCGGTCGTGCGCCCGCTGCTGGATGCGAGCCGGAACGATCTGCGAGCTTACCTGGTCGAACGGGAGCGGGCGGAAGAGCCGGTGGCCGTGGATGCGGAGGGGAGCCTCTGGCGCGAGGATGCCACGAACGCCCACACGGACCGGTTCCGCGCCTACGTGCGCCACGAGATCGTGCCCCGGGCCAAGGAGCGCAACCCGCAGCTGCTCGACGTTCTGTGCCGCAGCATGAACCTCATCGCCGACGAGGACGACATGCTGGAGGCGCAGGCCGAGGCGCTTGCGAACCGCCATGCGGCGTGGATCGAGCAGTCGGAGGCCCTGGGAATCGACCATGGCGCCGGCTGCGTGCTGGCCCCCGCGCTGGGCGCCGAGCCGCGCCCGCTGCAGCGCCGCGCCGTCCTGCGCGTGCTGGGCCTCGTGCTGGGCGCCGAGGCGCGCGTGGAGGCGGCGTCGGTCGAGGCCGTGCTGGCCGCCTACGACGGCGCCGGCGCTCCCCGCGGCGGCTACGTGGCGAACATCCAGGGAGACCTGGCCGTCAGCGCCAACAAGCGCGGCGTGCGCGTCGAGCCCATGGCCGCGTTCCGCGCACGCCGCAAGCGAGGGTGACGGAAAGACGGGTTCGCGCCCCTCTGCACCCGGCCTTGCGTTACAATACCGGGCATGGATAACGAACAGAACACCCACGAGGCGGCCGCGTGCGGCGCGGAGGCCGCCGCTTCCGGCGGGGAGCCCGTCCCCGACATCATCCTGGCCAGCGGCTCGCCGCGGCGCAAGCAGCTGTTGGAGGACGCCGGCATCGCATTCTCCGTGCGCGTGTCCGAGGTCGACGAGACCCTGGAGCCCGACCTTTTGGCCGACCCGCCCGAGGCGGCGAAGAAGCTGGCCGAGCGCAAGGCCGGCGCCGTGGTGCAGGAGGTGCTGTCGGAGAACTACCTGGGCATGGCGGCCGTGCTGGGAGCCGACACCATGGTCGTGCTCGACGGCGAGATATTCGGAAAGCCCGTAAGCCTCTCGGATGCCAAGCGCATGCTGCGCCGCCTGTCCGGGCGCACCCACGAGGTGATCACGGCCGTGTCGCTGTGGATGGTGGCCGCTCCTGCGATCGAGGACATCTCCGTGGGCTTCCGCACGTTC
The DNA here is from genome assembly GCF_030418485.1 of Gordonibacter sp. RACS_AR68. Taxonomy (NCBI): domain Bacteria; kingdom Bacillati; phylum Actinomycetota; class Coriobacteriia; order Eggerthellales; family Eggerthellaceae; genus Gordonibacter; species Gordonibacter sp. RACS_AR68. The sequence continues at coordinate 23,740 of NZ_JAIPUP010000006.1, forward strand.
GTTGACCGTTCCGCCGTCACGTTCCGCTGTCTCACCGACGAGAAGATCGCCGACTACCTGCGGAAGGGCGAGTCGTTCGACAAGGCAGGCGCCTACGCCGTGCAAGGGGAGGGGGCGAGCCTTGTGGAGCGCGTCGACGGCTCCTTGGACTCGGTTATCGGCCTGCCCGTCGGCCGCCTGCTGGACGAGTTCCCGGACCTGTTCGCCGCGCGCTGACGGCTGGCTGACGAAAACGAAACCCCTTGTTTTTTCAACCTATACGCCCTGCTCCCGCGGCGAAATGTAAAAATCGTGGCCCTTGGCCCGGCGTTACCGTCTCGTCTCCTTTTATGAAGAACGCAATGGTACACTAACCGAATCTCAAGGTAAGCGTGACGCCCCCGCTCACGTATCGCGCTTCGGCGCGGAGCGTGGGACGGCGGAGCGCGGATATGACGAAGAGGATGCGAGCTGTGCAGAACGACCTGGCCGAGGTGCTGTTCACCGAAGATGAGATCGCCGCGCGCGTGGCCGAGATCGGCCGCGCCATCACGCGCGATTACGCCTGCACCGCGGACGAGGGCGGCATCGTCCTCATCTCCGTGCTGCGCGGGGCGGCCATCTTCATGGCGGATTTGGCCCGCAAGATCGAGCTGCCGGTGGAGATGGACTACCTGGCCGTCTCGTCGTACGGCAACGGGGCGAAGAGCTCCGGCGTCGTGCGCATCCTGAAAGACCTCACGTCCGAGATCGAAGGGCGCCATGTGATCGTGGCCGAGGACATCCTCGACTCCGGCCTTACCTTGACGTACCTGCTTAAAAACCTGTCGTCGCGTCATCCGGCCTCCCTCGAGGTGGCCACGCTGCTGCGAAAGAAGACGCCCGCGCAGGCGAAGATCGACTGCAAATACCTCGGCTTCGAGTGCCCCGACGATTTCATCGTCGGCTACGGGCTGGACTTTGCGGAGCGCTACCGCAACCTGCCCTGCATCGGCATCTTGAAGCCGGAGATCTACCAATAACGACGTACCCGCGGCGGACGGGCGGCGCACCGACAGGTGGCGGCCGGTTCGCCAGGTAAGCGTGCGGCGGCGGCTCGAACGGGCGGCGGACGGGAAGTCCGCACCGGGTGCCGCGGCCGACCGTTCGGGAAGGAAAGTCAGGCTCCATGGCACAGGATAACAAGAACAGCAACAAGAAGTCGCAATTCCAGCAGCCGAGTCCGCGGACGACCATCATATCGGTCGTCCTGTTCCTGATCGTGGCCTTCTTCGTGGGCCAGCAGTTCATGAACATGTCCAGCACCACGCAGACCGACAGCCTCATCACGTCGGAATTCGTGCAGGCCGTGGAGCAGGACCGCGTGACGAAGGTCGTGTACGACGCCGGCGGCCACACCGTTTCCGGCTCGTACTACCCGGCCGTCACGGCCGGCTCGACGGCAGCCAACGCGTTCAACGACGCGTTCCAAGCGCTCAACGCGCGCATGGCCACGCTCAAGAACCCCGACACCGGCAAGGCGCTGGGCGGCGTGGGCACCACCGACGTCAACGCGGCCACGCTGGGCGACGAGCACAACTTCACGTCCACCTACGTGGGCCAGGACTCGCTCGGCGAGCTCATGGCCGCGCACCCGAACATCCCCTACCAGGTGAACCTGCCGTCCGGCTTCATGGACCTGCTCATCACGCTGCTGCCCATCATCGCCATCGGCGCGCTGCTGTTCTTCTTCTTCAACTCCATGCAGAAGGCGAACAACTCGCAGATGTCGTTCGGCAAGGCCAAGACGAAGAAGTCCATCGAGGAGCGTCCCGACGTGAAGTTCTCCGACGTGGCCGGTGTGGACGAGGCCGTGGAGGAGATGCAGGAGATCAAGGACTTCCTGGCGAACCCGGCGAAGTACCAGTCCATGGGCGCGAAGATCCCGCGCGGCTGCCTGCTGGTGGGCCCTCCGGGCACCGGCAAGACGCTGCTCGCGCGCGCCGTCGCCGGCGAGGCGGGCGTGCCGTTCTTCAGCATCTCGGGTTCCGACTTCGTGGAGATGTTCGTGGGCGTGGGCGCCTCCCGCGTGCGCGACCTGTTCCAACAGGCCAAGGACGCCAGCCCCGCCATCATCTTCATCGACGAGATCGACGCGGTGGGCCGCCAGCGCGGCACGGGCCTGGGCGGCGGGCACGACGAGCGCGAGCAGACGCTGAACCAGCTGCTCGTGGAGATGGACGGCTTCGAGAGCAACGATTCGGTCGTGCTCATCGCCGCCACGAACCGCGCCGACGTGCTGGACCCCGCCCTGCTGCGTCCCGGCCGCTTCGACCGCCAGATTGTGGTGGACGCGCCCGACGTGAAGGGCCGCGAGAAGATCTTGCAGGTGCACTCGAAGGACAAGCCCATCGGCAGCGACGTGGACCTGGCGAAGGTGGCCAAGCTCACGCCGGGCTTCACGGGCGCCGACCTGGCGAACCTCATGAACGAGTCGGCGCTGCTCACGGCGCGCCGTGGCAAGAAGATCATCACGCAGCGCGAGGTGAGCGAGTCCATGGAGCGCGTCATTGCCGGCCCGGAGCGCAAGGGCCGCGTGCTCGACGAGCAGACGAAGCACACCATCGCCTACCACGAGAGCGGCCACGCCCTGGTGGGGCACCTGCTGCCGCATGCCGACCCGGTGCACAAGATCAGCATCATCTCGCGCGGCCGCGCGCTGGGGTACACGCTGTCCATCCCCAAGGAGGACAAGGTGCTCAACTCGCTCGGCGAGATGCGCGACGAGCTGGCCGTGTTCATGGGCGGCCGCGTGGCGGAGGAGATCTTCTGCGACGACATCACCACGGGCGCCAGCAACGACCTTGAGCGCGCCACGAAGATGGCCCGTGCCATCGTCACCCAGTACGGCATGAGCGCCGAGCTGGGCACGCAGGTGTTCGGCCAGCCGAACCACGAGGTGTTCCTGGGCCGCGACTACGGCAACACGCAGGACTACTCTGAGGAGACGGCCAAGCGCATCGACGACGAGGTGGCCCGCATCATGAAGGACGCGCACGACCGCGCCTACGAGATCCTCGTGAGCCATCGCGAGCAGATGGACCTCATGGCCAGCGTGCTCTTGGAGCGCGAGACGGTGGAGGGCGAGGCGTGCCTGGCGCTGCTCGACAACACGTGGGACGACTACCTGAAGCACGAGGGAGAGATCAACGCCCGCAAGGAGGCCGAGGAGCAGGCGGCGCGCGAGCGCGATGCCAAGCTGGCCGACCCGAACTGGAAAGAGGAGCCGGTGGAGCCGGGCGACCAGGATCCGAACCCGCCGTTCCGCGAGCCCTCGGACGAGGATGATGGGGCTGCAGCCGGCGCGCAGGTATCGGGCACAACGGCCCCTGCTGCGCCCGCCGACGGCTCTAAGAGCTTCCTCGACGAGATGGAGAAGGGCTTCCGCGAGATGATGGGCGACGGCAAGGGCGCGCCGCAGGACGGCAAGCCCGCCGACCGCACCGACGATGAGAAAGGCGACGGAGAGCGTAAATGATCTGGCGCTGCGCTGATTTCGAGTTCGACACCAAGATGCCCATCGTCATGGGCATCTTGAACGTTACCCCTGATTCCTTCTCCGACGGCGGCGAGCACGAGGACGTGGATGCCGCGCTCGCGCACGCCGAGCGGATGGTGGAGGAAGGGGCCGCCATCGTGGACGTGGGCGGCGAGTCCACCCGGCCCGGAGCCGCGCCCGTGGGCGTGGACGAGGAGCTGAAGCGCGTGCTGCCCGTGGTGCGCGCGCTCGCCGAGCGCGGGATGTGCGTGAGCATCGACACGCGCCGACCTGCGGTGGCGCGTGCGGCCGTCGAGGCGGGTGCGGCCATCGTGAACGACGTGTCCGGCTTCCGCGACCCGGCCATGGTGGACGCGGCGAGCGGCTGCGACGCCGGGCTCGTGGTCATGCACATGCAGGGAGAGCCGGCCACCATGCAGGACGACCCCGTGTACGGCGACGTGGTGAACGACGTGCGCGACTACCTGCGCGACCGGGCGGCCGCGCTCGAGGCGGCGGGCATCGCGCACGACCGCATCTGCATCGATCCCGGACCCGGCTTCGGCAAGACGCCGAAGCAGACCATCGAGCTCGTGCGCAACTTCCAAGAGTTCGCACGGCTTGGGTACCCGGTGATGGCGGCGCTGTCGCGCAAGAGCTACATCGGCTACGCGTACCGTATCGACGAGCCGCGCGAACGCGACCAGGCGTCCGCTGCCGAGGCGCTCATGGCCTGCGAGCTGGGGGCGAACGTGGTGCGCACGCACAACGTTGCCGAGACGGCCAAGGCGCTCAAGGACCTGCGCCCCTACGCGCTGCTGGGCCTGGGTTGCAACGTGCCGCTCGTAGCCGAGCCGGGCGAGGAGCGCGAGGGCAAGATCGCGCTTCTGAACCAGGCCGTCACCGAGCTGTGCGCGCTGCCGGACTCGCAGATCGTTGACATCTCCAGCTTCTACGAGAGCGAGCCGGCCTACTACTTGGACCAGGACGTGTTCGTGAACGCCGTCGTGCTGCTGCGCACGGGGCTCGCGCCCAAGGAGTTGCTGGGTTACCTGCATGCCATCGAGAACAGCCTGGGCCGTGTGCGCGAGAGAGAGAACGGACCGCGCACCTGCGATATCGATATCATCGACTACCAGCTGTACGTGACGGACAACGACCTGCTCACGCTGCCGCACCCGCGCGCCCTCGAGCGCGACTTCGTGGTGCAGCCGCTGCTGGAGCTGCTGCCGAGCCATGTGCTGGCCGACGGCACCCCTGTGACGTGCGATCGCGTGGCGGTGGGGAAGGCCACACGGCTGTGAGCGAGCCGCTCGCGTTCCGCCTGCGCGTGCTCGACGAGGTTACCTCGACGAACGACGAGGTGAAGCGCGCGTTGGAGGCTGGCGAGCCCGAGGGCCTGGCGTTGCGCGCCCGTCGGCAGACGGGCGGCTACGGCCGGCAGGGTCGCGCCTGGGCGAGCCCCGAAGGCGGCCTGTACCTGTCGCTGCTGCTGCGCCCCTCGGTTGACGCCGCCCTTCTCCCCACCTTGAGCCTCGTGACCGCCCTGGCCGTTCGCTGCGCGGTGGCCGGGCTGCTCCCCGCCGAAGCCGCGGAAAGTGTGCTTGTGAAGTGGCCGAACGACCTGGTGGTTCTTTCGGTTCCGGCGGCTTGTCAGCCGCCGGAACTTCTCGACGCTGCGGCCGCACAGCCCGTCTTCCGCAAGCTGTGCGGTATCTCGCTCGAGGCTCATGCGGGCGGCGTGTGCGTGGGCATCGGCGTGAACGTGGAGCTGCCGGATCCTGCCGACAATGTCGCGGTGGGCGGCAAGAACGTCCCCGTCTACCTACCCGAGCTGGGCTTCGAGGGCGGCATCGACGATGTGGCCGCCGCGGTCCTGCACGCGTACGCGCCGCTGTACCGTGCCTGGCAGGCCAAGGGCTTTGCGCCGCTTGCAGGCGAGTACGCCGCCCATGCCAGCCTCACGGGGCGCAGCGTGCGCATGGTGAACCTTGCGGGCGAGCCGGTGGCCGAGGGGACGGTGGCCTCGGTGGACGCGTTCGGTCGCCTCGTCCTTCGCGCGCCCGATGGATCGTGCGTGCCGGTCGCCTCCGGCGAGGCGCATCTCGTGTAGATCAGCCGCCCGTCGGCGAATAGGCGCCTTTGGCAGCGCTTTGCTGTGGTTGCTTTATGTATCTGTCGACAAGGTATTCTCCTTTCTCTGTGCGCGCGAGTAAAATATCTCGTTCCGCAAAAATGAGAAAGGCATCTCGAGCCATGGCAGCATCCTCAGCGACGAAGACGAAACTCCCCCTCGATCTCAACGAAGAAAGCACCGGCGCACCCCTCGGCAAGGACCCGAAGAATCCTGGTCGCGACAGCAAGGTCAGCCGCATGGGCACGGCATCCATCCCGCGCCTCATCACCGAGTTCGCCATTCCCGCCATCCTCGGCATGGTGGTGAACGGTGCCTACAACGTGGTGGACTCCATCTTCCTCGGGCAGGCCATGGGCGAGATCGGCCTGTCGGCGGCCACCGTGGCGAACCCCATCATGATCGTGTTCATGGCCATCTCCATGCTCATCGGCAACGGCGGCAACGCGCTCGCGGCGCTGCGCCTGGGCGAGGGACGGCGCGTGGACGCCGAGATCAGCTTGGGCAACACGGTGCTGCTGAGCGTGGTGGTGTCGGCCATAGTCGGCATCGCGGCGCTGAACCCCGCTGTCTTGGACGGCCTGCTCACGCTCTCGAGCGCCACCGACGACGTGCGCCCCTATGCGCGGGCGTTCCTGCAGATCATCTGCTTCGGCTTCATCTTCCAGTGCATCGGCATGGGCGTGAACAACTTCATCCGCACGGCCGGCGCGCCCAACCGCGCGCTCGTCACCATGCTCATCGGCCTCGTGGTGTCCACGGCGTTGAACTACCTGTTCGTTCTCCGGCTGGGTTGGGGGGTGGAGGGCAGCGCGCTAGCCACCATCATCGGGCAGGCCGCGTCGTGCGCCGCGGTGCTGTGGTACTTCGTGTTCACGCGCAACGTGCCGCTCAAGCTGCACTTCCGCTACATGGCGCCGCATCTGCGCGTCATCGGCACCATCCTGTCGCTCGGCTTCGCCAGCTTCGCCGTGCAGGCAGGCATGGCCGTGGTGAACTTCGTCATCAATCACCTGCTGGTCCAGTACGGCGCGTTGAGCCCCATCGGAGCGGACGACGCGTTGGCGTCCATCGGCGTGGTGCAGCGCGTGGCCATGTTCACCGTGCTGCCGCTCGTGGGCGTGGCCGTGGCCATCCAGCCGCTGCTCGGCTTCAACTACGGCGCGAAGCTCATCGACCGCGTGCGCAAGACGCTGTGGTACGGCATTGCCGGCGCTACGGTGCTCGGCACGGTCATGTGGCTGGTGGTGCACCTGTTCCCCGAGTTCATCGTGGGGGCGTTCGGTATCACGCACGACGGGCTGGTTGACTTCACCGTGTTCGCGCTCAAGGTGCAGCTGCTCATGCTGCCGTTCGTGGGCTTCCAGATCGTCGGTTCGAACTACTTCCAGGCCACGGGCCAACCCGCGAAGTCCATCGTGCTGTCGCTCACGCGCCAGATCCTGTTCCTCGTGCCGCTGCTGTTCGCGCTGCCCGAGGTCCTGCCGCACATTTTGCCGCAGTTCACGGGGCTCGACGCACTGTACTTCGCCACGCCCATGGCGGACTTCCTGTCCATCTTCGTCACCGTCATCTTCATCATCGTGGAGATGAAGCGCCTGCGGAAGCTGGAGCGCGGGGAGATCACCGCGAAGTTCTAGCAGGGGCCCGTCGGGATTTGCCCGGCGGATGCCGGTTGCGCTGGCCGCGGCGTGCGGTCCCACGGTACTGTGCGCCGCGGTTTGGCCCGGCAGGTGAGCAGCCGACCGTGTGGCCGGTATCCTGCGTATCGCGCGGTTGTCACCCCGATTGTCAACCTGGAAAGAGTCCGCTGGTTTACGCGAACCGGCGGGCTCTTCTATACTGCGACGCGGTCTGACGGAAGCGGCGAGCAAGTCGCATGCAGGAAGGAAGCGCACATGGACGAGCGGGCGGTGCAGGGAAAGAAGACGGCGGGCACGCGGGGGAGTACGCGTTCGATCGCGTTCGTGGCGCTCACGATCGCGCTCATGGGCGTTTCGGCGTGGGTGGCCATACCGTTCGGCCCTGTGATGCTCACGCTGCAGATGTTCGCGCTTATGTTCGCCCTGCTCGCGCTCACGCCGCGCGAGTGCCTGGCGGCGATTGCGGGCTACCTGGCGCTCGGCGCGGTGGGGCTGCCGATGTTCTCGGGCATGCGCGGCGGCATCGGCATGCTGCTGGGCCCCACGGGGGGCTATCTGTGGGGGTATGTGGTGGCCGCGGCCGTGGCGCTCGCTGTGCGGGCGGCGCTGCGCCGCGCGCTTGGCGGCGGCGCAGCTGGCAAGAAGCTTGCAGGAGGGCGCGCGTGGGCCGTCGACCTGGCTGCCTGCCTCGTATTCATCATCGTTACGTACACGTGCGGCTGCGTGCAGTACGCCGCGGTGGTAGGGGTGGATCTTGCCGCCGCGTTCGCCGTAACCATCGCCCCCTTCGCCATCCCCGACCTGGTGAAAGCCGTCGCCGCCGTTGCCTGCGCCCGCGCCGTCACGCGCGCCGTGCCGCGGAGGTAGGGGGTCGATTCTCCTGCGACAGCGTCGGCGAAGCTGTCGGCGAGCGAGGAGGAGCTTTGAGCGCCGGGGGTATCTCGCGTTTGAGGAGCGTTTGGCGGATCAGGCGATGCCGCCGGGCGCGTGTGCCTACGCCTCGTACACCACGGCGCCGCTGGTGAAGCCGCCGCCGAAGGCCACCAGCACCACCTTGTCGCCGGGCTTGATGCGGCCGGCGGTGTACGCCTCGGCCAGCGCCATGGGCAGGCTGGCGGCCGAGGTGTTGCCGGCGTGGGCGATGGAGAGCTGGAACAGGTCCATCGGGCGGTCGAGCTTCTTGGCGGCGTACTTGATGATGCGCTCGTTGGCCTGGTGGGGGACGATGCAGGCCACCTCGTCCAGCGCGATGCCCGCGCGGTCGAGCGCCTGGTTGACGGCGACGGTCATGGCCTCGGCGGCGAACTTGAACACCTTCTGGCCGTTCATGTAGATGGTCTGGCGCGGGCGGCCGTCCTCGATGGCCTCGCGCACGGCGAGCTCGTCGGCGATCTGCGCGGCCGCCGCGTCCGTGTCCGCGACCGCCGGCGCGATGCCGTCGGCGTCGAACGGTTGGGGCGCGTCGTACGTCGCGGGGCAGGACAGCGCGTTCGTCACGTCGTCCTCGTTCACGATGTAGCTGCCCAGGATGCCGGTCCGCTCGTCGCTCCACTCGAGCACGGCCGCGCCAGCGCCGTCGCCGAACAGCACGCACGTGTTGCGGTCGGCCCAGTTCGTCAGGCGGGTCAGGCGCTCGGCTCCCACCACGAGGGCGCGGCGCACGGGGTTGCGCCCGACGGCGCCCGGAGTTTTCGGCGCGCTCGCGGCCATCAGGGCCTCGGCCACGGTCAAGCCGTAGACGAAGCCCGTGCAGGCGGCGTTCACGTCGAAGGCGATGGCGTTCTCGAGGCCCAGGCGGCGGCGCAGCAGGCCCGCCATCGAAGGCACCACCGTGTCCGGCGTGATGGTGGCGAACACCACGAGGTCGATCTCGCCCGCTTCGAGGCACCGCTCGGCGAAGCCGCCTTCGACCCAGCCCAGTGCCTCGCGCGCCGCCTGCTCGGCCAGGTCGGCGTTCGACTCTCCTACGGCCACGTGCCTGCTCTCGATGCCGGTGCGCGTCCTGATCCACTCGTCGTTCGTGTCGACGAGCGCCTTCAGGTCGTCGTTTTGCACCTCAAGCGCCGGAGCCGCCTTGCCGAATCCCACCAATGCACTGCCCACGATGTTTCTCCTGCCTTCGACCAAGATGCGCCTGCCCCACCTACTGCTAACGGGCTTCCGCGTAAGAGTCGACAATACTTCGATAATCAAACTAATTGTCTATTATAGGCTTGCAACTGAGGAAAAGCATGCGGCTCCAAAAAATGCACGAAGCCCCTCGCGCAGTGGATGCTCGGCGCCTCATTGCGAGGGTTTCCAACTGCCCGCTACCCTTGGGAGTGGGCGGATGACGTTCTCGTTGCGTTCTATTGCAGGTTGCCGCATGCGTGCTTGCAGATAGACGGATGAACATCGAGAAGTCGGCATCGAATGGCACAGTAATCACCGGTTTTCTACAACGGGCCCCTCCTTTCTGGCCTCCGTAGGATATTCCAGCAAAATTTGCTTGACAGTGAAGTAACCCCACCTGGGATTTCTCTGATAGAAGCGTTCTCCTTCGCTGTTGATAGGTCTGGCGATGTGGAAAATCGGTGATTACTGTGTCGATGGGTGTCTTTCCGAAAGCCAGTACATGATTGACACCGCCACTTTCCTCGCCACATGCGGCGGGCCGAGACATTGCCCGCATTAGCCGCGGTGAAGGCGTCATCGTGTGGAGCGCCCGACGACGGCCTGCTCATGATGGTGTGCTCGCTCAACGAGGTCGCGACCGTGTGCCGCATCGGAGATTACGACGGCTTGGAAGAGCCTTTGCGTCTTGTGGCGGTCCATCGGCCCCTTTTCCCGGCATACTACCCTCGGCAGTATGCCGCCCTTCGTCCCTCATCAATCCCATATCGTGACGCTTGTGGCGCGATTTCACGTTGCCGCGGCGATTCGCGGTCCCGCCCTGCGCGGCATGCTGTCCCCAGTGCTATTCGACGAGAGAACCAAGGAGGGCGAAGCATGGAGAAATCAGAGGGCATCACCATCCCGCATGAGAAGCCGTGGCGCTACGAGGAAGGCGAGTACACGGTAACGCGCGGCAGCGCGTGGTCGGGGCCGGGATGCCACCTGGGGTGCGGCGTGCTGATGTACACCGACAAGGATGGCAAGCTCGTGAAGGTGGAGGGCGACCCCGAGAACCCGATGACCGACGGCCGCCTGTGCGTGCGCTGCCTGGACATGCCCGAGATCGTGAACCACAAGGACCGCCTCACCTACCCGATGAAGCGCGCCCGCGCCGACCGCGGCAAGAACAGGTGGGAGCGCGTGAGCTGGGACGAGGCCTACGACATCGTGGAGCGCGAGTTCAACGCCATCAAGGACAAGTACGGTGCCGAGTCCGTGGTGTTCATCCACGGCACCGGCCGCGACATCGCGCCGTGGCAGTCGCGTTTGTGCTGGTCGTTCGGCAGCCCGAACTACGGTAACGTGCTCTCGGGCAACGCGTGCTATCTGCCGCGCGTGGCCGGCATGGCCGCCACGACGGGCTCGTTCTGGATCGCCGACGTGGCCCAGCATTTCCCCGATCGGTTCGACCACGAGGGCTGGACCATGCCCGAGGTCATGTTCGTGTGGGGCAACAACCCCCTCATCGCGAACTCGGACGGCTTCTTCGGCCACTGGGTCATCGACCTCATGAAGCGCGGCATGAAGACCGTGGTCATCGACCCGCGTGTGACGTTCCTCGCGGCGAAGGCCGACCTGCACCTGCCCATCCGCCCCGGCACCGACGCGGCGCTGGCGCTCGGCATGCTGAACGTCATCATCAACGAGGAAATCTACGATAAGGAATTCGTCGACTGCTGGTGCTACGGCTTCGACGAGCTGAAGGAGCGCGTGCAGGAGTATCCGGCCGGCCGCGTGGCCGAGATCACCTGGATCCCCGAGGACAAGATCGTGCGCGCCGCCCGCATGCTGGCCGCGGCGAAGCCGGCCACGCTGCAGTGGGGCCTTGCCATCGACATGACGCGCGAGGCGATCCCCGCCGGCCAGGCCATCGCAGCGCTGTTCCAGATCACGGGCAACATCGACTGCCCGGGCGGCCTGGTGCCCCCCGCGGAGATCATGGCGTACTCCGGCGGCTGGGGCCGCGATCTGCTGCCCCCCGAGCAGGAGCCGAAGCGCCTGGGCCTCGACCGCTACCGCCTGCTGCAGATGGGCTTCAAGCAGTCCTCGCCCGACGTGCTCATCGAGACCATGGAGACGGGCGTGCCCTACGAGATCCACGGCGCACACTTCCAGACCACGAACGGCATCGCCTGCATGGGCGCCGACCCTCACCGCGTGTACAACGCGTTCAACAAGTGCGACTTCATCGTGTCGGTCGACCTGTTCATGACGCCCACCATCATGGCGCTGGCCGACGTCGTGCTGCCTGCCGCCACGTTCGCCGAGCGCAACGGCATCCGCGTGGGCGACGGGCCGCAGCGCGGCGAGGTCATCAACAAGGTCACGCAGATCGGCGAGTGCAAGTCCGACATGCAGATCAACCTGGAGTTGGGCAAGCGCTTCAACCCCGAGGCCTGGCCTTGGGAGAAGCCGGAGGAGATGTTCACCGAGCTGTTGAAGCCCACAGGTTACTCGTGGGAGGAGCTGCGCGAGGAGGCGCCGGTGTACCTTCCGGTGGAGTACTACAAGTACAAGACCGGCAAGATGCGCAACGACGGCCAGCCCGGGTTCCAGACGGCCACGGGCCGCATCGAGCTGTGGTCGACGTTCTACAACGCGGCCGAGCTCGACCCGCTGCCGTACTTCGAGGAGCCCGATCCGGGCCCCGGCTCCACGCCGGAGCTGTTCGAGCAGTACCCGCTCGTGCTCACCACGGGCGCGCGCAACTGGAGCTACTTCCACTCGGAGCACCGCCAGATCGAGCGTTTGCGCCGGATGCACCCCGACCCCATCGTGCAGGTGCATCCCGACAAGCTGGCCGAGCTCGGCATGGAGGACGGCGAGTGGGTGTGGATCGAGAACCAGAACGGCCGTGCCAAGATCAAGATCGAGTCGACGCCCATCCTCACCGATCCCCGCATCGTGGCCTGCGACCACGCATGGTGGCGGCCGGAGGGCGACCCGGAGAAGTTCTTCGACGTGTTCGAGTACAACATCAACAACCTCATGGTGTACAGCCCCGGCAAGAGCGGGTTCGGTTCCAACTACAAGACGAGCATCTGCAGGCTCTACAAGCTCGAGGACGGTGAGTAACAATGGCCCAGTACGGAATCTTGGTTGACTACGAATGGTGCACGGGCTGCCATTCGTGCGAGTTCGCATGCCAGATGGAGCACGGCTACCCGGTGGGGCAGACGGGCATCCTGGTGAACGAGATAGGCCCGTGGAAGATCGACGAGGACGTGTGGCAGCTGGCCTACATGCCGGTGCCCACCGACCAGTGCGACCTGTGCGCTGCGCGCCAGGCTCTCGGCAAGGTGCCTACCTGCGTGCAGCACTGCCAGGCGAAATGCCTGGAGTACGGCCCTCTGGAGGAGCTGAACGCCAAGCTGGCCGCCAAGACGAAGCAGGCGGTGTTCGCCCTCGGCGAGTAAGCAAGGGGCCCGCGTCCCGGCTGCGTGCCGGGACGCGGGTCAGCGGCCGGCCGTGAGACTGCGGCCGGCCGAGTCGTCGCATGCAGGAAAGCGGCTGGACATGCGACGCATACCCTCCAAAGTCTGCCAGAATTCGAAAAATCTGATGCGCGGCACGAGGCGGAGAAGGCGTTTTGCGCTGCCGTGACAGAATCTTTGTGTGGAAAGGGGCCGTTGTGGATACCATCGTGCTGCTCGTCGCGGTTGTGGCGGGCCTCGTGGCGTTGGAGCTGCTGGGCATGCGCGCGTACCGTCGCCATCGTGCACGCAAGCAGGCGGCGTTCACGCGGGAGAACGTGGGCGCGGTCTACGACGACCTGCAGGCCGCCCGCGCCCGATGCCTGGCGGAGAAACGCGCGTTCGCCCTGTTGGCCGATGCCGCCCGCTCGGCCGGCCGCCCGGAGGACGGTGCCGTGCTGGACGCGTTGGCGGCTGGCGAGCGGGCTCACCTGGCTGCGATCGAGGCCTTCCGCGGGCCGCTGCATGCCGAGAGCGTCGATCCGGCGGCGTACACGTCCCTGCCGTCGAGCTTGGACGACGCCCTGCGCGTCGCGTCCGGGCGGCTCGATGATTGGAGTACGGGGGCTTGCCGCGACGCCGCCGCGCGCGCCCGCGTGCGCGGCTACCGCGACATCGCGAAGCTCTACCGCCAGCTGCAGGAGGTGGAGCAGGCCGCCGCGTGCCTCTGCCTCGATATGGCCGAGGGCGCCCGTCCTGCCGGGCTCTTCTCGCTCTGCCCGGCCTGCGGCCTCGTCGTGGCCGGCCGTCGTCCCGCTTTCTGCACCGTGTGCGCGAAGCCTGGCTTCGAGTTCGACGACGTGGCGATGCCCGCAATGCCGGAAGCGGCAGCTGCCATGTTAAAACCTGAAGGCGTCGCGTAGCGGCGAGCCAAGGCCCGTGGGGCGGCGCCCGTCAGGCCGAAACCACCATCTCCGCCAGCTCCAGCAGGTTGGATGCCTCGTAATCCGCGCGGACGCCCAGCTCCTCGGGTGGCAGGCCGCGGCGGTTGAGCCAACCCACGGTGAAGCCGAACGCCTTGGCGCCGGCCACGTCCCAGCCGTTCGACGACACGAACAGCAGGCGCTCCCGCGCAACGCCCAGGTGGTCGACGGCCAACTGGTACACCTCGGGCCGCACCTTGAACAGCCCCGCCTCGTCGGCGCTCAGGCAGGCGTCCAGGTGCGCGCCCAGCCCGGAGCGCGCGACGAGCGGCTGGATCATCCCCAGGTTGCCGTTCGTGAGGATGGCCTTCTTGCGCGTGCCGAAACGCGCCATGGCCTCTATGACCTCGGGGTACATCTCCAGCTCCAGATAGGTTGCCATGATGGCCGCTATCTTCCCCTCGTCGCCCTCCAAGCCCAGCTCGGCCAGCGTGTAGCGCAGCGCGTCCTCGGTGACGCGCCAGAAGTCCGCATAGCGTCCCATGAGCGTGCGCAGCCACGAGTACTCCAGCTGCTTCTGGCGCCACAGCCGGCTCATGGCCGCCCCGCTGCCGGGGTACTCCTCCTCGCACTTCCGCTCCACCGAGTACACGTCGTACAGCGTGCCGTACGCATCGAACGCGATAGCCTCTATCATGGCCGTTTCCCTTTCCCCTGAGTATCCCGCCGCAGCCGCCAACGCTGCAGCCTCCTCCATTGTGCGCCGAAACCATCGGCGCGGCAAGCAGAAAAGGACCCGCACCCGTTTTGAGGCGAGCCCCTGCAGTTTGGTCGGATTCAACGAAAGCGACCACAATTATCGGGGTCAAGTTCATAGAGGCGCGGGCCCTTGGGGGAAGGCAGTGCGACGGCGAGGTCGTTGGGGCAGGCGGCGAACCCGCTGTGGCGCTCGGACGGTCTTCGCCCGGGCCCGCACGGCCGGCCGCTCCGGCACCGCTTTCGGAAAAGGGAAGGGCCCGGACCCCTTGCGGGGTCCGGGCCCTGGAAACGCGAGTCCGGAGAGAGCTCGAACGTCGCGAATCAGTACCCCACCAGGCCCACGAGCGGGGCGAGGATGGTGGCGTGGAGGATCATCATGGCGATGGTCGGCGCGATGCCGGCCTTGAAGAACTCGCCCATCTTCCACTGGCCGTGCTTGAACGTCATCATGTTGTTGCTGTCCACGCCCAGAAGGAACGTCGTGTTGGCGTTGAACGCGATGATGATGGCGAACACGGCGGCCGACACGCCCATGGCAGGGCCCATGCCCGCAAGCGGGATGAGGCTGATGGCGATGAGCGCCGGGCCCACCGGGATGATCAGGCGCATGAGCGGCAGCGCCACGGCGGTGGCGGCGACCACGGCGAAGGCCGACACGGCCATCTTGCCCACGGTGGCGCCGAAGAGCCAGCTGGCCGCGCCCTGCTCCTTGATGCCGCCCGCGATGGACTGCACGCAGCCGATGAGCAGCACGATGGCCCACTGCACGCTGGCGATGTACTCTTTCCAGGTAAGCACGTCGATGCCGGGCAGGAAGAACAGCGCCAGGCCCGCAACGGCGATGGCCGTGGCGTCCCATCCCGTCCAATTGCTGGCCACCCAGCATACGATCATGAGCGCCAGAATGGCGAGCACCTTCTTGTCAAACCCGTCGAGCTTGCCCACCGACGCGCCCGATTTCTCGATGGCGAGCATCGTCTCGTCGGAGATACGGTCGGTCTTGAAGATGAACACCACCGACAGCCAGCACACCACCAGCAGGATGAGGGCGATAGGCGCGCAGATGATGACCCAGTCGAGGAACGAGATGGTGAAGCCCGCGTTCGCGCCCAGCATGTTCAGCGTCATGATGTTCAGCGCCGAGCCGGCCGGCGTGATCATGCCGCCCATGCACGAGGCGTACGCGATGCCTATCATGAGCGCCTTGCCCAGGTTGGCGGCGTGCTTCGCGGTGCCGTTCTTCTGCTCCACCTCGATGATGCTGGACATGGCGATGCCCGCGAACAGCGCCGTGCAGGGCAGGTTCGAAACGAAGGCCGAGATCACGGCCGTGGCCACCATGAACATGAGCACCGTGAGCTTCGCGTTGCCCTTCGTGATGTGCATGAGCGTGAACACGATCTTCGTGGGGATCTTCGTCTTCAGCAGCGCCGACGTGATGCCGAACGACGCCAGGATGAAGAAGATCACGTTGCTGATGAAGTTCGCCCATACGCCGGGCGTGCCGTTGTACGGGAAGATGCCGAATCCCGGCATGAGGCACATGAGCGCCAGGCCCGATATGGCCATGGGCACGGGCTCCGTCACCCAGAGCACGATGCCGGACACCATGAGCGCTATGGCCATCTTGCCCGCGTAGGACAGCCCTTCCGGCGTGGGAAGGAAGTGCGCTATCACGATGATGGCCACGGCGACGCCGATAAGCGCCAGCCTCTTGCCGAGCGACGTGCCTTGTTGCTTTTTGTTGTCGGACATGAGATGAATCAACCCCCTTGCTTTTCCAGTTGCTTCCTTGTTCTGTTGGAGCTTCGGTCCATCCCCCTTTCTCCGCTGCGCGCCGTGCAAGGGACGCGCCTCTCCGCCGAATGCTCGCCTCCCACTATCTCCGAGCGCGCGGGATCGTGAATCGAATGGCCGTTGCTAAAACCGGGGGAAGTCATCGAAAAATCCGTATGAAGAACCCGCATGAAGGGGGTCATACGCACAGTAGTATGGCGTTCGTGCGCTTTCCTTTCAGGCGTCCGATTCGTGCCTTGCGGGTTCACGTTATGGTGGGCGCCTGTTCGAGGGCTCGGCGTGCGAGGGGGAGGTATTCGATGGGCGAAAAGGGACGGAGCGCGAAACGAAGCCAGGCGCTGGCAGGCGGTTCGGCGGCCAAGAGGGTCGCCTGCGTGGCGGTGGCGGTGGCGTTGATCGCGGCCGCATGGTTCGGGCCCACGCCGGAGGGGCTCTCCGAGGCGGGGAAGATGTCGCTGGCGCTCATGGTGGCGGGCATCTTCCTGTGGGTGACGGAGCCGGTGCCCGTGGCCATCTCGGGCCTCGTCATGATGGTGCTCATGCCCGCCTTCGGCGTGCTGGAATTCAACGGGGGCGTGTGGAGCGGGTTCATCAGCAGCGTGATCTTCTTCATCCTGGCGTCGTTCGGTATCACGGCGGCGCTGCTCAAGACGAAGCTGCCCACGAAGATCGTGTTCGCGCTCATGCGCCTGACGAAGGGCAACGCGCGGGCCACCGTGGGCGCGTTCATGGTGTCGGCCGCCGTGCTGTCGTTCTTCATCTCCGACCTGCCTTGCACGGCGCTGTTCGCGGGTATTGCGGTATCGAGCATTCTCAAGATCGAGGGGTGCGAGCCCGGCAAGTCCAACCTGGGGCGGGCGCTCATGATAGGCATCACGTACGCGTCGGTGGTGGGCGGGCAGTCCATCCCGTCGGGCAGCGCCATGAACATCATGGCCATGAACGTGCTGGCCGCCAACACCGGCATAGAGATATCGTTCCTGGACTGGACGGCCATCTGCATGCCCATCGCGCTCGTGCTGCTGGTTGCGTGCTGGCTGTCGGTGACGCTCGTGTTCCGCCCGGAGCCCATCTCGGCGGCCACCATGGCCTGCATCGAGGAGAAGGGGCGCGCCGTGGGCAGGCTGGAGGCGCTTGACTGGAAGGTGCTCGGCGTCATGGGCGTGACGTTCGCGCTGTGGATCGCGAGCAACTGGACGGGCTGGGATGCCACGGCCATCGCGGTGCTGTGCCTGGTGCTGTTCTTCCTGCCGGGGCTCGACGTGCTCACGTGGCGCGAGTACACGGCGTCGGTGTCGTGGAACATCGTGCTGCTCATCGGCTGCGTGCAGTCGCTGTCGGGAGGCGTGAAGGAACAGGGGGCGGCCAGTTGGCTCTTTGGCTCCACGGTGGGCAAGCTCGCGGTGAGCGGCACGGCCATCGTGGGCGCCACGGCGGCGCTGCTGCCGCTGCTGCGCCTGGTCATACCCGTGGGACCGGCGTTCATCGCCATCTGTCTCATACCGCTCGCGTCGCTGTCCGCCGCGTTCGGCGTGAGTCCTGTCGTGTTCACGGTCATCGTGGCGGTGAACGCATCCACCACGTTCCTCATGGGCGTGGACAGCAACAACATGTTGTCGTTCCGCTACGGCTACTGGAAGATGACCGACTTCTTCAAGGCGGGCGTGCTGCCCACGCTGGCCATGATGGCGCTGCACGCCACCGTGCTCGCCCCGCTCGTGGCAGCCGTGGGATACTAGGGTAGCTGGGGCGTCAGCTGGCAGGCGCCGTTCGCCCGCCGGAACGCCGCGCCCGACGAACCCGGCGGCGCCTTACTGGTACACGACCTCCGTGGAGTCCACGATGCTGATGAGCTCCTGCTGCGAGTTGATGCCCATCTTCTGGTAGATGTGGTACACGTGCGTCTTGGCCGTGTACGCCGAGATGTTCAGCTCGTCGGCGATGAACTGGGCGTTGCGCCCCTTCGCCAGGTAGTACAGGATCTCGCCTTCTCGGTTCGACAGCTTGTACGTTTGCGCTGCCTGGTTGCAGCGCTGCTTGAAGTAGCCTCCCTCCACGATCTCGGCCTTCACCGTTTTGTCGGCGAACGTGTTGTCCTTGAACGGCACGAACGCGGCCAGCAGCGCCAGCGCCAACAGCAGGCCGAGCGCCAGGTAGGGCACGTAAGCGAACAGGCTCGGATTCGCATACTCGATGGCCATGCACAAACTCCAGCTTACGATCATGCCCGCCGGCAGCACCAGCTGGCCGCGGGCGATGCGCCAGAACGGCGAGGGATGGCCGCTCGCGAAGCCCACGAGCGCGCTCAGGTTCGAGAAGTCCAGGTACACGTACACGCCGACGATGAACAGGCAGCATGCCAGCATGAGCCCCGGTCCGAGGAACGCGAGTCCCAGAAAGCCCACCACCAGCAGCAGAAGCGCCACCTTCTCCGCGGTGCCGAACGGCACGTAGCGCTTCACCAGAACGCTCAGCGCCAGGTGCAGCCCGGCGCCGCACGCGACGGCCGCCGCGACGGCCAGCGGGTCCACGGCGTCCAGGTTCGCGCACAGCAGGTACAGCGCGATGCCGAACAGCGCGCCGAACACGGCCACGGTGAATCCGGTAAGCGGGAACAGGCGCGTCTGCTCGAGCGGCGAGTCGGGCTCCTGCTCGCTGCCCACGATGTGGGTGCGCACATAGTGGAGCA
The DNA here is from genome assembly GCF_030418485.1 of Gordonibacter sp. RACS_AR68. NCBI lineage: Bacteria > Bacillati > Actinomycetota > Coriobacteriia > Eggerthellales > Eggerthellaceae > Gordonibacter > Gordonibacter sp. RACS_AR68. The sequence continues at coordinate 42,748 of NZ_JAIPUP010000006.1, forward strand.
CGGCCAGCGATGCCAGCGGCAGCAGCACGAGCGCAACGTCACCGTAGGGCGGCAACAGCTCGCAGGCGAAGAGGTAGACCACGGCCCCCGCCAAGGCGCTTGCCGACAAGTACGCCCCCACGTCCTTTTGCCAACCCACCATGAACACCTTGGTCCAGAGAAGGAAGATGAGCGAGAAGCCGCACCCGCCCAGGAACCAGGCGGCGAAGAACGCAGCCGGGGGAACGGCCGCGTAATGGGCGACGAGGTTGAGCAGCCCAAGCGGAAGGGATAGCAGGGCTGCCGCCCAGGGAAGCGGGTCGTGCTCCGTCCGGCTGAAAAGGTCGCGCTTCAGGTACACGAGCAAAAGCACGGCCAGGACGCCCACAAGGAACGCGAGCTTCAAAACGAGCGACAGGTCGCCGGCGTGGCTTGCCGGATAAGGGCTCAAGAGCACGAGGTAGAACCAGGCCCAGAAAGAGGCGAATCCTGCCGAGGCAACCGGAAGCATGGTTCTCACATGCGCTTTCTTCACTTTCATAGTGCGCTGCCTTCCCCTGAATCTTTGCATAGGCCGCCTTACGCCGGCGGCGCGTCGTTCCATTATAGGCAAACCGCTGCGGTGAATGGCGCAGACCGTGGCTGCGGGCTGCGTTGTTCCGGCGCCGTTGCGCGGCGGTGCTCCGCCGCCCTAGGCTTTCCCCGGGACTGCCTCCGCTGGGATGGAGGGGAGCGCCACGATGAAGCAGGCTCCTCCCTCGGGCAGGTTGATGGCCTCCACCGTGCCGTCGTGCGCTTCCACCACCGATTTCACAATGGCCAGCCCCAGGCCCGTGCCGCCCGTTCCGCGGCTGCGCGAGGCATCGGCACGGTAGAAGCGGTCGAACAGCAGCTTGGGGTCGGCGTCGCCGAAGCCGGGGCCGTCGTCCTTCACGGCCAGGATGGAGTTGCCGCGCAGGCCGAACAACTCGATGACGATATGCCCGCCGGGGTCGATGAAGCGGCTTGCGTTCTCCACGAGGTTCGTCACGGCCTGCTTGAGGCGGTCGGGGTTGCCCAGCACGTCGGGCGCTTCGCCCACGATCTCGGTGTTCGCCTCGCGGTCGCGCAGGATGGGCTCCAGCGCGTCGAGCACGCTGTGGGCCAGGCTGTTCAGGTTCACGCGCGAGAGCTCGAACGGGGTATGGTCGTTCTCGATGCGCTGGAGGGCCAGAAGGTCGTTCGTCAGGCGGCTCAAGCGCTCGCTCTCGCCCACGATGATGGAGCAGAACTTGTCGTGCAGCTCGGGCGGCAGGTCGGGGTCGGAGAGCATCTCGGCATTGCCGCGGATGGCCGTGAGGGGCGTGCGCAGCTCGTGGGCCACGTCGCTCACGAATGCCGACTGGCGGCGCTCCTTGAGCGCGAGGTCGATCTGCTGGGACTTCGTCTTCTTCACCAGCGAGTCGATGGTCTTCGACAGCTCGTCGGCCTCGTGCAGGCGCCCGTCCGGGGCCAGCGACACGTCGGCGCCGGAACGGACGGCCTCGGTTTTCTTCACCAGCACGTTCAGCGGTTCGGCCAGGAAGTGGCCGATGATGAGGCTGAGCACGAACGTGACCAGCCCCGTGGGTATGAGAAGTAGAAACGCCTTCGGCGGAGTGCCGAAGGCGATGAAGCAGGTGAGCACGATGATGGCGCCGGCGAGCAGCATGAGCAGCGTTGCCAGCAAGGAGAAGTATGTCTGCAGCCTCTTTATTGTCTGAACCTGTACCCGTATCCGCGAACCGTCTCCACCAGGCCGGGATCGTACCCGGCGCCCTCAATCTTATCACGGAGGCGCTTGATGTGGGTGTCGACCGTCTTGGTTTCCGTCAAGTATTCCCAACCCCACGCATCGCGCAGCAGGTCCTCGCGCGACACCACCTTGCCGGCGTTCTTCATCAGGCTGGCCAAGAGCTCGAACTCGCGCGGCGTGAGGTCTATCTCGCCGTGCTCGCCCGATGCCGTGTGGGCGTCTTCGTCCAGCGTGATGCCGCTGGCCGTGATGGCGTGGTTCGCGCCGGGGAAGTCGCCGCCGGAGCCGCGGCGCAGGAGCGCGCGGACGCGGGCGATGAGCTCGCGCACGCCGAACGGCTTGGCAAGGTAGTCGTCCCCGCCGATCTCCAAGCCCACCACCTTGTCGAGCTCCGTGTCGCGCGCCGACAGGAACAGCACCGGCACGGTGGTCTTGGAGCGCAGGCGGCGGCACAGCTCGTAGCCGTCCATGCCGGGCAGCATGATATCGAGCACGAACAGGTCGTAGGGGTTCTTCGTCGCCAGAGCCAGGGCCTCCTCGCCATTGTCTACCACGTCGGTGTAGAAACCCTCCTTCTTCAAGGCGTAGCTGACGAATTCCGTGATGGAAGGCTCGTCGTCCACGACGAGGATGCGGTTCGGTGTATCGTTCATGTGATACCTTTCTACGAGTGCGTAGTCAGATAAAGGCGGCGGGCGACCGCTTGGTATAATGATCAACCGCAACTATATCCGCTCCCGTCCGTTTCGCCTGCGTCCGAGGGGGTTTGTCAAAAACATGTTACTTGCCATCGATGTGGGGAACACCCAGACCGTCGTGGGGGTGTACGAGGGCGAGGTGCTCGCCCACATGTGGCGCGTGGCCACGAACAAGAGCCATACGTCCGACGAGCTGCGCGTGAAGGTGCTGCCGCTTTTGGACTCGGAGGGCATCGCCCCGGGCGACCTGCAGGGGGCGGCGCTCGCCTCCGTGGTGCCGCAGCTCACGCAGGCGTGGTGTGCGGCGCTGCACCGCATGCTGGGCATCGACGCGCTCGTGTGCACGGCTGCCTCGGCCGGGGAGCTGTTCCCCACCACGTACGCCAACCCCGGTGAGATCGGCGCCGACCGCGTGGCCGACGCCGTGGCCGCGCGGTCGCTCTACGGCGCGCCCGTGGTGGTGGTGGATTTCGGCACGGCCACGAACATCGAGGTGGTGGACCGCGAGGGGCGTTTCATCGGCGGCGTCATCGCACCGGGCGTGGACACGAGTGCCGCGGCCCTGTTCTCGCGCGCCACGCGCCTGGCCGCCATCGACCTGGTGGACCCGCACACGGCCATTGGCGGCAGCACCGAGCAGGCCATCCAGGCCGGTATCGTGTACGGCGAGGCCGACCGCGTGGACGGCCTCGTGCGCCGCATCTTCGCCCAGCTGGGCTACGAGGCCCCCGTGGTGGCCACCGGCGGTTTGGCCCCCCGCGTGGCCGAGCTCTCCCAGACCATCACCGTCACGAACCCGGAGCTCACGCTGGAAGGATTGCGCCTGATACACGAGGCGCAGGGGAAGAGCACGGGGGTTTAGACGCCGACCGCAGCCTTCGGGTACTGGCCGTCGGTGGTCCATTCGGTCGAAGCCCCGCGCGGCGGTGCTGGGTGGAGGGGTATCCCGTGTAGGCCTTCAGTGCGAGAGCTTCGTCCAGCTCGTTGTCGAACAGGTTGTAAGCGGCGAACGTGCCCGCGAACCCTTCGGGAACCACCCAGTACGCGTCGTTGATCGAAAGGCCCAGGCACACGTCGATGATGCCCATGGTGTCGCCGGGGGTCAGCCCTGCTTGGGCGAGGATCTTGTCCGCGAATCGTCGGTTCTTCGGCACGACGCGCGTATCGAGCCACTCTTTGAGGGAGTTCTGTCTCAGGTCGCGCATCAGGGGGGGGGGGAAGAGGCTGCGCGCGTCATCGTCACTGTCGAGGACGGAGAACGACACGTTTCCGAACGCGTCGGCCATCGCAGAGAAGACGAGCAGCGCCCGGTCGTAAAGCCGCAGTTCGTAGCGCTTTGCTTGGTTGACCATGAGCGCTCTTTCCCCGTGTCGCATTTGCCCTGGATCGCCGGCCGAGCGTCTCGATTATACCTGAAGCCTCCGGGAAGGTTAACGCGGGCCGCCGCTCCGTTGCTGCCGCGAAGATCAAGCGGATGCGCAGCAGCGTTTCCTCGGCTTCGGCATGAAGGGCGTCGCTGCGATGCGAAGCTCATCTGCATCGGCGCGAAGCCGCTGCGCCGAAAGGGCCAAGGCGGCGAGCTCGCCCTCTAGGTACTCGCCGGTTTCCTCGGGGTTCGACCTCACGGCGGCATTCGCGAAGAGAAGAGCTTGTTCGAGTTCCTGCGCCTCCCACTTGACGAGATCGATGTGATCGACGATGCGGATGGGGATGCCCCTTCGAGATGCGTGCTTGTTTTTGGCCACGAGTAGCGTCCTTTCGCCTATTGTTATTACACGCAGTGTACACAATCATTATTGTGTACACAAGTATTACTAGGCGTTTTTGTGCCGGGTTTCTCTTTTCCCATATCATTTCGAGGAAAGAGGAGGCTCTATGAACGCAAACGAAGCCATAAGGGAAATGATTGATCGCTCGGGATTGAGCCAGCGTGCTGTGTCGATGGAGTTGGGACATTCGCCGAATTGGGTTAATTCAACGTTGCAGACAACGGGAAGCTCAACATGCAACACGATGGCGGCAATCGGTCGCGTAACTGGCTACAAGCTTGTTTTGGTGCCGGAGGATAGTCCTCTGCCGGTCGGCTCTTTGGTGATCGACCCGCCGAGCGACAACGCGTGAAAATGTCCCAAAAGGGGACAGGCGCCTTTTGGGACATGCTGTGGTGCGCTCAAATTCGCTCTCCGTTCAAGATGGGCGGGTGCCGTTCTGCGTGCATAGCGCGAACGGCACCCGCCTCCTCTTCCGATTCTGAGCTCGGGACGAGCGGCCCGAGCTCCCCCCGGTTGCTGGTATTTGATGGCCCTTGCGGAAAACAAGGTGGTCACGGGCCGAAAAACCAGTAGAATGCAGGAAAGCGCACCGACGAGGAAAAGGGAGGGCCCCACGTGTTGAGCGACATCGAGATTGCCCAGGCGACGAAGCCGCAGCCTATCAGCGCCATCGCCGAGAAGGCGGGCGTGCCGGAAACGTACCTGGAGATGTACGGCACCAACAAGGCGAAGGTGGACTACAACCTGCTCAAGGACGTGGAGCACGAGCCGGGCAAGCTCATCCTGGTAACGGCCATCAACCCCACGCCGGCCGGCGAGGGCAAGACCACCACGACGGTGGGCCTGGCCGACGCGCTGGCGAAGCAGGGCAAGAACGTGGTCGTGGCGCTGCGCGAGCCGTCGCTCGGCCCCGTGTTCGGCATCAAGGGCGGTGCGGCCGGCGGCGGGTACGCCCAGGTCATCCCCATGGAGGACATCAACCTGCACTTTACGGGCGACTTCCACGCCATCGGCGCGGCCAACAACCTGCTGGCGGCCCTGCTTGACGCGCACATCCACAACGGAAACGAGCTGGGCATCGACGTGCGCAAGATCACGTGGAAGCGCGTGGTGGACATGAACGACCGCCAGCTGCGCAACATCGTGGACGGCCTGGGCGGCAAGGCCCACGGCGTGCCGCGCGAGGACGGTTTCGATATCACGGTGGCCTCCGAGGTCATGGCCATCTTCTGCCTGGCCACGTCCATCACCGACCTCAAGGAGCGCCTGGGCCGCATCGTGGTGGGCTACACCTACGACGACAAGCCGGTCACGGCGCACGACCTGCACGCGGAAGGCGCCATGACGGCCCTGCTCAAAGACGCGCTCAAGCCCAACCTCGTGCAGACGCTCGAGGGCACGCCCGCGTTCGTGCACGGCGGCCCCTTCGCCAACATCGCGCACGGCTGCAACTCAATCATGGCCACGCGCATGGCCATGGCGCTGGGCGACTACTGCGTGACGGAGGCCGGCTTCGGCGCCGACCTGGGCGCGGAGAAGTTCCTGGACATCAAGTGCCGCCTCGCCGGGCTCAAGCCCGACGCGGTGGTCGTGGTTGCCACGGTGCGCGCCTTGAAGAATCACGGCGGCGTGGCGAAGGCGGACCTCAACGAGGAGAACCTCGAGGCCCTGGAGGCCGGCCTGCCCAACTTGCTGCAGCACGTGGAGAACATCACGCAGGTGTACAACCTGCCGTGCATGGTGGCCATCAACGCGTTCCCCACCGACACGAAGGCCGAGCTCGACCTCGTGGAGGCCAAGTGCCGCGAGCTGGGCGTGAACGTGGCGCTGTCCGAGGTGTGGGCCAAGGGCGGCGAGGGCGGCCAGGCGCTGGCCGACGAAGTGGTGCGCCTGTGCGCCGAGGGCGACGCCGAGGGCCGCAGCGCCGAGACGTTCGAGTTCTCCTACGGCGACGACCTGACGCTGGCCGAGAAGATCGAGGCCATCGCCAAGCGCATCTACCACGCAGACGGCGTCGTGTTCGAGCCGGCCGCGAAGAAGGAGCTGGCCCAGCTGGAGGCGCTCGGCTTCGGCGCCATGCCCGTGTGCATGGCCAAGACGCAGTACTCCTTCAGCGACGACGCGTCCAAGCTGGGCGCGCCGCGCGGCTTCACCGTGACCGTGCGCCAAGTGAAGGTGTCGGCCGGCGCCGGCTTCGTGGTGGCGCTCACGGGTTCGATCATGACGATGCCGGGCCTTGGGAAGGCCCCGGCGGCGTTCAAGATCGACGTGGACGAGAACGGCAAGATCAGCGGGTTGTTCTAAGGCTGACGAACGCGTGATCGGGGCCCCTGGCGGCATGCGTCGCCGGGGGCCGTTTTGCCAGGCCGCATTGCGCCCGCGGAGCAACTTCGGAGTTTTATCTGCCGGTTGGCTAGGGGCGCAGGCAGGTGATAGGCACCACCAGAACGCCGTCTTCGCGTCGGTAGGCGTACCCTCCGGGCGTGATGACAGCGCAGAACGACGGGGCGCCCATGATGCTTGCGTCGATCTTGCCGGCGAGCTTCCTGAGGTTTGCCGCGCCTTCGTCAACGAGGCGCGCGCTCATCTTCACTTCCAGCAGGGCGTAACGGCCGTCGTCCAGCGCGATGACGCAATCGGCTTCGAGACCCGTGTTGTCGCGGTAGTGCAGGACCTTTCCGCCGAGGGGTTCGGCATACACGCGCAGGTCGCGTACGCAGAGGTTCTCGAAAAGCAGACCGTAGGTTGACATGTCGCGCAACAGAAGCTCGGGGCTCGCTCCAAGGGCCGCGGCTGCAATGGACGGATCGGTGAAGAAGCGAACGGGCGTGGTGGTAATGCGCGATCTCGCATGCAGAGAAGGCGTCCATGCCGAGACATCCTCGATCACGTAGAGACGTCGGAGCGCTCCGACGTAGGAGTCGACGGTTTCCCTCGACAGCCCGCTGCCGCGCGTCTTTAGATTGCCGCGCACCGTGCCCATGTCTGCTTGGGTTGCCGAGCAGCGAGCGTAGGCTTGCATGATGAGGCGTGCGTATTGGGAATTGCGGCTCACGCCGTCTACCCGCGAGATATCCTCCTCTGCGATAGCCGACAGGTAATCGCGTGACATCTTAAGTGCGGCGTTTTCGTTAGCGATGGTGATCGCGCGAGGCCAACCGCCGCGGCAAATCAAGTAGGAAAGGCTCTCAACGTCCTGCTCCGAGTGGCCTTCCACGTGAGTTTCGTCATTCGGGATATGGTCGCCTTGCCCGAACAACTCGCCCAGGCTCACTTCTCCCGTGGATTCGCCCGACTCGAAGAGCGACATCGTGCGCATATCGAGGAAGGAGAACCGACCCGTGCCCGTATGCTGGGGTTGGGCCGTTGGCGTTGCCGAGCCCGTGAGCATGAACTGCCCGGGCTCGTCGCTGCGGTCCACAGCGAAGCGTACGGCGTCCCAGAGTTGGGGTGCTTCTTGCCATTCGTCGATGAGCCGGGGCTTTTCTCCACGTAGCAGCAAGGAAGGCTTCGCCTCGGCCATCGCCATGTTGTTGGCCCGCTCGTCGGGGTCTTGCATGAAAGCGACGCTCTTAGCACGCTGCAATGCCGTGGCTGTTTTCCCGCACCATTTTGGCCCGCGGATGACGACGGCTCCTGCGTAGGAGAGCCTTTCGACCAGCTCGCTATCGACGACGCGCGGTAGATATGTTGCCATAACCCGCTCCTTGCAATGAGTTTAACCTACACTTAACAACGATATTAACATACACTTTGCAATAATTACAACCAGCAGTTTGCAATTTGATAAAAGGAAGCCGCAAAAAGCTTTGCCGAAGGCTTCCGTAGCAACACCAGACGGCCCGACAGCTAACTCTACGTGAAGGGTTCGTGCAGGGGTGCCGGGTTGGTCTTGGCAGTTTGTGGCCGCACGTCGAGGGTTCGTGCATGTTTCGCGGGGCGTATGGGGTTATTGCGGGCGGTGGGCTATCATACGGAATGCCGGACGTGCGGCGTGTTCGCAGCGGCCGGCCATCCCGATCACACTTGACGCTCGCGCAAAGGGAGGCGCCATGTACGACACCTCATTCATCGACGAGCTGGCCAGCGCGGCGCCCACGCCGGGCGGCGGCGGGGCCTCGGCCTACGCGGGCGCGCTCGCGGCGGCGCTCGCCTCCATGGTGGGCAACCTCACGGTGGGGAAGAAGACCTACGCCGACGTGGAGGACGAGGTGCGCGCCTCGCTTGCGCGCCTCGACGCGCTGCGCGCCCGCCTGGTGGAGCTCGTGGACGAGGACGCCCGCGCGTTCGAGCCCCTGGCCGCCGCCTACCGCCTGCCGAAGGCCACGCCGGATGAGCAGGCCGCCAAGAACGCGGCGCTCCAGCAGGCGCTCGTCGGCGCGAGCGACGTCCCCCTCGCCATCATGCGCGCCGTGGCCGACGTGGTGGACGAGGCCGACTACCTGGCCCATCACGGCTCCAAGATGGCGCGCTCCGACGCGGGCGTGGCCGCCGCGTTCGCCCGGGCCGCCTCCGACGGGGCCAGCCTCAACATCTTCATCAACGCCGCCTCCATGGACGACGCTGCCCAGGCCGCGCGCTACCGCGGCGAGGCCGAGTCGCTGGCCGCGCGCACGCGTGAGCGCTGCGACGAGCTGTTCGACTTCGTGAAAACGTCCGTCTCGTAAACCCTCGAAGGAGCGAATCACTCCCATGGCAACCCTCCTCACCGGAAAGCCCGTTGTCGACCGCTTGGCGCAGGAGCTCGCGCCGCGCATCGAGGCGCTCGGGCTCGCCGGCATCGTGCCCGCGCTCGCCATCGTGCGCATGGGCGAGCGCCCCGACGACCTGTCCTACGAGCGCACCGCCCAGAAGCGCGCCGAGTCGCTCGGCATCGCCGTGCGTTCGTTCGTCCTGCCCGAGGACGCCCCGCAGGAGGTCCTCGAAGCCGCGCTCGCCGAGGTGAACGCCGACGCCTCCATCCACGGCTGCCTGCTGTTCCGCCCGCTGCCCGTGCACATCGACGAGGCGCGCGCCTGCGAGCTGCTGTCCCCCGAGAAGGATGTCGACGGCATCACGCTCGCCTCGCTGGCCTCGGTGTTCACCGACGGCGCCACGGGCTTTCCGCCCTCGACGGCCGCCGCGTGCCTCGAGCTGCTCGACCATTACGGAGTGCCGCTCGAAGGCAAGCGCGTGGCGGTGGCGGGCCGCAGCCTGGTGGTGGGCAAGCCCGTGTCCATGATGCTGCTGCGCCGCAACGCCACGGTGACGCTCTGCCATAGCAGGACCGAGAACCTTGCCGAGGTCGTGTGCGCCTCCGACGTCGTGATCTGCGCCACCGGCCGTGCCCGCATGTTCGGCGCGGAGTTCTTCCGCCCCGGGCAGACGGTGCTCGACGTGGGCATCAACTTCGACGCCGACGGCAACCTCTGCGGCGACGTGGACTTCGACGCGGCAGAGCCGGTGGTGGACGCCCTCACGCCCGTGCCGCGCGGCCTGGGCACGGTGACCACCAGCGTCACGATGGCCCACACCGTGGCCGCCGCCGAGGCCGCGCTCGCCGCGCGCGAAGGAGGGCGGTGAGCTTGCGCGCAGCGACGCCTGCCGGCAGGAAGTTCATCATCGCCGACCCTTCGGTCTGCATCGGCTGCAAGACGTGTATGGCGGCCTGCCTCATGCGCCATGACGCCCCCGGCGACGTGGCGGTGCCGCGCCTCACGCTGGTCACGACGCGCACCATATCGGCGCCCGTGGGCTGCCATCACTGCGCCGAGGCGCCGTGCGTGGACGCGTGCCCCACGGGCTGCCTGTTCAGCGACGACGAGCATGTGGGCGTGCACCCCGAGAAGTGCATCGGCTGCCGCAACTGCGTGCTGGCCTGCCCTTACGGCGCCGTGGAGATCGTGACCGAGAAGCTGCCGCCCGAGCCGGAGCCCACGCCCGAGGAGGCGGCCGCGGCCGACGCGGCGGCCAAGGACGACAAGTCCGCCAAGGGCGCGCGGGCGCGGGCCCGGGCGAAGAAGCGCAAGCGCACGCGCTCGACGGTGGTGAAGTGCGACCTGTGCACGGGATGCGCGGGCGGTCCGGCGTGCGCGAAGGCGTGCCCGACCGACGCGCTGCGCCTGATAGACGCCGACTTCATGGAGCGCGCGCGCCAAAGCAAGCGCAAGGCGGCGGCCCGCGCCACGGCGTCGTTCGCCAGCATGAAGCTCAACGCGAGCCTGGACGAGGGGGAGTAGCCTCATGGAGAAGCATATGGCGGTGTGCCCGTACTGCGGCGCGGGTTGCAAGATGAATCTGGCGGTGGAGAACGGCCGGGTCATCGACGCGGAGGGACTGGACGGCATCACGAACGAGGGCGAGCTGTGCCTCAAGGGCCTCTACGGCTACGACTTCGTCAACGACACGCGCATCCTCACGCCGCGCATCTACCACCCGATGATCCGCCGGCGGAAAGGCGCGCCGCTCGAGCGCGTGACCTGGGACGAGGCGCTCGATTTCACGGCCAGCCGCCTGCGTGCCATCATCGAGGAGAGCGGTCCCGAGGCCGTCATGCTCACGGGGTCGTCTCGCGGGGCCGGCGACGAGGCCAACTTCGTCATGCAGAAGTTCACGCGCGCGTGCCTCGGCACCAACAACATCGACAACTGCGCACGCACCTGCCACGCGGCCAGCGTCATCGGCCTCATGGAGTGCGTGGGCTCGGGCGCGATGAGCGTGAGCATCCCCACGCTCGAGGAGACGGACTGCATCCTGCTCATCGGCTACAACCCGGCGGCCAGCCATCCCATCGTGGCGCGCCGCATCGTGAAGGCGAAGGAGCGCGGCGCCGAGCTCATCGTGTGCGACCCGCGCGTCATCGAGAGCGCCCGCATCGCCGACCTCTACCTGCCGCTCGCGAACGGCTCGAACCTCGCCTTCGTGAACGCGCTCGCGTACACCATCGTCGACGAGGAGCTGGCCGACTTCGACTTCATCGACGAGCACACCGAGGGCTTCGACGACTGGTGGGAGATCGTGCAGGACTACGCGCCGGAGGACGTGGAGGGCGTGTGCGGCCTTCCTGCCGAGCTCATCCGCCAGGCCGCGCGCCGCTACGCAACGACCGAGACGGCCATCGTGGGCTGGGGCATGGGCGTGACCCAGCACGCGCAGGGCGTGCAGACGGTGCGCGCCATCGCCGCGCTCGCGCTCATCACGGGCCACATCGGCAAGCCCCGAAGCGGCCTCGCGCCCGTGCGCGGGCAGAACAACGTGCAGGGCTCGTGCGACATGGGCATGTGGCCGAGCCTCTACCCCGGCTACCAGCGCGTGGACGACCCCGCCGCGCGCGCGAAGTTCGCCGCCGCCTGGGGTGTTCCCGAGGAGCGCCTGTCGCTCAAGCCCGGCTGGAAGCTCACCGACCTGCCGCACGCGGTGGAGGAGGGGAAGATCCGCGCGTTCTACAACTTCGGCGAGGACCCGCTGCAAACCGAGCCCGACACGGCGCAGATGCGGCGCACGCTGGAGAACCTCGACCTCCTCATCAGCCAGGACATCTTCATGACGCAGACCACGGCGCTGGCCGACGTGGTGCTGCCCGCCACGTCGTGGGCCGAGCACGACGCCGTGTACACCGCGTCGGACCGCTCGTTCCAGCTGACGACGGCCGCGCTGCCGCCGAAGGGCGAGTGCCGCCACGACTGGGAGATCTTCGCCGACCTCTCCACCCGCATGGGTTATCCGATGCGCTATGAGAGCACGCGCGAGATCTGGGACGAGGTGCGCAGCCTCTGCCCGCAGTTCGCCGGGGCCACCTACGAGAAGATGGCGGGCACGGGATACGCGCAGTGGCCCATCCGCGCCGAGGCGGCCGACGACCCCGACAACCACGGCACGCCGGAGCTCTACGCCGGCGGCGCGTTCACCACGCCAAACGGCAAGGGGCGCCTGGTGGCGGCGCACTGGCGTCCTCCCACCGAGAAGCCCGACGACGCCTGGCCGCTCGTGCTGTGCACGGTGCGCGAGGTGGGGCACTACTCGTGCCGCTCGATGACCGGCAACTGCAAGGCGCTGGCCGCGCTGGCCGACGAGCCCGGCTACGTGAGCATGAGTCCGGCCGACGCCGACGCGCGCGGCATCGAGGAGGAGCAGCTGGTGTGGGTGCGCTCGCGCCGCGGCAAGGTGCTCGCGCGCGCCGCGGTGGACGAGCGCGTGAACGAGGGCGCGGTGTACATGACCTACCAGTGGTGGATCGGCAAGTGCAACGAGCTTACGCTGCACGCGGTGGACGGCGAGTCGGGCACGCCCGAGGACAAGTACAGCGCCTGCGAGGTGGAGGCGATCGCCGACCAACGCTGGGCGGAGGATCACCTGGTGGAGCGCTACGCCTCCCTCAAAGCCGAGCTGGCCGCCGAGGCCGACCGCCAGAACCCTCCGGAGCCGGAGCCGGAGGCGGCCGCCGAGCCCGCCGCGGCTGCGTCCGAGCCTTCCGACGAAGCTCCAACCCCCGCCGCCGCCTTCGCCCCCCACGAGGCCGAGGTGGCGGGCCGGGCGCTCTACGCGAACGGCGAGGAGGAGACGCTCGTATGAACCGCTTCGTCGTGTCCGACCCCGCGCGCTGCATCGGCTGCGGCGCGTGCCGCGTGACGTGCAGCGAGGCGCACCGCAAGCGCGCGCTGCGCCCGGCGTCGCGCCTCTCGCTCGTGAAGACCCGCGAGGTGTCGGCCGCGGTGACGTGCCACCAGTGCGAGGGCGCGCCCTGCCTGGCGGTGTGCCCGGAAGGGGCCATCTACCAGGAGCGCGACCGCCTGCAAGTTGACGAGGGCCGCTGCACGGGCTGCCTGCTGTGCGCGCTCGCGTGCCCGTTCGGGGCCGTCTACCCCTCGGCTCCCTCCACCGCGCACGTGAAGGCCGCGCCGTACAGCCGCGCGTCGTCGGCGCGCTCGGCGGGGCTGCTGCGCCAGAAGGAGACGGGCGCGTACACGAGCGTGGTGGTGTGCGACCTGTGCGCGAAGTCGCCCGACGGGCCGCGCTGCGTGGAGGCCTGCCCCACGAAGGCGCTCGCGCTCGTAGACGAGGAGATGCTCGAGGCGCTGGGGAAGAACCGCCGCATCGAGGCCGTCGAGCGGGCTGAAGCAGCCCTGCGCGGCGGGCTTCCCGACGATGCGTTCGCGGGAATGTTCGATCTGCTCGAGGAGGTCGATCGCTGATGGCGAACGTGAAGCCCCGCACGTCGAACCCCATCTCGAGCCGCGACCGCGCGACGGGGGTTCGGCGCGCCTCGAGCGTGGTGGAGGGCAAGCCGCGCCACGACTTCTCCGCCTGCATCGCATGCGCCGCCTGCGCGGCGGCCTGCGACGCGAACGCCATCCGCATCTTCATCGACGAGGACGAGGGCCTGCTGGTGTGGACGCTCGACCTGTTCGACTGCACGCAGTGCGGCCGCTGCGTGCCTGCGTGTCCCACCGGGGCCATGGACGTCATCGAGGGGGCCGACTTCGCCGACGAGCCCGAGCTGCCCAAGCGCTGCCTGTTCACGCTGGCGGAGTGCGAATCGTGCGGGCGCTACTACGCCACGAACAAGGAGATAGCGTTCGCGAACGCTCTGCTAGAGCAGGAGGAGCACGCCGACGCCGCCCGCGCCCGCGCGCTCATGGCCACCTGCCCCGACTGCAAGCGCACGCATGACGCCAAAGCCGCCGCCCGCCGCGCGGGGATGAAGCGGCGCCTGTAGGTCGAGCTTCTTGATGTGTCGTTCGACCGGCGAGGCAGCTGCGAGCCGCCGGTCGAACGACGGGGGGCGAATAGGCGCGCCGGGTCTCCCGCGCTAACACGTGGGCCTGTTACCCCAGTACCTCCAGCTCGTGGGGGTAGCTGTTGAGCACCTCGCAGCCGTCCTCGGTTACGATGACCAGGTCCTCGATGCGCACGCCGAACTCGCCGGGCAGGTATATGCCGGGTTCGATGGAAAAGCACATGCCCACCTCCACCGGGGCCTCGTGAACCGACGAAACGTCGCCCGGCTCATGCACGTCCAGGCCGATCTGATGTCCCAGGCGATGAGTGAAGAAGGGGCCGTAGCCCGCCTCCTCGATGACTTCGCGGGCGGCGCGGTCGATGTCGCAGAAGCGCACGCCGGGGGCGACAACGCGCTGGGCGGCCTCGTTGGCCCGCCGCACCGTCTCGTACACCTCGCGCTGCTTGTCGGTGGGCTCGCCGAAGAAGAACGTGCGCGTCATGTCGGCGCAGTACTCGCCCTGACGGCAGCCCACGTCGAACAACACCACATCGCCGGCGGTCAAGGGCGTGCCGTCGGGCTCGTGATGCGGATCGGCGGCGTTTGCGCCGAAGCTGACGATGGGCGCGAACGAGTGGCCCTGCGCGCCCAGCTCGCGGTAGATGCCCTCCAGCTGCCCGGCCACTTCGGCCTCGGTCGCGCCTTCGCGCACCAGCTTCTTGAAGCGCGCCATGGCGGCGTCGTTCGTGTGCGAGGCGTCGCGCATGAGGTCGCGCTCCTCGGCGCTCTTGTGGGCGCGCGCGTCGTCCACCACGTCGGAGGCCAGCACGAAGGCGCTTGCCGCCCCGCGCTCCATGAGCGGGATGAGGAAGCGCGCCGCAAGGTTCTTGTCGCAGCCCAGCGGGCGGGACGGGCCGAGCAGCCCGGCGGCCAGCGCAAGGGGGTCCTCCGTGTCGTTGAACGTGAGCGTGGCGCAGGAGAGGTCGCTCGGCACGGCGAACATCTCGTTATAGACGAGCGTCGGCGCGCCGCCTTCGGCCAGAACCAGGCCCAGAAAGCGCTCGCCCGGCTCAAGGTATGCGCCGGTCAGGTACTGGATGGACCGCGGGTCGCAGACGAGCATCTGCGAGAGCCCGCGCCGGGCAAGGTTCTGCATGACGGTTTCGATACGCGCTTCGTACATGGCTGGTTGCCTCCTTCGTGTCGCGCCGTGCCGCCGCCGTGCGGGCGGGGGGCGGGTGTTTTGCGTTCAAGGCGATGATAGGGCAAAAGCGATGCGTCGCGATGAGAATTCTGCCGCGGCGCCCGTTCGGCGGCAGCCCGCGCGCCAGCGGCCGCAGGCGTCTCGCGTTCCGTACGCCGGCGGGCACATGGCCTTCGCCCTCCCGTGTGTTGGCGGCCGCGCCGTACGTCCTCTTCGCTCGCCTTCGCCTGCGCCGCGCGTGCCAATGCCGCACCATGGAAGATTCCCGATTCCCCGCCGCCGTCGTGGCCTGGGCGGTCGTGTTGGCGTATCATACGCACCATGGCTAACGGACTGACCTACATACGCAAGACCACCTCCACGGAGGCGACGAAGCAGCTGGCCTCCACGCTTGCGCCCTATCTGCACGCGGGCGACGTCATCGTGCTCTCGGGCGACCTGGGTGCGGGCAAGACCCAGTTCGTGCAGGGGGTCGCCGCTGCACTTGGCGTGCGCGACCAGGTGACCAGCCCCACGTTCAACATCCTGCTGCAGTATCCGGGAGGCCGGCTCCCGCTGTACCACTTCGACCTGTATAGGCTGGAAGATCCCGACGAGCTGGAGGACATCGGCTATTTCGAGACGATCGACGGCGACGGCGCCTCGTTCGTCGAATGGGGCGAGAAGTTCCCCTCGGCCCTGCCGTACGGCTACCTGGAGATAGCGGTCACCGTCGACGCTGACGGAAACCGCGACGTGCGCGCGCAGTCGTTCGGCGACCGTGCGCGGCAGCTGCTGTTCGTATGGGCGAAGGACTCGAAATCGCGCCTGATGAAGGCAGCGGGGTGCTGCGGGTGAGCGATCGAGAGTTCCCGGCTGCGCGTGCGGCGGAGGCCGGCGCGGCGCACGGTGCCCCAGCAGGCGCACGGCCACGCTACGCGCTTGCGTTCGACACGGCCAACGAGGTCATCGCCATCGGCTTGGGCGTGCTGCACGCGGAAAGCCTCGAGGTGGAGGTCGTCGCTTCCGCCGAGGCGTCGGCGCATCGCGCCTCGAACACCCAGCTGCTTCCGCGCATCGACGCGCTGCTGGCCGAGCAGGGCGTGGCGCGCGGAGAGCTGGCATGCATCGTCGTCGGCCGCGGGCCGGGGTCGTTCACCGGCGTGCGCATTGCCATGGCCACGGCCAAGGGCGTCGCGTCGGCGCTGGGCGTGGGGCTCGTGGGCGTGTCGTCGCTCGATGCCGTGGCGTGGAACGCGCAGGCGGCGGGCGTGCGCGGCCCGCTGGCCGTGGTGGCCGACGCCATGCGCAAGGAGGTGTATCCCGTCCGCTACCAGCTGACGGACGAGGACGCCTGCCGCCTTGGGGCCGACCGTGTGGTGAAGGCCGAGGCTGCGGCTGCCGAGCTGGTCGCGCATGCGACTGAAACGCCCCACGCGGCCGTCACCGGCGACGCGCTGGCGAAGTACGCCGACCTGTTCGCACCGGCGGGCGAGGCCCTGCCGTCGGAGCTGTGGGCTCCCACGGGCCGCGGCCTGCTGCGGGCGCTGCAAGCCGCCTGGCGCGCGGGCGAGGCCGATCCCTTCGACGCCGCCCGGCACAACCCTGCCTTTGCGCTCCCCGTGTACACGCGCCTGTCCGATGCGGAGGAGAACGAGCGCATCCGCTTGGCGAAGAACGATCCGAAGAACCTCGCCGCCGGCGTGCAGGACGTGGCCCCGCGCCGCGACCAGCGGGCGAGCATGCACGACACCGCCATCCTGAACGCCCGCCCAGCCGCCGACGGCATCGTGTACAAGCCGCTTGATGCCGCGCATGCCGCCGCTGTCGCCGCGTTGGAGGCGCAGGTCATGGGTTCCGACGCCTGGAACGAGCACCTGGTTGCCGACGAGCTCCCGCGCCCCGACCGCATCTGGTGGGCGGCTTACGATGGCGAGCAGCTGCTCGGCTATGCGGGCGGGTGGGTCGTGGACGGGCAGGTGCAGATCCTCAAGGTGGGCGTCGACCCGGCGCAGCGCCGCCGCGGCATCGCGCGCGAGCTGCTGGCCCGCGTGGTGGCCGACGCGCGCGACCTGGGCGCGGCAACGTGCTCGCTCGAGGTGCGCGCGGGCAACGCCGGCGCGCAGGCGTTCTACGGGGCGCTCGGCTTCCATGCGCTGGGCACGCGTCCGCGCTACTACTCGGACGGCGAGGACGCCCTCATCTTGGAGGGCCCGCTGCCCCTGGCCCCGCACGACGTGGCGGGCATGCAGCTGCAGGTCGACGCCGCCCGCGCCGAGGCCTCTCGCAAGGAGGTGCCCCGCACGGAATCTGCCTGCCCCGCTGTTGCGCGCCCGCTTATCCTGGCTATCGAGTCATCCTGCGACGAGACGGCCGCCGCCATCGTGGACGGCGACGGCAACCTCGTGGCCGACATCGTGGCCTCGCAGGTGGACTTCCACGCGCGCTTCGGCGGCGTGGTGCCCGAGATAGCCAGCCGCAAGCACATCGAGGCCATCTGCGGCGTGTGCGACGAGTGCCTCGACGTGGCGGCCGACCATCTGGGGCTCGCACACCTGACATGGACCGACCTCGACGCCGTGGCCGTCACCTACGCGCCCGGCCTCATGGGCGCGCTCGTGGTGGGCGTCGCCTTCGCGAAGGGCGCGGCCTGGGGTGCCGGCAAGCCGTTCATCGGCGTCAACCACCTCGAAGGCCACTTATACGCGAACAAGATCGGCGCGCCGGACTTCGAGCCGCCCGCCGTGGTGTCGCTTGTGTCAGGCGGCAACACCATGCTCGTGCACATGCGGGGCTGGGGCGACTACGAAACGCTCGGCGCCACCATCGACGACGCGGTGGGAGAGGCGTTCGACAAGGTGGCGAAGGCACTCGGCTTGGGGTATCCCGGCGGCCCCGTCATCTCGAGGCAGGCGGCGCTCGGCAACCCGGATGCCATCGCCTTCCCTCGTGCCATGATGCATTCCGGCGACCTGCGCTTCTCGCTCTCGGGCCTCAAAACGGCGGTCGTCACCTACATCAACAACGAGCGCGCCGCCGGCCGCGAGCCCCACGTGCCCGACGTTGCCGCCAGCTTCCAGCAGGCGGTGGTGGACGTGCAGGTGAAGAAGGCGGAGATGGCGCTGCGGCAAACGGGCGCGCGCACGTTCTGCCTCGGCGGCGGCGTGGCGGCGAACCCGGTGCTGCGCGACGCCTACAAGGCGCTTTGCGAGCGTCTGCATGTGCGCCTGACCCTGCCGCCCTTGAGCGCCTGCGGCGACAACGCCGGCATGATAGCCCTTGTGGCCCTCGATCGCTTCCGCGCCGGGAAGTTCTACCCCCTGGACGCCGACGCCCAAGCCCATGCGAATCTGGACGATCCCTACTAATTAGTATAGAACATAGGTTCGTTTTATGATATACTCGCGTCATCGATAAATCGCATGGCGTTGTGCTCGACCAAGCACCCTCCTGTCCAAAACGCCCCGGACCGAAGGAGGGAATCATGGTCGATTCTTCCGTAAAGCTATTTGAAAGCCAGGAAATCCGCTCGGCATGGAACGAGGACGAGGAGGAGTGGTACTTCTCTGTCGTCGATGTGGTCGGCGTGTTGACGGAGAGCCAAGACGGCCGAAAGTATTGGAACAAGCTCAAACAGCGCCTCAAGTACGAGGGAAATGAAACGGTGACAAATTGTCACCAGTTGAAATTGAAGGCCGCCGACGGCAAGATGCGCCTAACCGATGTGGCGACTACCGAGCAAATCCTGCGCATCGTGCAGTCCATTCCCTCCAAGAAAGCCGAGCCGTTCAAGCTGTGGCTCGCGCAGGTGGGATCCGAACGCATCGACGAGATCATCGACCCCGAGTTGACGCTCGACCGCGCTCTGGAAACGTACCTCAAAAAGGGCTACGACCGCAACTGGGTCAACCAGCGCCTGCAAACCATCCAAGTGCGCAAGGGGCTCACCGACGAGTGGGAGAGGCGCGGCGTCGAGAAAGGCAAGGAGTACGCTATCCTCACCGACGAGATAACGCGCGCCTGGTCGGGGATGACCACCCGCCAGTACAAGGATCTCAAAGACCTCAAAAAGGAGAACCTTCGCGACAACATGACCACGCTCGAGCTGGTGCTGAACACGCTGGCGGAAGTGACGACAACGGAGTTCTCGAAAGCCAGCCAACCGGAGGGCTTCGAGGAGAGCTGCCAGGTGGCACGCGAGGGCGGGAGCGTGGCCGGCGCGGCCCGCGCGCAGATAGAGGCCCGCACGGGCAAGCCGGTGACCACGTCGGAAAACGCCCGCGACTTCGCGAACCTGATAGAAGACGTGCTCGAGACCGATTACGAGCTAACCGAAGGAACGGAGGAGCCCGAAGGGGACTGATCTGCAAAACTGCAGAGCTGGAGAGAGCCCTGCTGAACCGAAAAGAATGCAGTGGACTGAGGAAGGAGACCTCAGCGTATCGTTCGAGGAACATTCGAAGTTGGAAGCAATGCGAGCACCTGTGGGAGGCTGCGCCGAGAAGCCGGTAGCGCGCTGTGAGGAGCGAATCTGCCATGCTCCGCACAGCGCGCCCTGCTAGGCTTTCTTGTGCTCGCGCCTGGTACTCGGGTACGAGAACCAGGCGACCACCCAGGCGGCCAGGATGCAGCCCATGACGCAGCAGATGGTGGCGGGGAAGCCGGCAGCGTCGTTGACGAGGCCCCAGACGATGGAGCTGACGCCGATGCCGACGTCGCTCGCCAGCAGGTAGAGGGCATTGGCGGCACCCCAACGCTCGGCGGGAGTGTTCTTCACGGCCACTGCCTGATTGAGGGGCATGCTCACGCCGAGACAGACGCCGTACAGGATGCCGGCCGCGTAGTAGGCGAGATCGCTCGATCCGGCCACGAACAACAGCAGGAAGCCGGCGAGCCCGCAGGCGGTTGAGGCGGTGCATATCTTGATAGGGGCCACACGATCCATGAACGACTTCGACTTGAGGCGCACGGCTATCATGCTCAACGCCGAGAGCGTGTAGAACAGCCCGGGGTTCGCCACGCCCAGAGACGTGCCGTACAGCCCGACGAAGAAGATGCCGAATCCGAACGCCGGGCTCAGCACCACCATCGGCAACGCACCTGGCAGCGCACTCAGCTCGAAGAAGCGCCCGAGGCCGCGAGCGGAGGGCTCGGGCGCAGCGCCACGTGCCTGCCGGTTATCGGCGACGCGGGCAGCGCACGGGTCGGTCGCGTGGCCTCCCCGCGCGCTGCCGTGCTCCAACTCTCGGTGCTCCTCGTGGAGACGCCGGTATGCCGCGGTGGCGGGCAGGCGCGAGGGGTTGCGCTCGTAGCGGCAGAGCGCGGCGAGCATCAAGCCGAGCGCGGCGATCACGGCGAGGCCCAGGTAGAGGTTGGCGGCGGGGTCGGTGTTCACCAGGAACAGCGCCAGCGCAGGGCCAACGGACATGGCGAGCGCCTGGCCCAGCCCGTAGTAGCCGATACCCTCGCCCAAGCGGGAGAGGGGCAGCACGTCGGCTGCGGCGGTTGCCGAGGCCGTGGTGGCGGCCGAGAAGCCCACGCCCTGCACGATGCGGCAGACCACGAATACGGCGTCGTTGGAGCTTACGGCAGGCACCAATGTTCCGGCCAGCAGCAGCGCCGCCCCGCCGACCATCACGCGCAACCGGCCAGCGCGGTCGACGAGCGGGCCGCACACGATGCGCGCCGCTGCGGCCGCAGCCGAGAACACGGCGGCCAGCACGCCGGCGAAAGCAGCGCTGCCGCCCATGTGCGCGATGAACACGGAGGTTCCCGAGTTGAGGCCCTGGCCCACCATGAAGCAGCAGAGCGTGCCCGCCACCACGATCACGAACAGCGGCGACCACAGGCGCTCGCGGCTCCGCGCCCCGCGGCGGTCTTGCGCCCCGGCTCTCCAGGGAGCTGCACCTGCGCCAGGCGATCCGATGGGGGCGTGGTTGCCGCCAGCGCCCAGCGCGTCGGGGTTGCCGAATTCGGCAATCCCTTCGAGCGCGTCGTACGCGTCGGGCTCCTCGAGTGCGGCGGCACCCTCGGATATATGAGCAGTTTTTGAGTCCATGATGTCATCCTACGCCTTTCGGCGTGCTCCGCATCATACCGAACGCTTGATTTCCCGCTCTGCACGCAAGCCGGTTGCGCTCGGGACGGTCAAAAACCGCGCAGGTCGGGAGCGCGGCGGTTTCTTGGACCGTGGGGGCATGCCCCCCACGGCGAACACAAGTTCTTATCCAAGGAAGGAGCCGAGATGTACTCGAAAGAGGACAGGGAGAGGATCCTGGCCGACCTGGGCGCGAGCGGGCTCACGGACGCCGCGTTCTCGAGGATGCCCGGCAGCCCCGGCAGGCAGTGCCTGCGCGAGTGGCGCCGCCAGGCCGAGGCCGGAGAGCTGGACGTGCCCGAGCGCAGGGTCCCGGGGCGCTGCGAGCACGGGCGGCACGCCCGCTACCCCGAGGCCACCAGGCGCGAGGCCCTGAGGCTGAGGGCCAAGGGCATGGGCTGGGCCGGCATCGCCCGCAGGCTGGGCATCGCATCCGGAGACGTCGTCGCCTCCTGGGCGCGGGCCGCCGAAAGGGCTAAGATGGGCACCGAGGAGGCGGGGCCCATGGAGAAGAAGGACGTCAAGAGCCTCGCGCGCGGGGAGCTGGAGGCGCGCGTGGCCGAGGCCGAGCTGGAGAACGCGGTTCTGCGGGAGCTGATGCGCGACCCAAAAGCAGGAGACCCGGAGAGCCTCTCCAGCAGGCGGAAAGCCGAGTTAGGCGAGAGGCTGAGGAGGGACTTCGGGTACTCCCTGCGAGAGGTCATCGGCTTCTTGAGGATGCCGAAGAGCACCTACGAGTACAACAGGAGGAGGAACGCCGGGCGCGCGGAGAGGGATGAGGAGCTCGCCCGGCGCGCGAGGGAGGCGTTCGAGGCCAGCGGGCGCACCTACGGATACCGGCGCGTGAGGGCCGCGGTCCTCGCCGGCGCCGACGGCGGCGAGGCCATGGTCGTCTCCGAGCGCGAGGTACGGCGCGCCATGCGCGAGGGCGGCATGGCGGCGCGGCGCACGAGGAGGAGGCTCGCGTACTCCTCCTACGCCGGGGAGCCCGACGAGCGCCCGGCCAACGTCCCCCTGCTGGAGGGCGGCGGCCACGACTTCCACGCCGGGCGCCCCGACGAGCTGGTCGTCACCGACGTCACCGAGTTCAAGGCGGGAGGGGCGAAGGTGTACCTATCGCCCGTCGTCGACTGCTTCGACGGCATGCCCGCGGCCTGGTCGATCTCCCTGCACCCCGACTCGGCGCTGTGCGACTCGTCACTGCTGGCCTACCTGGGGACCCTGCCCGAGGGCCACCCGCCCGTGGTCGGGCACTCCGACGGGGGCTGCCAGTACCGGGCGGGCTCCTGGAAGCGCATCTGCGGGGAGAACGGGGTCGTGCGCTCGATGTCCAGGAAGGGGTGCTGCCCGGACAACGCGCGGGCCGAGGGGTTCTTCGGCCCGCTCAAGGAGGAGTTCTACCACGGCCGCGACTGGTCGGCGACCCCGCCCGCGCGCTTCATGGAGGAGCTCGACGGCTTCCTGCGGTGGTACAGGGACGAAAGGCTCAAGGGCTTCCGCGAGGAGGGTCGGATGGTGTACGATACGATCACGGGCCGCAGGAGGCGGCTCGGCTACGCCGTCTAGGCGGTCCAAGCGGGCTGCCGCACTCCCGTCGGCTCTATCTGCCGGCTTCCTCGCCACGTGGACCGCGGCGATGCCGCCGGTATAGTTCTTCCAAGTCACATCTTCGAATCCGGCCTTCTCCATCATGGCCGCCAAGCCCTGCTGGTCGGGGAACGCCTTGATCGAGCGCGCCAGGTACACGAAGCCCTCGCGGTCGCCCGTGATGAGCCCGCCCCAGAACGGGATGAGGTGCTTGAGGTAGAACCCGTACAGCGCGCGCCACACGCGGTTCGGCGGCGTGGAGAACTCCAGGCACACGAGCGAGCCGCCCGGCTTGAGCACGCGGAACATCTCGGCGAGCGCCCGGTCGCGCTCGGGCATGTTGCGGATGCCGTACGCCATCGTGATGGCATCGTAGCTGGCGTCGGCATAGGGGATGTCCTGTGCGTCCACCACCTCGAAGTCAACCGGCACGCCGCCCGCCTTGCCGTCCGCGTAGTGCATGCGCGCCACGTCGAGCATCTCGTTCACGAGGTCGGTGCACTGGATGTGGGCCGGGCGCTTCGCGCGCGCTACGGAGAACGTCACGTCGCCCGTGCCGCCCGCGATGTCTAGCACGTCGGCGTCCGCCTCTATGGGAGCCTGGCGCATCATTCCGGCGAGCCATGCCTTGTACGCGCCGAAGCTCGACACGGCGTTGAACCGCTCGTACTTCTTCGCGATGGCCGAGAATATCTCCTTCACGCGCGCGGACGAGAGGTCTGCGGGCGCTTCCTTGCCGGTGGCGGTGTCGATGCTCACAGGTGGCGCTCCATCAGGTAAACGTGGTCGGTCGATTGGCGAAGCCCCAGTATAGCGCGACGCTCCGAGAAGTCGGTCGTTATCTTGCAGGTTCTCCTTAGATGGTCGGCCAGATACGCCACCGCAAACCCAATGGCTGGACAAAATCGAAGGCTCTGGTAAGGGGGAGGCGGGTTGTAGGAGCGTCCTGCTTACGCGAAAGCACGAAACCGCAGGTCGCAATAATCCGTGACGAAGCGGGCGAACGGGGAGGCCCCAAATCCCCCCGTTATGTCCATGATGAACTTGGTTATAAAAAAGTGCGGTCGCCGGGGAAGGCAGCCGCACTCTCCTACTTCTCCTTGCGATCCCGCAGCTCGCCCAGCTTGCGGGCCTCGCGAGCGCCCTTCGCGCCGCCGGCCCCCTGCAGGCCACCGGCGTCGCGCGGCACCGTGCGCGCCACCTCGCCGCGGGCCAGGGCCTGCTCGCGTTCGCGCTCCTCGGCCATCATCTGCTCCAACAGCGGGTCGCGCTCCACGGTGCGCGCGGCCTCGGCGCGGATGGCGGCGTAGCGCCCGGCCTCCACGCCCGTGCCGGCGCGTCCGGCTTCCAGCTGCGCGTTCGCAGCGTCGAAGGCCTCGTTCGTGTTCGCCTCGGAGAACCCGGGCGCCACCACGCTGCCGAACGCGGCCACCTGCGCGCCGGCCTCGTCGGCGAGCGCGCGCCCGTCGCCCATGCCGTCCACGGCCAGCCCCTTGAACGTGCAGTTGGGCGTGCCGTCGGCGTTCCAGGCGGGCGAGAGCTCGCCGGTGGTCTGGTCCGGGTAGTCGAAATCGCTCTGCGCGGGCCGCCATGTGCCGGTCAGCTTCGCCAGCGCGTTCGCCGGCTCGTTCGTGAGCCACAGCTTTGCCAAGTGCTTCGCGTGCACGGGCTTCACGTCGAACGCCCAGTTCAACTCCGATTTCTCGGCCACCGTGTTCTCGGACAGCCGCTCGAACTCGGCCTTCAGGGCCCCCAGGCGCGCGTCGATGCGGCCGGTGCCGTTGTACAGCACGTCGTCCAGCCGGTTCATCTGCTCGCGCGCCTCGCGGATGCGCTTGTCGGTGGCGGCCGCCATTCCCGCGTCTAGGATGCCGTGCTCGCCCTTGATGCGGTTCAGGTCGAGCGCCGCGTCGTAGGTGGCGTCCACCATCTCGTCCACGCTCATATAGGTGCTCTCGTAGTTCATGATGTGCTTCCACGAGGGCAGGATCATGCGCTCGCGGTGCTCCTCGAACGTGCGGGCGCGCAGCTTGTAGCCGTACTTCTCCGGGTTGTCGAACGCGATGGACCCCACGTCCAGAAACGGCGCCATGGGCGAGGTCAGCACCACGAGCCGCGGGTCGTACCCCACGCGCTCGTACAGGTGCTGCACGTAGGCCCCGGTCTCGCGCACGCTGGCGGCCGTCTGCTTGGGGATGCCCGTCATGAAGTACAGGTCGAACCGCTCGCAGTTAGGGTGCGAGAGCGCGTCGACGATGGTGTCCTCCAGCTCGGCCATGGTGTAATGGCCCTTGCCGAACGCCTTGCGCACATCGTCGTCGTGGCTCTCGGCCGAGATCTCCACCGACCAGTTGCCCAGGTTGTCGTCGAGCAGCTGGTAGAACTCGTCGCCCCCCGGCGGCGGGCCGAAGAACTCGAAGCCGATAGGGTTGTGCACCTTGCCCTTGAGTCCGGTGATGAACTCGTGCGTGTACGCCTCGCCGGCCTGCAGGAAGTCGTTCAGCACGAAGATGGGGCCCCACACGTGGTTCTGCACGTTCTCGATGTCGCGAATGAGCAGTTTCGGGTCGCGCCACGCCACGCGCCGGCGGCCGAAGTGGTTCTTGAACGCGTAGGCGCTGCCGCCGCAGGTGGCGCAGTTGCGCGCGCAGCCGCGGCACGTGAGGCTGGCCGTCACGGGGTAGGAGAGCCACCCCTTCATGGGCAGGTAGCTGGTCATGTCGTGGTGGCGCAGCACGCCCTTCATGGGGTAGGCGTAGTCGAGCGAGATGGCATCCATGTCGTCGGGCACCCAGCTCAAAGGGTTGATGCGGATGGCGCCCGAGGCGTCCTTCCAGGTGAGGTTCGGGATGTCGCTCAGGTCGCCCACCGGCGTGTGCGTCTTGGCCGCCCGCGCCACACGCTCGATGAGCATGCGCATGGGCTCCTCGGTGGAGTCGCCGCGGAACACGTAGTCGATGCAGTCGTACTTGATCAGGTCCTCGTGGAAGATCGACGACGACAACCCGCCGAACGACACCGGCACGTGCGGGTGCAGCCGCTTGAGGATCTTCGCCACCTCGATGGAGCCGTGGCAGTGCGGCATCCAGTGCAGGTCGATGCCGAACATGTGCGAGTCCAGGCGCGCGAGGTTCTTCTCCACGTCGAAGTTCTTCTTGTGCAGCATCATCGACGCCAGGTTGTAGATGCGCGAGCGCAGCCCGTGGCGCTCCAGGTACTCGCAGAGCGTCGTGAGCCCCAGCGGGTACATCTCGAAGATGGGCGTGGAGGGAACCATGTCGGACACGGGCCCGTACATGATGGAGCGCTCGCGGAAGTCGTAGGTGGCGGGCGCGTGGATGTATGTCATGTCTAGTGTTTGCATGCGGCCATGAAGTATAGCAGGTTCCGCCGGCCTTGCGGCCGACGGAACAACTCGACGCTGCGCGAGACAGGGACAGGGCGAGACAGGGGGAGAGACAGGGGGACGGTTCTCTTGTCGCACCGAGTTCGTGCGACAAGAGAACCGTCCCCCTGTCTCGCGCCACCCCGCCACCCCGCCACCCCGCGATCCCGCGATCCCGTGAATCTCGGGCACGAGGGGGCTTCTCGCTGACTTACTGCGCCAACCTGGGGGCGTATGCTTCGCCTCCCGCCACGCTTCTTCCCCCGGCCGATTGCCCTGTGTGCTTTCGCCGGAGAGCGCACCGGCAATGCTATGATACGCAGCACACGATTATTCTTAGAGATTGGTGGGCCGTCATGCTGTTGTGCGCACAATATATTCTCCCCATCACTTCAGAACCGTTCCAGAACGGCGCCGTGCTGGTGCGCGACGGCCGCATCTGCGACATCGGCACCACCGACATGTTGAAGCTCCGCTACCCCGACGAGGAGGTCGTCGACTACGGCTTGGCCGCGCTCATGCCGGGCCTGGTCGATCTGCACACCCACCTGGAGAACTCCGTCATGCGCGGCATCGTGCACGACGTGCCCTACACCACCTGGATCACGTCCATGCTGGAGAAGAGCGCGAAGATGGACGTGGGCGACTGGTACGACTCGGCCATCCTGGGCGGACTCGAGGCGCTCTCCAGCGGCATCACCTGCGTCGCCGACATCACCGCGACGGGTGCGGCCTGCACGGCCACGCAGAAGCTCGGCATGCGTTCGGTCATCTACCGCGAGGTGGGCGCCATGGACAAGCGCCGCGTGGACTACGCCATGCGCGTGGCGGAGAACGACATCATGCACTGGCGCGAGGAGGTCGACTCGTCCCGCATCACCATCGGCATCGCCCCGGCGGCCATGTACGTGTGCCACCCCTCCATGTTCGGCAAGGTGTCCGACTTCGCCCGCCGCGAGAACGTGCCCGTGGCCATGCACATGGCCGGCAACCGCGAGGAGTTCAACTTCATCAAATACGGCTCGTCGCCGTTCTCCGTGCACACCATGGACCAGAAGCGCGGCTACGTGGAGGTCCCGCCGTGGCTGCCAACGGGCACGACGCCCGTGCGCTATGCACTGAACTGGGGCGCGTTCGAATCCGACAACGTGCTGGCCATCCACTGCGTGCATGTGGACGACGAGGACGTGAAGAAGCTCAAGGAGTACGACGTGGCCGTGGCCGTATGCCCGCGCTGCAACGCGCAGCTGGGCATGGGCGTGGCGCCGCTCACCGAGTTCTTGCGCTCCGGCCTGCGCACCGGCATCGGCACCGACTCGCCGGCCGCCACGGACTCCACCGACCTGCTCACCGAGATGCGCATCGGCATGCTGGTGCAGCGCGCCGTGAACGTGGGCCAGTTCCTGGACTCGGCCACCATGCTGGAGATGGCCACCATCGGCGGCGCCCGCGCGCTCAAGCTGGACGACAAGATAGGCTCTCTCGACATCGGCAAGCGAGCCGACATCGTGGCCGTAGACCTGTCCGGCTCGCACCAGACGCCCACCACCGACCCCGTGTCGGCCGTGGTGAACACGTGCAGCGGCGCCGACGTGCTCATGACCATGGTGGACGGCGTGCAGCTGTACGAGAAGAACAAATGGCATGTTGACGTGGAGGTGGCGAAGAACATCGCCCGCGTCATCGAGATCCGCGGGAAACTGAGGATGTAGCAGCATGGCGAAGCAGCAGAAGCTCACGGCGAAGCAGAAGAGCGAGCGCATCAAAGCCGCGCAGGAGCGCGAACGGAAAGCGCAGGAGCAACGCAGGCGCGCGGAGAAGACGAAGCGGATATTCACCGTGGTCATCTGCGTGATCCTCGTGCTGGCGCTGGGCATTCCCACCATGGCCCTCATGGTCATGGGCGGGGGATCGTAGGACGCTGGCTACTGGGGCTCACCTGCCGTGTTCGAGTGATTCGCCCGGCCCGTGCGCGGACGAGCACCGGCGGCGCGCCCGCAATGCACGCGCCCGGCCCGTGGCGCGTATCCGGCTCGTGCTTGCGGCGCTCACGACGCGCCGCCTAACCCCTTGTTTTTTCTGTAGAGCGCCCGCAGATGCGTTGCCCGAACGCGTTTGTGATACTATGAGTCGTTGCCGCGCGGGGCGCGGCTGATACGTTGAGAGACACCGCGCAAAGGGGTTTGCTTTGTTTGGTATAGGTCCATTTGAGCTTTTTCTCATCCTGCTGTTCGGGTTCCTCATCTTCGGGCCCGACAAGCTTCCGGCCATGGCGAAGACGCTGGGGAAGGCCATCGCGAAATTCAGGGACGCCCAGGAGGAGATGAACAAGGTCATCAAGACGGAAGTCTACGATCCGAACTCCGACGAGCCGTTCAAGAACCCGCTCGACGCTTTGGCGAAGGTGGGAGAGATCGGCAAGGACGAAAAGAAACAGGCGCCGGCCGCCTCCGGGAAGCAGGAGAGCTTCTCCGAGCGCAAGGCCCGGTACGACAAGGAGCGCGCCGCCAAGAAGGCCGAAGAGGCGAAGCAGGCTACGACGGCCGCGACGGCCACCGCCGCCGGCACTGCCGCAGCGGCGGCGGCGAAGCCCGTCGCACGGCCCGACGGCTCGTTCGCGAAGCCCGAGGAAGCCAAGCCCGCCCCGACGGCGGCGGCCGGAACGTCCCCGACGAAGGCCGAGGCTGCGAAACCGGTGGCCGAGCCGAAGGCGAAGCCCTCGGCCGACGAGCTGTACGGCACGAAGCCGGTCGCGAAGAAGCCGGCCGCAAAGTCCGCGACGAAGCCCGCAGCTGCGTCGGGGGAGAAGAAGCCCTCGGCAGCGAAGCCCACCGCAGCGAAACCCGCAAAGACCGAGACCGAGAAGGCGGCGGCTCGCTCGGCTGCTGCGAAGAAGGCCGCGGCAACGCGCGCTGCTAAGAAGAAGGCGGCCGAGGAGGCCGCCAAGGCCGCGCCCACGACGACGAACGAGAAGGGGGAATAAGCCATGCCTATCGGACCGGCACGTATGCCCCTTTTCGACCATCTGGGCGAGCTGCGCATGCGCCTTGTGCGCATCGTGGCGTGCCTCGCCATCGCCGTGGTGGTGTTCTACATGGCCACGCCCACGATGGGCCAGTTCCTGCTCCAGCCCATCTTCGATTTCCTGCCCAAGAACGCCGACGGCTCGCTGGCGCTGATCGCGCTCGACCCGTTCGAGTCGTTCGCCACGCGCTTCAAGATATCCATCTGGGCATCCATCGTGGCCTGCTCGCCGGTTATCCTCTGGCAGATCCTTGCATTCTTCCTGCCGGCGCTCAAGCCGAAGGAGCGCAAATGGTTCGTCCCGACATTCGGAGCGGCCGTGGCCCTGTTCGTGTTCGGAACGGTGTTCTGCTATTTGGTCATCCTGAACCCGGCGTTCGAATGGCTCACCGACCAGGCGGCCGGCCTGGGCGAGATAGCCCCGCGCATGTCGTCCTACATCGATATGATCATCAAGTTCGAGATAGGCTTCGGCTTCGCCTTCGAGCTGCCATTGGTGGTGTTCTACCTGGTGATCTTCGATATCGTGCCGTATAAGAAACTGCGCGGCGCGTGGCGCACCGTGTACGTGGCGCTCATGGTCATCTCTGCTATGGTCACCCCTGACGCCTCGCCCGTCACCATGCTGCTCATGTTCGCGGCGCTGCTGGTGCTGTACGAGGGCAGCCTGCTCATCTCGCGCATCGTGCTGGGCAAGCGCATCAAGAAGCAGAACGAGGAGCTCGCGCGCGAAGAGGCCGAGGAAGAGGAGCTGAAGCAGGAGATGCTGGCCAGGAAGAAGGCCAGGGCAGCGAAGAAATAACCGTGCCGACAATCAGGCCCGCCGCTTGATCGGCGGGCCTTTTCGTTAAGGAGCGCATCATGCACGAACTGGGCATCATGACGGGCGTCCTGGACGCCGTTCAAACGTCCGCGAGGCAGGCCGGCGCCGACCGGGTGCTCAAGGTGAGCCTGTCGGTGGGCGAGATGACCGAGGCCATCGAGGACGCGCTGCGCTTCGCCTTCGAGGCGCTTTCGGAGCAGCAGGAGTACGCGCTGTGCGCCGGCGCCGAGCTGGACATCGCCATGGTCCGTCCACGCAGCCGCTGCCTGGAATGCGGCGCGGAGTACGACCACGACCGTTTCCATATGCTGTGCCCCGAATGCGGGAGCTTCGCCACCGAGCTCGTCGCCGGCCGCGAGCTGCAGATCGACTCGATAGAGGTGGATATCCCCGACGGCGAGGAAGAAGGGGCCGCCGCCGCGGAATCCGTTTCTGCCGACGCGTAAGTTTGCTATGCTGGGCGCGACCAATAAGGAGCCATCATGCAGATAGATATGAAACAGCCCATCCTCGACAAGAACGACCAGCTGGCCTCCGAGCTTCGCGCGCGGTTCGCCGAGAACCGCGTGTTCGTGCTCGACCTCTTGGCCAGCCCCGGATCGGGCAAGACATCCACCATCCTGGCCACCATCGACGCGCTGCGCGACGAGTTCAACATCGCCGTCATCGAGGGCGACATCGCCAGCAATGTGGACGCCGAGCGCATCAAGGCCCAGGGCATCCCCGCCGTGCAGATCAACACGGGCGGCGCGTGCCACCTGGAGAGCGCCATGCTCAAGCGCGCCGTGGACGTGCTGGATCTCGCGCGCCTGGACCTCATCATCGTGGAGAACGTGGGCAACCTCGTGTGCCCCACGGATTTCGATCTGGGTGAGAACGCGAAGGTCATGATCCTGTCCGTTCCCGAGGGCGACGACAAGCCGCTCAAGTACCCCGGCGTGTTCCAGGTGGCCGAGGCCGTGGTGCTGAACAAGGTGGACACCCTGCCCGTGTTCAACTTCGACCGCGAGGCGTTCGAGTCCGCCGTGCGCCAGCTGAACCCGCAGGCTCCCATCTTCCCCATCGCCGCCACGAAGGGCGACGGCGTGGAAGCCTGGGCCGAGTGGCTTGCCGACCGCATCCGGGAGATCCAGTAACGGGGGAGCGCCCGCAACCGTGTTGAAACAATCGGCGCCCATACTGGCCGCAACGGCAGGCGCGAGCGAAAGGCTGGCATATGGAAACGAGCGAGCGGTACCGCCTCTGCGTCGAGGCGCTGCAAGGCTATGCGGACGACGCTGGGTTCTCCGACGTGGTCATCGGGCTGTCGGGCGGAATGGATTCCAGCATCGTGGCGGTGATGTGCGTGGATGCGTTCGGCGCCGATCACGTGCACGGCGTGCTGCTGCCGGGGCCGTACTCGAGCGAGCACTCGGTGGAGGATGCGCGGGAGCTGGCGGGCAACCTGGGCATCGAGGCGCAGGTCGTGTCCGTCTGCGAGCCGTACGAGGCGTTCGAGCGCGTGCTGGCGCGCGCGTGCGGCGGCGAGCTCTCGGGGTTGGCGGCCGAGAACACGCAGGCGCGCTGCCGCATGGTATGCCTGATGGCGCTGTCGAACGCACATGGCTGGATGCTGGTTAACACGAGCAACAAGAGCGAGGCCATGATGGGCTACTCCACGCTCTACGGCGACACGGCCGGCGCGTTCGCCCCCCTCGGCGGCCTGTACAAGACCGACGTGTACGCTGTGGCCCGCTGGCGGAACGTCCAGGCCGAGGCCGCGGGCGCGGTGCCGCCCGTGCCCGAGCGCGTGTTCGCGAAGCCGCCCAGCGCCGAGCTCTCGCCCGGCCAGGAGGACGAGAAGAGCCTGGGGCTGGACTATCCCACGCTCGATGCGCTGCTGCTGGCGCACGTGGAGCGCGGCCTAGGCGCCGACCGGCTCGTTGCCGAGGGCTTCGACGCCGCCACCGTCCAGCGCGTGCTGTCCACCGTGCGCGCCACCGCCTTCAAGCGCGCGCTGGAGCCCCCGTTCCCCGACGCGGCCTTCTACGCGTAAAGGGGCGCCACGCCTTTATTCCTTGGCGGCTTCCTTGCGAAGATTGCGTGACAACCCTCCGTCGTCCTGCCGCGCCCGCCCGTGCGGTCACTATACTCGGCGCATCCGGTAATGAACTGCAATTCCCATCAAAGGAGCCGCCGCCTCATGGAACGTCGGGCATTCTTCAAACTCGTGGGTGCGGGTGCCGTCGTCGCGGCGGGCGGGGGCTTGGCTGCCTGCTCGTCGGGCGCGGTGCCGTCGCCGCTCGCCCCCGCCGCCTCGGAGGAAGAGGGGCCGCGCGTCTTCGAGAACCCCGACGTCAGCTTCTCGTCCGACGTGGACGTGCTCGTGGTAGGCAGCGGCATCGCCGGGCTGTCAGCGGCCATGGCGCCGCTCGAGGCTGGGCGCTCGGTCATGATCGCGGAGAAGCTGGAGCTGCTGGGAGGCGAGAGCTACTCGTCCACGGGCGTCATGCACGTGTCCGGCAGCGCGTTGCAGAAGCAGGCCGGCATCGAAACCACGGCCGAGCAGGCATGGGACACACGCCGCCAGGAGTTCGCCGATGCCGGCATCACCGATCTCGACTTCGCCAAGCGGTTGTTCGTGACCGCGCCGGAATGGGTCGACCATCTGGTGGACGAGTACGGCGCCCAGTTCGAGAACCCCGGCGACCACGTGAAGGCGGGCGCGTCGGATCGTATCCTGTTGCCGAAGCGCGGATTGGGCGACATGGAGAGCATCATGACGCCGCTGCGCGACGGGCTCTCGTCGAAGGGCGCCGCATTCGTCACTGGCTTGCGCGCCTCGGCGTTCGTGGTGGATGCGTCCGGCGCGGTATGCGGCATGCGCTTGCGCGATGCGAAGACGGACGCCGCCACCGACGTGCGGGCGCACGCCGTGGTCATGGCCACCGGCGGGTTCGCCTCGAGCCAGCCGCTCGTACACGCAAACGTGCCTGCCCAGGAGCGTATCGGTTGCTACACCACCGCCTCGATGGGCGAGGGCCAGCTGCTGTGCGCTCACCTGGGAGGCCAGCTGGGCGATATGGGCAAGGCCGCGCCCCTGACGAGCGACCTGCCCGAGGCTGCGGCCTGGGGCCTGTTCGGCCCTGTGCTCATCGTGGATGCGCTCGGGCGTCGCTTCGCGCGCGAGGACGACCTGAATGCCGCCGCCGATGCCTGCGTGGCCGACGACCGGGGCTACTGGTGGACGCTGTTCGGCAAGAAGCTGTCCAGCGGCGCCCAAGCGCGCAGCATCGCGCAGGTTACGACGAAGAACGCCAAGCGCTTGGCAGGGCCGTTCGACGACGTGGAGGCGCTGGCGGGCGGCCTGGGCATCGCGCCCGAAGCGCTCAAGGCGGTGTTCGACGGTTACGGCGAGGCGGTTGACGCCGGCAAGGACGATGCGTTCGGCCGCACGGCGTTCCTGCAGGAGATCGAGCCGCCGTACTACGCGCTCAAGCAGTTCCCCGTGCGTTACAAGACACGCGGCGGCGTGCGCACCGATGCCGACGGCCGGCTGCTGAACGCGGCGGGCTCAGCCATCGCGAACGTGTACGCCTGCGGCTCGGTGGCGGCCGGCAGCGTGGAGGGGTTGGCGACGAACGGGGCGTTCGGGTTGATCGTGGGACGGGCGGTGGCTAAGGCGCTCGACGAGGGGGATGCGGGGAAGTAGCTTTCGGCTCGAAGGATGGTCGCGACCGCGGCGGGGAGGCCTGCGGCTCGGGCAGTCCTGGGCTCGCACGAACAGCCCGCTGGGCTGTTCGGCTCGTGCGGAACTCGCTGCAGGCCTCCCCGCCGCGGTCGCGACCTCGCCTTTGCCGAAGACGAGCAAGGGCGCCTCGTTCGGTCGGCAGGTAGAGAGAGGGCGGGGCCCCGGCCGGAACGGCCGGGGCCCCGCTTGGGGAGGGGTGGAGGGTCGCCTCGTTTACGCCTTCAGCGCCTCGACGACGGCCTTGCCGCTGACCAGGCCGCTGCCGGCGTTGGGGGAGAGGTCGCTGCCGCTGTCGGCGACGGTGGAGCCGCAGCAGTACACGTTGGGGATGGGGTTGCCGTCCTTGTCCGTGAGCTGGCTGTCCGTGGTGATCTTCATGCCGCCGTGCGTCTTATAGCGGAAGGGGAAGTGCTTCATGGCATAGTAGGGCGCGGCGAGCGACTTCAGGAACAGCTTCTTGCCGAACTCGGTGTCCTCGCCGGCGGCCACCATGGCGTCGTACTTCTCGAACGTCTCCTTGAGCGTGCCGGCAGGCACGTCCATGGCCGCGGCCAGCTCGTCGAGCGAGCCGCACGGGCCCACGAGGCGGTCGGGGCTGCCTTTCATGTTCAGCTCGACGTTCCACTTCTGACTGCCGTTGATGGTCTGGTCGTCGAAGATGGTCCACCAGTAGCCCAGCTCGAGCTCGGCGGCCTTGTCGGGCGAGTCGTGGCTCTGGTCCTCCTTGATGAAGCGGCGGCCCTGCGGCGTCACCTGCACCTGTGGCGAGAAGTAGCCCCACACCGTGACCTGGGCCAGGTCGCTCATGCGGTTGGCCTCCATGTCCATGTGCGTGTACACGCCGCCCAGCGCCCGGCACATCTGGTGGCCTTCGCCCATGGAGTGCACGGTGAGCGGCCCGAGGCGCTGCTGGCTGGGCAGGTAGGCGGACACCATCTCCTGGTTGCACGAGAAGCCGCCCGTGGCCACGATGATCTTCTGCGCCTTGATGTCGACGGGCTTGTTGTTCTTCTCGTCGTTGAAGCGCACGCCGATGGGGGTGCCCTCGCCGTCCACGATGAAGTTCGTAGCGCGCAGGTTCAGCTTGTACGTGGCGCCCTTCTCCTCCAGGCCCTTCTGCAGCGGCGTGAGCACGGCCTGCATGTCGCCGATGCCGTTGCCGGGCAGCAGCATGGACGTGGGCGCGCCCGTGTCCATGTAGTCGGTGATGGGCTGGAACACCGCGCCGTAGTCGGATGCCACGCGGTCGGCCCATTCGGTCTGATAGACGTAGACGTTGTGCTTGTAGTCCATGTCATCGGTCTCGCCCTTCTTTTCCAGAATGGGAGCGTAGGCCTGCCACTTCGTCTCCGGGTCGCCCTCGATGCCGGCGTCCTTCTGCATCTTGGAGCCCGCCACGTTCATGACGCCGCAGGCGATGAAGCTCTCGCCGCCCACGCGGTCGAGCTTGTCTACGAGCATGACCTTGTGGCCCGCCTCCACCGGGTCCATGGCCGCCGACATGCCGGCGATGCCCGTGCCCAGGATGAGCACGTCGGTCTCCTCGGTGAAGTTGACGGGCGCGGTGCCCACCACGGCGTCGCCCTCGCTCGCGCTGCCGCCCTTGCCGCCGCCGTTGGGCGCGCAGCCGGCCAGCGCGCCGCCAGCCACGAGCACGGCACCCGAAGCCACGGCTGCCTTGAGGAAGTTGCGTCGGTTCATGCTGCTCTCCATAATAATCCTCCCTGTTCCCTCTGCTTGTCCGCCTTGCGCCGGTCGTTGCCGGGCGCAAGGCGGAATCCCTGTCGATCGTCCTCGCGACGATGCCCCCACTCTAGGTCCGCGGGCCGCCCCCGTCACCGTCCGTTTCGGGCTATATTGCCTTCTGCTGCCGTTATCCTGCGGTTTCGCCTCTCGCACGTGCAGGCGTTTCCGGTATCATGGGCGCATGATGAATGCGGGGAGGGGAAAGCGCGCCGCAGGGCACGCGTCGAGCGCAGAGGGGTCGGGGCGCGCAGCGCCGGCCGCTTCGCCGCGCGCGGTGGACCCGCGGCTGTTCTCGCTCGTGGTGATCGTGGGCTACGGGCTGTTCCGTGGCGTGAACGCCAACTCCTACCTGTCGGCGTTCGCCTCGGTGGAGGCGCCGTTCCTGTTCGTCCCCGACCTGTTCTTCAACGTGGTGGTGGCCTGCTCGGTGGTCGTGTGCTCGGTCACCGTCATCGCGCTGGTGCTGCGCGGGCGGCTGGGCCCGCTGTCCATGCCCTACGTGGCGCCCGCGGCGCTGTTCGTGGCGGCGAGCCTGTGCGCCCTGTTCGGCGTTTTCTCATGGATGCCATCCGATCTGGCGCTCATCGTGCCGGGCGTGCTGCTCGGGGCGGCGTCGGTCATGCTGTCGCTCGTGTGGGTGGAGGTGCTGGCCTGCCAGGAGCCGCGCGCCATCGTCACGCAGATCGCGCTCAGCATGCTGGTGAACATGGTGACGTCGTCGGTGCTCTCGGGTCTGTCCGGCGGCGCGCGGGCGGCTGCGAGCTGTGCGGCCCTGGTCGTCATGGTGCTGTGCGCGCGGTACGTGCGGCGCGCGTTGCGCACGGGTGCGGCGGGCGCGAGGGCAGGCGGCGCGGTCGTGACGATGGCGGTGGGAAAAGGCGCGGCGGGCGATTGCGCGGGCAAGGCGGCGCGCGGGCATCTGAAGGCCGCGCCGCGCGGATCGTACCGCGACGCGTTCTTGGAGCTGGGAGACTCGCTCGTTGCGTTCTGCGTCATGGAGGCCGTGATCGGGCTGCTCAACAGCTTCATGCTGGCCGGGTCCGTCACGTTCGCCGGGTCGGGCTCGGTGTCGGGGGTGGGCATGCTCATCGGCATCTTGGCGTTCTGCGTCGTCGTGTTCGTGGTGCAGCGCATCCCGCGGGTGTCCACGGCGTTCCGCGTGCTCATGCCCATCATCGCCTCGCTCTTGGTGTTCCTGCCGTTTCTGGGCGAGCAGTTCAACCTCTTCTTCAGCACGGTGCTCTTGGGCGGCTACTACTTCATCGCGCTGCTCATCACGTATGTGGTGGCCGAGACGGCGCACGTGCGGAACCTGTCGCCCTACGTTCTCATGGGGGCGGCCGCGTGCCTTGCGCGCGTCTGCCTGGCCGCGGCGCTCTTGGGCGGGTACGCCATCGGCTCGCTGCCGGGCGGCCTGTTCGGCGAGAGCGAGCACCTCATGCGCTACCTGGTGGTCATCATGGCCGTGATCTACGCGCTGTCGCTGGCGGCCGTGCTCGTGTCGCGCGACCGGCGCCGCCGACGGCGCGGCGATGCGGATGCGGCGGGCTCGGTTTCGGCGCCGGCGGGTGCGGCCGTGGCGGCGCCTGCCCCGGCCATCGCGGCGGCCGAGGGCGATGACGCATTCGATGCGCGATGCGCGGCCGTGGCCGCAGCGGGCAACCTCACCGAGCGCGAGGCGGAGATCATGCGCTATCTGGCGCGCGGCCGCACGAAAGCTCATATCGCCGGCGTGCTGTACGTCAGCGAGAACACCGTGCGCAGCCATGTGCGCAATATCTATGCCAAGCTCGAGGTCCACACCCGCCAGCAGCTCATCGACCTCGTGGAGGAAGAGCGCGGCGCGGACGGCGGCGGCGAGGCTCCCGGCTCCCGGTAGGCGCGTTCGGATACTCCAATTACCTCGGTTGGTGTATGGCGCGGCGGGGCCGGGTCGCGTACCATGGCAGACATGGAGAACTTCCTTGTGAACAACCGCCCGATGGCGCCCAAGGACTGGGCGGTCGACGTCGCCGTGATGCTGGCGGCGTTCCTGTTCGGCTGCGGGCAGCTCATGCTCACGGCTTCGTCCATCGTGATCCCCGACCTGGAGTTGCGCCAGTACCTGGGCATCGTGAACGTCGTGCCCGACACGTCGGTGTTCGTGGCGCTGGCGCTGACCACGCTGCCGCTCGCGGCGCGGAGGCGGTTCCCATGGCCCGTGTTCCTGTTCGTGCTCATCACGTTCCTGGGGCTGCAGAGCGCGTTCCGCGGCTTCTCGCTCACGGTGGTGGGCCCCGTGGTGGCGCTGTACACCATCGCCTGCGAGCGCGGGCGCACGGAGGCCGCCGTCGCCGTCGCCCTGGCCGTGGCGGGCGTGCTGTTCGCCGACGCGCCCTCGCGCACGGCGAGCCTCGCCTTCTTCACGCGCTTCCAGAACGTCGCGCTCCTGGCGGCTGCGGCGCTCGCGGGCTACGCATACCGCACGCACCGCGCCTACGTGGCGGAGACGGAGCGGCGCGCGCTCGAGGCGGAGCGCTCGCGCGAGGAGGAGGCGGCCCGGCGCGTGGAGGAGGAGCGCGTGCGCATAGCCCGCGAGGTGCACGACATTACGGCGCACTCGCTCTCCGCGGTGAGCATCCAGGCGGCCGCGGCCGAGCGCCTGGTCGACCGCGACCCGGCGGCGGCAAAGCTCGCAATCGCCGCTGCGCGCACGACGGCGAAGGACGCCCTCGAGGAGATCCGCGGCATGATAGGCGTGCTGCGAGCCGGCGACCCCGCGGCCGAGACGGAACCCACGGCCGGCACCGAGCGCCTGGACGACCTCGCTGCCTACTTGCGCCGTGCCGGCGTGGACGTGGCGCTGGATGCGGGCGGGTACGACCGCGCCGCCGTGCCGGCGTTCGTGGACGTGGCACTGTACGGCATCGCCCGCGAGGCCGCGACGAACATCGTGCGGCACGCCGGCGCGCATGCGGCGACGATACGCCTGGCTACGGGGCCGACAGGCGCGAACCTGTCGGTAGAGGACGACGGCAGGGGCGCGGCGGCCGAGACGGACGGGCGCGGCCACGGCATTGCGGGAATGGCCGAGCGCGTGGGGCTTCTGGGCGGCACGTTCGCAGCCGGCCCGCGCCCGCGCGGCGGGTTCCGCGTGGAGGCGCGCATTCCCCTGGGAGCGGAGAAGGAGGCGTCATGATCGAGAGGCATCTGCGAGAGGCGCGCTCGGCGGCGGGGGAGGTGCCGGTCCGCTCGGCGGGCGAGCGTCCTCTGCGCTTAGTGGTGGCCGACGACCAGGACCTCGTGCGCAGCGGGTTCCGCCTGATCCTGTCCTCGTACGACGGCTTCTCCATCGTGGGGGAGGCGCGCGACGGCGAGGAGGCCGTGGAGCTCGCTCGCCGCCTCGTGCCCGACGTGGTCCTCATGGACATCCGCATGCCGCACCTGAACGGCATCGAGGCCACCCGCGCCATCACGGGCGATCCGGCGCTCGCCGACGTGCGCGTGCTCATCCTCACCACGTTCGACATCGACGAGTACGTCTACGACGCGCTCGCGGCCGGGGCGGGCGGCTTTCTGTTGAAGGACGCCGAGCCCGACGACATCGCCGCCGCCGTGCGCGTGGTGGCGGCCGGCGACGCGCTCATCCAGCCCTCGGTGATGCGGCGCCTGGTGGAGACGTTCGTGCGCATGCGCCCTGCGGCCGGTGCCGGCGTGGCCGCAGGGGAAGGCGGCAGCGCGTTCTCCGCGCTCACCGAGCGCGAGCGCGAGATACTGGTACAGGTGGCCCGCGGCATGACGAACGACGAGATAGGCGCCGAGCTGTTCATCTCGCCCGCCACGGTGAAGACGCACCTCGCCCGCATCATGGCGAAGCTGGGCGCCCACGACCGCGCACAGCTGGTGGTGAGGGCGTACGAGGGCGGCCTCGTGAGGCCGGGCGAGCGCTAGCATCGGTCACGGCGCGGCGGCATGTGCGGCCGCGCCCGTCGGTCGGCGATTGCACCGCAGCGCCGCGAAGCGATCGTGCTGCCGCCTCGCGTCCGCTTCGCAACCCCGCCCGCGCCGCCTCGTTCGCGCTGCAGAATCGTCCTGCTCCCGCTCCCGCCGCCCTGCAAGCGCCGCCCGCGTCTGTGCTGCAGCGCTACGCCGCGCCCCTTCGCAACCCCGCCCGCGCCGTCCCGCGCCCGCCTCGCCGGCCACTCCCCAGACCGTTTTTGTGCAAAAGCACAAAAACTTTCAGGAGTCCATCGAACGAATTGTGGCGATTATGCAAAACCTCAGTCAAGGGCACTGAGATTTCCTCAATTTTGCTTGCATTCGCTAACGAGGCTGCTATGATAACGCAATGTTTAGCACTCGTTACCCATGAGTGCTAGCAGTCACCGCAACGGAGTGGTTAAATAGCAAACGTGCTACAACCAGTTTCGGACAAGAGACGGACGAAAGGAAGGCTACGTTATGAACTTGAAACCATTGGGTGATCGCGTCATCATCAAGCAGGACGAGGCTGAGGAGACGACGGCATCCGGTCTGTATCTCGCTACCGAAGCGAAGGAGAAGCCCCAGACGGGCACCGTCCTGGCCGTGGGCGAGGGCAAGCTCGACAAGGACGGCAAGCTCATTCCCGTGCCGGTCAAGGAAGGCGACAAGGTCCTGTACGGCAAGTACGGCGGAACCGAGATCACCGTCGACGGCGAGGACGTCATGATCCTGCGCGCCGACGACCTGTACGCGGTGTTCGCGTAAACCGAAGCAACCCAAGCTAACGCTGAAAGGATAGGCACACTATGGCTAAAGAGATCAAGTTCGAGGCCGACGCGCGCAGCGCGCTCGCGGCCGGCGTCAACAAGCTGTCCAACGCCGTCAAGGTGACGCTCGGCCCCAAGGGCCGCTACGTGGCGCTCGAGAAGTCCTACGGCGCCCCCACCATCACGAACGACGGCGTGACCGTGGCCAAGGAAGTGGAGCTGGAGGACCCGATCGAGAACATGGGCGCCCAGCTGGTCCGCGAGGTTGCCGTGAAGACGAACGACGTGGCCGGCGACGGCACCACCACCGCAACGCTGCTGGCCGACGTCATCGTGTCCGAGGGCCTGCGCAACGTGACGGCCGGCGCCGACGCGCTGGGCATCCGCCGCGGCATCCAGAAGGCCACCGACGCCATCGTCGACGCCATCAAGGCCGACGCGACGCCCGTGTCCACCAAGGAGCAGATCGCGAACGTCGGCACCATCTCCGCCGGCGACGCCGAGATCGGCGAGAAGATCGCCGAGGCCATGGACGCAGTGGGCAACGACGGCGCCATCTCCGTGGAGGAGAACGCCGCCTCGTTCGACTTGGAGCTCGACATCGTCGAGGGCATGCAGTACGACCGCGGCTACATCTCGCCGTACATGGCCACCGACATGGAGAAGATGGAAGCCGTCCTCTCCGACCCCTACATCCTGCTCACCGACCAG
This sequence comes from Gordonibacter sp. RACS_AR68, assembly GCF_030418485.1. Lineage (NCBI taxonomy): Bacteria > Bacillati > Actinomycetota > Coriobacteriia > Eggerthellales > Eggerthellaceae > Gordonibacter > Gordonibacter sp. RACS_AR68. The sequence goes on from NZ_JAIPUP010000006.1 coordinate 83,684, forward strand.
AAGATCACCAGCATCCAGGACATGGTCCCGCTGCTGGAGGAGGTCATGCGCTCCGGCCGCCCGCTGTTCATCGTTGCCGAGGACGTGGAGGGCGAGGCCCTGGCCACCATCCTGCTGAACAAGCTGCGCGGCACGTTCAACTGCGTCGCCATCAAGGCCCCCGGCTTCGGCGACCGCCGCAAGCGCATCCTGGAGGACATCGCAGCCGTCACGGGCGCGCAGGTCATCGACAAGGACTTCGGCATGACCATGGCCGACGCCACCATCGACATGATGGGCCACGCCAAGACGGTCAAGGTCACGAAGGACACCGCCCTCATCGTGGACGGCGCCGGCGACAAGAAGAACATCGAGGACCGCATCCACCAGATCCGCGCCGAGCTCGAGCGCGTCGACTCCGACTTCGACCGCGAGAAGCTGCAGGAGCGCCTGGCGAAGCTGTCCGGCGGCGTGGCCGTGCTCAAGGTGGGCGCCGCGACCGAGTCCGAGCTCAAGGAGAAGAAGTCCCGCATCGAGGACGCCCTGCAGGCGACCCGCGCGGCCGTGGAAGAGGGCATCGTCGCCGGCGGCGGCGTGGCGCTCGTGGACGCGCTGCCCGCGCTCGACAACATCGCGTCGGTCGACAAGGACGAGGAAGTCGGCGTGGCCATCATCCGCAAGGCGCTGGAGGCCCCGATGCGCGCCATCGCCCAGAACGCGGGCTTCGAGGGCAGCGTCGTGGTGGAGCGCGTGAAGGGCATGGGCAAGGGCGAAGGCCTGAACTGCGCCAACGGCGAGTACGGCAACATGATCGAAATGGGCGTGAACGACCCCGTCAAGGTCACGCGCACCGCGCTGCAGTCCGCTGCCTCCGTGGCGGCCCTCATCCTCATCACCGAGGCCACCATCAACGACATCCCGAAGGACCCGGATCCGGCGGCCCTGGCTGCCATGGCCGGTGCCGGCGGCGGTATGGGCGGCATGATGTAAGACCCCCCCGGTTCCGGCAGCCGCCCGGCCGCCGGAACCACCTGAGACGCTGTGGGCGCTTACGCGCCCGGCCAGCGTATCCCTAACTCGGAGAACGGGGCGGCCGATGGGCCGCCCCGCTTCGTTTTCTGGCCGGTGCGTTGCTCTTCACGCCAGCTGCCGGGTCGCTTATCGCTTGGGTGCCGAGGCCAACTTCCGAACGGTCGCGAGCGCGCCTAATTTAGAGCAATCAGCTGCTCAGCGCTTCCTGCTCTCCACCAGGTCGATGAGCTCTTGGAGCGAGTGGATGCCTAACTTCTTGTAGATGTTCAGCATGTGGCTCTTCACCGTGTGGTTCGAGATGACGAGCGTCTTCTCGATGTAGGCCGCGTTGCGGCCCTTGGCTAGCAGCACGAACACCTCCTGCTCGCGCTGCGTGAGTCCGAACTCGTCGGCCACGGCCGAGCAGGCGACCTTCCATACGCCGCCGGCGTGGTCGAGCTCGTCCTGGCCGTGCGTGCGCTTCAGGTCGCGCGCGACCCAGATACGGTCCGAACTCAGGCCGTACACCGTGACGATAATGACCACCAGCACCGATGCCACAGTGGGTACGGTGGCATCGGTGCCGCCCGCTGGTCTTTGCAGCGCCAGCCAGCCGAGCAGCGCACCGAGCGCGAGCGTGACGGCGAACAGACCCAGCACCCCGCCTGGCATCCATGCGGGCAGGGCGAACGTTTCGCGCAGGTCGAGCGCCATGCGCGCCATGAGATAGAAGAACAACCCCGCTCCCAGTGCAAACACGCCGAAAGCCACGCCGGCCAGCTCCGGCTGCAGCAGAAACATGAGGCCGGCGACCACGGTCACGAGCGAGGTTCGGGTGATGACGTCGATGCAGTGCGACTCCGAGCCGAGCGAGCCCAGCACGCCCACGGCCGCGCCCGCGCAGGCAAGCCCTGCAGCGAGCCCTGCCTGTGCGGCCTGCCCGGCAAGCCACGTGCTGTGGAACGAGACCATGAGTCCGAATGCGGCGCCGTAGACGGCGGCGTACGCGAGCAGGTACGCGAGTGGCTTCGCTAGCAGCTCCAAGGCGTAGCCGCTCGCCGGTGCCGGAATCCGCCTTACGGCACGTCCCTTCGCGAGCGCCCAAAGGAGGGTGGCGGCACCCGTGCCGAGCACGACGACGGGGAACGCAAGACTGCCCTCGGGCAGCGCGAGGCCGAAGGCGGCCGCGAGCCCTGCAGCCGCAAGGGAGAAGGGTGCGAGCGCGTCGGCGCGCGCAACGCCGTCACGCTGGACGACGAAGGTCCACGCGAAGAGCAGCGCGAGCGCGAGAGCCCCAGCTAAAAGCGCACGCGGGTCGCCCGTCGTGGCACCGTGCAGTAGCGACGAGGCGCCTGCCGCAACCGCGCAGCCGCATCCGAGCGCCGTGGGCATCCAGAGTCCGCCCGTCGGCAGAAGCGTTTTGAACGACATGCCGCCCATGTGCCCTCATCGCCTTTCCCCTGTAGGCTTGCAGGCTCCCAGTTTACCATGCTCCCGCCTTCGCGCGAGCCGGCGTGCGTCCGGACAGGACTCCCAATACCTGCGGAAACGTCAATATCAGACCGCTGGTGTGAGAAGGTTTTGCCCATTCCGGGTGTCCTGGCTGGGGCGTTTTCCGGCACGGTGCCGCACACTCGGATCCAAGGCGACGATCGTTCCGGTCGGTTCGCACGGGCATATCAAGAAGGAGGTTCTGCATGGAGACGAAGAGAACCCGTACTGTGTGCACGGGATGCCATCAGCGTTGTGGCGCCGTCGTGTACGCGGAGGGGAACCGCATCGTCCGCATCGAGGGGGATCCGGACAGTCCGTACTCCAAGGGGGCGTTCTGCGGCAGCGGCATCACGCAGCGCTTCATCCACGAGGATGCGAAGCGCGTGGCGAAGCCGCTCAGGCGCGCAGGTGCGCGCGGCGAGGGCAAGTGGGAGGAGATCGGCTGGGACGAGGCGCTTGACTTGCTGGAGAGCAACACGAAACGTATCCGTGAGGAGTACGGCCCCGAGGCTATCGTGGTGTCGCAGGGCACCAGCCGCACGTCGAACGACTGGGGCCAGCGTCTGAAGGCCACCATCGGCAACAAAGGCTGGGGCCTGTCGCCTCTGCACGTGTGCCTCATCCCCAACATCATGCCACACGCGCTCACGCTGGGAGCCGGTCAGATGCAGGGCGCTGACGTGGCCAACGCCAAGACCATCGTGCTGTGGGGCATCAGCGCCGTCTCCATCCTGTCCGAGATCAAGGACATCCAGAAGAACCGCGACGAGAACGGCGCGAAGGTCATCGTCATCGACCCGCGCTACAGCGACCTGGCCAAGGACGCCGACCTGTTCCTGCAGATCCGCCCCGGCTCCGACGGCGCGCTGGCGCTCGGCCTCATGAACGTCATCATCCGCGAGAAGCTCTACGATGTCGACTTCATCGACAAGTGGACCTATGGCTTCGACGAGCTTGCCGAGATGGTGAGCGAGTGGACGCCGGAAAAGACCTCCCAGGTAACCTGGATTCCCGCCGAGCAGATCGTGGCCGCCGCCCGCATGATGGGCGGTGAGAAGCCCACAACGCTCTATCCGATGCTCGGCCCCAGCTGCATGCACACGAACGCCGTGCAAAGCGGCCGCGCTCTCACCTGCCTCACGGGCCTGCTCGGCCCCGTGGACGTGCCCGGCGGCTTCATGTACATCCCCGGCGCCGGCCCGGCCACGAACCCCGAGCTCACGCTCATTCCGCCCGACTGGGACTTCAACAAGCCAGAGGCGAAGCTCATCGGCTCCGAGAAGTTCCCGGCCTTCGCCGCGTTCGGCAACGCGAACGTGCCCTATGACACGTTCGAGGCTGTGATCACGCAAAAGCCCTGGCCCATCAAGATGATGGTGTTGGTGGCGAACGACGCGCTGAACTGCTACGAGGCGCCGCAGAAGACGGCCGAGGCGCTGAAGTCGCCCAACCTTGAATTCATCGCGGTGAAGGACTTCTATCTCACGCCCACGGCCCAGCTGGCCGACCTCGTGCTGCCGTCGTCCGACTGGTCGGAGCGCGACACCATCGACGAGGAGATGTTCCGCGGACGCATCATCTCGTCGCCGCGCGCCGTGGACCCGCCGGGCGAGTGCTGGGATGACTGGAAGTTCTACCTGGAATGGGGCAAGCGCCTCGACCCGGAGCTCTGGCCGTGGGCCGACGAGCGCGAGATGGTGCTCTGGCGCATCAAGCTGTACCATGGCATCGACCTCACCTGGGACGAGTACGTGGAGCGTGCCTACATCGACACGCCCGCGTCGCTCTCGGCCGCCGAGTTCAAGAAGTACGAGACCGGCAAGCTGCGCCCCGACGGCCAGCCCGGCTTCATGACGCCGAGCGGGCGCATCGAGTTCTTCTGCCCCACCATGCAGGCGTTCGGCTACGAGCCGCTGCCGGTGTACCACGAGCCGAAGGAGAGCCCCTACAGCACGCCCGAGGTGGCGAAGGACTACCCGCTCATCCTCACGACAGGCTTCCGCCTGTATAGCTTCTTCCACTCCGCTTGGACGAACGTGCCCGGCCAGCGCGAGCTGTACCCGCATCCGTTCGTGGTGATGAATCCCGCCGACGCGCAGGACGCGGACATCGTCGACGGCGACTGGGTGGAGATCAGCTCCCCGCGCGGCGCTATCATGGCCAAGGCCGAGGTGTCCCGCGAGGTGGGCCAGGGAGTGGTCGCGCTGCCACGCCCTGGCTGGCGCAGCGGCTGCGAGGAGCTTGGCCTGCCTGGCTACGACTGGCAGGACGTGTGCATCAACAACCTTATCCCCGGCGGCGGCGACAGCACCGACCCGGGCTTCGGAACGGCGCCCATGCGCTCCACGCTGTGCGCCATCAGGAAGATGGAGGGATAAATGAACGATCGAAACATCGGCATGCTCGTGCGGGTCGACGCGTGCCTGGGGTGCCAGGCGTGCCAGGTGGCCTGCCGCGAGGAGAACGGCTTCCCGTACAGCGAGCTGTGGCTTGAGATGATCCGCCGCAAGCCGCAGACCGTGTCCGGCGAACTGCGTAACTACCATGTGGCGGCGCCGCAGCTGGACAAGTGCACCGCCTGTGCGGCCAAGGACCACCAGCCGCTCTGCACGACGGTGTGTCCCACGAAGTGCCTGTTCGTGGGCGAGAAGAATACGCTTCTGCGCGTCATGGAGGGCGCGGGTCACTGGAACCTGCACGTCTAGGAAGGGAAGGGGAGCCCTATGAAACCGAGCTTCGGATTCGTATTCACGCTGAGCCTGATCATGTCGCTTGTGGTGGGCGTGGTCATGACGTTCACCATGACCATGTTCAACGGCCAGCCGTTCATGCTGGTGCCGCTGTGCCTGCAGATCGCCGTGGCCACCGTCATCGGCTTGGTCATCATGCTGGTGCTGCCCGTGGCGCAGGCTGGCGAGAAGTTCGCCGCGTTCTACGGCGCCGAGCGCACGGGCCTGGCCTGGGGACTGCTGCAGTCCCTCGTCATCGCCACGGTCATGACGTTCTGCGTATCGTTCGGCATGACGGCGTTCGCCACCGGCTTCGGCGATATGCCCGACGGCAGCACGTTCCTCATGCGGTGGCTCACGCCCATCACCTCGGTGTGGGGCGTTTCCTACATCGCCACCATCCTGTTCCTGCCCGTGGCGACGTTCGTCGCACGCAAGGTGGGGAAGGCCCCTGGTCCGGTGCCTGCGCCAGTTAAGGAGCCGGGAACGACGCGTTAGCGTTGCCATGGTAGCGGGTCCGCCGCATGACGGCCCCGCTACCTGTGCTCTAGGCTGCGAAGGCAGGCGTCCTCATAGCAGCCTTCCGTGACCTTTTCGCGACGAAATGCGCCTCCTGCCCTCGTTGGATTACAATACGAACCTATGGAAGAATTCATGCACATAGCCGGGCATGTCCTGGAGCATTCCGTCGCGGATACCCTGTACCTCGTTCCGTTCCTCTTCGTCACCTACCTGGTGATGGAGTGGCTCGAGCACAAGACCGGCGGCAAGGCGCAGGCGGCCGTGCAGCGCGCGGGAGCCGCGGGCCCCATCGTGGGCGCGGTGGTGGGCGTGGTGCCGCAGTGCGGGTTCTCGGCCGTGGCGGCCACGCTCTGGGCCGGGCGCGTCATCACGCTGGGCACGCTGTTCGCCGTGTTCCTGTCCACGTCCGACGAGATGCTGCCCATCTTCATCGCCGAGCAGGTGCCGCTGGACGTCATCCTCAAGATTCTCGGCGCGAAGATCGTCGTCGGCATGGTCATGGGCTTCATCGTGGACGCCGGCATGCGCCTCGCGCGGCGCATCGATGTGCCGCTGCACATCCACGACCTGTGCGAGCGCGACCACTGCCACTGCCATGACGGCGAGGGCGGCATCCTCAAGAGCGCGCTCAAGCACACGCTGCAGGTCACGGTGTTCATCTTCGTCATCACCATCGTGCTGAACGGCGTGCTGGAGGTGGTAGGCGAGGACGCGCTGGGCGAGTTCCTCAGTGCGAACCCGGTGCTCTCGGTGTTCGGATCGGCGCTCGTGGGCCTCGTGCCCAACTGCGCGGCCAGCGTGGTCATCGCGCAGCTGTACGTGAGCGGCGTGCTGGGCTCGGGCGCGATGCTGGCGGGCCTTCTGGTGAGCGCGGGCGTGGGCCTGCTCGTGCTCGTGCGCACGAACCGCCACTGGAAGCAGAACGTCGCCATCATTGTCGGCCTGTATGCGATGGGCGTGTTCTGGGGCCTCATCGCGAATGCGCTCGGCATCGTGTTCTAGGGCCGCAAGCGCGGTGGCAAATGCAGTATTCCGGTCATTTCTGTGCAAGCTTCTGATCTGGAATGATAGTGCGTAATACCAGTTCAAAGCGCAGAAAATGAAATGCACAAAAATGCACGGTATATTACATCCAGGCCAGATCTTCTTCGGAATCCGAAGAAGATTGCCGTTGGGCCTCTGGCATCCGAAGCGCCCTCACCGCTATAGTATGACCAGACCGCAAAACGAGAGGAGCATCGCCCATGACTGCACTTGAAGCCGGCATGACGCGCGACGAGGCGTTCGCGCTGTTGCAGGAGCACAACAAGGATCCGTTCCACATCGAGCACGCCGAGACGGTGGAGCAGACCATGCGCTACTTCGCGCGCGAGTACGACCCCGAGAACGAGGAGTTTTGGGGCCTTGTGGGCCTGCTGCACGACCTGGACTGGGAGGAGCACGACGACGAGCCCGAGCTGCACACCATCTACGCGGCCAAGGACATCGAGGCCGCCGGCGGCTCGCCCGAGCTCATCCGCGCCATCCAGAGCCACACGTCGGATTTCAACCCCGAGCTTCCCAAGCCCGAGCTGCAGATGGAGAAGGTCCTGTTCGCCACCGAGGAGCTGACGGGCCTCATCGGCGCGGCCATCGTCATGCGCCCCAGCAAGAGCGTCATGGATTTCGAGGTGAAGTCGCTCAAGAAGAAGTTCAAGGACAAGCGCTTCGCCGCCGGCGTGAGCCGCGACGTCATCCGCAGTGGAGCCGAGATGCTAGGCTGGGAGCTGGACGAGCTGTTCGCCCGCACCATCGAGGCCATGCAGTCCTTCGCGCCGGACAAGGACACGTTCGTTCCCGCCGAGGGGTAAGGGATACCTCCCGACATCGCTCGCGCCCTCTTGCCGCAGATGCAGCAGGAGGGCGCACGTTTTGCGCTTGGGCGCACGCTCGGGCAGAGGCGCGGCCGGCAAGCGCGCGGCCGGAGGTCTTCCGAGCCCTTCCCAGGCCCTAAGATTCGTCCACTTCCCTCAGCCGGCGCCGCATGGTGCCGTGCTTGCGGCTGACGAACAGGTACGCCGCCAACGCGACGATAGCCACCAGCGACATAGCCTCGAACAGGCCGCGGAAGCCCAGCACCGGCTGCACCAGGCCCAGCAGCAGCGGGCCCAGGCCCACGCCCACGTCCAGCAGGATGTAGAACGTGGAGTTCGCCAGGCCCAGCCGATCGTCGGGGGCGATGCGCACAGCCAGCGCCAACCCGCTTGCCTGCACGGTGCCCACGCCGAAGCCCAGCAGCGCCGCCGCCACGAGCATGGCTGCGGGCCGGTACACGGTTGCCAGCAGGCCCATCCCGACGATGAACGCGATGAACGCCGGCACCATGACCACGCGGTCGCCCTCGCGGTCGAACAGCTTTCCCGTGAAGGGCCGCGTGACGAACGTGGCCACTGCGTACACCACGAAGAAGAAGCTGGCAGGCTGTTCCAGCCCGCTCTCGGCGGCGAACGGCGTAAGGAAAGCCAGGAGGCTGGAGTAGCAGAAGAACAGCAGCGCGCACACGGCACCGATGGGCAGCACGCTGGACTCCAGGTAGTTCCCCAGGTCGAAGCGCGGCACGCGGAAGTCGCCGGCACGCTCGTCGCGCTCGTCGCGCGCTATCTCCTCGGCAGCCTCCTCGATATCCGCGTCGCTCTCCTGCGCCGCCTCGGGCACCTTCAGCTGAGCGGCGGCCAGAAGGCTCAAGCCGGCTACGGCGGCTGTAGTCACGAACAAGGGGAAGAAGCCGGCGTTTTGCGAGAGGAACATGCCCAGGAAGGGTCCGATGGCCGCTCCCAAGGTCACGGACAGCATGTAGTAGCCCACCCCCTCGCCCTTGCGGCTGTCCGGCACGAGCGCCGTTACGATGGTGCCGATGGTGGTGGAGCACACCCCGTAAGCGAAGCCGTGCAGCAGGCGGATGGCGAACAGGGGGGCGAACCCGAGCCCGGCCAAGTAGAGCACCGAGAACACCACCTCGCCGATCGCGCCCATGACCAGCAGCCGCTTGCGCCCCACCTTGTCCATGATGCGGCCGCTGACGAGGCGCGCCGCGAGGGCACCGATGATGAAGATGCTCGCGGCCAGGCCGGCCGTGGCTGCGGGTGCGTCGTAGGTTTTCATGGCGTAGTCGGCCACCACGACCATGAGGCCGTAGTAGTTCACCATGAGCAGGAAGTTCACCGCCGTGCCCAGCGTGAAGTCCTTCGTCCAGAGCCTCGCCTGCGTTGCAGCCGACATGCTAGCGCGCCGCCTTGTCGTTCGGTGCGCCGGTCAGGTTCGCGCCCTGGGAGCCCGTGCCCGGGGTCTCCGCTGCGGGTGTCGTGGCTGCCGATTCCCCGGCGCCAGGCGCGTCCGCCGCGGCTGCCATAGCCCCGCCGGCCGCTCCTGCGCCGGGTGCGTCCTTCGCGATGAGCACGGCTACGGGCGACCCCTGCACCACGGCATAGCTCACGCTGCCCAGGTACCCCTTCACGCCGCCCTTGCCGCGGCTGCCCATGACGATAAGGTCGCAACCCTCGTCCTCGGCGCATTTCAGCAGCAGGTCGGCCGGCGACGTGCCCTTCAGCAAGTGCGCGTGGGCCCTGTTCGGCACGCGCTCGGCCAGCTGCTGCAGCGCGGCGTGAACGCGGTTCGCCTCCTCGATAAGCGGCCCCTCGGCACCGGTGCCCAGAGCGAACAGCTTCAGCACGTGCACGAACACCAGCTCGATGCGCTCATCCTGCGCGCCGATGGACTGGGCGAGATCGAGGGCTTTCGCAGAAGGGGTCGATCCGTCGTAGGCGACGAGAACTTTAGAGCACCACATGGCTATCACGGCCTTTCGGGAGGGCGGGCTGGCGGAAGACGGCGGGGATGCCGCGCGGAAGCGCCGCAGGTTACGCATACCCCTCGATTGTAGTACCGCCGAGGCGGCGCGTATGTTACGGCTTTATTTCAACTGGGAAGGTGCCGTCCCGTGAAGCATCCTGCGGCAAAGGGGGTGCGGTTTGCTGCACGATGCCGGGCAGGCGGCCTGGATGCCTGACGGGTCATCCGGGGCGATGTTCCGGATACACCGCCTTGCCCGACATCCCGTGCAACCGGACAGCGCCTTTGACGGGATGTGGTCCACGCGGCGAGCGGGGCCTGCAACTTTCTCGTGCACAGGCGGGCGTTGCCAACATTTTCATTGACCGCCCCACCCGCCCCGGCTAGAATAGATACCCGTGCATTGCAGAAGTGGGCCGTTAGCTCAGCTGGTAGAGCAGGGGACTTTTAATCCCAAGGTCGCGGGTTCGACTCCCTCACGGCCCACCATGAAAACACCAGGCCAGCCGGCAAACGGCTGGCCTTTGTATGTGAATGGGCCGGTTGCCCGCTTGCCCGCACCGCGAGACGTTGCCCAAATCCTTATGCCAAAGTATTGTGCAACAGCATCCTTGCACGTTAAGCTGGAGCCGAGCGCAAAGGCGCTTGAGATCGCGAACGATCCCGAAGGAGGCACCAATGAAAAGAATGCTCATGATGGCGCTGTGCGGAACGCTGGCTCTGTTCCTGTTCGGTTGCGGGGGGAGCCCTTCGAGCGGATCTGACGGCTCGTCGTCCGATGCGCCCCAACAGGAAGAGCAGAAGAAGCCGCTCGATCTGACCGGTGAATGGAAGCAGGTCAACTCCAAATCCGAGGACAGCTACCAAGAGGCCACCATACAGGACAACGTAATCGAGATCAACTGGGTGAGCGATGGCGGGGATACGAAGTCGCTCTACTGGTCGGGCACGTACGAGGCGCCGACCGAGGCGACGGAGAACTATACGTGGGATTCCGTCAACGATACCTCCAAGACTGCGAACGCCCTGCTCGCATCGGGAGACGAGACCAAGACGTTCACCTATGAGAACGGCGTCCTCAGCTACGAGGCGTCGGCCCTGGGAACGACGACTACCGTGAAGATGGAGCGCCAATAGCCTTCGGGGCCCTTGCTACCGCGAGGGCCGCAGCTTGGCAATGGCCGGATAACCGGCCATTGCCAAGCCTTTGCTTAACAGGTAAAATCACCAAGCGCGCTTGTGACTTGCCGACGCTGGCTTATAGTAGCGGCGCGTGCCCGCCATCTGATCAGAGTTGCGGTGGGCGTTTCCGAGAGACTGGGCCATCGTCCAACGGCAGGACTCTGGTTTTTGGTACCAGCTATCCAGGTTCGAATCCTGGTGGCCCAGCCAGCTTTATCATTCAGTGCGAATCCAGATATCGAATACCTCGTAAGGCGGCATGTTGTTATGAGGCTGGCTCCCTCCTGAGGAAGACGTAGGGTAGTCTTGGGTATTCCTGTTGATATTGTTATAGGCTTCCAAGTTCCCTCCTGTTGTAACGGTGCTCGCAGAAATGGTTCCTTGCCAGTAACCAGGCGCAATGACAGCGTCCCAAACGTTTGGCTTATGGTCATGAGCAGGCGATTCAGCTAAACTTAACGTATGGACGGCTTCGCCTCCAACTGCTCCGTGCACGCGTGAGCCTGATCCAAGAATGAACCTGTCTTCCAGCTTGCGCCATCTGGTATCCGGCCAAAGGATATGAGGGTCCTCGCTTGCGGCGGTGATGAACGGCTGTCCCACGCGGGGCGGGGCGCTCTCGCCGCCTATCACGGAAATCGCGAGCCATTCGGTGCCGTTAACCAGCAGGATCACGCGATCACCCTTAAGAGGGTGGCAGCATTTCACCGCAGGCGTCGTTTCAGCCTGTCCGTCGGGGACGACTTGCAGCAGGCTTCCTGTGTTGTCGGCCACCGTCCCGTAGCGCATTTTCAGCGGCCTGCCAGGATCTTGGTTGGCCATGAGCAGGGCGATTTCGTAGGCATCCATGGCAAGCTGCCTACAGGCGGACTATTCTGGCCCTGAAGGCGCTGATGATGCCTCCGTTGCCCGCATAGTTGTCGGCCGTTCCGCCCGTGTCTGCCAAGTCGCGCATGTTCGGCAGGAATCCGCAGCCGACGTTTGCGACGGCGTACTCGATGGCGAGCCATCCGGTGGCTGCCGGATTCTGGGTTTCGTAATAGCAGCGGATGCCGGTAATGGGCGTTCCGTCGCCGGCGCAGCCGTGCTCCAAATCGCCGGTGTCGTAACCGCGCACGGCCGGAAGCCAACCGGACGCTTGCGTGCGCGCCTGGTACCAGCCCGGCATGTCCACCGCCAGGTACACGATGGGGGAACCGTCGCCGGCGTAGTCGTCACCCGAGCCCGAGGGGTCGAAGTGGTTCACCATTTCCGGAAGCCAGCCTTGGGCTTGTGAACAGGCACGGTAGCGAATGTCCGGTATCGTGCTGCTCTGGGTTCCCTGTGCGGGCGTGCCTCCTTCTCCGATGAAATGCAGGATGCCGTCCCAAGGGTAGTCGTAGTAGGGCCGCGTGTTCGACTCGTTTCCGGTTTGGTCGCCCTCCCGGCCGCCGATGATGCCGCCGTTCTCGTCGATGCTGAACTGCATGAGCATATCGGGAAAGGCCGATTTGCACAGCGCAGTGTGGCTTCGCTCGTTCAGGTAGATGTCGCCCCTTCGCGCGGTGTAGCTCATCGGCTTCCACTCGAAGTTGCCCGTGCCGCACAGGCGGGCACGCATGTTGCCGGTGTAGGTGGCGCCCCCGCAATCCACCCCGGCCGCCTCGTAGGCGCTGATGACGCCGGAGGAGCAATCGCGGTCGCCCCCGGCAAAGCGATAGGAGCGGCCATCGATCTCCAACGTTTCCAGCACGCCGTTGCCCCAGCGGTTCGATCCCTGGCTGTAGCCATGGCCTCCGTCGCCGTCGTGGGTCACTAGGTGCTCCATGATGCGCGCGGCCGCCTCGTTCGGCGCGGCCATGTCACTCGCCTCCTTTCGCGAGCGACGGGAGGCTTGACCCTCCGTCTACTTCGGGAAGGCCTCCGATGCTGGTCAGCAGGGAGACGATTGCGGCGAGCGCCGCGGCCGATGCGGCCAGGGGCCAGTCCACGGCGCCGAGCGCCGTCGAGGCCCCGATGATGCCGATGGCGGCTTGCGCAGCCGTCTTGGTGGCGCGGATGGCTGCGGCCCGCAGCCACTGTTTCGAATTATCGTTCATGCGTGCTCCTTAGAGTCCGAAATGGGTGAGTATGATCCCGGCGACGGCGCCGAGTGCGGCGGTCAGCGCATAGTTGGCGACCTGCTCCCAGCGCCTCGCCGGGATTGATTCGAGGGCGGCGAGGCGCGCGGCGTGGTCGTCGAGCGTCTCGTCGTATTTGTCCACGAGCACCGTGATGCGCTCGGTGAACCGCGAAAGCTCCTTGTTCGCGTCCTCAAGCTCAAGGACGCGCGCATCGAGTCTCAACAGATGCTGGTCGTGAGCACTGTGCTCGGAACACTTGTCCATGGGTAGGCTCTCCTTACGTCAAGCGATCCTTTTCCACATATGTACTACCAGATAGGGCGGCATACTGGATTCTTCGTAGGTTCTGTCCTGCCGGGATATCCCATCGGTCCAAGTTCCATCTGTCGATACTCCGCCTCCCGAGGTGTGAAGCACCCTGGAGCCCGTTGCCATTGAGCCATCGGTTATATACAAAGTTGTTTCCCCAGCGCCTTTCCCCAAGGTTTGCCAATGCGCATGGGTTTGGCTCCCGCCGGTTGTTCCCGCTGCGAGGGATCCGGAACTTAAGAGCATGCGATCTCGCACTTGCTCCCAAGCGGTTCCCGGCCAGCGGTCGTGCGGGTCGTCGTTGGAAAAAGTCACCCACACGTCGCCGACCTCGTAGCAGCATTCCCTTCCAATCGTCGCAACAGCCAGCCATTCGATGCCGCTTACCAGCAGTATCACGCGATTTCCCACGGTAGGGTGGCAGCATCGAACAGTCGGAATCGATTTCCTCTCCCCATCCGGAACGACCATCAAGGTATCTTGTTCGACGGACTCGACCGAGCCGAAACGTATTCGGAGGGATCCGTTGTCGCGGTAGGAGGCGAAGAGCTTGGCAATTTCATATACGTCCATAAGCGTGCTCCTGATGCAGTTCGATGCTATACGACATATGAAACCGAGAAGTTCCAATAAGTTCGATTCGGACCTACAGCGTACATACGGATGAGTCCGTCGGGTTCGATGTACGATGACTGGCCAACCGGATCGCCTCCCATGAAATTGAACGTGAAAGGAATGGTGTAATTCGGCCTGAATACCTCGTCGAGCCTCGTTACCTCGTGGTAGGCGCTTTCGCCCACGTCGTAATAGTTTCCAGAGACCCCGATTACCGTGACCGACCTGCCAACGCGTCTTGCTTTGATATCGATTTTCGAATCGCTTGCGTTCACGTAATAGATGTTCACCCACCCGGTGTCGTATTCAAGTTCTGCAATCTTCGCTTTCAGGTTCAATATTTCGCTTTTGTCGGGGACGTCCCCGCCCACTACGCTCACGGCGAGCCATTCGGTGCCGTTCACCAGCAGAACCACCCGGCTCCCTTCGACGGGAAGGCAGCACTTCACGGCGGGCACGGGGGAGTCCTGCCCGTCGGGGACCACCGAAAGCATCTCCCCGTCATGCGCCCCGACGACGGTGCCGTAGCGCATCCTCACCGGGCTGTCGGCATGCTGGTTCGCCATGAGCAGGGCAATGTCGAAAGCATCCATGGCCATCAGCTCCTCGGGAAGCGGCGGAAGCGCGTGGTGCACTCCATGCCGGGCTTCAGCTTCAAGGATTGGCGCACGGCCACGAGGTCGTCGCGGTGCACGCCGGCCTTGCGGTACGTGAAGGAGCAGACATCGCCCATTTCCAGCGGCACGAACGCGTGGGCTATCTCGAACCCTTCGACCATCGACGTCTTGGCGGCCAGCAGCGCCTCGGCTTTGGCCTGCAAGGCCTCCTGGCTGGTGATGTCCGAAACGGTTTCCTTGCGCACGATCTCGCGTCCGCGGACGACGGTGGAGAAGGCGCTTTGCGGATCGTCGTTCACGGCTTTGGCCGTCATCGAGCCGGCTTGCGCGTTCGAGCAGACGACCACCACCACGTTGGGGATGTCGAACGTGTCGTACTCACGCACCACGCCGCTGCGGAAGATGCACGCCCCGTCGTCCTCAAGGGTCAAGACGGGCAAACGCCGGGAGGGATCCTGGTAGGGCTGCATCAGCACCGTGCCGTAGCCGTCGCAGCCCGCGCTGGCGAATCCAGCGAAGTCAAGAAGCCAGTTCACCACGTCCAGCTTGCTCGTGTCCTTGTCGTCGAACACCGCCGGCGACCCGAGCGTTGCGGAGGACTCCGACGCCACGACCGGCAGCCCCGCATCGCGCACGATCTCCGCGGCCTTCTCGACCGACCGCGTGCCGGCCGGCACGACGAGCGGCTCGGCGAAGGCGGCCTCGGCCAGCACGTGCAGCACGCCGTACAGGTCGGCCGTACCCTCCTCGATGGCGCCCCGGTAGGTGCTCGACGGCGTGGATGCCAAATACGTTCCCTGGGCGATGCTCACGCGCTCTCCCGTGGGCGGGTAGTAGCTGTCCGAGTAGATGCGCACGAGGTCGCTGCCCAAGGCGGGCTCCATGAGGTAGTCGAGCGACCCCGAGGCCTTGATGGCGGTGGAGTCGTTCCGCTCGAGCGTGCCGCCGGTGATGCCTTCCAGCTCCTCTGTCTCCGTCCAGGTGCCCCAGCGCACCCGCACGAAGCGGAAGGAGTCCACGCGCCCGCTAGAGAACCAGTTCATCTGCCCTCACCTTCCTCGCCGTTACCTCTACGGACGACACCATACCGTTGGCGGCCGACGTCGCCGTCTTGCAGGCGGTATGCGCCGGCATCACGGAACCGCTCGGATAGCGCACGATCTTGATGCCGGTATCGGCCGCAAGCCGCTCGAACGCCTCCGCGCAGCAAGCCTCGTCGCTCCATCGGGCGGGCGCGTTGGCCGCGTTGCGCCACACGTCGCCCGACACGCCGCCCTCCACCGACTTGGCCGTGCCGAAGAACACCAGCGGGTCCTCTGCTCCCGCCGTGTCGATCACCTCGCTGTCGGTTGCTACCGACGTGCTCCATTCCACCTCCATGGCCACCTTCGCGACGTCGGCATAGCCGTGATCCCCGAAGTTGAAGAACACGGCGCCTCCCGAAGGAACGCGCGCGGATCGCTCGGTGCGCGCAGTGAGCCCGTTTGCGGTGTAGGCGACAGCGACGTAGCGAAGGTCGCCGTCGAGCGGGGGGTACAAGTCGGTCACGCCGGTGCCCGACGCCACGCTGTCGGCCAGGCACAGCAGCGTGCCGTCCGGCCGTGCGCGGAACAAGCCGAGCGAGGCCGTGCGCGGCACACCGGTCGCGGCTGCGCCCTCGAACACGGTAGCCGCCACGCTGCCGCGCACCGGGTCCACCTCCACCTGCAAGCCCGGCTCGGCCGGCTCCTCGTAGTCGGTCGAGAACGTGCGCGAGGCCGAAGCCGCCAGCCCGGACGTGGAGTACGCGGTGAGCGCGATGCGGAAGCTCCCGTGGTTTTCCGGCAGCAGCTCCGACGACGGGATGGAAAGCGAGGCGGCCGGCCCCTGCACGACGGTGCTCCACAGCTCGCGCTCCTGGGAGTCGGCGATGGAAAGGGCGGCGCGCTGCTGCGTGCCGGACTCGTCTGCATAGGTCCAGGCCACGCTCAAGGGCACGTCGTTCAGCACGGTCCCGTCGGCTGCCGGCGAGGAAATGGCCACGCTGGGAACCTGGCAGACCTTGAACGCCTGCACGGACGACCAAGGCCCGTAGTCGGCATGGGCGCCCTTCGTGCGCACGCGCCACGTAACGGTGGAGTTCTTCTCCCAGCTGTTGGCGACGGCCGTCTCCTGATCGCTCCCCGTCACCTGCACCGCCGTCCACGTCGTCCCGCCGTTCACGCTGTGCTGCAGCTGGGCCGCGCTCTGTTCCGAGCCGTCGATGGGGTTGTGCTTCCAGGAAAACGTCACGCTTGCCTGCGTCTTGGGCAGGGTCACGCCCGAGGCCGGCGCGACGAGGCTCGGCGCCGCCGGTGCCACGATGGTCACCACCTTGTTGGAGGCGGCCGACCAATCGGAGGCGAGCGATGCACGGGTGTTGCGCGCGCGGTAGTAGAACGTGCCTCCACCGGGCTCGTCCTCCGCCTCGGTAACGGGGGAGCCGGGAACGGTCTTCACGGCTGCCCAGCCGTCCGCGCCGCTGACCGAGCGCTGGAGCTCCAGCGCCGTGGCGGTGAGAGCGGGGTTGTCGATGGCGAGCGACACGGTGTTCGCGGCCGACCTCGAGGCAGTGATGCCGCGGGGTGTCGCCGGGGTGTTGTACGTGGTGCCGCTCGTCGCGTAGGCGCTGAAGCCGGCGGCGTTCTGGGCGCGCACGCGATAGGCATAGGCGTGGTTCGCCGCGGTCGAGGCGTCGGCGTACGAGGTTGCGGCGCCCGAGATGCTGGCAATCTGGGACCAGCTGCCCCCGTCGATCGCCCGCTCCACCTTGATGGAATCGTAGGGGTGGGTGGCGTCGCCGTGGTTCGCCCAGGCCACCACGTTGCGGCTGTCGTCTTGCCGGGTGTTCGTCACGCCCGTCACCGCGGGCGGCGCGTACACCGGCCGCGCGGGCACGGTGACGGTGGCGTAGACCTCGGCGCTTCCGGCCCAGGCTCCGTAGCCGTTCACCGTCTCGCCCCACGCCTTGCCCCAGCAGGTCACGTTGTAGGCGGAAGCCTCGCGTGCGAAGGGCCCGTAGGTGTGCTGGCCCTGCGCCACCCAGTCGCCTGCGTTCAGCACGCCGCGGCCCGCCTCGTTCCATTCGGCGCCGCGGTTGCCGGCGGCCGCGTGGCCGTCCTGCGTCACCACGCCGTACTGGTAGGCCGCCTCCCAGGTGCCCGCATTGCCCGACTTGGCCAATGCGTTGACGGTGATGTACACCTCGGTGTCGCTCGACGAGCTGATCCAGGCGTCCACGCCCACGGCCATGGCGCGGCTGTCGCCGTAAGGCTTGCTCCATCCCGACCAGGTTGCCATGCTATATCGCCCCCATTCTCATCTGTCGGCGGACGCCGTTCCAAAGCGTGCCCGCTGCCTTCGATGCGGCAGGGTCGCCTGAAAGGTCCACCTTCTCGATCGTGTAGTAGTTGTTCGTGGTCGGCCCGCCCGCAGGCGCCACGGCGAAGGCGGCAGCGAAGCCGAACCCTCCGAGCGACCCCGCCGAGAGCTTCTGCACGTTGAAGCCCAACGGCACCTCGATGGCCGGAAGGTCGGCCTTGGCCGCATCGACCACGTCGCCGGCCAGCGCCTTCATGGCGCCCACCGCCTCGCCCGCCTTGGCCGCGATACCGTCGGCGAAGCCCTCCGAAACGTACCCGCCGATAGAGCGGAAGACCCTAGAAGGGGAGTGGATGCCCAGAAGCGATTTAGCCCACCCGATGGCATCGTTGATAACACCTCCGATGGCATCGATGACGCTGCGGGCCGCATTTCCAATGCCGTCGACGATACCGCGCACGAGGTTCTCGCCTGCGGCCATCATGTCATTGGCGAACTCTCCTACCTTTGCTGCGCCAGCTAAGACCAATTCGCCAAGTGCGTTTTTCAGGTCCTCAAGCACCTTCGGAACAGCGTCGGCGATCTTGCGGAACAGCTCCTTAGCCGCATTTCCCATGTTCTCCAAAAAGGTGGGCAGATGATCGATGCCTGCTTGGATAAGCGCCCCTATTGCAGGTATGAGTGCCTCGAGGATCTGGGGAACCGCCTGCGCAATGGCAAGGAAAAGCTGCACGGCGGCGAAAAGGATCAGGGGGAAGAGCGTTGGAAGCATGTCGCACACTGCTTGGATCACCGTCGGGATGGCCTCGACGAGGGCAGGGATAACGAGCGGCAGCGCTTCTACGAAAGCGGTGAACAATTGCACGGCACCCTCGATGAGCTGTGGCAAGAAGGTAACGAGCATTTCGATGAAGCCCGCGATGAAATCGGGGAGCTGCTCAAGAAGCAGCGGCAATACCTCTATGAGCGCCTGTCCAAGCGCCATGAAGAATTGAAGGCCCGCCTCAAGCAGTGTCGGCATGCTCTCGATCAGGGCAGTGCAGATGCCTTCGATGAACGCCGGCAGCTGCTCGACGAGCAAGGGCACGACTTCGGCAAGGCTCTCAACCAGCCCTGCAAAAAGCTCGACTCCAGCAGCTACCAATACGGGGGTCAGCTCGACGAGCGCCTCGGCCATTGGGGCAGCTATGCTGGCTATTCCCTCCACAAGCTGGGGAATGATCTCGGGAAGGACAGTAACCACCTGGTTGAAAGCGCTGACGAGGGCATCGATAAGTCCTGGCGCAGCATCTGCAACCTGGGCTGCGAATGCGGGCAGGACGGCGGTTGCTTGCGAGGCCAATAAGGGTAGCGAGGCGGTAAGCGTGCCCATGTTGGCGATTACGTCGCTCGCCATTTTCTGGATTCCATCGTTTCCCTGCAAAGCGGACGTACCGAGCGAGAGTAGTTCTGTCGAGGCAGCTTTAACGGTGCCGGCTGCTTTCCCCAAACCCTTCGCCATAGCGCTTGCGGTTTTGCCTATGCTGTCGAACGCGGACGACGCTTTGCTTCCATCGTTGGTTGTTTTGACGAAGGCGCCGTTTGCCGTTTCGAGTGATTTCGATGCTGCGTCTCCAATTTCTCCAAAGGAGGAGATGATCCGCGAAGCAGCATTACCGACGGCATCCACGGCGCCGGCAACGCCATTAAGTGCGGCAAAGGCTGCTGCGAGGGCTTCGATCTGCCGATTTGTGGTGGTGGCGATGGACGCGAGGGCTGCCTCGTAACGGGATGCGTTAATGGTTACTCCGATGGCAACGTTAATGTCCGACATGGGACGCCCCCTTTCCGGTGGTTTCTAGAGAGGCTTTTGGCTCCACTCGCTTCGTTTGCGAGAATTTCGCTATGCGTTCGGGCGGGTGCCCTCGTTTTTTGCGCGCAGTATTCAAGGCTCGGCTCCTTTCCAACTTGAATCTCTTTCGGTTCAGTTCTGGCTTGCTTTGCGCGGCTGTCACCCCTCCAGCGCCCACCGGTACCTTAGGCGGGTTAACTGCAGGGCCTCCTCCTCGGTGCGGGCGGGGAGCATGAGGGCGGCCTTGCGCTTCATGAGGCTCTCCACCGCCTCGCGGCCCATCTTCTTCTCGTCGGGCACGGTGCCGCGCACGCTCACGGCCTGCATGGTGAGCGACGACTCGCTCAGGTTGCGCAGCAGCGACCAGAAGCGCCACCAGTGCAGCCGCAAGCCGCGGTCGGTCAGATCGAGGCCGTATTCACGCTGGAAGTCGGCGGCCACGCGCCCGGCGTCCCAATCCCAGTCGAACACCCGCGTGCCGGCGGCAGGCCGCGTGCCGGGAACCTCGGGCGGCCTCGGCTCGTTCAGGTTGAAGAACGCCAGAGCGGCCTCCACTCCCAGCTGCGGGTTCTCGGCCACGGCGTCGGGGAGGGCGAGCCTCCCCGTGCGGCCGTCATGGCGTCCAAAGTAAAGGAACAGCAGTGCGCGGGCCTTCTCCTCTTCGCCGACGAAGGGGTCGTCGGCGAGGCGCATGGCTTGGATGCCGGTACGGTGGGACGTGTTGAGAGGGACGTATGCGTCGCCGACCGGCACGGCCGACGGCGCCCGCTCGAGCAGGATGTTCGGCTCCATGGCCCTATGCTTCGGCGTCGTGCCAGTCCAGGTCGGGCAGGTATTTGCCCAGCGTGGCCTTGAACGAGGCGTCAACGCGGCTCTTCGCGATCTCGGCGTACAGGTAGGCGAACAGCTCCAGGCCGTCGATGAAGTCGAACGGGCGGTTCTCGAACACCTGCTCGAACTGCTCTTCGCCGAGCAGCGCCATCAGATAGTTGCGCACGTCGGCGGAGAGCGCGTTCAGGCGCCCCTCGCTCAATCCCCGGTAATCGGTGCCGGCGAGCTTGTCGCTCCAATGCTCCACCTTGTCCAGCATGTCCGCATCGCCCATGTTGATGACGTAGGGCTTGCCGCCTATCTCCACGGTAACGGTATGGCTCGAAAACTCGAATCCCACAAGATCCTCCTTCGTCAGTCGGGCGGCCGCGGCTGGGCGGCCGCCCGTTGCATTCGTCTGGTCGTGCTGCCGCGCTACGCCTGGGCCGGTGCGCTGCCGGCTGCGAAGGCCTTGGTCGAGGGGTTCCACGTGCCCTCGGTCCAACCGTCGTCGGCCATGTTCAGCGTGCCGCCCGTCACCACCGGCTGGCCGCCGTTGGCGTTGCTGGGGTCGGCGGGGTTGAACAGGAAGGAGGCCATGTCGGCGGTCTGCGCCGCGGCCGTGCCCAGCCACGTGAACACGCGGCACACCTCGCATGCCACGTCGGTCTCGTTGCGGTGCTCCATGACCCATGCCTCCAGGGCGCCGTTCTTCACCGTGTCCTTCGTCCAGTTGATCGAGCAGGTGCGTCCCTGCACGAACACGGGGGAGACCTTGCGGTCGAGCCAGGCGGGCTCGTAGGTCTTGGGCTCGGCGCTGGGCTCCCACGTCAGAAGCTCCGTCACCTTCGTCCAGGCCGCTGCCTCGCCCGTGCCCGTGTTGATGTAGTATTCCAGCTCGTTGCCCCAGATGGGTGCGGCGTTCTCGCTCATAGTTCAGTTCCTTTCATCGGTTTGTCTGGTACTTCAAGGTCAGTTCCGCTTTCCAGTCGGCATAGTCGGCCGCCGACTCGGCGCGGTAGGGCAGCGTGTCCAAGGACATGCCCCAAGCTGTGCGGCCCTCGCCCAGCTCGACGCCCGCCTCTACGAGCAACGAGGCGGTGCGCTCAAGCAGGGCGCGGGCGTCGAGCCGATCCTGGTCCTCCAGGGCCTGCCGGCGCAGTAGCAGGGCGAAGCGGTAGTTCGCCACGCGGCCTCCGTCCAGGTAGCGGCGCTCCACGGGAGTGCCGTCCAGGGTTTGCATCGTGATGCAGGGGAGCCCCTGGGCATCCGTGGGCGTTTGCTCGTAGGTGCAGGAAGCCACGCCGGGATCGCTTTCGACGATCGTCTTCAACACGTCGAACACGCAGGCGGCGACATCGGCCTGGGCCGTGCGGAAGTCCGTCAATCCAGTCACCTCCTTTCCGGGGGTAGAGCGTTTTCGCTTGTTGCGCGCTCGCCGGGTAGGCGCTCGCGGTGGCCCTAGGATGCCGGAGGTGTCACCCGTTTTGCCGGCCCGCTTTCCGGGGGTTCGTCCCGGTCTTCTCGCGCATGCGCCTCAAGCGGGTCTTGGCGGCGTCGTAGCGCAGCTTGAGCACGCGGTACTCCCATTCCTCCATTTCCGCGAGGTAGCGCGCTTCCTCCATGCGCGGCCTGCCGTCCGGCGCGGTGGAGACGAGCCGCTTGACGGGGTGGGGCGGCAGGCGCTTGGTCTGGCGCTCGGCCTCCGTCTTCTCGTAGACGGCGCGCGCCGAGGGCGGCATGGCGGCAAGGGCCTCGGAGCAGGCTCGCTCGCGCCCCCGCAGCTGCTCGCGCATCGTGCAGATGCGGCACCATCCGGTGCGGCCGTTCAAGCGGGTTCTCCACGTGGCGCAATGGTCGCACCAGACGAAGGACGCCTCGACACACCGTATGTCGAGCCCGAGACGCCCCGCGGCCTCCTCGATCGAGGCCTCCGTGCGACCGAGCGCCCGGCCTAGGTCCTCGAGGGAGAGGAGTCCCGCGGCGTTTACCAGGTAAACCTCCTCGCTCTCGGTCCAGGGCCGCACCGCGTCCCCCTGCCCGCCGGCGGCTGCCTTCACGTTCATGCGCAGTCCTTTCTGCTGGTCAGATAATGAAAGGGGCACGACGTTGAGCGTATGAATTATAGTTGCGTGCTGTGGAAACTATAATTAAACATATACTAAAAGTAAAGTTAAAATATTGTAGAATATAGTCGAAAGGAACCCTGCAGAAGGAAGTGGACGTCATGGCACTGGGCAGCAACATAAAGCGCTTGCGGATCGAGCACGGTTTGACGCAGGAGGAGCTGGGGAGGGTCGCCGGCGTCTCCCCGATGGCCGTCTCCCAGTGGGAGAACGGCCGCGCCGTCCCGCGCATGGGCGCGATGCAGCGCATGGCCGACCATTTCGGCATCAGCAAGAGCTCCCTCATCGACGGCGATGAGGGCGGCTCCGTGGCGGGCTCTATCCATTACGAGGTAACCTCGCTCACCGCCCCCGTGTACGGACGGATATCAGCTGGCGATGCGCTCGAGATGCTCCCGGTGAGCGAGGAGGCCTACGTCATCCCGCCTGTCGCCGAGAGCCACCCGGACGGCTTCTTCCTCACGGTGTCGGGCGACTCCATGGACAAGATCATGCCGAACGGCTCGCTCGTCTACTTCGACAAGAGCGCCGAGGTGCGCAGCGGCGATATCGTGGCCGTCACGGTGAACGGCGACGACGCCACCATGAAGCGCATCTTCTTCGCTGGCGACACCATCGTGCTCCACCCCGAGAGCAACAACCCCTCGCATCGCGACCGCTCGATCGACGCGAGCGACCCGGACGCGCCCCAGGTGAGGATCCTCGGCAAGGCCGTGTGGCACTACCTGGTGAACGACGAGCGGCTGTAGGAAGGCGTCTCTGCAAAACCGGCTGCGCGCGCCGGCTGTCTGCTTCGCAGGCGGCACGGCGAGGCCGTCGCCTGCGGTGCGCCTTCTCGCCAGCTGCCATTTGGCGCCGTCCGTTCGCGACCGCGCCTGCCAACGGACGGCGCGTGGTCTTTTCCGCACGTTCGCTTGACCCCACGGCGGAAACCCTTACAATAGTGCCATCGACAACGGCGTCGCCCCGCGGCCCGTTTCCCCCAAGCCGACAAGGCGGCTGCGCTTGGCGCGAATACCTGGCGGTCCCGTTTCTCCGGCGAGGACCGCGCGGCATCGAACCGCACGCCTGGCAAGCAGGTGACTTCGAACCAGCGGGTTTGTTGGTGTTGTGCGCTCGTTTATTTTCTTCTCCCTTTCCCCGAAACTTTTGGTATCATCTATGGTTGCTGTTTAGTGACGATTTGCTTGAAGGAGCACTTTTGACCAAAGAAGATGTTATCGAGCTCGAGGGGACCGTCCTGGAGGCGTTGCCGAACGCTATGTTTAGGGTGGAGCTCGAAAATGGCCACAAGATATTGGCCCATATCTCCGGCAAGATGCGTATGCACTACATCAAGATCCTCCCGGGGGACAAGGTGACGGTGGAACTGTCCGTCTACGACTTGAACCGCGGGCGCATCACGTACCGCTTCAAGTAAGCGCGCGAATCTGCACGGCCTGTGAACCAGGTGTGCGCATTTTGTGTGCCATGCGGCACACGGCAAGCACGAAAACAACCGCCTGCGGCTGGGCGTATGTATAGATTAAGGTACACATAAACCGAAAGGAATTGATTATGAAGGTACGTCCTTCGGTCAAGAAAATGTGCGACAAATGCAAGATCATCCGACGCCATGGCAAGGTGCTCGTCATCTGCGAGAACCCGCGCCACAAGCAGCGTCAGGGCTAGGAAAGAGGAGAATCATCTATGGCTCGTCTTGTTGGTGTCGACCTTCCTCGCGACAAGCGCGTTGAAATCGGCTTGACCTACATCTACGGCATCGGTCTGACCACCTCCAAAAAGATCCTCGCCGAAACCGGCGTGGATCCCGACGTCCGCATCAAGGACCTCACGGAGGACGATCTGACCAAGCTGCGCGACTACATCCAGGAGAACATCAAGGTGGAGGGCGACCTGCACCGCGAGGTTTCCCAGAACGTCAAGCGCCTCATGGAGATCGGTTGCTATCGTGGCCTGCGCCATCGTCGCGGCCTGCCCGTTCGCGGACAGCGCACGCACACGAACGCGCGTACCCGCAAGGGTCCTCGTAAGCAAATCGGCGGAAAGAAGAAGTGAGGTAGCTTAAGTGGCAGCAAAGAAAAACGTGCGCACGCGCATCAAGCGTTCCGAGCGTAAGAACATCGCCGTGGGCGCCGCGCACATCAAGTCTACGTTCAACAACACCATTGTGAGCATCACCGATCCCCAGGGCAATGTGATCTCCTGGCAGTCCGCCGGCACGGTTGGCTTCAAGGGCTCCCGCAAGTCCACGCCGTTCGCTGCGCAGATGGCCGCCGAGGCCGCCGCGAAGACGGCCATGGAGCATGGCCTGCGCAAGGTGGCGGTGTTCGTCAAGGGCCCGGGTTCGGGTCGCGAGACGGCCATCCGCTCGCTGCAGGCCGCCGGCCTGGAAGTCTCCAGCATTCAGGATTGCACACCCATTCCGCACAACGGTTGCCGTCCGCGCAAGCGTCGTCGCGTGTAACTGAAAGGATCGAAGTATTATGGCTCGTTATACTGGAGCGGACTGCCGTTTGTGCCGTCGTGAAGGTGCGAAGCTCTTCCTGAAGGGCGACCGCTGCTACACGGACAAGTGCGCGATCGAGCGCCGCAACTACGCGCCCGGCGAGGCCGGCAAGAAGCGTATCAAGGAAAGCGAATACCGTCTGCAGCTGCGTGAGAAGCAGAAGACCAAGCGTATCTACGGCGTTCTGGAGAAGCAGTTCCATCACTACTACGAGATCGCCGGCCGCCAGCAGGGCGTCACGGGCGAGAACCTGCTGCGCATCCTCGAGAGCCGCCTGGACAACGTGGTGTACCGCCTTGGCTTCGCGAAGTCGCGCGCCGAGGCCCGTCAGCAGGTGCGTCACGGCCACATCACCGTGAACGGCCGCCGCGTGGACATCCCGTCGTTCCGCGTGAAGGCGGGCGACCTGGTGGCCGTGGCCCCCAAGGCCAAGGACCTGCTGGTCATCAAGAGCGCGCTCATCTCCAACGAGCGCGTGCAGGTGCCGGCCTGGCTCGAGGTTGACATCGAGAAACTGCAAGGCAACGTGCTTGCTCTCCCGCAACGCGATCAAATCGATCTGGACATTCGCGAACAGCTCATCGTCGAACTTTACTCGAAATAATCGCGGCATAGTAAGGAGGCTTACACAACATGACAGAGTTCATGAGGCCTACGGTAACAACGGAAGAAGTCAACGAAACTGTCGCGCGTTTCGTCGTGGAACCGCTCGAGCGTGGCTACGGCTACACCTTGGGCAACTGCATGCGCCGCGTGCTGCTCTCGTCGCTGGACGGGGCGAAAGCCACCGCCATCCAGATCGAGGGCGTGCAGCATGAGTTCACGACGGCCGAGGGCGTCATCGAGGACATCACGGACATCGTCTTGAACGTGAAGGGCCTCGTGTTCTCGGCACTCAACGAGGATATCGAGGAGGCCACGGCCCATGTGTCCGCCGAGGGCCCCTGCACGGTGACGGGTGCCGACCTGGACATCCCCACCGAGTTCACGCTGGTGAACCCCGAGCACGTCATTGCCACGGTTGCCGACGGCGGCCAGCTGGACATGACGATCCGCATCGGGGTGGGTCGCGGCTACGTGTCCGCGGAGCGCAACAAGCGCACCGAGGACCCCATCGGCGTCATCCACGTTGACTCGTTGTTCTCGCCGGTCCGCCGGTGCACGCTGAACGTCACCGACACCCGTGTGGGTCAGCGCACCGACTACGACAAGCTCGTGCTGGAGGTTGAGACCGACGGCTCCATCGCGCCCTCCGAGGCCGTGTGCCGTGCCGCCAACATCATCAATCAGTACATGGGGGCGTTTTTGGGCCTGTCCGACATCGTGGACGAGGAGGAAGGCGAGGTTCCTTCCATCTTCGCGCCCGAGGGGCAGGAGTCCAATGCCGAGCTGGACAAGCAGATCGAGGACCTGGACCTTTCCGTCCGCTCCTACAACTGCCTGAAGCGCGCCGGCATCCATTCCGTCCGCCAGCTCGTCGAGTTCTCCGAAAACGACTTGCTGAACATTAGGAACTTTGGTGCGAAGTCCATCGAGGAAGTGAAGGACAAGCTCATTTCCATGGACCTCAATTTGAAGCTTTAGGAGATACGAGATCATGAGACACTACAAGAAGGGGCGCAAGCTGGGCACCGACACCAGCCATACCAAGGCCATGAAGAAGAGCCTGGTGTGCGCGCTGCTGGCGAACGACCGCATCAAGACGATCGACTCGCGCGCCAAGGAGATCCGCCCCGACGTTGACAAGATCATCACGTGGGCGAAGAAGGGCGACCTGCATTCCCGCCGCCTCGCCATTGCGGCGCTGGGCGACAAGGAGCTCGTGCGCGAGATCTTCGAGAAGGTCGCGCAGGGCATGTTCCAGGACCGCCAGGGCGGCTACACCCGCATCATGAAGCTGGGTCCCCGCAAGGGCGACGACGCCCCCATGGTTATCATGGAGCTGGTGACCGAGCCGGTGAAGGCGAAGAAGGACGAGGCCAAGCCCGCTGCCAAGAAGGCTGCGAAGAAGGCCGCCCCGAAGAAGGTCGAGAAGGCCGACAACGAGGCCAAGGCCGAGGAGACCAAGGTGGAGGCCGAGGAGGCCAAGGCCGAGGAGGCCGCCGACCAGGCCGAGGAAGCCGCCGCCGAGAATGCGGAGGCCGCCGAGGCCGAGGCCGTGGAGAAGGAGAAGGCCGAGTAGCCTTTCCCCGACCTGCGCATAAGCACTGCATCCGAACGGGAGCCCACGGGCTCCCGTTTTTGCGTATGCCAAAGCTCGGCCAGTGCCGCCACCAATGCGTCAAGAACGCGTTTTCCCGCGGTTGCGCGGCGGTTCCGCACGCTGGACTACCATAAAGGGGAGCGGGCGCACGGCGCGGCCCGCCGGCAATCCGCAGCTAGGAAAGAGGCTCCTATGGAAGACCGTGGACCCGCAGACGGGAAGCCTGCAACCGACGGCAAGATGAACGTGGCATGGCACATGAAGGACATGGCGGGCGAGCTGCAGCAGCACGCGCAGGACGCTTTCGGCGACGTGGGCGACCATGCGCAGGGACTCGCCGGCGAGGTGGCGCATCACTCCCAGCAGGCCGCGGTCGAAGTGCGTCGCGAGATACCCGTGCTCATCGAGCACGTGCGGGATACCGTAATCGACCTGTTCGGCAACGTGCGCCACAACGCGTCGCGGAAGTGACGGGCTCGCCGCCCTGCTGGTTCGTCGCGGTAGCGTCGCGCCGCCGCCCTGCCGATGCGTCGGACGCCGTCTCCGGTCCCGAATCCAAGCGTTGCACGTTCGTCAGCGTGCGGAAACCGGTCCTGTCGGGGCGGTGGCTACAATAGGCTGGACAGCTTACCTTCCCCTGGCGGGATTCCCGACGAAAGGAGCCGAACCATGGCCGAGACCACGACGAAAGAGGATATCCGCATCGACGCGGACGAAGCGGACGAGCTGAACCGCGAGGCGGCCGACGACCTCGAGCGCATCGAGCGTGCCGTCAAGCAGGAGGCCGAGGAGTACGTCGAGGCCGTCGACGGCGACGGCAACGAGAAGGAGTCCGTGGAGGCCGCCGCCACCGCGTTCGACTTCGACGAGGCGGAAGGCGAGACGGAGCGTCTGGCCAACGACGCGTCCGAGCGCGACTAGCCGTTCCCGGCAGCGCAACGGGCGCGCCGGTGCGACGCGGGCGTCGCGAAGGGCGCCCGTTCCGGTTCGCCTGGTGCATCCTGCGCTCCCTGTGCGCGAACCGTTGCGGCGCCGTTTTCCCCCGGAAGCCGACGCCGCGCATCCCATCCCTAGAATGGGGATGACACAGAACCTTCCCGAAAGGAGACCAACATGGTCGATCAGGCTTACAAGACGGGCGACGCTTCCGTCGATATGAAGAACGGTGCGAAGGACATGGCCCACGACGTGAAGAACAACGTGAAGGATGCCTTCCACGAGGCGAAGGCGGGCGTGAACGAGCGCCGCGCCGAGGACGCCGCCGCCGACCGCGAGCACCAGGTGGCGCAGCAGACGGGCAGCACCGACGCCGCCATGCGCGCGCAGCAGCACGAGAACCGCAAGGACCAGAAGTCCGAGGGCTTCATGGAGTCCGTCAAGGAATCGCTCGGCAAGGCCGGCGAGGCCATCAAGGAGGCTGCCGTCGACGCCAAGGACAACGTGAAGCAGGGTGCCGAGAACATGAAGGAACGCATGTAGCGCCCTCGCGTCCCCTTGCCCCTCCGAAGCCCGTAGCATGAGCTGCGGGCTTCTCTTTTCCGTCCGTTCGGCCGCACCGTCTGAAAGGCAGTTCCATGGGTTCTTCCGCTGCATCTCCCTCCCCGAGCCGGGCCGTTCGGGCCGGGCATGGCAAGGGATTCGTCCTGATCGCCGTCGTGTACCTGCTGGGCCTGTTCATCGGCGCGCTCGACACCGGCATCGTCACGCCCGCGCGCACCGTCATCCAGGGCGACCTCGGCATCACCGACCAGATGAGCGTGTGGATCATCACCGTCTACACGCTGGCGTACGCCGCGGCCATCCCGGTGATGGGCAAGCTGGCCGACCGCTCGGGGCGCAAGCGCATATACCTGGTCAGCATCGCGCTGTTCGGTGCGGGGTCGCTTTTGTGCGGCCTTGCGCAGGACGTGGGAAGCTTCTGGATGCTGTTGGGCGCGCGAGCCGTGCAGGCGGTCGGCGGAGGCGGCATCGTGCCGGTGGCCACCGCGGAGTTCGGAACCACGTTCCCTCCCGAGAAGCGCGGGTTGGCGCTGGGCCTGGTGGGCGGCGTCTACGGCATCGCCAACATCTTCGGCGCATCGGCCGGCAGCTTGATACTCTCGCTGTTCGGCCAGACGAACTGGCAGTTCATCTTCTACGTGAACGTTCCCATCTGCGCGGCCATCGTCGCCGTGGGGGTGTTCGTGCTGCCGAACACGCGCGCCGAGGAGGTGAAGCCCATCGACGGCTTCGGCATCGCGGTGCTCGTGACGATGGTGCTCGCGCTGTTGTACGGCCTGAAGAACCTCGATTTCTTCGACGTGGGCGCTTCCATCGCGTCGACGGACGTGTGGCCGTTCCTGCTGGCCTTCGTCGTGCTGCTGCCGCTGTTCGTGCTCATCGAGCGGCGGGCGGCCGACCCGGTGCTGAACCTGTCGTACTTCCGGAACCGCGACATCCTCGTCACGCTCGTGCTGTCGGTGATCACGGGCGTCATCCTGATGGGGATCATCTTCATCCCCCAGTTCGCCGAGAACGTGCTGAAGCTGCCCTCAGGCAGCGGCGGCTACGTGGTGATCGTCCTCGCGGCGTTCGCAGGCGTGGGAGCCCCGGTATCGGGCAAGCTCATCGATCGGTTCGGCGTGAAGGCGGTCCTGGCCTTCGGGCTTGCCGCCTCGGCCGCCGGCGCGCTGTTCCTGGCGCTCGTGGCCACGCGGTTCGCGAACCTGGTGACGCTGATCGTCAGCCTGGTGGCTATCGGCATCGGGATGGGCTTCACCATCGGCACGCCGCTCAACTACATGATGCTGGCGAAGACGAAGGAGAGCGAGTCGAACTCGGCGCTGGCAACGTTGTCGCTCGTGCGCTCGGTGGGGACGGCGGTGGCCCCGGCCGTGCTGGTGGCGTTCATCGCGCATGCGGGCATGGCCGTGCCCGATCGCATCATGGGCGTGCTGCCCGACGTGCCGAACGGGCCTTCGATGGCGCAGCTGGCAAGCGGGGAGGGCGGGGGCGCGGGACTGCCTCCCGACCTGCAGCAGCTGATGGAGAATTCGGACGTGACGACGATCGTCGGCAACGTGAAGACGTTGGCGAAGACCGAGATAGCGCAAGAGGTGACGGCCGCCGGGATGCCGTCCGAGGCGGTCGATGCCGCCGAGGACCAGTACCTTGCCGCCATCGACGAGCGGGCGGGGACCATCGAGGACACGTTCCAGAGCACGCTCGACGAGGGATTCCGCGGAGCGTTCCTCCTGGTGGGGGCGTGCTCGCTGGTTGGCTTGGCGCTGCTCGCGCTCTATCGGGAGGATAGCGGGTCCCACGGGCGCGGGAGCGGCGAGTCCGCGGAGGCGCGGCGCGGTCGCTGACGGCGCCTTCCGCTGAACGCGCGGAATTGTCACCCCATGCGCGGCGGGCGGCCGGCACTTGTGGCATACTGCCAGCATGCGCATCAACGTCAGCTCCTACATCCCCGGAACCTCGCCGATCCACGCGTGCGATGCGCGCGTGAAGATCGTGCTGCTCGCGATGTACTCGGTCACGTTGTTCCTCGTGGACATGTGGGCGGGGCTGGTGCTGTGCGGCGCGCTGTTCGCGGCGGCGGCCGTTTCGTCGCGCATTCCCCTGCAGCGGTTCTTCGCGCTGCTCGTGCCCGTGTACGTGCTCGCGGCGTTCGCGGTCATTTTCAACGGGTTCACCTTCGATGTGGGCCAGGCCGCTCCGGGGGCGGCGCCGCCCTTGCTGGGGCAGGAGCCGGGGCTCTTCGGCAGCCTGCCGCCGGTGGCGCTCGTCGGGTCGTTCGGCCTCGTGCCCGCAGGCCTCGCGCGCGGATGCTTCTTCGCGGTGCGCATCGTGCTGCTGGTCACGGCCAGCCTCGTGGTCACGTACACCACCACGTCCACCGCGCTCACGGACGCGCTCGCCGACTTCCTGCGCCCGCTGCGGCGGCTGCGCGTGCCGGTGGACGACATCGCCATGGTGTTCTCGCTGGCGCTGCGCTTCATTCCCGTCACGGCCGAGGAGTTCGGGCGCGTGCACGACGCGCAGCAGGCGCGCGGTGCGTCGTTTACCGAGGGCGGCCTGTGGGAGCGCCTGCGTGCGTGGCAGACCGTGCTCATACCCCTTTTCGTGGGCCTGTTCCGCCGTGCCGACGCGTTGGCCGCGGCCATGGACGCCCGCTGCTACGGGGCCCAGCCGCATCGCACCTCCCTGCATGACCGTCGCCTTGCGGGCCGCAGCCTGGCCGTGCTCGCCGCCGGCCTCGCGCTGTGCATCGCCGTCGCCGTGCTGCTGTAGGGCTCTTGCGGACGGGCCTTGCCCGGAAGGGGAGCTGCCGGCCAGCCTGTCGCCCTTCGCCTGCCCGGCAAAAAGCGGCGGCCGCACAGCGGTCGCCGCTTTTTTGATAGTTGCGGCCCGGCCGCCGGGAGGGAGATGGCGTCCGGGCCGTTGCCGGGCCGGCCTACTCGGCGCCGGCCAGCTTGCGGCCGGTCACGTAGCCGAACGTGAGGCACGTGCCGCCCAGGTTATGGCCGGGGAAGTGCGTGGAGTAGCAGTTCGTGTACATGTCGCCCACCGTGGAGCCCAGGCAGTACAGCCCGTCGATGACCTCGTCGTCGGCGTTCATGGCCTGCAGGTCCTCGTTGCAGCGGATGCCGCCGGTGGTGGACAGGAACCACGGCGTGCACTCTATGCCGTAGAACGGGCCCTTCTTGATGGGTAGCAGCAGCTCTTTGCGCTTGCCGAACTCCTCGTCGACGCCTGCGTCGCAGTAGCCGTTGTACGCCTCGATGGTCTTGAGCGTCTCGTCCTTCGGCAGGCCCAGCTTCTCCACCAGCTCCTCCACGGTGTCGGCCTTGATCATCTTCACCGGGATGTCGCCCGAGCCGTTCATGTTGATGGTGCCGGGGCCGTCCACCACGGTCTGCCAGTAGGCGCGCACGTCGTCGGGCGTGTCGAACACCTTCGGGCCGTCCACGTAGCGGTGGTTCTGCCAGCCCGGCTCGTTCGCGTAGTCGTCGTCCCAGATGGCGAACGCGTGGTTGCCCTTCTGGTGCATGAGCGCCAGGCCGCCGTGCGAGATGACGTTGTCCTCGTTGTCGTAGCGGCGGCCGTCCTCGTTCACCATGAGGCCCTGGAACGCGCGCACCTGGCGCGTGATGGAGCGCCACTGGAAGCAGAAGATCATGGGCGCGGGCGTCTCGCTCTTGTCGACGGCGGCGCCGGCCCAGTACGCCATCTTGTGGCCCGAGCCGTTCCAGATGCCGCCGAACTCGGTCTGGTGCGCCGCCCAGGGAATGAACTTCTCCAGCATGTCCTTGTCCTGGCCGAAGTCGCCCGAGGCGATGACCACGCCCTTCTTTCCGTTGAACCGCACGTAGCCGTCCTTGCCCTTCGCCACGACGCCCACTACCTTGTCGCCGTCCTTCACGAGCTGCTGTGCGTCCGTCTCGTAGCGGATGTCCACACCGGCCTTCTCGCAATACAGCGCCATGTTCGCGCACACGTCCTGCTGCGGGTTGTCGTCGGGGCCCTTGCCGTTGGGCCCGTCGAGGAACTCGTGCGTGCCGGGGAACTCGCCGTTGATGTTCTCGGGATCCTCGTACCAGTGCTCCATGACGGGGGTCAGGTCGTCGCCGCCCACGGAGCTGGCCGTGGTCATGCGGTCGATGAGCCAGTCCATGGCCTCGCCCGAGCGGTTGAAGTGCAGCATCCACTTGCGGCCGTCCACGCGGTAGGAGTGATAGCCCATCATGCGCTTGTAGCGCTGGGCCACTTCCTCGACGGAGCACTCGTAGCCCTTCTCCTTCGTCAGCTTCGAGTTCATGGCGTAGATGGAGCCGCCGCGCCCGATGACGTGGTCCATGCGCTCGAGCATGACCACGTTCGCACCGTTCTCGGCGGCTGCGAGCGCGCAGCACAGGCCGGAGAACCCGGCGCCGATGACCACGACGTCGGCGTCCACCGTCTCCTTGATGTCGCCCTCGGCGATGGGATCGGGCGCCGTCTCGAAATCGTAGGTGCCGCCCGCGGCCTTGCCGTCGGAGGCCGACGTGCCCGCCTTGCCCTCCTTCGGCTGCGCAGCGCAGCCGGCGAGCGTCCCCACGCCCGTGACGGCGGCGGTAGCCACGGCGCCCGTGGCGAATGCGCCCTTGAGGAAGCTGCGGCGGTCCATGCTCGTCTTCTCGTTCTCCATGTGAAACCCCTTCCCTCCGGCGGAACGCGTCCAGCGCGCCCGCTCCCTGCCCGGCGCCCTCCGCACCGTGCGTTGCCCGCACCCTAGCACGCGTGGCGTGCGCTCCGCTTCGCGCATCGCAGGGAAAAAGCCGAATCGTGCGTTTTCACCCTGCGGGGTGAGGCGCGACGCGGTATGCTTGTGCGAGGGACAAAGGGGAGGGCCCATGAAGGGAAGCCACGTTCGCCACCTGTTCAACGAGCCGGGCGACCGCGAGCGCGTGCGCGCGGAGCTCGGCCACGCCGCAGCGGGAAACGCCCGCATCGCGCTGGCCATGGCAAGCTACATGGTTTGGCTCATAGCTTGCTGTACCGGGCCGGCCGTCGTGCTCGGGGCATGGGGGTCGGGAGGCGGCGAGATGCTCCTGCCGGCATGGCTGGGGCCGCTCGCGTGCATGGCGGCGGCGAGCGCGGTCATAGCCGTGTGGTTCAAGCGGACCCGCAAGGTGCCGAGTGCGACCTCGTGGACTGTGGCATTGGCGTCGCTTATGACGCTCGCGGCGGCCCTTCATCTGGTGTGGGCGCTCGACACCGGGCTGCCGACGGCTGCGCGGGGCGCGCTGTACCTGCTGGCGAGCCTGGTCATGGGCGTGGGATGCGCGCTGTTCCGCGTGGAGGTCGATCGCGTGTTCGGCTGGATAGGAACGCAGCAGACGTTGTGCCAGGGCATGCTGGCCACCGTGGCGACGGCAGCCGTGCTCGCGATGCTGGCGGTGGCGGGCCGGGTATCCGGGTCGGGCGACCTGCCCCTGCTGGCAGCGCCCCTCGTGCTGCCGTTCGCGGGCGCCGCGCTGCTGCGCTCCGTGGTGGGCGGTTTCCCCCGGGCGCGTTACTACGGGCATGGGCGCGACGTGCCGCTGCCGTTTCCCGCGAAGTTCGCTGCCACGTCGTGCGTGCAGGGTCTGGCTGCCGGCGTGTTGTTCGCGGGAATGTTCGCGTTAGGCGGCGACGGCGCCGGGGTGGCCGCCGTCTTTGACGGGGCGGGCGGCGCGGAGGCCGTGGCATGGACCTCCTCGTTCGGGAGCACGGCGCTGTGCTCTGTGGGGCAGCTTGCGGCGGTGGCTCTGCTGTTCGGCACGCTCGTGTTCCTGCGTCTCGATTTCAACCGGCTGGTGTACAAGGTGGCTTTCCCGTTCGTGGCCCTCGGCTTCGTTCTGCTTGCGCTGCTGCCCGATGCGACGGCGGTGGGCAGCGCGGTGCTGGCTGCCGGGTTCTGCTACCTCGACCTGGTGCTGTGGAGCCTGGGCGCCTGTCTCATGAAAAACATGGGGCTGCCCGCCACCTGGATCGCCAGCTGTCCGGGTGCCGCGCTGTTCTGCGGCGTGGTGGTTGGCGCAGGGCTGGCCTTGGGCTTTTTGGGCGCCGAGATGTCGCCCGATGCCGCGCTGCTCGCCAGCTGCGTGGCGTGCCTCGTGCTGGCGGCGGCCCTGTTCCTGTCCAGCGGCAGCAACCTCAAGTACGGCTGGGGCACCGTGCGTCCCGGCGAGAGCAGCCTGGCGGCGGGCGACATGGCGGGGGTGGTGAAGTTCGTGGCCACCGAGCGTGCGGTCACGCAGCGCGAGAGCGAGGTCATGCTGCTGCTGGCCGAGGGCAAGTCGCGCCGCGCCGTGTGCGAGGCGCTGTCCGTGTCGCCCGACACGGTGAAGACGCATGTGCGCAGCATCTACCGCAAGCTCGCCGTGCACTCCCAGCAGGAGCTCATCGACTACCTGGCGCGCGAGCGGGAGGACCTGGCCGCCGACGGCTCCGAGCATCCGTTGGGGGCGTGAGGCCGCCGCGCGCCCTTTCATGCTATGCTGCGTCAGCCGATTGGTCCCAAGGAGGTTTCCCCGTGCTGCAGATAGGCGAGTTCTCCCGGCTCTCGCGCATATCGGTGCGCATGCTGCGCCACTACGACCAGGTGGGTCTGCTCAAGCCCGCCGAGCAGGACGCCCAGACGGGGTACCGTCGCTATGCCGTGTCCCAGCTGGCGGAGGCGAACCGCATTACCGTCCTGCGCGACCTGGGGTTCCTCATCCGGGAAATCGGGCGGCTGGTGCATGCGGACGACAGGGAGCTGGCCCGCGCCCTGGACGATCGCGCGCGTGAGCTCGAGGAAGGCATCGGGCGCGAGCAGCGCCGACTTGCCGACCTGCTCCGCTTCCGGCAGGACGTGGAGGCCGGCGGGGCGGCCATAAGCTGCGAGGTGGCGCTCATGTCGATTCCCTCCTACCAGGTGGTGGCGCTGCGTATGGAGCTGGAGGGCTACGGCGAGGAACGGCGGGCTTGGGAGCGGCTGGGCGCATTCATGAGAGAGCGGAAGATTGCGCCATCCGAACCTTATACGGAGTACTGCGAGTTCTGCGACGAGGGGGCGGCGGCCGATGCGGGCGGCGACGCTGCAGGCGGTGCGGGGGACGCGATCGCCGCAGGCGGCGCGCCCTGCGGTGCCCCATCGCCCGTCACAGTGGAGGTGGCCGTGGCCACCGATGCGCACGGCGAAGACGACGGGCCGCTGCGCTTCTACCGCAGCGCCGCGCTGCCGCTTGCCGCGAGCATCAAGGTGTACGGCCCCTACGAGAACATCGCGCCCGTGTACGCGTCGTTCGCGCGGTGGCTGGAAGATCATCCCGCGCTGCGCATGGCCGGCCCCACGCGCGAGGTGGCCCATCGCGGCCCGTGGAACGCGGAAGACCCGCAGGACTACCTTACGGAGTTTTTGGTTCCCGTCCAGAAGACCGCTTGACCCTCCCACGGTGTCAGCCCCTATGCTCCTCATCATGTGCCGCCGCAGGGGCGGCCATCGCGAGAGGAGCAATCCATGCAAACGTTTTCCGTTCATCCCGTCGGCGTCGTGAGCGGGGGAGGGGAGGGGCCTGCGCAGCTGCGCATCGACCCGGCGTACCGCGACGGCCTGAGCGGCCTCGAGGGCTTCGGCCACGCCGTCGTCATCTGGTGGGCGCACGAGGTTGACGACCCCGAGCTGCGCGCGCTCACCGACGCGGGGCGCCCCTACACGCGTCTCGACCACGACCTGGGCATTTTCGCCACGCGGAGCCCGCTGCGGCCCAACCCGCTGGCTCTCACGGCCATCGAGCTGGCCGCCGTGGACGCGGACGCCGGTATTGTGGAGACGCCCTACCTCGACGCCGCTGACGGCACCCCCGTGCTCGACCTCAAGCCCTACACCCCCAGCATCGACCGCATCGAGCGCCCCATCGTCCCCGCCTGGTGCGCCCACTGGCCCGCAAGCGCGGAAGCCTCCGCCGATTTCGACTGGGCGTCCGAGTTCCGCTTCTAACGCGACGCGGAGCGCAGAAGTAATAAGTTCGTAATTTGACAAATCGTAACTTCATAAAGCACCGTATCCAGCTGATTCCCGCGGAAAAGCGCCTCTTGTTCCTGTTCTCGAAGTCCGGGTTCACCGAAGCGTGCCGCAACCGTGCGAATGCGATCGGCGCGACGTTGGCGAGCTTGGCCGAGTTGGGGTTGCAGAAAACGCTTCGCCGCCAATGCTTGCCCGGGCACCCTCGATCGCGTCGGCCAGCTTTACCGTTCGCCTTCATGGTTGTGGGAAACGGCCGCAGAATGGGGGATTGTGCTTCCGACGTGCTATGATTGCCGGGAAGGTCACGCTTCGGCGGAACGGTCCGGCGAAGCGGATTGGACAGACTACGAGGAGGCATTCATGAGCGTCATCATCGATGTGTTCGGTCGCGAGATCCTGGACTCGCGCGGCAACCCGACCGTGGAGGTGGAGGTCGTGCTGGAGGACGGGGCGTTCGGCCGCGCCGCCGTGCCGTCGGGCGCTTCGACCGGCGCGTTCGAGGCCGTGGAGCTGCGCGACTGCGACAAGGGCCGCTACCTCGGCAAGGGCACGCTCGACGCGGTGGCCCACGTGAACGAGGAGATCGCCGAGGCGCTCATCGGCCTGGAGGCCGACGACCAGCGCACCATCGACGACATCATGCTCGAGGTGGACGGCACCGACAACAAGGGCGCCCTGGGCGCGAACGCCATTCTGG
Organism: Gordonibacter sp. RACS_AR68; assembly: GCF_030418485.1. NCBI lineage: Bacteria > Bacillati > Actinomycetota > Coriobacteriia > Eggerthellales > Eggerthellaceae > Gordonibacter > Gordonibacter sp. RACS_AR68. Next base: position 121,104 of record NZ_JAIPUP010000006.1, read on the forward strand.
GCGCCTCGCTGGCCTGCGCGAAGGCCGCGGCCGAGTCCGCTGAGCTGCCGCTGTACAAGTACGTGGGCGGCGCGAACGCGCACCTTCTGCCCACGCCCATGATGAACATCCTCAACGGCGGCGTGCACGCCGACAACAACGTGGACTTCCAGGAGTTCATGATCATGCCGGTGGGCGCGGACAGCTTCGCCGAGGCCCTGCGCTGGTGCGCCGAGATCTACCACACGCTGAAGAAGGTGCTGCACGACGCGGGCCTGGGCGGCGGCGTGGGCGACGAGGGCGGTTTCGCCCCCAACTTCAAGACGAACGAGGAGCCGCTCGAGTACGTCACGAAGGCGTGCGAGGCCGCCGGCTACAAGCCCGGTGTGGACATCATGTTCGCCATGGATCCGGCCTCGACCGAGTTCTACGACGCCGACAAGCAGAAGTACGTGCTGGCCGGCGAGGGCCGCGAGCTCACGAGCGCCGAGATGGTGGACTACTGGGAGGCCCTGGTGAACAAGTACCCCATCATCTCCATCGAGGACGGCATGGCCGAGGAGGACTGGGACGGCTGGAAGGCGCTCACCGAGCGCATCGGCGACCGCGTGCAGCTGGTGGGCGACGATCTGTTCGTCACGAACTCCAAGCGACTGGCCAAGGGCATCGAGATGGGCTGCGCGAACGCCATCCTCATCAAGGTGAACCAGATCGGCAGCCTCACCGAGACGCTGGAGGCCATCGAGATGGCGAAGCAGGCCGGCTACGCCTGCGTCATGAGCCACCGCTCCGGCGAGACCGAGGACACCACCATCGCCGATTTGTCCGTGGCGTGCAACACCGGCCAGATCAAGACGGGCGCGCCCTGCCGCTCCGACCGCGTGGCGAAGTACAACCAGCTGCTCCGCATCGAGGAGGAGCTGGACACCGCCGCCGTCTACGCCGGCATGAGCGCGTTCTACAACATCAAGCGCTAAACCGGTTGCGCACTGTGCGGGCGGCCCGCCGTGGGGAGCGGCGGGCCGCCCGCTTTGCAGGTGACAGAAGAAAAAGGGGATTCTACCAGGGGGTTCGTCCAATGTTGGAAGCACGTGCCGTCACGGCGGGAACCGAGGATGCGCAAGAGGTGGAGCGGTTGCTGGAAGCCGCGTTCCCACCGTATGAGCGCCCGCCGTTCTCGTTTCTTACCACGCAGGCCCAGCGCGAGGAAGTGTCGCTGCTCGCCTATCGCGACGAAGGGCTGTTCTGCGGATTCGCCTTCATGATAGAGGACGCGAGGCTGGCGTACGTGCTCTTCCTCGCCGTTGGCGAGGGGGTTCGCTCGAAGGGCTACGGCGCGCGCATGCTCGCCGACATCGAGCGGCGCTGCCCCGGCAAGACCATCGCGCTCGACATCGAGCCCGTGATCGAGGGCGCCCCGAACGTTGTCCAGCGGCAAAGGCGCCGCGACTTCTACCTGCGCAACGGCTTCGCGCCCACGGGCATTGCGAACTGCTTCGAAGGCGACGTGTACGAGGTGCTCGCGAAGGGTCCGGGTTTCGAGTCGGATCGCTTCCTCGCGCTGATCAACGAACTGCCGGAAGGCGAGGACAAGACGCTCGCCCCGCTCGAGCAGGCGGTGCCGGCCTACGCCGAGCGGCTGCTCGCTTCTCGATGAGCGCCCAGAGAAGCGCTGATTGACGCAACGGCGACGGAATCCCCCAAGGCAAGGGTTTCTGCCCTTGCCGGCAGCGGGATTGTTCCGCAGGAGGCGGCAAGCGCAGGGTGCTTGCCCTGCGAAACGGCCTATGACGGAGCTTCGGCGTTTTCTAGAAGCCCAGATGCGCGTCCGCGCCCGGCTCGGGGTTGTGCAGCAGGCCTTCCTCGAGCATGCGGGCGCCCACGGCCAGGTACTCGTCGCCCGCCGCGGTGCACAAGCATGCGATTTCCTCATCCGACAGTGTGCGGTTCACGCGCGCGGGCATGCCCATAACCAGGCTTGCGTCGGGAAGCTCTTTGCCCTCGGATACCAGCGCGCCGGCGGCCACCACGCAATTCGCGCCCACCTTCGCCCCGTTCATGACGATGGCGCCCATGCCCACGAGCGCGTTCGGCCCTATCTCGCAGCCGTGTATGACGGCGCCGTGCCCTATGGTGCAGTGGTCGTGGAGGATGGCGGGATGATCGCGGTCCACGTGGACGACGGCGTTCTCCTGGATGTTCACCTCGTCGCCGATGATGACGGGCGCGTCGTCGGCGCGGATCTGGGCACCGGCCAGCACGCAGGAGTCGCGCCCGATGGTCACGTCGCCCACGATGCCGGCGGCGGGGGAGAGGCGCGCGCTCGGGTGGATGCGAACGTTGCGGTAGAGGGAGGGCTTGGCTTCGGCGTGGGTCATAGGGATTCCTTTCGGTCGATTCCCTTCCTATTATAACGGCGCTTGCGAGGTGCCGACTGGCTTCGGTGGGCGCAGGAGAGGAAGCGGGGGAAATGCGGCAAGGGGAGGTGGGCTCGGCGAAGTCGAAGGTCGGTGCGGGCGGAGGGCGCGGCGAAATCGAAGAGCGGCGCGCACGGGGGCGGCAAAGTCGCCGTCCGCAACTATACTTTCAGCGCTATAATAGTCGGCATGGTATATCGAAGGTGCGCAACGGCCCGCGTCGGCGAAGGCGGCGGGGCGGGGCGCGCTTTTTCAGGAAGGGGACGAACCGATGAAGGAAATGATCTCGCTCGAAGAGGCCCGCGAACTCGTGCTCGCGAACGTGGAGCCGTTGCCGCAGGAGACGGTGCCGGTGCTGGAGGCGGTGGGCCGCGTGGCAGCCGAGGACCTGCGCAGCGACATCGACATCGCCCCGTTCGCGCATTCGGCCATGGACGGTTTCGCGGTGCGCGCGGCCGAGCTGGCTGCCGCGAGCGCCGAGGCGCCGGTGGAGATGGACGTCATCGCGGAGGTTGCGGCCGGCGACGTGTACGAGGGCTCCATCGGGGAGGGCCAGTGCGTGCGCATCATGACGGGCGCGCCGGTTCCCGACGACGCCGACGCCGTGGTGAAGTACGAGATCGTGGACGTGGTGACCGGTGACGGCAAGCCGGGAAGCCGCGTGGCGTTCACCGCCCCCGTGAAGGAGCGCAACAACGTGCGCGAGGCGGGCGAGGAGGCCAAGGCCGGCGGGGTTGTGGTGGAGGCCGGCGAGGTCATCGGCTCGGCCGGCGTCGGGTTCCTGGCGGGCTGCGGCGTGGTGGAGGTGCCCACGCACCGACGCCCGCGCGTGGCCATCATCTCCATCGGCAGCGAGCTGGTGGACCCCACCGAGGTCCCCACGCCCGGCAAGATCCGCAACTCGAACAGCTACGCGCTGGCCGCGTGCGCCCAGGCCGCGGGCGCCGCACCCACGATCCTGCCCATCGTGGAGGACACGCTGGAGGCTCTCGCGGCCGCCGTGTCCGCTGCGGCCTGCGAGTACGACTTCGTGGTGACGAGCGGCGGCGCCTCCAACGGCGACTTCGACTTCATCAAGCCCGTGGTGGAGGAGCTGGGCGAGCTGCTCATGACCACCGTGAACATGCGTCCCGGCAAGGCGCAGACGTTCGGCGTGGTGCAGGTCACGCCCGTGTTCGGCCTGCCCGGCAACCCGGCGGCCGCCTACGTGGGCTTCGAGATGATCATTCGCCCCGCGCTGCGCAAGATGCAGGGTTACCGCCATTTCACACGTCCCGTGGTGAAGGCGAAGCTCTCGCGCGACGTGAAGAAGAACGATCCGCGCCGCATCTTCCTGCGCTCCACGTTGTACAAGGACGATGCGGGCGAGTACGTGGTGGCGCCGGCGAAGAACCAGAGCTCGGGCCTGTTCGGCGTCATCCAGCGCAGCAACTGCATGGCCATCATGCCCGAGGGCTTGGAGTCGCGCACGGCCGGCTCGCTCATCGACTGCATGCTGCTGGACGTTTCCGAGGAGGTCAGCCTGTAGGTTCCGCCGGCCTGTCGGCCGCCGGAACAGCCGACGCTGCGAAGGGCCGTGGCACGCCGCCTTCGCGCGATCCCGGAAGCTCGCGTACCCAAAGTACGCTTCGCCTCCGCGATCCCGCGAATTTGGCGCACCCCAGCCCCTCTCGCTGACTTACTAACGCCAACCTGCGAGAAAGGAACGACCATGTCCGAACAAGCTCTGACATTCGCTCTTATCACCTGCTCCGACACGCGCAGCATGAAGGAGGACACCGCGGGCGCCGCGCTCGAGGCGCTCATTGCCGAGAAGGGGTGGACGTGCGCGAGCCACGTGGTGGTGCGCGACGAGCGTGCCGACATCGCCGCGGCCATCGTGGCCGCCTGCGACGAGCTTGATGCCGATATCGTGCTGACCTGCGGCGGCAGCGGTCTTTCTTTGCGCGACGTGACGCCGGAGGCCACGATGGACGTGTGCGAGCGCAATGTGCCCGGCATCGCCGAGGCCATGCGCGCCCACTCGCTGGCCATCACCCCCTACGCCATGCTCTCGCGTGCGCTGTGCATGCAGCGCGGCCGGCACCTGGTGATCAACCTGCCCGGCAGCGAGAAGGCGGCCCGCGAGAACTGGGACGGCATCGTGGCCGCCCTGCCGCACGCCGCCAAGATGATGGCGGGCGGCGGGCACTAGGAAGGTTCCGGCGGTCTGCCGACCGCCGGAACGAGCCGACGCTGCGGCCGGCTGTGGTACCCGATCTTCGCGCGATCCTGGAGACTCGCGTACAAAAGTACGCTTCGCCTCCGCGATCCCACGAATCTCGGGTACCACAGCCGGCCTCGCTGACTTACTACGCCAACCTGTGCGTCCCCTAAAACCCCACCGTCAAATGCAGCTGGTAGAACTCCACGCGGGTGACGAGCACGGCGGTCAGCAGCAGCAATGTTCCTGCCCCGCTCAAGGCCAGGGCCGCCTGCGGGCTGCGGCGGGATCGCAGCGACAAGGCGGCGCAGATGCAGCCGGCGGTGCCTGCGAGGGCGTGGAACGCGATGGCCGTGCCGTAGCCCGGCACGAGCGCGCTGGCCACCAGCTCGTTGTTCGCCACGTCGGCGAGGCTCTGCTGGTGCAACGCCAGCACGACCGTGCCCGCCGCCAGCGCAACGGCGCTCACCGCCACGAGCACGGCGCCGTACCGTCGCCGCCCGGCGCGTGCCAGGTGCAGGAACAGCAGCCCGAGCACCGGCCCCGCCAGCAACGCCGAGAACCACAGGTTCGTCGGCGTGAACCAGGTGTCCCAGGTGGGCACCGTGTCCACCGCATAGGCAAGCGACGTGCAGGCCACCAATGCCGCGCCGGCTGCGCAGGTCAAAACGAGCCACGGCTTCGCCACTGAATCGGGGAAGTGCTGCTTGAAGGCCGCCATCCAGTACGAGCCGGCCAGGAACAGGAAGGCCACGGCCGCCAGCACCTCGTTCGACAGCGGCGAGCGCCCCACGCCCGAGAACACGTGCAGCGCGTTGGCCGGCGTGCCCAGGTGCGTGGCCGAGGCGATGAAGCCCACGAGCACCACCGAGAACGGCAGCGCCGCCAGGCGGTCGATGCGCACGGCGGCCTCGTGGTCGCGCTCGAGCAGGCGCGCCAGGGCGAGCGCGATGAACGCGATGGTGCCGGCCGGCGCCAGCGTGGTGAACAACGCGAGCGAGAGCTCGTCGAAACCGCTGGTCATACCTATATCTCCTGGTGATTCGCAATATACCCGCCCTCTTGAGCGGCCAGTACGGCCGCGGGCGAGGGGAGGATGAAGAGGTTCGGCCACGTGGCGTCCTCCGGCGGCAGCGGCAGGATGGAGCGCACGACGCCCGGATGCCGTGCCGCGAGCTCTGCCGGGTCTCCCCATTCGAGCGCCCGCACGGGGCAGGCCTCGACGCATACGGGCCCCAGCCCCTCGTCCAGCCGCGCGCGGCAGCCGTCGCACTTCGAGCTCTTCTTCAGGTGCTGGTCGATGAAGGGGGCATGATAGGGGCAGGCCATGGTGCAGTACCCGCAGCCGATGCACTTGCGCTCGTCGGGCCACACGAGCCCGCGATCGTCCTTGTGCATGGCGCCGGTGGGGCACACGCGCGTGCAGGCGGGGTCGCCGCAGTGGTTGCATGCGAGCGACAGGTGGTAGGCGAACACGCCCGTGGCAACGGCCATGCCCGCCTCGGTGCCCGCGCCCGCCGCACCGGGCCGCTCCCACGTGCCGCCCTCGTAGTCGATGACGCGCCGGAACACGGCCTCGGCCCCGAGGTCGCGGTAGTCCTTGCACGCCATCTCGCAGGTCTTGCACCCGGTGCAGCGCGTGTTGTCGAAGAAGAACCCGAACGCCATGAGCAGCCCTCTGCCACGCTCCCCTGCCCGCACGCTCCTGGCGCGGGCATCCCCGCCCCAGTATACCGGAAGCGGCCGCGCCGGGGAGGGAGGGGCGCGGCCGCTTCTTCAGAGAGGTGCGGGCCCGGCGGCCGCAAGCGCTGCCGGGCCCCGCGGAAACGGTGCTGTTACGCGGGAACGTTCGTGACTTCCTTCTCGTTCGCTATCGCTCCCGTGGTGTCGCCGGGCTCCTTGGCGGCCGGGCAGGGGTTGATGGCGATGGACGGCGTGGTCTCGTCCGGCGAGGGCATGGGGGCGATGCCGGCCACGGTGCCGGTGTGAGCCGCACGCAGCTCCTCGATGTCGCCCCACTCGAGCGCCCGCACGGGGCAGGCGTCCACGCAGATGGGGTTCAGACCCTCGGCCACGCGGTCGGCGCAGCCGTCGCACTTCTGGGCCTTCTTGGCGTCGTCGAGGGCGGGCACGTTGTAGGGGCAGCTCGTCACGCAGGCGCCCACGCCCGTGCACTTCTCCTGGTCGATGTGCACGAGGCCCGTCTTGCCGTCCTTCTCGATGGCGCCCGACGGGCACTTGGCCATGCACGCCGGCATGGCGCAGTGGTTGCAGGCCAGCGACACATGGTAGGCGAACGTGTCGGTGGTGTAGACGCCGTCGCCGGCATCGGTCCACGAGCCGCCCTCGTAGTCGTACACCTTGCGGAACGCGATGGTGGCGGGCAGGTCCTTGTAATCCTTGCACGCCATCTCGCAGGTCTTGCAGCCCGTGCAGCGCGTGCTGTCGAAATAGAAACCGTACTGGGTCATGGTTGCGTTCCTCCTTTACGCTTTCGCTACTTGGACGATGAGCGAGTGCACGCCGTTGCCCTTCGCGAGCGGCGAGGGATGGTAGGGGGTGATGGTGTTGATGCAGCCGCCCTTGTCGATGCGATCGCCCGCCATATCGGCGTCATGCCACGCGCCCTGCGGGATGCCCACGGTGCCGGGGATGATACGCGGCGTGACCTTGGCCTCGATGAGCATCTCACCCACGGGGCTCTTCACGGAGCACTTATCACCGTTGGCGATGCCGCGCTCCTGGGCGTCCAGATCGTTGATCCAGATCTGCTGGCGGCAGGCCTGATTGAGCTCTTCCACTCCGCCGTAGGAGGAGTGTGTGCGGGATTTGTAGTGGAAGCCAGAGGCGTACAGCGGGAATTCGTCGGTGGTGCTGCCGTAGCCTAGGTAGCCCGGGTCGAACACGGGGATGGGGGTAACGACGTCGCCCTCGGCCAACTCGAGCTTCGCGGCATCCTCGGCAAGGCGCTCGGCGTAGATCTCGATCTTGCCCGACGGCGTCTCAAGCGGGTTCTTAGCGGGATCGGCCACGAAGTCGACCAGGCCGATGACCGGCTCGAGCTCGCGCTTGTAGTGCCCCTGGGCCTTGATTTCGTCCCAGCTGGGCATGTTGCCGTCCTTCTCGGCGGACTTCTTGTAGATCTCCTCGATCCACTGCTCCTGCGTCTTGCCCTCGGTGAAGTCATCCTTCAGGCCCAGCTTGTCGGCGATACCGGAAACGATGTCGTACTCTTTCTGGGCATCGCCCGGGGCATCCTGCGCCGGGCCGCCCACCACGACGCCGTTGTAGTACTCGGCATAGCCGTTGGCCGCCATGTGCATCTGCTCGGCGCGCATGGCGTCGGGCAGCAAGTAGTCGGCGTACTTGGCGGAGTCAGTCATGACGGTGTCGATGACCACGATGCACTCGAGCTTGCTCTCGTCCTGCAGGATGTCGTGCACGAGGTTGATATCGGAGTGCTGGTTCGAGATGCAGTTGCCGCCGTAGTTCCAGAGGAACTTGATGCCGGTCGAAAGCTTGTCGGCGCCGCGCACGCCGTCCTTTGCGGCGGTCATCTGCTCGCCGTGGTCGGCGGCGTTGAGCCACTGGTAGCAGTTGATAGCCGTCTTCACCGGGTTCTCGCCCTTGGGCATGCTGCCCAGGATGCCGCCCGGCTCGGCCTCGCGCATGCCCGTGTTCGTGCCGGGCTTGCCGATCATGCCCGTGAGGATGGGCAGCATGCAGATGGCACGCGAGGTGTTCTCGCCGTTGTTGTGGCGCTGCGGGCCCCAGCCCTGCACGACGAACAGCGCCTTTGCGGACGCGATGTCGGCGGCCAGCTGGCGGATGCGATCGGCGGTGATCTGCGTGATGGGGGCAGCCCACTCTGGCGTCTTCTCCACCATGTCGTAGCCGGTGCCCATGATGTAGTCCTTGTAGGACTTGTTCTGCCCCTTGGCGGACTCGGGCATGGTGTCCTCGTCGTAACCCACGCAGTACTTGTCCAAGAACTCCTTGTCTACCTGGTCGTTCGCGATCAGCTCGTGGGCGATGGCGTTCACGAGGGCCGCGTCGGTTCCCGTGCGGATGGGCAACCACTCGTCAGGGTGTCCGGAGCTCGTCTCGTTCAGGCGGTAGTCGATGTTGACGATCTTCGCACCGGCCTCGCGCACCTTCGCGAAGTCGTAGACGATGTTGGCGCCGCCCATGCGCGTGTCGGCCGGGCTGTTGCCGAACATGATGACCAGGTCGGACTTCTCGGCCTCCGACATGGACGAGGCGTACACGCTGTCATAGGGGTTGCAGCCGTCGCCGTAGGTGTAGGGCATGCCGGACTGCATCATGTTCGTGGAATAGTCGGCGTAGCTCTTCAGGTAGCCGCCCATCAGGTTCGCAAGGCGCGGGAACAGGCGGCTTGTGGCGGAGGAAACGCCGCTGCCGTAGTTCATGTACACGGCCTCGTTGCCGTACTTGTCGATGGTGTTCTTGAGCGCGTCGGCGATGCCCTGGTATGCCTCGTCCCAGCTGATCTCCTTGAACTTGCCCTCGCCGCGCTTGCCCTCGCGCTTCATGGGCTTCATGAGGCGGTCGGGCGAGTTGATCCAGCGGCGGATGGTGCGGCCGCGCAGGCAGGCACGGGCCTGCAACCCGGCGGCATTGCCCACGTTGTCCGTTTCGGCGTAGACGATCTTGCCGTCCTGCACGTGCCAGCGCAGCAGGCACGAGCCGCCGCAGTTGACGACGCACTGGCTGTAGACGATCTCGTCAGCCGTCGCGGCGCCCCCGTCCTTGGCGCCTTCCTCGCTCTTGGGGGCGCAGCCGTACAGCGCGCTTCCGGCGGCCCCGGCCAGCGCGAGCCCGGCGAGCGAGCCCTTCACGAACGTGCGGCGCGACAGCGTCGCTGCTTCGTTCATTGCCATGGTTTCCCTCCTTCTCCTTGGTAACTCCTCCAAGGGCCACGCTACCGAAATAACAGGGCAGCAGAATCACACTTTGCATGTGATTTAAGCGTTTGTCCAGTTCAGGGAGGTGTGGTATCACCCCATTCGCCGGGCGGCCTGCACAGTGCGCAGGTTGCCCGGTGCTGCTTTATACTATAATGGACGCACAGGGCAAGGAGATCGAGGCAGGGGAGGGCCGACTTCACGTGGCAGAAGGCGCCGCGCATACGCATGTGTCCAGTTGGGGGTACGCGTGCTTCCTCACGGTGAACGCCACGTCCATCTGGGGCGGCGTGTTCCCGTTTCTGCCGATGGAGTTCCAAACGGCGGAGGTCACGCTCACGTTCTTCCTCGCTCAGTCGCTCGCGTTCTGGGGCGCGTTCGTGGCAAGTGCCGTGGGGTCGTACCGTTTCCCGCACGGGGCGCGGCGCATGCTGGTGTCGTTGAGCGCCATCCTCGTGTTCGCCGGGTCGGCGTGCCTCATCGGCGCCATGTACGTTTTCGAGGCCGTGCTCGTGCTCGTGGCCGCGGGCGGCGTGCTCTTGGGCATCGGGTGCGCGGGCCTGTTCATGCTCTGGCAGCGTTACTTCGCCTCGCTGCCGCCCGCCCAGGGCAACGTGCGGCTCGTGGTGGGCACGGCGCTTGCTCCCTTCATCTACTTCGCGCTGTACCTTGTGCCCATCGCCCTCACAGCGTTCCTCGTGCCGCTCGTGTTCGTGCCCTTGTGCGGTCTCTGCATCGCGCTCTCCGTGCGCGAGATGCGCATGGACCAGCCCATGTTCGAAGATGTGCCGCGCCAGCATCCGCAGGTCTACCGCCAGGTGGTTTCCGACTACTGGCGCAGCGCGCTGTGCGTGGGATCGCTCGCGTTCGCCAGCGGGGTCATCCGCGGCATCGCCCTTCTGCACCAGGAGATCAGCTTCGTGGTGAACAGCGCTTCCATGCTGGGCTCGTTCGTGTCGGCTGCCGTGCTCTTGCTGCTGTGGCGGCGCATGAGCTTCCGCTTGGGGCTCACGTCGGTGTTCCGTGTGGTGTACCCGCTGGTCATAACGGGCTTTTTGCTGCTGCCGTTCTTGGGCGCGGGCTACCTGAACCTGTTCGTCGCCTTCACCTACATGGTGTTCTCGCTCGTGCTCATGCTCATGATGATGCAGTGTGCGCAGGTCTCGCGCGACCGCGGCATCAACCCCGTGTTCATCTACGCGTTCTTCGGCGCCGTGGTGTACCTCATGCAGGCCGTGGGCTTTCTGCTGGGGTGGGTGAGCGACTTCGTGTCGGTGGACGGGTTCGACTGGTTGTTCTTCGTGGCCATGGTGTCCAGCTACGTGCTGGGCATCACGCTGCTGGTGTCCACGGGCACGCTGTTCAAGGCCGTGGCATCGAAGGGCACCGTGACGGCGGATCCCATCGAGTTTTTGCGCCGCGGCTCCGCCGACGCCGACGGACGGAGCCCCGCTTCCGGCCCTGCAAAGGACGGCAAGCCCGCCAAGCCCGCCAAGGCCGCGCCGAAGCGCCGCAACCGCCCCAGCGCCTCGGACGACGCCGGCGCCATCCGCGACCGCACGTCCAAGCAGTGCCGCGCCATGCAGGAGGCCTTCGGCCTGTCCACGCGCGAGACGGAGGTCATGGAGCTCATCGCCCGCGGCAACAGCATGGCGAGCATTGCCGAGCGCCTGGTCATCAGCGAGAACACGGTGCGCACCCATGCGAAGCACATCTACACGAAGCTCGACATCCACAAGCGCCAGGAACTGTTGGACATGCTCCACGAGCGGGAGGGGTAGGGAGCTGCGTGCGGGAAATCGCTGATTGCGATCAGTGCACAGGGTGCCTACTTCGCGAATTCTACAGGTTCTGTTACAGAGCAGTGAACGTGCTCCGAAAAGGCACGGCAAAGACGAGAAAGGCTACTTAAATGAAGGAAATTACGATTGATGTATGGGCGATAGTGTCTGAACTGATCGAGCGGGTTCCCGGTTTGCTTATAAATCGCGAGGCATTTTTGAGGGATGTATTTCGCGATAAACTTAGTCCTGATCAGTTGAATAGAGTGGTTGAACTTGGCGATTACGGAGATGTTTCGCTGGATATGCTCGACTCGGCGGCGAATTCTTGCATCAACAAAACGCGCTTAACCACTTCAGGAGCTTCGTTCGTCGCGGGCTTACCGAGTTCGCTTCCGACGCTTCCCGCCACTGTAACCGCCGACATAACGCAGTCATTCGCTTTTTATGTTCGCATTGCGCAGCAGCTTTCTTACATATATGGAGAAGCGAACGACTTTACAAAGATGCAAGATGACGACAGGATGACGAAGCTTCTGCTGTACATCGGGGCTATGTTCGGCATCGAGGCAGCGTCGCAAGTGCTTGCCTTGATGAGCTATAACGCAGGAAGAATACTTGCCAAGAAATTCGGTCAGGTTGCTGTAACTAAAGTTCTTAATGGGGTCCCATGGAAAGTGGCGAGAACGATTGCCAAAATGCTCGGGGTCAAGCTGACGAAAGGCGTTGTTCAGAAGGGTATCTCCAAGGTCGTACCGGTTCTTGGCGGGGTCGTGTCGGGTGCTTTAACTTACGCAACATTCGGTCCGATGGCGAAGAAACTTCAGTGTGCTCTTCGCGATAACCTTAAAGCATCCGAAGCGGAAATCGAGGAGCTGTACGAAGTTATATCTTCGGAAGACGATATGGATATTGCGATCTCTGTCTGCAGCGATGTTATTGAAAGCGAGGTGTTGGACCCCGCAGAGTTCAAGGAGGATGGCTCCAAGGAGAAAAGCTAAGCAGGAGGTCACTGATATATCGGGCTCCGCCCACCTTGAAACGCGAGCGGCTGGTTCTCCCAGTGCTATTCTACTAGGTAGTTTCACTTATAATCCTCTTGCGGAAGCTATGCATGGCTTCCGCAGCTGGTCGTCGCTGGAACCGGACACCGGCGCAGTGCTAATGCTACCTATAGCTCCCAGTATCATGCCACCGGATCCAGCGGCGCCCGTCCATCGCCGATAAGATTGATGCCGACAGGCTCCGTAGAATACTGCTCGAGGACAGGCGCCCTGCGACAAGGCCAGCTTCCATTCATCGAGGAAGGGGAACTATGGAGCGGGCGGAGATGGATTACGACGTGTATGTCGGCGTGGATGTCGGGAAGACCAAGCATTACGCGGTGGCGCTCGACGGAGCAACGGGCAAGCGGTTGTTTTCCCGACCCTTCGGCCAGGATGAGGCGAGCATTCGCGAGCTGCTGGAGGATGCGAGCGGCTACGGCAAAGCGCTCGTGACCGTCGACCAATTCGGCAACATCGGACGATTGGTGGTGGCGGTCGGCAAGGATATGGGATTGGACGTTGCCCATATCACCCCCAAGGACTTTAAAGACATCTCTACGACCTACAAGGAAGGAAAATCGGACGCCAAGGACGCCTTCATCATCGCCGACGTGTCCCTCAGCACCCCGAGGCTGATCCGGCCGGTCGGCACGCGCGACGGTGTGATCGCAGAGATCAAAGTCCTCAACTCGCGGCGGGCGGATATCGTCAAAGAGCGCACGCGCTACTACAACCGCCTGCACGACCTCCTGCTTCAAGCGTCCCCGCCCCTCGAGCAGCTTTTCGAGGGCGAGAAGCTCCATTCAGGCCTGGCCGTGAAGATGTTCGAACGCTACGGCGGCCCGCGCGGGCTCAAGCGCGCCGGCAAGGCCCGCGTGTCAAAGTGGGCAGGAAGCGTCAAGTGCCAGAAGAACCGTGGCCCGGCGATGGCGGAAGAGGTATTCGAGGCGCTTGGCACCATGACGGTTGAACTCCCGGCGACCGAGGTCATCGAGATTCAGATCAAGAAGCTGGCCAGGCGCATCCTCGAGCTCGACCAGGAGGAATCCGAGCTGGACGCCGCCATCGAGGAGCGCGCAGATGCGGTGCCCGAGACGGCGATCCTGAAGAGCATTCCCGGCATCGGTCGCGTCCACGGGGCGACGATCGCCGCCGAGATCGGCGACATCAGCCGCTTCCCAGACGCGAACCACCTGGCTTCCTACGGGGGCATCGCGCCCGTGAAGGAAGAGTCGGGAACGAGCGTCAAGAAGAACAAGCGGAGAAAGAGCGGGAACCGGAGGCTCAAGAACGCGCTCATCCAGTCGGCGCAGATGGCGATTCGATTCGATCCCAGATGCAAGGCCTATTACAACAGAAAGCGCGCCGAGGGCTTGAAGCGCAAACAGGCGCTCCGAGCCCTGGCGCGACGGCGCGTAGACCTCATCTACGCGCTCCTGGCGAACGGCACCTTCTACGAGCCGTCGCATCGCGCAGCAGCCTAGCCCTTTTCCGAAAGCAGGTCCTTTGCGCTCCTCGTATTATAGAGCATGGGGGGTAGATTTTGCACACCCTGATCCCAGTCGGGGCAACAAGAAAGCCTTTCTTTTCCTCGAGGATCGAGCGGAAATGTCGCCTATAATATCGATCTGGACGGGCTGTGCATGGCTCGTCCGCTGGTCGTCGCTGGAACCGGACACCGGCGTTGCAATATTGCTCTCCGAGAGCCTAGCAAATCATGCCACCGGTTCCAGCGGCCCCCGTCCATCGCCGATAAGATTGATGCCGACAGGCTCCGTAGAATACTGCTCGAGGACAGGCGCCACGCGACAAGGCCAGCTGCTCCGTCTAGGGAGATAAATCAAAGAGTAAGGAAAGCTTCTGACAACGGAGGCTTGGTTGGTTGTGCGCCAAACAGGCTGGCAGCCGTCTCTTGACCGCAGTTTTCAAGGAATCCACGCCCCGTGATTTGCTTTTATTTCGTTATAGATTGATACTGGTGCGCGAAAACGAACGGCGATCGAGCGAGGACGACAGCAGCATGACGGCACAAGAGCTACCGAACGGATTCACCGGGTTCGCGAACCGCAAGCCGGGCTTCGAGCCGGCCAGCGCCAGCGTGGGGCACACGCCGGTGGGAGGCTACACCACAGGCGGCGGCGCGTCGCTCGCGGGCGTCCCAGCTGGCTACGAGCGGGGCGCGCAGGGGGCGTTCCAGTATGCACGCGACCATGCGCGGCCCGACACGGGCGCGGCGAGCTTCGACCCCGACAAGCTGCGCCTCATCCCCGACACCGACCGTCGCTGGGCCTGGACGGAGATCGATTTGAACGCTTTGCGCCACAACGTGGCGTCTCTCAAGCGCCACGTGGGACCCGGCGTGCGCGTCATGGCCGTGGTGAAGGCCGACGGCTACGGGCACGGTGCGGTGCGCTGCGCGAAGACGGCGCTGAACTCCGGCGCCGAGTATCTGGGCGTGGCCACGGTCAACGAGGCCATCGAGCTGCGCGAGGCACTGGTGAATGCGCCCATTCTCGTGCTCTCTCAGCCCCCTGACGAGGCCATTCCCCTGCTGCTGGCCTACAAGGTCATGCCGAGCGTCTACACGCCCGACTTCGCCATCCGCTACGCCGAGGCGGCCGACGCCTTCGGCATCCGCGCGCCGTACCACCTGGCCGTGAACACGGGCATGAACCGCATCGGCGTGCGGCACGACCAGGTGGTGGAGTTCCTGTCGCAGGTGAGCTTCCACCGCGCGCTCGACCTGGTGGGCACGTTCACCCACTTCGCCACGGCCGATGCGCCCGAGACGCTGGACTTTCACATACAGACGAAGCGCTTCCTCGAGGCTATCCAGGGCATGCGCGTGGCCGGCGTCGACCCCGGCATCATCCATGCCGCCAACTCGGCTGCGGCCATCCGCTATCCCGACGTGCACTTCGATATGGTGCGCCCCGGCATCGCGTTGTACGGCCTGCACCCGTGCCCGGAAACGCGCACGATGATCGACCTCAAGCCCGTCATGAGCGTGCACGCGCGCGTGACCGATGCGCGGCTCGTTCCCATGAGCGAGGGCGTGAGCTACGGCATGAACTACCGCAGCCCCGGCAGCGTGAAGATATGCACCGTGCCCGTGGGCTACGCCGACGGCCTGCGCCGGGGGCTCTCGGGCCGCACGGACTTCATCGTGTCCGGCCAGCGGTTCCGCCAGGTGGGCAACATCTGCATGGACCAATGCATGTTCGAGGTGGACATGCGCATCTACGGCACGCGCCGCCGCGTGGACCCGCAGATCGGCGACGAGGTGGTGCTGGTAGGACGCCAGGGAGACTCGGTGATCACGCTCGACGACATGGCGAACACGCTGGGCACGATCCACTACGAGCTGTCCATCGGGTTCGCGCAGCGCATGCCCAGAGTGTACGTGTAGGCTCTCGCAAAGAGCAGGGAGAAGGGGGATTCGCATGCCCAAGCCGCATATTCCGCTGGAGGACATCCGCGCACAGGTGGAGGCCTGCCGCAAATGCCCGCTGGCCGACGGCCGCACGCAGACGGTGTTCGGGGTGGGGAACCCCTCGGCGCGCGTGCTGATCGTGGGCGAGGCGCCGGGCAAGAACGAGGACTTGCAGGGCGAGCCCTTCGTGGGCAAGGCTGGCCAATATCTGAACGAGCTCTTGGCTATCGCGGGGCTGGCGCGCGAGGACGTGTTCATCGCGAACGTGCTGAAGTGCCGGCCACCCGGGAACCGCGACCCGCGCCCGGAGGAGATCGAGCTCTGCACCCCGTACCTGCGCGAGCAGACGCGCACCATCGACCCCGAGTTCATCGTCACGCTGGGCAACTTCTCCACGAAGTTCATCCTGAAGACGGAGATCGGCATCACGCGCCTGCACGGCACGCTGCAGCGCGCGGGCAAGTTCAAGGTGTTCCCCATCTTCCACCCCGCCGCCGCCATCTACGACGGCTCGAAGCGCGAGGCCCTGGAGAACGACTTCGCCACGCTCGGCGAGCTGCTGCGCGCGAGCGACGCGGAGAAGGCGGCGGCGCCTGCCGAGCAGGTCGACAGCTCCGCGACTCCTGCGCAGCCCGCCTCTGTTGCCGCCGAGCCGCCGGCGGACGAGACCTCCGCCGTCTCGCAGCCCGCGGTGGAGCAGCCGCATCTGCTCTAGGGAACACCGATATCTGCGTCACCTGCCCTGCGCTTCCGTACCCCGCTAACGAAAGTTTTCTTTCGTTAGCGGGGCATTATCGCGTCGTAACGAAAGAAATCGGCTGGTTTCTTTCGTTAGCGGGGTGTGACAAAGGGACGGGGATAATGTCACGCTCTGCGACTGGCAACGACGCCGAAACTCTTGCAGGAGCGTGACATTATCCCCGTCCCTTTGTCACACCGAAACTCGTGCGGGAGCGCGACATCAACCCCGTCCCCCTGTCACGCCCTACAGCCATTTCTTCCTCTTGAAGATCACGAGCTCCACCACGATGATGACGATGCATATCACGATGATGGCCTGATAGCCCCATTGCCAGTCCAGGCCGGGCATGTTCGCGAAGTTCATGCCGAACCAGCTTGTGATGAGCGTGAGCGGGGCGAACAGCGTGGTGATGACGGTGAACCACTGCATGGTGTCGTTCTGTTGGATGTCGATCTGCGTCTGGTAGAGCTCGCGCAGCTGCAGGCTGTACTCCTTGAGCGTCTGCGAGCGCTTGAGCAGGCGCTCCACCGTTTTCTCGAGTGAGTGGAACAAGCGGGCCTCCCCGTTGGTGAGCAGCTTGTTCTCGTTGTCGCCGATGGTGCCCGTCATGTCCACGAGCTGCTGGTAGAAGGTGTCGATGCGCAGAAGCCGCCGCCGAAAGCCCAGCATCTTGCGGTTCGCCACGTTGCCGCAGCGGTCGATGATCTGTTCCTCCACGTCCTCCATGCGGTCCTCCACGTCGGCGAGGTACGTCAGGTCGTCCTTCACGAGCAGCTTCATGAACTCGAACAGGCAGTGCGCCGCCGTGGGTTCCTTCAAAACGCCGATGCGCTCGATGTCGTCGAGCAGGCGCGTGCATACCTGTCCCTCGTCGATGAAGATGAGGTTCGTCTTGTTCAGGTAAAAGGCGAACTTGAGCGTCTCGCCCATGAGGTCCTTCTTGTCGGGGACGGCGAACGAGCCGATGAGGCTGTCGGGAAACACGTCGAGGTAGGTGCTCTCGGCTTCCGTGAGCGTGCGCAGCGCCGAGAGCGTGTCGGCGCCGGCCACGCCGAGCTTGGCGAACTCCTGGGTGGTGATGACCTCCACCACCGATGCCCCCGGCTCGATGGGCTGGTCGAGCGGCACGGCCTTCAGCTGCTTGGTCAACACGTATTTCTGCGCCATGGCTGCTTCCTCCTCGATGGGCGCCGATGCGGACGGCTGCACCGCGCCCTGCGGACGGCTACGCGGCAATCAGCTCGCCTTCTCCGTCGAAACGCAGGGGCCGCATGCGCCGGCTGCGCCCTCCATCGATTATAGGTTCCCTGCCACCTCGGCGATTTTCTCTCCGCTGACCGCTCGGTAACCTGTTCGAAACATGGGGACGGCGGGCATGTTGCTATAATGGCCGCCATACTTCTATGGGGAGCGGCACCGCCATCGTCCGGTGCTGCTTCTCTATCTGAGAAGAGAGAGGGCGAAGCCGTGTATCCCATCGAACGAGTAGAACCGCTCAATGCGGAAGTCACCCGCATGGTCGTGCGCGCGCCCGAGATAGCGCGCAAGATCAGGCCGGGCCAGTTCATCATGCTGCGCATCGACGAGCGCGGCGAGCGCATCCCGCTCACGATGAACGAATGCGACCCGGAGGCGGGCACCGTCACCATCGTGTTCCAAGCGGTGGGCGCCACCACGATGCGCCTCGCGCAGCTGAAGGCGGGCGACGCGCTGCTGGACTTCGCGGGGCCGCTCGGCAACCCCACCGAGCTCGAGGGCGCGCGCCGCGCGTGCGTCATCGGCGGCGGTCTGGGAACGGCCATCGCGTACCCGCAGGCCAAGTGGCTGCACGAGCATGGCTGCGAGGTGGACGTGATCACCGGCTTCCGCAACAAGGACCTCATCCTTCTCGAGGACGAGATAAAGGCGTGCTCCACGCGCCAGATCATCATGACCGACGACGGCTCGAACGGCAACAAGGGCCTCGTGACGCAGGCGCTGCAGCAGCGTATCGACGAGGGCGCGGATTACGACCTGGTGCTGGCCGTGGGTCCCGTCATCATGATGAAGTTCGTGGCCGCCACCACCAAGCCCTACGGCATCAAGACGCTCGTGAGCATGAACCCGCTCATGATCGACGGCACCGGCATGTGCGGCGGCTGCCGCGTGAAGGTGGGCGACGAGTACCTGCACGCCTGCGTGGACGGGCCGGACTTCGACGGCCACCTGGTGGACTACGACGACGCCATGCGCCGTGGCGTGATGTACCGCAGCTTCGAGGGCGCGGCGCGCGAGGCGGCCGAGGGCCGCGACTGCAACGGCGGAACCGACGGCGAGCGGAAGGGGGCGTAGCATGGCGACCAGCTACGAGGTGAACCGGCAGAAGGAGAAAACGCCCGTTTCCGAGCTCGATCCGGCCGAGCGCGCGAAGACGTTCGACGAGGTGGCGCTGGGCTATACCGAGGAAGAGGCGGTGGCCGAGGCGCGCCGCTGCATCCAGTGCCCGAACACCCCCTGCGTGGGCGGCTGCCCGGTGGGCGTGCCCATCCCGCGGTTCGTCGAGCAGGTGGCCGAGGGCAACTTCGCCCGGGCGTACGCCATCGTGAAGAGCGCGAACTCGCTGCCGGCCATCTGCGGGCGCGTGTGCCCGCAGGAGACGCAGTGCGAGGGCGTGTGCACGCGCGGCAGGAACGGCGAGCCGGTGGCCATCGGCCGCCTGGAGCGCTTCACATCCGACTGGGCGTTCGCGCATCCCGAGGAGGCGGCCGCGGCCATGGACGGGCTGCGCGAGGAGTGCGCTGCGGGCGACGAGCTCGCCTGCAGCATCTGGCGCGGCGCGGAAGGCGCGGTGTCGCAGGACCTGGCCGGCAAGCGCGTGGCGGTCATCGGCTCGGGTCCGGCGTCGCTGACCTGCGCGGGCGAGCTGGTGAAGCGCGGATGCGACATCACGGTGTTCGAGGCGCTGCACAAGGTGGGCGGCGTGCTCACCTACGGCATACCCGAGTTCCGCCTGCCGAAGGACCTCGTGCAGCGCGAGGTGTCGAAGCTGGGCGACAAAGGCGTTTCGTTCGAGGTGAACGCCCTGGTGGGCAAGCTCTACGACATCGACGAGCTCATGGAGGACCGCGGCTTCGACGCCGTGTTCGTGGGCACGGGCGCGGGGCTTCCCAGCTACCTGGGCATCGAGGGCGAGGGCCTCAACGGCGTGTCGGTGGCGAGCGAGCTTCTGACCCGCGTGAACCTTATGAAGGCGTACCAGTTCCCCGAATACGAGACGCCGGTGTACGCGGGCAAGAAGTGCGTGGTGGTGGGCGGCGGCAACGTGGCCATGGACGCGGCGCGCACGGCGAGGCGCCTGGGCGCCGACGTGACCGTGGTATACCGCCGCGGACGCGAGGAGATGCCGGCGCGCGCCGAGGAAGTGCACCATGCCGAGCAGGAGGGCATCAAGTTCCAGCTGCTGACGAACCCGGTGCGCATTCTGGGCGACGAGAGCGGCTGGGTGTCGGGCGTCGAGTGCGTGCGCATGGAGCTGGGCGAGCCCGACGCGAGCGGACGCCGCCGCCCCGCGCCGATCGAGGGCAGCGAGTTCGTCATCGACATCGACATGCTGGTGGTGGCGGCAGGGTCGAAGACCAACCCGCTGATCGCGAAGACCACCCCGGGGCTCGAGGTGACGCCGCGCAGCCTGATCGTGGCCGACGAGCGCACGGGCGCCACGTCGAAGCCGGGCGTGTTCGCCGGCGGCGACGCGGTGATCGGCGCGGCGACCGTCATCCTGGCCATGGGTGCCGGCAAGCGCGCCGCGGCGGGCATCGGGGAGTATCTGACGCAAGAGTAACGCGTTTATCCATCGTTTTCTGGAACGAGTGTTTCACGTGAAACACTCGTTCGTTTTATTGAGGAGGCCTTCCATGTCGTTCGACCCGATCGCCTACATCAACGAGCCGCGCTGGCTAGAGTCGCGGCTCGGGCTCGATCGCATTCGCGAGCTGCTCGATCGGCTGGGCCGGCCGCAGGACCGCCTCAAGTTCGTGCACGTGGCCGGCACGAACGGCAAGGGGTCGACCTGCGCCTACCTCGCCTCCATCCTGCAGGCCGCGGGCTTGCGCACGGGGCTGTTCACCAGCCCGTACCTCATCGCGTTCGAGGAGCGCATCCGCGTGGACGGGGCGAACATCTCGGCCGACGACCTCGCCGAGGCGACGCTGCTCGTGAAGGAGCAGGCCGAGGCCATGGCGGACCATCCCACCGAGTTCGAGCTCATGTGCGCTGTGGCGCTCGTGCATTTCGCGCGGAGCGGCTGCGACATCGTGGTGCTCGAGGTGGGCCTCGGCGGCCGCCTCGACTCCACGAACGTCATCGACGCGCCCGAGGTTGCCGTCATCGCGCGCATCGGGCTCGATCATACGAAGCTGCTCGGCACCACGCTTGCCGCCATAGCAGGAGAGAAGGCGGGCATCGTGAAGCCGGGTTCGGCCGTGGTGTCGTGGCCCCAGGAGCCCGAGGCGATGGTGGCGGTCGAGGCAGCGGCTGCGGCGGCGGGTGATGTGCTGACCGTGCCCGACTTCGCATGCTTGGAAGCAGGCTCGGTGGACTGGGGGGCTCCCGGGGCGCCTCTGCGTCCGTTCTCCTATGGGCGCTTCACCGACCTGCGCACGCGGCTGCTCGGCAGCTACCAGCCCGCGAACGCGGCGCTCGCCATCGAGGCGGTGGAGGCGCTGCGCGTCCGGGGTTGGGCCGTCAACGACGATGCGGTTCGCCGGGGCATCGCCGAAACCGCGTGGCCCGGGCGTTTCGAGATCGTGCGCGCGGCGTCGGGGGAGCCCACGGTCGTGGTGGACGGCGGCCACAACCCGCAGGGGGCCCGCGCGCTCGCCGATTCCCTGGCCGACGTGTTTCCCGGCCGCAAGCCCGTGTTCGTTGTCGGCGTGCTGGAGGACAAGGACTATCCGGCCATGTTGGAGACGGTGCTGCCGCTCGGTGCGGCGTTCGTGTGCGTGGCGCCCGACAACCCCCGCGCGCTTTCCGCCGACAAGCTGGCGCGCGCCATCCGCTGGACGGGCCAGGACCTCCTGGGATGCTCGGCCTGCACGCGTCCCTACGTTGCGCGCGATATGGCCGATGCGCTCGCCCGCGCCCGCGAGCTGGCCGGCCCGGACGGCCTCGTGTGCGCCTTCGGCAGCCTCTACTCCGTGGGGGCGGTGAAGGCGGTGCTCGGGGCGACGGCGTAAGCGGGCGGAAGGCGGCTGCCGGACGCCCGGGCCGTCTTCGCGCGAACCGGCCGCCAAGGCAAAGCCCCGCCCGTTGCAGGCGCGCAACGGGCGGGGCGGCGGGGCGCAGCCGGCAGCGCCGGCGTGCTAGGATGGTGCTCTACAGGGAATCGATGTACGCCACGAGGTCGCCCACGGTGTTCAGGCCCTCGGGCTCGCCGAAGTCCACCTCGCAGGCCTCCTCGAGGTCGCAGATGAGCTCCACCATGTCGAGCGAGTCGATACCGAGCGAGTCGAACGTGGACTCTGCGGTCACGGTGGACGGGTCGATGTCGAGGTTCTCCTGCAGGATGTTCGTGATGGTGTCGATGGTGGCCATGGGCCTTCCTTTCTATGGAAAATCGTCGGCATCCATGGTAGCAGACGCGCGGGGCGCGCGCAGCCCCCGCGCACGGAAAGGGCGGCGCCCGGAGCGCGGGCGCCGCGGCGAGGAGGCGGCGATGTGCGGACGGTTCGTCATGATCCCGCGCGACGTGGTGGAGCGCATCGTGCGCGAGGTGGAGCAGGGCCTGCCGCCCACCGTGCCCGACTACGAGCTGGCCGGCCTGGACGCGTTCCCCGGCGCGTGCGTGCCCGTGGTGGTGCCGGGGGAAGGCGCGGGCGGGTCGGGGCGCCTGGCGGTGGCGGAGCTCGATTGGGGGTATCCGGTGAGCTGGGCGAAGCGGCCCGTGTTCAACACGCGCGTGGACACGGCCACCGGCCCGCGCGGCCAGATGTGGCGCGAGTCGCTTGAGCAGCGCCGCTGCGCCGTGCCCACGCTGGGCTTCTACGAGCCCCACCGAACCGAGCGCGCCGTGAGCCCCAAGACGGGCCGCGAGGTGAAGGTGCAGTGCGCGTTCGGCCTGCCGGAGAACCCGGTCACGTTCTTGGGCGGCATCTACGAGGACGGCCATTTCTCGATCATGACCTGTGAGCCCAACCGCTGGGTGCGCGACGTGCACGACCGCATGCCCCTCGTGCTGCGCCCGTCCGAGCTGGGCGATTGGCTGGGCCCGCGCTATGCCGACTTGTTCGACCGCCGCGACGTGGAGCTGGCCTGCCGCGTGGCGTGACCGGACGAGGCGCGTCCCCTACGCCAGGTCGCCGCGCGCGGCGAACACGGCGGCGATCACGTCCTCGAACAGGTCGACGTTCGAGGTGGTGTACGGTATGTTCGACATGACGCTCACCAGGTAGCGGCGTCCGTCCTTCGCCACGATGCCCGCGTCGCACAAGGCGTTGTACTCGCCGTTCTCGAACGATTCCATGGACCAGCCCGGCTTGCTCTGTACCTGAACGCCCTCGTCCTTCAGAGCTTCGCGCAGGTAGGATGTCTCGTCCCTCTCGAGCAGCCCCGCGAGCCACTGGGCCGTCTCGGTGCCGGAGGCCAGGTACTCGCTCGCGTTCGGCCACAGCCGCACGCCGTCGCGCACCGTATAGTGCGGGAACCACGTGTCGTAGGCCAATGCCGGGTCGACGCCCAGGCCCTCCAGGTACGCTGCCAGCGCGTCGTCGCTGTAGTCGTAGCGCAGGGCGCCGTAGGTGTCGTTGCTGGAGAACAGGATGGCGCTCTCTATCATGCTGCCTATGAGTTCGGAGCCCTGCGAGGAGAACACGCCCGACTCGCTCATGAAGCCGCTCGTGACGAAGTCGTCGCGGGTGGCGAGGCCCGTCTCTAACTGGCTTTGGCAGAAGTAGACGCAGTACGGCCCCTTGAACGAGCTGGCCCCGTAGAACACGGCGTCCACGTTGCTCGCGATGCCGCGGCCGGTGCCCAGGTCCACAAGCGCGAACCCGAAGGAGCGGTCGTTTTCCGCGAAGGGGGCGAAAGCCTGGTCGATCGCCGCTTTCGACGCGTCGGACAGCACGGGCTGCACGGCCACGGCGCTGCCCTCCGCCGGGGCGGGGGCGAACGCTTGCGGCTCCGTACCCGTCGGAAGATCCAGCTCGGCCAACCCCGTCTCGACGGCGGGCAGCGCCGCAAGGCGCTCCTCGGGTGTGGGAGGGCTCTCGGCCTCGGCCTCGGCGGCGGGCTCCTCTTCCGTCGGGGTAGCAGAGCAGGTGCTGAACAGGTTTGATATCCCGAAAAAGAGCAATGCGCACGCGGCTACGACGCCTGCGACGAGCACGATCCTCCGCAGCGGGTTCTGGTCGGGCCCGCCGCCGGCGTAGAGCGTGGGGGCGGGGCGCGCGGAGGAGCGGGTCGCCGGGCGCTTGGACGGGCGGGCGGCGACCTGTCCGGCGGGATGGGCGTCGGGCCGCGGTGCGGTGCGGTTCGCGGGGCGCTTTGAAGCCGGGGAGGTACGCTCGGCCGGTCGGGACGCTGGGCGTTCGGTCACGTGCGCGGAAGGCCGGGCCGAGGGGCGCTGCGGGCGGTTCGACCGGGTCTGCGGCCGATCCGCATCCCCGTTCTCGGGCGCCAATGCCTCGCCGCACGTGCGCGTCTGCGCGTCCTCCGGGGTCGACGACCTCCGGTTTCCCGCATTTTCCGCGGCCGGGCCGATCTGCTCGGCCGTCTGGCCGGGGGTGCTCTTCAGGTAGTCCCGGGCGGAGAGCACGACCCGCCCCGCCCGGGCAGGGCGGGGAGAACGGGAGGACCGAGCGTCATCGTGCTTGTTGGGATCGGTCACCGTTCTCCCCTTCGGATGCTAGGCTTCTTCGCGCTGCTTGAGCAGGCCGTAGCCGCCGTCGTCGCGGCGGTAGAGCACGTTTACCATGTTGGTGTCGCGGTCGGTGTAGGCGAAGAAGTCGTGGCCCAGTAGGTCGATCTTCACGAGCGCCTCCTCCTCGGTCAGCGGCTCGAACTCGATCTCCTTCACGCGCACAACCTCTTCGTCGGCTGCGAGCTCCTCCATGAGCTGGTCGAGGTCCTTGGTCGGCACGGGCTCGGTGCGGATGGTCTCGTCCACGGCGCGCAGTTTGCGGTCGATGACCTTCGTCTTGTACTTGCGCAGCTGGCGGACCACCTTGGCGGCGGCCACGTCGATGGCTGCGTACATGTCCTCTTCGCATTCCTCCACGCGGATGATATGGCCCTTCGTGCGCAGGGTGACCTCGCAGCAGGCAGGACGGGGATTCGCGGGATTCTTCTCCACGTACAGAACAACCTCGGCAACGAGAGGGTCGATGTCCATGACCTTCATCGAGTTGCCGATCTTCTCCTCGGCGTATTGACGCAGTGCATCGGTTACGGGCATTTTGCGTCCGGCTACGGTAATGCTCATAGCACTCACCTCTTACCTCGTGGCGAATAAAAAAAGCTTGGCCGGAAGCCCTGGCCGAGGTCGTGCGGGGCGGATACCGATATGCCGCTCATGCAAGACCCAAGTCGACTCCTCACGCCAAACTGATAGGTACAGCATAGCGCAAAACGCCCGACTGCGGCAGGGTATTTTAGAGTCGTTGGCAAAACGGCGCACGCGGCGGGGGCATGCGGGGTGCCGTCTTGGAGAGAATGCGCTACGTTGTGAAATCGGGTTGGAAACGAGTGGCGAATACGTGGCCCACGAGGGTGTATAAGGGATAATACGACCTTCAGGCATTGTCGACAGATAGGGCGGACATGGCATCCACACCGGCCAAAGAGCAGAAGCTGTTCATCAACGAGGTGCAACGCCATCAGGCGCGCTACCGCAAGCTCATCCAATTCACGCACTCTTCGACGAAGGCCGCGGGCGCCATGCTCCTGGCGGCCGTCGTGGCGCTGATCGTGGCGAACACCGGGGCGTACGAGGCGTTCCTGGACTTCTGGCACACGGAGGTGGGCGTTTTCTTCGGCGACGGGTTCGCCGGCATGTCGCTCGGACACGTCATCAACGACATCTTCATGGCCATCTTCTTCCTGCTGGTGGGCCTGGAGGTGAAGTACGAGCTCACGGTGGGCGAGCTCACGAACATCCGCCAAGCGCTGCTGCCCATCGTGGCGGCCGTGGGAGGCGTGCTGGCTCCCATCGGCATCTACCTGGCCTTCAACGCGACGAACCCGGAGACGGCGCACGGCTGGGGCGTGCCCACGGCCACCGACATCGCGTTCGCGCTGGGCATCCTGGCGCTCTTGGGCAACCGCGTGCCGAACGGCGTGCGCGTGTTCCTGAGCACGCTGGCCGTGGCCGACGACATCATCGCCATCTTGGTCATCGCCATCTTCTACGGGCACAGCCCGTCGCTGCCGTGGCTGGCCGTGGCCGCCGTCGTGCTGTTCGTGCTCGTGCTCATGAACCGCAACCACATCTACTCGCTCATTCCGTACCTGCTGGTGGGAGCCGTGCTGTGGTACTGCGTGTATATGTCCGGCGTGCACGCCACCATCGCCGGCGTGCTGCTGGCGTTCACCATTCCCTCGGGGTCGCGCGTGAACATCAAGAGCTTCCTCACCTGGTCGGGCGACAAGGTGCGCGAGGCGCGCTCGGCCTACCAGCCCGAGACGCCCGTCATCGCGCAGGGCGGCTACATCGAGACGGTGCAGGACCTGAGCCGCGTGGCGCGCCAGGTGGTGCCGCCGGCCACGCGCCTGGAGCACCGGCTGTACCCCTGGGTGTACTTCGGCATCCTGCCGCTGTTCGCCCTCACGAACGCCGATGTGAGCTTCCTGGGTGTGGACGTGGGCGCCATGCTCTCGAGCCCGGTGCTCTACGGCGTGCTGCTGGGCCTGCTCGTGGGCAAGCCGCTTGGCATCATGCTGTTCAGCATGGCGGTGGTGAAGTCGAAGCTGGCGTCGCTGCCGGAGAACGTGAACTGGTTCCACATGCTGGGCGCGTCCATCCTGGGCGGCGTGGGCTTCACCATGGCCATCTTCGTGGCGAACCTGGCGTTCCCCGACGAGGGCCTGGTGGCCACGGCGAAGCTGGGCATCCTGGCGGCGTCGCTCCTGGCCGGGGTGCTGGGCTTCGTGCTGCTGCTGCTGCAGGCGAAGGCGGCGCAGAAGCGCGGAGTGGCGTACCTGTCGTCGAGCGCCGACGACATCACGCGCCAGACGGCGGGCGACGAGGCCGCGCGCGAGGCCGAGGAACTGCTGCGTGATTTGGAGGATCCGGCGATCAAGGACGAGGTCGAGGCGGCGAAGAAGCGCGGCGGCGTGTTCGAGATAGCCGTGGACTTGGGACCGACCGGCCTTTTGGGCGGCGGCTCCATCGGGGACGTGCGCGAGGCCGTGCGCAACGAGGTGGTGCGCGTGCTGCGCGAGGAGGGCAAGGACGACCTCCTGGAGAAGGTGCAGGAGGAGTTCAAGGAGCACGCCGGCGAGCCCCCGCTGGCCAGCGTGGAGGAGACGCTTCTGCGCGAGAGGGGCGAGGACGCCCTTTTGAGGGCGATTCGCCGCGAGAGCGATGACGTCGTCGGCATGAGCGGTGGCAAGGGCGGAGACGAGGACGAGCCGCGGGATTAACGGCCTCCGGTATCCGCGTAGGGGGGCGTGCCGGTGCCCGGTATGCGCCCGTCCAGGCCGCCGAGCTTCCGTTCTCCGCGCGAGCCGTGCCGCACCTGCGCCATGCCGCGACCGCCGGTGCCGCGCTTCCGCACGGCCGCAGGCTGCGCTGCGTGCGAGTCCCGGGAGACGGCTGCCCGGGCCTCGCTGTCCGCATGGCTTCTGCGTGGGGTTCGCGCCCGCCGTGCGAGCCCTGCGCTATACTGTACGGTCGAAAACGCCATGCGAACGAAGGGAAACCATGGAAGCTGCCGCCATCGTGCTCGCCGCGGGTGCCGGAACCCGCATGAAGTCGAAGAAGCCCAAGGTCGTCCACGAGGTGCTGGGCAAGCCGCTCGTGCGCTGGGTGGTGGACGCCGCCCACGAGGCCGGCATCAGCCGCGTCGCGACCGTCGTGGGCCACGAGCGCCAGCAGGTGGAGCCGCTTGTGGAGGCCGACACCGACGTGGTGGTGCAGCCCGAGCGCCGCGGCACGGCCGACGCCGTGGCCGTGTGCGCCGAAGCGCTCGCCGACTTCGACGGCTCGCTCGTGGTTCTCTCGGGCGACTGCCCGCTCATCACCGCCGACACCATCCGCCGGCTCGTGGACATGCGCGAGCAGGCCGACGCGGCCGTGGTGGTGCTCACCATGGAGCTGGAGAACCCCTACGGCTACGGGCGCATCGCGCGCGACCGCGTGGGTGCCGTGGAGCGCATCGTGGAGCAGAAGGACGCGAACAGCGCCGAGGCCGCCATCTGCGAGTGCAACTCCGGCTTCTACTGCTTCGACGCCCGCGCGCTGTTCGACGCGCTCGGCCAGGTGGACGACGACAACGCCCAGGGCGAGTTCTACCTCACCGACGTGCTGGCCATCTGCCGCGCCGCCGGCCGCCCCGTGCTGGCGCTCCCCACCAACGATCCGTCCGAGTGCCTGGGCGTGAACTCGCGGGCCCAGCTGGCCGAGGCCACGAAGTTCGCCCAGCGCCGCATCAACGCCGCGCACCTGGCGGCTGGCGTGACCATGACCGACCCCGACCAGGTGTGGATTGGGCCCGACGTGGTCATCGAGCAGGACGTGGAGCTGCTGCCGCAGACGTTCCTCATGGGCAGCACGTCCGTGGGCGAGGACAGCGTGATCGGCCCGAACTCGCGGCTGACCGACACGGTGGTGGGGCGCGGCTGCACCGTGGACGAGACGGTGGCCGTGGAGGCGCTCATCGACGACGGCGCCTCGTGCGGCCCGCGAACCTACCTGCGCCCGGCCGCGCACCTGTGCGAGGGCGCCAAGGCCGGCACCCATGTGGAGATCAAGAAGTCCACGGTCGGCAAGGGCTCGAAGGTGCCGCACCTGTCCTACATCGGCGACGCCACCATCGGCGAGGACGTGAACATCGGCGCCGGATCCATCACCTGCAACTACGACGGCAAGAAGAAGTGGCCCACCGTCATTGGCGACGGCGCGTTCGTGGGGAGCGACACCATGATGGTGGCCCCGGTGAGCATCGGCGCGGGCGCCATCATCGGCGCGGGCTCCTGCATCACGAAGGACGTGGCGGCCGACGCGCTGGCCCTGACGCGCCCCGAGCAGCGCGAGATTCCCGGTTGGGCCGCCAAGAAGCGCGAGCAGCAAGCCCAAGGGTAGGTCTGCCGCTTCCTGCCCAAGGGTTCTTCGTGAAAACGGGGTCGGAAAGTCACCGTTTTGGTCGCTGTGAAGTGTTTTGACGCGCCCGGAGGCTCTCCGGGCGCGTTTTTCGTGGAGCACAAGCGCATTTCCCCTGGTCGGCGAAAGCACGTGGCCCCCTTTAGGCGTCCGAGAGCTTCACGGTGTCCAAAACTGTGCATCGAGTTCCCGGAAGGTCGAAATGCCCCGAAGGGGGGCAATTCCCGATCAGGATATTTCGTTGCGGTCAATCTGCGAAGATACCGAAGTTGTCACTGTGCGGGCACGCTGCCTGCGGATACAATAGTGCCCATGTGAGAGGGGGCGACTGCTGCGGCGGGCGCGGCGGCCCCGCGGCAACACGAAGGAGCGCGCACATGACGGAAGTGCAGAAGAGCATGGCCTTGTTCTCGGGGTCGGTCAACCCCGAGCTTGCCGACGAGATAGCGAGGCACCTGAACGCCTCGCTCGGCAACGTGAAGCTGGAGAAGTTCGCGAACGGCGAGATCTACGCGCGCTACCAGGAGAGCGTCCGCGGCGCCGACGTGTTCCTCATCCAGTCGGTGTGCGGCGCCGAGGGCTACGACGTGAACGACGCGCTCATGGAGCTGCTCATCATGACCGACGCCGCCAAGCGCGCCTCCGCGCGCTCCGTGTCGGCCGTCATCTCGCACTACGGCTACGCGCGCCAGGACCGCAAGGCCGCGCCGCGCGAGCCCATCACGGCGAAGCTGGTGGCCGACCTCTTGGCCGCGGCGGGCGTGGACAACGTGATCACCGTCGACCTGCACCAGGACGCCATCCAGGGCTTTTTCGACCTGCCGGTGAACCACATGACGGCCATGCCCATCTTCGTGGACTACTACCGGTCCATGGGCTTCGACCCCGAGCAGCTGTGCGTGGTGTCGCCCGACGTGGGCCGTGCGAAGGCGGCGAAGAAGTTCTCCACCATGCTGGACTGCGACATCGCCATCATGCACAAGGATCGTCCGAAGCACAACCAGGCCGAGATCACGGCGCTCATCGGCGACGTGAAGGACAAGGTGTGCATCCTCAACGACGACATGATCGATACGGCCGGCTCGCTGGTGGCGGCCGCGTCCACCCTCAAGGCAAAGGGCGCCGCGCAGGTGTACGCGTGTGCCACCCACGGCCTGTTCAGCGGTCCGGCGTACGACCGCATCGCCAACTCCATCATCGAGGAGGTCGTGGTGACGAACGCGGTGCCCGTGCCGCTGGAGCGCCAGACCGGCAAGATCAAGGTGCTGTCGCTGGCCTCCCTGTTCGCGAAGACCATCAGCAACGTGTACGACAACGGCTCCGTGGCCTCGCTGTTCGAGTAGGGCGCGATGTACCTGATCGTAGGCCTGGGGAATCCGGGCGAGGAATATGCGCACACGCGCCACAATGCCGGGTTCGACGCGGTGGATGCCATCGTGGGCGAGGTGGGAGCGCGCTACTGGAAGACGGAGTGCGGGTCGCTCACGGCCAAGGGCGCCTACCGCGACGTCGACCTCGTGCTCGCCAAGCCCCAGAGCTACATGAACACGTCGGGCGGCCCGGTGAAGCAGCTCATGAACGCCTACGGCGTGGACGCGGAGCACCTTATCGTCATCCACGACGAGCTGGACATCGATCCCGGTACCGTGCGCGTGAAGTTCGGCGGCGGGCACGCGGGGCACAACGGCCTGCGCTCCATCTGCGACAAGCTGGGCACGCGCGATTGGAGCCGCGTGCGCGTGGGCATCGGCCGCCCGCCGGGACGCATGCCCGTGGTGGACTGGGTGCTGTCGCTGCCAAAGAAGGAGGCCGCCGACGACTTCGCCTACGCCGTGGACCGCGGCGCCCAGGCCGCGCTCTCGCTGGTTACGGCGGGCTTGGAGAAGACCCAGCAGGCGTTCAACTAGGGGAAGCGCCGATTCTCGCCGCATTGGCGTTGGTGCCGTAAAGCAAGGGCTGGGCCCTCGTTGGAAACCTACGGCATTTTCCTGTTGAGCGACAAGGGCAGTGCCCCTGCTCTGCGGGACGGCTGCGGCGCGCCCAGCGCTCGCCCCGATGCGGATGCGCGGGTTTGCGCTTCAGCAGCTCCTTGTCTGCAATAAAGCCGTT
Source organism: Gordonibacter sp. RACS_AR68 (assembly GCF_030418485.1). Classification (NCBI taxonomy): domain Bacteria; kingdom Bacillati; phylum Actinomycetota; class Coriobacteriia; order Eggerthellales; family Eggerthellaceae; genus Gordonibacter; species Gordonibacter sp. RACS_AR68. The sequence continues at coordinate 152,031 of NZ_JAIPUP010000006.1, forward strand.
TCTCGCTCATCTCATCGTCACTATCCACTCCACGAGCAAGAACGCCGTGATGAACAGCAGCAGCGCGCCGATGGCGCGCGCCTGCTGCTTGTCGGCTCCCAGCTTCCGCTCCAGCTCGCTCGATCCCGGGTGGGAGTTCACGAACTGCAGCCCCTTGTCCGTGATCAGCATGTACAGCGAGAACGCGAGCAGGCCGAACACGATTGCGCCCATCCCCAGGTCGACGAGCAGCTGCGCCACGTCGACGGGCGCAGCGAACCCGGCTTCCGCGAAGCACATCGCCACGCTTGCCGCCTGGAAGAGGTCGAGCACGGCGAACACGCCGGCGACGACGGGAAACGACATCTGACCGCCGAAGCTGTCCGACACGAGCCAGTCCTCGCGCCCGGTCGCTCGCTGACGCTCGAAGACAGCGAACAGGAGAGCGGCCGCGATCTCGATGACGAAGAGAATGCCAGCGCCGACGAAGAGCTCTGCTTTTGATCCCCAACGGTCGGGCCCGTCCACGTCGAAGTGCACGGGAACCGTCTCCGGCAGGAACGGCTGGGCGGCGGCGGTGAGGACGAGGGGAAGCGCGGCGAGCGCGATGAGGGCCGCGATGCGCCAGCGACTCCGCCGTGCAGGGACTTGACCGTCGGCAACGCAGTTGTGCTCGGAGTTGGAAGACATGGCCGCCGTCCTTTCGAACGCTCGCATAAGCATATTTAGCAATACTAAGTATAGACGAAGGGGAATCAACGAGGCAAGCGGGTCCCGGGCGCTGCGTCCTGCCGGGCGCTTAACGGCAGGACACCTGCCCAGGGAGCGCACCTCGGCCGCTCCGCCCGGAGCGTTTCCCCGATTTAGGAGCGTTTGGGCCGCGGCGCTTGGGCTATACTTGAAGGGACGGCGAAGGTACGGAGGCAAAGGAGGCTGCGGTGCGGGAGTTGGTCAAGGGCGAGCGGGGGCGTGTGTACGCGCTGTTCGCCATCGTGATGCTTGCCTCCGCCTTCGGCAACCTCTCGCAGACGGCCGTGAACGCCATGATGCCCGAGATCATGGGCGAGTTCGCACTCGACGTGAGCTTGGGCCAGTGGCTTACCACCAGCTACATGCTGGTGCTGGGCATCGCGGTTCCCGCGGCCACGTTTTTGGGGAAGCGGTTCACCACGCGCCAGCACGTGTTCATCGCCCTGGCGTTCTTCCTGGTGGGGGCCCTTGCCGACTGCCTGGCCTCGAATTTCGCCGTGCTGCTGGCCGGGCGCATCTGCCAGGCCGTATCCACGGGGCTTCTGCTTCCGCTCATGCAGACTATCGCCATGACGCGCTTTCCCGAGGGTCGCCGCGCCACGGCCATGGGCATCGCGGGCATCGCCATGGGCTTTGCGCCGAACATCGGACCGACTGTCGGCGGGGCCTTCAGCTTCTCGTTCGGATGGCGCAGCTTCTTCGTGCTGCTGCTGGCAGGCGTGGCAGTGCTGGGGGTTGCCACGGCGCTGCTCGTGCGCGGCGGGGAGGGCAACCGCAGCGAGCGGTTCGATACGCTGTCGTTCATGCTGTCGGCGCTGGGCTTCGGCGGCTTGCTGCTGGGGTTCTCCGAGGCGAGCAGTTTCGCGCTCACCAGCCCGTTCGTCTGGGGCCCGCTCGTGGCGGGCGCGGTGTTCCTCGTGCTGTTCGTGCAGCGGCAGAAGCGCGTGGAAGATCCGCTCATCAACATGGACATCTTCAAGTCGGGCCAGTACACGGTCGGTTTCGCGGTGTTGTGCCTGCTGCATGCCTCGTTCATGGGCGTGACGCTGGTCATCCCGCTGTACGTGGAGGGGCCGTGCGGCGGCACGGCGCTCGACGCGGGGATCGTGCTTTTGCCCGGCACGTTGGCGGCGCTGTTCCTGAACCCGCTGGCCGGCGTGCTCACCGATCGGTTCGGCATCCGTCCCGTGACGTTGGCATCGGGCGCGCTCTTGGCGGTCGGATCGGTGCTCATGGTGTTTCTGGACGAGGAGACGCCGCTCGCCGTTACCACGTTCTGCCAGGCCGTGCGCGCGTTCGGCGTGTCGGGGCTCATGGGTCCGCTCATCTCGTGGAGTCTCGCCGGCCTGCCGGGGCGTATCGTTACCGACGGCAGCTCGTTCTCCATCGCGGGGCGCCAGGCGTGCGCCTCGCTCGGCACGTCGGCCATGGTGCTGCTCATTGCCCTGGCGGGCACCTCGGCTGCCGCGGCCTCCAACCCCGCGCTGCCCTACCAGCTGGCGTTCGCCTTCTCTGCTGTGTTCGCCGTGGCCACGTTCGTCGGCATCGTGGCGAAGGTGCGCTAGGGCCGCTTCGGGCACGCTCTGGGACGGATAGCGCTGCTGCGGCTCACCTGCTCGGGTATCGTCGAACCAGGCTGTGGCTGGCGCGGGCACGTTGATATCAGCGCAACGACCGGATGACGGCTTTTCGGGACGCATGGCGGCATGGGCAAAGATATATGTTGACAACATAGATGTTTCGGGAGTATATATGTTCATGTCATATAGCTGTAGACGACAGAGCGGGCGAACGGCGAATGCCGGCAGGTCGCGGAGGAACGACGACCGCCGCAGAAGGGGCGGCCAGACGGCGTAAAGCTTGCGGCCTGCTGAGGCAGCGCGACGGAAGCGCCGCGTTGGCCGGTGCAAGCCGCTAACCCGCCGAAGAGACGGCCGACGGGCCGAGTAAAAGGAGGCGACGCGCATGCCGCGAGGCGACTGCGGAGGAGAGGGTGCCCGGCAACCGTGCTGTCGACGGCGCGGCGGGGGCGGCGGAGCGTTGGTGGAGCCGGCGGCGTTGGCGGCCCTGCTGTATGCCGGCGGCTACGGCTACGACATGCGCCGCACCATCCTCGACATGACGGACGGCGAGGTGGACGTCGACGTGGGCGGGCTGTACCGTTCGCTGCGGAGGCTGGAGGACGAGGGCGCTGTGGCGTCGCGCTGGTGCGAGGACGCCTCCGGCCCACGCCGGCGCGAGTACGAGCTCACGGAACAAGGCCTGGAGCTGGCCGAGCAGTGGCTCGACGCGCTTCGGGCACGCCAGCGGCTCGACGAGCTGCTGGTGGGGTTGCTGGAAGGCGGCCTGAACGCCGCCGGCCGAATCCGCGAGAGCGCGCAAGCGCCGAGCGAAGGCTGAAGAACTCCGGATGGCGTCGCAATAAGCTGTAGGCGATGGGCGCGAAAGCTCTTGCCAGCCCAGCGAAACGGCGGATGGCGGCGCGGGCGCGAAGGCGCGCAGATGGCTGCCGACCGTCCGTCCTGCTGACTCGGCAAGGCGGTGTCTGCGCGGGCGTTCGGGAAACGAGAAGGGCACGACCCGAGGCGACGAGGCCTCGGAAGACGATAAGCGGAACGGCGACGTTCCGGGAAAGAAGGGTCATCATGGGAGAAACGCTGAAACTCGCGGTGCCGACGATGGGCGCAGCCGACCTTGCATCCGAGCGCTCGGGCCATTTCGGCCACTGCGACTGCTTCACCATCGTGGACATCGAGGACGGCGAGATCAAGGGCACGTCAGAGCTGGCGAACCCGCCGCACGAAGAGGGCGGCTGCCTGCGCCCGGTGGGCCTGCTGGCCGACGCCGGCGTGGACGCCATCGTGGCGGCCGGCATGGGCATGCGCCCGATGATAGGCTTCAACGACGCGGGCATCACGGTGTACTTCGAGAACCAGACGCCGAACGTGGGCGAGGTCGCGAAGCTCGTGGCGGCCGGCAGCGTGCCGATCATGGGTGCCGAGAACGCCTGCAACCACCATCACTGAGTTCGCAAAACGATCGATTGCGAGGGGCGCCCGCCGAACGGCAGGCGCCCCTCGTGCGTTCTAGGGAGAGACTGATTAACGTAACGACGCCCTTCTTGATTGCGCTAGGTTTGCAGCATTTGAACACGGCCCTTTAAATACGACTGAAAGAGTCATGGACTAAATCAGAGGCTAGAGCATGCTTGAACGAATTTCTGCCGACACGAATCCGAGAAACCTCTGGTGGCGAAAAGCCGTCCCCGAGGTTCGCCGTCGAAAACATGCCATAGCCTCCGACTTCGTCCCGCCCCTTCTGCGGTGCTTTTCTGCTGTGCCCTTTTGGCGGCTCTAGGGAAGCACCGTTAACCAGCGTCTTCCTAGGGGATGGCGTGCACGTATGCCATGCAGACGTGCTGGGTTTTGGGCGCAGGGCTGCCTGGTCGTGCTATCCTGCTCGGTGAGAGAAAGGAGCGGGCTTGGGCCGCGGAGAGGAACAGGGACGAAGCGCAGGGCAAGGCGGGACGTACGTCGTGTCGGCGGCCAGGTCATTGCTTGGCGCCACGCGCCGCGTGCTGCCCGATGCCGTGCCGTCGCCGTCCGCGCCTGCAGCGGCAGACGCGCAGGCGCCGGTATACGGCTGGATTGCCGGGGCCTGCGCGGCGCCATCCAAGGGCGACCGCTACGTGGTGGAGTTCACGGGCAGGCGGGAGTTCCGCATCCTAGCCTACGTGGACCGCTTCGGGCGCGCGTTCTCCACGGACCGGCCGCTCACTGCGCCGCCTGCCCGCAGGCCCGATCTCGACTTCGCGCGCTTTGTCGACGAGGGTCCCGCGGACATGGGCCGTGGCCCTGCAGAGATGTGCGCGGACGGGCATACGGCCGTCCGGGGAGCGCGCACCGACGCGGAGCGCGGCCCGGGGGCTCGCCCGGACGGGGAGCACGGCTGCGTGGAGGTGCGCACGGGCGGCGAGGACGAGCGGCAGGTGGCGCGGTACTTGTGCAAGGGCGGCCGCTACACGTTCACGGACACGTGGTTCGACTTCGGGCCGCACGCCGCAGGCCTCTCCTACGACGACGCCCTCGCCCGCGCCTACCTGGCGTTCGTGCACCGGCCCCGGCTGGGCGGGGCGGAGGTGCCCGAGAGGGGCACGGCCTTCGTCCACGAGCGTCTGCGGGAAACCCCGCTCCTACCGGTCCTGCGCACCATCGTCGACGAGGTGCGCAGCGCTGAGAGCGACCCGGTGGTGCAGCCGCCCGCCCTGGTGAGAGGCCTTGTGCGGTGGCTCGAGGAAGCCGGCCTGGACGGCCTGCGCCCGCCGGCCGTGCCGGACGAGGCGCTGCGGCTCGTGCGCACCGCGCGCTACGCCGACCTTTACTACATAGCGCAAGAGGACGAGGACGCGGCCGTCGACCGCCGCACCGTCTGGGCCCTGGAGGCCGCGCTCAACCGGTTCACCCTGATGGAGGAGGCGTTCGGTGACCGCGCGACGCTGGCCGGCGACGCGGACTGCGCACGCTGGGATGCCTACCTGATAGAGACGGCGGGGGCGCAGGCGTTGGGCGCCGAGCGCCTGGCCGGCACGCCCCGAGGGTCCGATGACGGTGAATGGGAGGCGCGTTGCCGCCTGGCCGGCGTGCTGGAGCGGCTGAAGCTGCCGGTGCGCATCGAGGCGCAGATGCAGGCGAACGTGGCGGAGGGCCTTGCAGCTTTCCGGCTGACGGTGCCGGACGCCGCGCTCATGCCCGCGCGCCGATGGGTCGAAGGCCCGGCAGGTGCCGGCTGGGAGGACGTGCCGACCGCCGAGCGCGACGCCCAGGCGCGCCGCTACGCCATGCACTTCGGCCTGGCGCTCGCCACCGCGGCGTTCGAGGCCTCTCCGGCCATCCGCCGCGTCGACGTGGCGGCCTGCCCGCTCGGGGACGGCGCTCCGCCTGCCGCGCCCGATGGCTGCGAGAACCCTGCCTCGCCGGACGCCGAGTTTCCCGCCGATCGGCAGGAGGCGGCCTACTACCAGGTTGCGCTCACCCGCCGGGCCTACGAGGAGTCGGGCTGCTTCCGCAGCGCCCTCGAGGGCGACCCCGCGCCGCTGCTCGCGTATTGCGGCGCCGTGTGCGACCTGCCCGGGGCCGACCCGTTCGCGCTCATGCAGGCGCTGCCCTCCACCGTGCGGCGCCAGGAGCTGCCCGAGCTGGACGACGCGCCCCTGCCGCAGGCCGTGCGGCCCGTGCTCGGCACCGACGATGCGCGCGACCTGCGCATCGCGGCCGAGGCTCGCCGCCGTCGCGTGGGAGAGGGGTTGGCCGACCGCATCGCGCGCGCCGGCAGCGCCACCGAGGCCATTCGCATCGTGCGTAAGGAGCAGCACGCCGCCCGCACCCTCGGGGACGACCAAGGGGTCTCGGCCTGCACGCGCCTCATGGCGGCGCTCGCGGAGGGAACGCTGGACACCGAGGACCAGAACGCCGCGGTGACGTGCTTCCTCGGCGAGGACCGCTGCCTGGCCGCCCTCGCCCGCGCCCGTGCGCTCGCCCCGCGCGACCCCGCCGAGGCGGTGGCCGTGCTGGCGGACGCGGTGTCCGAAGCCGCCGCGCTCGACGGCTACACGGACGGCGCCGTGACCGCATACCGTGCGTTCGACTCGTACGCGGCGCGCGTGCGGTACTCCCGCGCCCTGCGGGCCGTGCGCCAGAGGGGCGCCGGCGGTTCGCAACCATCAGCCCCGTCCGACGCGCCCGCTGTGCCGACCCTCGCCGCTCGGGCGGCCGCGGACGCGGGCAGGAGCATCCAGCTGGCGCCCGACTCGTTCTTCCTCTGCCATTTGGAGATCGTCACGCTGCTGGAGCGCTCGTTCGACCGCGTGGACGACGCCTTGCGCTACGGCAGGCGCGCCATCGAGCTGGCGCCCGCCTCGGCCGGCGGTTACCGCCAGCTCGGCCGCGCCTACATGCTGGTGGGCGATATGGACAGCGCTGCGGCCGTGCTGGAGGCGGGCCTGGATGTGGCCGCGCAGCCGAACGACGTGGCCATTGCCTACTACCAGCTGGCCTATGCGCTGTGGAAGGCGGGCAGGCCGCGCGCGGGTGCGGCCTGCTACCTCAAGTCGGTCATGACGTCGCCCGTGATGGCGCTGCAGGCCGTGGCCGAGCTCAAGGAGCTGGCCGCAGAGCACGGCATGGAGCCGATCGAGCGCGATGCCGTGGATGACGAGCTGCGCAGCGCAGGGATAGTGCTGGCGCCGACGGAGGAGATGTTCGAGACCCTGGACGCGGGTGCCGCGGCCGCTGTGGACGCCGGCCTGTTCCCGGTCGCCCGAAACCTGTTGTCGCTGCGCCTGCACTACCGCCCGGACGACGCTCTGGTGAACGTGCTGAAGTCGCTGGAGTGAAGAACGCGTTTACGGGATGATGGGCTTGGGCAGGATCTCGCTTAGCTTCTTGCGGTTGCGCAGCAGCAAGAGGAATGACTCCTCGTCGGCTGTGAGGTTGCCCTTGGTGTGCGTGAGGATGCTGAGCGCCCGCGCGAACGAGCAGTCCTTCACGCGCAGCGCCGTCATCTGCTTCAGGCGGCACTCCTCCTGAACGGTCAGCGCGGAGATGACGGCCACGCCCATGTGGCACCTCACCGCCTGCTTGATGGCCTGCGTGCTTCCCAGCTCAAGCCGTATGTTCAGATCCTGGTGGTTGAAGCCGCTGCGCGCCAGGGCCAGCTCCATGACCTTGCGCGTGCCGGAGCCCTGCTCGCGGGTGATGAGCGTCTCGGACGCCAGCTCGCTGAAGCTGATGGACTGGCTCGTGCTCCATGGATGGTCGCTGGGCACCACGACCACCAGCTCGTCGTGCCAGAACGTCTCCACGGTGAAGTTCGGCTCGTCGGGCACAGGTCCTTCGATGAGCGCGACGTGCAGCCGCTTGTCCATGATCTCGCGCGCGAGAATCTCGGTGTCGGCTATCTGCACGTCGATGTCGGCATCCTGTTCGTTCGTGTAGTACTCGCGCAGGAAGAAGGGCAGGAGGTACTCGCCGATGGTGAACGTGGCCCCGATGCGGATGCCGTGATGGCAGGTGGCCGCCTTGAGCACGGCCTCGCGCGCCTCGCAGATGAGCTGCACGATCTCCTTCGCGTAGCCGTAGAACACCTCGCCGCTCTCGGTGAGGGTGACGCCCCGGTTGGTGCGGTCGAGGAACTGCGTGCCGTATTCCTTCTCCAGGTTCTGGATGTGGATGCTCACGCTTGGCTGGCTCATGTGCAGTCGTTCGGAAGTGCGGGTGATGTTGCCGGTGTAGGCAACGTCCTTGAATACGAGAAACTCCTCTAAAGAACTCATGCCGCCCCCTCATGCTTTGCAAAAGGCCGACAAGGCCCCTTGTTAGACAACGAACGGTACCCTCCCCGGAAAAAAGTATAAGTACAGCGGTGGTAATTTGGCCATAGAGAGAACAGGGGATGCCATACGTAATTCCGATTCCAGGGAAACGCTGCCTCCCACGTTGCCGAATCCTTGTCCTCCCCTTGCTGCGCTCATGGTGCCGCAGCAGAGTATCACCAGATGAACCGATGGTTTTCTTCTTCATTGCACAGAGGGGGCCCAGCGTTTGCGCAACCATTCTACCGCAAGTCATAGCCGCTTCTTATGACGCTATCGCAAAACTGAATTTTACACTTCGGCAACCGTGCCGTAGCTTTAACGTCATGCCGGTGCATCACGCCGAGACGGTTTTTCCACCGATGTGCGCTCCGGAAAAAGGGCGTAGGGGGGCGGTTTCAATGACGGTTGACATGCTCGTATCCGTGTTCATTCTGCTTGCGATGTTCGGTTTCTTCGCGCTGTCCTTGAGGAAAGCCTACAAGTTCGCGCACATGCAGATCCATGCGCGCCTCGACCTCTATCCCGTTCCCAAGGAAGGCGGCGGGCGGGCGGCCTACGGCGGCTCGTACATGGAGGAGCCCGAGTGGTGGACGAAGCCGCGCAAGATCGACCGGGTCAACGAGGCCGTCGACATCATGAAGGAAATGCTGTTCATCAAGAAGCTTTTCGTGCACCAGCGCGTGCTGTGGTGGGCGTCGTACTCCATGCACCTGGGTATCTACGTCATGCTGGGATGGTCGGTGCTGCTGCTGGTCAGCGTGGCATGGCATCCCGACTGGTACGTGCTCGTGGTGACCGTCGTCGGGGTCGTCGGCTTCGCGCTGTCGACGGTCGGCTGCGTGCTGCTGCTGGTGCGCCGCGTGTCGGACCGCGTGCTGGCTAAGTACACCACCCCGCTCGAGTACTTCAACATCGTGCTGCTGCTGACGGTGCTGCTCACCGGCGCGTACTCGTGGCTGTTCGTCGCGTCGCCCTTCGCGGTGGCCGCGCAGGTGTTCACGCTGAGCGCCACGGACCTGCCGCCCATCGTGCTCGTGCACCTCGCGCTGCTGGGCATCATGTTCCTGTACATCCCGCTTTCCAAGATGAGCCACTACGTGGGCAAGTTCTTCTGCTTCCACAAGGTGCTGTGGGACAACGATCCCAACCTGCCGGGCAGCTCCGTGGAGCGCCGGTTCGAGGACGCCGCGGCGCATCCTGCCCATACCGGCTGGTCGGCTGCGAAGCAGCAGGCGCCCACGTCCGAGTCGTCGAAAGGATAAGCGGTCATGGCCATGGAATACAAGAACGTGCGGACCACGGACATCTCGAAGCGGGAAGGCCTGCTGAGCGCCCTCGACGACTTGTCGCCCCTGCCCGCGCCGTACGACAAGAACGGCCTGGAGCCCGCTTTCAAGGACCCGAAGCCCGAATGGGCCGAGACGAACTGCTGCTCGCTCGACGGCTTCTGCGCCATCGACACGATGAAGCGCCCCGAGACGCAGGAAGAGGAGGACGAGCTCAAGGTCAAGTTCCTCAAGGGACTGGAGAAGCTGTTCCTCGACGCCAACAGCAAGTACCTGCAACCGCTCAGCTTGACGATGGAGTACTGCGCGAAGTGCAACACGTGCTCGGAGGCGTGCCATGTGTACAAGGCGGCGAACGGCGACGAGATATACCGTCCCATCTTCCGCGTGGACGTGCTGCGCAAGCTGTACAAGAAGTACTTCACCCGCTCGGGCAAGCTTCTCGGCTCCCTCACCGGGGCGGACATCGACCTGGATTGGGAGACCATCGCGCGGTTGGGCGAGTCGGCCTACCGCTGCAACCTGTGCCGACGCTGTGCGCAGGTGTGCCCGATGGGGCTGGACAACGGCATGGCAGCCCGCGAGATACGCAAGATATTCAGCATGGAGATGGGCCTGGCCCCCACGCCCGTGCACGCGAAGGGCACGCAGCTGCAGCTGAAGACGGGTTCCTCCACGGGCCTCACGAGGCCGGCCCTGATGGACACGCTCGAGTTCATCGAGGAGGACACCTACGAGCGCACGGGCCGCAAGATAAAGTTCCCGCTCGACAAGAAGGGCGCCGACGTGCTGCTCTTCCACAACGCGGGCGAGTTCATGGCTTGGCCCGAGAACCCGGCGGCCTTCGCCATCCTGCTTGACGAGGCGGGCGTCGACTGGACGCTCAGCACCGACGTGGTGGGCTACGACAGCGTGAACTACGGCATCTGGTACGACGACGTGCAGGCCAAGAACGTGGCCATGGCGCAGTTCGAGGCGGCCAGGAAGCTGGGCGTGAAGCGCATCGTCATCGGCGAGTGCGGCCATGCCCACAAGGCGGCCGTCGTGGGCGCCGACCGCATGGCCGACAGCCAGGAGCGCGGCGTGCCCGTGGAGAGCTTCCTGCCCATGATGGCCGAGTTCGTGCGCAACGGGCGCCTGAAGTTCGACCCTTCGAAGAACGACTTCCCCGTCACGTTGCACGATCCGTGCAACATCGTGCGCCAGATGGGCATCGTGGAGCCCCAGCGCGAGATCCTGCGTGCGATAGCGCCGCAGTTCCGCGAGATGACGCCCCACGGGGTGGACAACTACTGCTGCGGCGGCGGCAGCGGGTTCGCCATCATGAACTCCTACAACTTCGGCGACTTCCGCACGAAGGTGAGCGGGCGCATGAAGTTCGCCCAGATACTCAACGCGTTTGCGGACGAGATGGAAGACCCCGACATAGTGAAGTACGTCTGCGCTCCGTGCTCCAACTGCAAGGGCACGATACGCGACCTCCTTCAGGCGTACAAGGCCACTGCGCGCTACAACGTGCAGTACGGCGGCATCGTCGAGCTCATGGTCAACGGCTTGGCGAGCATGGATCGGCCCTACTTCGAGTTCCTGGAGGAGTAGGCGCTGCCCGGGGTCGCGCAAAAGGCGCGCGGCCCCGGGGTTGACCGGGTTTCGCGCGCGCCTGCTGGGGAGCGGGCGGCAGGGGGATGAGACGGGAGCGGGACTATGCATACCATCGTCGTGGGGCTGAGCATCAAGCGCGCCCCCCTTGAGATTCTGGAGCAGTTGAGCGTGCACCACTCGCAGAACGCGCTGTGCGTGCAGGATGTGAAGGCGGCAGCGGGGCTGTCCGGTGCCGTGGTGCTGAGCACGTGCAACCGCCTGGAGTTCTACGGCGTGTGCGAGGACGCCGACGAGGGCGTCGCGCGGGTGTGCGACTTCATCCTGGGCCAGAACGGTGCGGCTGACGCCGCCCAAGCGCGGCAGTTCCGCGAGCTTCTGTACGCCTTCACGGACGGGCGCGCCGTGCGCCACCTGTTCGAGGTCGTGTGCGGCCTGGACTCGCTCATCGTGGGCGAGACGGAGATAGCCGGCCAGGTGTCGCGCGCCTACCGGGCCTCCTGCAAGGCGGGAGCCAACGACAAGATGGTCAACGTGTGGTTCCAGCGCGCGCTGTCGCTGGGCAAGAAGGTGCGCTCCGAGACGCGTATCAGCCGCTACTCCACCTCCATCGGGCGCATCGCCGTGGAGCTGGCCGTGCGCGAGCTGGGCGGCATCGCGGACAAGCGCGTGCTCATCCTGGGCGCGGGCGAGATGAGCGAGCTGACCATGAAGTACCTCGTGGCGCAGGGCGTTTCGGTGGCCATGGTGTCGAACCGCTCGCTCGACAAGGCGCAACGGCTGGCCGGCCAGTACGGCTTCGGCGCCTGCTCCCTCGACGAGCTGGATACCTGCCTGGAGCAGGCCGACGTGGTCTTCGCGGCCACGGCGGCGAAGAGCTGCCTGGTGGGGCGGGAGCGCCTGGCCGCGATCATGGAGCGCCGCGCCGAGCGGCCGCTGCTGTGCATCGACATGGCCCTTCCGCGCGACATCGACCCGGATGTGCGCGACATTCGCAACGTGAGCTGCTACGACATCAACGAGCTGCGCGACGTGGCCAACCGCCACCAGAGCGAGCGCCTGCGCGCGGCAAAGACGGCCGCCCAGCTCATCGACGAGGCGGCGGCCGACTTCGAGCGCTGGCAGCGCTCGCTGGAGTACATCCCCACTATCGACGCGCTCTACCGCCAGGCCGACCGCATCAAGGCCGACAAGCTGGAGCGCGCTATGGGCAAGCTGTCGGGCCTCACGCCCAGCCAGAAGCAGGCCGTGCAGTGCCTGGCCACGTCCATCGCCCACCAGCTGGTGCACGAGCCCGTGGCGTCGCTCAACGCCATGGCGGGTTCCGAGAAGAGCCGTGCGTACGCCGCCATGCTGCAGGAGCTGTTCCACCTCGATCCCGAGGAGGAGCCTGCGAGTGCGGAGGCACCGGTGCCTGCGGAAGCGGGAGCGGGCCCCGGGGATGCGTTGACGGGAGGTTCGCGATGAAGCGCCTGGTCATAGGCACAAGAAAGAGCGAATTGGCATTATGGCAGGCGAAGTGGGTGCGCGAGCGCCTGATCGAGGCGCATCCCGGCCTGGAGGTTGAGCTGGCCGAGACGGACACGGCGGGCGACCGCGACCTGGCGACCCCCCTGCCGCTCGTGGACGGAAAAGGCGTGTTCACGGCCGAGATCGAGGAGGGCCTGCGCGACGGGACCATCGACCTGGCCGTGCACAGCCTGAAGGACCTGCCCACCGAGCTGCCGGAGGGTTTCGAGATCGGTGCATACTGTATGCGCCACGACCCGCGCGACGCGTTCCTGGGCAAGGACGGCATGACGCTGGCCGACCTGCCCGAGGGAGCGCGCATCGGCACCTCGAGCCTGCGCCGGGCCGCCCAGGTGCATCGCGTGCGCCCCGACGTGGAGTGCGTGAGCATCCGCGGGAACCTGGCCACCCGCTGGCGCAAGCTGCAGGAGGACGAGGGCATGGCCGGCATCATCCTGGCCGTGGCCGGGGTGGCGCGCCTGGGATGGCGCGACCGCATCACCGAGTACCTGGCGCCCGACGTGGTCATGCCGGCCGCGGGCCAGGGCGTCATCGCGGTGGAGGTGGCCGCGGGCCGCGACGACGCCGCCGCGCTCGTGCGGGCCGTGAACCATGCGGAGTCCGAGCGCGCAGCGCGTGCCGAGCGCAGCTTCCTGGCGGCGCTCGAGGGCGGCTGCCAGACGCCCATCGGCGCGCTGGCCGTGTGCACCGGCGACGTGGTCAGGCTCTCGGGCATGGTGTGCAGCCTGGACGGCAGTCACATGGTGCGCGTGGAGCGCACGGGCACGCAGCCCGAGCGCGTGGGCCGCGAGGCCGCCGAGGACGCGCTCGCGCGGGGCGCGGCGGATATCCTGCCCGCGGGCGCCGATCGGGCGGGGGTGTGACATGCCGCATTCGACGGGAGAGACCCGGGTATACCTCGTGGGCGCCGGACCCGGCGATCCCGGCCTGCTCACGCTCAAGGGCCGGGCGGCCATCGAGCGTGCCGACGTGCTCGTGTACGACCGGTTGGTGTCGCCGCGCCTGCTGGGCTACGCCCGGCCGGACTGCGAGCTCGTCTACGTGGGCAAGACCCCCGACCACCACACGCTGCCCCAGCACAAGATCAATGCCCTTCTGGTAAAGAAGGCGCTGGCCGGCAACGTGGTCGTGCGCCTGAAGGGCGGCGACCCGTTCGTGTTCGGGCGCGGCGGCGAGGAGGCGGAGGAGCTGCGCGACCACGGCCTGCCCTACGAGGTGGTGCCCGGCGTGACGTCGGCCATCGCCGCCCCCGCGTATGCGGGCATCCCGGTGACGCACCGCGACGCGGCCTCGTCGTTCACGGTGATCACGGGCCACGAGCGCGACGGCAAGGGCACCTCGGCTATCCCGTGGGGGCAGGTGGCGCGCCTCAAGGGCACGCTCGTGTTCCTCATGGGCATGGAGAACCTGCCGCGCATCGTGGACAACCTCGTGGGGCACGGCATGGATCCCGCCACCCCTGCGGCCGTCGTGCGCTACGGCACCTGGCCGATGCAGCGCACGGTGTGCGCCCCGCTGGCCTCCCTCGAGGAGCGCGTGGGCGAGGAGGGCATCGAGAACCCGGCCGTGATCGTGGTGGGGCAGGTGGCCGCGCTGCGCGGGCGCCTGTCCTGGGCGGAGCGCAAGCCGCTGTTCGGCAAGACCGTCGTGGTCACGCGGGCCCGCCACCAGGCGTCAGCCCTCGCGTCCTCCCTCGAGGAGCGCGGCGCGCAGGTCCTCGAGTTCCCGGCCATCGAGATAGCCCCCCCGACCGACCCGCGCCCGCTCGCCGAGGCGATGGCCGGTATCGAGGCGTACCACTGGGTCGTGTTCACGAGCGCGAACGGGGTGGACGCCTTCTTCGCCGAGGCCGCGGCCCAGCACCTCGACGCCCGCTGCCTGGCAGGAGCCGAGGTGGCGGCCATCGGCACGGGAACCCAGGCGGCGCTCGCGGCCCACGGCATCACGCAGGTCCAGGTTGCGCGGGAGTTCTGCGCCGAGGGTCTCGCAGGGCTGCTGGCGGATAAGGTGCGCGCGGGAGAGCGCGTGCTCATCGCCCGTGCCGAGGAGGCCCGCGACGTGCTGCCCCGGGCGCTCGAGGAACAGGGTGCCCTGGTGAGCGACGTGGCCGCGTACCGCACGCAAGCGGTGGCGGAGGGCGCGGAGGCGCTCGCGGCCGCCCTGAGCGCGGGCGACGTGGATGCCGTCACGTTCACCAGCTCGTCCACGGTGACGAACCTGCTGGCATGCCTGGGGGGCCCGACGCTGCTCGAGGGGACGGACCTGTACTCCATCGGCCCCGTGACCACGGAGACGCTGCGCGCAGCGGGCCTCGAACCCCGCGCCCAGGCGGCCGAGTACACCATCGCGGGCCTCGTGGCCGCGCTCGTCGATTCGCAAGAAGGAGAGCTCCCATGAAGATGCGCAAGCGCCCCCGCCGCCTGCGGGAAACGGCCGGCCTGCGGGCCATGGTCCGCGAGCACCACGTGCGCGTGGACGATCTGGTCTACCCGCTGTTCGTGTGCAGCGGCACGGACAAGCAGGAGCCCGTGCCCTCCATGCCCGGCGTGTTCCACTACTCCCTCGACCGGCTCGGGCCGGTGCTCGACGAGGTGGCGGGCAAGGGCATTCCCGCCATCCTCCTGTTCGGGCTGCCGCCCTTCAAAGACGCCCGCGGCACGCAGGCCTATGCCGAAGACGGCATCGTGCAGCAGGCCGTGGCCCTTGCCAAGGAACGGCAGCCCGGGCTCACCGTCATCACCGACGTGTGCCTGTGCGAGTACACCGACCACGGCCACTGCGGCCTGGTGGACGGCGAGCGCGTGCTGAACGACGAGTCGGTGGAGCTGCTGGCCGCCACGGCCGTGTCCCATGCCCGGGCGGGGGCCGACATCGTGGCGCCGTCCGACATGATGGACGGCCGCGTGGGGGCCATCCGCGACGCGCTCGACGAGAACGGCTTCGCTCACGTGGCCGTCATGTCCTACGCGGCGAAGTTCGCCTCGGCCTTCTACGGGCCGTTCCGCGAGGCGGCCGACTCGGCGCCGCAGTTCGGCGACCGCAAGAGCTACCAGATGGACCCGGCGAACGGCGACGAGGCCCTGCGCGAGGTCATGCTCGACGTGGAGGAGGGCGCGGACCTCGTCATCGTGAAGCCGGCCATGGCCTACGGCGACGTGCTGTACCGCACGAAGCAGGCCTGCGGCCTGCCCGTGGCCGCCTACTGCGTGAGCGGCGAGTACGCCATGGTGAAGGCCGCGGCCGCGCAGGGGTGGATCGACGAGCGCCGCGTGGTCATGGAGGCGCTGCTGGGCTGCAAGCGCGCGGGCGCCGACCTGCTTATCACGTACCACGCCCTCGACGTTGCCGGGTGGCTGCATGAATCGATGTGACCGACCGCGCCGGCAAGACGGCCGGCGCGGGGAAGAAGGAGGTGTGCCGGGCATGCTCGACACGACGAGAAGCGAGGAAGCGTTCCGCATTGCCTGCCGGGTGATACCGGGAGGGGTAGACTCGCCCGTGCGCGCCGCGCGCGCGGTGGGGCGCAACCCGGTGTTCCTGGCGCGCGGCGAGGGCGCGCACGTCTGGGACGTCGACGGGAACGGCTACGTGGACTACGTGGGCTCGTGGGGCCCGCTCATCTGCGGGCACGCCCATCCTGCCGTGGTGGAGGCCCTGTGCCGCGCAGCGCAGCAGGGGTCTTCCTTCGGCGCGCCCACCGAGGCCGAGACGGCGCTGGCCGAGGAGATACGCCGCGCGTACGACGCGGTGGAGATGGTGCGGTTCGTGAACTCCGGAACCGAGGCAACCATGAGCGCCCTTCGCCTGGCGCGCGGCGCCACCGGGCGCGACTACATCGTGAAGTTCGAGGGCTGCTACCACGGCCACTCCGACAGCCTGCTGGTGAAGGCCGGCAGCGGTGCGCTCACCAACGGGAATCCCAGCTCGGCCGGCGTGCCGAAGGAAGTGGCCGAGAAGACGCTCGTGGCTCGCTACAACGACAGCGAGAGCGTGGCCGCGCTGTTCGACCAGTACCGCGAGCGCATCGCCGCGGTCATCGTGGAGCCGGTCGCGGGCAACATGGGCGTGGTCCCGCCCGACCCCGGCTTCCTGCTCGACCTGCGCGCGCTCACGCTGGAGCAGGGAACCGTGCTCATCTTCGACGAGGTGATGACGGGCTTCCGCGTGGACTACGGCGGCGCCTCGCGCTATTACGGCGTGCTGCCCGACCTCGTATGCCTGGGGAAGGTCATCGGCGGCGGGCTGCCGCTCGCGGCCTTCGGCGGGCGCGCTGACCTCATGCAGGGCTTGGCCCCCCTCGGCCCGGTGTACCAGGCGGGCACCCTCTCGGGCAACCCGCTGGCCGTGGCGGGCGGCTTGGCTACGCTCAAGCTGCTGCAGGAGCCCGGCACCTACGAGAACCTTTTCAAAACCACCGCCGACCTGGCTGACGGCTTGGAGGGCATCGCGCGCGATTGCGGCGTGCCGCTGCAGGTCAACCGCGTGGGGGCCATGTTCTCGGCCTTCTTCACGGACGAGCCGGTGGTCGACTACGAAAGCGCCTGCAACGCCGATGCCGACAGGTTCGCGCGCTACTACCGGGCCATGCTGGAGGCGGGCGTGTACCTTGCCCCGAGCCAGTTCGAGGCGGCGTTCGTCTCGACGGCCCACAGCGGGCAGGACATCGCGTTCACGCTGGAGCAAGCCGAGCGCGCGATGCGCGCCCTTTAGCGCATCGCGCGGTACGTGCGTGCAGCTCGAAGACGAGTTCGCAACGGGAAGGAGGTGATTGGTATGTATATGGTTTCTCTTGACGAGGAGGCGTGCACCGGGTGCAACTCATGCGCAGACGGTTGTCCCGCGGGCATTTTGGATTTCGACGGGGAGAAGGCCTCTATCAAAGGCGACCCGTGCGACTGCATGGGCTGCGAGGCCTGCACGACGGTATGCCCGTCCGGCGCTATCACCGTGATGGAACTGTAGCGCCAACGAACCCCCCGGAAAACAGGAGGATATTATGGCAGAGAAGAGAGAAACCCCCCAGCTCGACGAGCTGGAGAAGGGTCCGTGGCCAAGCTTCGTGACCCAGATCAAGCGCGCCGGCGAGAAGAACGCCATGGCCGACGATCTGCTGGGGCTGCTCGAGACGTCCTACGAGGACAAGGTCGGCCACTGGAAGCACGGCGGCATCGTGGGCGTGAAGGGCTATGGCGGCGGCGTCATCGGCCGCTACACCGACATGCCCGAGGAGTTCCCGAACATCAGCGAGTTCCACACGGTGCGCGTGGCCCAGCCGAGCGGCTGGTTCTACACGACCGACATGCTGCGCGAGATCTGCGACGTGTGGGAGGAGCGCGGCAGCGGCCTCACGAACATGCACGGTTCCACCGGCGACATCATCTTGCTGGGAACGACCACCGACCAGCTGCAGCCCATCTTCGACGACATCAGCGACCGCGGCTTCGACCTGGGCGGCTCCGGCTCCGACCTGCGCTCGCCGAGCTGCTGCGTGGGCCCCGGCCGCTGCGAGCATGCCTGCTACGACACGCTTGACATGTGCTACGACCTGACCAACGAGTACCAGGACGAGATCCACCGTCCCATGTGGCCGTACAAGTTCAAGTTCAAGATGTCCGGCTGCGCGAACGACTGCGTGGCGGCCCAGGCGCGTGCCGACTGCTCGATCATCGGCACCTGGCGCGACTCCATCATCATCGACCAGGACGAGGTGAAGAAGTACGCCGCCGACGGCCTGGACATCCAGATGGACGTGTGCCACCGCTGCCCCTCGCACTGCCTGACCTACGACAAGGACACGCAGGAGCTCTCGGTGAACGCCGAGGAGTGCACGCGCTGCATGCACTGCATCAACGTCATGGGCAAGGCTATCAAGCAGGGCAAGGAGAAGGGCGCCACCATCATGATCGGCGCGAAGTCGACCATCGTGAAGTCCGCCTTCATGTCGTGGGTCATCGTGCCCTTCATGAAGATGGAGCCGCCCTACACCGAGTTCAAGGAGATGATGGACAGCATCTGGGACTGGTGGGACGAGAACGGCAAGACGCGCGAGCGCATCGGCGAGCTCATCTACCGCCTGGGCATGGGCGAGTTCCTGCGCGCCACGGGCATCCCGGCCGTTCCCCAGATGGTGTACCGTCCGCGCGCCAACCCCTACGTGTTCTGGCAGAAGGACGAGATCGAAGTCTAGCGCGCTCGCGCTTGAACCGTATTGTTCCCGTTGAAAGATGAGGTGAGTTACATGCCCAAGATCGACAATGGACCTCCGGACTACCGTAAGAACCTGCCGCCTATCGTGGAGCAGAACTACGGCAAGTGGGAGTACCACGAGTCGCCGCGTCCCGGCGTGCTGAAGCACGTGGGCCCGGCCGGGGCGCTGTACAGCGTCCGCTGCGCCTCGCCCCGCCTCGTGTGCGTCGACTTCATCCGCGACGTGTGCGCGCTGGCCGACAAGTACTGCGGCGGCTACCTGCGCTTCACCAGCCGCAACAACATCGAGTTCCTCGTGTCGGACGAGCAGAACGTCGAGCCGCTCATCGAGGAGTGCGAAGCTCAAGGGCTGCCCGTGGGCGGCACCGGCGCGTCCATCAGCAACGTCGTGCACACGCAGGGCTGGGTGCACTGCCATACGCCGGCCACCGACGCTTCCGGCATCACGAAGGCGGTCATGGACGACCTGTTCGAGTACTTCAAGCGCGACGACCTGCCCAACAAGCTGCGCATTGCCATGGCGTGCTGCCTGAACATGTGCGGCGCCGCCCACGTGAGCGACATCGCGCTCGTCGGCATCCACCGCACCGTGCCGCGCATGGACCACGATGCCATCCGCAAGGGCACCGAGATCCCGAGCCTGGTGGCCTGCTGCCCCACGGCGGCCATCCGCCCCGACCCGAAGAACAAGAGCGTGACCATCGTGGAGGAGCGCTGCATGTACTGCGGCAACTGCTACACCATGTCGCCCGGCATGCACATCATGGACGCCAAGAACGACGGCGTGGCCATCTTGATCGGCGGCAAGGTGTCCAACGCCCGCACCGCGCCCAGCTTCTCGCGCATGGTCATCCCGTTTCTGCCGAACAACCCGCCGCGCTGGCCCGAGGTCACCGAGGCGGTGCGCCACATCGTGGACCTCTGGATCGCCAACGCCCGGAGGGGCGAGCGCCTGGGCGAGTGGGTCGAGCGCATCGGCTGGGAGCGCTTCTTCAGCCTGTCGGGCATCCCGTTCACCGACAAGCACATCGACGACTACATCTTCTCGCGCGAGACGTTCAGGACGTCGGCGGCGTTCAAGTACTAGCGTTTCGAGCTCTCAATCCGCGTCGGCGGGGCCGGCGGAACCGGTCGGCGCGGATTGGTCAACGATAGCCGATGACATCGCTTATCGCTGATCGAGTGTTTGAGGGACGAGCGGCGATGCAGCTGCTCGAACAAAGAAAAGGGGATATTATGTCAACAAACAATACCAAGACCAACGGCGGGGGCCTCAAGAGCCTCTATTTGAAGGAGGACTGGTGGGCCGTATGGATCGGCCTCGGCATCGTCATCGTCGCCCTGATCCTCTGGGCAACCGGGCAGTCCGGCATCCTGGGCGCCCTTAACGTCAAGTTCGCAGGATACAGCGACTTCTCGGGCCTGCTGCCGTGCGTGACCGGGATCTTCCCGAACGCCATCATCCTCTACGTCGTATTGGCCGTCATCTTCTCGGTCGTCATGGGAATCATGGGAAAGAACGTTCCCAAGTTCCTCGGGGGCTTCACGCTCCTGTACGTGATGGCCATCTTGGTCCAGATCCTTTCCGCTTGGAGCCTGGCGAAGCAGTTCAGCCTCGAAGCGCCGGTTATGGCCCTGATCGTGGGCATCATCATCGGCAACTTCGTGAAGATCCCGGACTGGTTCGAAGCCGGCATGCGCACCGAGTTCTACGTGAAGACCGGCATCGTGCTCATGGGCGCCACGCTTCCCTTCACGCTGATCCTGCAGTCCGGCCCGGTGGCCCTCATGCAGGCCACGGTCATCGCCGTGTCCACCTTCCTGGTGATCTACTTCTGCGCCACGCGCCTGTTCAAGCTTGAGAAGCCGTTCGCGGCGACGCTGGCCACCGGCGGCTCCATCTGCGGCGTGTCGGCCTCCATCGCCATCGGGTCTGCCGTGAACGCCAAGAAGGAGCATGTGTCCGTCTCCATCTCCATGGTGGTCATCTGGGCCACCATCATGGTGTTCCTGCTTCCCATCATCTGCCGTGCCCTGGGGCTTTCCGACGGCGCTTCCGGCGCCTGGATCGGCACGTCCGAGTTCGCGGACGCCGCCGGCATGGCTGCTGCCGCCCAGTTCGGCGATGGTGCCATCACCACGTTCACCCTCATGAAGGTCGTCGGCCGCGACATCTTCGTGGGCGTGTGGGCCTTCATCCTGGCCATCATCTCCGTCACCATGTGGGAGAAGGGCGAAAGCGCCGACGGCACCCGCCAGAAGCCGTCCGCCGGCGTTATCTGGGAGCGTTTCCCGAAGTTCGTCGTGGGCTTCTTCATCGCCTCCATCATCATCACCGTCGTGACGCTGGCCAGCACCCCCGACGTTGCGGCCACCATCGACAAGCAGGTGCTCGGTCCCATCAAGGGCCTGCGCGGCTGGGCGTTCATCCTGTGCTTCCTCTGCATCGGCCTGACCACGCGCTTCAAGGCGCTGGCTGCCACCGGCTGGAAGCCCTTCGCGGCCTTCACCTGCGGCGTCGTGGTCAACGTGGCGCTCGGCTTCCTCTTCTCCACGATTATCCTGAACAGCTACTGGACGACCGTGGGACTTGGGTAAGCAATGGACGAGCCAACCGTAGTCAAGCATACCTGCATTCAAAGCGCCTGCTTCTTCCTCCCGTTCTTCGAGGCGGGGGAGTGGCGCCGGAGGGGGAAATCGCCTTGGAAGTCCGTCAAGAAGATCGAGGCGACTCCGGATGCGATTCGCGAGCTCGCGGCCTACACGAACCGGTGCATGTCGCACAGCGCGGCCGTCATGGAGTTCCTGCTTAGCATCCATGACGACTGGGAGATCACCGTCAAGAAGGACGGGGTGTGGATGGAAACGGAGACGATGATCTACGAGGACATCCTCCCCCAGCTCGAAGAGGCGGGGATCAGCGAGAACGACTACGCGCTCTACAGCGAGTACACGCGCAAATGGGGCATGATCTAGCCCCGGAGGTTCATGCTTGAAGCCGCAGGCGGTCTCGCGAAAACGGGGCTGCCTGCGGTTTTTTCACCACAGGGGCGATGCGAGGGGAAAGGGAGCAAGATGAGAGCTTACGAGCGTATCGTGGAGGTGCTCGGCGACGAGGCCGACGCGGAGTCTCGCGAATGGGTGCGCCGCAAATACACCGTCAGAGTGCGCGTCGCGGGGGTTGCCGCCTTCGCGTTCTTCGTGATGATCATGGGGATGTCGGGTACTCCCTGGTTCGCCATCAGCACGTTCGTCCTTTTGCCGCTCATGATCGTCGCGGTGTTCTTCGGGGTGTTCATGAGAGGCTCGGTGAACAAGGGCCTCACGCGCCTCATCGACGACGACTGCGACCCGCTCCTGTGCGCTCGCCGGACGCTCGCCCTGCTCGAGAAGGACAAGAAGAACGCCGACCCGCGCAGCGGCCTGTTCAGCTATGCCTACGCCCTGCGATGGCAGGGGAAGTGGAACGAGGCGGCCAAGCTCATGCGGGATTTGGAGGACGATCCCGACCCCCAGGGGATGTTCCTCTACCACAACCTTCTGGCGTACTGTGCGTGGGACAAGCGCGACCTCAAGGGCCTCACTGCCGAGGTCAAGGCTTTGAAGGAGCTGCCCGCCGAGGGGCTGTCGAAGGATGCTGCTTCCCACATTGCCGAGCACGTGGCCCTGCGCGATATGCTGTCAAAGGAGCTTAACGGGAAGCCGTCCAAGGCGGCGGCCGGGTATCTCCAGGTTGCCGATGACCCCAAGGCCCTCCCCGCGCATCGCGTGCTGTTCTCGCTGAAGGCGGCGGGCTGCCTGGCCGATCCTGCCGAGCGGCATGCGCGCCTTGCCTACGTGGCGGAGCATGGCGGTACCACCTGGTGCACGGCGGAAGCGAGGAAGCAGTTGGAGAAGGAGTCCCGCAAGGAGCTCGCCGGTGCCCCTGCGGGCACGGCGTCCTAGGCGGGCACGAGGGAAGGGGCCAACGTGTCCGACATCACGAAAAGCGGGGTGCGGGCGCTTGTCGAGGCCGGCGACGAGACGGCTATCCTGGCGCTGTTCGACGAGGACCCGCATCGGGTGCAGCGCTTCCTCAAGCGGCTGGCCTGCGCGCCCGACGTGGCGCACCACGCGCGCACCGTCGCGTGCTTCCGCATGCTCTCGCGCGAGCGGTCGGCGGGTATGCCCGAGTTCTTCCGGGAGACCATCCGGCGCAGCCTGTGGGAGATGAACGAGGAGGGCGGCAACGTGGCGTGGTCGGCGCCGGAAATCGCCGCCGCCGTGGTGGCCGGCGCGCCCGAGCGTTACGGTCGGTTCGCCTCGTACCTGATCATGGCCGCTCTCGACGAGCCCACGTTCCACCCGAGCCTGCTCGCCGCCGCCGACCTCCTGGCCGCCGCCGACCCCGCGCTGGTGGAGGAGTTCCTGCCCCAGCTGGAGTCCCTGCGCCGCTGAGCCGGCGGGCGTGCTGTTATTAACGGCGGAACTCGTTACACGAATGCAAGGAAACTGGAACCGACCGAAGGTCCGTCTCTACAAAAGGGTTGCGCAGGCGGTCCGCTCGGCTTCCAGCAGCTCTTCCAGGAGGCGCTCGGCGGCCTCTTCATCGGCGGCTTGCACGAGGCGCTGGACGCGGCCGTCGGTGGCCTGCTGCCAGAAGCGGAGGCGGGCGGGCTCGTCGGGCAGGGCGGCGATGGCGCGCGGGCGCCAGGCGGCCAGAAGGTCGAGGTAGGCCTCGAAGCCCGCGGGGATGCGCTCCTCCAGCTCGCTGCGCAGCCGGCGCGCCGTGAGCGGGCTCGCGCCCTCGGTGGACACGGCGATGGACAGCTTGCCCCGGCGCAGCACCGAGGGGAGGAAGAACGTGCAGAGCTCCGGCCGGTCGGCCACGTTCACCATGAGATGCGCCCCCGACGCGTCGCGGTAGGCCCGCGCGTTCACATCCTCGTCGTCGGTGGCCACGAACACGATGTCGGCGCCGCTCAGATCGGCAGCGTCGTAGGCCTTGGCGCGCCAGGCGCACCGGCCCGCGTCGGCGAGCGCGCGCAGGGCTTCCGTGACCTCGGGCGCGACGACGGTGACGTGCGCTCCGGCGGGCAGCAACCCTTCGACCTTCCGGGTGGCGACGGCGCCTCCGCCCACGACGAGCGCGGCGCGGTCCTGCAGGACGAGCGAGACGGGATACGTTGGCATGGCGCCCCTTTCCCCAAGGCATGGGCGGGCTCGGCGCCCGCGCCTGCCATTGTAGCGCACACGGTGGCGGGCGGCTGCCGAAACGCGGGGCAAAAAGCGTCAAAAATGATGGTTGACCAGGGGTTGAAGGTGGTCATCGCGTTTCGTAATGCCTTGATGAAAACCTTTTATTTTACAGGTGGCGAACAGGATGATTTACTGGTAGCTGCGTGGGGAAGGGCAACGGGTTCGGTCCGGTATGCCTTCCTTGGCACGCGCCCTATCGAGGAGGAGGCTCGTATGCAAAAAGGTGCTGCAGATCCTGCCATCAAGCAAAAAGTTCTCGATTACCTTGACACGGTGGAGAAGGCGAAGAGCAAGGAGATAGCCAAGGCGATCTCCGAGGAGAAATCCGCCGTCGACCTGGCTGTCAAGGAGCTTGCGTTCGAGGACAAGGTCGAATACCTCTACATCACCACCACGTTCGTCGCCCTGAAGGGCAAAGTCGCCCCTCCCGAATAAGACGCGCTCATGGGCACGGTCTACGGGGAGATCGACGCGAGGAGAAGTTCCCTATTCAAGGCTTGGAGGGCGTGTTTCGACGGCGGGTCCGCATCCGCCTTCCCCGTTGCAGCGGGGAAGGCGGGCCGGTTCTCCAATCCCGCCGCCTATCTTGCCGATGAGTGCGCGAGCGACGTGCTCGCCTGGTTGGCAGGCGCAGGGGGAGAGGCGGACATTCCCGCCTCGGTGGCCGACTGGTGCCGCCTGCGAGCCGTCCAGGAGACGGACCAGGCGCATGCGTTGCGCCCTCTTCTCGATCTGAAGCAGGTTGTCCGCGATGCCGTGGGCGCCGCAGCCGGCGACGGCGAGCTCGCCTTGGTGGACGAGCGCATCGACGCCTTGGGGCGCTACGCGTCCGACCGGTACGTCGAATCTCGGGAGAAGCTGAACCAGATCAGGTTGGACGAGATGCAGAGAGGTGAGGGTCTCATGAACAGAAGGCTGGCCCGCGATAGGGCCCGGCGCGAGGGGGACGCGGTATGAGGATCGTCGGCCCCCTGATCTTGACGTTGGCCCTTGCCGCCGTGGCCTGGGTGGGCACGCAGTATGCGGGCCTCTACGCCGTGTTCGGCATCGTCATTCCCTACCTCGCTCTGGCGAGCTTCGTGGGCGGGTTCGTGTTCCGCCTCGTGAAGTGGGGGAAGTCGGCCGTGCCGTTCCGCATTCCCACCACCTGCGGCCAGCAGAAGTCGCTGCCGTGGGTCAAGCAGAACAAGATAGAGAACCCCTCGTCCTTCGCGGGCGTCGTGGGCCGTATGCTGCTCGAGGTGCTGGTGTTCCGGTCGCTGTTCCGCAACACGAAGACCGAGAAGCAGGGCGAGGCCCTCGGCGTGGGATCGGCGAAGTGGCTGTGGCTGGGCGCGCTCGTGTTCCACTGGTCCATGCTGATCATCGTGCTGCGCCACCTGCGCTTCTTCCTGGAGCCGGTGCCGGGCGCCATCATGGCCCTCGAAGGCGCCGACGCGTTCTTCCAGATCGGGCTGCCGGCGCTCTACCTCACCGACCTCTTGATCGTCAGCGCGCTCACGTTCCTGTTCGTCCGGCGCGTCGTGATCCCCCGCGTGCGCTACCTGTCGCTGCCGAACGACTTCTTCCCGCTGTTCCTGCTGCTGGGCGTGGTCATAGCCGGCATCGCGATGCGCTACTTCTTCCGCGTTGACATCGAGGGGGTCAAGGAGGTGGCCATGGGGTTGGTGACGCTGCACCCCGTGGTGGTGGCCGGCATAGGCCCCATCTTCTACGTGCACCTGTTCCTGGCGAGCGTGCTCATCGGGTACTTCCCGTGGAGCAAGCTCATGCATGCCGGCGGCATCGTGCTGTCGCCCACGCGCAACCAGGCCAACGACAGCCGCGCGGTGCGCCACGTGAACCCGTGGAACCCCGACCTGCCCGTGCACACGTACGCCGAATACGAAGACGAGTTCAAGGACAAGCTGGTCAAGGCCGGGTTGCCGCTGGATGCGGAGTGAGGGCGATGGCGAAACTACCGAAACAAGACGAGCTTCTGGACTTCTCCTTCGACGTGCCCAAGACGGGCTGGATGCACACGCCCACCGAGTTCAAGGAGGGCATGTACTGCTACGGCACGAAGCCCAAGAACCTCGAGGTCGTGGGCATGCCGAACGGCCACGACTGGTCGCCGGCCGACGAGGACTGGCACCTGCCGGAGGGTTGGAAGGACATCGTCCTCAACGGCATGGAAGACCTCATGAAGAAGTACCGCTCGTTCAAGCTGTACATGGACGTGTGCGTGCGCTGCGGCGCCTGCGCCGACAAGTGCCACTTCTACCAGGGCACGGGCGACCCCAAGAACATGCCGGTGGTGCGCGCGGAGCTGCTGCGCTCGGTGTACCGCCGCTACTTCACCACGTCCGGCAAGCTGCTCGGCGAGCTGGTGGGCGCACGCGACCTCACCGAGGACGTCATCAAGGAGTGGCACTACTACTTCTACCAGTGCACGGAATGCCGCCGCTGCTCGGTGTTCTGCCCCTACGGCATCGACCAGGCCGAGATCACCCTCATGGGCCGCGAGCTGCTGAACCTGCTGGGCCTGAACACCGAGTGGATAGCCGGGCCGGTTGCCAACTGCTACATGAAGGGCAACCACGTGGGCCTCGAGCCCCAGACCATCATGAGCAACATAGAGTTCCTCATGGAGGACCTGCAGGACATCACCGGCAAGACCATCAACCCGTCGTTCAACCGCAAGGGCGCAGAGATCCTGTTCGTGGTGCCGTCGGGCGACTTGTACGCCGAGCCCGGCACGTACACGTTCATGGGCTACATGCTGCTGTTCGAGCAGCTGGGGCTGGACTACACGCTGTCCACGTACGCCTCGGAAGGCGGCAACTTCGGCTTCTTCACGGCCAACGACATGGCCAAGCGCCTGAACGCGAAGATGTACGCCGAGGCGAAGCGCCTGGGCGTGAAGTGGATACTGGGCGGCGAGTGCGGCCACATGTGGCGCCTGGTGAACCAGTACATGGACACGTGGAACGGCCCGGCGGACTTCCTGGAGGTTCCCGTGTCGCCCATCACCGGCACGCGGTTCGAGAATGCGGCCTCCACGAAGATGGTGCACATCACCGAGTTCACGGCCGACCTGCTGTACCACGACAAGATCAAGGTGGACCCGAGCCGCAACGACCATCTGGTGGTCACGTACCACGACTCGTGCAACACCTCGCGCGCCATGGGCCTTTTGGAGGAGCCGCGCTACATCATCAACAAGGTGTGCAACCACTTCCACGAGATGCCCGAGGAGACCATCCGCGAGAAGACGCTGTGCTGCGGCAGCGGATCGGGCCTGAACGCGGGCGAGAACATGGAACTGCGCATGCGCGGCGGCTTCCCGCGCGCGAACGCCGTGCGCCACGTGCGCGACAAGTACGGCGTGAACACGCTCGCGAACATCTGCGCGCTCGACCGCGCGTCGTTCCCGGCCCTCATGGACTACTGGGTGCCCGGGACGAAGGTCATGGGCGTGCACGAGCTGGTGGGCAACGCGCTCGTGCTGGACGGCGAGGGCGAGCGCACGCTCGACCTGCGCCTGGAGGAGCTGCCGAAGAAGCCCGCGCCGGCGTCCGCAGGGGACGCGGGGGCGACGAGCGACGGGGAAGGCGGGACGGACCATGTATAAGGGAGGAAGGATCATCGCCTTCGCGGCGCTGTTCTGCTTGGCGGTGCTGTCGCCGTTCATCGTGAACCTGGCCAACGCCGCGCCAGCCCCCGAGACGAGCCTCGACACGCCCGCCATCAACGCGCAGCAGACGAAGGAGTGCGTGGCGTCGACGGAGTACATGAAGGACAACCACATGCAGCTGCTCGACGAGTGGCGCAACGACGTGGTGCGCGACGGCTCGCGCGAGTACGAGAGCGCATCGGGGCAGGTGTACGAGAAGAGCCTGGACGGCACCTGCCTGGAATGCCACTCGAACCGCGAGGAGTTCTGCGATTCCTGCCACGACTACGCGTCGGTCGATCCGTACTGCTGGGACTGCCACGACGGCGAAGCGTCATGAGGCACGGGCGGCCAAGGCGTTTCACGGGGGCGATGAGAGGAGCCGGGTACCGGTCATGAAGAGACGTGATTTTCTGATAGCGGGAGCTGCGCTCGGCGTTGCCGGCCTGGGCTGCCTGGGCGGCTGCAGCTCGTACACCGGGACGGCCCGAGCGTCCGCAGGCGGCGTCGAGGGCCGGCATTGGGGGTTCGTGGTCGACGTGGAGCGGTTCAACCGCGAGGCCGACATGGGCAAGATCCAGGCGGCGTGCCATCATGCCCACAACGTTCCCGACATCGGCGATCCGAAGGAGGAGGTCAAGTGGATATGGGGCGAGCCTTTCGAGGCCAGCTTCGCCGACATCCACTCCGAGCACCCCTCGCGCGAACTGGAAGAAGCCACCGTGCCGGTGCTCTGCAACCACTGCGAGGAGCCGCCGTGCGTGCGCGTGTGCCCCACGAAGGCCACGTTCAAGCGAGACGACGGCATCGTCGAGATGGACTACCACCGCTGCATCGGCTGCCGGTTCTGCATGGCGGCCTGCCCCTACGGCGCGCGCAGCCTGAACTTCCGCGATCCGGGGCCGTACCTCGACGAGGTCGATCCCTCCTATCCCACGCGCACGAAGGGCGTGGTGGAGAAGTGCATGATGTGCGCTGACCGCATCGACGCGGGCGAGCTGCCGCTGTGCGTGGAGGCTTCGAACGGCACCATCCTGTTCGGCGACCTGAACGATCCGGACTCCGACGTGCGCCGTGCGCTCGACGAGTCGTTCGCCGTGAGAAGGCGCACGTCGCTCGGCACCGGCCCGAGCGTCTACTACATGATCAAGGGAGGCGAGGCGCATGCTTGAGAAGGCTTTGCGCGGCTCTAAGGGCTACTATGCCTGGGTCGGCATCCTGCTGCTGGGCATCGTCGCGGGCGTGGCCGCCTATGCGAACCAGCTGGCGAACGGCCTCACGCTCACCGGCATGAGCCGCGACGTATCGTGGGGCCTGTACATTTCCCAGTTCGTGTTCCTGGTGGGCGTGGCGGCCTCGGGCGTCATGGTGGCCATCCCGTACTACCTGCACCATTTCAAGACCTACGCGAAGATCGTCGTCATCGGCGAGTTCATGGCGGTGGCGGCCGTGCTCACGGCCGTGCTGTTCATTGTGGTGGACTTGGGCCAGCCCATGCGCGTGCTGAACGTGATCCTGTTCCCCACGCCGAACTCCATCCTGTTCTGGGACATGTGCGTGCTCTCGTCGTACCTGGTGGTGAACCTGGTCATCGGGTGGACGGTGCTCGGCGCCGAGAAGAAGGGCTTCCCGCCGCCCCGGTGGACGCATGTGCTGAGCATCATCGCCATTCCGCTGGCCATCGGCATCCACACGGTCACGGCGTTCTTGATCTCGGGTTTGGCGGGGCGCGAGTACTGGCTCACGGCCATCATGGCCGCGCGTTTCCTGGCTTCCGCGTTCGCCGCAGGGCCGGCGCTGCTCATCGTGCTGTGCCTGGTGCTGCGCAAGACCGCGCGGTTCAACGTGAGCGACAAGGCCATCGACTCGCTCGCGAAGACGGTGTGCTACGCCATGATCGCCAACGTGTTCTTCTTCATACTCGAGGTGTTCACGGCCTTCTACAGCAACATGCCCGGGCACAAGGCTCCCATCGAGTACCTGTTCTTCGGCTTGGACGGCCATGCGCAGCTCGTTCCCGTCATGTGGCTGGCGGCTGTGCTGGCCATCGGGGGCATCCTGCTTCTGCTCGTGCCCAAGCTGCGGCGTTCCCACAAGGTGCTCGTGCCGGCGCTTGCGGCGGTGTTCTTCGCCTGCCTGATCGACAAGGGGCTGGGCCTCGTGCTGGGCGGCTTCGTGCCGAACTCGTTCGAGCAGGTGGTGGAGTATATCCCCAATCCGAACGAGCTCCTGGTCATCGTGGGCGTGTACAGCATCGGGGCGCTCGCGCTCACCGTGCTGTGCAAGGTGGCCGTGGGCGTGCGCGCCGAGAACGGCGACCTCGCCCCGGTGCCGGCGGCGCCGAAAGGCGCGGGCGCGGAGGCGGGCGACGGCCGCGCGGAAGGTGGCGTCGCGGTGGGCGGTGCCCTGGAGGAGCCGGCCGCCTCGTAGAGACGAGCATCGGCCGGCGGAGCAGTCCGTCGGCTGGTCATAGATGATGCACGACGATCAAAGGAGGATAGCTATGGCTGAGTTGGTGGTTGGAGATCGCACGCTCGCGCTCGACGAGGACGGGTTCCTCGAGGACGCCAGCCTGTGGGACGAAGAGGTTGCGGAGAAGCTCGCCGAGACCGAGGACGTGGTGCTGACCGACGAGCACTGGGAGGTCATCAACTACCTGCGCGGGTACTACGCCGAGTTCGGCGTGGCCCCCATGGTGCGCAAGATGCTGAGGGACACCGGCAAGTCCAACGCCGAGATCTACGAGCTGTTCCCCAGCGGCCCCGGCAAGGGAGCCTGCAAGATCGCCGGCCTGCTGAAGCCGACCGGCTGCGTGTAGGCCTTCGCGTCCGGGCGCGTTGGAGGGAGACGCGCCCGGACGGGGGACGTTTTATGTCAGCTATAGAGACGACAGGCCCGGTTGTGCCCCGGGTCATGATTGCCGCGCCCCATGGCAGGAGCGGCAAGACGGTCCTCACGCTGGGGCTGCTGCGCGCGCTGCGCCGGCAAGGGTGCGCTGTCCAGCCCTTCAAGAAGGGCGCCGACTTCATCGACCCTGGCTGGCATACGGTGGCAGCCGGCAGGACGAGCCGCAACCTTGACCGCTACTTCATGGAGCCCGACCAGATACGCGCCGTGGTGCGCGGGGCATCGGCGGGCGCCGACGTGTGCGTGGTCGAGGCCGCCATGGGCCTGTACGACGGGCTGGATGCCGAGGGCAGCACGTCATCGGCCGAGATAGCTAAGATCACGGCCACGCCGGTCGTCCTCGTGCTGGACGTGACGCGCATGACGCGGACGGCGGGCGCCCTCGTTCTGGGATGCTGCGCGTTCGATACGGACGTGCGCATAGCGGGGGTCATCTTGAACCGGGTGCGCGGGGCGCGGCAGCGCGCGCTGGTCACGGAGGTGATCGAGCGCACGTGCGGCATTCCCGTGGTGGGCGCGGTTCCGGCCGATGCGCGGCTCAACGTGCCCGACCGCCATCTGGGCCTCGTGACGAGCGGCGAGACCGATGAGCGGGAGCGCCTGCTCGACGGTATTGCCGACGTGGTGGCGGAGTGGGTGGATCTGGATGCCGTGAGGGCCATCGCGGCGAGCGCGGGGGAGCTGCCGGCAGCGGAGGCATCGACCGACGCGGTGCCCCAGGCGGCGTGGGCGGCCGCGCACGGCGAGGCTGAGAGCGAAGTCGCCGCCTCCGCCCCTACCGGCGCGCAGGCAAGCGGGGTTACCGGCCCTGCTGCACCGGCTGGAGTCGTGCGCGGGGATGCTGATGCCGCGCGGGCGACCATCGCCGTCGTGCGCGACGAGGCGTTCTCGTTCTGCTACCCCGAGAACCTTGCCGCGCTCGAGCGCGCGGGCGCGCGCCTGGTGTTCGTGCGCAGCCTGGGAGACGAGGCCTTGCCGTCCGACGTGGACGGGCTGTACGTGGGCGGCGGCTTCCCCGAGGAGTTCGCCGAGCAGCTGCAGGCCAACGAGGCTTTCCGCCGCAGCGTGCGCGAGCGCGCCGAGCACGGCCTGCCCGTGTACGCCGAATGCGGCGGCCTCATGTACCTGGGACGCCGCCTGGTGCATCGCGGCCGGAGCTACGACATGGCGGGCGTGCTGGGCTTGGACACGGTCGTGCAGGACAGGCAGACGGCGCACGGTTACGCCCGCGCCGTCGTGGACGCGTCCGGCTCCTGGCTCGATCCCGGCATGGTGCTCGTGGGCCACGAGCACCATCACTCGCAGGCGACGGACCTCGACCCCGCTCTGCGGTTCGCCTATGCGGTGGAGCGCGGCCGCGGCATCGTGCCCGGCTTCGACGGCGCGTGCACCGGCAACGTGGTGGCCGGCTACCTGCACGTGAACGCCCTCGCCTCGCCTGCATGGGCCCCCAGCTTCGTGCGGGCGGCCGAGCGTTACCGCGCGCTACGCAGCGCGCGATAACCATCTCGAAGCGGCTGCGCGGCAAGCCTCCCCCTGGGCGCCGCGCACGCCGCCACCGTTCCTTCTCCGTGCTCGGTCGCCGGATGCGCTACAATAGCGGGCAATCGAAACGCACGAGACGAAAAGGAACTCTCCATGGCAATCCAATCCCCCGAAGGCACGCGCGACCTGCTTCCCGACGAGGCGAAGTTCTGGGCGCGCTTCAAGGCCGTGGCCGCGGACATCTTCGGCCGCTACGGCTACCTGCCCATCGAGACGCCGCTGTTCGAGCAGACGGAGCTCTTCGTGCGCGGCATCGGCGAGGCCACCGACGTGGTGTCGAAGGAGATGTTCACCGCCATCTCGGGCCAGAACCTGCAAACGCTCCTTGACGGCGGCTCCATCAAGGCGAAGAGCCGCCTGTCGCTGCGGCCCGAGGGCACGGCCGGCGTCGTGCGCGCCGTGGTGCAGCACGACCTGGTGCCGCAGGGCGCGCAGCCGGCGAAGCTCATGTACGCAGGCCCGATGTTCCGCGCCGAGCGCCCGCAGAAGGGCCGCCAGCGCCAGTTCAACCAGGTGGGCATCGAGTGCCTGGGCGCCGAGGAGCCCAGCGTGGACGCCGAGGGCATCATCATGCTCATGCGCTTCTACGCCGCCATCGGCATCCCGGTGGAGAGCACGCGCCTGCTCGTGAACTCCATGGGATGCGACGCGTGCCGCCCGGCCTACCGCGAGGCCGTGCGTTCCTACCTGGCCGAGCATGCGGGCGAGCTCTGCGAGGAATGCAACCGCCGCGCGGAGATCAACCCGCTGCGCGCGTTCGACTGCAAGAACCCCGGATGCGCCGCCGTCATGGAGGGCGCGCCGAAGATCACCGACCACCTGTGCGACGACTGCCGCGAGCACTACGAGGCCGTGAAGTCCTACCTGGACGGCGCGGGGCTCGCCTACGTGGAGGACCCGAAGCTCGTGCGCGGGCTCGACTACTACACGCGCACGGTGTTCGAGGTGCAGGTGACCGAGGGAATGGGCAGCCAGAACGCCATCGGCGGCGGTGGGCGCTACGACAAGCTGGCCCAGGAGGTGGGCGGCCGTCCCACGCCCGGCTTCGGCTGGGCGCTCGGCTACGAGCGCTGCGTGCTGGCGCTCGAGGCGGCGGGCGGTGCGTTCCCGCCGGCCGCGCGCTGCGACTTCTTCGTGGCGTGCGTGGACGACTCGGTGCGCGCGGAGGCCTTCTCGCTCGTGCAGGCGCTGCGCGACGCCGGTTTCGCCGGCGAGGTGGACCACCAGCACCGCAGCCTCAAGAGCCAGTTCAAGCTGGCCGACAAGCTGCATGCCTCCCATGTGGCCGTGCTCGGGCCCGACGAGCTGGCCGAGGGCAAGGTGAAGGTGCGCGACATGCAGACGCACGAGGAACGCCTCGCAGACCTTGCGGAAGCGAAGGCGCTGCTAGCCCGCTTGTCCGCCGAGCCCCAGGGCTGCGAGCCCCCGAATATCGACGACGTGTTCGGCGCGTAGGGGCCCTGCACGCCGCGCGCGGGAAGCCCGGTGCCGTGCGCGGCCGCGCGTTTCGGAAGCCGTTCTAATCGACGACGTTCTGCGGGTGGCCGCCCACGAAGGCCCCCACGTTGGCGGCGACGGTTGCCAGCAGGCGCTCGCGGGCCTCATGGGTGGCCCAGGCGATGTGGGGCGTGACGACGATGTTCTCGCCCTTCGCCTGGAGCAGGGGGTTGTCGGGGCGCATGGGCTCGACCGATACCACGTCGGCGCCGAAGCCGGCCAGCTTTCCCGAGCGCAGCGCGTCCACCACGGCCTGCTCGTCCACGAGGGAGCCGCGCGCGGTGTTCAGCAGGTAGGACCCTTCCTTCATCTTGGCGAGCGCTGCGGCGTCCATCAGGTGCTCGGTCTCGGGCGTGGCCGGCACGTGCAGCGAAACCACGTCGGCCGTGGCCAGCAGCTCGTCCAGATCCACCTGCCGCACGCCGTCGCCTTCCAGCTGCGGCTTGGGCGAGCGGTTCTCGAACACCACGGGCATGCCGAAGGCGCGGGCGATGCGGCCCACCGCCTGCCCGATGCTGCCCATGCCGACGATGCCCATCGTCTTTCCCGCCAGCTCCACGAGCGGCGTGCTCCAGAACGAGAAGTCCTTGGCGCGCGTCCAGCCGCCGTCCATGACCAGCTGGGAATGCTCGCCCACGTGCAGGCACAGCTCCAGCAAGAGCGCGAACGTCATCTGCGCCACGTCGGGCGTGGAGTAGGCCGGAACGTTCGACACCACGATGCCGCGTGCGCGCGCCGCATCGAGGTCGACCACGTTGTAGCCGGTGGACGTGAGCGCGATCATCTTGAGGCGCGGCGCCCAGCCGAGCGCCTCGGCGTCCCAGACCGTCTTGCTCGATACGACGATGCCGGCTTCGGCCACGCGCTGCGCCAGCTGGTCGCGCGGCGTGCGGTCGTACACGGTGACGGTGCCGTACGATTCGAGGGCGTCCCAGCTAAGGTCGCCGGGGTTGTTCACGTATCCTTCGAGAACCGCGATGTTCATGGGCGCTCCTTCCCGCAGGTGCACTGTTCGGCTTGCTCTGCCGGCGATTGTAGCACCGCGTGAACGGTGCGGCCTTCCGGGTGCCGAAGCGATGCGATGCGGTAACGCGGGCGGCTGCCCCTCGGGGCGGGAGGCAGGGAAGCGGGTGGCCTGAAAAGGATCGGCCCGGCGAGAGGGGAGCTCGCCGGGCCACAAGGAGGGGGATGTGCGGCGTTCTTGGACGCCGCTACTGCTTTGCAAGGGGTTACAAGCAGTGCAAGTTGAAAGGAGGGGAGCCTTTTCACTTGCTGGGATCAGTATATAAGTTGGCCTTGAAGAACATATGGGCTGCACGTGCGCGTTTTGTCGATTATCGCCCCGTTTGCGTTACGCTCCCGTTACCTGGCGGGAGGCGGAGGGCGGAGCTGGCTGCCATGCCGTATGGGGCCGGGGAAGCTCGGAAAAGGATCGGCCCGGCGAGAGGGGAGCTCGCCGGGCCACAAGGAGGGGATGATGCGGTGCCTATTGGGCACCGACTCTGCTTTTAAGGGGTAAAGCAGATGCAAACTGAAAAGGAGGGGAGCCTTTCGTTTGCTGCCGCCTAGTATAAAAGTTGGCCTTGAAAAACATATGACGGAGGAGTGGCCGTTTTGTGAATTAGAGGGCTTGAAAGTAACAATTAGGTAAAGTTGCCGGCTTTTCCGTCCTTCCGTCAGGCGCCGCCTCCCGCAGGATCCGCCTCGCCCCCGTCCGGCCCGCCGACCGGCGCGTCGTCCGCGCCATCGCAGTCGACCTCGCACGCGATGCCCGCCGCCACGGGTACGAAGTCGCCCGCTCCCGGCGCCACGTCGCCGACGCCGCGCCGCAGGTACGCCCGCAGCGCCCGCAGCGCCGCCAGCTGCTCGGGTGCCAGCGCCCCCGACGCGCGGTCGGCCTTAAGCCCGGCCGCCAGCATGCCCAGGAAGCGCGCGCTCACCACGGCCACGATGGTGGTAGCCAGCACCAGCTGCACGCCGGCCAGCTGCTCGACCGCCCATGCTGCGCCCGAGAGCCCGGCGCCCTCCAGGGCTCCGGCCAGCCCGCGCGTGGCCAGCAGTCCCACGGCCATGGGAAAGGTCATGCCCGCGTAGCCGGGATGGAACGCGACACCGAAGAACTTAGGCAGCTTCGCAACCACGTAGACCAGCGACACGGCCTCGCAGGCGAACAGCAGTCCCATGACCACGAGGTTGGGGTCGGGGAACACGTTCACATACGACACGAGGCACATGCTGCACGGTCCCAGCATGATAGCCTGCGAGTGCATCATGGCCTCGGCCACCTCGCAGCGCTTCATGCGCCACAGCATGAACGGCGTCACCGCCACGTAGATGGCGATTCCCCACACCACGATGCCCACCGCCAGCGGTTCGGGCATGAACGGCATGCCCGCCACCGTTGACACCATCACCCCGTTCGTGGTGACGTACCAGCTGGGCATGAACGTCTTCCATTCGAACCGCCGCAGGAAAAACCGGGCGAAGAACACCGCCACATGCACGCACAGCAGGCCCAGCATGGCGAAGAACACTGCCTGCGCGGCCGCCCATGCGGCCGGGAACAGCTGTGCGTAGAACACGCACAGAACCATGACCAGCATGGGAACCGTCGGGTAGAGTGCGGCCAGCATGGGGTTGGCGTACTCGGCCGCCACCACGCTGCGCAGATGGAAGGCGATCTTCAACGCGTACAGCACCACGACCGCCGTGGCGGCGGCAACGGCGAGCCAGTGCACGATCGGGAATCCGAGCGTGTCGTACACGCCGCTCAGCACCAGCAGGCCGAGCGCGGCCGGCACGACGGGGAGCGGCAGCTTCGAGACCTTGTCCTTGACGTACATGCTTCCCCCTTCGTCGGTGCGCCCGCACGGGTGCGCGGCCCCATGATAAAGCCGGGGCCCCTCCGATCAATCAGGTAATTCCCGCCGGGGCAAAACGGTCCGTA
The DNA here is from genome assembly GCF_030418485.1 of Gordonibacter sp. RACS_AR68. Taxonomy (NCBI): domain Bacteria; kingdom Bacillati; phylum Actinomycetota; class Coriobacteriia; order Eggerthellales; family Eggerthellaceae; genus Gordonibacter; species Gordonibacter sp. RACS_AR68. Next base: position 188,543 of record NZ_JAIPUP010000006.1, read on the forward strand.
GGAAAGGATCGGCCCGGCGAGAGGGGAGCTCGCCGGGCCACAAGGAGGGGATGATGCGATGCTCTTGGGCATCGCTACTGCTTTGTAAGGGGTACAAGCAGTGCAAACTAAAAGGAGGGGAGCCTTTCGCTTGCAGGGCCCATTATAGACGCAGGGGTTGAAAAACCTATGGTGCAGGCGTGTTCGTCTTGTGCAACGGCCGTGCACGGTCGGTGAATTGCAGGCTGGGTCCGCACGGCTGCCGCTCGCGGACGCTCGGCAACCGCTCGCGTGCAAGGCACCTGGCCGGCCGCCGTGCGGCCGTTTCGGCTCCTTCTGTCGAAGGAACGGGTTTTCCCGACGCCCGCTGCGCGTGCCGCGACGTTTGGGTATCATAGTGGAATCGAAGAAAGGAGCCTCCATGCCCGATATCGCGCTGCGCTTCCACAAGGACATGCTCGTGCTGTCCACCCCCCTCGCCGCCGTGCTCGCCCGCCAGGGTGTCGACGTGGCACGCGACCTGGAGTACCTGAACCTCATCGAGCCGGAGGCCGTGCGCGACGCGCTGCGCTTGGAGTCCATCGCCGGCGCCCAGTGCCTCGTTGCCGGCACGGAGGGCATCGCGCCCGCCCGCCTGGCCCACCACGGCATGGAAGACCGCTTGGGCGACCTCGCCCGCGCGGCGCTCGGCATTGTGGGCTCGCTCAAGCCCCAGCACGTGCTGGCGGAGGTGGGGCCGTGCGGGCTGCCGCTCGACGGCTCAAGCGCGGCATCGCTCAACGAGAACCGCAGCCAGTACGCCCGCGCCGCACGCGCGTTCGAGGGCGCTGCGCTCGACGCGTTCCTGTTGGGAGGGTTCGCGAACCCCGTCGACCTCAAGTGCGCGCTCATGGGCTTGCGGCAGGCGAGCGACCTGCCCGTGTTCGCGGCCATCGACGTGGACGGCGACGGCCTCGTTGCCGACGGCCGCATGGCGGTCGAGGAGGCCGTGGCCCTGATGGGCGAGTTCGGCGCCTCCGTGGCGGGCATCACCACCGGCGCGCCCGCCGATCGGGCCGCGGAGCTCGTCGAGCGTGCCTGCGCCTCGACCGACCTGCCGGTGCTCGTGCAGCTGCGCGTGGCCGACCATGCGCCGCGGCAGGGGGCCTCCACGCCCGAGAACCCCTACTACTGCCCCGACGTCATGGTCGACGCCGCCGCGCGCCTGCGGGCGGCGGGCGCCCAGTTCCTGCGCGCCGTGGGCGATGCCACGCCGGCCTACACCGGCGCGCTGGCCGCGGCCACGGACGGCTTCGACGTCGTGGCGCCCCGCGGCGCCGATCCAGCCGAGGACGAGGACGATCTGGCGACTCTGCTGTCTGCCGTGCGGGGGAGGTAGCGCATGGCCTCCGGCTCCAACATCGAGCGCAGCCCGCACTACGGCGCCCTGCAGGACCTGGTGGACGGCCTGTTCGCCAGCGCTTCGGCCGACGACGCCGTGCGCCGCCTCGACGCGGTGATAGCCGCCGAGGCCGCCGACCTCCCCGACGACCTCATGGAGGTGGTCAGGCTGCTCCCCCCGGGGTCCTACACCCGCCAGCGCCTCTGCGACCAGATCAACTCGTCTATAGGCGGACACGCCTGGGGCCAGGTCTACGGCACGGTGGAGTAGGCCCCTCTCGCCATCGGTTCAGATCGGGCGTTGAGGGGCCTGCGCTTGGGAAGCCCCTCGCGCACCAAGCCCCTCCGATCAAGAGCGCCCTGCATTTCTGAAGTTCCTGTGATGCCCTTCGTGATTCACGAATGGAAGTCAATTTGTAACATATATCCCCCTTGTTTTCCTTCTCGCTCGCAGGTACTATATGTCCACGCTAGATCGATAATCCCCCACAACATATTGTGGAAAAATGACTTAAAGACAGTGGAAACTCGGGGCATAACCGCGGTAAAACCACTGTTCGCAAAAGGAAAACGGCAGAGAGGAACGGCACGCATGGTCACCACCATCATCAAGCGCGACGGGCGCACGGCGGAATTCAACGAGGGCAAGATCGCCGAGGCGGTGGAACGCGCGTTCCAGGCATGCGGCGCCATGCAGGACCGCACGGCTGCCGAGGACATCGCGCGCAAGGTGGTGGAGAAGCTGGAGAGCGGCGCCATCGAGGGCGTGCCCACGGTGGAGGGCGTGCAGGACCTGGTAGAGGAGACGCTTATCGAGTCCGGCTTCGTGCAGACGGCCAAGTCCTACATCCTCTACCGCGCCGAGCGCAGCCGTGCCCGCGACGTGAACAGCCGACTCATCCAGACGCTCAAGGACATTACCTTCTCCAAGGCCAGCGACTCGGACATGAAGCGCGAGAACGCCAACATCGACGCCGACACCGCCATGGGCACCATGCTCAAGTACGGTTCCGAGTCGGCCAAGCAGTTCTACGAGATGTGCGTCATCGATCCGAAGTTCGCGCGCGCCCACCGCGAGGGCGACATCCATATCCACGACATGGACTTCTACACGCTCACCACCACGTGCTGCCAGATCGAGCTGAAGAAGCTCTTCAAGGGCGGCTTCTCCACGGGGCACGGCGTGCTGCGCGAGCCGAACGACATCACGAGCTACGCGGCGCTCGCGTGCATCGCCATCCAGTCCAACCAGAACGACCAGCACGGCGGGCAGGCCATCTGCGACTTCGACTACGGTTTGGCCGAGGGCGTGAAGAAGACGTACCGCCGCCTGTACAAGAAGCACCTGGCCGAGGCGGTCGACCTGCTGGTCGACGGCGTGGTGGACGATGCGCGCGCATTCGCGCAGGACGTGCTTGCGGCCGTCGAGGAGCAGACGGGCCTCTGGGCCAGCCTCAAGATGGACGAGGGCTTCGAGGCTGCGGTGCGCGAGGCGCTCGTCGCAGCCGGCGTGGGCGAGCCGCTTGCGGACAAGGCGCTCGCCTACACGGCGAAGAACGCGCACGCCGACACCGACCGCGCCACGTTCCAGGCCATGGAGGCGCTCGTGCACAACCTGAACACCATGCACTCCCGCGCCGGCGCGCAGACGCCGTTCAGCTCGGTGAACTACGGCATGGACACGTCCCCCGAGGGGCGCATGGTGGTGAAGAACATGCTGCTGGCCACCGAGGGGGGCCTCGGCTCCGGCGAGACGCCCATCTTCCCCGTGCAGATCTTCCGCGTGAAGGAGGGCGTGAACTACAACCCCGAGGACCCGAACTACGACCTGTTCAAGCTGGCCATGCATTGCTCGGCAAAGCGCCTGTTCCCCAACTTCAGCTTCCTGGACGCGCCGTTCAACATCCAGTACTACCAGGGCACGCCGGAGACCGAGATCGCCTACATGGGCTGCCGCACGCGCGTCATGGGCAACGTGTACGATCCCGACCGCGAGGTCACGCCCGGGCGGGGCAACCTGTCGTTCACGTCCATCAACCTGCCGCGCCTGGCCATCCGCAGCAAGGGCGACCTTGACCTGTTCTTCGACCTGCTGGACGCGAAGCTGGCGCTCACGGTGGGGCAGCTCGACGAGCGCTTCGAGATACAGGCGCGCAAGAAGGTGTACAATGCGCCGTTCCTCATGGGCCAGGGCGTGTGGATCGACTCCGAGAAGCTGGCTCCCGGCGACGAGCAGCGCGAGGTGCTGAAGCACGGCACGCTTTCCGTGGGCTTCATCGGCTTGGCGGAGGCGCTCGTGGCGCTCACCGGCCAGCACCACGGCCAGTCGCAGGCGTCGCAGAACCTGGGGCTCGAGATCATCGGGCACATGCGCGGCTACCTGGACCGTCTGTCGGCCGAGCGCAAGATGAACTACGGCCTGATCGCCACGCCCGCCGAGGGCCTGTCCGGCCGCTTCGTGCGCATGGACCGCGCGCGCTACGGCTCCATCGAGGGCGTCACCGACCGCGACTACTACACGAACGGCTTCCATGTGCCGGTGTACTACGACATCAGCGCGTTCGACAAGATAGAGATCGAGGCGCCGTACCACGCGCTCACGAACGCGGGCCACATCTCCTACGTTGAGCTCGACGGCGACCCGTCCGAGAACCTGGAGGCGTTCGAGGCCGTCATCCGCCACATGAAGGACAGCGGCATCGGCTACGGCTCGGTGAACCACCCGGTGGACCGCGACCCGGTGTGCGGCTACAACGGCATCATCGGCGACGTGTGCCCCAAGTGCGGTCGCACGGAGGAGGAGCACGGCATGGCCTTCGAGCGCATCCGCCGCATCACCGGCTACCTGGTGGGCACCCTCGACCGCTTCAACGACGCCAAGCGCGCCGAAGAGGCCGATCGGGTCAAGCACCAGATGTAGCAGGTTCCGGCGGCCTGCCGGCCGCCGGAACTCCTCGACGCTGCGGCCGCCCGTGGCACCCGATCTCGCGGCGATGGCGGAAGCTCGCGTACCGAAGTACGCTTCGCCTCCGCCATCCCCACGATCTCGGGCACCACGGGCGGCCTCGCTGACTTACTACGCCAACCTGTTCGATTATTATGCGCCCCTCGGGTGCATGCGAGGCTGCTTATGACTGCTCCCAACACTATACGTCTCTTCGGCACGGCCCCGGACTCCATCGTCGACGGGCCGGGGCTGCGCTTCGCCGTGTTCGTGCAGGGGTGCACGCACGGCTGCCCCGGCTGCCATAATCCCGAGAGCCAGCCGTGCGCGGGCGGAGAGGAGCGCGACATCGACGGTCTTGTGGCCGAGATCGCGGCCAACAAGCTGGCGCAGGGCGTGACCATCTCGGGCGGGGAGCCTTTTGAGCAAGCGGCCGCCTGCGCCGAGCTGGCGCGCCGCTGCCATGCGCTCGGCCTGAACGTGTGGACGTATTCGGGCTACACCTACGAGCAGCTGGCCGCGGGCGTGCCCGACCCGGCGGCGCGCGACCTGCTCGAGCAGACCGACGTGCTGGTGGACGGCCCGTTCGTGCAGGCGAAGCATTCCTTCGACCTCAAATGGCGCGGTTCCTCCAACCAGCGGCTCGTGGACGTGCCCGCCACGCGGCGAGAGGGCCGCATCGTGCTCTGGGAGCCGCGCGAGGTCGAGCCGCCGAAGCCCCCTTCCTGGTAAGCATCGCGCCCTTCCCTTTTCCCCTTGCACAAAAGGACGATCATGTGATACTATCCTTTCAATCATTTGATTGAAAGGATAGGCTATGAGCGACGATATCACTCCTTCCGAGATCAAGCGCATCCGCAAGAAGTACGGCTTGACGCAGCAGGCGTTCGCCCGGCTTCTCGGAATCGGCGAGGCCAGCATGGTGCGCTACGAGAACGGCCAGCCTCCCAGCAAGGCGAACGCTAACCTTATCCGCGCCGCCGCACACACCGCTTTCATGCGCGAATGCCTGGAGCGCGATGGCGAGTCCATCCCGCCCGCGCAGCGCGAGAGCGCGGAGAAGGCCATATACGCGATGGTCACATTCGATGACAAGGGGGAGATCATGGATATCAACGAGATGTACATGCTCACGCTCGAGCAGGAGATCCTCAACGAGAAGGCCGCCGAGATCCTGGCGGAGGTGTCGCGGCTTCGCCGCGAGGCGGAGAAGCGGGGCGACGAAGAGGGCATGCTGGTCTATGACGATGTCATTTCGCTGATCGCCGAGAGGAAGGGGCAGATCATCAGGGAAGTGGACGGGAGCGAGAAAAAGCTCGCGGAGATACGCGGGGCCATCGACGGGCTCGCGCGCTTCGCGCGTTTCCATGCGGCGAAGGCCGCATGATGAAAGCCGATCCGGGCGCTTTCAGCGAGGAAGAGTTTGCCGGCGAGTTTCAGTCGATAGCTAAGCACCTCGTGCTCGAATCGCGTTGCGCGCCGTCTGCACATCCCCGGGCGGTTCTGCTCGGGGGGCAGAGCGGAGCGGGGAAGACAGCGCTCCACGAGCTTTGCGTCAAGGGTTTCAAGGATGGGAGCATCGTCATCAACGGCGACGAGTACCGCTCACACCATCCACGCTTCGCCGAGCTGGACGCCCAGTACGGGCCCGAGGCGGTGGCTCATACCGCCGCATGGGCGGGACAGATGGTAGAGGCGCTGGTCAAAGCTCTGTCATCCGCCCGCTACAACCTCGTCGTCGAAGGAACGCTGCGCACCTCGCAGGTGCCGCTGGACACGGCTGCGCTGCTGCGGGGCAAAGGCTATCGCGTGTCGTTGGCGCTCATGGCCGTCAAGCCCGAGATATCGCTCGTCAGCTGCCAGATCCGCTACGAGCTCATGCGCATGGCCGGCACGACGCCGCGTGCGACCGATCCCGCCCATCACAACAAGATCGTTGCCGACATCGTCCAGAACGTGGGCGTCTTGGAAAGCTCGGGCCTGTTCGACGAGATCCGGCTTTACTCGCGCGAAAGAGAGTTGCTGTACCCGCTTGAGGGGGACGCGCGCCGCGCCGCCGACGTGCTCGAGGCGGTGCTCTTCGGCCCGTGGACTCCTACGGAACAGGAGCACTACGAGTTCCTGGAGGCAAAGCTCGCCTCGCTGCAGGGAGGGGCGTCCCTCCCGTCGGAGCGGCTTTAGAGCCGCGGGACCGGCCGGAGGTGCACGAGGCTGGCCGCAGGGGACGCCGAGGTCGCCCCGAGCCGCCCAGAGGTCGCCCGGAGCTGCGCCGGGGGTCGCCGGTGAGCCACACCGAGGTTTCCGGGGGTCGCCCTTGTGTAGTCCCGTACTTGGTAACATGCCCGTTAGGTTCGTTTCGCGGCATTCCGTGGTAGGATAAAAACATGGAACAACTCGAACACTATATACAGGGCATCGTGCACGTCGATTGGCTGACCACGGCCTTGGCGGCTGCCGTCATCCTCGCGGTCACGGCCATCTTCGCGCGCCTTACCGTTCGCTTCATGCGCAAGATGCTGCACTACAACGAGGAGAAGAACCTTCCCTCCAGCTCCATCTTCGTCAACATCGCCCGCGGCGCCGTATGGCTGCTGGGCGTGTGCATCATGCTGTCCACCTGCTACGGCGTGGACGTGAGCGCCGCCATCACCGCGCTCGGCATCGGCGGCATCGCCATCTCGCTCGGCTTCCAGGACACCATCGCCAACCTCATCGGCGGCTTGCAGGTCAGCCTGCTGCGCATCATCAAGCCCGGCGACAACATCGAGGTGGGCTCGTCGTCCGGCGTGGTGAAGGACATCACCTGGCGCCACACCACCATCAGGAACAGCAAGGGGGAGGAAGTCGTCATCCCCAACTCCATCATCAACAAGACGGCGCTCACGCACCTGCCGCCCACTAACCAGGTGAGCCTGCCCATCGTGGTGGTCACACCCGGCGAGCACCTGAACGACGTGGCGGCGGCCATCGAGCACGAGGCATCCGAGGCGGCGGGGTCGGTGGCGAAGCTGACGAAGGAGCCGAAGCTGTCCTTCTCGGCCATCACCGACGGCGGCTATGTGGGATCCATCACGTTCAAGGTGGCCGACAGCCGCACGAGCGCCCGGGCGGGCGATGCCGTGCTGCGGGCCGTGGCGCCCCTCACGCGCGCCGGAGCGCCCGAGGCGGCCGGCAAGGTTCTCGAGGAGGCTCGGCAGGAGGCCGAGGAAGCATCGGAGGAGGCTGCCGAGAAGCCCAAGTCCAAGCCCGCGGCAAAGGCGAGCAGCAGGCAGGCCGCTCCTACGAGCCTGCGCAAGCGCATGGCGCGTATGTTCCGAACGAGCAAAGGGGGTCGATCATGAACGAGAAACGCCTTGAGGGCCCGGGTCCGCTGCATCGCGAGGACGGCGCGCTCTCGGCATGCGGGTGGGCCACGCAGCTGGAGCTCGCCTACGACCGCACGCGCATCAAGGCGCCCGGATGGCGCATCAAGGAGTGGGACTACTACCTGGTGAACGACGGCGCCTATGCCGTGGCGCTCACGCTGGGCGACCTGGGCTACCTCGGCCTTGTCTCGGCGTCGGTCATCGACTTCGCGCAGGCGGCCTACAAGACCACGAGCGTCATAACGCCCTTTCCGCTCGGACGCTTCCGCCTTCCTTCCACCTCGCGGGAAGGCGTCTCGTCCTTCGAGAACGGGCGCGTGTCCTTCCGCTTCGAGGCAGAGAACGGTGAGCGCCGGCTGCACGCCCGTTTTGCACAGTTCGACGGCGACGACGACCTCGTGTTCGACGCCGTGCTCTCCGACGAGCCCGAGGATACCATGGTCATAGCCACGCCGTGGGCCGAGGATCCGCTCGCCTTCTACTACAACCAGAAGATCGTGGCAATGCGCGCCCGTGGCAGCTTCAAGAAGGGCCTGCTGGTACACGGGTTCGCACCCGACGACTCGTTCGGCTTGCTGGATTGGGGCCGAGGCGTGTGGACGCGCGACAACACGTGGTTCTGGGGCGTGGCACAGGGCTGGCAGGACGGGCGGGGCGGAGCCCGGCCGGGCTCGCACTGCTTCGGCCTGAACCTGGGCTACGGTTTCGGCGACACGTCGGCCGCCTCGGAGAACATGGCGTTCGTGGACGGCGTGTGCCACAAGCTGCACCGCGTGGACTTCGGCGTGCCCGAGAAGCCCGCCGCGGCCAACGCCCGCAAGGTCGCCGACCGCTACGACCTGCTGGCCCCTTGGCACGTCACCGACGACGAGGGCCGCCTCGATGTGACGTTCACCCCGCTGCTCGACCGTGCGGACTGCATCAACGCCCTGGTCGTGCGCACCGACCAGCACCAGGTGTTCGGCACGTTCGACGGCACGGTGGTGCTCGACGACGGCACGCCCTTCCGCATCGCCGGCCTGCAGGGATCAGCCGAGGTCGTGCACAACGTGTACTAGGGTGTGACAGGGGGACGGGGCGGTTTCAACCGATCATTGCACACGACCTTAGGATGTGGTGCAATGGGAGGGAAGTACACGCTTGACGATTGGAGCGCCGTCAAGGAGAGGCTCCGCCTCGGCGACACCGTTCGGGGAGCCGCCGAGGCGTGCGGGGTTGGCCGCGGCGCCGTCTTCTCCTGGAGCCGCATGGACGAGCCTCCTGACAGGATGGTGGCGCCGATGGACTACGGGGTCGACCTGGACCGGCAGATAGCGCAGGGGCGCAGCGCCAGGCAGAGGCTCTCCTTCGAGGACCGCGCCTACATCGCGGCCATGAGCTCCCAGGGATGCGGCCCCTCCGAGATCGCCCTCAAGGTGGGCGTGCACAGGACCACCGTGGCCCGCGAGCTCGCCCGGTGCGCCGAGGGGGCCTACGACCCGAGGGAGGCGCACCTCGACGCGAGGAGGCGCGCCCGCAG
>NZ_JAIPUP010000007.1:0-142060 GCF_030418485.1 Gordonibacter sp. RACS_AR68
CCGCAGCTTGACAGAGCAAAGTAACAACCTCGAATATCCCCTCACGTGGGATTGCCAGAGTGAAGTAACAACTTCACCGAAACTTGACACCATTCAAACTTTGCCCTGTCAATTAACCCCGGCACTTCCCCATAGGTACAACAGAATTATTGATAACATATGAAACGTAGTTTTGCACATTATCTTCATCTTTCCTGCATATTATGCAGGGCGTCGGTACGGTACAGCTTGTAGCGGACGTGCAGGTCACGCCCGGTTTGCAACCGGACTATACTATCACGGCTGGACAGCTCTTGCACATGGTCATCGGCGGCGAGTTTTTTATAATCCTCAAAGCTGATCGAGCGCTCGATGGGCCGGATGATATCGCGGGAGCAGTTGTAGAGGCGCACCCCGGCCTCGTAGTTAAGCAGGCGGGCGCCCTTGATACCCGTGTCCTTGTCATCGGTGAGGTAGGCGCACAGGTAGTTGCCAAGGTTGTTGGCATCCTTGCGCACGGCCTCGATGGTCACCCACCCATGGCCCCACATGTCGCGCACGGGGTGATCGTGATCGTTATTGGGCATATACGGAGCGGGGCGATCGTAAAACAGCAGGGCGTGCAGATGCCACGCGCCCCGGCCCTGCTGCTCCTTGACGTAGAGCCAGCGGCACGGCCCATAGGCTCCCTGCATGCGCCGGATAAACCGCCTCCAATCCTTGCTTATGCGGCTGTTGTCCTGCATATTGTCCCGATAGGTCAACGTAATAAACCGCACGTGCTCCGGTGTGTCGTAGTTGCAGTTGATCAGCTTTTTCAGCGAATTGAAAGCCCGCTTGATGCTGCGCATGTGATCGGACTTGGTGCCCGTCTCGCCATGCTGGTAGGGCCGAATCTCGGACGTGCTGCGGACGTAGTAGAAATCATCGTTGATGCGATCTATGCGCGGCTCCGTGGGCGGCATGTGCTGGCACAGGGTGACATGGGCGGTATGGCGGCAATCAACCAGCTTGATATAAGCCGCCTGGTGCTCGAAGCAATCGTACTCGGTCATAGGTACTCCTATCGTAGGTTTGGCGAATTGTGTACGTATAATCAAGTTAAAGAGATATGGGGGCCGCAGCATCCCCCGAGCCAGGGCGCGCCCTGGCAACCTACTGCATAAAACCGTGCTGCAGGCGGGTCGAAAATGCATAAATCACTGGTACTCGTGCCCTTAACTGCATAAAGATCCATCAGAAGCTGCAAGATAAGGTCAAAAACTTAGCAATGACGGGGGAGGCGCAGCCGGACAGGCACGGCACTACACGGCGCACCGCGCCGGCGCGCCTAGTCGGGACGTTGAGTTAACTGATAGGTTTAGAGGCGCCGTTTCCAACCGCTATGGCGGTTGACATGGGAGTTTGCCAGTTTACATATCGTTCGGAGGCTGATACAACCTGTGTAGCCGCTCCATTTGCTCGCGGGTAAGGCCGGTTTGGCGTATCTGGTCGAAATGGTCATACCAATATGCCTCCCAGTATTCGGATTGCTGCTTAAGCTGCCTTTTATGCTTGCGAGTGAGGATGGATGCGGTGATAGACCCACCAAGGAAACCAGCGGATAGCAACAACAGCAAAGCGCTCATACAGTCCCCATAACCTACCACACAGATACAGTTTTACCCGTTGACTTGTCAAATACGATAGGATGCTCGGCAGAGCATTGCTGCAAGATGATAGAACCGTATACGGCGACGATGGCGCAGAAGAACACGACTACGGCACGCAAGAAAACGTCTTTTCGCATGGCTGCCTCCTAAAGCCATGCTACCACATCATCTTACGTGAGCGCCAGCCCCACCGGTAACAGACCTCGCCAGACGGCGCAAACCGACCTTGGCGGATGCGATGCCGAGGGCAGGCGGGCCGGTATCGCGCGCATGGGCACCTGCGCGACCTCCGTCCGGCCGTGCGTCGGCAATCGGGGCGGGGTCCCCCGAGCGCCCCGCCCCCTCATCGCCGCCGCCCGTCCGGTCGAAGGTCGCATAGCTGTCATACAAGCGGTACACGCTCTTGCGCGCGCGGAACATCTCCACGCCTATGCGCTCATTGAGCGAATAGAACCGCTTGACGCAAACGAACACCTCACCGAGGGCGAGCAGGGTCATGATCTTACCCTTGGCGCCGAAATTGCCCAGCTTGCGATGGATATACTCGTACTCTATCAGACTCCTGATCTGGCGGTCTATCATGCGGTCGAACTGGGCGATGAACAGGACTTTGTAGCCGTACTTGCGATGTTGGCTGAAAAACTCAAGCCATGCCATGCGATCCTGTTGAGCCCAGTCGCGCGAGTTGAAAAGAAGTTGGCACTCGTCCAGCACGAGCAATATACGGTCTTCGCCGAACTTGTGATCAGCCCAATACTCCTGCGCGAACCATACAAGGTACTGCGGGGTCAAAACGTCATTAGGCCGATACGTGTAGCGGTCATAGCCCTTGGTATCAGGGTTAATGGCGAAGTTGCCGATGACCGGGAGACGCTTACAACGCAGATAGTCGCGAATATCCCGAGCGGCGTGAAGGCTCTTACCGGAGCCGGGAGTGCCACTGTAAAGGTAGATGGTCACATCAATCACCTATAGCCTTGATCCATCGAAGGAGTATCGACACCGCATAATAGGCTGCGAAGCAACCAAGCCAGACGAGCAGCATAGCTACCAGCCCGCCGACGGGCACGAACCAGTTGAGCCAACCGAGGCCCTGCGATACCGTACCGGCCACGCTCGAAATGATATCCGGAAACGGGCAGATATCCAGCAGGTCATGGACGAACGATAGCGCATTGTAAAGCTGCTGGCCGAGCCAGCCTAAGATATCATCCATCATGCCCCCTAATTGCGAATCATGGTCTTGGTTATCCAGATCAAACCGACTGCCGCCACCACCAACTCACCAGCGCGCAGCACGGCGGCGACCGGCGACCATGGCGACAGGTCAACGTGCAGATTCTGCTGGCCGGTCAACGTGGGCATGGGCCAGTCAATGACAGGGGCCTGCGGATCGGCGATAAGCGTCTTGACCAACTCCACCAAGTCCCACGGGAGGCAGAATGGGAAAACGAGATACAAGGAGGGGTCGAGGAACTTGCCCCAATCAAAATCCTTGCTGGGTGACAAGGAGGTACCGGCGTTTGGCTTGACCAAATCGCCCACAGCATCCGTCACCAGCTCGCCCGTGCCGACGTTGACGGCCGTACCCGTTGCGGTACCGCTGATAGTGCCATCCAAAGCGCCCTCGGCAACGCCCGCATGGGCACGCGCCAGAGCATCGGCCCAACTGTTGATATCAGCCCAATCGGTAATGACCCCGAGACTGCCTCGATTTGCTATATAGTCGCCGTCGATAACCGCATCGGCGCCGATAATCGATGCACCAGCAGCAGGATTAAGAATATCCTTATTTTCCTTGGCATCATCCCAATAATCATGACCTAAATTAACGTCAGGATTGTCAGTGACGCTATCTGACCAAATCCCAGATGATGGATTGTAAACAGCAGACTCGCCAGTCATCCTATTGTTTATCGTAATGGTGTAACCGCTGTAGAATATCAAACCTGAGATAAGTTCCAAAGGCAAGACAGCAGGAAAGTATTGATCAGAGTTAGACATGCCGAGATAAGTTCGCAACCCGCCTAAATCCGATTTATAACCAGACATGCCGGTAATCAAATTCCATTGCTGACCATCATTAATATAAACAATCTGATTCGACAGATAACCTACTGCAAGGCCGAATCCGCCATCTTGGATTACAAAATTCCACCTGTCAACGAAACTACCAGTAGACCCCGTAGCAAGCGCATATTGATAGCCTCCATAAGTAAAAAATACCAAAGGTTTATAGTCGGGATAAGCTGTAACGGGCATTTGATCAGTCATAGTAAAAACAACATCACCTATTACAAAAGATTTATCAGGCATGATAGTAGTTTGATCCGCAATAAAAAGAGAAAGAAGGAACGGAATCAAGCCTAGAGCACCATCAGAAGCCATTGTAGAAAACTTGTCAAGAGCTATCGAGCCTGCTTGACCTGCCATTTCAAACATATCTTTAATAGCATCAATTTCCTGTTGAGAAACATCAGACTTAGTAGCATTAATCAAATTGCCAGTCGCTATCGCGGTATCCTGCAAAGACGATACACCAGCCGCGATAGCATCCAAATCACCAGTAAACAACTCAAAGTCACCCCAAAAAGAGGATGCATCGTCATCGGTTAACAAAGGAACACTCAAACCGAGGACAGCGCAAACCGTGGCGAGCGCGTAACCTGCTGGTATCGCTAGCTGAATATAGGCATAAGCAGCCTGCGAAAACGGCGCAAGGCAGATCGACGCTGCCAACGCAACGGCGGCAAAGCACTTGGCAATCTTGACACGCATAACCGCCCCTTACTAACGTACAAAACCGATGCAGAAAAAGATGAAAACGAGAAACGCCAGCAGCACCATGGAAAGAACCGACATGAGGATACCTCCAAGGTACAGGCAGGGGAGCATGCGCCCCCCTGCGGCCGGAACATGCAAGTTACTTGGCGAACTTGCGGAAAACCTTGATGCCGATACCCACGACCACGATAGCGCCCATGATCGGGAGGGCGACGGGCACGATAGAGCCGATAGCACCCATGGCATCGCCAGCGAAGCTGGTGATGGCCGTAACGAGCGAAGTAGTGACTGCCTCCATGATTTACACCTCCTAACCTCTTATCCAGCGGAAAGCCGCATGTACTATGATCGACACCATCCAAGCCAATACGGCAAGGAGGACGCCAGCGGGGAAAAGCACGAACAGGGACACGAGGAAATCAAGCATGCCCTGATCGAGATAGTGAGTGAGCACGTCCATGGTCAGACCTGCCAGCGCTTGGTGAGGATAAGGCCGAAGATCAGGCCCGCAATGAGCACGAGCAGAACAAGCTGAAGTATCTCCGTCACCTCAAGCGCCCAAAGGAACTGCATCAATGCCTGTACGTCGGACTCAAGCAGACTATAAGAGCCGCCAACAGGATCACTCCCAGAAAGCAGAGCGCCGTCAACTCCATCCATACCAGCCTCCTTTACCAAACCGGATCGTAAGGGTCGAAGATAGGCCCGTTGTTGCGATGCTTGACATGCCAGATATCGGACAGCTTGCGGCCCTCGCGGTGGGCGCGCTGCGCCTCCTTGCGGTTGGCAGCAGCTATGGCCTCGCGGTCAAGGCAGACCTTCGGCCAATCTTCGGGCTTGAACCAATCGAAATCGTCATCGCGCAGGTCGCGATAGTGGTAGTCGATGATCGAATCGGGGTACTCGCGGCAAACGACCGAGCCGCTGTAGCTGTAGTCCGGAACCCGCGCCTCGAAGTCGACGTAGACCACCTGTACGTCGTGCGTCCTGTTGTAGCCGTCCAGCACGTCGGCCACGGTGCGGTAGAGATCCTGCAACTCGGGATTGTCAATCATCGAAACCACATCCCGAGCCGATGCGCACGACTGCATACCGCAGCTCGCCCTCCTGGTCAAACAAATCAAACGTATGTTCGATTTTGTAATCAACGTAGGAGTGGCAGAGGTTGAGATCGCGCACCAGGTTATCGATGCGGGCGAAGATGCGCTGGAAGCGCTGGTCGTCGTGACCATCGGGCATGCAAACACGCTGCTGCACCCAGAAATTCAGCCGGCCGGAATCGTCGGACGAGAAGCCGATACGGACGTCGAGAACGCCGGACTGCATATAGTAAGGTTCTACGACATTGAGGTACTTGACGAAATCGGCGAAACACCGTGTGAACTTGTCGGGGTTATTCGGGGCCATGGTGCGCCGCCTAAGCCTGGAATCCGACAACCTTGGCCTTCAGGTAGCCCCTGAAGTCCTTGTAGACGTTGAGGACGAAGGTATAAGGCTCCATCTTCTTGCACTTGGAGAAATCCACATCGGCGGGAGCCGTGAGCGAAATGGTGTCATCGTCATCGGCGGCCATCAAGACCACGCGCTGAAAAACAACGTTCTTTCCCTTGGATTCAAATTCTTCCTGCTTGGCAGAGACGAAGAGAGCGTTTGCAACAGTTTTCATTTCCATCCATCCTTTCAACCGGGGCTAACTCGTAAGCCCTTCACGCTGATCAGGATAAATGACCTGAATTATTGATAACATATGTTATGTAAAGTTAATGATGGAGAGCCTGTTGGTCGGTTGGTCCGTTGATTGAATTCTCGTAAGTTAACGTTTATGCAGATCAGAGGGCTGTTTACTTCTACCTTTTCAATTTCGAGGTCGCGGCGTTCCATCTATTACCTGCACTTTTTCAATCGACCGCCTTCGCAGTCCGTTATGTGTAGACGGCAACCGTTTGAGACAGCACCAGGTCAGGCCCGCGTCGCTGGTTTTGAAAGACTGCAGGTAAAGAAATCGGCGATATGATGCGGTGCCCCAGACTAGCTAGATCAGGGTTATCGCGTGAGGCACGAGGTGCGGTGTGAGGTTCACCTCCTTCGGCTCTATCTCCTCGACCCCGTACGCGTCGAGGAGCCCTTGCGGAAGCACGAGGCGCGCCATCTCGACGGGCGCCATCCAGTCCATCTTGCCGCGAAGGTAGCTGTTAACGTGGCTCATGCACGCCGCCATGTCGCGGCAGGTCAAGGCGTCGAAGTTCGTTTTTCCCTTCGGCAGTATCCGCCTAAGCTCCTCGTGGCAGCGCTCGCAACGTCCCTTTTGCTGGCTCTGGAGCGGATCGCAGTAGAAGAGGCTCAGCCGCTTCACGCCGTTCCTGCCGTGCTCGATGCGCTCCGCATCGCTGAACTCGCTTCCGCGGTCGCAGAGGATCAGGCCGAAGGCCTGGGAGAACCGGGGCCCGCAGAGCTCCTGGAGGGTGTCGAGCGCCTCGACCACGCTGGTCGCCGACTTGTCCGGTAGGAGGATGTAGAACTGGAACCCTATGCGCCTGACGAACAGCGTCAAGATGCACTGCGAGTCCCTGCCCTGCCTCCCGACCACCGTGTCCATCTCGACGGCGTTGTCGCGGTCGGCCTGGTCGAGGGCGCAGAAATCCGTCCACCGCCTCCCCTCGAGCACCTCGCGCGGAATGTTGGAGGATTTGGCGGACTTCGACTTCGACCTGGGCTTGTAGCGTACGGCCTTCGGCAGGTCGAGCTTCGACAGATCCCCCGCCTTGGCGCCGCCGAGGTAGTTGTAGAGGCTGCGCACGCCGAACGGTATGGCGCCGGGGTTCGCGGCGAATATGTGCTGCGGGCTCTGGCCCTTGGCAAGGCCGTCCGATATCAGGGCTATCGCGCTCTCGAACGCCTCGGGGTCGCAGTCTATCCCCTGCCTGGACTCGCTGCGCCTGGCGTCGGCTGCGTCTTGGGCCCATTTTGCCTGGTAGTACCTATAGGGATGACGGCACCCGCCGCCGACCCTGTTCGGGCAGGCGTTGCAGCAGAACGGGCTCCTTGCCAGCTTCTCGCACGGCTTCGCCTCGAAATCGGGACAGAGCGAGTTGCACAGGAAGTCCTTGCACCTGCTGCAGCGCGCCCTGCACATGCCCTTGCACAGCCCGCGCACCTCGCAGAGCCCCGCCTTCGAGCAGATGTTGCGGGTTCGGACCACGAGCATCCCCTGGGGGTCGTCGGTCCAGTTGCGCTTTACCTCCTCGGCGACCACCTTGGGCGCGCGGCCTATCGTCCTCGCGATCCACGCTATCCTGTCCCCTCTGTTCAGGCCACGCTCTATCGCGAGCCTGTCGTCGTAGGTGAGCGGGCACCTACCGCCCTTGGAATCCCCCATGAGGGCCTCCTTCCTGTCGGTCCTTCGCCTACGGGAAGAAGGAAAAGCACAAACGGCCATGGCCACGGTTAGGAATCCGCATTTACATGATTTATGCAAGATTGGAGGTGAAGTTTTTACCTACGAGAATTCAATTTACGTTGGTCGGTTGGTCGGTTGGTCGGTGGTCGGTCGGTGGTTGATAAGGATCGGGGTGCGGAATTGTTATGCTCGGCTATTATTTTAAAATATGGCAGAACATCGAAAAGGATGAGCGGGGATCGATCTGGCGGCGCTTTGCAACCAATGCCCCGTTTTTTGCGAAGACTTTCCTGGCAGTGCTGATTCTGTGCCTGCTTGGCTTTGTTGCTTCAACGCTGCTGCCGAGCGATTTTGCCGTTACCGTCCAAATTGCCATCTTGGCATTCACGCTTGTTTCTCCTTTTTCTATTCGATATTGCTCAACAAGTTCAAGCGCAAAAGCGTGTTGGGCGACCTCGGGTGTGTATTCAAGCAGGTTGAGCGTATAAGGCGAAAGTTTGTTGCCCAAACCGGTCTGACTCCCGACGCCCTCGATTTCATGCGAGAAGAAGCCCAGCGGTTCCTGTCGGTCCGGCGCGAGGCGCGCAAGACGTTCACCGATCGCGCGTATGCAGCGCTGGTAGTGGGAGTATTTGTATCTTTCTTGGTGAGGCTTGCAGATTCGTCTGGAGACTCCTCCAGCATGAGCTTCGCAACGACTCTTTTCGCAATAGTCGGGTTCGCGATGATCGTCCTCATGTCTCTAGCTGGCCCCTTGTGGGATTTGGCGGACCAGAAAAATGAAATGCCCGTCGAAAGCGTCGAGTTGTTCTCAAGGGATATTGGATTTATGATTTTGATCGAGCGAGGATGCAAGCCGCAGAATGAAAAGCGCTCCCATTGCGTGGCTGAAGCTGTGCATACTGGTTCCAGAAACATGCCTTAAAGTTACTCTAAGGCATGATTCTGGAAAGTTTGGTCCTTGTTCAGTGCGCGTAGGAGCCGCTTTGCTCATATAAGCGCCGTGTGTATTCGCCGTCAGGTTCCAACGAGCAAACGTTTCTGCCAACGCGCTGAACGGAAACGTTCTTAGGGAACGCCCCTCCCCTTCCTATAATGGGCCTACAGGGTGGCAGGCGACGATCTTTCGGGGAGGTACCTTATGAATCGCGAGGAGTTCATGGCTCTGGAATCACCGAAGAAGGCGGAGGAACTCAACGTCTTCATCGAGGCGGGGATGAGCCAGAAGGAGGCCATGGCGCAGATCGGGGTCAGTCTGAAGGACCTCGTGGCGGCGCAGGTGTTCTTCTCCAAGGGCGAGGGCAGGTTCGTGGCAAACGCCGTCGGCGGCTTCTCCAACTTCCACAGCGACACCACCGCGGAAGCCGCGAAGTAGGCCTCAGTCATAGAAAGAAGGCACGCAGGAGAGCCGCAGCATCGCGACTATCCTGCGTGCGGCAAGACATGCCGCCCCAGCCCAGCTCGGCGGCAATGCGTGTGCAAAGCCGCATGCCTAGCAGCGCACCCCGCTCGATTCCGCCTCGTCGCCCTTCTTGACCAGGCTTTCCACGAAATCCGTGATCATGGCGGCAGACTGCCCGCACACGAAGATGCGCTCCCTGCCGTCGACCGCCACTTCCCGGACGATCCCCGCCCGAGCCAGCTGCCTGATGGCCTCGTTGGTGGCGCCGTAGCTCTTCCCGATCAGCTCGGCGGCGCGTATGGTGGAGAGCCCGGGGTTTCCCAAAAGCAGGTCCAACAGCTTGTCCAGTGCCGAATGGGCCGGTATGCGCAGGTTCTGCGACCTCCACTTCGCGCTCAGCTTCTCCGCTTCGGCCAAGAACGAGTCCGCCACGACCACCGACAGGTACGTGTTCTGGGCATTGTAGACCGCCCAGTGCTCCCTTAGGTCCTCCCCCCTTCCCGGCGAGCGGTCGACGCGGGAGGAGTCCTTCAGCTTCCGACGGTATTCCCTCCCGATGGAGGCGCCCCAGCATATGGGCGCCATGTAGCCGCTTGCGAAAAGGCCGCGTCTGAACATGGGCATGAAGGCCAGGATCAGCCCCGTCCGGTCGATCATCGTGTCGAACGGAACGATCCTCTCGAAAGCCCAGTGGATGATGGACGCTTGCCCGAGCGGCGAGTACGCCTCGCTGCTCGCGAAAGCGCAGAGGTCGCTGACCTCCAAAGGGATGGCGGTGGGGTCGGATCCTTTCTTGTGCGGCAGGAAGTTGCTCCTGAAACCATGGTAGCGGTTGTCGCCCGTCTTCCCGCTCAAGAGGATCTCGTGAAGGTGCAGAACGGTTTCCATGGTGATAACGGCATCCTGTCTGCTCACAGCAGAAGCCCACTCTATGGCCTGCATATAGTGAATAGCCTGCAGGGCGGCGTTCAGGCAGTTGTCGGGGAACCGAAACTCCGGCCTCTGCGTGCGTATGCCCTGCTCGGCATCGCCACGGTACTTCCAGTTCGACAGATCGAACGCGGTGATCAGGGGAACGGCCGGAAGCGTCATATCATGCGACATGCGGATGGCGAAGATGGCATCGATGGCCAGCAGCGTGTCCTGCAGGTACTTCGCGCTGGGGCTATGCGCGAGCCGTTCGCCGAACCGTATCAGCTCGGCCTCCGCCTTGTAGAACTCTGCCTGAGTCAAGGCCGAATAAGAGTAGCCGGAGTACCCCATCTCACCCCTGTCCTTCCCCTGAAAGCTCCCGGCCGGAAATCACCCGTTCTCGCCCCCGCGCTGGCGAACGGCTTTCGCGTCCTCCGACCTTTCCGACCGGCGCGCCGTATTCCGAGAATTCTCCGTTCATTTTAGCACCTGGCCATTCAGGGACGCTCCATCCTTCGCAATGGCGGGAATCCGCAAAATTCGGGCCATGCGATACTCCCGGATATTCTAAAAGCAGAAACTACCTTGCGAACCCCCTCCCGCGCTCACTAGCCTAGAGGCAAGCGGGTTGCGCCAACGGGCGCGAGCGCGTTCTTTCGAGCGAGCAGCAATGCGAAAGGGGGCACGATGTCAAGGGAATCGGTAGTCGAGAAACTAGGCGAGCGTCACGAGGGGGTCGATTACTTCTACACCACCTGCCACAACAACGGCTGTTGGGACGCCACCTGCCTGATCAAGTGCAGCGTTAAGGATGACAAAATCATCGCCATCGAGCCCGACGACTCGGTGAACCCGGGCGTCGCCCGCGAGGACGATGACGAGAACGCCGTCCAGACCGGCATGCTCCAGGCGCGCGCCTGCCCCATGGGCCATGCGTGGCGCCAGGAGCTCTACTCGGAGAACCGCCTGCTGTACCCCATGAAGCGCGTGGGCGGGAAAGGCTCCGGCAAGGGTCGTTTCGAGCGCATCTCCTGGGACGAGGCGCTCGACACCATCGCGGGCAAGATGAAGCAGATGGCCGAGGAGAACCCCGACCATCCCTGGCTGTACTACTGCTACTACGTGGCGTTCGAGAGCTCCGACTTCCCGTTCGCCTCCTACATGCCGGGCACCATCACCGGCTGGGGCGACCACTCGACCTCCGGCAGCGCCGCCGCCGAGGACTTCCACCTGGGCGTGCGCCTCACCGACTGCCTCATCAAGGGAACGTCCGACGCATTTCCCGGCTTCGAGGCCCCCGACCTGCTGAACTCCAAGCTCGTGGTGCTGTGGGGCTTCGATCCCATGGTGTCCTGGTTCGGCCACGTGCCCTACTACATGAAGCTAGCCCAGGAGCGCGGCTGCAAGTTCATCCTGATCGACCCGGTGTACAACGTGAGCGCCGAGGCCCTGGGCGCCCAGTGGATACCCATCCGTCCCGGAACCGACACGGCGTTCGGCCTGGCGGTGGCCTACGTGCTCTACACCGAGGACCTCTACGACCACGAGTACGTGGCGCAGTGGGTGGAGCCCGATGGCTTCGAGGAGTGGCGCAAGTACGTCGTCGGCGAGGTGGACGGCGTTGCTCACACTCCTGAATGGGCCGAGCCGATCACGGGCATCCCGGCCGAGACCATCGGGGCCTTCGCCCGCTACTACGCGTCCATGAAGCCCGTCCACCTGCAGCAGATGTACGGCGTGTCCAAGCGCAACCTGGGCGACTACGCCGCCGCCGTGGCCATGCTCCTGCAGGCCATGACCGGCAACCTGTCCATTCCCGGCGGCTGCGAGGGCGGCGGTGCCAACCTGGTGACCCAGCCCCGCCTTTTCGCGCCCGTGCCCGACACCGGCCAGATCAAGGGCGACGTGGTGAACCCCATCACCAATAACAACAACAAGGTGACCGAGGTCATGCACTGCCAGAAGCTCTACGCTGCCGGCGAGATCACCGAGGACGAGTTCCGCCGCCGCATCGGCTGCCCGGCCGACAGCCCGCTGCCGAACCTGAAGATGGCTATCATCCCGAACAACTACATCAACAACCAGCATCATGTGTCCAAGCGCATGCAGGGCTTCGCGGACATGGAGTTCTCCTGGGGTTGGCAGTACTTCCACGACCAGCCCTCCATCGAGTTCCTCGACATCGTGCTGCCCTCCCCCGTCATCCAGTTCGAGTCCACGGACATGCACTTCTTCGGCATCAACCGCTTCTGGAACTCGCCGTCCGGCATGATGAACTACTTCCTGTTCGCCGGCAAGGGCGTGAACCCCCCGGGCGAGGTCCGTTCGAAGGACTGGGTCTGGATGGAGCTGGCCCGCCGCCTCGGCTTCGCCGACAAGTACTGCCCGAAGATGCTCGACGTGACCGACTGGCGCGACTGGGACGAGCAGGTCATCGAGCGCATCTACAAGCCGGCCTACGAGAAGTGGGCCGAGGACGAGAACGGCCTTCTGGGCTACTACGAGGTTGAGCCGCCCTCGTGGGAGGAGTTCCAGAAGCTGCCCATCGTCCGCGTTCCCGGCGAGCCCGGCGAGTGGTTCTACCCCTTCAAGAACACGGTCGAATGGGGCCGCTCCCCCTTCAAGACGCCGTCCGGCAAGATAGAGTTCGAGAGCTCCTTCGTGAAGGGCAACGACCTGACGAAGACCCGCTACGGCGGGCAGATGGACGCCTACCCGCGCTGGCAGCCCACCTACCAGGACCTGCCCGCGAACGACAGCTACTACCACCCGTGGACGAAGAACTTCCCGCTGTCCATGGTCACGCCGGTGTCCACGTACCGCCAGCACTCGTCCAACGACCAGAATCCCTGGCTCAAGGGCGACTGCTACGAGCATATGGTGCGCATGTCCCCCGCCGACGCCGCGGACCGTGGCATCAAGACGGGCGACCGCGTGCTGGTGTACAACCAGTTCGGCGAAGTGGAGATCACCGCGTACGTCTCGTCGAAGCTGCTGCCCGGCACCGTGTCCATCGGGCATGGCGAATGGTCCAAGTTCGACAACGTCAGGAAGTCCAAGCTCATGCCCTACGGCATCGACGAAGCCGGCAACTGCAACCTCCTCATAGGCGACACGCACCTGCCGCATGTGGTGGGCGCGCTGCTGACGGCCGGCCTCGTGGAGATCAGGAAGGTGGGAGAATAACATGGCCCAGTACGGATTCTTCTTCGACCAGGGACGCTGCTACGGCTGCAAGGCCTGCTCGGTGGCCTGCAAGGACTGGTACGACATCGCCCCCGGCCCCGAGAAGTGGATGAGCGTCTACATGTGGGAGAAAAACGCGTTCCCGCTCACGTCCATCGGCATCCTGGCCTTCAGCTGCGGGCATTGCGACAACCCCGTGTGCGTTGGCGCCTGCGAGCATGATGCGATCTTCAAGGAGGAAAAGTACGGGGCCGTGCTGGTTGACCAGGACAAGTGCCAGGGCGACCGCAACTGCTTCCAGGCCTGCCCCTACGGTGCCCCGAAGTTCGCGAGCGACGAGCCCGGCACCAAGATGAGCAAATGCACCCTGTGCATCGACCGCTTGGAGAAGGGCCAGCTGCCCCTGTGCGTGGCCTCCTGCCCGATGCGCGCCCTGGACTTCGGCCCCATCGACGAGCTGGTGGAGAAGTACGGCGACGTGCGCCAGATAGAGACCATGCCCGACCCCGAGCTGACCATGCCCAACTGGGTCGCCAAGGCGAACCCGCCCAAGGAGCAGCTCGTTCCCTACGATGCGGAAAAGGCCGTCCAGCTCACCAAGCGCCGCACCGCCACCGACGACGTGTACGCGGGCGACTGCGACAGCGTCACGGAGTTCGGCGCCGACGTCATGTGCATCCGCGAGCTGCGCATGAAGAACGCCACCGTGGCCGAGGTCATGGCCGCCACGTCGAGCGACCAAGGATAGCGTCAGCGAGCCATCATCGCGGGATGCACGGCGACCGGAACTCATGCGCCGCGCATCCCGCCTCTAGCCGAATGCATGCGATAGGGGGAACCCATGGAATCGGTCTTTCATCATGCAGGGATCTACTGCCGCGATATCGAGGAGTCCATAACGTTCTATGAGGACGTGCTCGGCTGCAGGCTGCTGTTCAGGTCGGACGCCTTGGAGGGCGACAAGCCGCTCAAGATGGCATGGGCCATGAGGGGGGATCTTGTCTTCGAGCTGCTGGAATGCGAGGACAAGCGCACGTGCGAGGCCGCCGCGAACTGCCTTAACCACGTGGCGCTGCGCGTGGACGACATGGACGGCTTCGTCGCGCATCTGGGCGAGAAGGGCGTCGCCGTCGAGGCGGGCCCGTTCGACCCGCTCTTGGAGTTCGACCGTCCCCTGGCGGGCGACGACGCCGACGTCTTCGCCGTCTGCGGCGAAGGGGGTGCGCAGCTTAAGATCATGTTCTTCCGCGGCCCCGGAGGGGAGCGTTTCGAAGCCGTGCAGGACAACCTAAGGGCGCTGTAGGCCGAAAGGGCAGCAAAGGTCCAACCCGCTCTCGCTTCCAGGCTTTTCGCAACGAGGAGGCGAAAAAATGCCGAAGGTATCGCCTTTTTAGCGAAGGGCCTGGTTCGTGCATGCGAAACACCAAAGGAGGAGGTGCCTTATGAGCACCAGTAAGAAATACGGGAACTGGGCGCTGATCGCCGTCGTCATGCTCCTGTTCGGAACGGCTATCGCCACGATCCAGTTCAAGGTTCCCGTCGTCATGGGCGACATCATGGCGAATATGGGCATGGATGCGAGCTCCGCTTCGTGGCTCATGTCCATATTCACGTTCGTGGGCATTATCCTGGCGCTTCCCACGGGCGCGCTCGCGAAGAGGTTCGGCCCGAAGACCATGCTGCTCGCCGCTGCCGCGATCATCGCAGTCGGTTCGTTGCTGGGCGCCTTCGCGGGCAACGGCATGGTTCTCATCGTCTCCCGCGCCATCGAGGGCGTGGCGTTCATCTTCGTGACCATCTGCGGCCCCTTGGCCGTGCAGAAGTACGTCGCCCCCGACAAGATCGGCTCCGCGACGGGCATCTGGGCGCTCTGGGTCTGCCTCGGCTCGGTGGTCGGCGGCGTGCTGACCCCCACGCTGTACGCTTCGACCGGTTTCGTGGGCGTGTGGGTGATCTATGCCGCCGCGGCCGTGGTGTTCGCCATCGTGGTCGCCGTGATCGTCAAGAACCCCAGCGAGGCGCTCGAGGGGGCCGCGGACGCTCCCACGGAGGGGAAGGTGGGTTACGGCGAGCTCGTGAAGCCGAACATCCTGCTGTTCTTTGCCGCCTTCCTCGTCTTCAACATGACGCTGATGGCCGTGCTGAGCTTCGGCCCCACCTTCATGCAGCAGCAGGGCGTCGACCCGACGCTGTCCGGCTTCATCAGCACGCTTCCCATGCTGCTCGCCGTCATATCGTCCCCGCTGTTCGGCGCCTTGTCCGACAAGCTGGGCCGCTGCAAGCCGCTGTACCTGGCCGCAATGCTCGTCATGGGACCCTGCACGCTGCTCCTGCTCACCCAGACCGGCCCTTTGATGTGGGTCGGCGCCATCGTCATGGGCCTCGTGGGCTTGGGCGGACCGGTCATGTGCCTGACGTCGTACATCAACGTCCTGGGCCGCCCGGAGCTCATGTCCATCGGCATGGGCGTGCTCATGCTGGTGCAGAGCCTCGGCCAGTTCCTGGGCACCTGGCTGGTCCCCCTGCTGCTCGGGCCCGACGTATCCTCGTGGATGCTCACCGGCATCGTGATGTGCGTGATCGGCTTCGCCGGCACCGCAGCGCTTGCCCTGTGCAAGTTCAGGTAGGGACGGCAACGGAAAGTCAACGTTCAAGGCCGGGCGCCGTCCGCAAAGCGCGGCGGTGCCCGGGTAGGCTCGAAAAGGAGTGGTAGCCATGTGCTTCAGACCAGCCGATGCGTCGGCAGACGCTAGCTCGAGCAAATGCCCCGAGTGCGGCCAGGATATCCAGGTGCTAAGCGGCATCGCCTTGAAGAGGTGCCCGCACTGCCGATGCGATCTCGTCCCCTATTTGAAGGGAGAGAAGCCGGTTCCCGCATCCCCGGCTGCCCCGAAGCCGCTTGCCTCCCCCTCGGCCCCGAAGGCCCCCAACGTCCCGAAGGCCTAAGCGGCGCAATCGCTCCGGAACCGCCCCTTTCCCTCTTGCCCCCGGGCCGCCAGCAACGCGACTTAGAGTTACTCTAACGTAGTGGGAAGGCGGTGCATGTCGGTTCTGCAACGGAAACGGCGGGTCCCTGCCGCGAGCGCCTATGCTGGCCGCATGGACGGCGAGGTGCGGAAAGGCAGGCGATGCCATGAACATCGGGTACGCATCGAAGACGCTCGGGCTTCCCGAGGGGCGCATGCGCTCCCTGGTCATGAGGAACGCGAGCGACGAGCGGCTGGCGGAGGCCATCGGCGCCAACCTGTCGGCGCTGGAGGCGGTCGTCCGCTACTGCGGAGCCAACGGCATCCGGCTCTTCCGCATAGGCTCGGACGTCATCCCGTTCGGGTCGAGTCCGGCGAACCGCCTGGACTGGGCGCATGCGTTCGGGGAGCGGCTCGCGGCCATCGGGGAGCTGGCCGCCGAGAACCGGGTGCGCCTCAGCATGCACCCGGGGCAGTACACGGTGCTGAACTCCCCCGACGACGATGTCGTGCGCCGCGCCGTGGCGGACCTGGCCTACCACGCGGCCTTCCTCGACGCGCTGGGCACCGGCGCCGAGGCCAAGGTCGTCCTGCACGTGGGCGGCGCCTACGGCGACAAGAAAACCGCCTTGAGGCGCTTCGTCGCACGCTGCCGCGAACTGGATGCGGGCGTGCGCCGACGGCTGGTCGTCGAGAACGACGACCGCCTGTTCACGGCCGAGGACGCGCTGGCGGCGAGCGCGGCCTGCGGCATCCCGATGGTGTTCGACGTGCTCCACCATCGGCTGAACCACGACCCTGGCGGCCGGGGAGAGCTCGAGCTCCTCGATGCGGCGGCGCGTACCTGGGGGCCGCAGGACGGACCGCAGAAGGTGCACTACGCGCAGCAGGCGCCGGGCAGGAGGCACGGCAGCCACACCGACACGATAGGCCTTGACGGGTTCCTTGCTTTCGCCGCGTCGCTCGAAGGGCGGGCCCCCGACGTGATGCTGGAGGTGAAGGACAAGAACGCGTCGGCGTTGAAGTGCCTGAACGTCCTCGACGAGCACGGCACGGCGGCAGCGCTCGAACGGGCGTGGGCGACGTGCAAGTACAGCGTGCTCGAGCGCGACCAGGCGGCGTACCAGCAGGTGAGGAACCTGCTGAAGGACAAGGATGCCTATCCGGTGCAGGAGTTCTACCGCCTGGTCGACGGCGCCCTCGCCCTCCCGCCCACACGGGGCGGCGGACGCAACGCGGCGCAGCACGTGTGGGGCTACGTGTCGGGGCTCGCCACCGCCCGCGAGCGCGCGTCGTTCGCGCGGCTCATGGAACGCTACGAGCTCGGGCAGGCAGGCCTCGGCGCGGTGAAACGGCGGCTGGAGAAGCTGGCTGCCCGCTACGGGCAGGGGTACCTGCTGCATTCGTATTATTTCGATCTCTGAGCGGCGTCTGCAGAAGGCGATAGCCCGTGTTAGAGCAACTCTGATACGG
Organism: Gordonibacter sp. RACS_AR68; assembly: GCF_030418485.1. NCBI lineage: Bacteria > Bacillati > Actinomycetota > Coriobacteriia > Eggerthellales > Eggerthellaceae > Gordonibacter > Gordonibacter sp. RACS_AR68. The sequence continues at coordinate 17,752 of NZ_JAIPUP010000007.1, forward strand.
GCTATCCGGCAGACCTTCTCGCCTGTTCCTAGACGGCCGTGTTCGCAGCGTCCTCGCTGTGGGCGACGGCATCCTTCGCAGGCGCCTCTAGCCGCACGAGCGCGAGCAGCCCCGTGCCCACGAGGCCCAGCACGAGCGCGAAGGCGCCGGCGGCGGCCCATCCCCCGGCGCCGAGCACCGCGGGTACGAGTGAAGAGCCGAGGAACTGGCCCAGGCTCTGAGTGAGCACGAGGAATCCCATGGCGATAGGCATGGCATCCTTGTTCTCCACCACCGACGGGTACACGATCAGGAACATCGTGGGGGCGCCGAGCCCCACCATGCCCATGACGAGCGCGGCCGCCCAGAGGGCGGGGCCGGCCGTGGTGAGCAGCGCGAACGCGCAGGGACCCATGACCAGCATGGATGCCACCATAAGCGCCTTGAGCCGGCCGGTCTTGTCGGCCAGCACGCCGAACAGCGGCGAGCTGGCCACCGCGACGAGCATGGGCAGCGTGCTGGCGAACCCGGCGAGCGTCGCGTCCATGCCCTCGCCCTGCAAAAACGTCGGGCTGAACGACAGGAACGAGATGAGCACCATGTTGAACATGAGGAACCCGCCGAGTACCAGCAACACGTTGCGGCTGAACAGGCCTTTCATGCTCATCTTCTCGCGAGGCGCGCCATCTTGCGGCCGCAGGACGCTCTCGAGGAAGCGCCCTCCGCCAACCGGTCGCACGAACAGCAGCATGAGCCCGCCCGCCACGAGCGCGATGCCTGCCATGACGCACCATGTTCCCTGGAAACCGATCGCCCCGAACACGGTCGGCGTGAGCACCCCGCCGACGAACGACCCGAGCGAGAACCACAGCGCCCAGATGCCGCTCGCGAAGCCCACCTTTTCGGGTGCAACGTAGGCCCTGATGGCAAGCGGTGCGCTCACGCCGCAGAACACGAGCGCCACGCCTTCGACGGCCCGCGACAGCACGAGGATGGCGGCCGAGGTAGCCAGCGTCCCCACAGCCGTGCCGACCACCATGACGACGACGGCGGCCACCATCATGTTCTTGGCGCCGAAGCGCCGCGCCAAGAAGCCCGTGGGAAGAGACAGGAAGATGCCCGCCAGCGTGAACACCGACATGAGCATGGAAGCGGAGCCCACGTCCATATCGAACTGCTCCATGATGGCCGGCATGATGGAGGGCACCTTGAACTGCCCGAGCGCCACGGCGATGCCTGCCAGCACGAGCAGCACCGACACGAGCACGTGGTTCTGGTACGTGGAGCGGGGACGAGCGCTGGTATCCACGAAATACTCCCTTCGCCGCAGGGGATGCGCCCCGCGGATCGTCGTAGTTGAAAAAGGCTCCCCGGATCTCGCCGGGGAGCCCATAGTGCGGCGCCGAGGTGGCTGGCGCCAAACGCGGTGGGAAGTCCTACAGTCCCAGCACGCCGCAGATGAACGGCACCCAGAGCACCATGCACACGCAGAAGATGATGGCGGGGATCACGCCGGCCTTGAACATGTCGCCGAACGTGTAGTACCCCTCGCCGTACGTGACGATGAGCGTCGGGTTCACCGGCAAGAGGAAGTTGCCGGCCACGATGAAGGCGAGCAGCATCGTGGGGATGGCCGGGGAGACGCCGAGCGTCGTGCAGATGCCGATGAGGATGGGCAAAAACAGGCTGATGATGGCCGCGCCCACCGGGGCGATGGTGTGCAGCAGGTAGATGAACGCAACGGTGATCAACAGGAACACCGTGAAGTTCAGGTCGGCCACGCCGCTGCTCATGAACAGGTTCGTGACGAACTTGTCGGCGCCCGAGGCGCTGAAGATGTTGCCGAGCGACAGCACCGAGCCCATCATGAGGATGATGGTCCAGGGCACCTGCTTGCTGAACTCGTCCCACGTGAGCAGGTTCAGGCCGGGGAACATCATGATGGCCAGGCCGATGATGGCCACGGTCGTGACGTTCAGCAGCGGAATCCACGTGCCGAGGATCCATAGCACGGGCAGCGCGAGGATCATGACGAGCGCGCGCACCTCGAAGCCCGTGGGCTTGCCGGCGTCCTCGGCCGCCTGGCGCAGGCTGTCGTAGGCGCTCGAGTCGAGCTGCTCTGGCTTGAGGATCTTCACGATGGAGAACCAACACAGCGGGATGCACAGGATGGCGATGGGCAGGCCCACGATGATCCAGTTCAGGAAGCTGATAGTCTGGCCGGTGGCGCCGGTGAGCACGCCCATGGCCACCATGTTGAACGAGCTGCCGGCCGGTGTGACCACGCCGCCGATGACGGCAGCGATGGGGATGGCGATCATCATGCACTTGCCGAGCCGCGACTTGCCGGGCTGGGCGCCGGCCGCCTTGAGCACGACGTAGGAAATACCCATGAACAGCACCGCGGCAGGCACGTCGGACATGATGGTGGAGATGAGGCACGTGCCGATCATGAACGCGAGGATGAGCTTCTCGGAGCTCTCCCCCGTCAGCTTGAACAGCTTGGCCACGAGGCGCACGCCCCACTGCGTCTTGAGCAGCAGCGCCGGCAGCGCGAAGATGGCGATGACGTAGAACACCACCGACACGCCGAACCCGCTGAACACGGCCTTGTAGTCGGTCGCGCCCATGACCACGGCTATGACGAGGGCCAGAATGCCCGTCACGCCCACGGAGAACGAGCCGCATACCCACAGCGACACGGCGAACAAGAGCGATGCGATGGCCATGATGCCCTGGTGGGACAGGTCGGGCGACTCGGGCACGAACGATGCTACCACGAGGATGGCCACGGCTATGACGATGCCCAATCCCCTCTTGTTCAGGAACCCCTCTTTGCTGAAGAACTTCGTTAACGCTTCTTGTGCCATTTGTCTCTCCTCCTTAAAGAAAGAACGTGGCAGATCCCCTGTAGAAGCCGCGCCTCCCGCCTCCTTCCCCCGAGCGCGGCCGCGTCGTGTTATATCGGGCTCGCATCCGCCAACGTCGCGCATGCGAGCCCCCTTCGACGGCGGCCCCGCCAAGGGCGGGCCGCCGTTCCCAGGCTCTTCTTCCAGGGGCCGGCCACAGTCGGCCCCTGGTTCGTCGGCTACTCTGCCCGGTACAGCTCGACCGGGCCCATGTTGCGGTCCTCGTCCACGGTCGAGGCCTCCAGCACGCGGGTGAGGTAGCCCTCGGCCTCCGCGTACACGCGCCACTCGGCGGCGCCCACCTGGTGGAACCAGAAGTCGCCGAACTCGTCGGCCTCGGCCGCCAGCACCTCGCCCGTGGCCAGGTTCTCGGCCGTGACCCTCGCGCCGGCCACCACCTCGTCGGCCTCCGGGTCCACAACGACGCCGGCCAGGAAGCGCCTCGGCAGGTTCAGGTAGAATACGCGCGGCTTGTCGGCGGCGGCGCGCTCGGGCACGAGGGCCTCCGCCGCCGCGATCTCCTCGGCGAGGTCCTCCTCGTCGCCGAAGCGCAGGGCGCCGTGCGGGCACACGTCCACGCAGTGCGGGACCTCGCCGGCGTCCACGAGGTGGGCGCAGCCGGTGCACTTCTGCGGGATGCCCAGCTCCCCGTTCCAGAAGATCGCGCCGTAGGGGCACGCCTCCACGAGGTCGCGCCTCCCGGCCGCCTTCTCCGGGTCCACGATGACCAGGCCGTCCTCGCGGCGGTAGACCGCCTCGGGCGCCGCGGCCATGCAGGGCGCGTCGGCGCAGTGCTGGCAGCGGCGCCCGACGTAGGACACCCTCACCTTCGGCACCTGGCCGCGCACGCGCTCCTCTATGCGGCACCAGAAGTGGCCCGTGTCGGGCTGCGGCCTCGCGATGGGCGACCAGTCGTTGTCCACGTGCTCGTCCTTGCAGGCTATCTGGCAGTTGCGGCACCCGTTGCACTTGGCGACGTCGAACACGAACACCTTGCCCATGACTACTCCCCTTCCCCTTCGTCGACGACGCGCGCCGTGGCCACCAGCCCGCAGTCGGGATCGTAGTCGCGCCCGAACGCCTCCGGGTACTGCGCGGCCAGCGCGAGCACGTCGACCTTCTCGATGTTCACCAGGAAACCGCTCGTCACCTCGCCGAACGCGTGCGTCGAGGTGGTGGCGTAGGGCGCGATGAGGTTGTTCGCGCCGCCGCGGTCCAAACCGCCGCGGCCGAGCACCACCGAGTCCACGCGGCTGCCGTGATCCTGGTACACCACGCTCGGCATGATGCGCTCGGTCACGCGCACGCCGCCCAGCACCGCGCCGCGCTCGTTGTACAGCTTCACGATGTCGCCCGTCTCCAGGCCCAGCAGGCCCGCGTCGCTCGGATGCACCCACACCGGCTCGTACTTGTAGCCGTCGGGGCCCGTCACCTTGCACGTCTCCTCCATCTCGCGGAACCAGGTGACGTCGTCGAGGTTCGCGTGCACGCGCCACCGCGGGTGGTTCGACACCAGCAGGAAGGGGTACTTCCGCCCGCGCTCCAGGTACTGCCGCTCCTGGTGCCCCGCGCCCTCGTCGACCCAGTGCGGGATGGGCCCGCGCTCCTTATCGTCGGGGAACTGGCTGGCGAGCGTCGTGGAGTAGTATTCCAGCTTGCCGGAAGGCGTCTGGAGCGGGTGCCCCTCCGGATCCTCGTAGAACTGGATGAGGCCGGCCGGCATCTCCTCCCACCCCTCGCGCGTGGGGAACGGGTAGTACTGCTTCTCCTTGAACTCCTCGAAGTCCATCTTCTTGGCCGCGCCCGTGTTCTCGAAGCCGGCCTGGATGTACTCCTCGCAGGTCTTGCCGCCCATGTAGCGCTCGTAGAGGTTCTCGTAGATGCCGCCGAACTTCTCCAGCGCGCGGGCCACCTCCCCCACGGCCTCCATGTCGGACTTGGATTCCAGGCGCGGCTTGATGGCCTGGCGCTCGTAGTACACGAGGTTCCACTGGCCGTTGTCGGAGTCCGTGCCGATGTCCTCCGTCTCGAACTTCGTGTTCGTGGGCAGGATGACGTCGGCGAAGAAGCAGTCGTTCTCCATCCAGGGGTGCTGCACGACGATGAACTCGATTGAGGGGTGGCGCAGGGCCTCCTGCATCTCGTTGCCGCCGTTCCAGCACGTCTCCCAGCATGGCGTGTCCGACCAGATCATGTGCAGGCGCTCGTTGCCTTCGAGCGGGAACGTGTAGGGACCGTCGAACTGGTCCTCGCGCGGGAACCCGGCGCCGATGTGGCCGTACCAGGAGACGGGCGGGTTCATGATGGCCTCGGGGATCATGGTCTTGGGGATGAAGCTCTTGGGGAAGCTGCGGTACCAGCCGCGGTAGGCCGGGCTGCAGTCGGGGATCTCGACCGACGGCGGCAAGGGCGTCACGGTGTCCATGCCGTAGAGCGTCCACTCGATGAACTTGAACTGGTTGGCGCCCGGCTTGCCCAGGCCCTGCATGCCCAAGAGCGCCACCTCGAGGCGCGCCGGCTCGTGCGCGTAGCAGGAGCGGATGTAGGAGCCGCCGTTGCAGTGCGCGATGGAAACCGCGTGCTTGGCCCAATAGCGTGCGAACGCCTTGATGGTGTAGCTGGGCACGCCGCAGATGGCCTCGGCCCACTTCGGCGTCTTCGGCACGCCGTCCTCGCCGCCCATGACGTAGTACTTGAAGTTCTCGAAGCCCACGGCGTGCGTGTCGAGGTAGGCCTGGTCGTAGGTGCCCTCCTTGATCCACGTGTAGGCGATGGCCAGCTGCAGGGCCGCGTCGGTGTTGGGCTTGACCGGTATCCACTTGTCGGCGTGCACGGCGTTGGTGTAGTTCACGTCGGGCGAGATGTGGATCTGCTTGATGCCGAGCTCGGTGAACCAGTAGCACAGGCGGCTGGCCAGGTAGCCGCCCCAGCCGAGCGGCGTGGTCTCCACGTCGCAGCCCCAGAAGAGCACCGCGTCGCCGTTTTGCGCCACGTCGCGGATAACGTTGTTCATCTGCGAGTTCTGCCCCAAGGGGTCCATGCCCCACATGTGCTTCGCGCCCCAGTACCAGCCCTCCCAGCTGTCAGGCTGGCGGGTTTGCAGCGTGTAGGAGCCTATGAGGTCGAACATGCGGCTCTGGCAGCCGTGCGGCGCGTGGACGAACTTCGTCTCGCCGTGGCCGTCGAGCTCGCAGAGGATCGACGCGGGCCCGTAGGCCTCGTGCACGCGCTTGATCTCGCTGGCGATGAGCGCGCACGCCTCGTCCCAGCTGATGCGCACGTAGCCGCTCGTGCCGCGGTTCTGCGGGTTGCGCTCGCCCTCCGGGTCCCAGTCCACGCGCTTCATCGGGTAGGGGATGCGGTTCTTCGAGTACACGCGCTTCTTGTAGCACAGCGACAGCGGCGAGATGAGCGTCTTGAAGCCCGGCTCGAAGGTCTTTCCGCGGGCCTCGAGCTTCCAGGCGTTCAGGTCCTCGGGCGTGTAGTGCTCGTCGAAGCGCAGCGGGCGGATGCGCAGTATCTTGTCGTTCTCCTCGTCGATGTCGACCGAGCACGCGTTCGTGCCGATGCCGAAGCTGTTGAAGCCCAGGCCCTTCACGATGGGCGTGCCCAACACGTTGTTCCCCATGCTCTCTCCTCTCCTGGTCTGGATGTCCGGCGCCGGTGCTTCCCTCCTCGGGGGAGGGCAGGCGCCGGCGGTTCTACGCGGTCGGTGCGGGCGGCTTGGGCACGCTCGGCACCTTCGGCGCGCCGGGCACGCCGGGGACCGGCGGCGGGGTGGGCGCGCCCGGAGGCGTGGGGATCCCGGGCATCGGCGTGGCCTTGGCGCCGCAGCTCGGGCAGGCGTCGGCCTTCGGGTCGACCTCGGCGCCGCACTTGGGGCACTTCACGGGTCCGTTGTCGACGGTGGGTGGTCTGAAGCACATGACGGAACTCCTCTCTCAACTTCCATGGTCACGCGGCCTTCGGGGGCCGAAGCCGCGGTAGTGCACGCGGGGAATGCCTGCGGAAAATCGTTATGGGAGCAGCACCTGTCCGGTGCGGTTCGTCTTCGATGCCCCCGATTATAGGAGCGCCCCTGCGGGGCCCTTGTGCGGTTTTCCCGATGGGTCATCGGGAAAACCGATCACGCGGCCTGCCATCAGGGTGATCGGATTTCCCGATAGGCTATCGGGAAAACGCGGCTCCCGCATGTGCCTTCCCGCTCCTATAATCGGGGCATCGGCGAACATCCGCATGACGAGGAGGAGCCATGTCCGAGAAGCTTGAGAAGCAGGGCCCGCAAGGCGCCGCGGCACCCGAGGGGGACGTGCCGGTGGCACGAACGCAGGACGATCCGACCGGCCGCGTCTGCCAATGGGAGGAGGACGGCTGCACGGTGCTGCGCACGAACGCGCGCACGGGGCCGGGCTGCCACGACAACTGCGGCGTGCTCATGTACGTGAGGGACGGCGTGCTGGAGAAGATAGAGGGCGACCCGGAGAACCCCTACAACCAGGGGCGCCTGTGCCCGAGGTGCCTGGCGTTCAAGGAGATGCTCTACCATGAGGACCGCCTGAAGTACCCCCTGAAGCGCGCGAAGGAGGACCGCGGCAAGAACGCGTTTACGCGCATCACGTGGGACGAGGCCTACGATATCATCGAGCGCGAGATGAAGGCCGTCATCGACAAGTACGGCAACGAGGCCATCTGGGTCACGCAGGGCACGGGACGCGACATCAACGGCTACGGCCCGCTCATGGCCCAGTACCTGGGCACGCCCAACTACGGCACCGGCTTCCTGTCGGGCATCGCCTGCTACGGCCCGCGCATCTTCTCCACCGCGCTCAAGAGCGGCGGGCTGTTCGTGTGCGACTACTCGCAGTTCTTCCCCGACCGCTACGACGACCCGCGCTGGGAGGCGCCGGAGTACATCCTCGTATGGGGCAACAACCCGGTGGTGGCCAACTCCGACGGCACGCTGGGGCACTGGGTGGTGGAGAGCATGAAGCGCGGCAGCAAGCTCATCGTCATGGATCCCACGCTCACCTGGCTCGCGGGCAAGGCCGACGTGTGGTTCCAGCTGCGCCCCGGCACCGACGCGGCGCTGGCGCTCGCGCTCTGCGATCAGATAATCAAGGACGATCTCTACGACCATGAGTTCGTGTCCTGTTGGTGCTACGGCTTCGACGAGTTCGCCGAGCACGTGAGCCAGTATCCCGTGAGCTTCGCCGCCGAGACCTGCGGCGTGCCCGAGGACCTCATCGTGGAGGCGGCCCGCAAGATCGGCCGCGCGAAGTCGTGCTGTTTGCAGTGGGGCGTGGCCATGGACCACACCTCCGAGGGCTTCATCACCGGCATGGCGTGCTTCGACCTCATGGCGCTCACCGGCAACTTCGAGAACCCGGGCGGCATGCTCGCGGCCGACCCCGCCTTCGGCATGTCGGTCACCTGGTCGCCGCGCGGCTCGGTGTGGGACGAGTGCTCGGAGCCCATCCCGCACCCCGAGCGCAAGAACCACGGCGGCTACAAGGCCCTCGAGGCCATGAACGGCATCAGCCCCGACGCCCTGCTCGAGGCCATGGAGACGGGCGAGCCCTACCCCATCAAGGCCATGTTCATGATGCAGAACAACGCCATCGCCTGCATGGGCGCCCAGCCCCAGCGCATCCTGCCCGCGCTGCAGAAGATGGAGTTCAACGTGGTGGTGGACCTGTTCCTCACGCCCACGGCGCTCGCCTGCGCCGACGTGCTGCTGCCCGCCGCGTGCTTCGCGGAGCGCATCGGCATCACCGGGCACCAGCCCTACGCGCTCGGCGCCATCGCGCAGGCGGTGGAGCCCTTGGGCGAGTGCAAGTCCGACCAGCGCATCATCTACGAGCTGGGCGACCGCTTCGCCGGGCGCGACCATCGGCCGTGGGATTCCGAGCAGGACTTCTACGACTACCTGCTGCGCAGCACCGGGTTCACCTACGACTCGCTCAAGGAGCGTGCGTGGGCCTACCCCGAGTTCGAGTACAAGAAGCACGAGAAGGGGCTGCTGCGCCGCGACGGCACGGTGGGCTTCGCCACGTCCACCGGGCGCTACAACTTCTACTGCGCCGAGATGGCCTACTTCGGCTTCTCGCCGTTCGCCACGTACGAGGAGCCGCCCGAGAGCCCGGTGTCGGCGCCCGAGCTGGCCGAGAAGTACCCGCTCGTGCTGACCACCGGCGCGCGCAAGTGGGGCTTCTTCCACTCGGAGCACCGCCAGAGCCCGTCCATGCGGCGCCTGCACCCCGAGCCCGAGTTCCTCGTGCACCCCGAGACGGCGGCCGCCTACGGCATCGCCGACGGCGACTGGTGCACCATCTCGAACAACCTGGGCTCCGCCCGCCTGCGCGCCCATACCACCGTGCGCATCCGCAAGGACACGGTATCGGCCGACCACGGCTGGTGGTTCCCCGAGCGCGGGCCCGAGGACGGCACGCTGTTCGGCACGCTCGAGAGCAACATCAACCAGCTCGTGCCCATGCGGCCGGGCAAGTCGGGGCTCGGCGCGTCGTACAAGTCGCAGCTGTGCCGCATCGATAAGATCGAGGAGTGATGACCATGCGCAAGTACCTGGCCGTCGATTACGAGTTCTGCACGGGATGCCACACCTGCGAGATAGCCTGCCAGCAGGAGCACGGGCTGGCGCCCGACCGGTTCGGCATCAGGCTGACCCAGATCGGCCCCGACCAGCTGGACGAGCGCCGCTGGCAGTACGAGTTCGTGCCCGTGCCCACCGACCGCTGCGACCGCTGCGCGCGTCGCCAGGCGGCCGGCAAGGCGCCGAGCTGCGTGCAGCACTGCCAGGCGGGCTGCCTGCACTACGGCACGCTCGAGGAGCTGGGCGCAAAGGTGGACAAGCGCAAGGTGGCGCTGTTCACCTAGGAGGCGTCCCGCGAGGGCGGCGCGGTTGGCGCAGCGCGCCTTGCGCGCCGCCCTCGCGCCGCCGCAGGCGCGTGTCGCCCGCCATCGTCTGATACGCTACAATGACGGGGTAGACAAAGGGGGGGTTTGCCTTGCGCATTGAGACGCTCTACGAGTTCCTGCTGCTCACATCCAACCTGAACTTCACCGAGACGGCGAAGAGCTTCTTCATCTCGCAGTCGGTGCTCTCCGGGCACATATCGAGCCTTGAGAAGGAGCTGGGCGCGCTCCTGTTCGTGCGCGACCGCCACTCGGTGCGCCTCACCGAGGCGGGCCGGCTGTTCCAGAAGGACGCCCAGCGCATCGTCGAGGACTACGAGCGCGCGCTCGAGCACCTTTCGCAGTACGCCGACGGCGTGTCGTCGGTCATTCGCATCGGCTTCCTGGAAGGCTCGTTCGGCTCGTTCCTGCCGCTCGTGTGCCGCGGCTACCGCAAAGAGCACCCCGACGTCGACTTCCATTTCCGCACTATGGAGCTGGCCAACATACAGAAGGCGCTCAACGAGAACGAGATCGACGTGGGGCTCGCCATCTACCAGGACGGCATACAGGGCGCGAAGTTCTGCTATCGGCGCCTGTACGAGGACCGCTACATGCTGGCGGTGCCCGTGGGGCACCGCCTTGCCAAGCGCGCGTCGGTATGCATCGCCGACCTGCGCGGCGAGCGGGTGGTCGTGCCGCATTTCAACCGCTCCAAGAGCATGCTCGAGCAGATGCACGTGAAGCTGCGCAACGCCGGCGCCGAGGTGCGTCCGGCCGGGTTCGAGGACGTGGGCGCCATGATGGCCACGCTCGTGACGGCCGGCGTCGTGGCCATAGCCCTCGACCACCTGCGCGTGTTCGGAAACGGCAACGTGGAGTTCGTGCCGCTTGCAGACGAGAACATGGAGATCTGCGCGGGGGCCGTGTGGAAGAGGTCGAAGGAAACCGGCGCCATCACGTCGTTCATCGACTTCCTGGAAGAGGCGTGCGAGGGTTTCGGCAAGGAGGAATTCCTTGCGCGCAGCGGTCCCGACGCGCTTCCTTCGCTGCAGTTCCCGTCCTCTCCTTCCCGGGCTCAGCCTCCCGGCGGGCACGCCCGTCCGTAACGGATTGAAAACCGGACGGTTACGGCGGGCATCGCAGGCTTAACGGGACTCCCGCGTGCGTGCTATAGTTCGGCTAGCAGAACCTGACAAGGAGGGTTCTGGATGCAAGGAGGAACCAATGGGATACTCGATCTCCTTGCTGTGCTTCGCAGGCGCCGCGTTCTGCATCTCGTTCATACGGCGCCTTGCATAACGCACAGCGCACGAACGGGGCCGGTCCGCAAGGGCCGGCCCCTTCTTTTTCCCGACGGCCTCCGGGCGGCGCGGGGAGCTCGGGCGATCCCCCGGAACGGAAGGACGGCAGGCATGGAGGAGCCCGTTCGGGCCCTGGTCGCGTTCGGCACGCGGCCCGAGGCCGTGAAGATGGCACCGGTCGTGCGCGCCCTCGGCGCCGACCCCGCGTTCGACGTCCGCGTGCTGTCGACCGCGCAGCACCGCGAGATGCTCGACCAGGTGACGCGCCTGTTCGGCCTGCGCGTGGACTACGACCTGGACGCCATGCGCGAGCGCCAGGCGCTGCCGGGGCTCACGGCCCGCATACTGGAGGGCGCCGCGGACGTGCTGGGCGGCGCGCCGCCCGACGTCGTGCTCGTGCACGGCGACACCACCACGACGTTCGCCGTGGCGCTGGCCGCCTTCTACGCCCAGGTTCCCGTCGGCCACGTGGAGGCAGGGCTGCGCTCGCACCGCCGCTGGGAGCCCTTCCCCGAGGAGATGAACCGTCGCCTCGTCTCGACGATCGCCACCTGGCACTACGCCCCCACCGAGCGCAACCGCGCCAACCTCGTCGCCGAGGGCGCCGAGGCGCGCGACGTATGGGTCACGGGGAACACGGTCATCGACGCGCTGCTGTCCGTGGTGGGCCCGGCCTACCGCTTCCACGCGCCGGAGCTGGGGCGGGTCGACTTCGCGGGCAGGCGCGTCATCGGGCTCACCTGCCATCGGCGCGAGAACCTGGGGGCGCCCCTCGCGCGCATGCTCGCGGCCGTGCGCGACGAGGCGGCCGCGCGCGACGACGTGGAGGTGGTGTTCCCGGTGCACCGCAACCCGGCCGTGCGCGAGGTCGCAGAGCGCGAGCTGGGCGGGGCGCCCCGCGTTCATCTGGTGGAACCGCTCGACTACGGCGACTTCTCGAACCTCATGGCGCGGTGCAGCCTCATGCTCACGGACTCGGGCGGCGTGCAGGAGGAGGCGCCGGCCCTGGACGTGCCGGTGATCGTGCTGCGCGACGTGACCGAGCGCCCCGAGGCCGTGGAGGCCGGCTGCGCCCTGCTCGCGGGCACGACCTACGAGGGCGTGCGCCGCTCGCTGGGCGCGCTGCTGGACGACGCCGCGCTCTACGCGCGCATGGCGGCTGCACCCGACCCTTACGGCGACGGGCATGCCGCCGAGCGCATACGCGCAGCCCTGCGCGAAACGTTCGGCCGGGCCTGACGCCCCGTCCCGCCCGCGCCTACGCGTCGGCGCGGGCAAAGCCTCCGGAGTGCCCCTCCTTGGCGCGGTAGAGGGCGGCGTCCGCCTTCTTCGACAGGTCGAGGTAGCCGTCGCCGCGCGCGGCGGCCACGGCGCCGGCAGACAGGCTGATGGACGGCACGCCGCGCCGCTCGGCCTCTCGGGCGATGGTGTCGTTGATGTCCCTTACCAGACGCTGCGCCACCTCGTAGTCGTCGGTGCCCGACAGGAAGATGGCGAACTCGTCGCCATGGAGCCGCGACGCGAGGTCGACGGTCCTGATGCGGCCCACGATCATCTGCGCCGACAGCTTGATGGCCTCGTCGCCCGCGTCGTGGCCGTACGTGTCGTTCACGGCCTTGAAGCGGTCGCCGTCCAGCATGATGAAGATGCCGCGGTCGCCCTCCCCCATCTCGCCGAGCAGCGACGTGACGGCCTTCCGGAACGAGCGCACGTTCATCATGCCGGTGAGGTCGTCGATCGCGGCGTCCTTCTGCGCCGCGGTAAGCGCTATCTCCAGGCGGCGCTGCATCTGGCCGAGCTCCACGTAGGCGGCCTTGAGCTCGCGGTTCTTCATCCAGCGGGACGCCTGCATGAGCACGTACACCAGCAGCAGCTCCACCAGCAGCAGCGGCACGAGCCACGTGGTGGCCGTGGCGGCCCAGGCCGAGAGCGCCGGCGCCATGACGAGGAAGCCGTAGCCCTCCTCCTGCCGCAGGGACGCGTACCAGCTTCCTCCGTCCAGCTCCACCGCCTGCGCCGATCCGGGCTGGTCCCGGAGTGCGGCGAGGCCGCCGTCGAAACCGCGCCGGAACGCCGCGAACGCCTCGGCCGCGTCGGCCTTGCCCGCGGCCTTGGCGCGCTCCTCGTCAGACGCGAACGCGCCCTGCGCCGCCTCGCGGGCCTCGCGGGCCGCCGCCTCGGCCTCGTCGGCGGAGGCGGCCAGGTTGCCGCCCAGGTAGGAGGAGTCGGTGCTGCCTATGACGGTGCCCTCCTCGTCGAAGATCATGACCTGCCCGCCTTCGAAGCGCTCGGGGGCGGCGGCCGCCTTCTGGATGTCGCCCATCTTCAGGTCGTTCGCCACGACCGTCTCGCCGTCGGGCTGCAGCTGCGCGATGGTCGAGAGCACGTAGTCGTTCGCGTAGCTCAGGTAAGGCGGCGTGAAGGCCTAGCCGGGAAGCAGCACGAAGTTCGCGAACTTCGCCTTGAGGTCCTTGTACAGGAACGTGCGCTCGGCGAACGTGAGCGCGCTTTTGCCGAACACGTCGCCCAGGCTCGCGCTCTGCATGGTGATGCCGTACACCCAGCGCGCCTTCTGGCGCACGGCCGCCCGGAACGCGGAGGGGAACAGCGAGCGCGTGGCGATGTAGTCCCATACCGCCCTTCCCTGCGCGTCGACGCGCGGCACCCGCTCCAGCACGTAGTGCACGCGGAAGCCCCGCATGCGCAGCGTGAGCGACAGCCGGTAGTCCTCGGTCAGGCTGTCCTCGGGCAGCAGCTCCCCCTCGCCGAACGCGTCCAGCACGCGCCGCCCCACGGCGAAGCCGGTGCCGGCCGACGGCACGAAGCCCAGCTCGTCGCGCATGACCATGGTGCGGAAGTGGTGCTCGGCGAACTCGTCGGCGTAGGTGGACGTCGTGAGCGTCTTGAGGAACAGGCGCAGCCGGGGCATGCGGATGAGCGGGAACACGGGGAACTGCAGCGCGTCGTAGTCGTCGATGAGATAGCTGGTCATCTTGAACTCGTTGGGATGCACCACGTCCTCGGCGTCGTGGATGGTCACGCTGGCGAAGCGCACGTCGTGGTCGCGCTCGTACCCCCGAATGAGGCTTAACGTGTGGTTGATGTTGTCAGCCTTCGACGTGGGGCCGGGCCGGCTGTTCACCGCCACCGCGACGGTGCCCCCATGGCGCGCCTCCAGCGCGCGGGCCACGGCCAGGGTGGCACCGTCGTTGGGGTACACGCCCAGGAACACGCGGTAGAGATCGCGCGGGTACTGCGCCGAGGCCACCAGGTTGTCTATCACCTCGCCGATCACGGCGTCCTCGTGCCAGGCGGCTATGACCACGGCCAGCATCTTGGGCGGCTTCTCGTTGATGCGCGCAAGCGGAACCTTCTTGCGGCCCACGCGGCGGAACAGGGCGAACACGTCCCATAGCAGGTCGTCGGCGCCGAACACGATGAACGCGAGCGCCACGGCAAAGCCTATCCAATAGACGACGTCTGCGGGCATTGCCCGGCTCCTTCCTCGTGTTCCGGCGCGTCCGCGCCGGTGCGGAGCCTCCAGCATAACGCAGCCCGCGCGGCCGTCGGCAACCGCAACCGATCCGTCAACGCGCCATCGCCGCTTCAGCAGCAGGTCGCCCTCGGCAAGGCCGGAAAAGCCACGGGCTGGGCCGCGCTGCGCTACGATGCAGGCCCGGCCGCGATCCGGCCGGTTCCCGACCGACAGGAGGCTCCATGGCAGGAAGAAAAGGCGCGATCGCCTTCGGCCTCGTCTACATACCGGTGGAGCTCTACCCCGCCACCCAGGACGACGCCGTGCGCTTCAACCAGCTGGCGAAGGAGAGCATGCAGCGCGTGCGCTACGTGAAGACATGCCCCGACTGCAACCGGGAGCTGGGCCCGGAGGACATCGTGCGCGGCTACCAGTACGAGAAGGGCAAGTACGTGGTGGTGAGCGACGAGGAGCTGGACGCCATCAAGACCGACGCCGACCGCGCCATGAAGATCGTGCAGTTCGTGGACCTGCAGGAGGTGCCGCCCGTCTACTTCGAGAAGCCCTACCAGGTGATGGCCCAGCCCGGCGGCGAGAAGCCGCTCGAGCTCCTGCGCCTGGCCATGGTCGAGGAGGGCAAGGCTGCCATCGGCACCACGGTGCTGGGCAACTCCGAGACGCCGCTGGCGCTCATCCCCTACGGCGACGACCTGGTCATGATGACGCTGCACTACCAGAGCGAGGTGCGCGACCTCCCGAAGCCGGCCGAGCGCCCCGCCGTGGGCGAGGCGGAGCTGGACATGGCGAAGCGCCTGGTGGAGAGCATGGCCGAGCCCTTCGACCCCGCCCGCTTCAAGAACGCCTACCAAGAGAAGCTCATGGGCCTCATCCAGGACAAGATAGCCGGCAAGCAGGTGACCCCCGAGAAGCCCGCCTCCCAGCCCGCGAACGTCATCAACCTCATGGACGCCCTCGCTGCCAGCCTGAAGGCCCGCACCGGCGAGGATGCCGGAGAAGCGAAGGCGAGCAGCAGCACCGAAGGCGGGAAGGCTCCCAAGCCGAAGCGCAAGCCCCCCGCGAAGCGCGCCGGCTGACCGCCGTCTGCCGCACGGCCGGGGAAGCGCGGGCAAGGTCGCCCGATGCATCCGGCCCCAGCGGAAGAGAAGCCCCCGGCTGCTGCTGCATCCGGGGGCTTTCCGAGGAGAGAGAGGGGGCGAAAGGGGGTTCGCGCTTACGCCACGGGCGGGGTGCCCTCGGCGTTGCCGAAGATGGCGTCGATCATGACGAGCGCGTCCATCGGAAGGGCGGAGGTGCCCACGGCGCGGAACGCGGGGGTGCCGGGGAAGCAGCGGGCGCACACGTCCTCGACCGCGGCGAGGTCCGCGAGGTCGCGCAGGTACACGTTCACCTTCACGGCGTCGGCCATCGTGTGCTCGACGTTCTCGATGATGGCCTGGATGTTCTTGCACGCCTGCTCGGCCTGCTCGGCCACGCCGCCGGCGACGAGCTCGCCCGTCGCGGCGTCGACGCCCAGCTGGGCGGAGATGTTGTTGTAGTGCGAGAAGGCCACGGACTGCGTGGAGAGCGCGCTCACGGGGGCGGCGTCGGTGTTGTTCGCCTCGATGATCAGGCCGTGACGGGCCTCGACCTCCTGCGGGGGCGTGCCGTCGCCGTGCGACACGACGGCCTCGATCTGCACGAGCGCGTGCAGCGGCAGGTCGGCGACCTCGACGACCGTGCGGGCAGGCAGGTAGCCCACGGCGCGCGCGATGCCCGAATCCGGGAAGAAGCGCGTGTACACCTCGTCGACGGCGTCGATGTCGGCCAGGTCCTTCAGGAAGACGGTGATCTTGACGATGTCGTCGAAGGGCACGTCGACGCTCGTGAGGACGGCCTTGATGTTCTTGAGGCACTGGGCGGCCTGCTCCGCGACGCCGCCGACCACGATCTGGTTCGACGCGGGGTCGAGGGGCAGCTGGGCGGAGATGTTGTTGTAGTGCGAGAAGGCCACGGTCTGCGAGGACAGGGCGTCGTAGGGCGCGTTGTGCGTGTTGTTCACGTACTTCACGAGGTCGCCGGCCTGGGGCGCGTCGGGGATGGTGCCCTCGCCGTTGGTGAGGAGCGCCTCCACCTGCACGAGCGCATCCAGGGGCAGCGCCGCCACGGCAAGGTTCGTGCGGGCGGGCACGTAGGTCGGGAAGTAGGCCCGGAACGCCTCGTCCACGGCGTCCAGGTCGCGGATGTCGCGCACGAACACGGTGAGGCGCGCCACGTCGCCCAGCGTGTGGCCGATACCCTCCGCCACGGCCTCGAGGTTCTCGAAGCACTGGGCGGCCTGCTCCAGGGCGCCGCCTTCGACCAGCTCGCCGGTCTCCGGGTCGAGGGGCAGCTGGGCCGACAGGTTGTTGTAATGGGAGAATGCCGCGGTTTGCGCGTGCAGGGGGCTTACGGGCGCGCCCTCCACGTTCCGTGCCAGGACTACATTGTCACCGCTCATTGGGGTACCTGCTTTCTCGAGTGCTCGCTTGACGATTGCGTTCGTTCGGCCCGTGCGGCTCCGCGCTTCCCTTGGGGATGCGGCCCTGCAAGGCCCCCCGCTTTGCGGGAGGGCTGCATTATATCGTTTTGTGCATCTGCACAAAATACTTTTCAGGCGATTTACTGACCAGCGGAAAAGGTGTTGACCGACCGTTTACCGCAAATTCTGGAAGGCCTTGCAGAGCCTATGCGGAAATCCGGGGGCGCGGTCCCCGTTTCATGCAGGATTACGGTATCTACCGCTCACCGATTGGCCTTGCGCACGGTGGCGGCGCGGGGTCCGAACGGGATCAGGACGGCGTCTTCTCGGGCCAGAGCCGCAGCACGAGCCTGACCGACAGCACGCCCACGGCCACGCCGACCACGGCGCCCACGAGGATGTCGCTCGGGTAGTGCACGTACAGGTACAGGCGCGAGAAGGCGATGAGGCACGCCAGCGCCACGCCGGCCACCTTGAGCGCCACGGACAGGCGCCCCCTGCCGGGCACGCAGCAGAGCGCGGCGGCCGCCGCGAACGACACCATCGAGTGGTTCGAGGGGAACGAGTCGCCGGCAGGCGGCGGGACGAGCAGGCCCATGAAGCCGTAGGCCTCGAACGGCCTCACCCGCCCGAACAGCGGTTTCAGCACCAGCATGCCGAGCGCCGCCGTGGCGGCCACGGCAAGCACCACGGCCACGCCGTAGCGGCGGTGCCGCGGCTGGGCCGCCAGCACGGCGCCCGCGACAAGCCACACGAGCGCAAGGTCGCCCAGGTGCGTGGCCGCGAGCATGAGCGCGTCCATGAGCGGCGAGCGCAGGTGCGCCTGGATGAAGTCGAGGACGGCGATGTCCATGCGCTGCGCTACCCTAACCGCGCACCGCCGGGGCACCGGCCCTCGGCGTCATCGCCGACGAGGAGGGATAGGAGCCCGGTGCACCCGGCGAGCACGTCGTCGTAGGTGACGTCGAAATCGCCCGTGTACCACGGGTCCGCCACGTCGCGGTCGGAGCCGGCGAACTCCAACAGCTTGCGGCAGCGTCCCTCGGCCCCCCGCCCCAGCTGGAGGCGCAGGTCGCGCATGTTCGCCTCGTCCATGCCCACGAACAGGTCCCACTTGTCGGCATCGGCGCGGCCCAGGCGGCGGGCGGTCTTGCCCGAGCAGTCGATGCCCTGCGCCTCCAGCACGCCGCGCGTGCCGGGATGCACGGGGCTCCCGATCTCGTCGTCGTGCGTGGCGGCCGAGGCGATGGAGAAGCACCCGTCCAGGCCGCGCCGCTCAACGAGGTCCTTCATGACGAACTCGGCCATCGGGGAGCGGCAGATGTTGCCGTGGCAGACGAACAGGATGCGGAAAGGCGCGGTCATCGGCCCTCCTCCTCGTCCGGCTCGAGCGCCTCCGCGTAGCGCTCGTACAGCTCGGGCACGCGGCGCTTGAGGCTGACGGGCTTGAACGTGGCGGCATCGACCAGGCAGTGCGTGCTGCGGCCCGTGCAGCACGGCTTGTCGGCGTCCATGTCCTGCCCTTCCTTGAACACCTCGTAGGCGTACACGGTCTTCGTCGGGCGCGACAGCACGACGCGCGTGCGCACGACCGCCCCCTCCCCGTAGCGCAGCGGCTCGCGGTAGTCGCATTCCATGTGCGTCACCGGCGACATGAGCCCCGCCTCCTCGATGCGCGCGTAGGGGTAGCCCAGCGCCTCGAGGAACGCCGTGCGCGCGTCCTCGAAGTACAGCAGGTAGTTGGCGTGGTAGACGACGCCCATCATGTCCGTCTCGCCGTAGCGTATGGTTATTGGCGTGCAAACCCGCATGGCCGCTCTCACGTCCCTTCCGTTTTGGTACCATGGTCCTATGGGCAATATCGTATCGTATATCCAGGAAAACCAGCGAACGTTCGCGGAATCACCGTTCAACCCCGTCGACAGCCTCGTGTTCTCCACGCTCTGCTACTTCAACTACGAGGCGTGCGGGCTCGTGGACCCCTCGTCGCCCGAGCGCGTGCTCCTGCACGACGTGGTGGCGCTCGCCGACTGGCGCGCGCTCACGTGCGCGAGCTGGCTGGAGGACGCGAAGGACACGCGCGCGTTCCTGCGCGTCCTCATGGCCAGCCGGCGCTTCCGCGATGTCAAGCTGGCCTTCTACGCCAACGAGCGCTCGGATGCCGTGGAGAAGCAGTTCTCGGCAACGACGTTCGTCGTCCCCGGCCGCGTCGCCGCCGAGGCGGAGGGCGCGCTCTACGAGGGGCGAGCCTGCGGGGCGCGCGCCGGGCGAGGCGAGTTCGCCTGCCTGGCGTTCCGCGGGACCGACGGCAGCTTCGCGGGCTGGAAGGAGGACTTCAACCTCTGCTTCAAGGAGGTTATCCCCTCCCAGCGCGCGGCGGCCGCCTATCTCTCGGGCGTGGCGTCGGCCGTGGAAGGGCCGCTTGTGGCCTGCGGCCACTCCAAGGGCGGCAACCTTGCCGAGTTCGCGGCGCTCGTGGTCGACGGGGGCGCCTACGCGCGGCTCGCGGGCGTCTACAACCACGACGGGCCCTCGTTCCTGGACGATCCGTCGCCCCGCATCCACGACGGGCGCTTCGCGGCGCTGCTGCACAAGACGGTGCCCGAGTCCTCCGCGTTCGGCATGATCTTGGAGCGGCGGCCCGACTACCGCGTGGTGCAGTCCTCTGCGCTGTCGGTGTTCCAGCACGAGCCTTTCTCCTGGCAGGTGGACGGCGACGACTTCGTGTACCAGGATGCGCTCAACCGCGCGGCCGTGTTCTTCGACGAGGCGCTGGACGCGTGGCTGCGCGGCAAGACGCCGGCCGAGCGCGAGCGCTTCATCGACACCATCTACGAGCTGTTCGCCTCCACGGAGGCCAGCACGTGGGCCGAGTTCCAGGAGGGCCTTTTCGCGAACACGCGGCGGCTGCTGGGCTCGGGCACGAAGCTGGACGCCGAGACGAAGAGCTTCATCTGGAAGACGCTCGGCAGCTTGGGCGGCATCCTGAAAGACGAGACCGTCAGACGCTTCAAGCCCTCCCCGTCCACCTGGCTGGCACGGCGGCGCGAGGCGTACGACCGGAAAGGACGAAGGCAATGAGCGAGGTATCGGCAGCAGGCGGCATCGAGGAAGACGCGGGGCGGCGGGCGCCCTACGGCCGGCTTTCCGCGCGCATGGCGTTGCAGCTGGCCGCGCCTCACACGTGGCCGGCGGCCATCCTGCCGGCGCTCGTCGCCGTCGCCGCCGCTGCTGCGACGAGGGGGGGCCTGTCGGTGACGATGGCGTTCACGCTGCTGGCCATCTGCGTGCTCATGCAGTCCGCCGTGAACACGTTCAACGACTACTACGATTACGTGAAGGGCGCGGACTCCGCGGACGACAACGTGGACCCGACCGATGCCGTGCTGGTGTACAACAACGTGGACCCGCGCGCGGCGCTCGCGCTGGCCGTGGGCTTCCTCGCGGCGGCGTTCCTGCTCGGCGCCTACGTCATCTGGGCTGCGGGGTGGATACCCCTCGCCATCGGCGCCGTGGGCGCCGTGGTGGTCGTGCTGTACTCGGCGGGCAGGACACCCATCTCCTACCTGCCCATCGGCGAGCTGGTGAGCGGGCTCGTCATGGGAGGCCTCATCCCGCTCGCCTGCTACCAGGCGCTCACGGGCTCGTTCGACCTGCGGGCGCTTCTGTGGGCCGTGCCCACCGTGCTGGGCGTGAGCCTCATCATGTTCACGAACAACACCTGCGACGTGGAGAAGGACGTCCAGGCCGGGCGCCGCACGCTTTCCGTGCTGCTCGGCCGCGAGCGGGCGCGGCGGCTCTACCATGCCGTGCTCCTCGCGTGGATCGCCGCCATCGTGGCGCTCGTGGCCGTGTTCTTCACGGGCGGGCTCGTGGTGGTGCCGTTCATGCTGCTGGCCGCCTGGCCGCTCGTGGGCGCGCTGCTGAAGAACCCCCTGGCGCCGCCCGCCCGCGTGGGGGCCATGGCGCAGGTGTGCAGCGTGAACGTGGCGCTCGGGGCGTTCTACGCCGCCGCCATCTTCGCGAGCGGCGTCGTTCTCGCCGTATAGGGATCGCAGCCTGCCCGGCGCTCGGCCGTCGGGCAGGCGCGACAGAGCAAGGAGGATGCGCTATGGAGATCGTCCGTTTCGCGGTGGGGATCGCGCTGCTCGTCGCGTCGGCCCTGCTGGCCGTCCAATTATGGAACGGTCGCTGGCAGTTCCTCGTGGCCCGGCCCGAGCACACGAGGAAGGGCACGTTCTTCCCCGCCGGCACCCGCGAGACGGGCCGACGCCTCTCCTGGGTCATGGTCGCCTGCTTCGCGGTGGTCGCCACGCTCATGGCGTCCGAGATGGGGCGGTTGGCGGGCAGCGCCCTGTTCGTGCAGGCCGGCTTCGTGGTGAGCGGCGTGGCGCTCCTGGCATACGGTGGCTGCATCGTGTGGACCGTGGCCTGCCACTGCAAGGTGCACGGCCGCCCCTACTTCGCCGGCGGCTCTTCGCGCCTGGCCGTCACCCTCGCAGCCACCTGCATCGTGCTCACGGCCCTGTCGCTGCTGTTCGCCTGACGGCATGCGGGCAAAATGTGCAGGCGCCGGCTGCCTGCACGATTACTTCGTGATGAGCACCGGCACGGGCGAGGCGTGGAGCACGGCCGAGCTCACGCTGCCAAGCATGCCCTTGATGGCGCCCAGACCGCGGCTGCCCATGACGATGAGGCCGCAGGGCTCCTGAGCCGCCTCGCGGACGATGGCCTCCTGGGGCTTCCCGAACGCCACGCGCAGGTCGACCGCGCCTCCGTGGCCCGCGATGCGGTCGGCAACCTGCTCCTCGAGGGCTTCGAGGCTCGCCTTCTCGTCGCCGCCGAGCGACAGCAGCACGCCTGCAGCGCGCGCCGCGGCTACGAATGCGGGATCCTCCATCTTCAGAGGATCGCTGACGCTCAGCACCACCACCCGCGAGCCCAGCCCGCATTCAACGAGCTCGAGGGCGTCCGCCAGTGCACGGTTCGAGGGTGCCGAACCATCGTATGCGACCAAGATCGCTCCATAACCCATAGCAGACCCGCTTTCTCCCGTGTCCAAGGCTGCGCGAACCGGCAGCCCATCAGGCACCTTGCTCGATTCCCTCATTCTACCATGCCCGCAATCTCCAGAGAACCCATCGGCAGCCGACCCCTCCCCATCGGCAGGAGCGCTATAATCAAGCCGAAGGCAACCAAGGATACGATACAAGACTGCGAGGTTTCGGATGGATGGCACCACTATCGCCGCCTTTGCGGCGGCCACGGCGGCACTCGTCGCGTTCGCGCTGGCAGCGTTCATGTTCTGGAAGGGGAAGTGGCTGTTCCTCGTGGCGGGAGGCGCCGCAGCCGTCGAGGAGGCCGAGAGCGCCGACGGGTCCGCGGCCGGGCTCTCCGGTGCGGGCGGCGTCCGCAAGATGGGGCGGCGCATGGCCGTGGTGCTGCTCGCAGCCTGCGTGCTCGTGGCCACGCTGCTCGCGTTCGAAGGGGCGAAGCTGGCCGGCAACGCCCTGCTCGCCTCTGCGGCCACCCTGGTCAACGACGTGGCGTTCGTGGCTTTGCTTGTCGCCATGGTGTGGTTCTTCATCGTGCAGCGGCCCGACCGTCCCAAGGAGAGCGCCTCCTCGCAAGATCCCCGCATGGCCTCCCGTGCGCACGCCGCGCGCCTCGACCACCTGCCCCTCGCCACCATCCTGTTCACCCTGGCCATCATAGCCGTCGTCGCCCTCGTGGGCATCCTGTTCGCCGGGCTGTAGGTCGAGTACCTACTCCCAGCGCACCTGCACGAGGTCGGGGAAGGCTGTCGGCAGGGCGGCGAGGTCGAACGTCGCGAGCAGCTCCTCGGGGGTGGCGGGGTCGCAGGTGGGCGCGAGGCCGGTGAGGCCGGCGATGTGTCCGACGACGGCCGCGGGCGTCTTGAAGCGCGCGAGCAGCGCATCGAGGGCGGCGTCGCGGTCCCGCTTCGAGAGGCGCCGGTCGCGCTCGGCGACGAGCAGCGGGACGTGCGCGTAGTCCGGATGCGGCAGCCCCAGCAAGCTCTGCAGGTAGATCTGCTGCGGCGTCGAGCACAAGAGGTCCACGCCGCGCACCACCGAGCTCACGCCCTGCTCGGCATCGTCCACCACCACGGCCAGCTGGTAGGCGTACGCCCCGTCCGAGCGGCGAACGAGGAAGTCGCCGCAGTCCTGCGCGAGGTTCTGCGCATAGGGGCCCTGCACCTGGTCGGTGAACGCCACCTCCTCATGGGGCACCCGCAGGCGCTGGGCGGGCGTGCGCTCCAGCGCACGTGAGGCGCGCTCTGCGGCGGAAAGCTCCCGGCACGTGCCCGGGTACACCGGCTTCTCGCCCCGATGCGGCGCGGAGGCGGCGTGCAGGTCGGCGCGCGTGCAGAAGCAGGGGTACACGAGCCCGCGCGCGGCCAGCCCGTCGAAGGCGGCGCGATAGGCCTCCGTGCGGTCGTGCTGGAAGTACGGCCCCTCGTCCCAGGTGAGGCCGAGCGCCTCGAAATCGCGCTGCACCGCGTCGATATAGGCCGGCTTGGAGCGCTCGGCGTCGAGGTCCTCGATGCGCAGCACCATCCGCCCGCCCTGCGACTTCGCCACGAGCCAGGCGACGAGCGCCGCGAACACGTTGCCCGCATGCATCCTCCCGGTCGGGGACGGCGCGAAACGCCCGACGACGGGGACGGTTGGCGAGGCGGCGGCCATGCGGTGCCCCCTACTTCCTCAGGTCTTCCACGTGCTTGGCCTTGCCGGTGGTGCGCTCGATGCCGCCCGGCTCCACCAGCTTCACGCGCACGCCCACCAGGAGCACGCCCTTGAGCTTCTCCTCTATGGCGCGCCGCAGGCCCTCCATCTCCTCGAACGAGTCCGAGAACGCCTCGGGCTTCAGCTCCACGTGCACCGTCATCCTGTCGAGGCCGTTCGCCGTCTCCACGACGATGCGGTAGTGCGGCGTGACGCCCCGGATGCCGGAGAGCACGTCCTCCACCTGGCTCGGGAACACGTTCGTGCCGCGGATGATGAGCATATCGTCGCAGCGGGCGCGCACCTTCTGCATGCGCGCGCTCGTGCGGCCGCAGGCGCAAGGCTCGCATACCACGCGCGTCAGGTCGTGCGTGCGGTAGCGCAGCACGGGGATGGCCTGCTTGTCGAGCGGCGTGAGCACGAGCTCGCCCATCTCGCCCTCGCCCACCGGCTCGCCGGTCTCGGGATCCACGACCTCCCACAGGAAATGGTCCTCGGCGATATGCTGCATGTCGCGTGCCGCCAGGCACTCGCCCGACACGCCCGGGCCCATGACCTCGGTCAGGCCGTAGTTGTCGGTACATACGATGTGCATGCGCTCCTCGATCTCGGCCTTGAGGCCCGGCGGGCACGGCTCGCCCCCGAACAGGCCCACGCGCAGCGTGGACGCCTCCCAGTCGAATCCCAGCCGCTCCCCCACCTCGCACATATGCAGGGCGTAGGAGGGCGTGGCAATGAGCACCGTGGTGCCGTAGTCCCCTATCATGGCGATGTGCCGCTCGGTGTTGCCCGAGCCGGCGGGGATCATCATGCAGCCGAGCTTCTGGCAGCCGTAGTGCAGGCCGAAACCTCCGGTGAACATGCCGTAGCCGAACGCCATCTGCACGCGGTCGCCGGGCACGACGCCCGCCATCTGCGCCAGGCGTGCGATGCAGTCGCTCCACACGTCCATGTCGTGCGCGTTGTAGCCCACGACGATGGGCTTGCCGGTCGTGCCGGAAGAGGCGTGCAGCTCCACTACCTCGTCGAGCGGCACAGCGAACAGACCGTAGGGAAACGTGTCGCGCAGCACGGACTTGTCCGTGAACGGCAGCTTGCGCACGTCGTCGAGCGAGCGGATGTCTCCCGGCGCCACGCCGAGGGCGTCCATGCGCTCGCGGTACCACGCCACGCGATCGTAGGTCCAAGCCACCTGGGCCTTCAGCTTCTCCAGCTGGAGCGCGCGCACCTCCTCGCGCGGTGCGCACTCCCTGGCGCGGTCGTAGACGGGCAGGCCGGCGAAGTCGCCGGCGCGGGCCGCCGCAAGGGCGGCTCCCTTCGCGGTCAGGTCTGCCACGGCGCTCACCGCCCCTCGGTGCACGCCGTGGCGCTGGGGCCGTCGGAGCCGAGCGCCCGCGCCAGGTCGTCCTGACCGATGAGCTCCACCGGCTCGCCCGCCAGCAGCTGCTCCGCGCGCGCAAGGTCCTTCACGGACAGCGCGATATAGGTGGATATGAGCGAGTAGCTGTACGTGACGTTGATGCCGCAGTCGGCCATGACGCCCATGACCCGTGCGAGCTCGCCCGGCTCGTCGTTCAGGCGCGCGCACAGCACATCGGTCGTCGTGGCGGCGGCACCCATGTCCACGAGCACGTCCAGCGCGCGCAGGGGGTCGTCCACGATGAAACGCACGATGCCGTAGTCTCCCGTGTCGGAGGCGCTGTAGCCGCGCACGCTCACGTGCGCGTCCTCGAACGCGTCGAGCACACGGCGCAGATGCCCCGGCTGGCTTTCCAGGAACACGCTGATCTGCTGAACGCTCATGCTTCCCGCACCCCCTCCGCGCCGTCGGCTGGCAGGGCGAACGCGCGACCGGCGCGGAATGCCGCCAGGTTCGCCTCCACGGTCTTGGTCGGCACGCGGTCGGCCAAGACGCGCTCCCATGCCCCGACGGCAAACGGCAGCCGCGTGGACAGCGCGCCCAGCAGCACGACGTTCACCGACTTGGCGCTGCCCGCCTCGCGGGCCAGCTCCCCTGCCGGGATGAGCGTGGCTCCCCTGTCGGCGAGCGTCTCGCGGGCCCGGGCGGGCATGGAGGCGCGCCCCGTGGCAACGGGCAGCGGCTTTATGGCCTCGTCGGCCACCAGCAGGTAGCCGTCCTCGGCCAAAAACGACAGGTTGCGCAGCGCCTCGGTCGTCTCGAACGACACGACGCAGTCGGCCGTTCCGGGGTCGCACACCATGGAGGACACCTCGTCGCCGAAGCGCACCACGGTGGTCACGGCGCCGCCGCGCTGGGCCATGCCGTGGATCTCCGACACCTTCACCGAGGTGCCGGCCTCGAGTGCCGCATGGGCCAGAAGGTCGGCTGCCAGGATGGTGCCCTGGCCGCCCACGCCGCAGAGCAGCACGGTGGTCGCGTTCTCGTTACTCATGGGAGCCCCCTTCCGGCTGCTCGATAGCGTTGAAGGCGCAGTACTGGGCGCACTGGCCGCACCCGATGCACAGGCCCGGATCGATGCTGGCGCAGCCCGTTCCGGCGTCCTTGGCGATGGCCGGGCAGCCGAGCGTCGGGCACACGCCGCACGCCGTGCAGGCCCCCGTGACCAGGAAGGCCGGCTTGCGCGTGCGGTCGAGCAGCACGCAGGGCGCGCGGAACACGAGCACGGACAGCTCGTCGGTGCCCGTGGCGTCCTTGAGCGCTGCGCGCACGGCACGCGCATCGTGCGGGTCGACGGTGCGCACGTCCTCCACGCCCAGCGCGCGCACGACGCCCTCCAGGTCCAGCTCGCGGCTCGGGCGCTTCTGCAGCGTCTCGCCGTTGAAGGGGTTGCCTTGGCGGCCCGTCATGGCCGTCGTGCGGTTGTCGAGCACGCACACCGTGCCCCCGCCGCGGTTGTACACGGTGGAGATGAGCGACGACAGGCCCGAATGCGCGAACGTGGAGTCCCCGATGACGGCCACCACCGGGCGATGCTCCGTCCCCGCCAGCGCCAGCTCGAAGCCGTGCGCCATCGACACCGACGCGCCCATGTCCACGCACGTGTCCATGGCGGACAGCGGCGGCAGCGCGCCCAGCGTGTAGCAGCCGATGTCGCCGGTGACGATGGCCTTGAGGCGCGTGAGCTCCTTGAACACCAGGCGGTGCGGGCAGCCGGGGCAGAGCGCCGGCGGGCGGCCGGGAAGGCCCTCGGGCGTCGGGGCGTGCGGGGGCTCCGCGAGCCCGAAGGCGGCGCGGACGAGCCCGGGCGTGAGCTCGCCGTCGGCCGGCAGCGGATGCGCGAACGGGGCTGCCTCGATACCCAGCGCGCGCACGCTTTCGGTCAGGTACTCGGACGCCTCCTCCACCACGTAGAGCGCCTCAACGCTCGCGGCGAAGGCGCGCAGCGCCTCGGCGGGCAGCGGCCAGGTGCAGCCCAGCTTGAAAACCGACGCGTCCGGCAGCGCCTCGACCACATGCTGGTACACGGCGCCCGCGCACACGACGCCCACGGCGTCGCCGCGGCGCACGACCTCGTTGTAGGGGCACGTCTCGGCCCACGCGCGCAGCGCCTCGACGCGCGCCAGCTGGTCGCGGCGGCGCGGTTTGGCGAAGGCGGGCATCATGACCCACTTCGCCGCGTCCTTCTCGTAGGGCTTGAGCGCTGCCTGGGCGCGCGGGCCGGGCTCCACCGGCGTCTTCGTGTGCGACACGCGCACCGTGGAGCGGATGAACACCGGCACGTCGAAGCGCTCGGACAGCTCGTAGGCCTCTCGCGTGAAGCGCAGCGCCTCGGCGGAGTCGGCGGGATCGAGCATGGGGATGTGCGCCGCGCGGGCGTAGTGGTGCGAGTCCTGCTCGTTCTGCGACGAGTACATGCCGGGGTCGTCGGCGGCCAGCACCACCAGGCCGCCCCCCACGCCCGTGTAGGCGGCGGTGAACAGCGGGTCGGCCGCCACGTTCACGCCCACGTGCTTCATGGTGGACAGCACGCGCGCGCCCGCGGCGGAGGCTCCCACCCCCACCTCGACGGCCACCTTCTCGTTCACGCACCACTCGGCGTACACGCCGTCCTTCTTGGCGAACGCCTCGAGCGTCTCGGTTGAGGGCGTGCCGGGATAGGCGACGCCGATGTGCGCGCCGGCCTCCCATGCCCCCTGGGCGATGGCTTCGTTTCCTGACATCAATTCCATAAGCGACCTTCCCCCGCTTGAGATTACCATGGCGAATTATACGGCAACGAATGCCGAGCGGCCCGCTCAACCGTCGTAGGCGGAGGAAATCCGCGGAAGGGGGCGCATCGGCGGGCGCCGCACGAGGGTGGCACGTCCGCAGGAGCTTCCGGGAACAGCGGCGAGGGCCCCTCGACTCGTCCGCTTCGAGGAAACGCTACCTCCGGGACGAGATCGGAGCCTATGGCACGTTTCCCACGCCTCCGCACGGACAACATCGGGAAAGCACCAGGTCGCGGAAGTCACGGCAGCGCACGATGCGCGGAGATCATGCCACAGCCTCCGATCTCGTCCATTAGTCTTTTGGTCATGTATACGAGCACATGGGGAAGCGCGGGGCTTTGCGGAGAAGGAAGGAGGAAGTGGCTCTCTTTTTATCAGCCGGTCGGGGCCGTGCGGGCGATGAGAGCCGCCCCCGGCGCACCGGAACGTCCCGGAGGTCCACCGCATGCGCCGGGGCGGCCGCCCTTGTCCGCACGGCCCCGGCCGGCTGGTGAAAAAAAGGGCCTCGCCGGTTGATACCGAGGGCAATCGGCTAATAGGTGGAGGGCATGCGGCTGATAGCGCGGCCGATGGCTGGTCGCCAACGAGGGTACGGCAGACGGATGAGGGCGCAGGGGGTTGGCGAAGGAAACGCTCGGCGATGATGAGGGAGCAACCGGCTGGCGGGTGCAGGAGCAACCGGCTGGCGGACGAAGATCACGACGACCGCTTCGCCCGCCGGCGCGCGCATGGGCTTGGCGACGCCCGGTGGCGGCCTCACGCTACCGGGCGTCGCTCCCCTATTCCTCCTGGTACAGCAGGCAGAACGCGCCTATCTGGATCACGTCGCCATTGCACAGCTTGCGCGGGGCGTCCACGCTGTCGTTGTTCACCCACACGCCGTTGAAGGAATTCGTGTCATGGATGGCGTAGCCGCCCTCGCACGGCTCGATGAGCGCGTGCTCGCGCGACACGGTCATGTCGTTCAGGAACACGTCGCGCTGGGGACTGCGGCCGATGGTCTGCGGCGCGTCGCCCAGCTGGATGACCACGCCGGTCTGCGGGCCGCGCACGACGCGCAGGGCTGCTGCTGCGGCGGGCTTGGCCTCGGGCGAGAACGACTCGTCGGGCAGCGCCACGGGGGCGAAGCGCTGCGTGGAGCCGAGCAGCTTGAAGCCGCAGTGCGGGCACGCCGCGTCGTCAGGCGCCAGCTCGTTGTTGCATACGGGGCATCTCTCGGTCATGTGCGGCTCCTTCTATCGGGCGCGCCGCCTAGCCGGCGACGGCGGTCTTGTCTACGACGAGCGGCGTCTCGTTCAGCGTGACGGCCGAGGCGGCCTGGGGCTGGCCGGACAGGCCCCTGAACAGGCGGTCCCACCAGATGCCGATGCCCTGGAACACGTCGGGCGCCGCCACGTCCTCGCAGGCCACGAGGTCGAGCGTGGCGATGGTGGCGTTGCGCTGCTTGAACGTGATCGTACCCACCTTGTCGCCGGCCTTCACGTCGCCCTTGACCTCGTCGAACTCGAGCGACTGGCTCACGTTGCCGTTCAGGTCGAATATGCGCACCGACGCCTCGGGGTCGGAGAGCGTGGCCTTCACGGTCTTGTCGATCCATTCCGTGTGCGGCACCTCGGCCACCACGGGCACTTCGGACGTCTGGCCACCCGCCGTCATGGAGGTCGTCTGGGCGCTGTTGGCCAGCGGATAGTCCATCTCGTGCCCGTAGACCCACTCGAACAGCGTCTCGGCGTCGTTGAAGCGCTGCGCCTCGGACGTCGAGTGGATGACGATGGCGTAGAGCTCCAGCTCGCCGTTGCTCGCCGCGCCGGCGAACGAGGGGCCTGCGAGCGCCGTGAAGCCGGTCTTGATGCCGATGGCCTTGTCGTAGTAGTCCATGAGCTCGTCGGTGGACTCCAGCTCGATGGTGGCCCTCGTGCCGTCCGCGCGATCCACCACGATGCCCGTGTCGCCGCCGCCGACGATGGTGCGGAACGTCTCGTTCCTCATGGCGTACCGGGCCATCTTCGCCACGTCGGCGGCGCAGCTGTGCTGGTCGCCGGCGAACTCGCCGTCGTCCAAGCCGTGCGGGTTCTCGAACACGGTGTCGGTGCAGCCGAGTTCCGCCGCCTTCGCGTTCATGGAGGCCACGAACGCGTCCTCGCTGCCGCCGATCGTCTCGGCGATGGCCACGGCGGCGTCGTTGCCCGACGGCACGAGCAGCGCCTTGAGCGCCACCTCGAGCGGCATGGCGTCGCCCTCCTGCAACCCTGCCGACGATTCGCCCACCGCCGCGGCGGCCGCCGAGACGGTAACGGTCGAATCGAGCGACACGGCGCCGGAAGCCACGGCATCCAGCGCCACGATGGCCGTCATGACCTTCGTGATGGAGGCGATCTGCGTGGGGCTGGTGGCGTTGCGCTCGAAGTAGACGGTGCCGTCCGCGTCCATGACCAGCGCGTACTCCGCGTCGATGTTCGGGCACTGCGCCACCGACAGGTCGCGCGCCTCCACCGTCTGGCCGTAGACGACGTCGGCCTTGCGCACATCGGCGAGCGCCGGTGCGGGCGCGGCAACGCCCCAGGCAAGCGTGAAGGCGAGCGCGCAAGCCACCAGGCCCGCGCGCCGTGCCTTCACGGTCTGCTTTATCGTGTTAGTCCAGGTCATAGATGTCTTCGGGTCGTACCGGCTCGAAACCGGCAGCTTTCAGCTTCTCCTCGATCCCACTATCGCCGTCCACCTTGAGCACGTCAATGGCAACGTTCTCGTTCACGGAAAAACAATAGCCGTACTCTATGTTGGCTTCCTGCTCGTCCATGAAGGAAAGCAGCTTGGCCAGGCCGCCCGGCACGTTGGGCACGCGCACGCCCAGCACGGGGGTCACGGCCGCACGGTAGCCGGCGGCCTTGAGCGCGCCGGACGCCGCCTCGGGCGTGTCGCACAGCAGGCGCACGACGCCGAAGTCGGCCGTGTCGGCCAGGTTCAGCGCATGCAGGTTGATGCCCGCGTCGGCGAGGGTCTGGCAGGCGGCGGCCAGGCGCCCCTTCTCGTTCTCCAGGAACACGGTCAGCTGGTCGATCATGGCTTACTTCCCTTCCCTCTGGTCGATGACGCGCTTCGCTTTGCCCTCGCTGCGGGCAATGGTCTTCGGCTCGACGATCTTGACCTCCACCGACACCTGCAGGTTGCTCTTCAGCTCCGCGCCCAGGCGACGCTTCAGGTCCTCGATCTTGCGCACCTCGTCGATCGGGAAGTCGGGCACCGTCTCCACCTGCAGCTCCACGTGATCGAGCGGGCCGCGCGTGGTGAGGATGATCTGATAGTGCGTGGCGATCTCCGGGAAGCCGGTGATGACCTGCTCGATCTGCGAGGGGAACACGTTCACGCCGCGGATGATGAGCATGTCGTCGGTGCGGCCGCGCAGCTGGTCGATCTTGCGGTGCGTGCGCCCGCATGCGCACGGCTCGGAGATGATGCGCGTGACGTCGCGCGTGCGGTAGCGCACGAGCGGGCAGCACTCGCGGGTGAGCGTGGTGATGACGAGCTCGCCCCACTCGCCGTCGGGCACGGGCTTGAGCGTCTCGGGGTTCAGGATCTCGCAGTAGAAGTGGTCCTCGGCCACGTGCAGGCCGGCGCGTTCCGCGCACTCCATGGCCACGCCCGGGCCCATGATCTCGGACAAGCCGTACACGTCGCAGTACTGGATGCCCAGCTTGGAGGCTATCTCCTCGCGCATGTTGTCCGACGCCGGCTCGGCGCCGAAGATGCCGCCCGAGATCTTGAACTCGGTGGCCGGGTCGTAGCCCATCTCGATGGCGGTGTCCGCGATGAGGAGCGCGTACGAGGGCGTGCAGGCCAGGATGTCCGTGCCGCAGTCCTTCATCATCTGCACCTGCCGGCGCGTGTTGCCCGACGACGTGGGGATGACCGAGCAGCCCATGGCCTCGCCGCCGGCGTGCGCGCCCAGACCGCCCGTGAACAGGCCGTAGCCGTAGGATACCTGGATGGTGGAGTTCTCGTCGCCGCCCACCATGGCGATGCCGCGGGCGAAGCAGTCGCCCCAGTTCTTGAGGTCCGACGCCGTGTGGCCCACCACCGTGGCCTGGCCCGTCGTGCCGGAGGAGGCGTGGATGCGCGCCACGTCCTTCTGCGGCACGGCGAACAGCCCGAACGGGTAGGCGTCGCGCATGTCCTGCTTCACGACGAACGGGAGGCGCTCCAAGTCCTCGAGGGTCTGGAGGTCGTCGGGGACGACGCCCGCCTCATTGAAGGACTGCTGGTAGAACGCCACGTTGTCGTAGGCGTGGCGGACGCTTTGCTTCATGCGCTCGAGCTGGAGCTCGCGCAGCTGCTCGCGCGGCATGGTTTCGATGTCTGGCTGGTAGTACACGGGTCGGTCACCTTTCCTCGTTCTGCTTCTTCGCGGCGTCGTCCCCGGCGGCCGCGCCGTCCGTCTTCTCCTGGGTCTCGGGGCCCGCGACCACGACCTCGGTGATGGGATCGTACGTCGAGTAGAACGGGTCCTCGTGCAGGATGCTTCCGTCGGAGGAAGTCACCGTGCGGATCACCGTGATCTTCCTGCCATCGGTGCCCGCGGTCTTGACGTAGCTCGTGCCCGGCGCCATGGAGTCGTCGCGCTTGGTCTTGGTCTTGTGCTTCTCCCCCTCGGTCCACTCCCCCACGTCGGTGCTCACGTGGTAGCCCGGATCGACTCCGTACAGTGTAACGGTTACGGACGTGTCGGTGTAGCTGGTGCGCATCAAAACATCGGAAGCGCCGTCGTTCTTCCACACGAGGTCGAGCTCGTCCCAGCTGACCGCCGCGTCGCGGCCGGCGGGGTAGCTGGCGATGTAGAGCGAGTGGTTGTGGCGCGTGGGAACGGGGTAGCCGGCGTCGTACACCGCGTTGAACACGGTGGTGGCCACCTGGCAGATGCCGCCGCCCACGGCGTCGTCGTACTCCCCGTCGATGATGGCGCCTGCGCCCAGGAAGCCGCGCTCGGCGTTGCACTCGCCCGACGTGCCGTTGAACGACCAGGTGCCGCCTGCCGGGGCCACGGAGTTGTTCAGCAGGTCGGATACGAGGCGGATGTTGTGGTTGCGGTTCTCGGTGCCCGCGCCGCTCGTGAACTCGGTCGTGTACGAGGATATCTCGGCCACGAGCCCGAGCGAGACGGCCTCGTCGAACGTGGACGTCTCGGGGGCGGTGCCGCTGCCCACCGCCACCTCGACGGGCTGCCCGGGGCCGGGCCGGTGCGCGCTCGCGGAGCCGCCGTCGCCCCCCGCGCCGTCGCCGGCCCCGAACAGCGCCGCGTCGAGCGCCCGCGCCGTCTCGGCCGCGAGCGGCACCTCGCCCGCGCCGTCCGTGCGCACGCGCACCTCGTCGTCTGCGCGCTCGAACGTCACGTGCACGGGGTCGCCCGTGCGCGTCTGCTGCACGTGGGCGAGGATGGCGGGCTTCGCCTTCGCCTCGTCCAGCGACGGTGCGAGAACCCAGCCGCCGTCGTGCTCAACAGGCGTGGCGACCACCCATTCTCCCAGGTCGGCAGCAGTCGCCTCCCAAGAGGTGCCCGCCCAGGTGAAGCGCGCGCCGTCGGCGATGGCGGCGTTAACGGCATCGCAGGCCGCCTGGGCCTCGTTGCGGTCGATGCGCAGGGGCGCGTATTCCGCGCGCGCCACGAAGGAGCCCCTGCCGTCCGGGCTCGTAAGGTAGGCCCGGTCGAGCTCGCGGGCGAACGCCGCGCGGTCGACCATGGAGCCGTCGTGCCCCTCCGTGACGCGCGCCTGCCCCGCGTCCACGGCCAAACCGAAGTCCACGCGCGGGCTGCCGATGGTCGCGTCTATGTCGGCGGCCAGCTCCTCCAGCGCGCCCGCATCGTAGTCGGCCCGCACCTCGACGGTCCATCCGCCGAAGAGCGCCGCGAGGCGCGCGCCCAGCCCGCCCTCCTCGCGCCCCACCGCGAGCGCCTCCTCCACCAGCTGCTCGGCGGGCAGCACGGCTCCGAGCGCGGTTGCGTCGGCCGTCCACAGCTGCTTGGCCGCCCGCGCCTCCTCCACGGAGCGCTGTTCGGCCAGGGCCTCGTCCTCGGCCTGGGCCGCCGCGTCGGCGACCCGCGCTGCGGCGTCGTCGCTCGCGAAGACGGTGGCGGAGCCCGCCGCGAGGCGCGCGGCGTAGGCCTGCTCCACCAGCGCGCGCATCTCCTCGGCATCCTTGCCGGACACGTCCACCTCCCCGATGCTCACGCCGGCGTAGGCCTTTCCCCAGTTCAGCCCAAAGTCAACCGCGCCGCCTGCCACGAGCGCCGCTGCCAGCACCGTCACGGCCAGCGCCACGCGGCTGCGACGCACCAGCGAGCCGAGGGAGCGCGCGGCCCAGCTTGCCCCGCGCCCGGCGAGCGCGAGCACGGACAACAGCGCCCGCCCCGTGAATCCGAGCGCGCGGCGGACGGGGCCTCCTGCAGGCGGCTTGCCCGGGGCGCCCTTCGTCCAGAGCAAGGGGGCGTTGTAAGAGGGGGAAGCCTGCCCGCGCGCAGGGGATGCGCCGCCCTTGCGGGTCGCCGCGGCATGGGATGCGCGGGCAGAGGGCCTTCCCGCCTTGGGCGATGCGGGCGAAGAAGCGCGCCCGGCTCCGGCGGCAGGGCCCTTTGCGGCGCGGGACGCGGGACGCAAAGGGCCCTGCCGCGAGGCCGGCTGCGGATCCGTGCGCTGGCGCCTCGGCGCGCCGCCCGTGCCCGGCGTCCTTCCCGCCATCGGCTACCGTCGCTCCGGCTGGGCGGATGCGGCTTCGCGCTTGGCGGCGCGCACCTTCGCGAGCGCGGAAAGGGCGTAGTAGACCGTGGTGAGGAGCGCGAGCACGAGCCCCGCGTACACGAACCAGATGCCCCACGAGTACGGGCCCGCCGCGAGGCCCGGCAGCCAGGCGGCGTCCACCACGCCGAGGCCGTTTAGCAGCGGCCAGTTCAGCAGCAGGCCGGCGAAGCCCACGAACAGGAGCGTGGTGGCCACCTTGCCCGCGTAGACCACCGCCACGCGAACGCGGTAGCGCTTGAGCAGCACCGCGCCGCCCACGAGCAGGGCCAGGTCGCGTATCAGCACCACGAGGATGATCCACAACGGCAGCCGTCCCACCAGGAACAGGCCGGCCACGCCCGCTATCATGAGGATGCGGTCGACGGCCGGGTCCAGAAGCTGCCCGAGCCTCGACACGGCGTGCGTGCGCCGGGCGATCTGCCCGTCGACCCAATCCGTGCCCGCGGCCAGCGCGAACAGGAACGTGGCCATAAGGTCGTAGCCGTTGAACAGCAGCACGAGGAATATGGGCACGAGGCACAGCCGGATGAGCGATATTATGTTCGGCACGGTGAAGATGCGGTCGCTCGCCTCTTCCCTGCCCTTCCGACCTCCGGTCTCACGCGCTTCTTTGCCTGCCATCGTCCTCTTCTCCCGCCGCCTGCCAATGGGCCGTCCGCCCTGCGCGGTGCCGCCGGCCAAGAGGTCGCAGCAGCCTCCCCACGCAAAGACCGGGCTCGAAGCCCGGTCCCTTGCCTATCGGCGTTTATTCTAGCAGTTTTGCACGCGCCCGCCGGCGCGCCCACGCATCCTTCGCAGTTTTTTAAGACTGCCCCGCAGCCGCCTTCGCGTGCTCGGGCACCTCGAACACGTCGGAGCGCTTCTCGGTGGCGGGAGGCGTGTAGGTGGGCTCCATGGCCAGGCACTGCTTCGGGCACTCGCGCACGCACGTGCCGCACTGCACGCAGCGGAAGCGGTTGATGGACCACGTGCGGGCCGGCTTGTCCACCGTGATGGCGTCGCAGGGGCAGCGCTTCATGCAGATGCCGCACAGGATGCACGCGTCCACGTTGTTGGTCACGTGGCCCTTGAGGCCCGGCGGAGGCGTCTTCTGCTCGGCAGGGTACTGGATGGTCTCCGGCTTGCCGAACAGCGACTTCAGCGTCATCTTTCCCAGTTTGAACGATCCCATTCCCGCCTACCTTTCCGTGCAGCTGATGCAGGGGTCGATGGTCAGCACGATCATGTTGACGTCGGCCAGGTCGCATCCGGCCAGCGCCGTGGCCATGCCGGCCAGGTTCTGCGACGTGGGCGTGCGCATGCGCATGCGCTCCAGGTACTTCGACCCGTTGCCGCGCGCGTAGTAGTAGCACTCGCCGCGCGGCTGCTCCACCAGGTTGGCCGCCTCGGCCCCCGGCGCGGGCGAGCCCTTCACGTCCACCGCGATGTCGCCGGCGGGGATCTTCGCGATCATCTCCTCGATGATGTCGATGGACTGCAGCACCTCCAGCGCGCGCACCTTCACGCGGGCGTAGCAGTCGCCCTGGGTGTCGAGCACGGGCTGGAAGTCGGCGAGCTTGCCGTAGCCGCCGTTGCCCAGGCAGCGCACGTCGTTGTTCACGTTGGACGCGCGGGCGAAGGGGCCCACCATGCTCAGGGAGAACGCGTCTTCCGGGCTGATGTAGCCGATGCCCACGGTGCGGTTCTTGACCGAGGTGTCCTTGAGGAACGCGTTGCACAGCTGGCGGTAGTCGTCCTTTATGCCGTCCAGCACGCGCTTCATCTCGGCGAGCATGCCCTCGTCGATGTCGCGCACGACGCCGCCCACCTTCACCACCGAGAAGATGACGCGCCCGCCGGTGGTCTTCTCGAAGATGTCGAGCACCCGCTCGCGCAGGCGCCAGCAGTGCATGAACAGGCTCTCGTAGCCGAACGCGTCGGCGGCCAGGCCCATCCACAGCACGTGGGAGTGGACACGGGACAGCTCGTGCCAGATGACGCGCAGGTACTCGGCGCGCTCGGGGATCTCCACGCCCATGAGCTTCTCCACCGTCTCGGCGTAGCCCATGGAGTGGCCGAAGGCGCAGATGCCGCAGATGCGCTCGGCCACGTAGATGAACTGGTTGTAGTCGCGCGTCTCGACGAGCTTCTCGAGCCCGCGGTGGATGAAGCCGATCTGCGGCACGGCCTCGATGACGGTCTCGTCCTCCACCACCAGGTCGAGGTGCAGGGGCTCGGGCAGCACCGGGTGCTGCGGGCCGAACGGGATGACGGTCGCCTTCCCCATGCTACTCACCTTCCTTCCCGGCCTCGGCGGCCGCCTTCTTGGCCTTCGCGGCGATGGCCGCGCGCACGCGGGCGACCTTCTCGGGGTCCATGCCGGCCAGCTTCGTCTCCAGATCGTCGTCCTCGGGCGGCGCGATGTAGCCGCGCTCGCCGGGGGCGGGGGCGGCGTCGGGGTGCGTCTCCACGTAGGCGGCGTTCGCCGCGGCCGCCTTGGCGGCCTTCTCCTTCGCAGCCTTGGCGGCGGCCACCTTCTTGGCCTTCTCGCGCGCGGCCTTCTGCTCCGGCGATATGATGGTCATGGGCTCTTTCTGCGCCAGCGCGTAGAAGTTGCCGCCGAAGTCGATGGCGATGCCCTGCACGTCCACGCCGAACAGGTCGTGCGTCTCGTTCTCGAACACGAACGCCTCGAGGAACCGGTCGGTGATGCTGGGCACCGTCGTGCCCTTCTGGACGCCCTTGATCTCGTGGTTCTCCAGCAGGTTGTCCTTCATGAACGAGTAGACCAGGTCGATGCCGTCCTCGGTGTTCACGGCGAGCAGCTGCACGAACCGCCAGCCGCCGTCCTTCTTGGCGGCCGCCAGCGCCGGCAGCTCCTCGACGGTCAGCGGGACGAACGTCGTCTCAAGCGCCATGTCACGCTCCCTTCTTCTGAGCCTGCAGGGCCTTCGATTTCTCTTCCAGTATGCCAAGGCCCTGCACGACCGCGTCGATGATGGCCTCGGGGCGCACGGCGCAGCCGGGCGCGTACACGTCAACGGGTATGGCCTGGTCCACGCCGCCTATCACGTTGTAGCAGTCGTGGAAGATGCCGGCCGAGCACGCGCAGATGCCGCACGCGATGACGACCTTGGGCTCGACCATCTGGTTGTAGATCTCCTGCACCACCTTGATGTTGCGCTCGTTCACGCTGCCGGTGACCAGGAAGATGTCGGCGTGCTTGGGATTGCCCGTGTTGATGATGCCGAAGCGCTCCACGTCGTAGCCGGGGCACAGCGCCGCCAGCACCTCGATGTCGCAGCCGTTGCAGCTCGAGCCGTCGTAGTGGATGACCCACGGTGATTTCGTTGCGAACGTCATTGGTTCCGCGCCTCCTTACAGGTACGCCAGGACGGCGATGTTGACGAAGCCCGCCACGAACGCCACGGCCCAGGCCGACGAGAGCATGGCCTGCCATTTCACGCGGGCGAAGTTGTTGTCGATCCAGATCTCCAGGAAGTACACGAGCACGACCACGGCGATGGCCAGCACGATGGAGAGCGGGTTGCCCCACACGAAGAACAGGCCGACCCAACCCAGGAACAGCACGTTCTCGCACCAGTGCATGATCTCCACCTTCGCGAGCGTCTTGCCGCTCATCTCGGTGGTGATGCCCTTGACGAGCTCCTGGTGGGCGTGGTGGGAGTACGAAAGGTCGAACGGCGACTTGCGCAGCTTGATGGTGAGCACGAACAGCAGGCCCAGGAACACGAGCCAGATGCTCGTGACCACGGGCGCGTCGAGGGCGAAGACGCCCGCCGAGTCGAACGTGCCGGCAGCCATGTAGAACGCCACGGCCATGAACAGCACCATGGGTTCGTAGGACATGACCTGCAGCGTCTCGCGGTTCGCGCCGAGCTCCGCGTAGGGGCTGCGCGTGGAGTACGCGGCGATGATGAAGAACAGGCCCGCGAGCGTGATGACGAACACGCTCATGAGCAGGTTGCCGCCCGAGTAGAAGATGCCTCCAGCCAGCAGCGTGAACACGAGCGCGCACGTGATGTAGGTTCCCTCGCTGGAGTTGACGGAGACGTTGTCCTTCTCGATGAGCTTGCGCACATCGTAGTACGGCTGCAGCAGCGGCGGGCCCACGCGGCCCTGCATGCGCGCCGTGATCTTGCGGTCGAGGCCGGCCAGGAGGCAGCCCAGCACCGGTGCCGCGATGGCGAAGGCGAGGGTGCCGATGAGAGCGAAGAGCAGGGACATTTCAGATCACACCCTTTCCTAGAACAGGCCCGGCAGCGTGATGGCCGAGAAACCGAACGCGACGATGATGACGAGGGCGCAGGCCACCGTGCCCACGGGGTTGATGCGCTTCTCCCCGAATATGCCGTCCAGGTACATGTTGCGGGACGTGGCGGCCGACTCGCCCGACAGCGAGTTGCGGTAGACGCGCGCCTCGTTGTCGGCGCTCACGCCGGCGAGGTACACCTCGGCCTTCTTGGCCTTGCCGCGCCCGAGCCCCGCGAACAGCACGATGGCGATGAGCGCTGCGGCGATGGAGGCGATCCACAGGTTCGTGGAGGCGATGTCCTGGCCGAGCACGCCGAACACGCTGTACACGTAGGGCTCGACGACAAGCTGCGAGATGATGGGCAGGCACACGCAGCCCACGACCACGAGCACGGCCATGATGACGATGGCGGTCCACTCGCTCTTGTGCACGGTCACCTCCACGTTCTCGGGCCGGCCGGCGATGCCGGAGAGCTTGCCCAGCCACTTGGCCCAGAACATGAACGTGGCGGCCGAGCCGAAGGCCAGGAGCAGGATGAGGGCGACCTGGCCCGTGTCAACGAACGAAACGAGCGTGGCCCACTTCGCCACCAGCATGCCGAACGGTGCGATGAACATGCACATGATACCCAGCATCATGAAGCGTGCAAGCCGCGGCATGCGATCGAACAGAAGGTCCATATCCTCGATATCGCGGCTGCCGATGTGGTGCTCGGCCGTGCCGACGCACAGGAACAGCAGCGACTTCGCGATGGAATGGAACAGGATGAGGAACGCGGCGGCCCAGACGGCCTCCGGGGTTCCGACGCCCGCGCAGGCCGTGATGAGGCCGAGGTTCGCGATCGTGGAGTACGCGAGCACGCGCTTGGCGTTGCTCTGCGAGATGGCCATGAACGAGCACAGCGCGAACGTGATGCCGCCCACGAGCACGACCATCACCGACGGCACGGGGCACACCAGGAACACGGGCGCCAGCTTCACCAGCAGGAACACGCCGGCCTTGACCATGGTGGACGAGTGGAGCAGCGCCGAGGTGGGCGTGGGCGCCACC
The DNA here is from genome assembly GCF_030418485.1 of Gordonibacter sp. RACS_AR68. Taxonomy (NCBI): domain Bacteria; kingdom Bacillati; phylum Actinomycetota; class Coriobacteriia; order Eggerthellales; family Eggerthellaceae; genus Gordonibacter; species Gordonibacter sp. RACS_AR68. The sequence continues at coordinate 57,882 of NZ_JAIPUP010000007.1, forward strand.
ATGGCGCCGAGCAGCCACGTGTGGAACGGCATCTGCGCGGCCTTCGTGAGGCCCGCGAACGCCAGCGCGCACACCGGCAGCACCACGAGCGCCGGGTTCTGGACGCCGATCTGCAGGAACTCGAGGAACGACAGCGTGCCCAGCTGGATGGCGCTCAGGTAGAGCGCCGCCAGGAAGCCGAGGCCGCCCAGCAGGTTCATGATGATCTGGCGGAAGGCGTTCTTGATGGCCTCCTCGGTGCGCGTGTAGGCGATGAGGAGGAACGAGCAGACCGTCGTGACCTCCCAGCCCGTGAACATCCACACCATGTTGTTCGAGAACACGATCAGGAACATGGCGGACAGGAACACGAACATGAGCGCGAAGAACACGGGGCGGCGGTCCTTGGCCCCCTCCGGCTCGTGGGCCTGGAAGTCCTCCATGTAGCCGAGCGCGTACACGCAGATGCCGGAGCCGATGACGCCGATGATGAACGCCATGAGCAGCGACAGCGAGTCGAGGTACAGCGCCTCGGTCACGTCGATGGAGTGGGCGAAGCCGAACTCGAACACGAGCGAGCCCACCACCTGGATCACGGCGAGCACGCAGGCGAGCACGTTCTTGTAGCGGATGCCGTAGTACAGGATAGCAGCCGCCACGAGCACGCTCACCGCCGTGCTGGCGTAGTCGATGAGGGGCGATTCGAAGTCGAACGTTACCCAGGGAGCCCCCAGGTAGGTGGCCACCAACCAGATGGAGGCCAGGCCGATGACGAGCGCCGAGGCGCCCACAATCGCGCTTCTCGCCCGGTTGTTGCGCACGACCAAAAGCACGGCGGCAACGACCAGCGGGAAAAGGATTAAGAACCCGAGCAGAGCCACGTCGTATCCCTTCACTTGTGTCGGTTGATGGAAAGCTTGCAGAATGCGGCAGGGAAACCTGAACCCCCGTGCAAGCGATGACCGAACTTTAGCAAACCTGGGCATCCCCGGCCCCAGCGCTTCCCCATCGGAGCGTATTATCCGGCGAAAGGAGAGCGCCACGGTTGTATTATGGATGCATTGGGTATTCGTATCGCCGGGCAGTGGCAGGTTTGCCGTCGCGAGCGGTTTTTAACGGCGGTAACGGCTTTTCAACAGGCCGTATACCGTAGGGCGGCGCAATGTGCGCGCCCGCCCTCCCCTGCACGCAGAAACGCCCCGCATGGCATGCGGGGCGCGCTTTCGGGCATGCTTTCGGCCGGACCCTACCTCATCTTGACGACCGGTTTGATGGTCTTGCCGGTTCGGGAATCCTCGAACGCCTGGTTGATGTTCTCGAAGTCATAGAACTCCACCAGCTTGTCGAAGGGGAAGCGGCCCTGGCGGTAGTACTCTACCAGCTCGGGGATGAACAGCTGGGGCACGGTGTCGCCCTCTATGACGCCCGTCACCGTTTTCCCCTCGGCCATGACCTCGCCGAACATATCGACGGTCATCTCGGGCGTGATGCCCACGATGGCCACCGTGCCCAGCGGGCGCAGCGCCGCCAGGCTCTGGTGGACGACCGCGGGGACGCCGGTCGTCTCGACCGCGAAATGGGTGCCCGAGCCCGTAGCCTTCCTGACTTCCTCCACCACGTCCACCTCGCTGCTGTTGAGCGCGTAGTCGGCGCCCAGCTCGCGCGCCAGCTCGAGGCGGCTCTCGTGCACGTCGACCGCGATGACGGTCCTGCATCCCGCGATCTTCGCCGCCATGACGGCGCTAAGCCCCACCGCTCCGCAACCGTACACGGCGATCGTGGAGCCGAACGAGGGCTTGAGGCGGACGAGCACCGTCCCGCTGCCCGTCTGGATGCCGCAACCCAGAGGGCCGAGCAGCTCCAACTCCACGTCGTCGGGGACCTTCACCACGTTGCGCTCGTCGGCGACGGCGTAGGTGGCGAACGAGGACTGCCCGAAGAACGTGGCCACCGGCCTCCCGTCCTGCTCCAGGCGCTCGATGCCCTCGGAGCCGAAATTCAGGTCGTTCATCTTCTCGCACGTGGAGGGATGGGCGGACAGGCAGTTCTCGCAATGGCCGCACGAGGAGTACGAGAGCACCACGTGGTCTCCCGGCCCGACCGTCTTCACGTTCGCGCCCGCCCGCTCGACGATGCCGGCCCCCTCGTGCCCGAGGACGATCGGATAGGGCACGATGCCGTTGTCCCGGGCGACGGCATCCGTATGGCAGACGCCCGTCGCCACCACCCTCACCAGAACCTCGTTGGAGCGGGGTTCTGCCAGCTCGACTTCCCCGATCTCGAATTCCTCGCCCATGCCGTGGGTAACGGCGGCCTCGATCTTCATGGTGCGCTCCTCCTTCGTGCTCCTCGGTAGCCTTGCGCACCATGCTAGGCTCCGCGTCGAGCGCAGACGCGGCCGCACCGCCAACCGGCGGTATCGCCCATCCCTGCGGACGCGCGCGGCGGCGGGCGGCGAGGGAGCTGCGGCGGGCGGAGGCTCCCTTAGGAGGCGCCGGGCGCTTCAAGGGCCTCGCGCGCCTCCAGCTTGCGCAGGCGGCGCCACTCCGCCGCCAGGAAGGCCACCACGAGCAGCGTGGAGGTGATGTCCGAGATCGAGGGCGCGAAGAACAGGCTCTGCAGCGGCGTCCAGGGAAGCACGAGCGGCAGTACGTGGGGGCTCGCCAAGAGCAGCGGGATGAAGAACAGTATCTGGCGCGTGAGCGTGAGCAGCGTCGCCTTGAGCGCCTGCCCGGTGGCGTCGAAGTAGTTCGACCCGATGAGCGCCACGGGAAGGATGGGTATGAACACGAGGTAGGCGATGAGCGCCCACGCCGTGGCGTCCAGGTAGGCCTCCGGCAGGCTGAACAGGTGCGCGTACATATCGGGCAGGAAGAGCACGGTGAGCCACAGGGGCGTGGTGATGGCGATGCCCAGGAGGATGCCCTGCCCCAGCGTGCGCTTCATGCGCCCGAACTTCCGCGCGCCGTAGTTGTAGCCGATGATGGGCTGCGCGCCCATGGCGATGCCCATGGACGGCATGATGGTGAACATGCCCACGGCCGAGAGCACGCGCATGACCGCGAGCGCGCCGTCCGAGCCGAGGGGGTCGGAGGCGCCGTAGGACAGCAGCAGGTTGTTCATGATCATGTTCGACACCGCGAAGCCCAGCTCCATGACCGAGGGGGCCACGCCGAGCGCGCAGATGCGCAGCGCCACGCGCCACTTGATGCCGAGGGCCTCGCGGCGCAGCGGCATGGGCGAGCCCTTCTTCAGGAAGAACTGCATGACGAAGGCGGCCGAGAGCGCCCACGAGCATACGGTGGCGAGCCCCGCGCCCGTCATGCCGCCGTCGAGCACGATGATGAACAGGTAGCCGAGCACGATGTTCGCGCCCGTGCCCACGAGCATGGAGCCGAGCGCGCGGTTGGGGTGGCCCGCCGTGCGGATGAAGTTGTTCATGCCGAACGCCACGAACTGCAAGGGACAGCCCGCGATGATGACCGTCATGAAGGCGCGCGCGTGCGGCAGCACCGCGTCGTCGGCGCCCGAGGCGCGCAGGATGGGGTCGAGCGCCGCGAGGCCGACGATCCAGGCGACGACGCCCGCGCCCACGAGCAGCACGAAGCTGTTGCCCAGCACGCGCTCGGCCACGCGCTTCTTCCGCTCGCCCAGCTTGATGGCCGCGAGCGCGTTGCCGCCCACGCCCACGAGCATGGCCACGGCCACCATGAACGTCATGGCGGGGTTCGCCACCGTCGTGGCCGCCAGGCCGTTCTCCCCCACCGCGGCGCCCACGTACACGGCGTCGATGACGTTGTAGAGCGTCTGCACGAGCACGCCGAACACGGCCGGGATGGAGAATTCCAGCAGCAGCTTGAGCGTGCTGGCGGTGCCCATGCGGTCGATCTTCGCGTCGCCGGCGCGCTGCTGGTCCGTGCGCGCGACGGGCACGGCCACCTCGAGGTCGCCGGTGTCGAGCACCGGGCGGCGCTCGAACGGCTCCTGGGCGGCTATTTGGGCCGACAGCGACGTATCCTCGGCTTCGCCGCCGACGCGGGAGGCGCCCTCTCCCCCGCCTCGCGGCGTTCCCTTCTTCTCCTCCATCGTGCTACCCCGTTGCATGAACGCAGGCGACCTCGAGCCCTGCCCGCCTCGCGGACGGTGCGGTTTTCTCGATCGCGGAATTTCCCGGGTTGTCCCGGCAGACTGGACAGGCGGCGGAACTTCCCTCTCGGGGCTCGACGCCGCGCCGGCTCGGGTCATCCCGAACAGAGGCCAGTATACGGGAGCCCGCAAGCGGCGGCAAGCCCGCCCGTGCGGGCAAATGCGGGCGCTTGCGAGGCCCTGCTTGCCAGCCGGCCGGTTGACGGGAGCGCGACGGGCGCTCCCCCGGTTTTTCCGAGAATTCGCGCTATGCTGTCAGGAAAGCCGTCCCTGGATCGTATTGAAGGTGAAGCGACGTTGCTCGAACATCCCCGGCGGCAGCCGGGCAAGAGAGGGAAAAGCCACGGATGGAGACAAGAAGAGCAAGCGAGGTGGAGGCCGAGCGGCTGGTCGAGGCCTACGCGGACCTCATACTGCGGCTGAGCTACACCTACCTGAAGTCCACGCACGACGCGGAGGACGTCTGCCAGACGGTGCTGCTCAAGCTCATGGGGGCCCGCACGAGGTTCGAGGGACCCGAGCACGAGAAGGCCTGGGTCGTCCGCACGACGGCGAACGCCTGCAAGGACGCGCTGCGCAGCGGGTTCAGGAGGCACACGGTTGGGCTGGAGGCGGCGCCTGATGCCGCAGTCCCCGACGAGCCTGACAGCGGGGTCGTGGACGCCGTCATGGCGCTGCCGGCGAAGTACCGCGAGGCCATCTACCTCCATTATTACGAAGGGTACTCGATCCGGGAGATCTCGGAGCTCACCGGACGGAGCGAGTCGGCCGTCAGCGCTCATCTGAGCCGCGGCCGCGGCAAGCTCCGCACTATGTTGGAAGGAGCCTATTGTGGACAGGGAGTATAACGAGGCCATGGACGACCTGAGATTCTCGCCCGCCGCGAAGGAGCGCATGGCGGCGCGCCTGGCTGCGGCGCAGGAGCAGGCGCGGGCGGCGCGCCCGCAACCGGATGTGCACGCAGCGCGCGGCGACAAGCGCCGCTGGCGCTTCGCGGCGGCAGCGGCGGCCACGGTGGTTCTGGCAGTAGGCCTGGCAGGGGGTGCGTACGCCTCCGGCGCGCTCATGGGCGTGGGCAACGTCATGGACGACCTGTTCGGCGGCCCACCCGCCCAGACCGAGGTCGTGGGCAAGATAGGGCGCCCCCTCGGCGCGAGCGCCACGTCGAACGGCGTCACCGTCACGGCCGAGGCCATCATCGGCGACCGGGCGAACTACACCATCGTGTTCAGCATCGCCAAGGACGACGGCACGCCGTTCGGGGATATCGATGCCCTGGACAACGGTGCGCTGCCCCTCGGGTTCGGAGAGGCGGCCGGAGTCCACGTCGACGGGGTGACGACGGGCGGCGGCAGCGGCCACTTCTACGATGCCGACCCCTCCGACAACGCCATCCAGTACGTGGAGCAGATGTCCGTCACCTCGATCGGCGGCAGCATCATCGGGCATACGGCGCGCGCGAGCTTCCAGAACCTGTACCGGTACGGCGACGGCGGGCGCGAGGCCGTTGCCGAAGGCACCTGGGACATGAAGTTCGTCGTGGACTACGAGGACACCTCCGTCGACCTGCCGGCCGGGCAGCCGTTCGAGCTGAACGGCATGGGCGCCACGCTGGACAGCGCCAGCATCTCGCCGATCGCGCTCACGCTCGAGTACACGGCCGACGGCGCCATGGACTGGCTCGAGCAAGGATCCGGGCGCCTGTCCGAGCACAACGGCAGCGAGGTCGACCGCTTCCTCAACCCGTCCATCACGGTGAACATGAAGGACGGGACGGTTCTCGAAATCGATGCCTCGAAGCACAGCGGGGGAACCCGCGAGAACGGCAGCACGACCGCCTGCCATAAGAACATAGTGTTCGAAGAGTTCTTGAACACCGACGACGTGGCCTCCGTCACCATCGGCGGCACGGAGATAGCGCTGCCGTAGCCACTAAGCCGGAGGAGGCGCCGCAAGCCAAAGCAGCGGGGCCTCCTCCGGTTCGCCTAGGCGCTCTTCTTGGTGACGAAGTTGATGATGGCCAGCAGCACCACCGACCCGAGCAACGCCACCACGAACGACCATAGGTTGAACCCGGTGAAGCCCTCAGCCCCGAAGAAGCTCATGATGAACCCGCCGATGAGCGCGCCCACGATGCCCACTATGATGTTCTTCACCAAGCTGCCCTGCTCCTTCATGATCATGCCCGCGACCCAGCCGGCCAGGCCGCCGATGATGATCCACACGATAATGCTCATAGTTATGCTCCTTTCTGTGACCGACACCGTCCAGTGTAGGAGTTCGCGGGCCGGGCAGCCGATACTGGAAGCATCCCGTGCGCACGGCGTTTCCACGCTGTTTCGCGAAGATCCGCCCGCCGGCCGTCAGCGGCAGTCCAGGTACTCCAGGAAGCGTTGCGTGGCGAGCGAGGCCGCCTCGCGGCTGCGCAGGGCGAGTCCTATGGTGCGGTAGGCGGGCTCCTCCAACGGCCGCGCCGCGATGCGGTACGGCGCGCGCCGCAGGATGAGCCCAGGCAGGATGCTCACGCCCAGCCCGCATTCCACCATGGCCATGATGGCGTAGTCGTCCCAGGTGGTGAACCGCGTGCGCGGTGACAGGCCGTCGCGCTCGAACACCTCGGACACCACGGTGTTGTCGCCCTTCTCCAGCAGCAGGAACGGCTCCTCGCACAGCTCCTCCGCCGGCACGCGCTCCTGCTCGGCCAACGGGTGCCCCTCGGGGAGCACGGCCAGCAGCTCGTCGCGCTCGATGAACACCGTCTCCAGGCCGCGGTGCGCAGGCAGGCGCAGGAAGCCGCAGTCCACGCGCCCCTCGAGCACCCACTCCTCGATCTCGCTGTAATCTCCCAGCAAAAGCTCGTAGTCGATGTTCGGGTAGTCCTCTTGGAACGCGCGGATGACGTTCGGCAGCCAATGGGTGGCCACGCTGGAGAACGTGCCGATGCGGATGAGGCCCGCCTGCAGCCCGTTCAGCTCGTCGACCTGGGCCTGCAGGCGCGCATGCTCCTCGCACACGCGTCGGATGCAGGGCAGGAGGCGCGTGCCCTCGGACGTGAGGCGCACGCCGGCCCGCCCGCGCTCGAGCAAGGCGACTTTCCACTCCCGCTCCAGGTCGGCCACCATGCGGCTCACGCCCGACTGGGAATACGACAGCGACTCGGCCGCCTTGGTGAAGCTTCCCAGCTCAACCGTCCTCACGAACGCCTGGTACTTCTGGATGCTCGCGTCCACCGCCGTCCTCTCTTTCCGCCTCCGTGGGCCATCGTTTCCCTTTTGCATGCGATTTTATCATGCTTATTATGATAAACATTCGCTTTTGTGCTTTTTGGTTCTGTGACACACTGTCGTCCGGCAGTTTCTCGCACCTTATGCGGGTAGGCGGCGTATCAAGGAAAGAAGGACGAAGGTGGCACGGGATTACGGGAAGTACGTAGGGGCGCTGCTCCTGTTCGGCAGCAACGGCATCGTGGCGAGCGGCATCGCCTTGCCCAGCTCCTCGGTCGTGCTGCTGCGCACGTTGCTGGGAAGCCTGCTGCTGGTCGTGCTGCTGCTTGCCGCGAAGCGCCGCGTCACGTTCCACCGGCACCTCGGCGACTTGGGCTGCCTTGCCGCATCCGGCGCCGCGCTGGGCGCCAGCTGGCTCTTCCTGTTCGAGGCGTATCGCCATCTGGGCGTGGGCACCGCCTCGCTCGTGTACTACTGCGGCCCCATCATCGTGGCCGCCCTGTCGCCGTGGCTGTTCGGCGAGCGGCTGACCCGTGCGAAGCTCGCCGGGTTCGGCCTCGTGCTGGTCGGCGTGCTGCTGGTGAACGGCCGCGCGCTCGGCGAGGGCGCATCGGGATGGGGGCTGTTCTGCGGCGGGATGTCGGCAGTCATGTACGCAGCGATGGTCGTGTTCGCGAAGAAGGTGCGCCACGTGGAGGGGCTTGAGAGCTCTGCCGTGCAGCTCGTGTCCAGCTTCGCGGCCGTTGCGCTGTTCGTCGGCGCAACCGGGGGGACCTCGCTGCAGATAGGCCCGGCCGACTGGGCGCCCCTCCTGGTGCTGGGCCTGGTGAACACCGGATTCGGCTGCTTCGTGTACTTCTCCGCCATGGGCAAGCTGCCGGCGCAGACGGTGTCGGTGTGCGGCTACCTGGAGCCGCTCGCGGCCGTCGTGCTGTCCGCGCTGCTCTTGGGCGAGGCCTTCTCCCCTGCTCAGGCGATAGGCGTGGTGCTCGTCATAGGCGGCGCCGTGTACGCCGAGTGCGGCGCGAGGCTGCACCTGCCCCACGTCCGTCGCGCTCGCGGCGCGGAAGCGGCGCTGTAGGGCCAGGCGTTTCGGCTTCGCCCCAAGCGCCTGGCGTGAAGCCCGCGCACGCTGCGCCGCGAAACCCCCGCAAGCACGAAAAAGCCGCCCGAAGGCGGCTTTCGAGTTTCTGGTCGGGTTGACAGGATTTGAACCTGCGACCCCTTGACCCCCAGTCAAGTGCGCTACCAAACTGCGCCACAACCCGTTATGCGTCTTGGGGTTTGTATCGTTTCCCCGTCAGACAGCTTGAATATATTACCGTTACTCGCCGGGTATTTCAAGATGGAATTTATCATCTTCCCCGAATCTTTTTCAATTGCAGGTGATCTTGGGTGCAACGCCCGCCGACGGGCCGATCGTGTGGATAGCGTGTGCAAGGGACTTTCCGACCAACCCCGACCGAAAAGCCCGCGGATGCGCGTACACTGGTTGACGCGGCACGTTGCCGCACGTTGTTGGCAGCGGTTCGGTTTCGGCCGCGCTGCCCGTTAAGTGCCCTGCGGGGCAGAAAGCTAGGTTTGCATGTCTACTGGTACAGTCAAATGGTTCAACGCCGACAAGGGCTACGGTTTCATCTCTCAGGACGGCGGCGATGACCTGTTCGTCCACTTCAGCGAGATCCAGACCGACGGGTTCAAGACCCTCGAGGAGAACGCCCACGTCGAGTTCACCGTCGCGGTCGGCAACAACGGCAAGAGCCAGGCTACGATGGTGCACACCATCTAGTTCGCCGAACTTCCGAACTGCCCGAGGCCGCCTACCGGCCCCGATTCGAGAAAGCCCCTCCGCCCTTTCGGGCCGAGGGGCTTTCTTGCTTTTACAGGAAGGACCAGCTGAAAGATCAGGCTCGGCTTACGGCAGGAACGAGGCGGCCACGTCGAGGATGCGGTCGGCCAGCCGGTCCTTGGACATGAGGGGAAGGCCGTAAGTCTCCTCGGCGGTGACGAACCACACCTCGTTGTCGTCGGTGCCGAAGGCGCGGCCCCCTCCCACGACGTTTCCCACGACAAGATCGGCATGCTTGGAAGAGAGCTTCCGCTGGGCATTGGCCACCACGTCGTCCGTCTCGGCGGCGAAGCCCACCACCACCTGGCCGGGACGCTTGGCGGCGCCGAGCGTGGCCAGGATATCGGGGTTCTCCACGAGCTCGAGGGTATCGAGCCTCGCATCTCCTGCGCCCTTCTTCAACTTGTGCGCCGCAGCCTCGCGCGGCCGCATGTCGGCCACGGCAGCCGAGAACACGGCGATATCGGCTGCCGCAAACGCCCTTTGGGCCGCAGACAGCATCTCGCGCGCCGTCTCCACGTGCACCGTGCGCATGCCCTCGGGCTCCGGGAGCGCCACCGGGCCGGACACGAGCGTGACGTCGGCCCCGCGGGCCGCAGCCGCCCGTGCGATGGCGTAGCCGGTCTTGCCCGACGAGCGGTTCGTGAGGTAGCGCACCGGATCGATGGGCTCCACGGTGGGCCCAGCCGTGACCATGACGCGGCGCCCGGCCAGGTCGCGGCGCATATCCAGCTCCTCGAGCACGGCGGCCACGATGTCGGCCGGCTCGGCCAGACGGCCCCGTCCCACGTCGCCGCAGGCCAGATAGCCGTCGCCGGCCTCCACGATGCGCGCGCCGCGGATGTGAAGCTTGCCCAGGTTGTAGCGCGTCGCCGGGTTCTCGTACATGTTCACGTTCATGGCGGGCGCGACCACGAGCGGGCCCGTGCAGGCGAGCGCCGTGGTGGTGAGCAGGTCGTCGGCCAAGCCGTTCGCTATCTTGGCAATGACGTTCGCCGTGCAGGGCGCGATGACGAAGCAGTCGGCCTCCTGCGCAAGCGACACGTGGTGTATGGGGTCTGACGGGTCGTCGAACAAGCCCACGGCCACCGGCTCGCGCGTGAGCGCACGGAACGTCGTGGGTCCCACGAACTCGGCGGCATGCTCGGTCATGACCACCTTCGCCCTCACGCCGGCCTTCTGCAGGAGGCGCACGATCTCGCAGGACTTGTAGGCCGCGATGCAGCCCGTCACGCCCACGAGCACCGTCTTCCGCGGCGCCGGAGCCGCGGCGCCTTCTTCCCTGGCCATCATCGGCCTCCTTCCACATGGGGGCGAAGCACGTCGGCGAGCACCCTCACGTGCGCGCGGCTGCGGTCGAGGCAGGGCACGTACGTGAAAGCGCCTTCGCGCGGCTCGCGGCCCGCCTTCCTGATCTGTTCGAAATAGAACGGCTTCAGCTCGTGCTCGATGTCGTAGAGCGTCTCGAGGCAGTCCACGGCGAAGTTCGGGCACACGAAGAACACGCGGCCCACGTCTGCCTCGGCCCAGCGCGCCAGGACGTCGCGCGTGAACGGCGAGAGCCATTCGCGCCCCTTGTCGAAACGGCACTGGTAGCCGATGGTCCACCGGTTGCGCTCGATGCCCAGCTCGCCCGCTATCTGGAGGCTCGAGGCACCCGACTGCAGCTCGTAGGTGTCGCCCGCCTCGATGTCGACGAGCGGGATGGAATGGTACGAGAACAGCACCTTGTCGTCAGAGTCGGGATCGAAGCCGGCGTGCCTGACCGAGGCGGCGATGGCGCGCACGTAGGTGGGGTCGTCGTGGTAGTTGTCCACGAAGTCGCAGGGCACGTCCCACCGCTCCTTGCGCAGCGCGCGGCCCACGCCGTCCGATACCGAGCCGGTGGTGGAGTGCGCGCTCTGCGGGTACAGCGGCAGCACGACGAGGCGCGTGCAGCCGGCCTCCTTCAGCTCGCGCACGGCGTCGCGCACGAACGGGGCGCTGTAGCTCATGGCGCAGCGCACGACGGCGTCGTGGCCCTCCTCGGCCAGCTGCGCGTCCAGGGCGCGGGCGAGCTTCATGTGGGCGACCGTGAAAGGAGACCCCTCCTCGGTCCAGATCCTCGCGTACTTCTCCGCCGAGGCGCGCCCGCGCTTGGGCAGGATGAACAGGTGGAGGACGAACCACCAGCCCACGCGGTTCATGGGGGCGATGCGCGGGTCCATGAGGAAGCGCGCGAGGTACTTGCGCACGGCGCGCGGTCGCGGCTCGTCCGGCGTGCCGGTGTTCACCAGGAGAATGCCGGTGCGGTCCCCTTCTTGCACGATGTCGATCCCCTTCCCGGCCTGCGCGCATCGCCGAGGCGAAACGGTGCCCGTCCAACTTGAGAAATCTGCTATAGTTTAGCCCTATCGGCCCCTCGAGGAACGGATGAATGGAGAAAGAACCGAAAAACCCGGGTTCGCCCGAATCGGAGGGCGATGCTCCGGCCCCTTCGGGGGCTGCGCCCGCGCGTGCGGGCGCCTCGGAGGGTGCGGACCTGCTGAGCGAGGTCAAGCAGGAGGTACGAGCCCAGGTGTTCCACAACACCGGCTACCTGCGGCTCGACTGGTTCAACCTGTTCTGGCTGTTCGTGGCGGGCTGCGTTATCGGACTCGCCGTGGAGACCGTGTTCCACGCCATCGTCTACGGCGGCCTCGAGAGCCGCGCGGGCTTGGTCTGGGGCCCCTTCTCGCCCATCTACGGCGTGGGCGCCGTGGTGCTGACGCTGTTCCTCAACCGCTTCTACCATTCGCACAACCTGGTCATATTCCTGGTTGCCATGGTGGTGGGCAGTGTGCTGGAGTACGTGACCAGTTGGGGCATGGAGTTCTTCTGGGGTGCTGTGGCCTGGGACTACTCGGGCACGTTCGGCTCCATCAACGGGCGCACGAACTTCGCGTTCGGCATGATGTGGGGCCTTTTGGGCCTTGTGTGGGTGCGCGTGGCGCTGCCTGCCGTCAAGCAGGCGTTCTCGCACGTGAACGCGCGAAACGCCGCCGTGCGCGCCGTGACGGCGCTCATGGCGGCCTTCCTGGCCGCGGACGTCGCGGTCACGGTGCTCGCCCTCGATCGGGAGGGGCAACGCGCCCAGGGCGTCCCCGCCACCACCTGGGAGCAGCGTTTCCTCGACGAGCACTTCCCCGACAGCTTCTTGCAGTCCAGGATGCAGAACATGAGCGTGTACGGGAAGGAATGAGACAAGGGGACGGGGTTAATGTCTCATTCTCGTGCGGTTGACGCGATCCTCAGGCTTTGCGGAATGAGACATTAACCCCGTCCCCTTGTCTCACCTTGTCTTACAGCCTCGGGTGCGGCGCGTCCCTCAACAGCTCGAAGACCTCCCTGCCGGCCTCGGTGCGGCCGCGGCTGCGGTCGGCCAGGGAATCGAGGGCGGCTTGCAGGTCGGCGGGCAGGTTGTCGGCGAACGAGAGCTCCTCCCCCGTGGCGGGATGGGTGAACGCCAGCTGGAACGAATGCAGGAACTGGCGCTCGAGCCCCAGGTCGGCAGTCGGATCCTTGGGGGCGCGGGAGCGGTAGACCGGCTCCCCTGCCAGCGGGTGCTTCGCGTACTCCATATGCACGCGGATCTGGTGCGTGCGGCCCGTGAACAGCTTGCAGTCGATGAGCGTGTAGCCGTCGTCGCGCGGCCCGTGCTCGAAGCGCTCCAGCACGCGGAACGTCGTCACCGCGTCGCGGGCCGAGGGCACGTCGCGCACGGCCATGCGCGTGCGCTCCTTCTCGGCGCGGGCGATGGGCGCGTCCACCATGCCGGTGTCGTGCGGGATGACGCCGTGGACGAGCGCCAGGTAGCGCCGGTCGACGGCGCGGGCGCGGATGTCCTCCATGAGCGCGTAGCCCGCCTCGTCGGTCTTGGCGGCCAGCATGAGGCCGCTCGTATCGCGGTCGAGGCGGTGCACGATGCCCAGGCGGTCGTCCTCGCCCTGCACGTTGCACAGGTTGGCGGCCCCGCAGTGGTGGACGAGCGCGTTCACCAGCGTGCCGTCGTAGTGGTCGACCGAGGGGTGGCACACGAGGCCCACCTGTTTCGACAGCACCAGGAGGTGCTCGTCTTCGAAGCGGATGTCCAGGTCGATGGGCTCCCCCTCCAGCGCGCGGGGGGCGGCCTCCTCGGGCGCCTCGTACACGACGGTGTCGCCGGCCGCCACGGCGTGCTTCTTGGCCACGTTCGCGCCGTTCACGAACACGGCGCCCTCCTCGATGGCGCGCGCGGCGGCGCTGCGGCTGGGGTACAGTCCGCGCTCGGCCATGAGCGCGTCCAGGCGAGCGCCGGCATCGGCCGCGCCCACGATGTGGCAGAGCGAGCGCGTCATCGCTCCCCCGGCCCTTCCCCGCCGTCCCCGGGCGCCTGCGGCCCCACGGAGCCCTCGGCCAGCGCCGCGGCCTCGCGGTCGGCGCGGCGGTACGCCAGGATCATCCCTGCCACGAACAGCACGAACCCGCATGTCACGCCTATGTCGGCCACGTTGAACACCGGGAAGTCTATGAACACGGGCTCGATGAAGTCCACCACGTAGCCCAGCGTGAAACGGTCGAACGCGTTGCCCAGCCCGCCCGCCACCACGAGCGCCACGCCCACGACCTCCAGCATCCCCGGACGGGGCGACAGGAAGAACAGGTACGCCACGAGCACGAGGCATACCGCGATGGACACCACGCCCAGCAAGAACGTCGAGTCGCCGAACATGCCCCACGCCGCACCCGTGTTGTGCACGAGGCGGAAGCGCACGAGCCCGAGGAAGGGGCCGCCGGCCACCTCGCCCACGGCGAAGGAGCCGTTGAAGTAGCCTTTCGTGAGCGTGTCGAGCGCGAGCCACGCCAGGGCCACCGCGCCGAACACGAGCGTGTCGCGCAGCCGTGCAGCCCGCCCGAGGGCGGCGTCCCCGCCCTCGGCGCTCACGCCCAACCCGCGCTTTTCCTCGCTCAAGCGTCCGACCCCGCTTCCTCGTAGCCGATGGCGTCGAGCACGTCGCCGCAGCGCTCGCACACATCCGGATGGCTCGGGTTGCCGCCGAGCGCGCGGTAGTTCCAGCAGCGCGGGCACTTCTCGGCGGTCGTCTTGCGCACCTCGGCCGAGAGTTCCTCGCCTTCGACGAACGACACGGACGCCACGATGAACAGCTCCTCGAACACGGCGGCGTCGTAGCGCTCCACGTGGTCGAGCACCGAGCGCGGGGCCGTCACGGTCACATCGGCCTCCTGGCTCTTGTTGACGACCTTCTGGCCGCGCGCGTCCTCGAGCGCCTTCGTCACGATCTCGCGCACCCCGAGGATGATGCCGAAGTCCTCGGCGATGCGCTCGGCGTCCGCATCGTCCGGCAGCGAGGGCGCGAAGTCGGACTTCTCGGGCCAGCCGGCCAGCTGCACGTTTCCGGGACGTCCCTCGCGCGAGCGGATGGCCTCGGGATAGTGCTCCCACACCTCGTCAGTGGTGAACGACAGCACCGGCGCGAGGACGCGCACGAGCACCTCGACGATGTTCATGAGCACGGTCTGCGCGGCGCGGCGGCGCGGCGAGTCGGGCGCCTCGGAGTACACGCGGTCCTTCGTCGCGTCCATGTACACGGCCGAGAGGTCGCCCACGATGTAGTCGTACACCGCGCGGTACACCACATGGAACTTGTATTCGTCGTAGGCGCGCTCCACGTCGACGAGCAGGTGCCACAGGCGCACCATGGCCCACTGGTCGACGGGTTCAAGCGCATTCCAGTCGGTGACCGTATGCTTCAAGTCGTCGAAGTCGCTCAAGCTGCCCAGCAGGAAGCGCATCGTGTTGCGGATGCGGCGGTACGCCTCGCTCGTGCGCTCGAGGATCTCGTCGCCGATGTTCACGTCCTGGGAGTAATCGACGCTGGCCACCCACAGGCGCAGCACGTCGGCGCCGCTCTTCGCCATGACGTCCGCCGGGTCGACGCCGTTTCCGGCCGACTTCGACATCTTCTTGCCCTCGGCGTCCATCGTGAATCCGCAGTGCATGACGGACTTGTACGGCGGCACGCCGTAGGCGCCCATGCTGGTGAGCAGGGACGACTGGAACCAGCCGCGATGCTGGTCGGAGCCTTCGAGGTACATGTCGGCCGGGAAGCGCAGGCCCTCGGCCTCGCGGTGCTTCAGCACGGAGGTGTGCGACACGCCGCTCTCCCACCACACGTCGAGGATGTCCTTCTCGGGGACGAGCTCGGAGCAGCCGCAGGTCTCGCACTTCACGCCGCGCGGCAGGTAGTCGGACGGCTCGTGCGTGAACCACGCGTCGGCGCCCTCGCGGTAGAACAGGTCGATCACCGCGTCGAACGTCTCGGCGGTGGCCACCGTGTTGCCGCACTTGGCGCACTTGAACACGGGGATGGGCACGCCCCATGAGCGCTGGCGCGAGATGCACCAGTCGGGGCGGTCGGCCACCATGGACCCGATGCGGTTCTTCGCCCACGCGGGGATCCACTCCACCTTGTGGTCGATGGCGTCGAGGGCGTCCTCGCGCAGCGAGTTCTTGTCCATGGACACGAACCACTGGTCGGTGGCGCGGAAGATGACCGGCTCGTGGCAGCGCCAGCAGTGCGGGTAACTGTGCAGGATCTCCTTCTGGGCCACGAGCGTGCCGCGCTCGCGCAGCCACTCGATGATGGCCGGGTTCGCCTCGTCCACGTCGAGGCCCGCGAAGGGGCCCGCCTCGTCGGTGAGCACGCCGTTGTCGTCCACCGGCATGAGCAGCGGCACGTCGAACTCCAGCGCCACCAGGTAGTCGTCCTGGCCGTGGCCGGGGGCGGTGTGCACCGCGCCCGTGCCCGAGTCGAGCGTGACGTGGTCGCCGTAGATGACGGTGCCCTTGAGGTCCTGGCGGATGGGGCACGTGTAGGTCAGTCCCGTGAACTCGCGGCCCTTGAGCGCGACGGGCTCGCCGTCGGCGCCGCGCACGAGGTCGTAGGACTCCCAGCCCGCGATCTCGGCCACCTGCTCCACCAGCTCGCGCGCCATGATCATGTTGGAGCCGTCGGCGACCACCATGACGTAGTCGGCGTCGGGGGCCAGCGACACGGCCGTGTTCGCCGGCAGCGTCCAGGGCGTGGTGGTCCAGATGAGCACGAAGGCGTCGCCCACAGCACCCGCGGCCTCGAACATGCCGGGCATGAGGTCCATCTTGAACTTCACGAAGATGGACGGCGACGTCTCGTCGGAGTACTCGATCTCGGCCTCGGCGAGCGCGGTGTGGCAGCGCTTGCACCAGTGGATGGGCTTGCGGCCGCGGTACACCGAGCCGTCCAGGTACATCTTCTTGAACACCTCGACGTTGCCCGCCTCGTAGTTCGGAGTGAACGTGAGGTAGGGGTGCTCCCAGTCGCCGTTCACGCCGAGGCGCTTGAAGCCCTCGCGCTGCACGTCGACGTACTTCTCGGCCCACTCGCGGCACAGGCGGCGCAGCGTGGGCTGGTCGATCTTCGCCATCTTCTCGGGCCCGAGGGTCTTCTCCACCATGTGCTCGATGGGCTGGCCGTGGCAGTCCCAGCCCGGCACGTACGGCGTGAAGAAGCCGCGCTGCGCATGGGACTTGTTCACGAAGTCCTTGAGGATCTTGTTGAAGGCATGGCCGATGTGGATGGGGCCGTTGGCGTACGGGGGGCCGTCGTGCAGGATGAAGGGCTTGCCGTCCTTGTTCTTCTCCAGCACGCGCTCGTAGATGCGCTCTTCCTCCCACTTCGCGAGGCGCTTCGGCTCGTTCTCGGGCAGGTTCGCCCGCATCGCGAAGTCGGTCTTGGGCAGGTTCATCGTTTCCTTGTAACTGTTCGCCACGGGGTGCCGTACCTTTCCTTCAAGCATGCGCTGCGCGGGGCGGCGGCCGAGCCGCCGGGCCCCGCGGATTCAACATTCGATACAAACCGCTATAGTATAGGCGATTGCGCGCGGATTGCACGCGCGCCAAGGGCATATTCCCCTCGCCTTGGCCACATTTCAAAAATGCGACACAAGAAATTGCAGGGAAATAGGTATACTTTAGAAGGTAACCACGGCGCCCTTTCGCGGCGGCCCCGCACATCGGAGGAACGAAATGGATTTTGAGATCGTCACCGATTCAAGCAGCAACCTCGTCGAGGAGATGATCGACGACTTCGGCCTGCACGTCCTGCCCCTCACCTTCATGGTGGACGGCGAGGAGTACCAGAGCTACCTCAAGGGCCAGCACACCGACCTCAAGCAGTTCTACACCATGATGCGCGAGGGCAAGGTCATCACCACGTCGCTGCCGAACCTGGCCGAGTCCGAGGCGCTCATGCGCGGCCTCCTGGAGCAAGGGCGCGACATCCTGTACCTGGGTTTCTCGAGCGGCCTTTCCGGGACGTTCGAGGCCACCGAGCTCCTGATGCGCGACCTGGCGGCGGAGTTCCCGGAGCGCACGCTGTGCGCGGTGGACACGCTGGCGGCTTCCGGCGGCGAGGGCCTGCTCGTGTGGCATGCCGTGCAGCGCGCCCGCGCCGGCGCCTCCATCGGGGAGGTGCGCGACTGGGTGGAGGAGAACAAGCTGCACCTGGCCCACTGGTTCACCGTGGACGACCTCATGTTCCTGTTCCGCGGCGGGCGCGTGTCGAAGACGGCGGCCTGGGCGGGCACCATGCTCAACATCAAGCCGGTCATGCACGTGGACGACGAAGGGCATCTCATCCCGCTCGAGAAGGTGCGCGGCCGCAAGAAGTCGCTGAACGCGCTCGTGGACCACATGGAGAAGAGCGCCGTCCAGCCCATCGACCAGCAGATGGTGTTCATCACGCACGGCGACTGCCTGGAAGAGGCCGAGTACGTGGCCGACCAGGTGAAGGAGCGCTTCGGCGTGAAGGAAGTGGTCATCAACTACGTCGACCCCGTCATCGGCGCCCATTCCGGCCCGGGCACGATGGCCCTGTTCTTCCTGGCCGACAAGCGCTAGACGCTCTCCACCTGATTCAATCTGCCGGGAGGCCGGCTTCGCTTTGACGGAATCAACCTGCGACGCTTCTCTTACTTGTAATCCGCCGGGTTCTTGCTGGACGAGCCGGTGGTGTTCCCCTCGTTGCGCAGCTCGTGGCCGAAGCGGACGGCGGCCTCGCCGAAGCGGTCCTTCACGAGGTCGGTGGCCTCGATGAGGCCGCGGCGCTTGCGCTCGTCGCGCACGACGGGCTCCACGTCGTCGGCGGACGGCGCCGCCTCGGCCACGTCGAAGAGGCTCTCCTGCACGGCGCCCTCCTCCGCGAAGCCGCTCATGCCCACGCCGATGAGGCGCAGCGGCGTGCCGGGGCGCCACACCTCGTCGACCATGGCGTAGAGCAGCGGCGTGTAGGCCAGCTCGTCGTCGCTCGGCTGCGGCAGCTGGCGCTGCACCGAGCGCACGCTCAGGTCGTCGAACTTCACGCGCAGGGCGAGCGTGCGGCCGCGCAGGCCCTTGCGGCGAAGGCGGCGCCCCACCTTCGCGGCCATCGTGGCGATGGCGGCCTCCACGTCCTCTCGGCGGGTGAGGTCCGTCGCGAACGTCATCTCGTTGGAAACCGACTTCACGGCGTCGTCCTGCTCCACCGGCGCGTCGTCGCCGCCGTTCGCCCTCACGTGCATAACGCGCCCCAGCTTGCCGAACACGCGCTCGAGCATGCGCAGGTCGGCGTCGGCAAGCTGCCCGAGCGTGCGGATGCCGCGCGATCTCAGCTTCTCCTCGGCCGACGCGCCGATGCCGCTCATCGCTCGCACGGGCAACGGCGCCAAAAAGTCGCGCTCGCTGCCGGGGTAGACCACGGTGAGGCCGCGCGGCTTGTCCATGTCCGAGGCGATCTTCGCGATGGTCTTGGAGGTCCCCGCGCCGATGGAGCACGTCACCCCCAGCTCCTCCACGCGCCGCTGGATGCGCTGGGCCACGCGCACCGGGTGCTCGCGGTTCACCGCGGTAGGCGTGACGTCCAGGAACGCCTCGTCGATGCTCACCTGCTGCACGTGCGGCGTCTCGGAGCGCAGGATGGCCATGATGGCGTTGGACACCTCGCGGTAGCGGTCGAAGCGTCCGTGCGTCCAGACGGCGTCGGGGCACAGGCGGCGCGCCGTCGACGAGGGCATGGCGCTTCTCACCCCGTAGGGCCGCGCCTCGTAGGAGGCGGTGGACACCACGCCGTGCTTGTCCGCGTCGCCGCCCACGATGACGGGCTTGCCGCGCCAGGCGGGATGGTCCAGCTGCTCGACCGAGGCGAAGAACGCGTCCAGGTCTACCAGCAGGATGGCCGGCCCCTCCCACGGCTCGAGCGGCAGCGGGCGCGCCGGGGCTTCCCCCGCCCGCGGGCGGGAGGGGCGGTCGCCCGGTGCGGGCGCGGCGGTCTGCGGGAATTCTTCCTTCATTGCGCGAATTAGTCTACCATGCCGCACGCGGCCGTTGGGAACATGTGCTAGGATTATCATTCCCCCGCAACCTCCGCGCCCGATCGCGCGGGCGGGGAACTTGACATACACGGCCGCGCTCGAATCTGCCACCTGCTGAAACGTCCCCCAGATTCCCCTCAAGCCCGCAGCGGACCGTATCGGGAAGAGATGGGAAGGAGAGACGACATGTCGAACGGATGCGATGCGACGCCCGGCGTGCGAGCCGCGGTGACCGCCCTGCCCGAGCAGCTGCTCTCCCCTCCCTACGAGTTGCGCACCGAGATGAACTGGATAGACTTCTCGGGAACGGCCAACCCGCTGGGCACGCCCCCCTCGTTCATCCGCGCCATGCAGGCTGCCCTCGCAGCCGGCGAGTTGAACTACTCCCCCGACCGCGAGGCGCACACGCTGCGCAGCGTGCTGGCGCGCCAGCACGGCCTGCCCGTGGAGTCGTTCCTGGTGGGCTCGACCGTCGGCGACATGGTGCGCGCCGTCGCGCAGACCTACCAGCCCTGCACCGTGGGCGTGGCCGTGCCGGGCCCGGTGGAGTACGCGCTGGCGGCAGGCAACGCCGGACATCGCGTGGTGGAGATCGCAAGCCCCGCCGGCTTCGTCATGCCCGACCCTGCCGCGGCCGCGCGCCACGGCGTGTCGTTCGACGCCGCGGTGCTGGCGAACCCCGGCTACCCCACGAGCCGTCTGCTGCCCCTGCCCACGTTGCTGGCCTACCTGGACGCATGCACCTGGGTCGTGGTGGACGAGCGCTCCATCGAGCTCACGCTCGGCGGCGAGAGCATGGTGGGCCTGGTGAAGGAGCACCGCAACCTCGTGGTGGTGCGCTCGCTCTGCGAGCCGTACGCCATGCCGGGCATCCCCATCAGCTACTGCGTGGCGCACCCCGACACCATCGCGCAGATCGCCCGCTTCTACGACAGCTCGGGGGTGCCCATGTTCGCCGAGGTGCTGGGCGAGCTGGCGCTGGCCGAGCGCGAGCACCTGGAACGCACGCGCGAGTTCCTGGATTCCGAGATCCCGTGGATGCAGTGCATGCTGAGCCTGGTGCCGGGCATCGACATCTTCCCCGCCGAGGCGAACTACGTCATGTGCGCCTTCGACCACGGCCCCGATTTGAACCTGGGCGTGGCGAGCACCGAGGAGCTGGCGGCGCGCCTGCAGCTGGCCGGTTTCCTCATCCGCAAGCTGCAGGGCACGCCGGGGCTCGCCAACGGCAAGTACTTCTGCGTGGCCGTGCGCACCCGCGAGGACAACGAGAAGCTCATCGCCGCCCTGCGCGAGATCATCACGGGGTGCTAGGAGAGGTTACTCCACGCCCGTTACCTCGTAGTCCTGCTCCTCCACGGCGGCCTTCAGGGTCGCATCGTCCACCTCGCGCGCGAGCCTCGCGACGGCGGTCTTCGCGTCGAGGTCCACGACGGCCTCTTTTACGCCGTCCACGGCCTCGAGGGCCTTCTTCACGCGCGCGACGCAGTGCTGGCACATCATGCCCTCGACATGCAGTACCTTTTCCATGACGATCTCCTTTCCCGCGGGCGCCGCGGCGCCCCCTTCGATTTCCTTACCACCGCTCTCCTCGCCCGCTGCGAGCGTCGACGGTCGAGCGGCGGGCGGCGCGGCCGCCGTGAACCGTGGCTGCCACCCGCGCAACCGCAGCGCGTTCGACACCACGCACACCGAGCTCAACGACATGGCAGCCGCGGCGATCATCGGGTTCAGGTTCACGCCCGCGAAGGCCAGCGCACCGGCCGCCACCGGGATGCACACGGCGTTGTAGACGAGCGCCCAGAACAGGTTCTGCTTGATGTTGCGCAGGGTGGCGCGCGACAGCTGGATGGCCGCCGGCACGTCCATGAGGTCGCTTCTCATGAGCACGACGTCGGCGCTCTCGATGGCAACGTCGGTGCCGGCGCCTATGGCGATGCCGATGTCGGCGCGGGCGAGCGCGGGCGCGTCGTTGATGCCGTCCCCCACCATGGCTACGCGTCCGCCCTGGGCCAGGCGGCGGATCTCGCGCTCCTTGCCCTCGGGCAGCACGCCGGCTATCACCTCGTCCGCGCCCACCTCGCGCTGGATGGCGGCGGCCGTGCGCTCGTTGTCGCCGGTGAGCATCACGGTGCGGATGCCCATGGCCGAAAGCTCGGCCACGGCGGCGCGGCTCGTGGGCTTCACCGTGTCGGCCACGGCGATCACGCCCAGCAGCCTGCCGTCCGCAGCGAAGAACAGCGGCGTCTTGCCGTCGTCGGCCAAGCGCCGCGCCCGCGCGCCCATCTCGCCTGCGTCCACGCCGCGCGCCTCCATCATGCGCAGGTTGCCGGCCAGCACGGCCGCGCCGTCCACGGTGGCGGAAAGGCCCTCGCCGGGCACCTGCATGAAGCCCTCGATGCGGGCGTCCGCCGCCGTCCCGCGTGCCTGCGCGAAGCCGCACACGGCGCGGGCGAGCGGGTGCTCGCTCAGATGCTCCACGGCCAGCGCCGTCGCCAGCAGGCGTCCCTCGGGCACGCCGGGCGCGGTTATCACGTCGGTCACGCTCGGGGCGCCCTCGGTCACGGTGCCGGTCTTGTCGAGCACGACGGTGCGCACGTCGTGGGCGCCCTCCAGCGCCTCGGCTGACTTCACCAGGATGCCGCTCTTCGCGCCGCGGCCGGTGCCCACCATGATGGCCGTGGGCGTGGCGAGCCCCAGCGCGCAGGGACACGATATCACGAGCACCGAGATGGCGTGCGACAGGGCTGTCTCCAACCCCGCTCCCAGCACCATCCATACGGCGAACGCGGCCAGCGCGATGACGATGACCACGGGCACGAACACGCCGCTGATGCGGTCGGCTATCTTCTCGATGGGCGCCTTGGAGCTGGTGGCCTCGTCCACGAGGCGGATGATGCCGGCGAGCGTGGTGTCGTCGCCCACGCGCGTGGCGCGCATGGTGAAGTAGCCCGTGCGGCTCACCGTGGCTCCCGTCACCGGGTCGCCGGGCGCCTTGTCGACTGGCACCGACTCGCCGGTGATGGCCGATTCGTCCACCGACGCCGCGCCGTCCACCACCACGCCGTCCACCGGCACGCCCTCGCCCGCGCGCACCGCCAGCACGTCGCCCTCGCGCACGTCGTCGGCCAGGATCTGCTCCTGGGTGCCGTCGGCGGAGACGCGCACGGCCGTCTTGGGCGCCAGGTCCATGAGCGTGGCGATGGCATCGGTCGTGCGGCCCTTCGCGCGCGCCTCGAAGTACTTGCCCAGCGTGATGAGCGTGAGGATCATGGCCGCGCTCTCGAAGTACAGGTCCATGCCGGCCGCATGCGCCCCGTGCACATCGCCCGCGCCGAGCGCGTAGGCAATGCGGTACAGCGCGTACACGCCGTACACCGTGGCCGCCGTGGAGCCGAGCGCGATGAGCGAGTCCATGTTGGGCGCGCCGCGGAAGAGCGTCTTGAAGCCCACGCGGAAGAACTTGAAGTTCACGAACACCACGGGCGCGAGCAGCAGAAGCTGAGTGAGGCCGAACGCCATGATGTTCCGCTCGCCCAGCAGGAACCCCGGCAGCGGCCAGCCGAACATATGGCCCATGGAGATATAGAACAGCGGGATGGTGAACGCGAACGACACGACGAGCCGCTGCCTTACCTGCTTGGCCTCCGCAGCCGCCGTGCCCATCGGCGAGGGGGCTCCCGCCTGGACGCCGCCCGCAGGGCCCGCGCCCTTGGCCTGGCGCGGCAAGGCGCCGTAGCCGGCTTTCTCCACGGCCGCGACCACGGCCGAGAGCGTCTCGGGCGCGCCGTCGGAGTCCACCTCCATGCTGTTTTTCAGCAGGTTCACGGCAACATCGGATACGCCGCCCACGGCGCGCGCGGCCTTCTCCACGCGCGCCGAGCACGCCGCGCACGTCATGCCGGTCACGTCGAATGTCTGCTTCAAGGCTTCCGCCTCCTGTTCCGCGCGGCCCTCGCAGGCCGCGCCGTCTGCCTTCGTCTCTCGCCGAACCGCGCTATGCGCGCCGGCCCTCCGGCGCAGGCCGCGCCGCGGCGCGGTCAGCGCGAGAACTTCCTCATGAGCTGCATGACCTCGTCGACTACCTCCACGTTGCCGCGCTGTATCTGCTCGACCACGCACGTCTCCAGGTGGTTCTGCAGAAGCCTGCTCGAAATGCTGCGCACGGCGCTCTCGGCCGCGGCCAGCTGCACGAGCACGTCGCCGCAGTAGCGGTTGTCGTCGAGCATGGCCTTCACCCCGCCCAGCTGCCCGATCACCCGGTTGAGGCGTTTTTGCAGGTCGGCCTGCAGCTCCTCGCTGCGGGGCGTGTCCTTGTGACGGCATGGGCAGGCCGTCCCGTCGCGTGAGCTGCTCTCCGCCGCCTTCGGTTTGCCGGCCGTCCCCGTATTTCCGTCCACCAACGGGCCGCCTTGCGCCATGGCTTGTCCTCTCTGCTTGCCAAATACCCCTTGTGGGTATCTCACGTGCGGTCAGTATATACCCCTTAGGGGTATTGTCAAGAGCCTGTCCCCCGACGGTTTGCCAACATCGCGCATGATTTCACGTCTCATTTGCCATGAGCCGGCCGCGCGAAGCTGCATGAATGATAGAATTGCCTGCTGAAAAACGATCGAGGAGGAATTCCATGACCACCGTCTCGTCCGTGAAAGACGTGAGGAACAGCAAGATAAGCGTGCAGGTTGCCGTGATATCCATGCTGCTGGTGCCGGTGGCGGGCGTGAGCTGCCTGCTGTTCCCCGCCCTTGCCGAGGAGGCGCTGCCGTGGTACCTGGGCGTGCCGATGGTGGTCTCGGCCATCGGCAGCATCGTGGCCGTCGCACGCGAGCGCGACGCGGACGCGGGCCGCGAGAGCCTGGGATCGGCCATCGTGCTGTGCGTCCTCGGCCTGGTCATCATCGTGCATGGGGCGAACTCCACCGTTTTTATCGGCATCGTATGGGGCCTCTTGGGCCTGCAGAAAGCTGCGCGCACGTTCGACGGCATCTTCTCCGACATCAGGCACAAGCGTCCCTTCGCCGTAGCGCTCGCGTTCTGCGTGCTGCAGTTCGTGCTGTCGGTGCTGCTCATACTGAACCCGTTCGCCAACATCGAGCACCATCTCATCGTGCTGGGCATCGAGCTCATCCTCTACCCCTTCAAGCTGCACCGCGAGCACGGCAAGCTGAAAGTCGAGGCCGAGGCGTAGCGAAGGGCGGGCAGAGACCCCGCCCTTCTCCTAACCCGCATGGGTCGGATCGGCGGTTCCTAGAGCAGCTCGCCGTGCGTCGATATCGTGGCCACCGAGAAAGGCACGTCCTTTCCGCTGCGCGCGAGCGCCGTCCGGGCCGCCTGCTCGAGCCCGCCGCAGCAGGGAACCTCCATGCGCGCGACCGTGACCGAGGCCACGTCGTTGGAGGCGAATATCTCGGCCAGCTTGCCCGTGTAGTCGACCGCGTCGAGCTTGGGACAGCCGATGACCGTGGTCTTGCCGTCCATGAAACGGCGATGGAAGTCCGCATAGGCGAACGCCGTGCAGTCGGCTGCCACGAGCACGTGCGCGCCCGCGAAATACGGCGCCTGCGTGGGCACGAGCTTGATCTCCACCGGCCACTGCGCCAACCTTGACTTCGGCGGAGCGCCGAGGGCGTCGGCATCGGCGGAAGCGTCGGCCCCCGCCGCCGCGGCAGACGAATCCTCCGCCGCGAAGAACCTCGAGAGCGATCCCGGGCAGCCGCCCGCGTGCCGCGTCGCTGCGACAGGCTCGGGCGCCTCGACCGCATGCTCCGGCGACGCGGCAGAGGCTCCTGGTGCGGCCCCCTTCGCCGCGAGCACCGCCTGCTCGTCGTAGGGTTCCGCCTCGCGCTGCACGAACGAGATGGCCCCGGCCGGGCATGCCGGCAGGCAGTCGCCCAGCCCGTCGCAGTAATCGTCGCGCAGGAGCCTCGCCTTGCCGCCCACCAGCCCTATCGCCCCCTCATGGCATGCGTCTACGCACAGCCCGCATCCGTTGCAGGCAACCTCGTCTATCTCCACGATCGTACGGATCATCTCCGCCTCCTCCGTTCTCCCTCGCTGCCGCGAGCGCCCGATCTGCATCACGCGAACCGCCGTCCGCACCCGAACCCGTTCCCGCCGGGGCTAGCCTACCATCCCATCCTCCCCTCTTCCGTTGTATTTACAACATCCCCCTACCACAACCGTTTTTTCGCGAACGAAAAAACGGTTGTGCAGCCCCTCCCGCGGTTTAGCGGCCCCGCAGCGCCGCGGCCCCTCAGCTCGGCAGTTCCGCAGTTCCGCAGAACTCTCTCGGTTTCCGCATCTCCTCTTTTCTCTTTTTCATTCCCCCGCTCGCTTATTCCCCCGCAGGTACTTCCCCTGCGTTTCTGCAATAACACGGCGCCCCAGTGATCTGGCTGTCCCCCTGCGCTCGCACCGTCGGGCCCCGTCATCCTAAAATGTTTCACGTGAAACATTCGTTCGCTATCCCGGCGACCCACAGTCACCGCCATGAGCGGTGCCCCCTCTTTTTTCCTTTTTTTGCGCGTCTTTTCCGCAACCTCCTTGCCTCCCGCCCCTCGGCTGCCGTTTTTCCAGCGCCCTTCCATATCTCCCCCCGACCCCTTCCGCCGTCTTCCGGACGATTCGTTTTTTCGCTGGCCGGGAGAAAGTCTGCCCAACCCCTTGACAGCTCCCTTCTGGTTCGTATACTTATGAACAGTTGATCATATGTTAAGAGGTTGAAATGGTATCTACGAGAAACGAAGAGCACGGAACGGTCGCACCGGCGGCCGAGCACGACCACCGGTGCGCGTGCGGCAGCGCGGAGCATCCCTCGCCCGACCAGCCGCCCGAATCGTTGCCCGACGAGGAACTGCTCTACGACCTGGCCGACCTGTTCAAGGTGTTCGGCGACACGACGCGCATCAAGATCCTCTACGCCCTCATGGGAACGGAGCGGTGCGTGGCCGACATCGCCGAGCTCGTCGGCGCCACGCAGAGCGCCGTGTCGCACCAGCTGCGCACGCTCAAGCAGGCCCGCCTCGTCAAGTTCCAGCGCGACGGCAAGAACGTCATCTACTCGCTGTCCGACGACCACGTGTACACCATGCTCGCCCAGGGCATGACCCACATCTGCGAATAGCGAACGACGAACAACCCGACGAACGCCCCTACCGAAAGGAACCCCCCATGCGCAAAGCATTCAAGCTCCAGGACCTCGACTGCGCGAACTGCGCGGCCAAGATGGAGAACGCCATCTCGAACATCGACGGCGTGAAAAGCGCCACGGTCAGCTTCATGACGCAGAAGCTCGTGTTGGAAGCCGACGACGACCGCTTCGAAGCGGTGCTCGACGAGGCCGAGCGCGCGTGCCGCAAGATCGAGCCGGATTGCGTCATCCTGCGCTAACCGCCCGCTGACAATTGAAGCGTCGCCCTGCAAGAACGCGAACGGATGTTTCACGTGAAACAGTCCGACGCTGCGGCGCGCCCTTTCCCGAACCATACGAAAAACAAGGTTGGAGATCATGAACAAGAAACAGAAACGCACGAGGAACCGCATCGTCCTCGCCATCGCGCTGTTCGTCGTCGTGTACGTCGTGGCGGAGCTGCTTCCGCTGTCGACGTGGCTCGGCAGCGAGACGACGGCGCTGTGGGTGGAGTTCGCGCTGTTCCTCGTCCCCTACCTCATCGCCGGCTACGACGTGCTGCTGCGCGCGGCGAAGAACATCGGCCACGGCCAGGTGTTCGACGAGAACTTCCTCATGAGCGTGGCCACCATCGGCGCTTTCGCGCTGGTGCTGTTCCCCGACAGCGACCCGCACATGGCCGAAGGCGCGGCCGTTATGCTGTTCTACCAGGTGGGCGAGCTGTTCCAAAGCTACGCCGTGGGCAAATCGCGCAAGTCCATCGCCGACATGATGGACATCGCGCCCGACTTCGCCAACGTGGAGCGCGACGGGCGGCTCGTGCAGGTGGATCCCTACGAGGTGGCCGTGGGCGACGAGATCGTCGTCAAAGCCGGCGAGCGCGTCCCGCTCGACGGCGTGGTGACAAGCGGCACGTCGCAGCTCGACACCGCGGCCCTCACCGGCGAGTCGGTGCCGCGCGAGGTGCGCGAAGGCGACGAGATCATCTCGGGCTGCGTCAACATGACCGGCCTCATCACAGTGCGTGCGACCAAGCCCTTCGGCGAGTCCACCGTGAGTCGCATCCTCGAGCTCGTGGAGAACGCGGCCGAGAAGAAGGCCAAGACCGAGAACTTCATCACCCGCTTCGCGCGCTACTACACCCCGGCGGTCGTCGGCATCGCGGTGCTGCTGGCCGTCGTGCCGCCGCTCGTGCTGGGCCAGAACTGGTCCGACTGGGTGCAGCGCGGGCTGATCTTCCTCGTGGTGTCGTGCCCCTGCGCGCTCGTCATCAGCGTGCCCTTGTCGTTCTTCGGCGGCATCGGCGGCGCCTCGCGCCTCGGCATCCTCGTGAAGGGCAGCAACTACCTGGAGACGTTGAGCCATGCCGAGACGGTCGTGTTCGACAAGACCGGCACGCTCACCGACGGCTCGTTCAACGTGGTTGCCGTGCACCCCGCCTCCGGCATCGACCCCGACCGGCTGCTGTCCATCGCGGCGCACGCCGAGGCGTACTCGAACCACCCGATCGCCCTGTCGGTGCGCGCGGCCTACTCGGGACCCATCGACCAGCAGCGCATCGACGACGTGCAGGAGCAGAGCGGCCACGGCGTGCGGGCGCGCATCGACGAGCACGTGGTGCTCGTAGGCAACGACAAGCTCATGAGCGAGTGCGGCGTGGGCTGCCACGACTGCGAGCTGACCGGCACCATCCTGCACGTGTCGCTCGACGGGGAGTACATCGGCCACATCGTCATCGCCGACGTCGTGAAGCCCGACGCGGCCGAGGCCGTCGCCGCCTTGCGCGCGGCCGGCGTGAAGAAGACCGTCATGCTGACGGGCGACCGCGCCGACGTGGCCGCCGCCGTGGCGAAGGAGCTGGGCATCGACGAGTTCCGCGCGCAGCTTCTGCCCCAGGACAAGGTGGCGGAAGTGGAGAAGCTCCTCGAAGAGACGCACGCGCACGCCACCGGGAAGGGCAAGCTGGCGTTCGTGGGCGACGGCATCAACGACGCGCCCGTGCTCACCCGCGCCGACATCGGCATCGCCATGGGCGCGATGGGCTCGGACGCGGCCATCGAGGCGGCCGACGTGGTGCTCATGGACGACAAGCCGTCCAACATCGCGCGGGCGATCGGCATCGCCCGCAAGACCATGGGCATCGTGTGGCAGAACATCGTGTTCGCCCTCGGCGTGAAGTTCCTCGTGCTGATCCTGGCGGCGGTGGGCATCGCGAACATGTGGCTGGCCGTGTTCGCCGACGTGGGCGTGGCCGTGATCGCCGTCCTCAACGCCATGCGCGCCATGAACGTGAGGAAGAGGTAGGGCGCACGGGGGACGCTCGACTCGATCCATCCCGATTGCCGAGGCAACGGCGCGTTCATGGGCAGTCAACGGGAGCGCGACCGGTTGGGCGCAGAGGGGTCGGCGCTAGAAGTCCGCGGTACGCTGGCGGGCATGGAATCTCGCAAGACATCAGGTAACGCCCCCGCGCCCTCCGACCACTCGAAGCTGCGGCCGTTCGTCGTCGCCGGGCGATGGGCGGCCGCCGTTGCCTGGGGCGCGGCGGTCGTGGTGTTCTGGCCCGCCATCCCCCGCATGTTCGCCGCCTTTTTACTCGCCTTCCTCCTGGTGAACGCGCTCTGGCAGCATGCGGAGCTCAAGCGGGCATGTGCGATGGCGTTCGCCCTCACGGGGCTGCTCGCCATCGTGGGAGAGGTTGCCCTGGGGACCGCCGACTTCGAGTCCGTCCCGGTGCTCTGGCTCGTGGACGCGCTCGGCGCGGTCATCGGGGTCCTCGCGGCCTACACCGCGCTACCGCCGATCGACCGGGCGCTCAACCGGCTCCCGTAACGCGCAGTCCACCGCCCCCTCGCCTTCCCGCCCCTTCTCGCCATGCGCGCCCATCGCGCCGGAGCCGCCCATACCGTGTCGCTCCAAGTCAGATGCCAAGCGCCTAGAAGCCGCTCCCGGCAGCCCTCCTCGCTGCGCGGCGGCGCGTTTTCTGCTACCGTGTTCGGAAACGCCCGCAGGAGAAGGAGCCGAGCGCATGCGCATACTCATCGTGGAAGACGACGCGGCCATCGTGGCCAGCCTGACCGACCTCTTGCGCCGGGAGGGCTACGAGACCGAGCACGCCGACGGCCAGGACGCCGCCGCGGCGCTGCTGGCAGGCGAGCGGTTCGACCTGGCCCTCGTGGACATCGCACTCGCGCAGGGCAACGGGTTCGCCGTGTGCGCGGCGGCGAAGGCGGCCGACCCCGCGCCGGCCGTGATCTTCCTCACGGCCTCCGATGACGAGTACAGCACGGTGGCCGGCCTCGACATGGGTGCCGACGACTACATCGCCAAGCCCTTCCGCGCCCGCGAGCTGCTCTCGCGCGTGAAAAGCGTGCTTCGCCGCACCTCCGGCGCGTCCGCCGCGCTGCGCCTGGGCGACGTTGAGGTGGATCCGACGGCGGCCGCCGTGCGCAAGGCGGGCGCCGAGGTGCAGCTGACCGCTCTCGAGTACCGGCTGCTGCTCCTGTTCGCGCAGAGCCAGGGGCGCCTGGTCACGCGCGAGCACGTGCGCAACGCCATCTGGGACAGCGCCGGCGAGTATGTGAGCGACAACACCCTCAACGTGTACGTGAAGCGCCTGCGCGACAAGATAGAGGACGACCCGACAAACCCCAAACTCGTGCTCACGGTGCGCGGACTCGGGTACAAGGCGGGCCCTGTCGCGGAAGGCGGCGCGCGATGAGCCTTCTGCGCAACCGCTCCCTCGCGGTGGAGCTCGCCGTTCTGGCCGCGGTGCTCGGCGTCGTTGCCGCGCTCGCGTGGACGCTCGCCGGGCCGGGCGCGGGGCTTGCGGCGCTGGCGTCCCTCGCCCTCGCCTGCACACTCTTCACCGCGTTATCGGCCCGGCGCTACCGGGAGATCGCGCGGCTGGCCGCCGAGGTGGACGAGGTGCTGCACGGCGGCCGGAGCATCGACTTCGCGGACTACCGCGAGGGCGACGTGGCCGTTCTCAAGAACGAGCTGGCGAAGATGACGGCCGCGCTCGCGGGGGCCACCGATCGCCTCGGGCAGGAGAAGGCCGCGCTCGCCGATGCACTCGCCGACGTGTCGCACCAGATCAGGACGCCGCTCACCGCCATCGGCCTGCTGGTGCCCGCCATCGAGGACGCCGAGGGCCCCGACGAGCGCGCCCGCGCCCTGCGCGAGCTGGAGGCGCTCGTGGAGCGCGTGGGCTGGCTCGTGACGACGCTCCTCAAGCTGGCGAAGGCCGACGCCGGGGCCATCCGCGTGCAGGCCGCTCCCGTGGACGTGGAGCGCCTCGTGCGCGACGCGTTCGCCCCGCTCGCCGGCGCGTTCGACCTGCGCGGCGTGTCCTTCGAGGCGGACGTGGCGCCGGGCGCGTCGTTCGCGGGCGATGCCGCCTGGTCGGCCGAGGCGCTCGGCAACGTGCTGAAGAACTGCCTCGAGCACACGCCCGCCGGCGGCATCGTGCACGTGAGCGCGCATGAGGACGCCGTGGCGTTGCGCCTGCGCGTCACGGACACGGGCCCTGGCATCGCGGCAGAGGACCTGCCGCACCTGTTCGAGCGCTTCTACCGCGGCGCGGGATCGGAGGGCTTCGGCATCGGGCTCTCGCTCGCGCGCTCGCTCACCGTCGCCCAAGGCGGGACGCTGCGCGCCGGCAACGACCGCGCAACCGACGGCGCGCGCTTCGACTTCGCGTTTCCCAAGATGGTGGTGTGAGGGAGGGCGACCAGGGATGCGCGAGGTAAGGCCCAGAACCAAAGTGACTATTTCGTAATGCGGGGTTCACGTCGCCGAAAGGCCGCGATGGGACACTGTCCGTAGAGAACCGGGCGAGAAAGGCGAAACCTATGGACATCCTGACCACCGAGCGGCTGACGAAGGTGTACGGGCAGGGCGCGACGGCGCTCAAGGCCCTCGACAACGTGTCGCTCTCCATCGGGCAAGGCGAGTTCGTGGCCATCGTGGGCTCGTCGGGTTCCGGTAAGTCGACGCTTCTGCACCTCATGGGCGGCGTCGACCGCCCCACGTCGGGCACCGTGCGCCTGGCCGGCACGGACGTGTACGCGCGCTCCGACGAGGAGCTCGCCGTGCTGCGCCGGCGCGAGGTGGGGCTGGTCTACCAGTTCTACAACCTCATCCCCGTGCTCAACGTGGTGGAGAACATGACGCTGCCCGTGCTCATGGACGGGCGCAAGGTGAACGAGGAGCGCCTGCGCACGCTTCTGGACGGCCTGGGGCTGCGCGGCCACGAGGGCTTCCTGCCCAACCAGCTCTCCGGCGGCCAGCAGCAGCGCGTGGCCATCGGGCGCGCCCTCATGAACGCGCCGGCCGTGGTGCTGGCCGACGAGCCCACCGGCAACCTCGACTCTCGCAACTCCCGCGAGATCATGGCGCTCCTGCGTGACTCGAACCGCCACTTCGACCAGACGCTCGTCGTCATCACCCATGACGAGGACATCGCCTGCGCGGCCGACCGCGTCGTCGCCATCGAGGACGGGCGCGTGGCCTCGGACGAGAGGCGGCGCTAGCATGGGCATCTTCACGCGCTTCACGCTGCGGTCGCTCGCGAAGAACCGCGTGCGCACCGCCGTCACCGTGGCGGGCATAGCGCTCTCCACCGCGCTCCTGGCCGCCGTGCTCACGAGCGTGGGCAGCATGCAGGCGGCGCTCCTGCAGCGGACGATGGACACCGAGGGCTCGTGGCACGTCTTCTCCTCCGAGCTGACGGCGTCCGACGTCAGCGCGCTCGCGGAGAGCGACAAGGTGAGCGACCTCGCCACGTTCACGAAGGGCGGCACGGCGGCGCTGTCGGAGGAGGACGCGAACAGCCTGGGCGACTTCCTCACCCTGAAGAGCATGCCCACCGTGGCGAAGGGGTCGGACGAGCCGATGGGCGCGCCCTACGCCGTCATGCCCGAGCTCGTGGAGGGCGGCATGCCGCAGACGGCGGACGAGGTGATCCTGCCCGACTACCTCAAGAGCGAGACGCTCGGAGCCGACGGCAGCGGCGGCGTGCGCTCCGACGGCCCGATCGCGGTGGGATCGTCCGTGACGGCCGACCTGGGCGTTCGCACGCTCGGCGACGACGGCGAGGAGGCCGTGGTCGACCCGCGCACGCGCACGCTCGTGGTGACCGGGTTCTACGAGCGCCAGCCGCCCTTCCTGGCGAACAACTACGCGGTGGCCACGTACTCCTCGGTCGCGATCAACGCCGCCGGCTCTCCTGCGGGCATCGGCGAGGGCGAGGACGACGCGACGATGGGCGCGTACGTCGTGACGCGGGGCATCGGCAGCGTCGAGGAGATGCACGCGTTCTTCCAGGACACGACGGGCCTTCCCGATTCGGACGCGACCCTGTACCACGGGAACCTGTTCACGTACCTCGGCATCTCCGACGGACGGCCCATCTGGGGCACGCTCTGGATGGTCGCGGCCGTGCTCGCCATGGTGATCGTGGCGGCGTCGGTGTCGCTCATCTACAACGCCTTCGCCATCTCGGTGGCCGAGCGCACGCGCCAGTTCGGCCTGCTGGCCTCGCTCGGCGCGTCGAGGCGGCAGCTGCGGCGCACGGTGCTCGCCGAGGCGCTCGTGCTGGGCCTCGTGGGGGTGCCGCTGGGGCTCGTGCTGGGCGTCGCCGGCACGGCCGGGGCGTTCGCGGTGTCTCAGGAGGCGTTCGCCTCCTTCGTGAGCGGGATCGAAGGCGTGCCCGTGCGCGTCGACCCGCTCGTGCTGGCGGCCGCCGCCGCGCTCTCGCTGGCCACGCTCGTGGCGAGCGCGTGGGCGCCGGCCCTGCGCGCCAGCCGCGTGTCGGCCGTCGACGCCATACGGCAGACGCAGGACGTGCGGCTTTCCAAGCGCGCCGCGCGGCGCGCCTCGGCCGGGGAGGGCACGTCCGTCAAGCTCGGCTGGCACGGGAGGCACTTCGGCCTGCCGGGGTTCGTGGCGCACCGCAACCTCTCGCGCTCCGCGTCGCGCGGACGCACCGTGGTGGCGTCGCTCGCGGTGAGCGTCGTTCTCATCGTCGCCACCGGCAGCCTGGCGGACGCCCTGGCGCCCATCTCCGACCGGGTCGGGCGCGGCGGCGCGGCGGGCCAGGCGGACGTCACGGTGTCGGCGCACGTGGACACCTACGACCGGGGATCGACCGTCGACCTGCACTCCTACGCCCAGGAGCTCGACCGCTTCCTCGAGCAGGCGCGCGGCGTCGAAGGGGTAGAGCTCCTGGGCTCCACGCGCCAGGGGCAGGCCGAGGCCGTCGTGCCCGCAAGCATGATCTCGCCCGAGGCGAAGGAGGCGCGCGAGCGCATCGACGCCGAGCGCAACGGCGCGTACAGCGCCCCGAGCTTCAACGCGCAGGGCGACTACCTCGGCTTGGTGGCGCTGTTCTACCTCGACGACGCCTCATGGCGCTCGCTCGTGGCGGAGCTGGGCCAGGACGAGGCGGCGTTCTGCGATCCTCGCAACCCGCGCGCCATCGGCCTGAACACGTTCCAGGAAACGCTCATGGACGGCACCTACGTCTCGACCGCGCCCTTCGCCGCCACGGGCGATGTCGACCTGTTCGCCATCGAAGGGCGCGAGGGGTTCTCCACGCTGGGCCTTCGGGAGGGGCCCGACGGCGGGCTGGTCGCGGGCTACCTTGACACGGAGGACCCCGAGCGCATCGAGGCCCTTCCCCTCGACGACGTGGCGACAGGCGTCGGGATCGAGGTGGGCGCGCTTGCCGATGGGGAGCCCGACGTGCTCAACGCCCTGGGCGCGAGCAGCCAGTTCCCCGCGCTCATCCTGCCCGAGAGCGCGGCTGCCGCTCCCGCGGACGACCGCTTCGCGAGCCCCTTCACGTACTCGTTCGCGAGCTTCTCCTTCAAGGCCGCCGACCATGCGAAGGCCGCCGAGGAGCTGGAGGCGCTGGCCGAGGGGATCGACGGCGTCTCGTTCTTCGTGTCCGACCTCGAGGAGAGCGCGCGCCAGGACCGCCTGACGACGCAGGCCATCCAGCTGTTCGTAATGTGCTTCTCCGTCATCATGGCGCTCATCGCGGTGGCGAACGTGTTCAACACGCTGGCGAACAGCATCATCCTGCGCACGCGCGAGTTCGCGGTGCTGAAGTCGGTCGGTATGGGGGGCCGGGCGTTCGCCCGGATGCTCGCCTGCGAGTGCGCGAGCTACGCGGCGCGCGGCCTGGCGATCGGCCTGGCGGCTGCGACCGCCGTGGCGTGGGCGCTCCATCAGGCCACGGCTTTGGCGTTCGAGGGCCTCGCGTTCTCGCTGCCATGGCCCTACGTGGGCGCCGCGGTGGGCATGGTGCTCGCGGTGCTCGCCCTGAGCGTGGCCTACGCGCTCGCCCGCGCCCGCGCCGGCAGCATCGTGGAGGCCCTGCGCGCCGACGCGATCTAGGGATCGCCATTTCCCCGCGCAAGGGCCCCGGAACCTCGCTTTTCCGAGCGCGCCGGTCGACATGTTAAGATGGTTGCCGGCGCCTCGGAACGGGGTGGCATAGGCGCTTTGCGCAAGGAGGAACGCATGCTCGACTTGAACCGCACCATGTTCTACAAGACGGAGTTCGATATCTTGGCGCCGAAGGGGCAAGACGCCCTCTGGTCCGTCGTCCTGAAGATCCGCGGATGGATCGCCGACAAGGCGCGCAGATCGTCGTACCGCTTCCCTTGCGACAACGCCACCTGGACCTCCCTCAAGAACGGGACTCGTGCCAAGGCCGAGGGGGCGGACGTGGAGATGTACTCGTCGCTCCATATCGAAGAGGGCGTGTACACATGGGCATGCCGGTTTGCGGAGAACGTCGATCTCAAGGACGGCAGCGCTCCCCGCCAGTGGCTCACCGAGGTCGGGTTCAAGGGACGCAGCCTCGAGGAGGGCACCTTCTCCCTCGTTTTGTCGTATAGCGACCGGGCGGGCTTCATCGGCCCTCTGCAGGCCGTGCCGGGCCGCAGCATCCCGAAGCTCGTCGACTACCTCCTGAAAGACGACGCGCTGGACTGCACCGTGTCGGGCATCAATGTCAAGTCCGGCCCCGTCGAAGTAGGGTCGGAGAACGCGCAGGAGATGCTCGGCATCATCGCGAACACCGACCGCGGCATACCCGTCGTGTTCGCCAGCCCGGGCACTCTCGGGCAACCGCTCGTCGACCCGCACGAACTCCACCGGGCGCTGGGACCGAACGCGTTGGTGTGCTACGCAATGGGCCTCCAAGCAGCAGAGGCAATGAACAGCCTGCTCGAGCCCCTACGCCTTGCCTGCTTCGGTGGCGCGGTCCGTGTCTACGCAACGCAGCCACGCGTAGACGAGCCCCTTGACCACGCGCGCCATCGGTTCGTCGCCGCTTCCGCCATCCGCGAGCACGGCGAGGACTACGTGGTCGACATGCTGAGACGCGCGCTCGCCCAAGACGTCCATTTCTGGCAGAGCATGCTGCGTGTCGACGACGTCAAGCACCTCAACCGGGAATCCGCGCGCGAACGACGCATCGCCGAGCTCAAGCGCCGCTTCCAGGACGAGGCCCTCGAGGAGATGCTGTCCACCGAGGAGGCAACCGAAGCCCTCAAGCAGGACAACGAGCTGATCAAGGAAGAGAACAACCAGCTCAGGGAGGAAGTTCACAACCTTCGGGCCCGTTGCCAAAGCTACGAGGCCGCCTTCGCCGGCGCCTCCGCGGCGGATGGCGAAGGGCGGCTTGCCGAGATCGTCCGCGCCGCAAGGCGCCTCCCCCCGGCCACGGCGACGGAAACCGCCCGACTCGCCGTTGCGGCGTTCCCCGACCGGATAGACTTCACGGAGCGCGGGTGGGACTCATGCGGCGAGTGCCGCACGGATCCCTCCGTCTTGTGGGCCGCTATCCACGACATGTGCACCATTCTGCACCCGCTCTATGCCGGCAGCGAGAGCGTGGACATAGCGCGCGAGTTCAACAGCCGCTCTACCTTCTCGCTGGCGCGCGGCGAGGGCCGCATGACCCGCAAGAGCCCTAAGACCATGGCATCGCGCAAAGACGATTACCAGGGGCGCGACATCTTCATCGAACCCCACGTCAAGTCGAGTACCGGGAACCAGAAGGACCCGAACTTCGTCCGCATCTACTTCGACTGGGACGAAGCCAGCGAAAAGCTGGTGGTGGGTGATTGCGGCGGGCACCTCGAGAACCACTCCACGCGGTCCGTGCGGTAAGGCCGCCTGTCGCACCACGGCGTGCGACAGGCGGCCTACCTTCACCGGGGCGTCCCCTCAGCGGTTCTCTATGCTGCCGATGTTCTTGAGCTCGATGCTGATGAGGCCGTTCGGGCCGCTCACGAACTCGATGAACTCGGGGTTCTCGCCGAGCTCCGCGGGGAAGGTGATGTCGATGCCCGTGTCGGTGCGTATCTTATGGCTCCTCGCCACGCGCTTGGCCACGTTCTTCTCCACCACCACGCGCTCGGGAAGGGCCTCCTCGGCAAGCGCCTCCTCGAAACGGCGCTGCAGGGGCTCGTCTTCGAACACCTCTTCGCCGAGATCCCACGGGGCCAGCTCGTCGGATTCGGCAGCGTTCTCCGCCACGTAGGCCTTCGCCTTCGAGAGCGCCACGGTCGAGTTGGCGCCGTACTCCTCGGCCACCTCCTCCACCAGGCGCGCCACCGTGTCGAACACCTCCTTGCTCGAAGCCTCCATAGAGCATTGCAGAAGGCCGTCGGGGATGAGCCAGCGCCGCTCGCCCGCGATCTCGCGTTCCTTGTCGCAGAACGACACGCCGAGCGTCTTGGACTCGACCACCGCGAACGACGCCACCTTCTGCGAGGGGTTCGGCAGGATGGCATGGTGGCGCGCCACGTCCACGCGCTGCGCGCCGCTCTCGCCGTAGCCCACCTCGTGCATGTAGGCTTGCCGGCTCTCCAGCAGCATGAACGCGAAGTAGCGCTTGCCGCGCGCCTCGTAGGCGGCAGCAGCCTCCTCGTCGTCCATCGCGCGCACCATGGTGTCGGGATCGTCCTCGAAGTCGAGCACCAGGAGGTCGGCCGACTCGGACTTCTCCATGCGCCCCAGCTCGCCGGCGATGAACTCGGCTACCTGGACGGACAGCCCCACGAAGTCGCGCTGCCCGCGGAAGTAGGCTCGCAGCTCCTCGGCGAAGAGGCTGTCCTCGGCGAACTCGCCGCGCTTGGCGTCCATGTTGCCGAGCGCCTTCTTCGCGTGGCTCGTCACGTAGCGCTTGGCGTTCTTGCTGGCCAGGTCCAGCTCCTCCTGGGCATACACGTTAACGCACGACACGAAGTCGAAGACGTGCAGGATGGCATGGTTTATCTTCATGAACGGCTTACCTCTTCCTCTTTCTCTTCCTCGAACCCCCACAGGCGCACCTCGGGCACGAGCTCCACGCCCGCGCTCTCGCGCACGCGCGCCTGCACGTGGGCGATGAGCCGCCGCACGTCGGCAGCCGTCGCGCCGCCCGCGTTCACCACAAAGCCCGTGTGCTTCTCGGACACCTGCGCGCCGCCCACGCGGTAGCCGCGCAGGTCCGCCTCCTGCACGAGCTGCCCCACGAAGCATCCCTCGGGGCGCTTGAACGTGCTGCCGGCGCTGGGCAGTTCGAGCGGCTGTTTCTCGGCACGGCGGCGCGCGAGGTCGTCCATGCGCACCTGGACGGCAGCCGGGTCGTCCCGGCGAAGGACCAGCGTGGCGGCCAGCACCACGTAGCCCGCGCCATCCATCATGGAGTGGCGATACGACCATTCCGCCCGCTCGGCGTCCACTTCCTCCACGCTGCCGTCGGGGGCCAGGCAGCGCACCGAAGCGCACACGTCCTTGAACTCGCCGCCGTAGGCGCCCGCGTTCATGATGGCGGCTCCCCCCACCGTGCCCGGGATGCCGCTGGCGAACTCGTAGCCCGCGAGCCCTGCCGCGCACGCGGCGCGGGCGACATCGGCGTTCGAGCATCCCGCCTGCGCGCGCACCGTCTCGCCGTCCACCTGCAGCGCCGAGAGGTTCTCCGCCAACCGCATCACCACGCCGCGCACGCCCTCGTCGGCCGCCAGCACGTCGCTGCCCAGCCCCAGCACCCGGAAGCGCGCGCCCGCCCGGCGGCAGGCCGCCGCCACGGCGCACGCCTCGTCCTCGGTGCGCGGCTCCACGCAGCACTCGGCGGGGCCGCCGATGCGAAACGTCGTCATCTCCGCCAAGGGCGCGCCGCAATGCACGCCCTCCACGCCCACGATGCCGCGCAACTGCTCCAGGAGCGCTTCGTCCACCACCGCGCTCACCTCCTCCGGTTCAGCTCGTAGAGGCGCCGCAGGCCGCGCAGCGTGAGCGTGTCGTCGGCCCGCGCCTCGTGGCGCAGCAGCGCTGCCATGGCGGTCGCGTCCGCGCCCGTCACCACCACCGGCGCCTCGCAGCCGAGCTCGCTCAGCACCAGGTCCACCAGCCCGTCGATGCGCGCGACCTCGCCCATGACCACGCCGGCCTGCATGGCCTCGCGCGTGGACGTGCCGATGACGGACGCCGGCGCCTTCAGCTCCACACGCTGCAGGCGCGCGGCAGCCTGCGCGAGCGCCTTCGCGCCCAGCGCCAGCCCCGGCGCGATGATGCCGCCCACGAACGTGCCCTCGGCGTCCAGCACCTCGAAGTTCGTCGTCGTGCCCAGGTCCACCACCACGAGAGGCCCGCCGTAGTCGGCCAGTGCGGCCGCCAGGTCGGCTACGCGGTCGGGACCCACCTCGGCGGGGTCGCGGTAGCGCATCCTGATGCCCGTCTTCAGGCCGGGGCCCACCACGAGCGTCCGGCGGCCGCACTCCGCGTGCAGGGCGCGCGCCCACACGTCCACGAGGTCGGGAACGACGCACGAGAGAATGGAGCCGGCCGGCCGGACCGCGTCAGCCGCAGCGGCCGCATCCCCCTCCCCGGCGCCCTTGCGGCGCGCAAGCGCGTCGTGGAAACCCGTCACCACGAGGCGCGCCTCGTCGGACGTGCACCGCTCCGGCGTGGTGGCCTCCCATGTCGCCACGAGCTTCCCGCCGTCGAACAGCCCCAGCCGCGTGACGGTGTTCCCCACGTCGACCGCCAGCAGGCCGTCGGCCCGCTCGCCGCCGGCCGCCTCCCGCGCATCCGTTCCCATGATGTCGCCTCGCCTTCCGCGCCTGCACGCCCGTCGGGCCGCGCTGCGCCCTTTTACCCGATACTGCGAAATTGACGATGCTCTCCGTCGCTCGCTCCGATTATACTGTACCCGTCTCATCAGTAACCCGACTTCCCGAAGAGAGGGGAAGCGGATATACGAGAAGGAGCGGAACATGCAAGCCTTGAAGGGGCAGTTGACCCTGCGCGGCGTCGCCATCGGGTGCGTCGGCTGCGCGATCATCACCGCGGCATCGGCCTACACGGCCCTCAAGATGGGGGCGCTTCCCTGGCCCATCATCTTCGCAGCCATCATCTCCCTGTTCTTCCTGAAGGCCCTCGGGCGCACGAACCTGAACGAGGCGAACGTCACGCACACGGTCATGTCGGCCGGCGCCATGGTGGCGGGCGGGCTGGCGTTCACCATCCCCGGCGCCTGGATGCTCGGGCACGCCGCGGAGATCGACTGGTGGCAGATGCTGGCCGTGGCGCTGGCAGGCGTAGTGCTGGGCCTCGTGTGCACGGCCCTGCTGCGCCGGCACTTCATCGAGGACGCGGAGCTTGAGTACCCCATCGGCCAGGCGGCCGCGCAGACGCTCGTCGCGGGCGACTCCGGCGGCTCCACCGGCAAGAAGCTGTTCGGCGCCATGGGGCTTGCGGGCCTGTTCACGGCGTTGCGGGACGGGCTGGGCGCCATCCCCGCCCTGCTGTTCGGCAACGTGGCCCTGCCGGGCGTGGCGTTCGGGGTGTACCTCTCCCCCATGCTCCTTGCCGTGGGCTTCCTCGTAGGCACCGGCGCGGTGGCCGTGTGGTTCGCCGGGGCGCTCATCGGCAACTTCGGCATAGTCGTGGGCGGCACGGCCGCGGGGCTCTGGGACACGGCCGGGGCGCAGGGCATCGTGTCGAGCCTGGGAATGGGCGTCATGATGGGCTGCGGCGTGGGCGTCATCGCGAAGAACATCTTGCCGAAGGCCGTCTCGCTGCTCAAGGACACGCGCGGCTCGGTGGCCGTGAACCTCGGGAATGCCGGATCTCCGGCCCCCGTCGCCGGTGAGGCGCCTGGAAGCCCGGCCACCCGCCGCCAGCGGCGCCTTACCGCAGGGCTCGCGGCGCTGGCCGTGGCCGCCGTGGCGTTGCTTTTGTGCTTCGCGCTGGGGCTGGGCGCGCTGCCGAGCGTCGTCGTGGTGCTGCTCGCGTTCGTGACCTGCGCCATGAGCGCCCAGAGCGTGGGCCAGACCGGCATCGACCCCATGGAGATCTTCGGCCTCATCGTGCTCTTGGTCGTGGCCGCGTTCGCCGACGTGGCGCAGGTGCAGCTCTTCTTCGTGGCCGGCGTGGTGGCCGTGGCGTGCGGCCTGGCAGGCGACGTCATGAACGACTTCAAGGCGGGCCACGTGCTGGGCACGGACCCGCGGGCACAGTGGATCGGGCAGGCCGTGGGAGGCGTGCTGGGCGCCGTGGTGGCCGTGGCCGTCATGGCCGTGCTCCTGGCCGCCTACGGGCCCGACGCGTTCGGCCTGCAGGGCACGTTCGTGGCGGCGCAAGCGTCCGTCGTGGCCACCATGGTGGCGGGCATCCCCTCCGTGCCGGCGTTCCTTGTCGGCTTGGCCGTCGGCTTCGCGCTCTACCTGCTGGGCGCGCCGGCCATGATGCTGGGCCTGGGCATCTACCTGCCGTTCTACATGTCACTCACCGCGTTCCTCGGCGCCATGGCGAAGATGGCCTACGATGCCGTGTGCATGCGACGACGCGCGCTGCTGCCGCCCGACGAGGCAGCAGCGAAGCGCAAGGCGCAGGAAGAGACGGGTCTCGTGGTGGCGAGCGGCCTTCTGGGTGGCGAGTCGGTCGTGGGCGTGGTCATAGCCCTGGCCGCCGTCGTGGCCGGATTGGGGGCGTAAAGGGCGCCTCTCCCGCCCGGGCCCCGGCCCGGGAAGGGCGGCTTCGTGGTACCATGGCCAGGACGGGCGCGGCGCGGGACGCGCATCGGCCGACCTCGCAACCGCCCGCCCCGCCCAACCTTCGGAGGTTTCCCATGGAACTCATCGTCACCCTGTGCGCGGCGCTGTCCGCCGGCACGGTGTTCGGCGTCGTCGCCGGCGGAGTGAAGTACCGCCTGCACCGCAAGCGGAGCTATTCCGAAAAGGAGGTGGCCGCCTATCAGCATCTGTGGAGGAAGGGCTCCACCCTCATGCGGTTCGCCACGGGCACCGTCCTCGCCCTCGGGCTCGTCTGGTGCACCGGCTTCCTCGTCATCGGCGCGCTCTACCCCGACCAGACCGACTACGCGAACAACATGGCGGAGCTCATCGTGTGCGTGCTCACCGTGGTGTCCATCATCTTCGCCTTCTACGAGTTCGTGCGCAGGAAGTAGCGCCGCGCGCGGATCGGGCACGAAGCGAAACGGGTGCGGAGGTTGGCGTGGCAAGACAGCGAGAAGCCCCCTCGTGCAGATTCGGCACGAGGGGGCTTCTCGCTGCTGGCTCGTTCCGGCAGCCGTCGGGCCGCCGGAACCTAGTTGAACTTGAATATCTTCTGGGCCATGCGGTAGCCGGTGATGCCGATCTTGCGGCCCAGCTCGGTGGGCAGGTTCGTGCCCATGTTCAGCACGCTGCGGCGGATGCGCCGGTAGACCTCGGGGTTCTTCTCCTTGAGGTAGTCCCAGATGCCCTCGCGCTTGTCCTCGGCCTCGTCGGTGCCTATCATGCGCAGGAAGATGGAGCAGATGCACATCATCATGGACAGGTAGTTCTCCATGTAGCGCTCCAGGCGCTTCTCGGGAACGGCGTCGGGCAGCTGCACGGCGTCGATCATGAGGCGCGTGACGCGCAGCTGCTGGTCGATGCGGCCCTTCATGACGCTCTCGTTCACGCTCTGGTCCTCGCGGCCTATGTAGTAGCGGTACATGTCCACGTCGCGGTAGTAGATGGTGCGCACGTGCGGCAGCGGCACGTACACGAAGATGTTGTCCACGTAGAACGTGTGCTTCGGCAGCTCCAGGCCCATGTCGCGCAGAAGCTCGGTGCGGTAGACCACCGAGTGCATGAGCAGGTACTGGCTCTGGCCGAAGTGCCCCACCTCGTCCCAGCCGAACTCGCGTCCCTCGGGGAACACGTTGCGGTAGTGCATGACGGTGCGCGAGCCCTCGGACACCTTCTCATACACGTAGTTGCCGATCACGAGGTCCGTGGCGTCCTCGAGCTCGTTCTGGCGGCGCAGGTAGGCCATGATCTCGCGCATGGCGGCCTCGTCGAGCCAGTCGTCGGAATCCACCACCTTGAAGTAGCGCCCCGTGGCGTTGGCCAGGCCCGTGTTCACGGCCTGTCCGTGCCCGCCGTTCTCCTGGTGCACGGCCTTGATGATGCCGGGGTGCCGCTCCGCCCACGCATCGGCCTTGGCCGCGGTGTCGTCCTTCGTCGATCCGTCGTCCACGACGATGATCTCTATGTCGTCGCCGCACTTCAGGATGGACTCGATGCACGCGTCCATGTAATCGGCCGAGTTGTAGCACGGCACGGCGAAGGAGATGGTCTTCACGGCGCTACCCCACCAGCTCGTCTGCCAGCGCAAGCGCGCGTCCGATGATGACGTCCATGTTGTAGTAGCGGTACTCGGCCAAACGGCCCAGCGGGTGGAAGTTCGGCAGCGACTTCGTCAGCGCGCGGTAGCGCTCGTAGTGCGCGGCGTTCTCGTCGTTGATGATGGCGTAGTACGGCGTCTGCGTCTTGGGGTCGTCGTAGGAGTGGCTGTACTCCTTCATGATGGTGGTCTTTCCGGCCTCCTGGCCCGTGAGGTACTTGAACTCCGTGATGCGCGTGTAGTCCTCGGTCACGGTGAAGTTCACCGTGCCGCAGGGCAGCACGTGCTCGGCGTCGTGCGTCTCGTACACGAAGTCCAGGCTGCGGTACGGCAGGCGGCCGAAGCGCGACAGGAAGAGCTCGTCCAGCGGCCCGGTGTAGACGATGGGCCCCGTGAACGGGCGGTCCTTGACGTTGATGGCGGACAGGGGCGCGTCCTCGTCGTCGCTCTCGAACTCAAGGTCGAACACGCTTTCGGCCTCCACGCCCAGGCACACCTGGATGTTCTCGTGGTCGAGCATGCGCTCGAACAGCGGGGTGTAGCCGTGGAGGGGCATGCCCTGGAACGCGTCCTGGAAGTAGCGGTTGTCGCGCGACACGAACACGGGCACGCGCGCCGTGACGGAGGGATCCACCTCCTCGGGCGTGAGGCCCCACTGCTTCTGCGTGTAGTAGAGG
The DNA here is from genome assembly GCF_030418485.1 of Gordonibacter sp. RACS_AR68. Lineage (NCBI taxonomy): Bacteria > Bacillati > Actinomycetota > Coriobacteriia > Eggerthellales > Eggerthellaceae > Gordonibacter > Gordonibacter sp. RACS_AR68. Next base: position 101,970 of record NZ_JAIPUP010000007.1, read on the forward strand.
AACACGTTCTTGTAGACGAAGTCGGCGATCTCGGAGAGCTCCGGGTCGTCCTGGGCGCGCAGCTCGGTGATGGTTACCTTGCGCTCGTCGCCGAACGTGTCGACGAGCTTCTCCGTGAGGCGCGCCGCCTTCTCCTCGCCGAAGGCGATCTCCATGGAGTTCTTGTTGAACGGCACGGGCAGGTAGGTGCCGTACCAGTCGGCCAGGACCTCGTGCTGGTAGTCGCGCCACTCGGTGAAGCGGCGCACGTAGTCGAAGGCGCGCTCGTCGTTGGTGTGGAAGATGTGCGGCCCGTAGCGGTGCACGAGGATGCCGGCCTCGTCGGCCTCGTCGTACATGTTGCCGCCGATATGCGGGCGCTTCTCCACCACGAGCACGCGCTTGCCGCCGCGCTCGGCCAGCTCGCGTGCCATGACGCCGCCCGCGAACCCGCTTCCCACGACGAGGGCGTCCACCTCGTCGATGTCGACGTCCTTGAAATCGCAGTACTGCACACCCATGGGGCACCTTCCTTTAGTCTCTATACCAGCGGTAGGGCCTCTCCCGGCCCGAAGTATGCGCATATTGCACCGAGAAGCCAGTTTACCGAAAAACGCAGCCCGCGGGCACGCTATCATACAACCATCGTTTTTTTTCGCATGCCTTCCGTCGTGCGAGCTCCGATAGTATACGCGAAAGGATAGTGCCGATGAGTGCATTTCTTGATTCCATGCTGGCCCGCGCCAAGGGCGACCTGCAGACGATCGTGCTTCCCGAGGGCGACGACGAGCGCACGCTGCAGGCGGCCGAGCGCATCTTGGCCGAAGGGGTGGCGAACCTCGTCATCTTGGGCGATGCCGCGGCCATCGAGGCGAGCCCCTACGCGCTGGACGGCGCGCGCATCGTGGACGTGCGCACGGCCGAGGAGCGCGCCGAGTTCGCCGCAGCCCTCTACGAGCTGCGGCGCCACAAGGGCCTGACGCCCGAGCAGGCCGAGGCCCTCATGGACGACGTGCTGTACTTCGGCGTGATGATGGTGAAGCAGGGGCTGGCCGACGGCATGGTGGCCGGCGCCTGCCACGCCACCGGCGACGTGCTGCGCCCGAGCCTGCAGATACTCAAGACCGCGCCCGGCGTGAAGCTGGTCAGCTCGTTCTTCGTCATGTGCGTGCCCGACTGCGACTTGGGCGCGCACGGCACGTTCCTTTTCTCCGACTGCGGCCTGGAGGTGCAGCCCGACAGCGAGAGGCTGGCGCACATCGCCGTGAACTCCGCGAAGTCGTGGGAGACCCTCATGGGCGAGGAGGCCCGCGTGGCGTTGCTGTCGCATTCGACCCATGGTTCGGCCAAGAACGCCGATGCCGCCAAGGTGGTGGAGGCGACCGAGATCGCGCGGGAGCTGGCGCCCCATCTGGCGCTGGACGGCGAGCTGCAGCTCGACGCGGCCATCATCGGCTCCGTGGGCGCGTCGAAGGCGCCCGGCTCCCCCGTGGCCGGCCGTGCGAACGTGCTCGTGTTCCCCGACCTGGACGCCGGCAACATCGGCTACAAGCTCGTGCAGCGCCTCGCCCGCGCCGAGGCGTACGGCCCCGTCACCCAGGGCATCGCCGCGCCGGTGAACGACCTGTCGCGCGGCTGCTCCGCCGATGACATCGTGGGCGTCATCGCCATCACCTGCGTGCAGGCCCAGGCGAAAGCCGCCGAATAGCGAAGCGCCTGCAGGCCGCCCCCGCCTATGCGCAAGGGGGCGGCCGAGCGCAGGGGATTTCCTGCTCCCCCGGACGGCCATGCACGGCATACCAAGGCGGCCCCGCGCGTTGCGCGGGGCCGCTCCAGGTTCTGGGCTCGCAGGAGAAAGCGCCCTACGCCAGCACCGGCTCCTCGTCGAACACGGTGCCTTCCACGCGCATCTGCTCGTGGACGATGTCGTAGGTGTCGCGCGCGATCATGTACTCCTCGTTCGTGGGGATGATGATGATCTTCACCTGCGAGGAGTCGGCCGATATCTCGCGCTCGAAGCCGCGCTGGCGGTTCTTCTCCTCGTCGAGGATGATGCCGAGCGGCTGCAGGCCGGTGAAGATCATGCGGCGCATCTTCTCGCAGTTCTCGCCCACGCCGGCCGTGAGCACGATGGCGTCCACGCCGCCCATGACGGCGATGTACTGGCCGATGTACTTCTTCACGGAGTTCGAGTACATGTCGTAGGCGAGCATGGCGCGCTCGTCGCCCTTCTCGGAGGCGTCACGCACGCTGCGCAGGTCGTTCGAGATGCCCGAGATGCCCAGCAGGCCCGACTTCTTGTTCATGAGGTCGTTCATCTCGGCGCCGGTCAGGTTCTCGTGCTCCATGACGAAGGGCACGATGGCCGGGTCGATGGCGCCGCAGCGCGTGCCCATCATGAGGCCGTCGAGCGGCGTGAGGCCCATGGACGTGTCCACGGCCACGCCGTGGTCGATGGCGCTGATGGAGCAGCCGTTGCCCAGGTGGCACGTGATGAGCTTGAGGTCCTCTATCGGCTCGTCGAGCACGGCGGCGGCGCGCTCGGAGATGTAGCGGTGGCTCGTGCCGTGCGCGCCGTACTTGCGGATGGCGTACTTCTCGTACAGCTCGTAGGGCAGCGGGTACATGTAGGCCTTCGGGGGCAGCGTCTGGAAGAACGACGTGTCGAACACGGCCACCATGGGCACGTCCGGCATGTGCTTCTGGCAGGCGTGGATGCCCATGAGGGCGGCGCCGTTGTGCAGCGGCGCGAGCTCGGCCAGCTCGTCTATCTTGTCGATGACGTCCTGGTCGATGAGCACCGAGCGGTCGAAGTACTTGCCGCCCTGCACGATGCGGTGCCCCACGGCGTCGATCTCGTCGAGCGAGTCGATGGCCTTCGCCGGGCCCGACGTGAGCGATTCCAGGACGAGCGCCATGGCGTCGTCGTGGTCGGACATCTTGGCGTCGATGACCTCCTCGTTCTTGTCGAGGCCGTGCTTGTGGAAGGCCTCCGCCGAGCCCACGCGCTCGCAGATGCCCTTCGCGAGCAGCTCGTGCTGCTCCACGTTCACCAGCTGGTACTTCAAGGAAGATGATCCTGCATTGATAACGAGAACGTTCAACGACCTGCCTCCTTTTGGGCTCAATTCCTGAAACAATTAGTTTAGGGAAGCACTGCGGTCGTTGAATGGATACGGCCCGTTCATTCGGCAAACGGCGCGCCGCTCACCGAAAAAGCGTGACAGGGGGACGGGGATATTGTCACATTCCGTGACGCATCACGACCAGGCATGACGAACGTGAATGTGACAATATCCCCGTCCCCCTGTCACGCCCCGTTGCCGCAGAGCTACTTCCGCGAAGGGTCGCCCGAGTTCATGGGAGCGCCGCCCAGCACGTGCACGTGCAGGTGGTGCACCGACTGCTGCGCGTCGTCGTTCGTGTTCACGATCACGCGGTAGCCGCTCTCGGCGATGCCCTTGATGTCGGCCACCTTGCGCACCATGTTGAACAGGTAGCCCAGCTCCTCGTCCGGCACGCCGTCGCCGATGTTGTCGTAGTGGTCCTTCGGCACGATGAGCGTGTGCACCGGCATCTGCGGGCTCACGTCCTCGAACGCGAGCACCCGCTCGTCCTCGTACACCTTCGTCGACGGGATCTCCCCCGCCACTATCTTGCAGAACAGGCAGTCTTCCTTGCGCATGGCGCCCTCTCCTTCCTTTCCGTGCGCCGCCCCGTCGGGGCGGCGTCAGCCTACGACAGCGTGGCGTCGCGCGTGGCGTCGTCCACCTCGCCCTCGAGCTCGCCCATCAGCACCTCGACCTTCTGCTGCGCCTCGTTCAGGCGGCCCTGCAGCGCGCGCAGCAAAGACACGCCGCGCTCGTAGCTGACCAGGCTGTCCTCGAGCTCCAGCGAGTTGCTCTCCAGAACCCGCACGATGCCGTCGAGCTCGCCCATGGCCTCGCGGAACGTCAGCTCCTCGACGGGCTTGCGATCACCGGTCTCCATTGTCCTCATCCTCCCATAGTATCATCTCGATGTCCTCGCGCCGAGCCGACTCCACGCGGCACGCCAGCACGCCGTCCGACACCGTCACCTCGAGCGCCGAGCCAGGCGGCGCGTCCTCGACGCGCTTCGCCACGGCGCCTTCTTGGGTGCGCGCGATGGCGTAGCCGCGCCCGAGGACGGACAGGGGCGACAGGTCCTCCAAGCGCGCGGCCGCGAGCGCCGCCTGCTGGCCGAACCGGGGCACGAGCCCGGGCCCCAGCGACGCGAGCCGCTGCCGCGCGTGCCCGACCTGCACCCGATCGCGCTCCAGGTTGGCGGGCAGGGCCGGCAGCAGACGCTCACGGTACCGCTCGAGCGCGGCCCGCTCGCGCGCCACGCCCTCGGGCAGGAGGCGCGCCAGCCGCTCGCGCTGGCGGTCGAGCGTGGCGCGGTCGCGCTCCAGGTTGGCGGGGATGGCTCGGAACAGCCGCTCCGAGGCCAGGTCGACGCCCTGCATCGGGGCGGCGAGCAGCAGGTTCGGGTCCCGGAGCACGGGGCGCTCGGCGCAGCGGCGCACCTCGGCGGCCGCCCGCTCCACGGCGCGCCCGGCGCTCATGGACAGCGAGCGGGCATGCGCGCAGAACAGCTCCGCCAGGCTCTCGCGCGTGGGCGTGACGGCCATGGCCGCGTAGGTGGGCGTGGAGGCGCGCCGGTCGGCCACCATGTCGGCGATAAACGTGTCCGGCTCGTGCCCGATGCCGGTGACCACGGGGATGGGGCACGCCGCGATGGCGCGCGCCAGGGCCTCGTCGTTGAAGGGCATCATGTCCTCGTAGGACCCGCCGCCGCGCCCGACCAGCATGACCTCCACGCCGGCGCGGTACATGCAGCGCATGCCCTCCACGATGCTGGCGGCGGCCTGGGCGCCCTCCACCTGCACGCCCGCCACGAACACGCGCGCCACGGGGAAGCGGTTGCGCAGCGTGCGCAGCATGTCGTGCACGGCGTCGCCGCGCGGCGAGGTGACGATGCCGATGGTCAGCGGGAACTGCGGGATGGGCAGCTTGCGCGCCGGGTCCATGAGCCCCTCGGCCTCCAGCTTGCGCGCGAGCGCCGCCACCTGGGCGCGCAGGCGCCCCTCGCCGGCAAGCTCGATCGAGAACACGTCGAAGTTCATGCGGCCCTTGGCCGCGTACAGCGTGAACCTGCCGGTCAGCTCGACCAGCTGCCCCACGGCCAGATCCACGCCCGAGGCCTTGTAGCGGCCCATCCACATCATGCAGGGCAGCGCGGCGTCGGCATCCTTCACCGTGAAGTACACGGCCTTGTAGCCGCGCTTGCTGCTCGTCTCGGACACCTCGCCCACCAGGCGCACGACCACGCCCTCGAGCGCGCCCTTCGCAAGGGCCATGGCCGCGGAGACGGAGAGCGCCGCAGACGCGCCCCCGGCGCCCGCCTCGTGCCCTCCGCGCGCAGGGCCGCCCACAGGCGCGGCAGCGCACGAGTCGGCCGCGGAGGAGCCGGCCGTCGCGGCGCGCGCCCGCTCGAGCGCGTCGGCCAGGGCCGCGCGCGTCCCTTCTCCTCGATCCCCCATGTACGCCTCCGCTATTCCCGGCGCTGGCCCAGCAGCCACAGCAGCTGCAGGATGGACGTGAGGGCCGCCGCCACGTAGGTGAGCGCGCAGGCGCGCAGCACGCTGAACGCACCGCCCTGCTCGGACTGCGGCAGCGCGATGGTGTCCATATAGGTCATGGCGCGGCGCGAGGCGTTGAACTCCACCGGAAGCGTGACCAGCTGGAACAGCACCACCACGGCGTACATGACGATGGCGAGCGTCGTGAGCTGATTGCTCACCAGTATGATGCCCAGCATGAGCAGGAAGATCCACGCGTTCGAGGCCAGGTTCACCACGGGCACGATGGCCCCGCGGATCTTCATGGGCGCGTAGTTCTCGGCGTACTGGCAGGCATGCCCCACCTCGTGGCATGCGGTTGCCGTGGCCGTGATGGAGCGCCCGTCGAACGCGTCGGGCGAGAGCGTCACCGAGTTCGTGCGCGGGTCGAAGAAGTCCTGGCCCGGCCCGCCACGGTGCACCGCCACGTTCGTCACGCCGTAGTAGGCGAGCATGCGCCGCGCGGCCTCGGCGCCGGTGAGCCCGTTGGAGATGGGCACCCTCGTGTACTTCTTAAGCTGCGAGTTCACGTACCACGTGGCGAGCCCGCCGATGGCGAGCGTGACCACGATCAGCAGCAGGTATCCGTTGCTCAATCCGAAAAACATAGGACGTAACCACTCCTTCGAAGGGGTTGCTTCCGCGGCCGCACGGCGGCCGCTCTGTACCGTACACCTGTATTATACAAGAGCATGAAATCGGGCCGAAAACACGCGGCAAACAGCGTGGAATCACCAAAGGCGCGTTACCGAGCCGTGATCTTCCCGCAACCCTGCGGCCACGGGCCCGTCATCAGGTGCGGCCCGTGCCGGCGCCCGCCGCCTTTCCGGGCCACGGGCCCGGCCGGCCTCACGCGGCGCCGGGGCCCTCCCGTCGCTCCACCTTGAGCCCGCCGTCCAGGCTGAGCGCCAGCCGGCCGTCCAGAAGCTCCAGCAGCTCCTCCCCCACGATGGCGCGCCGCCAGCCGCGCAGCAGGTCCACGCCCTCGCGGTATCCGCGCGCGACGCGCGCGAGGTCGTCGTGGCTGGCCAGCGTGGGAAACGCGATGCCGTTCTCCTTGGCGCGCAAACGCACGAGCGCGCTCATGAGGTCGAGCTCCGCATCCACGTTCGGCTCGCTCTTGCCGCAGCGGTCGAGCTCGGGCCACGTGTCCGGCGGCGCCGAGAGCGCCGAGGAGATGAGCGACACCACCGCGCGCGCGTCCTTCGTGGACAGGCGGTCGGACAGCCCCCGCACCATGAACAGCTCGTCGATCGTGCGCGCCTCGCGCTTGCACGCCTCCACGATCTGCTCGTCGGTGACCACCCACTTCCGCGGCACGTCGCGGCGCTGCGCCTCCAGCTCGCGCCAGGCCGCCACCTCGCGCGCGGCCGAGAGCTGCCGGCGCGACAGCTGGGACACGCGCTTGAGCCGCCGGAAGCGCTCGCGCTCGTTCGCCTCGTAGCGCGCCGGGTCGGACAGCTCCTCGAAGTCGTGGTCGAGCCAGTGCAGCCGCCCCTTCTCCTCCAGCGCCGCCCGCATGCCCGCATACAGCCGCGGGAGGTACACCACGTCGTCGGCCGCGTAGTCGCGCTGCGAGGCAGACAGCGGCCGGCGCGACCAGTCGGTGAACGAGTCGATCTTCTTGAGCGACACGCCGCATTCGGCATGCACGAGCGCCGCGTAGCCGATCTGCTGCGTGTGGCCCAGCAGCGCCGCCGCGATCTGCGTGTCGAATACGGGGCGCGGGAGCACGCCCACCTCGCGCAGGATGATCTCCAGGTCCTGCCCCGCCGCGTGGAAGAGCTTCACGATGCGCTCGTCCTCCAAAAGCGGCGCCATCACGGAAAGGTCGTCCATCTCGAAGGGGTCGACGATCAGCACCTCGTCATCGGTGGCCATCTGCAAAAGGCACAGCTTGGCGTAGTACGTCTTCTCGCGCAAGAACTCCGTGTCGATGGCGAGCACGCTCGACGAGCGCGCCCGCTCCACGAATGCCGCGAGGTTTTCCTGGGTAGCAATATACATGTACGAGATTCCCTGCCTTGTCATCCGCGCTCCATGTTGTACTATGCCATCATAGCAAACAGAAAGGGATTGTGTGAAACTGCTCGTCATCAACAACCTTGCCTCGGGTTTCGGAGAAGGGTCCGTCTACGACTTCATCCGCTCGTTCGCCCGCGACGGCGACGAGGTGTGCGTGCGCTCGACCGACGGCACCACCGACGTGCGCGACCTCCTGGGCGACGCGGAGGAGTTCGACGCCGTGGTGGCGAGCGGCGGCGACGGCACGGTGGCCACCGTGAGCTACCGTCTGGCGAACACGGGCGTCCCCATCCTGCCGTTTCCCGCGGGCACGGCGAACCTGCTGGCCGCGAACCTGGCCTCGCCCATGGAGCCCCACGCGCTCGCGAAGCTCGTGCGCGAGGAGCGCACGCTCGACTTCGACCTGGGCGAGATCGAGGTGGACGGGCAACGCTTCGGCTTCGGCATCATGGCGGGGGCCGGCTACGACGCGGCCATCATGCACGGCGCCGCGCCGGCGAAGCGCCTGCTGGGCCCCATGGCCTACTTCTCGGCCGCCTTGGCGAACCCCTTGCCGCAGACCTCCAAGTTCAAGCTGGACCTCGACGGCGAGCACGTTGAGAGCGAGGGCCTGGGCATCCTTTTGGTGAACTTCTCGAAGATCCAGTTCGACATCACGGTCACGCATGAGAACGAGCCGCGCGACGGCGTGTTCGACGTGGTGGTGCTGAAGGCCCAGAACGCCTTCGAGCTCATCCCCGCGCTCCTCGCCGGCCTGCTCGACCGCGGCGGCGACTTCCCCGAACGCACGGGCTCGCTCGAGATCCACCGCGCCCGCGAGGTGCGCGTGGAGGCCGACCCGCCCATGGAGGTGCAGTACGACGGCGAGGCCACCAACCTCACCACGCCGTTCACCGCCCACATCATGCGCCGCGCCGCCCGCTTCTTCGTGAGCGAGGAAGGCTGGAGCCTCTTCGCCGAGAAATAGGGCGTGGCAGGGGGACGCCCGTCCCCCTGCCACGCCAGACGCCATCCCCGCCCCCTGCCTCACGGCCGGCTGGAGAAGAGGGGCACGCCTACTTCTCCGCGGGCTCCTCGTACGTCGGCTCGACGTCCTCCACCTGGGCGCCTATCTCCAGCGGGGCGTCGAAGGCGGCGCTCGCGGTGCTCGAGGAGGCCATGAGCTCCTTGAACGATGCGGCGTCCTCTCCGGCCATCGGCATCATCACGTACACGTTGTTGCCGATGATGACGGGCCGGATGCGCTCGGCGGCGGCCGCCTTCGCGCCCTCGGCCGAAGCCCCTGCGGCGGCATCGCCGTCGGCATCGCGCTTCATCTGCTCCATCATCTCGGCGCGCACGCTGTCGATCTGCGCGGCCGTCTCGTTCTGCCAGCGCTCCTTGCGCCACGCGAGGACGTTCGCGTTATAGCGCATCTGGATGACCTCGAGCACGATGCAGAACACCATGGCGAAGTACACGATCAGCTTCTCGAGCGGCATGTGCATGAGCTCGATGCCGGTGTGGAAGCCCGCGCTGTCGATGACCAGCAGGCAGCCGATGGCCACGATGAACGTGAGCGCGAGCATCTTCATCTCGGGGTGCCCGTTGATGAAGTTGGAGATGGGGTCGATGAAGATCATCATGAGGAACACGGCCAGCATGACGGCGATGATCATGATGATGAGGTGGTCGGCCATACCCACGGCCGTGATGACCGAGTCGATGGAGAACACGAGGTCCATGACCATGATGGTGCCCACCGCCTGCGGCAGCGCGATGCGGTGGAGCGCCTTGTGCTCCTCGCAGTGCTCGGCCTTGAGCTCGGTGAGCTTGAGCGTGTCGCGCAGCTCGGCGATGCCCTTGTAGATAAGGTAGGCGCCGCCGACGAGCAGCACGAGGTCGCGCACCGAGAACCCGTGCGCGTAGGGCCCGAGGTCGATGGTGAACAGCGGCGTGGTCATATGCACGAGGAACGACGCGAAGCACAGGAAGACGATGCGCATGACGAGCGCGCCCGCCAGGCCGAGCTTGCGGCCGATGTGCTGCTTGTCCTCGGGCAGGCGGTTCGTGGTGATCGAGATGAACACCAGGTTGTCCACGCCGAGCACGATTTCCAGGAAGATGAGGCTGACCAGGCTGATCCATGCCTCGGGCGATGCGAAGATTGACAGATCCACGGGTTGCTAGCTCCTTTGTCGGGTTCCTCGTCCGTACCGCAGGCGGGCAGAGTCCACAAAAAAGACTCATGGCGCGGCTGCATGCATGCAAGCTGCGCCATGAGTCTCGTTATTCAAGACACGCCAGGCTTTTCGGCCATGATGTTGAACGTGCCGCTCGCGCTTCCAGAGCGCGAGCCAACTACTCCCCCACGGGCGAGACGTATCCTATCACGGAGCGGTGTGGGAACAATGCTATAATGCCCAAAGCACACAAACCCCTCAGGAGTACGCTCATGTTTTTCAACGCGCGAAAGAACGGCTACGACGCGGGCGACGGCCCCGTCCGCTACCTGGACGGCAGCTCGCTCACCCGCCCGCTGGAGGCGCCCCGGCCCCAGATGCTCGCCATGGCCGCGTTCGTCTTGGCCGCAGCCGTCATCGGCGGGGTCTTCCTGTTCAACGTCATCGACAACGTGACGCACTCGGCCGAGCGCACGCGGGCGACGGTCGAGCAGAACCTCGCACGCCCCGCCTCCATGGCCAGCCTGCCGAACCTCGCCTCGCTCGTCGGCCTCGATGCCGAGGGCGTCAAGACCGCGTTCGCGGAATCCGGCTGGTCCATCGCCGACAAGGGCGCGCTCTCCGGCGACGAAAGCGGCAACCTGGACCTCATCAAGCTGCCCGACGACGTGAGCGAGGCCCAGGCCCTTCTCATGTACAGCAACGTATCCAGCCTGTCCGCGGCCGACGCCACCCTGCTGCTCAACGGATCATGGCAGTTCACGTCCGAGGCGGGCGGTTCCGTGAACATGCGCGTGAAGTACGCCGACTTCTCGTCCGGCAGCGTGGAGGCCGCCGTGCAGACGGCCATCGCCTCCGAGGGCTTCGATCCGGCCACGGCCGGCGAGATGGCCGTCGACGAGTCGGGCAACACGTTCCAGGAGGGCACGGTCGCCGCAGGCGACGCCACGTACCACTGGCGCGTGTCCGCCATCAAGCTCTCGAGCGTCTACGACATCAAGGGACTGCCGGACACCGCCGTGTACGTGGGCATCCGCCTGTACGCCTAGACGCCCCGCCGCAGGAGGCAGGTGAGACAGGGGGACGGGAACGATGCCTCGTTCTGCGGCGCAGCCAAGGGCGGTACCTCCCTGATGACACAGGACATGACGCAGCGTGACACAGGACGGGGATAACGTCATCATTTTTGTTTGCCAAAAATGATGACGTTATCCCCGTCCCCCTGTCTCCCCTGTCTCCTCTTTAATTATCCACCGCAAAAAATAGAAGAAAACCCTTGCCCCCTTGAGGGGCTTCCCCGGTGCATCCTCGGGGCTACCCCGATTGGCAGGACCTCGCCTTCGGCGCATCATACGAGGTGAGGAAAGAGGGAGCGAATGAGACTATCAAGCGTCATAGCCGGCCTGTCAGCCGCTGCCGTGGCCTTCCAGGGCGTCGCCTATGCCGTGCAGGGCCCCGCAAAGAGCCTGTTGCGACCCCCCGGGGCGCAGGGCGAGGCCGATTTCTCGGCCCGCTGCATCAAATGCGGCAAGTGCATGGAGACCTGCCCGTACGTCGCCCTCTTCCCTGCACCCGGCAACCAGGGACTCGCCGCCGGGACCCCCATGGTCGACGCGCGCGCCCAGGCCTGCCGCCTGTGCGAGGACTTTCCCTGCGTCGAGGCCTGCCCCACGAACGCGCTGCGCGGCATCGAGGAGCGCTCCGACGTGCGCATGGGCACGGCCGTGATCGACGAGGATCTGTGCATCGCGTTCCAGGGCATGCGCTGCGAGGTGTGCTACCGCACCTGCCCGCTCATCGACCAGGCTATCTCGATCGACTACCGCCTGCGCGAGGGCGATGCCATCCATTCCGTGTTTGCTCCCGTCATCGACGAGGAGCAGTGCGTGGGCTGCGGCCTGTGCGTCGAGCGCTGCGTGGTGGACGAGCCGGACGTCGCCATCCGCATCAGGACCGACGCCGAGCATCCCCGTGCCGGCGCCTGACCCAAGCACTGCCAATCCGTTCGAGGAACGGTGGGATAGAAGAGCGAAGAGCTAAAAGCTAAGAGCTAAAAGGGAGAGAAGGAGGGGTGTCATGGACATCTCAAGACGAGCATTCGTCAAGGCGACGGCCGTCGCGCTGGCGAGCGCCGCAGCGGCGGGCAGCTTAGCGTCGATGACCGGCTGCGCGGGCGGCGGTTCGGGCTCCACGGGCGCCGCGTCGGGCGGCGAGGGGCAGAAGCACACGGCCGTGTGCCGGTTCTGCGGCTGCGGATGCGGCGTGATCTGCGAGGTGAAGGACGGCAAGCTCGTGAGCGTGACGGGCGACCCGGAGAACCTTTCCAACAAGGGACTCAACTGCGTGAAGGGCTACTACCTGGGCAAGATCCTCTACGGTGACGACCGTCTGACCAAGCCGCTCATCCGCGAGGACAAGGCCACGAAGGGCACCGACGAGGGCCTGCGCGAGGCCACGTGGGACGAGGCGCTGGAGCTCGTGTCCGCGAAGCTCAAGGAAACGTGGAAGGCCGACAAGACCCGCCTGGCGTTCTGGCTCTCCGGCCAGCAGCCCATCACCGAGGGCTACGCCTGCGCCAAGTTCATCAAGGCGGGCCTGCTGTCCAACAACGTCGACCCGAACGCGCGCCTGTGCATGGCCAGCGCCGTGGTGGGCTTCATGAACGTGTTCCAGACCGACGAGCCGGCCGGCTGCTACGCCGACCTCGACAACGCCGACGTGTTCGTCACCTGGGGCGCCAACATGGCCGAGGCGCACCCCATGCTGTACTCGCGCCTCACGGCCCGCAAGCTCTCGGGCAAGAACGTGAAGCACTACGACCTGGGCACGCTGCGCACCCGCACGTCTGTTAGCGCCGATACGGTCATGCTGTTCAAGCCGAACACCGACCTGGCCATCGCGAACTGCATCGCGAACTACCTCGTGCAGAACAAGAAGTACGACGAGGCCTTCGTGAACGACCACCTGCAGTTCAAGCAGGGCACCGAGAACATCGGCAATGCCACCGACGACGGCTACGACGCCAGCGACGTGGGCAAGACCGTCGACGCCGTGAGCCCCATCACGTTCGAGGAGTACGCCGCGCGCCTGGCGCCCTACACCTTCGAGTACACCTCGGAGCTCTCCGGCGTGCCGGCAGAGGACCTGAAGGCGCTCGCGCTCGAGTTCGCCGACCCTGACAAGAACATCATGTCGCTGTGGACGATGGGCGTGAACCAGCACAACCGCGGCACCTGGATGAACCACAACCTCTACAACATCCACCTGCTCTCCGGCAAGATCGCCCGCCCCGGCTGCGGCCCGTTCTCGCTCACCGGCCAGCCCACGGCCTGCGGCACGGCCCGCGAGGTGGGCACGTTCTCTCACCGCCTGCCCGCCGACCTCCTGGTGGCCAACGCCCAGCACCGCCGCTACACCGAGGCCATCTGGGATCTGCCCGAGGGCTACCTCGACGCCATCCAGAAGCCCGGCATGCACACGGTGAAGATCTTCCGCGAGATGTCGAAGGGCAACCTCGACTTCCTGTGGACCGCGCACAACAACTGGGCGCAGTCCATGCCGAACCTCACCCGCTTCCTGGGACAGGGCGACAAGAAGGGCATCTTCGACACGTTCATCGTGGTGAACGAGGTGTACCCGACGCTGTCCACCCAGTACGCCGACGTCGTGCTGCCCGTGGCCCTGTGGGTGGAGCGAGAGGGCCAGTTCGGCAACGCCGAGCGGCGCACGGCGGTGTTCGAGAAGGCCGTGAACCCGCCGGGCGAGGCCAAGTGGGACCTGTGGGCGTTCATGGAGGTGGCGCACCGCGTGCTCGACGGCGAGCAGATCGACGGCAAGGACGCCTTCGACCACCTGTTCGGCTTCATCTACGACAAGGGCGCGCACGACTTCAAGAACGACGGGCGCGAGACGAACCGCCTGCTGTGGGAGGAGTACCGCATCTTCTCGAACCCCGAGATGAACGAGAAGGCCAAGGCCATCAACGACGACGCCGACGGGAAGTTCAACGCGAAGCTGAAGATGGAGGCCAAGCAGCTGGCGCCCTACGAGGAGTACCTGGCGCGCCACGGCATGACCTGGCCCGTGCGCAACGTGGACGGAAAGTGGCTCGAGACGCACTGGCGCTTCGCCGACGGCAAGCAAGCCGACGGCTTCGACGAGATAGGCGTGGCGAAGTACGGCAAGCAGGGCCTGGCCAACAACCTGTCGTTCTACAAGTCCGCCAACCTGAAGCCCTCGGTGGTGTTCCGCCCCTACGAGCCGCCGGCAGAAGAGCCCGACGACGAGTACCCGTTCTACTTCTGCACAGGGCGCCTCCTGGAGCACTGGCACACCGGCACCATGACGCGCCGCGTGCCCGAGCTCGACCGCGCGCTGCCCGAGGCGCTGCTGAACATCCATCCGAACGACGCGTCGAAGCTCGGCGTGAAGGACGGCGACCTCGTGCACGTGAAATCGCGCTTCGGCGAGTTCGACATCAAGGCCTCCACGGCCGGTCGCACCGAACCGCAGGAGGGCATCGTGTTCGCGCCTTTCTTCGCCGAGGAGACGCTGGTGAACCTGGCGGTGCAGGACACGTACTGCCCGCTGTCGAAGGAGCCCGACTACAAGAAGACCTGCGTCTCTATCACGAAGGTCGAGGGGTGATCGCTATGAGGAAACATTTGGTTGCCGGCGCCCTCGTGGTTGCGATGGCGTTCGGCACGCTGGCCGCGGCCGGATGCTCGGGCCCCGCGCCCGCGGAGGACGTGAACGCGAACGTGCCGGTCGGCGCGCCGCCGCTCATGCCCGCCACCCATCAGGACCGGTTCGAGACCTTGGGCGCCTCCGGCTGCTACGGCTGCCACGGCGCGAGCGAGCGCTCGAACCCGATGCTGAACGGTTCCAAGGCCATGCCCGAGGACCACTATGCGGACGGCTCGTCCCAGACGCTCGAGCTCGATCCCACGCACGACCAGTGCAACACCTGCCACGTGCAGGGCTAGCACGTCGAGAAAGCACCCTTCCCCGTTGGGGCGGCTCCCTCCGCCGCCCCAACCCCCTTCGCCACCTTGGCTGTCCGCGAAAGCGTTCCCTGCGACCGCTTTCGCGGACAGCCAAACGGAACGTGCCCCGATGCGGGGCACCCGAATGCAAGGAGAACAGCATGGTCATATCAAGCCTCGTCGTGGAGACGACGCCCGAAACCACGGCGCGCGTGGCCGAGGACCTCGGCCGCATCGAGGGCGTCGAGGTGCACGAGACGAACGGCTACAAGGTCGTGGTGACCATAGAGGCCGAGACGCTCGACGAGTCGCACGACATCGCCAGCACGTTCGTCGCCCTCGAGGGCGTCATCGGCATCAACCTGGTGTACGCCAACTTCGAGGACGACCCCACGGTGCAGAAGGCAGCCGAGAGATGATGCGCACCCCGAACACCTCGCATTCACTCAAGTGGTCCTGGCTGCGGCACGCGGTGCAGATAGCGGCCCTGCTGCTGTTCGCCGCGCCGCTGCTCGTTGCCGGCTGGGGCCTGTTCGGGGTGTCCGTCGGCGGCGACGACCCTGTTCCCACTCCTGCCGACCTTCCCTTTTTCGGCAGCCTTTCCTCTTCATCGATAGGAGGGGTCACCCTCCTGGACCCGTTCGGGGTTCTTCAGGTCGTCGCCGCTTCCAAGACATTCGAGCTCGAGTGGCTCTGGTTCGCGCTGCCGGTCGTGGCGTTCTACGGACTCGTGCGCGCCCGGGCGTTCTGCGGCTGGGTGTGCCCGGTGAACCTGCTGCTGGAGCTGGTGGACGCGCTGCGCCGCAAGCTGGGCATCAAGGTAAGCGAGGCGCCCGTGCCGCGCCGCGCGAAGATCGGGGTCGCGCTGGCCGTGCTCGTGCTGTCGGCGGCCACCAGCGTGCCGCTGTTCGAGTCGTTCTCGCCCATCGGCGCCGTGAACAAGGGCATCCTCTTCGGCAGCGTGGCGGGGCTCTGGACGCTCGGGGCCATCGTGGCGGCGGAGCTTTTCTGGGGCCACCGCGTGTGGTGCCGCGCGCTCTGCCCGCTCGGCGGCTTCTACGAGGCCATCGGCCGCGTGGGCGTGGTGAACGCGAGGTACGACCGCACGGCCTGCATCCACTGCGACGCGTGCCGCAAGGCGTGCCTGGCCGACCCGTCCATCCTGAACCCGGTGCTCGCCGGAGACGAGACGTACGTGCGCGCCGGCGACTGCATGGCCTGCGGCTCCTGCGTGGATGCCTGCCCCACCCGCGCCCTGTCGCTGGGCCTGGGCAAGGGCGCCAAGGAGGCGCCCGAAGCCTCCGCCGACGAGGTCCCCGCGAAAGCGTAAGGGCGCTCCCATAGCCGGTCGAAGGCACCTGCGCGATGCGGGACCGCCCAGCACGCCGGGCGGTCCCGCCGAGGTCGATCGCATGCGCCGGACAGCACCTCCCCCAACAGGCAAGCTCCCCTCCGGCCGGCCACAAGGGCTCACACGTCCAGCAGCTTGTGCTCCAGGGCGTAGGACACCAAATCGGCGCGGGTCTTGAACCCGAGCTTCTTGTAGATCTTCGAGCGATGGGCTTCCACGGTCTTCACGGAGAGGTACACCTGCTCCGATATCTCCTTGTTCGTGTACCCCTTCGCCAGAAGCTGCAGTATCTCCAGCTCGCGGTTCGACAGCTGCTGGTAGGAGCGGTCCTCCTCCTCGCCGGCGCCCACGAGTTGCTTGGTGAGCAGCGCGGCCATCTTCGGGTGGATGTAGCTGCCGCCCCCGGCCACGGCGTGGACGGCGGAGAGCAGCTCCTCTGACGTGGAGTTCTTCAGCACGTAGCCCGCAGCTCCCCCGCGCAGCGTGTAGAACAGGTACTCGGGCTCGGCGAACATGGTGAGGATGACGATGCGCGTGCCGGGGAAGTCGCGCGCGATCTTCTCGCAGGCCACCAGGCCGCTCTGGCCGGGCGGCATGGAGATGTCCATGAGCAGGATGTCGGGCCTCTCGCGCGAGACTATCGTATAGGCCTGCGTGCCGTCCGCAGCCTCGGCCACCACCTTGATCTCGGCGTCCTGCTCCAAGATCATCTTGAACCCGGCGCGCACCACCTCGTGGTCGTCGGCCAGCACCACGCGTATCATGCCGCACCGCCTTCCGCCATCTTCATGGGCGCGACGAGCGTCACGACGGTGCCGCCCCCGTCGGAGGCCATCGTGAGGGTGGCGCCGATCAGACGTGCGCGCTCGCGCATGCCGGAGAGCCCGCAGCCGCTCCCCTTCACCTCGGGGTGCTCCACGTCGAAGCCGCAGCCATGGTCCACGACGGTGGCGTGCATCCAGCCGTCGGCGTCCTCCAGCGTCACGTAGACCTTGTCGGCGCCCGAGTACTTGCAGGCGTTCAGCACGGCCTCCTGGCAGATGCGGTAGGTTTGCGTCTCGAGCGCGGGGTCGAAGCGCTTGCGCGACAGGTTCCCCTCGAACACGATCTCGGCGCCGTAGGTCTTCTCGAACACGGCCGCCTGCGAGCGCAGGGCCGGGATGAAGCCCAGGTGGTCGAGCGCCGAGGGGCGCAGCTCCACCGAGATGTTGTGAAGCTCGTCCAGGATGCGGTCGATGTCGTTGTTGGCCTCCGTGAAGAGCTGGCGCGCCTCCGCGTCGCGGCTCAGGTACGGCTCAAGGCGCTTGAGCACGAACGAGATGCCCAGGAGCTCCTGGGCTATGCCATCGTGAAGCTCGCGCGAGATGCGCTTGCGCTCGGCCTCCTGGGCGGCGATGACGCGCGACACTTCCGAGTGGACGAGCAGCGGGCTGTCCGCCTCGTCGTCGCGCTTCTCCTCGGCGATGCGCTCGAAGTCCATGAAGTCGCTCGATACCAGGTCGAAGTCGGCGAGCCGGCCCTTCTGGTCGGCTATGAAGCGGCTGTAGCTCGTGCGGTGCGCGTCGCTCACGGTGCGGAACGCGCACAGGATGGCCCCCACGACACGGCCCTCCTTCACGAGCGGCAGGGCGCAGAAGCTGTGCAGGTCCTCGGCGAACACGATGGGGTACGACGAGTACTCGCGCGGGTCGATCTCGGCATCTATGTTCGTGAACAGCATGGGCTTTCCCGCCTTGATGACGATGCCGCCGATGCCGTGCCCGGGCGCGAGCACGATGCGGTGGTGCCGCTCGTCGGTGGCGCCCGCGCTGTAGATCCACTTGAGCGGCGCCCCCAAAAACGCCGTCAACCCCAAGCCCACGAAGTCGAACCCGTAGCGCTCCTTCAGGTCCTCCACGACACGCGCGTAGACCTCGCTCCTGCCCGCAAGCACGTCCTCGCAGAAATTCGACGCCCCCATGCCTCTCCCCCTCGCCTCGGTGCGGATGCAGCTGCCGCCGTCTCCGCGAAACGGCCTCCCCTTGCTCTTCCCCATTATCCCCTATTTCGCGTGCCGTTGCACGACATTCGGCCCGCGCGCGCCTGCGCAGGAGCCTGCGGCGCGCCTTGCCCGCCGCAGGGGCGTCGCCGAATGCTCGCCGTGCCGTTGCAGGGCCGCCACCGCCCAGGGGCGGCCGCGTGGTAGGCTGCTTGCCGAAGGATCCCCCCGACAAGCGAAAGGAGCGCGACATGGAGTTCCATACCGGAGACCAGCCCGGCGAAGGGCGCTACCGCTGCAAGAACTGCGGCTACATCGTGCGCATTACGAGCGATACCGAGAAGCTGCCCGCCTGCCCCAACTGCGGCCACCACGAGTTCGAGAAGCTCGAGGACGAGGACTGACGCGCGCGGGCCGAAACGATGGCAGGCCAGCGCCCGCAAGGGTGCCGGCCTGCGCGAGGTCCGCGCCAGACAGGCGCCCGCGAGGGGCGGCTGCATGAAAAAGGCACCCGCAAGGGTGCCTTTCGAGTTTCGATGGTGCGCGATGCAAGATTTGAACTTGCGACCCCCACCGTGTCAAGGTGATGCTCTCCCCCTGAGCTAATCGCGCACATTCCGCGGTTCGGACGCCGTCCGTACCGACGAATTGGTATGTTACCAGAACACGGCGCCGTGTCAAAGGGCCTTTTCACTTTTCGGACGAAAAGTTTCGAATTGCGGGCTTGGCGTGGACGCGGTATCCCGCAGCGCAGCGGAAAGCGCGGCCTTTGGAAAGAGTTGTCATCGAGATGTGAAAAAATCAGAAATGGGGGCTTGCGCGAAAGTGGCCGTTCCAGTATTATATCTCCTCGCGACGCGGACGTGGCTCAGCTGGTAGAGCACGACCTTGCCAAGGTCGGGGTCGCGGGTTCGAACCCCGTCGTCCGCTCCATCGTCATCACGAGGCCGGTCATACTCCAAAGTTTTGGCCGGCCTTTTCCATGACGGTTTTGCCGCAACACGGCGACGTGGCCAAGTGGTAAGGCAGAGGCCTGCAAAGCCTTCACCCCCGGTTCGAATCCGGGCGTCGCCTCCATTCGCTCCTCCTTGCGAGGACGGATGACCAAAAGCACTGCACGCTTCACAATGCGGACGTGGCTCAGCTGGTAGAGCACGACCTTGCCAAGGTCGGGGTCGCGGGTTCGAACCCCGTCGTCCGCTCCACGAAACCCCGCCCGCCGGACATCGATCCGGCGGGTTTTTTCTTATCCTGCGGCATACGGCGACGGGCTCCCTCCGGCAGCATCCCGCGGCCAGCCCCCCCCTCGATGCAGCTGCACTCCAACAGCTCGACAACCTCCCCGTTCCAACCGGATGACAAACCGCCCCCTGTTCCAGGCCTTCTGCCATCATGTTCTGCGATATCCCCCGGAAAGGAGCAGACCAATGTCATCCACGAAGAAGACCATCGCGGAGGGCGCGCAGTCGGCAGTCGCGCGCAAGCTGCTGGCGTACGCACAGGGAGGCGACCCCGACGTGCAGCTGCCCAAGATGCTCAAAGCCGTGGACGCGCTGGTTCCCAAGGACTACCTCGTGGAACAGCGCGCCCTGTTCCACGAGGTCATCGACCATCCCGACAACAACTGGATGGTGCTGCTGAAGAGCCTGTGGGACGACATCGACCCTGGCGTGCTCCAGAAGGTGCTGGAGAACTTCCTCGTGAACGCGAGCCTCATCGGGCTGCGCCGCCAGGACGCCGCGGCGGCCGAGCACGGCTGCAACGTGCCATGGGCCCTGCTCGTGGACCCCACGAGTGCCTGCAACCTGCACTGCACCGGCTGTTGGGCAGCCGAGTACGGCGACCGGCTCAACCTCACGTTCGAGGAGCTGGACTCCATCGTGGAGCAGGGCAAGGAGCTGGGGGTGTTCTTCTACCTGTTCTCGGGCGGCGAGCCGCTCGTGCGCAAGCGCGACGTCATCCGCCTGTGCGAGAAGCACGACGACTGCGCCTTCACGGCGTTCACGAACGCCACGCTCATCGACGACGCGCTGGCCGAGGACATGCTGCGGGTGAGGAACCTCATCCCCGCCATCTCGGTGGAGGGCTTCGAGGAGGCCACGGACGCCCGCCGCGGCAAGGGCACCTACGCCGCCGTCGTGCGGGCCATGGACGTGCTGAGGCGCCATCGCCTGCCCTTCGGCGTGTCGTGCTGCTACACGCATGCGAACGCCGCCTCCATCGGCAGCGAGGCGTTCTTCGACGACCTCGTGGCGCGCGGGGCGAAGTTCGCCTGGTTCTTCACCTACATGCCCGTAGGGGCCTCCGCACCGACCGACCTGTTGGCCACGGCCGAGGACCGCGCGTTCATGTACCGCCGGATACGCGCGTTTCGCGAGACGAAGCCGTTGTTCACCATGGACTTCTGGAACGACGGCGAGTTCACGCAGGGGTGCATCGCCGGCGGGCGGCGCTACCTGCACATCAACGCGAACGGCGACATTGAGCCCTGCGCGTTCATCCACTACTCGGACGCGAACATCCGCGACACCCCCCTTCTGGAGGCACTCAAGCGGCCGCTGTTCATGGCCTACCACGACAACCAGCCCTTCAACGGCAACCACCTGCGGCCCTGCCCCGTGCTGGACAACAAGGACCGCCTGGCCCAGATGGTGGAGGCCTCGGGCGCCCGCTCCACCGACCTGGAGGAGCCGGAGGACGCGGCGGCGCTCTGCGCGAAGACGCACGCCGCAGCCGACCGCTGGGAGCCCGTGGCGCAGCGCCTGTGGGAGGAGGGGCACTGGACGAGCGGGCCTAACGCGGGGAGGCGGAAGTAGCTCCACGGACCTGCGAGGCCGGCCCTGTAGGCGGCGGCAGGCGGAACTCGTCGCACACACTGCGCGAAAGCTCCTCGTCCCGCCTGCCGCCGCCTACAGGGCCTCTCGGTGCCGTGGTGTGCTTTTGCAACCGGGGGCCCGGGCGCCCGTGCGGGGCGAGAGGGGTCGACCTGTGGGGGATTCCTTATAGGAAGCTCGGGATGTCTCCGAGGGTTTCCACGCGGTCGTAGGGGCAGTCAGGTTCGGCGCCGTGACGGTCGATGATGACGGGGCGGATGCCGGTGGCCGCGGCCCCGTCCCCGTCCGCGTCGGGGCGGTCGCCCACGTGCGCGCACGCGCCGGGCCGCACGCCCAGCTGCTCGCAGGCGAGGTCGAAGATCACGGGGTTCGGCTTGCGGTAGCCCACTGCGGCGCTCGAAACCACCGTGTCGAAGTACGGCAGCAGCCGCAGGTCGCGGAGCAAGTCCTCAAGCTCGGCGTCCCAGTTCGACACGACGCCCAGGGCGAGCCCCCGCTCCTTGAGGGCGCGCAGGCAGCCCGCGACGTCCGCGTACACCTCCCAGCTCGCCGCGTGGCGGTACGCCCCGTTCACCGCGGCAGCCATCCCCTCCGCGTCGTGCCCGATGCCCGCCAGGTGGCACACGTAGCGGTACTGGTCCAGCCAGATGGCCGTCGAGCCCTCGTGCGAGCACCAGAAGTCCCCGTCGCGCAGGTACTCCGCCTCGTAGTAGGCGTCCATGGCGGGCATGTGGAGCTCGAAGTCGCGCACGGTCAGCGCGTGCCCGCGCTCGGCGGCTGCACGCGCCATCGTCTCGGCAACCGACGGGCACGGCCGGATGAGCGTCGATCCCACGTCGAAGAAAACGGCCTCCACCATGCGGCTCCCCTCCTAGTCCACGTGCCCGTCGTCGGGCTCGATATGCACGAGCGCCTCCGCCACGTTCGGAAAGCGCTCCTCCACGGCGCGCTCCACGCGCTCCGAGAGGCCGTGGGCGTCCTTCACCGTCATCTCCGGCGCGACGAGCACGTGCAGATCCGCGTAGACCTCCCCTTCCGTGCCCCTCGTGCGGATACGGTGCGCGTCGCGCACGCCGGGCACCGCCAGGGCCGCCGCGCGCACGTCCTCCTCGGGAATGCGCGCCCGGTCCGAGAGCGTGGCCAGAGCGTGCTTAAACACGTCCCAGGCCGTGGCCAGGATGGCGAGCGTCACCACGAGCGCCATGACGGGGTCGGCCATGGGGAACCCGAGCGCCACGGCCGCCAAGCCCACGATGACGCCGACGGACACGAGCGCGTCGGAGAGCGTATGGTTGGCGTCAGCCGCCAGCACCTCGCTCTTGAGGCGCTTGGCGCAGCGCCGCTCGTAGGTGGTGACCCCCAGGTTCACGGCCAGCGTGCCTGCCATGACCACGAACGACAGCGGCGTGACCTCTGCCGTATAGGAGCCCGACGCGAGCTTGGCTACGGCGCTCGATCCCACCTCGAAGGCGGCCAGGAGCAGCAGCACGCCGATGACGAGGCTCGCGTACGTCTCGAACTTCGCGTGGCCGTAGGGGTGCCCCTCGTCGGCCGGCCGCGAGGCCAGGGCGATGCCCACGAGCCCCACCACGTTGCCGGCGGAGTCGAACACCGAATGGATGCCGTCGGCCTGCATGGACGCCGACCCGGTGACGGCGCCGTACACGTACTTCGCAGCCGCCACGGCCAGGTTCAGCACGAGCACGATCCACAGCACCCGGCGGATCGACCGCATGCGCGTGGAGACCGCGTCCTTGGCAGCAAGCGCCTTCGCCATGCTCGATTCCTCCGCATCTTCTCGTCAGGGGCCAGAATACGAAAAAGGAGAGCCACTCGGACTCTCCTTCTAGCTTCGATGGTGTCGGAGGCGGGATTTGAACCCGCACACCCGTTGTGTGGGCACTAGCACCTCAAGCTAGCGTGTCTGCCGTTCCACCACTCCGACATATGCTGCTCACAAGCAACGCTGGTTATTCTACCCGAACCCTCGCTGCTTGTGAAGAGCGAATTTTCGCTATTTTGCGATCGTTCCCTGCGGGTAGATGATCATCAGCACGATGAGCGACAGCAGGAACACTACCGCGAAGATGATGGTGATGCGGTCGAGGTTCTTCTCCACGATGCTCGTGCCCGTCTGCGTGGAGTACACGGAGCTGGCGATCATGTCGGATATGCCCGTGCCCTTGCCGGAGTGCAGCAGGATGAACACGATGAGGCCCAAGCCCGAGACGACGAGCAGGATGAGCATGATGATAAGGAACGGGTTCAAGGCGTCTCTCTTCTTTCCATTGAGAACGATCGTTTACACAAGTCATGAAGTATACCTGAAAAGCGCCTTCCCTGGCAAGCGGGATGGGTCACAGGGCGCGGGTATCGCAAAACGTCCAGAACAGCGCGCCGATGACATGCAGGACGCCGCCCTGCCGTCGGCCTGACGGCCCGGCTTTGGTCCGGAGCCGGCCGTACCTTGGTTTCGGACGGCCGGCTCCGCCTGCCGCGTCTGGAGGGACCCTGCCGTACGCAGAAGAACCCTGTCGTGCGCGACGTAACTCTGCCAGGCACGACAGTACTCTGTCGTGCCTGGCAGAGTTACGTCGCGCACGACGAAGCCCTGTTACGTGCAGCCCCCTTGTCGCCATTTCGGGCCTCCCCTGCCAAAAATGAGTCGGTTTGGCAAGGGAGGCCGCCCTCGCCGGCCAAGTCGCAAGACGCGACCTGGCCTTTCACGGACGATTTGGGAAAGACAGGCGGCGAACCACTTCCCACGATTGCCAAACCGCTCCTTTTTTGGCATAAGGGGGCTTTTTACGCTACAGCCCGATGGGCACAGGGCCGCCCGCGACCAAGAAGAGAGGCGCCGCGGCTCGGGCCGCAACGCCTCTCGTGGTCGGCCGATCATGCCGGGTTACGCGAGCAGGCTCCTGCCCGTCATCTCGGCGGGCTTCGGCAAGCCCATGAGCTCGAGCAGCGTCGGCGCGATGTCGCAGAGCGCACCTTCGCGGCCGTCGAGGGTGCGGCCGGTTCCGGCGAAGTCCGCGAGCACGAGCGGCACGGGAGCCGTGGTGTGCGCCGTGAACGGCGAGCCGTCCTCGCCGAGCATCTTGTCGGCGTTGCCGTGGTCGGCCGTGATCAGCGCCACGCCGCCCTTGCGCTCGAGCGCGGCGAGCACCTCGCCCACGCCCGCGTCCACCGCCTCGACGGCGGCCACCGCGGCCGGGATGACGCCGGTGTGGCCCACCATGTCGCAGTTCGCGAAGTTCACGAGGTAGACGTCGGCCTCGTCGGCGTCGATGGCGGCGGCCAGCGTGGCGGCCACATCCGGCTCGCTCATCTCGGGCTTGAGGTCGTAGGTGGCCACCTTGGGGCTGGGGATGAGCGCGCGCTCCTCCCCCGTCTTCGGCTCCTCGCGGCCGCCGTTCAGGAAGAACGTCACGTGGGCGTACTTCTCGGTCTCGGCGATGTGGTACTGGCGCAGGCCCGCCGCCGCCAGCACATCGGCCAGCACGTTGCCGGGGAACTCCTTGGGGTAGGCCACCGGCGCGGGGATCTCCGGGTCGTACTCGGTCAGGCACACGAAGCTCACCTGCGGGAACCGGCTGCGCCCGAAGCCCTCGAACGCCGGGTCCACCAGCGCGCGCGTGATCTCGCGGGCACGGTCGGGCCGGAAGTTGAAGAACACGACGGCGTCGCCGTCCTGCACCCCGCGCCCGGAGAGCGCCGTGGGCACGACGAACTCGTCGGTAACGCCCTCGGCGTAGGAGGCCGCCATGACCTCGGCCGGCGCTGCGTCCGTGCACGGATCGGCGGCCACGATGGCGCGCCACGCCTGCTCGACGCGCTCCCAGCGGTTGTCGCGGTCCATGGCGAAGTAGCGCCCCGAGATGCTGGCTATCTCGGCGGCGCACGCGTCGTCGGTCAGCTCGGCCAGCACGGCCTCGAGCTCCTCCAGGTAGCCCGCACCGCTCTTCGGCGGCACGTCGCGGCCGTCCATGAAGCAATGCACCGCGATACGCCCGACCCCGGCCTCCTTCGCGGCGCGCGCGAGCGCGTAGAGATGCTCGTTGGAGGAATGGACGCCGCCGTCGGACACGAGCCCCATGAGGTGCAGCGCCGCGCCCGGCTCGCGCGCCGCGGCGAACGCGCCGTTCAGCACGGGGTTCGCTGCCAGCGAGCCGTCGGCGCAGGCGCGGTTGATGCGCGTGAGCTCCTGGAACACCACGCGCCCCGCGCCGATGTTGAGATGCCCCACCTCCGAGTTGCCCATCTGTCCCTCGGGAAGGCCCACGGCCTCGCCCGAGGCCTCGAGGCGCGTCCACGGACGCTCTGCGAACAGCGCGTCGAGGTTCGGCGTGCGCGCCTGCGAGATGGCGTTGCCGGGGCCGGGCTCGGCCAAGCCGAACCCGTCCATGATGACGAGGCAGGCCGGCAGCGTGAGACGAGCGCGCTCCATCACAGGCACGCCTCGATCAGCTGCACGAACGACTCGCACTTGAGGCTGGCGCCGCCGATGAGGCCGCCGTCGATGTTCGGCTGGGCCAGCAGGCCCTCCACGTTGCCGGGGTTCATGGAGCCGCCGTACAGCACGCGCATCTCCTCGGCCGCCTCGCCGCCGAAGAGCTCGGCGAGCGTCGCGCGGATGGCGGCGCACACGGCCTCGGCCTGCTCGGGCGTGGCCGTCCGGCCCGTGCCGATGGCCCAGATGGGCTCGTAGGCCACGACGCAGCCTGCTGCATCGCTCGCATCCACGCCGGCGAAGGCGGCGCGCACCTGGGCGGTGACGTACTCGTCGGTCGTGCCCTCGTCGCGCACGGCCAGCGACTCGCCCACGCACACGATGGCGTACAGGCCGCCCTCGACGAGCGCCTTCACCTTGCGGTTGACGTCCTCGTTCGTCTCGCCGAACAGCTCGCGGCGCTCGGAGTGGCCCACGATGGAGCACGCGCAGCCGATCTCCTTGATCATGGGCACCGAGATCTCGCCGGTGTAGGCGC
The DNA here is from genome assembly GCF_030418485.1 of Gordonibacter sp. RACS_AR68. Taxonomy (NCBI): domain Bacteria; kingdom Bacillati; phylum Actinomycetota; class Coriobacteriia; order Eggerthellales; family Eggerthellaceae; genus Gordonibacter; species Gordonibacter sp. RACS_AR68. The sequence continues at coordinate 127,916 of NZ_JAIPUP010000007.1, forward strand.
CCTTCGACTCCCAGTACACGTTCTGCGCGCCCACGGCGATCTTCGTCTTGTCGAAGTCGAGCACGGTCTTGGCCGGCTTGAGGTCCACGTAGGGCGGGCAGATGACGATTTCGACCGACTCAGGCCACTCCTTCTCGTACTGGTTCGAGATCTCCTGCGTGAGCACCACCGCCTCGCCCACCGTGTTGTTCATCTTCCAGTTGCCCGCCATCATGGGTTTGCGTGCCATTGGGGTATCCTTTCCTTCGAGTGTTGTGCGGCCCGTCCACGTTACAGGGGCCGCACGGAACGGGTCCTACCGCAGCGCCTCGACGCCGGGAAGCGCCTCGCCCTGGACGAGCTCCATGGAGGCGCCGCCGCCGGTGGAGATGAACGTCATCTTGTCGGCCAGGTCGAACTTGTTGACGGCGGCCACACTGTCGCCGCCGCCGATGACGGTATCCGCGTCGGCGTTGGCGGCCACGGCCTCGGCCACGGCCTTCGTGCCGGCCTCGAACGGCTGCATCTCGAACACGCCCATGGGGCCGTTCCAGAACACGGTCTGGGCCTCTGCCACAGCGTCGGCGTAGAGCTTCGCCGTCTCGGGCCCGATATCGAGGCCCATCATATCACCGGGGATGTCGTCGACCGAAACCGTGAGCGTCTCGGCATCTTCCGCGAACCGGTCGGCGACGACGACGTCCACGGGCAGCAGCAGCTTCACGCCGCGCGCCTCGGCCTTCTCGATCATGGCAGCCGCGCGCTCCACCCAGTCATCTTCCTTGAGCGACGTGCCCACCTGCTTGCCTTGGGCCAGCAGGAACGTGAAGCACATGCCGCCGCCGATGATGAGCGTGTCGCACGTGTCCATGAGCGCGTCGATGACCTTGATCTTGTCGGACACCTTCGAGCCGCCGAGGATGGCCGCGAACGGGCGGCGGGGCGCCTCGAGCATGCCCGAGAGCGTGGACACCTCGCGCTGCATGAGGTGGCCCGCGTACGCCGGCAGCAGCGCGGCGACGCCGGCCGTGGAGGCGTGGACGCGATGCGCGGTGCCGAACGCGTCGTTCACGTACACGTCGCCGAGCGCGGCCAGCTCCTCGCAGAACGCGGGGTCGTTCTTCTTCTCGCGCTTGTCGAAGCGCAGGTTCTCCAGCACGAGCACGTCGCCGTCGCGCAGCGAGGCGGCCTTCGCGCGCGCGTCGTCGCCCACCGTGTCGGTTGCGAACACGACGGGCTTGCCCAAGAGCTCGGAGAGCTTCTGCGCGGCGGGGCGCAGCGTGAACGCCTCCTCGAAGCCCTCGCCCGCCGGGCGGCCGAGGTGGCTCATGAGCACGACGCGCGCGCCCTGCGCGACGAGCTTCTCGATGGTGGGCAGCGCGGCGCGGATGCGCGTGTCGTCGGCGACGGCGCCGTCCTTCACCGGCACGTTGAAGTCGACGCGCACGAGCGCGCGCTTCCCGGCGGCGTCCAGCTCGTCGATGGTTTTGATATCGGCCATAGGGCCCTCCTTCTGCGAAGCGCGTCCAATTCGCGCGAAGCGTGAAAACAGGCGCACAGGTTGGCGTAGTAAGACAGCGAGGGGCGCTGCGGTGCCCGAGATTCGCGGGATGGCGCGGGCGATGCGTACTTGGGTACGCGAGTCCGCGGCATCGTGCGAAGATCGGGTGCCCCAGCGCCCCGCAGCGTCGACAGAGATTTTGCTCGTTAGAGCAAAATCTTCACCAGATCTTTAACCCTGTTCGAGTAGCCCCACTCGTTGTCGTACCAGGAGATGCACTTGACGAAGTTGCCCTCGCCGCCCAGCACCATGGTGAGCTTGCTGTCGAAGATGGAGGAGTGCGGGTTGTCCACGATGTCGATGGAGACGATCGGGTCCTCGGTGTACTCCAGAATGCCCTTGAGCGGGCCTTCGGCGGCGGCCTTCATCGCGGCGTTGATCTCCTCGGCGGTGGCGTCACGCTCAAGCTCAACCGTGAGGTCGACCATCGAGCCGTCCGGCGTGGGAACGCGGGTGGCGAAGCCGTCGAGCTTGCCCTTGAGCTCGGGCAGCACGAGCGACACCGCGCGGGCGGCGCCCGTGGTGGTGGGGATCATCGACATGGCGGCCGCGCGGGCGCGACGCAGGTCCTTGTGGGGAAGGTCGAGGATCTTCTGGTCGTTCGTGTAGGAGTGGATGGTGTTCATGTAGCCGCGCTTGATGCCGAAGTTGTCCATGAGCACCTTCGCGAAGGGGGCCAGGCAGTTCGTCGTGCACGAGGCGTTCGAGATGATGTTGTGCTTCTCGGGATCGTACTGGTCGTCGTTCACGCCCATGACGATGGTGATGTCCTCGTTCTTGGCCGGCGCGGAGATGACGACCTTCTTGGCGCCCGCGTCGAGGTGCGCCTTGGCCTTCGTGCCGTCGGTGAAGAAGCCCGTGGACTCGACGACGACGTCGACGCCCAGCTCGCCCCAGGGCAGGTTGGCCGGCTCGCGCTCGGAGAGCACCTTGACCGCATGGCCGTCGGCCACGAAGCCGTCCTCGGTGACCTCGACCGTGTCGAAGGCGCGCCCGTGGATGGAATCGTACTTGAGCAGGTGGGCCATCGTCGGAATGTCGCCGAGGTCGTTCACTGCCACGACCTCGATCTCGGGATCCTCCACCATCGCGCGGAACGCCAGGCGGCCGATGCGACCGAATCCGTTAATGCCTACTTTGATTGCCATGCGTATCCCCTTTCATAAGATACTCTTGCTCGCTGAAGCTGAGACGATGATACAACACGTACGCGAACCATTCTAGCGGTGTAACTCTTTCGCCATCTGCTCGATCCGGCGAACGCGATGGTAAACGGCCGATTTGGACAGGGGCGGGGTCGCGCGCTCGCCCAGCTCCTTGAGGGTGGCGTCGGGATAGGTCACGCGCAGGCGTATGAACTCCTGCAGCGCCGGGGGCAGGTTCTCCATGCCGTGCGCCTCCAGCACCTCCCTGATGGCGTAGATCTGGTCCACCGAGGCGCTGGCCGCCTTCGCCTGGTTCGCGATCTCGGCGTTCGTCATGCGGTTCACGTCGTTGCGCACGCTCTTGATGACCCGCGCGTTCTCCATGGACAGCGCGCTCTGGTGCGCGCCGGTGAACGCGAGGAACTCGAGGATGGCGGCGCCGCTCTTCAAGTACACCATGTGCGAGCTGCGCCGCTGCATGACCCGCGCGTTGATGCCCTTGCGGTCGAGCAGATCCACGAGCCCCTCGGCCAGGTCCCCGCTCTCCACGGTGACCTCGAAGTGGAAGTCGCCGCGCGGGTCGGAAACGAAGCCGCTCCCGAGGAAAGCGCCGCGCAGGTAGGCCGCCGTGCAGCACTCCTTCGCCACGAGGCTCTCCTTGATGCCCAGCTCCAGGCCGCCCTCCTCCGAGAGCACGCCCATGTCGCGCAACGCATCGGCCAGATGGGGCTGTGCCGGCACCTCTATAAGGTAGTTCGGCGTCTTGTGCAGCACGCTGCGGCGCACGGTGAGCTCGGTCTTCAGGTGGTACAGCTCGTGGAGCAGCTTTATGATGAGGCGCGCCACGCTGGGCACGTCCGTGGCTATCTCGATGCGGTAGGTTCCCTGCCCGCTGAAGAACAGCGTGCCCTCGATGCGCACGAGCGCCGCCAGCGTGGCCTTCTCGCAGTGCGAGCAGGTGGGCGGCACGCGCGCGAGCTCGTCCTTTACCTCTGCCGTGAACGACATAGCTTCAACACCCCCGAGAACGCGTCGCGCAGGGCCTGCGGGTCATGCCACGTGGGGCTGCCGCTGTCCACGAGGTTGCGCGCGATGACCACCGGCCCCTGGGCCTGGATGGCCTGCACGTCATGGTAGCTGATCCTCACCGGGCGGATACGGCCCGAGAGCTCCGCATCGTCGAGGCCCGACGTGGAGGCGTGCTCGGGTTCGGCGCCGGTCATGGCGCCGAACACGCCGGCTGCCGGGCTGTCGGGGCGTAGCGGCACCGGCGTGTGCACCAGCAGGTAGTCAACGAGTCCGCGCAGGCCGTGGTCCATGAGCGCCTCAACGTGCTCGCGGGCCGTGAGGCCCCAGGTCTCGCCCTGCATGTCGGCGAGCGAGCACACGAAGAGCGTGCTCGCCTGGGATGCGCGTATGGCGTCGACCACGCCCGGCACCAGCAGGTTCGGAATGATGGACGTGAAGAGCGACCCGGGGCCCAGCACGATGAGGTCGGCCTTCCGGATGGCCTCGAGGGCGGGCGGGTAGGCCTCGATGGAGCGGTCGGCGCGCAGCGTCACGCGCTCGAGCGCCGTGCGCGAATGGCAGGCGACGGCCTGGCCCTCCAGCTCGCGGCCGTCGCGCGTGCGCGCCACGAGCGTCACGCGGTCGAGCGTGGAGGGGTACACGCGGCCCTGGGCGCCCAGCAGCCGCTCGCATATGGCGATGGCCTCCGGGAACGACCCGGCCGCGTCCTCGAGCGCGGAGAGCATGAGGTTTCCCAGCGTGTGGTTGCCCGCGAACGGGAAGCGGTACTTGAACGCGCGCGTGAGCGGGTCGGCGGGATCGGCCGCCATGGCGGCCAGGCACTTGCGCACGTCGCCGGGGGGCGTGACGTTCGCCTCTTCGCGCAGCACGCCGGTGGAGCCGCCGTCGTCGGCCATGGCCACGACGGCGGCCGTGTCCAGGCCCATGGACAGGAGCGTGCGGATGGACACGGGGGCGCCGGTACCGCCGCCGATGACCACGGCGCGCAGGTGCTCGCCGGGCCCGACCACGGGAGGCGTGGAGCCGAGCGCCGCGAAGGCGGCGGTGGCCGAGGGATCGTGGGTGAACGCGGGCTTCGCCATGGGGGCGCCCTACGCCTGCGGGGCGGCCACGGGGCCGTCGGGGGCCGGGGTTGGCGGCTGCGGGGCGGCCGCCGGGTCGGGGCCGGGGGCCGCCGCCTGCGGGTCCGCTGCGAGGCGGCCGTCGGCGCCCTCGGCGAGCGCCAGGTCGCGATGGGCGATGCTCACCCGGTAGCCCTTCGTCTTCAGGTAGTCGCCCGTGGACTCCGCCAGCGCCACGGAGCGGTGCTGGCCGCCCGTGCAGCCCACGGCGATGGCGAGCTGCTGCTTGCCCTCGGCCACGTAGCCGGGCATGACGCAATCCAGCAGGCCGCGCCAGCGCTGCTCGAACTCCTCGGTCTCCGGTCGGTAGAGCACGTAGTCGCGCACCGGCTTGTCGAGGCCCGTGAGCGCGCGCAGCTGCGGCTCGTAGTAGGGGTTCGGCAGGAAGCGCACGTCCATGACGAGGTCGGCGTCGAGCGGCGCGCCGTGCTTGAAGCCGAACGAGTACACCGTCACGGCAAGTCCCTGCTGCTCGGAGCCGGGTGCGAACAGCGCGCGGATGGTCGCGCGCAGCTGCGCCGGCAGCATGTCGGTGGTGTCCACCACGTGGTGAGCCGCCTCGCGCACCTCGAACAGGAGGTCGCGCTCGCGGTCGATGCCCTGCGCGATGGAGGCGCCGTCGGCGCACAGCGGGTGCCGGCGGCGGCTGGACTTGTAGCGTGCGACGAGCTTCTCGTCGGCCGCATCCAGGAACAGGATGCGGTAGCCGATGCCCTGGGCCTTGAGCTTCGCCAGCTCGGCCGTGAGGTTGGCGAAGAAGTCGCGGTTGCGCGCGTCGCACACCACGGCCAGGCGGCGGTGCTCGTCGGGCTGGCCCGGCATGCCGGTGAGCTCGAGCAGATTGCCGATGAGGCTGGAGGGCAGGTTGTCCACGCAGAAGTAGCCCAGATCCTCGAACGAGTGCATGGCCTCGGTGCGCCCGGCGCCGCTCATGCCGCTCACGATGACCAGTTCGGGCATGCTCGCCAGCTCGGTGTTCTCGTCGGTCATGCGATCGTCCTTCCCTCGTTTCCTTCCCTGCCGGGCTCCCTGCCCTGCACGGCCGCGCGCACCGCCTCGTCCACGGCGGGCGACCACGTGGCGGCTGGCCCCGTGCCCGCGGGCGGGCAGGCGGCCGCACGCTCGTCGAGCGCGTCGGAGGCGTCCGGGCCGCACGCGGCCTCGGCTGCCGAGCCTCCTACGGCCTCGGATGTGCCAGGGCCCTCCGCCCTCCCGACCCCGCCGCCCACGACGCGCTCGTCCTTGCGATCCCTATTATACTGCTGCAGCACGCGGTAGAGCTCCTCGGCCACCTCGTTCGGCACGACGCGCGCCTCCTTGATCTCCTCGAGCGTGGCGGCCTTCAGGTTCCTGAACGACTTGAAGTGCTTGAGCAGCGCCTTCTTGCGCACGGGGCCCATGCCGACCACGTCGTCCAAGATGGAGGCCGTCATGCCCTTGCCGCGCAGCTCGCGGTGGAACGTGATGGCGAAGCGGTGCGCCTCGTCGCGCACCTGCTTCACGAGGTAAAGCGACGCCGAGCCCGAGGGCAGCACGACGGGGCCCGTGTCCTGCCACGGCACGAACAGCTCCTCGTCGCGCTTGGCCAGGCCGCACATCGCGATGTCGTCGATGCCCATCCGGTCGAACATCTCGAGCGCCGCGGACAGCTGCGGCTTGCCGCCGTCGAGGATGATGAGGTCGGGCTTGCTGCCGAAGCGCTCGTCGGCCATGCGCTCGGGCGCGTAGCGGCGGCTCATGACCTCCTGCATGGACAGGAAGTCGTTCGCCTCGTCGAGCGGCGTCTTGATCTTGAAGCGGCGGTACTGGTTCTTGTCGGGCTTGCCGTTCGTGAACACCACCATCGAGGCCACCGTGTAGGAGCCGTGGATGGTGGAGATGTCGAAGCACTCGATGCGCATGGGCGGCTCGTCGAGGGCGAGCGCGCTTTCCAGCTGCAGAAGCGCGTTGTTGATGCGCTTGTCGTCGTAGTTCGTGCGCACCTTGTAGCGCATGAGCGTGTGCTTCGCGTTCGTCTCGGCCATGCCAACGAGCTCGGCCTTCTCGCCCTTCTGCGGAGCGCAGATGCGCACCTTGGCGCCATGGGGGCTGGCCAGCTTCTCCGTGAGCCATGCCTCCATGGCCTCGGTGTCCTCGGGCTCGTCGCGCAGGATGACCTCGTGCGGGATGGAGGTGGTGGCGTCGTAGTAGCGCAGGAGGAACATGTGCAGCAGGTCCTGGTCGGGCACGTCCTTGCCGCGGTTCAGCACGAACTCGTTGGAGTTGATGATGCGTCCCTCGCGCACCATGAACACGTGCACGCCCGCCACCGTCTCCTCGCGGAACAGGCCCACGACGTCGGCGTCGAGGTTGCGCGTGGACACCGCATGCTGCCTGTCGGTGAGGCTGTTGATCGTGTCGATGCGGGCCTTGATGCGCGCGGCGCGCTCGAAGTCGAGCTCGGCGGCGGCGGCCTGCATCTCCTCGGTCAGCTCGTCGACGAACTCGCGGTGCTGGCCCGCGAGGAAGCGCTCGATGCGCTTGACGTTGACCCGGTACTCCTCGGGCGTGATGCCGCCGCAGCACGCGCCGGGGCCGAGGCCCACGTGCGCGTCGAAGCACGGGCGCGCGTCGCGGTCGAGCAGCGCGAGCGGGTCCTTGTCGAGGCGGCGCTTGAGCCCGCGCCAATCGGCGCACGACGTGGCGCACAGCGGCACGACGCGGCGGGCGATGTCCACCATGTCGCGGGCGGCGCGGCTGTCGGTGTAGGGGCCGAAGTACTTGGTGTCAGGGCGGTGCTTCTCGCGCGTGTACTTGATGGCGGGGAACACGTCGCCCTTCGTGAGCGCGATGAACGGGTAGGACTTGTCGTCCTTGAAGTCGGCGTTGAAGAACGGGGCATGCTGGTTGATGAGGTTCTTCTCCAGCACGAGCGACTCGTGCTCGTTCTCCACCACGAGGTAGTCGAAGCTGTCGATCTGGTCGACCAGAAGCGGGATCTTCGCGCGCTCGTCCTGGTAGTTCACGTACTGGCGCATGCGGGCGCGCAGCTGCTTCGCCTTGCCCACGTAGATGACCTGGCCGGACTTGTCCTTCCACAGGTACACGCCCGGCAGCGTGGGCACGGCGTTCAGCTCCTGTTTGATGCGCTCGAGCTTGGCGGCGAGCGCATCGTCGGCGGAGCCATCCCCGCGCTCGCGCACGGCGCGGTTGAGCGCGGGCCGGCGGCGGCCCTCGCGCTCGAGGCGCTCGGCGTCCTCGGGATCGAGCGCGGGCTCGGGATCCAGGCGCTCGAACCCGCCCGCGTCTGCAGGCCCGAGGCCGTCGTCCACGTCAAACGGGGCGGCTCCGTTGTTGGTTTCGTTGAGTTCGTCCATACCGCCAGTATAGCAAACCGCACAAGCGTTCCCCTGGGCGCGCTCCGCTCCACGCGGAATGCAAAAGGAAGCCCTCCCCCCCCCCCGACGACGGGCGATCCGCCACCCGAGCCCCCGCCGGAAACGCGAGAGGAAGGGTGCTCGGGGAAGGCGCTGCTCGTCGCGCACAGGGCGGACGCCCTTCGGGCCCTCCCCGACCGTCCAGCGCGCGCGAAACCCGGTTTCGTGGCAGATTTCGACGGGAAATGATCATCGGGAAACCCGGCCCGGGCCGAAAGCGCCGCGGCGAAACCGCCTCTTCGGCATCGCCCCAGGTCAGCGGGGCGTGCGGCTTCGAGTCCCCGTCCGGGTTCCCGAGCCGATGATCATTTCCCGTCGAAATATACCACGAACGGGGGTTTCCGCGCGCTGCCCCGATGCCGACAGGCGCCGCGCGGGGTTGCAGGGCGGCCCTCGCCCGCCTCGGCGACGTTTCACGTGGGCACTTGCCGGATCGGCGCCGCCGCGCGCAGGGGGCCGGGGTGGTTGTCCGCGGCCCTGCGCGATAAGGAGAGGGTCAGAACAAATGTTTCACGTGAAACAACCTGCAACGGACGCTCGAGGCGCGGAAAGCAGGTGTTTGGGGCGCGGATGCGGGCGCACGAGCCACGCGGAATACGGGCGCGAACGGGACGCGGGCGCAGACTGCGCAACGCGGACGGGGCGAGGCGCGCAGGACCGTCAGACTTCTTCCAGCTTGGCCTTGAACGAGATGGTGCGGGGCGTGTCCATGCCGTCGAACTCCACCTCGTAGGCGCGCTTCTCGGTGTCGACGGCCGCCACGCGCCCGACGCCGAACACCGCATGGGCCACGCGGTCGCCCGCGGAGAAGCGCGCGTCGCGGACGAGGTCGGCGATCCAGCGGTCGGTCAGCGCGTACGCGGCGCGCGCGTCCTCGATCCGCCGCTCGTCGGGCTTGTTCGAGAATTCGAGCGCCGCCGGGTCGATGTCGAGCAGGAAGCGCGAGGGGTAGCGCGGCGCGCCCTCGTGCGAGCGCCCCTCCGCCTCGGTGAGGTACAGCCCGTCGCGCGCCCGCGTCATGGCCACGAACGCCAGCCGGCGCTCCTCCTCCATGCCCTGCGGCGTGCTCGTCTTGCGCGACGGGAGCACGCCCTCGCTCATGGAGCAGAGGAACACGTGCGCGAACTCGAGGCCCTTCGCCGCATGGACGGTCATGAGCCGCACCTTGTCCTGCGCATCGTCCATCGCGTCGGCGTTCGTGAGCAGGGCCACGTGCGCCAGGTAGTGCTCGAGGGTCACCTCTTCCCCGCATGTCGACTCGAACTCGTAGATGGACTGCTTCAGCTCGGCCAGGTTGTCGAGCCGCTCCTGGCCGCCCTCGGTGCGCAGCATGCCCTCGTAGCCGCTTTCCGACAGCACGGCCGCCAGCACCTCGGACACGGGACGCCCCTCGTACGACGAGCGGAAGCGATCGACCAGCTGCAGGAGCTGCCGCGCCTTCGTGCGCTTGAACAGCTCGTCGTCCGCCGAGCGCGCGAGCGCCTCGAACAGGCTGCATCCCCATTCGTCGGCCTTCTCGCGAAGGAAGGCCATGCGCCGCTGGCCCAGGTTGCGCTTGGGGACGTTCGCCACGCGCGCGAAGTCCAGGTCGTCCTGGTAGGCTACGAGCCGCAGGTACGACAGCGCGTCCTTGATCTCGCGCCGGCCGAAGAACGGCACGCCGCTGCACACCGCGTGGGGCACTTCGGCTCGCAGCAGCGCCTCCTCCACCGGCCGCGACGCGTAATGGGCGCGGTAGAGCACCGCCATGTCGCGATACGCCACGCCCTCGCCGTGCAGCGCGAGGGCACCATGGGCGATCCACGCGGCCTCGTCGGCCGAGCTCTTGGCGTGATGCCACACCGTGGGCCCATGGGCCGCGCGCGCGGCGACGAGCCTCTTCGGCATGCGCTCGCGGTTCTTCTCGATCAGCGAGTTCGCGACGGCCACCACGCGCGGCGCCGACCGATAGTTCTCCAGCATCATGATGGTGCGCGTGCCCGGGAACGCGCGGTCGAAGTCCAGCAGGTAGCGCACGTCCGCGCCGCGCCAGGTGTAGATGGTCTGGTCGGGGTCGCCCACCACGAACAGGTTCTTGTGGTACCCGGCGAGCACCTCCATGAGCTCGTGCTGCAGGCCGTCGATGTCCTGGAACTCGTCGACCATGATGTACTCGAGCCGCTTCTGCCACTTCGACCGGATGTCGGGGTTCTGCTCGAAGAGGTGCAGCACGAACACGATGAGGTCGTTGTAGTCCAGCCCGAAGCACTTCTTCTCCTGGTAGAGGTAGCCGTAGAAGATGACGTCCTTCGCGGCGGTCGCGTCGAGGTACTTCTGCCGCAGGCCCTCGAGCGGCAGGGCCAGCATGTCGCGGTAGTAGTCCGGGCGCTCCTTCAGCTTCACGATCTCGATCATGTCGCGCGCCTTCGAGAACGTCATGTCGCGCAGCGTGAGCCCGCGCTCCTCGTAGACGACCTGCAGCATGGCGTCCACGTCGGCGTTGTCCAGCACGAGGAAGCTCTTCGGGTACTGGACGGCGTGGCAGTCCTCCTGCAGCACCGACACGCAGAAGCCGTGGAACGTGTTGATGTAGCCCGTGTCGCCGTCGCCCGTCAGCCGGCGGATGCGGCGGCGCATCTCGCTGGCCGCCTTGTTCGTGAACGTGGCGCACAGGATGGTGCCCGGCATGATGCCCAACTCGTTCACCAGGTAGGCGAAGCGCTCGGTGAGCGCCCGCGTCTTGCCCGTGCCGGCGCCGGCGATCACGCGCACGTACCCCTCGGTCGCCTCGACGGCCTCGCGCTGCGCCGCGTTCAGGCGCGTCCGGCCGTCGTCCTCGTCGTGCCGTACGCTCGTCGTTGTTTCGATCGTCTGTTCCATAGGTACAGTGTAGCAGAAAACGGACGGATGTTCCCGAACAAATGTTTCACGTGAAACATTCTTGCGACGACACGGCGGATCCGCGCGGCGAGGTCCGACGCGGCCAGGGGACGGGGAATCGACGCGGCAAGGGGATGGAGGCCCGACGCAGCCAGGGGGCGGAGGACCGACACGGCCAGGGGACGGCAGGAACGGACCCGGGGCAGGACGAGGGATCCATGCGGCAAGCCGGCACGGTGCGGCCCTTGGCTCCGCCCCCCCTACATCAGCTGATGGAACGCCTCGATCAGCACGGGGACCAGCGCGGAGCAGATGACGCCGTTGAGCACCGAGAGCACCACGGTCTCGCCGTTCGTGCAGCGGATGAGCATGGGCAGCGTGGTGTCCTCGCTCGTGGCGCCGGCGGGCGCGATGCACGTGGGGTAGTTGAGGTGCTTCGCGATCCAGGGGATGCTGAAGAACGACACGAGCTCGCGCAGCAGGTTCGCCAGAAACGTGATGCTGCCCACCTGGGCGCCGGCGATGTCGGTCATCATGACGCCCGCGAGGCTGTACCACCCCAGGCCCGACGCCACGGCCGCGCCCGTGGGCAGCGACATGCCCGCAAGCGGCGCGCACGCGAGGCCTCCCAGCACCGAGCCGATCACGATCCCCGCCGGGACGATGAGCACGCGCACGTGGTACTGGCGCAGCTTGCCCAGCAGGCCGCGGCTGCCGCCCACGCTGATGCCCACGAAGAACATGAGCGCGTAGAGGACGGCTTCGGAATGGCCGGCCACGAAGTCGATCGGCGCGATCGGCACGCCCGCCAGCCCGTACACCGCGCCGAGCGCGAGCGCGCCCACCGCCACGCCGATCATCGCGGCCTCGCCGCGCGCGCCCGCCCCGCCCTCGGAGCCGTCCTGCGCGGCGGCCACGCGCGGGCCGGCCGGGCGGCGGGCGATGTCGGACATGAACAGGCTCGTCAGCGCGTACACGGCGATCGTCGAGAACGCCACCGGCACGAGGCAGAACAGGACGCTGGCCCACCCCACGGTGCCGAGCTCCTCCAGAAACGAGTCGCGCCCGGCCAGCAGCACGCCCATCGAGAAGATGAGCAGCCCGGTTGCCGCGAGCGTCAGCTTCTCGTTCAGCCCTTTGAGCCGCGCGGGGAACACCGTCGCCCCCACGAGCACCCCTGCAACCATGACGACCAGTATCTCCACGACATCCCTTCCCGCCGTGCGCATGGCGAGAGCCTGCGCTGCGATCCCATCGGTGAAGGAGCTATCTTACCGCAAGTTCGCGGGCGGCGCGGCGTTTCGCGCCAGCGCGGCCCACGCGAGCTTCGCCGCCCCCGCGACGACGAGCAGCGCGGCGCACAGGACGAGCACGAGCGCCGCGTCGGGGGCGAACGCGAGCAGGTCGCGCCAGGGCGTGCCCCACGACGAGGGCAGCGCGAGGAGGGCGGCGGGCAGCGCCGCATGCAGCGCGAGCCCCTGCGCGAGCAGGCGGCGGCGCGGCGCCGCGGCCTGCCGCCGCGGCCAGCGGCCCATCAGCAGCAGCGGGGCGGCGCAGGCCAGCACCGCGCACGCGTACAGCACGTCGGTGCGCTGGCGCCACAGCGCGGTCCACTGCGCGTCAACCGGCGCGGGCACTCCGCCCACCGCCGCAGTCACCACGCCGCTGACCAGGTCGAAGAATCGGCTGTTGCCGCCGGCGTTGTCGTTGGCGTCCGCCAGCACCACCACGCCGATGCCGCGCTCGGGCAGCAGGCACATGCTGGCCACGTAGTTCTCCACCTGGCCGTCGTGGGACAGCACGAGCTCGCCGTCGTCCCAGTTAAACGACGTCCACCCCATGCCGTAGCACGTGTCGCCCTCCGGATCGGGCACGCGGTCGAGGAACATGCGCCGCACGCTGTCGGCCGACAGCACGCGCCCGCCGCCGTCGGCCGCGCCGCCGTTCAGGTACATGCGCAGATAGCCGGCCATATCCTGCACGCTGGACGCCACGTAGCCCGACGCGGGGCCGCCCCATGCGTCGTCGCCCTGCGCGTGCCGGAACCCGTCGGCCAGATGGAGGCCGAGCCAGTCGCGGTGCCCCGGCGCCATGCCGAGCGTCTCGGCGCGAACGGGATCGGCCGTCGAAGCGGTCATCCCGAGCGGGCCCAGCACGTGCTCGTCGAGGTAGCGCGCGTACGGCTCGCCCGACGCGCCCTCGACGACGCGCCCGAGCAGGTCGTAGTTCGCATTCGCGTACGAGAACGAGCCGAACGTGTCGCCCAGCTGCCCGTCGGCGGCCTCCGAGAGCGAATCGTGGGAGCCGAACCCGCTCGTCTGGTTGAGCAGGCTGCGCACCGTCACCTCGTCGGGCACGTCGTAGCCCTGCGCGTAGCGGGCGGCGGGGGCGTCGAGGTCCACCGCCCCCTGCTCGGCCAGCTGCATGACGGCCACGGCCGTGAACGACTTGCTAAGCGAGCCCACGACGAACGGCGCGTCGGCGCCGGGGCAGTCGCCGAGCGTGGCGAGGTAGCGCACGCCGTCGGCGTCGACCACGGCGACCGCCGCCCCGGGCATGCCCACCTGCGGGAAGTTCGCGGACAGGTAGGCGTCCAGGCGCGCGGCGAGGTCCTCCCCCGTCGGCTCGAGCCCTGCGGGCGCGGCGCCGTCCGCGTCCTCGGGCCCCTCCTCGTCGTCGGCGGGGCCCTCGTCCGCCGTCGCCGCCGCTTCGGCGGCGATGCCCTCGTCATCCGCCGTATCCGCCTCGGCCCCGCACGATGCCAGCGGCAGCGCGCACGCCAGCGCGAGCGCCGCCGCGGCAAACGCCCGCGCAACCCGTCCCGCGCGCGACGCGCACGCCCGCCTGTCGTCGTCGCGCGCCATCAGAAGCTGCTGTACACGAACTGCACCGGCCCGCTCAACCCCGAGAACACGAGGAACCACGCAAGCAGCACGACCATCGCCGCCGTCGCAAGCGCCGCGAGCGCGCCGAGCACCCGCGGCCGCGCCTCCACCGCGGCGCGCACCGCGGCCGCCGCCCGCATCGCCCGCGCC
>NZ_JAIPUP010000008.1:0-89548 GCF_030418485.1 Gordonibacter sp. RACS_AR68
ATCGCCCGCGCCATCACGAGGACGCCTCCCCCGCGCCCGCCAGCGACGCGCCCGCGTTGCCCGCCGCGTCGAGGCCCTCGGCCGCGCCGAACGAGCCGCCGCCGAGGAAGGCGTCGTCGCGATCGTGCACGAAGTCGTAGAACGCCTGCTCGATGCGCACCCAGCCGCGCCACCCGGGGTGCACGGTGTCGCAGAGGAAGTACTTCTCGTACTCGCAGGTGGAGAAGTCGGCGTAGGCCGCGCCCGCCGCGTCAGCGATGCCGCGCACGCGCTCGTAGTACGCCTGCCGCTCGTCGGCGGAGACGCCCTCGCGATCGTACCAGGCGCCGTGCACCGGCAGGATGACCACGAGCGGCTCGATCCCCGTCTCGCGGCACACCTGGAGAAAGCACGCGAGGTCGGCGTACTCCTCGTCGGCCTGCGAGAAGGTCTGGCCGCGCTCGGCGTCGTAGCCGGAGTTCTTCTGCCAGTACGCGTCGTAGACGCCGTAGTCGTTCGTGGTGCAGGCGGCGTCGCCCGACGCGTCGGCCTCCTCGAGCAGCGCGTCCCAGTCGGGCTCGCCGGTGGGCTGGCCCGCGGCGCGCACGGCGCTCTTGAGCGGCGCCTGGCCCACCACGCTCGGCAGCTCGGAGCGCAATCGCAGGTCGTCGGCCGCCGTGCGCACCGCGTCGTTCACCGCGTCGAGCGGCGTATCGCGATGCGCGGCCGCCGTCGTCTTCGCGTCCACGCCCAGCTGCTCCACGCGCGAGCGCACGTAGGCCTTCGTCTCGTCCGAGATGCTCGGGTTGTCCGCGAACTGGCGGTACAGCGCGTAGGAGAACTTCGAGGCGAACTTGCCCTGGTCGCCGTTGCCCTTGAAGAACCACTGGGGCGACACGACGATCATCGCCTTTCTATTCTTCACCCGGCTTCCGTACGCGCCCGCGGCGATGGCCTGCCACAGGCTCTGGTCGTACGCCTCGCCGACGTAGGTGAGGTCGACGCCCGTCACGTTCTCACCGAGCACCTGCTGCGGGCACTGCGCCACCTTGTCCTTCGAGATGTAGAATTCCGACGACCCGAACGCCAGGTAGCCGTCGTCGCTCATGGTGTCCAGCGTGAACGCCGTGCTCTCGGACTTCGTGCCCGAGTACACGTAGTCGTACAGGCGCGCGGGGTCGTGCGCGGTCTGCGCGGGCAGCAGGGCGTTCGCGCCCGCCAGCACGAGCGCCGCCGCCAGCAGCCCCGCCAGCACCGCGCGCAGGAGGCGCATGCCCGACGGAGCCGCGCCCGGGATGTCCGACCGGTTCGCCATGATCGCCTACAGCCTGATCTCCACCTGGTGGATGATGAGGTTCACCGTGTTCATCTCGGCGCGCTCAACCTCGGTGGGGGCGATGAACACGCCGAACTCGTCCTCGATGTCCACGAGCAGCTCGATGGCGCCCATCGAGTCGAGCAGCCCGAGCGCGAACAGGTCCTCGTCGCGGCGCACGCGCACCTCATCGTCGCCGCACACCTCCTCGAGGATGTCGAGCATCTTCTCTTCGAGCTCCTCGTGCGTCGTATCAGCCATGGAACGCTCCTTTCACGAGCATCGTGATCTGCCCCGAGAACAGCGCGAACCCGAACATCACCAGCTGCAGCGTGACGAACCAGGACAGCGCCTTGAACGCGGGGTCTTTCCTATGCGCCTTGTAGAACTTCGACCTCTTCTGGAACGCCTCGGTGCCGGCCAGCAGCAGGCCGTGGAACAGGCCGTACAGCAGGTAGTCCGCCGTGAGGCCGTGCCAGGCGCCCATGAGGGCCATGTCGAACACGAAGCCCCAGCACGCGACAGCCAGCCGGCTGTCGAACCAGCGGCGCTTCAGCGCCAGGCGCGAGAAGCGCATGAACACGAAATCGCGCAGCCAGAACGACAGGGTGATGTTCCACCGGTTCCAGAAGTCCTTGATGTCGACGGAGGCGAACGGGGCGCGGAAGTTGCGCGGCGTCCGGATGCCGAAGCAGTAGCTGGCTCCCATGGCCATGAGGCTGTAGCCCGCGAAGTCGAAGAACAGGTACAGCCCGTACGCGTACGCCGTCTGCACCTGCGCGCCCAGCTCGACCAGAAACGGGCCCGAGCCCCAGGCCGCCGGCGCGTAGAACCGATGCAGCCACGCGGCCACGACGAAGGTGTAGACGAGCCCGACCAGCAAAAGCAGGATGCCGCGCGCCAAGAGGCCCGCGTACTCGTCGCGCGAGCGCACCGCGTGCGCATCCTCGGCGAACCGGCGCGACCGGTCGATGGGGCCCGAGGTGAACACCGGGAAGAACAGGAGGAAGTACAGGTAGTCGAACAGGCCGAGCTCCTCGATGATGCCGTCGCGCACCTCGAACAGCACCTGCAGCGCCTTGAACGTGATGTAGGACACGCCCATGAAGCCCAGCAGGTTCTGGTCGAACACCGCGCCGACCTTCGCCGAGAGAAGCGGCGCGAGGATGAGCGCGAACGCGACGGCGAAGCGCTTGTTCGAGCGGGGCTTCGCCAGCACCCAGCGCGTCGAGAGCACGGCCACCGCCACGAAGCACAGCGCCACGGCCAGCCCGGGCAGGTCCTTGCAGAACAGGCACGCCAGGAACGCTGCCGAAGCGGCCATGCCGTAGCGCGCGAGCGGCTTCTCGCGCAGGCCGAGGAAGGCGGCGCCCGCCACGGCCAGCGCCAGCAGCGCGAAGAAGCTCGGATCGGCGTAGAACGTCATCGATGCTCGCCATGCCTCATGCCTCGGCCAGCGCCTTGCGGTCCACCTTGCCGTTGCAGGTGAGCGGCAGCTCGCCCACGAGCGTCACCGCGCGCGGCACCATGTAGCCGGGCACGCGCTCGGCGAGCCGCGCCTTGATGAGCCGCGCGATCTCGAAGTCGGTGCCGGCCGGACGCTCGCGCAGCACGACGCACGCCTTCAGGTACGCCACCCGCTCGCGGCGGCGCACGGGCACCACGGCCGCCTGCTTCACGAGCGGCAGCGCGCCGAGGTTCTCCTCGACGTCCTCCAGCTCGATGCGGAACCCGTTCACCTTCACGAGCGAGTCGAAGCGGCCGTCGCAGTACAGCATGCCGCTCTCGTCGAGGTGCCCCGCGTCGCCCGTGCGGTAGGCGCGCGCGGGCGAGCCGTCGGCGAGCGTCGCGTCGAAGAAGGCTGCGGCCGTCTTCTCGGGGTTGCGGAAGTAGCCCTTGGCCACCGTGTCGCCTACGATGACGATCTCGCCGGTCCGCCCGGCCTCGCACGGGGCGCCCGTCTCGGGGTCGACGATGCGCAGCTCGGTGCCGGGGCGCGCCGCGCCCACCGGCAGCGGGCGCTCGCCGGCGAGCTCGGCGTCCCCGATCTCGACGTAGGTGACCGCCACCGTGGACTCGGTGGGGCCGTACGTGTTCGCGATGCGGGCGCGGGGGAAGCGCTCGCGCAGGGCGGCGGCCGTGGAGCGGCGCAGGGCCTCGCCGCAAAACAGGAACAGGCGCACGTCGGGCAGCAGCCGCTCGTCGAAGCTGCGGTCGACCAGGCACAGGTCAGCGAACGACGGCGTGGACGTCCACACCTCCACGCCCGAAGCGCGCAGGTCGGTGAACAGCGCCCGCAGGTCCTCCGTCTCCTCGCGCTCGACGGCGTGCAGGCAGCCGCCCGTGGACAGCGCGCCCACCACCTCGTACTCGGACAGGTCGAACGAGTACGGCGGTTGGTCGAGGAACACGCGCCCGCCCTCGCCGATCACCGGGAAGGTGCGCACCCAGTCCATGAAGCGCGCGACGTTGCGCGCGCTCACCTCGATGCCCTTCGGGCGGCCCGTGGATCCGGACGTGAAGATGAGGTACTGCGTCTGCTCGCCCGTCACCCAGCGCCCGCGGTCGGGCGCGCGCACCGGGCAGGGGGCCGACGCGATCGCGCGCACGTCCACGATGCGGCCGACAGGCACGCAGCCGCGCAGCGCCTCCGGCACCGGCACCGTCGCTGCCAGCAGCGGCGCGCCCAGCTGGGACACGATGTCCATGAGGCGCGCGGCGGGCATCTCCGTGTCCACCGGCACGAACGCGTGCCCGCTCTTCAGGCAGCCCAGGAAGCCGGCCACCATGAGCGGCGCCTTGTGCCCCAGCACCACGACCGGCGCGCGGTCGTCCGTGCGCGCCGCCAGCGTCGCGGCGATGGCGTCCGACAGCTTCCACAGCTCCCCGTACGTCATCGTCGTCCCGTCGGCCGCGCGGTAGGCGGGCGCCTGCGGACGCAACCGCACCGCTTTCTCAACCGAAAGCAAGAATCCGTTCTCCTCTGCCATCTACCACCGCCCCGTCTCTCTCGTCGTGGTTGAAGCCCGACTGCGTTCCTCAAGCGGGCGGATCAAAGATAGGACCCGATTATGGAAGCGCTGTTGCGGCCACAGACTCCTGACAGAACGGTCACCGGCCCGTTACGGAATGCGCGCAAACCTCACGGTTCGCAGCCCTATACTGGTTGGGGGTTCAGAAAGCGACGGAGGTGCCATGAAACCCACCATCTACCTGGATGCGGATGCGTGCCCGGTCACGGCCGAGGCGCTCGCGGTCGCGCGCGCGTGCCAGGTGCCCGCCGTCATCGCGGGCAACTCGACGCAGAACCTGGCGCGCCATCTGCGGCGGGGCGACCCGCGCACGCCCACCGGCGGGTTCTGGGTCGACACGCTGCCCGTAGGCGTGGGCGCGGACGCGGCCGACTTCGCCATCGTGCAGGAACTCCAGCCCGGCGACATCGTGGTGACGCAGGACATCGGCCTGGCCGCCATGGCGCTCGGACGCGGCGCGCGGGCCATCGGCGTGCGCGGGCGCGTGTTCACGCTGGCCACCATCGACCTCGACCTGCACATCCGCCACGAGGAGAAGAAGGTGCGCCGGCAGGGCGGGCGCACGCGCGGCCCCGCCCCCTTCGAGGACGACGACCGCGAGCGCTTCGCGGCGAACCTGCGCCGCCTCGTGGGGGAGTCGCTGCGCGACGGAGAACGAGAGCACTAGCTGGCGAGGTTTCCTGCTGCAAAATCGCCGATTTCGGCGCATCGACGGGAGTTCGAAGGGGCCCGTCGCAAAACCATTACCCTCGATACCGTTTCCACCAGGACTTTCGACTAGGGCTTCCGAATCAATACGAGGCACGGGGCGTTCCCCGACTTGCCACAACGCCGAAATCGGTGATTTTGTAGCGCACATGCGCCTCAGTGAAGGCCGGGAGCCCTTCGGGTCCCGAGAGCCGGCGCATCATGCGGCGGGCATGTTCTCCCCAGTAGCCCGACGAGGCGTCGTCGTTGCCGACGATCGCCTTCGCGCGCAGCACGCCCTCGGCCGACAGGTCGGAGAACCCGATGACCGCCCCGTCCATTCCCCGCTGCAAGCCCTTCATGCCGTGCGGGCGCCGCTCGACGAACGCTTTCCGATACGCGCGGTCCGGTGCCGTTCTCGACGAAGCCGCCCTAGTCCGCGCGGAGCGGGAACCCGCCCTCCCCGAGCCCGAGGCGACCGAGCCGACGATGCCGCGAGCACTGCGACGAGCGCGCCCGCCCGCGCGTGCCCCGTACAGGCGGGCGGCTGCATGCCGACTTCCCCGTCGTTACGACTCGTCGCCGTCTTGATCGGCCTTCAATGCTTCGAAGGCGGCCTTCATGGTGGGGTTCTTCCTGGTCAGGCGCTTGATGGTGAGGTCCTGGGCCTTGTTGTTCGCCAGGCGCAGGTTGTTCTCGGACGACACGAGTGCGTCCTTGGTCTTCTGCAGGTGCAGGATGGTCTTGTCGATCTCGTCGATGGCCGTCTGGAACTTGCGGCTGGCCAGGTCGTAGTTGCGCGCGAAGCCCGTCTTGAACGCCTCCATCGACTCCTCGAAGTTCGTGATGTCGATGTTCTGGTTGCGCACGACGGCCAGCTCCGCCTTGTACGCCATCGAGTTCAGCGCCGCATTGCGCAGGATGGAGATCATCGGGATGAAGAACTGCGGCCGGATGACGTACATCTTCTCGAACCGGTACGACACGTCCACGATGCCCTGGTTGTACAGCTCGCTCTCCGGTTCGAGCAAGGTGACCAGCACCGCGTACTCGCACCCCTTCTTCGTGCGGTCGGCGTCGAGCTTCTTGAAGAAGTCCTCGTTCTTGTGGCGGTAGGCCGACTCGTCGGACTCGTTCTTCATCTCGAACATGATGGAGACGATCTCGTTTCCCTCCTCGTCGCACTCGCGGAAGATGAAGTCGCCCTTGCTGCCGCCGGACTGATCGTTGTCCTTCTCGAAGTACGCGCGCGGGAACGCCGTGGCGCGGATCTTGTTGAACTCAACCTCGCAGTGCTGCTCGAGCGACTCGCCCACAAGCTTGGTCGACAGGCGCGCCTTCATGTCCTTGTAGCGCTCGATCTCGCCCTCCTTGTAGGCGATGATGTCGTCCTTCGCCTTGAGCTCGATGGCCAGCTGCTCCTTGAGGGCGCTGGCAACCTGGCACTTCTCGGCATCCTTGAGCTTGACCTGCGCCGCAAGCTCGTCGCGCTCGCGCTCGAGGGCCGAGCGCGCCTGCTGGACCGCCAGCTGCTTCTCGGCCTCGTTGGCGCGCTGCTGCGCGGACAGGCGCTGCTCGAGCTCGGCGATGCGGGCATCCTTCGCCGCCGCCGCGTCGGCCAGCGCCCGCTCGCGCTCGGCCTGGGCCAGGCGCGACTCGCTCTCGCGCTCGCGCGCCGCCGCCTCAAGGCGGGCCTCCAGCTCGGCGATGCGCGCCTCCTTCTGCGCCGCCGCTCCCTGCGCATCGCCGAGCGCTTGGGCCACGGCGAGCTCCACCGCCTGGCGCTTCTCGGTTTCCAGCAAGTCGGCGTGGCGGCGCACCTCCTTGTCGAACTCGGCGTCGCGCACCTGCTTGAGGATGGCCGCGAAGCCGGCCTCGTCGATGGTGAACATCCCGCCGCAATGGGGGCACTTGATCTCGTTCATGCTCTCTCCTTCTCGCGTCCCGACGATTCTACCGCATCCGCCCGCCCCTGGCAGTCCCACGTCCGGAACACTCGTCGAAGCCTCCGCCGTCGGACGCGGCGGGAGGGGCGGGAGCGCATCCCGCATGCGCCCGTCCGGAGCGGATTTGTTTCAAAACGTTTAAATAATCATTGTCATCACCGTTCGCACCTTATAATGAGGGCATGTGAAAATTCCCCGAAGGAGGTTCCCCCACCATGAGCTACGTCGATCGCGTCATCGAGCAGGTGAAGGCCAAGGATGCCGAGCAGCCGGAGTTCATCCAGGCCGTCACCGAGGTGCTGAAGTCCCTGGAACCGGTCATCGAGTCCAACCCAGCCTACGAGAAGGCGGGGCTGCTCGAGCGCATCGTCGAGCCGGAGCGCGTCATCATGTTCCGCGTGCCGTGGGTCGACGACGAGGGCAACGTGCACGTGAACCGCGGCTACCGCGTGCAGTTCAACAGCTGCCTCGGGCCCTACAAGGGCGGCCTGCGCCTGCACCCGTCGGTGAACCTGGGCATCATCAAGTTCCTGGGCTTCGAGCAGATCTTCAAGAACAGCCTGACCACGCTGCCCATGGGCGGCGGCAAGGGCGGCTGCGACTTCGACCCGAAGGGCAAGTCGGACCTGGAGGTCATGCGCTTCTGCCAGAGCTTCATGACGGAGCTCTACCGCCATATCGGCGCCGACACCGATGTGCCGGCCGGCGACATCGGCACGGGCGCCCGCGAGGTGGGCTTCATGTTCGGCCAGTACAAGCGCATCAAGAACGTGTGGGAGGGTGTGCTCACCGGCAAGGGCCTGTCCTACGGCGGCTCGCTCGCCCGCACCGAGGCCACGGGCTACGGCCTCATCTACTTCGTGCAGGAGTACCTGAACTGCCATGACGACTCCTTCGAGGGCAAGACCGTTGCCGTGTCCGGCTCCGGCAACGTGGCCATCTACGCCACGCAGAAGGCCCAGCAGCTCGGCGCGAAGGTGGTCACGCTCTCCGACTCCGCCGGCTGGATTCACGACCCGGCGGGCATCGACGTGGACCTGGTCAAGCAGATCAAGGAGGTCGAGCGCGGCCGCATCAGCGAGTACGCGAAGCGCAAGGAAGGCGTGGAGTACCACGACGGGCGCGGCGTGTGGAGCGTGCCCGTGGACATCGCCCTGCCCTGCGCCACGCAGAACGAGCTCTTGCTCGAGGACGCGAAGCAGCTCGTGGCGAACGGCTGCCAGATCGTGGCCGAGGGCGCGAACATGCCCACCACGATGGACGCCACCGACTACCTGATGGAGAACGGCGTGGTGTTCTGCCCCGGCAAGGCGGCGAACGCCGGCGGCGTTGCCACGTCCGGCCTGGAGATGTCGCAGAACTCCGAGCGCCTCTCCTGGTCGTTCGAGGAAGTGGATGCCAAGCTGCAGGGCATCATGAAGAACATCTACCACGCGGCCGACGACGCGGCCAAGGAGTACGGCCACGAGGGCAACTACGTCATGGGCGCGAACATCGCCGGCTTCAAGAAGCTCGCCGACGCCATGATGGCCCAAGGCATCGTGTAGCGCGAACGCGACGAAGCGAGCGCATGAAGAGGCCCTGTCGATCGACGGGGCCTCTTCATGTTCTACTTCCGGCGCCTGCGATTGGAGCCGAACCCCTCGGGCTTGTCGCGATCGAGCAGCTTGATCGTCCGCTCCAAGAGCGCCACGAGGTCGTCGCCGTCCTCGGGATAGTACACAGCTGCCGAACGTGCGCGGCAGAACGCCTTGCGGTCGCCCGCGCGCACCTTCCACATGAGGGCGAGCTCGAGCGAGCGCATCGTGTCCACGAGCACCTGCTTGCCCACCCGCCCGCGGATGGCGACGGCGAAGGTTCCGCAGCCCACCCGTGCGCCCACCTGGTTGCCGCGCACCGCCGCGTCTATCTCCCCGAGCACTTTGCCAAGATACTCCTGTCGCGCGTCCCGGCCCATTGCGATGGACGTTTCCTCGAAATCGTCCACCGTCGCGCAGATGAGCGTGAGCGGCGAATCGGGGCCGAGCCTTTCTTTCTCGAGCATCTCAACGAAGCCGTCGAAGTTGTACATGCCCGTCTCCTGATCGGTGCGCTTCGCCCGTTCGACGCATCGTTCCATCCGCCTCGTCCGTTCACCGAGGAACATAAGGCCGACTAAAAGGAGCGAGATTGCGGTCGCCACGGCCACGATGGCCGCCGTCCAGAGGCCCGGAACCCAGCCGTCGGCCGGCATGACGGACAGCGTCCATTCGGAGGGCATGCCGAAGGTCGCTTTCGCCGCATGGGAGAAATCGTGCCCCCCGTCCGAAACGGCGATGACGTCCTTGCGACCGTCCTGGGGGCTTACCGCCCACAGCTCGTAGAGGTAGCCGCCCTGCTCGAGCAGGGAAAGGTCGAGCTGCTCGATGACGAAATCCGCCTTGAGGGCCACCGCAACCTCGCCATGGTACGCGCCGTCGACATCGACGGGTTCCACGAACACGAACGACTCAACGCCGTTCTCAAGCGTGACCGGCCCCTCCACGACGAAGCCGTCGGTATACTTCGCCAAGGTGAACACGTAGGTGAACTGGGAGAGGTCGCGCCCCACCATGTTGCCGAAGTCGCTTTCAGGAAACGCGTAGCGCATCGTATCGTCCACCACGTAGAGAACGCCGACCACCTCGTCGCGCGCGAGGAGGGCATCCGCAGCAGCGGGCAACCATGCCTCGTCGGAAGGATCGACCTCGAGGGCGGCCACCAAATCGCCCGTCTCGCCCAAGCCGCCCTTCAGCTTCAACTCGATGGTCTGCTGGAATGAGGCGAGCAGGTTGTCGGCATCGGTCCGGCGAATGTCCTTCACCTCGTTGTAGACGGCCATGCCGAGCGCGGCGCACAGCGCGACCGCCGCGAGGGAGAGCAACGCGAATCCGAAGCCCCCTCGCCACGCCGAACGCCTCATGACCACTCCTCGTCCTGGTAGACGCAGTAGCCTTCTTTGCCACGCTGCTTGACAAGGTACAGCGCACGATCCGCCTGCTCCAAGAGCTCGTCGGCGTCCACCTGGCGATCCCACACCGACGCGCCCATGCTGCAGTGCACCGCGAACGAGGCGCTTCCAGCCCGGATATCCACGTGCAGGCGCTCGGTGAGCTCGTCGAGGACGCGTCGCAGTTCGGCCTCGTCGTCGAAGTCGGTCATGAGCAAGGTGAACTCGCCTCCCCCGTAGCGGCCGACCAATCCGTCGTAGCGGCGCTCGAACTCGCGCAGCAGGAAGCCCACGGCTTTGAGCGCCATGTCTCCGGTTGCGTGGCCGAACGTGTTGTTGATGCCCTTGAAGTCATCGATATCGATGAAGCAGAGCACGTAGATGCCGTCGCCGGCGCCGTCCAGCGCGTTCGCCAGCCGGCTCGTGAACACCGAGCGCGTCACCGTGCCGGTCAGGCCGTCGGAAAGCCCCGATGAGGTGAGCTCGATGAGGTCGGCGAAGCCGCTGTCGGCGGGTCCGTCGCTGTAGACCTTCTTCTGCAGCTCGGCAACCGACTTCTCCAAAAGGCGCGCCTTCTTCATCTGGCGCGCGAAGGGGCGCTGCATAAGCAGGAAGGCCGCCGCGATGACTGCCACCGCCACGATGGCCAGCGGGAAGATGACGCGCATGACCTTGGCATACGCGTCCCAGAACCCTGCCACGCTCACGACGTCCCACTCGGTACCCGCCACGGGAGAGGCAGTGTAGTAGCGCACATCGAGGCCGTCCACGGTCCAGAACGCCACCGGGTTCAGGTCCAGAAGCTCGCTTTGCACGACGTCGGCGGTCATGCCGAAGGCGATGGAATCGCGGATGGGCTCGAGAAAGGGATCGTCGTACACGTGCCCCGACGTGGCATGGCACCCTGCCCGTCGCGCAACGGCACGATCACGGTGTAGTTGAGGGTGGTGCCGTCGGCGCCCGCCACGAAGCTGTCGGTGACGTAGCGCTCGCCGGTGGAGTACACGCGCTGCATGTGCGAGCGGCTGGCCAGGCTGGCAGGTCCCGTTGCGTCCCACACGTTGATGTCGGCGTCCACATAGCAGAGCAGGAAGAACCCGAAATGCTCGTTTACCTTGTCGACGAAATCTACCTTCTCCATTACGTCGACGTCGGGATCATAGAGCGTCTCGCTCTCCGCGAGCGTCTCGAGCAGCTTGAACGTCTCGTCAATGCGCCCCTCCACGCGGGGAAGGGCCGCCGCGATCGACACGTCCGCCTCGTGACGCATGTCGGAGACCGCCATGAACGCTCCGAAGGCGAACACCACCATGACGGAGACAACGGCCAGCATGACACCGTAGAGCGCCATCTGCTTGTACGAGAACCTGGAGGCCCCCTGCCCGTTGCCCGCCTCGCCCGCCATTACGTATCGCTCCTTCGCCTTTAGATCCACGGAGGCATTGTAGCATGGTGAAAGGCTTTGAACTGGGAGGATTTCCCGCCTGCTTGAACCTCTCTACACGGTCTCGCCCGCCTCGTACGAGGCACCAACCGCGCCTAACGGACGACGCCCTACGAGGCCTGCAGCACCTTGGCGGACACGACGTTGCTGGGGGATATGAGGATGGCGCCCACCGAGCCGACGGCCGGGGCGTCCACGTAGAACGTGCCGTCGATGGTCTCGCCCATGACGAACAGGTCCTCGTCCTGGGTGGACACCACGATGTCGATGCCCGAGACGTCCTCGGCGTACTCCTTGTCGGGCGTGACGAGCACGATGAAATCGACCTTGTGGCGCTTGAAGTAGGCGATCTGCTTCTCCAGCACGATGGTGGACGTGGGCTCGGCGATGCCGAAAACGCCGAAGCGGTGCCCGCCCTTCTTCAGGATGACGCCCTCGCGGTACGCGTCGAGGTCGACCGTGTCGAGCGAGAACACCGTGGCGCCCTTCTCCTCGTAGCCTTCCTTTGCCTCCTGGGCGCTGAGCGTCTTCTTCTTCGAGCCGAGCAGGCTCTCCCCGGCATCCGTTCCCGGGACGGACGCGGTCCCTGCCGTGCCGGTGGCGTCTTTGCCGCCGGACGACCCCGGGGCATCCGGCGAGCCGGCATCGGCCTCCTTGCCGGCAGCCGCGCCTTCGGCCGATTCCTTGCCGTCGGCCGCGTCCCCAACCGCATCGTCCTCCGCAGCCGCATCCCCCGCACCCTTCCCGGCCACCGGTTCGACGGCAGTCCCCGGGTACACGATGGCGGTGTAGCCGTCCATGCTTCCGAACGTGTCATCCAGGTTCGATGCCGCCACGTTCCAAGAGTGCCCTGCCACCAGGTACCATCCCAAGCCGCACAGGCTAAGGACGATAAGGACCAGGAACACGAAGAGCGCTATTTTCTCGCGAGATTTCACCGACATAATGCTCAGCATTATACCGTGCCGCATTGAGGCCGTCCCCCAGATGGGCAACCGACAGAATTTCGACAGCTACGCGCTCCCGCCGACGCGGGCGCTGCAAGGGACGACGGCGCGACCGATCGCCCGCCTACACCAGCTTCTCGTAGGCGATGCGCTCGGGCGTGCCCGCCTCGGCATGCGCAATGTAGATGACGCCGCATTCGGCGTAGCCGCTCTTCTCCAGCAAACGGCGCATGGGCAGGTTGCCAGGATGCGTGTCGATGCGCACGCTCTCGCATCCTCGATCGCGCGTCAGCTCCTCGGCGCAGGCCAGCAAGAACGAGGCGGCGCCCCGCCCCTTGCACGAGGCCGAGACCGCCACGCGGTGCACCACGCCGTAGCACGCATCATCCGAGCGCGTGTTGGTGAGCCATGAGCCCCGATCGATCAGGTCGTAGTCGCGTTCGCCCGAGAAGCCCACCATAGCCGTGGCCACGACGTCGCCTTCGTCGCCGACCACGACGTAGGACTCTCCGCGTGCACGATCGGCTTCGATAGCCTCGCGATGCGGGTACCCGCCCTGCCACTGGTCGATGCCGAGCTCGGCGAGCGCGCGCCGGCCGTCGGCGAGGATGTCCATGATGCGGTCGACGTCCGACGCGCGGGTTGAGCGGAATTGCACGGGGATGTTCTCTTTCTTCTCAAAGGAGCCGTTCGAAACATAGCGTCGACCCGCAGGTCGCAGGGGCGCCTTGGGGCGCGGTCAGAGGATTGCACGGCCGGCGGGGCCGCCCGCCTTCACCACAGGCGCTCGAACGCGGCGCGGCGTCTCTCACGGCCCAGGCGGTCGCGCAGGACAGCGGTGCCGCAGGACGAGAAGCCGTACTCCATGAGCAGCGCGCGCATGGGCTCGTTGCCCTCGTACACATCGCAGCGAAGGCTGCGCTTGCCGGCAGCCTTCGCGAGGCGCTCGGCCTCGCCCAGGATGAACATGCCCACGCCGCGGCGGCGCGCCTCCGATGCCACGCACACCCAGTGCAGGGCCGCATACGGGGCCTCCCCGGCAGGAGGCTCGGCAGACTCGGTGAGCCAGTCCGCGCCCGAGGAACGGCCATAGGCCTCGTCTCCGCGCGGATCGACGGCAAACACGCCGATTATGCGCTCGCCGCCGGCCTCCTCGTCGCCGGTGCGCTCGGGCACCGTGACCACATGGGCGGTGCCCCAGTCGATGGCGCGCATGACGCGGCGCTCGGAGGGGTACTTCTTCGACCCCTTCTCCTCGATGCCCAAGGCGGCCAGCGCCTCGTGGCCGTCTTCCAGCACCTCCTGGAAGCGCACGAAGTCGTCGTGCGTGGCAGGACGGGAGCGATAATAGCCCAGAAGCGAGGCGCGTCCCTCGAAGGGCGGCAGGTCGTCGGGCGAGCCGTCCAGGCCGCCCTCGCCCTTCGCGGGCGCCTCCTCGCGCTGCGTCACCAAGAGCACCATGACCACGATCATGGCGATGCCCGCCACGTCCACCGGCGTGACGGGCGTGCCCAGCCACACGGCCGAGATGACCGTTGCCGACACCGGCTCGACGCAGCCCACGAGGCCGGCACGCACCGGGCCGGCATCGGTGATGCCCTGCAGGTAGAACAGGTACGCGGCGAACGTGCCGATGATCACCATGGCACCCATGACGCCCACGAGCTCGGGCGTGATGTCCACGGGGATGCTCCACGGCTGCACGAACACGGTGGCCACCGTGCCCCCCAGGAGCATGGCCAGGCCCGTGACGATGAAGCTGCCCCACTTCGCCAGCACCTTGCCGGGAAGCAGCGTGTAGGCCGCCAGCGCGAATGCCGACACGATGCCCCACATGAGCCCCTCGGCCGGTATGGCGAGCGCTCCGATGTTGCCCTTCGTGGCGATGAGGAACGTGCCGCCCAGGGCGAACACGAGGCCGAACAGCTCGCGCGGCTTCGGCCAGCGCCGCACGCGCACGCACACGATGAACATGATGACCACGAGGCCCAGGCGTTCCAGCACGGTGCCCGTGCCCGCATTCGTGTAGGAGATGGCCGACAGGTAGCTCATCTGGGTGAGCAGCACGCCGAACATCGAGAAGGCCGCGATACGGAGCAGCGAGCGCTTGTCGCGCAGCACGGCGCGCAGGCTGCGCCAGTTCTTGAAGAGGCACGCCACGAGGAAGATGAGGGCTCCCAGCAGCAGGCGCACGCAGGTGATCCACGCCACCGGCACCCCGAGCTCGCTCGTCATGAGCTGGGCGCAGGTTCCCGAGAACCCCCAGCAGATGCCGCCGAGCGCCGCGAACGCGATGCCGCGTGCCACATGGCTTTTCCTGGGCGCCGCCTGCGCGATTGACGCCTGACCGGCCATGGCCCTCCCCCTCTCCTTGTCTCGCGGGGCTTTGCCCCCCTTGCATCCATCAGCGCATTGTCCCACGGAAGCCCACCACGGTAAAGAGGTTTGGCGAGCCTTTTGCGTCGTTTTTGATCATGCGCCCAAAACCGGGCGCAGACGGCCCTTGCCTACAGAAGGCGCTCGTAGGCCACCCGGGTTTTCCGGCGGCCGAACACGTCCCTCATGGAGAGGATGCCGCAGCGCGCATAGCCGTGCTTCTCCAAGAGCTTCTGGATGGGCACGTTCCGCTCGTACACGTCGGCGCGGATGCTCCGGCGCCCGCCTGCGCGCGCGATGCGGCCCGCCGTCTCCAGGATGAACTGACCCACGCCGCGCCGCCGCGCCGCGGGCGCCACCGAAACCCAGTGCAGTTCGGCGTAGGGTTGGGGCTGTTCGTCCGTGTCGGTGAGCCAGGCGCCGTCGATGCCCGCCGCATAGTTCTTGTCGGGCGAGAACGACACGGCGAACACGGCTATCATATGCCCATGCGCGTCCTCCACCACGTGCGTCGTGCCGTTCTTTATGCTGTGCATGAGGCGGCGCGCCGAGGGGTACTTCTTGCGCCCCTCGTCGATGCCGAGCGCGGCGAACGTCTCGTGCCCGGCATCGAGCAGGGCCGACACCTGGTCGAAGTCCTCGCGCACGGCGGGACGGCTCGTGTAGTAGCCCAGCACCGAGGCGCGGCCGGCGAACAGCGGCGGATCGTCGTAGGCGACCATGCCGGCGGCAATCGGCTCCGCGACTCCGTCTGCGGCCCGCGGCTTCTTCTCCCGTTCGGTCACGAGGAAGATCATGGCCACAATGAGGCCGCAGCCCGCCAGGTCCCACACCGACACGGGCGTATGCAGCCAGAACAGGGCCAGCACCATGGCCGACACCGGCTCGACGCAGCACAGCAGGCTGGCCTTCACCGGGCCGGCGTCGGCCACGCCCTGCAGGTACAGCATGTAGGCGCCCAGCGTGCCCACGAGCACGATGGCCACGAGCGCCGCCAGTGCGCCGCCCGAAAGCTGCACCGGAACGGCCCACGGCTGCACGACGGCCGACGCCGCCGAGCCGCCGAACAGCATGGCCAGCCCCGTGACCAGCATGGCGCCCCATTTCTTCAGCACGCGCACGGGCATGAGCGTGTAGAAGGCCAGCGCCACGGCCGACACGAGCCCCCATCCCAGCCCCTCGGGCGGGATGGCCAGCTGGTCGATCTCGCCCTGCGTGGCGATGAGCAGCATGCCGCCCAGGGCGCACGCGAGCCCCAGCGCCTCCCGCACGCGCGGCAGGCGCCGGGCGCGCACGCACACGTAGAGCATGATGAGCACGAGGCCGATCTGCTCGATGGTGGTGCCCACGCCGGCGCTCGTGTACCTGATGGCGTTCAGGTAGCTCATCTGGGTGAGCAGCACGCCGAAGACGGCGAACAGCGCGATCTGCACGAGCGAGCGGCGGTCGCGAAACACGGCCACGAGGTCGCGCCAGTCGCGCACTGCGGTTAGGAACAGGAAGAACACGGCGGCGATGACCATGCGCACGCAGGTGATCCACTCCGCCGGCGCGCCGTAGTCGTTCATGAGCAGCTGCGCGCAGGTGCCCGAGAAGCCCCAGCACACCCCGCCCGCCAGCGCGCACACGATGCCGCGCGCCATATGCCGGCCTCCCGCCGGAGCCCCTGCCGCCTCTGTCACCTGCACCCGCTCCCCTCGTTGTCCGCTGGATTCCCGGCCGGAAAAGGCCGCAGCGCATTGTCGCACGAGCACGCGGGCAGGTAAAGGAGGCATTCGGTAAGATTCTCGCAAAGCGGGGGCGCGACGGGAAGCCCCCGTCACCGTCCCCCCGCTGCACCGATCTTCTCGACCAGGTCCTTCCGGTTGTTTACGCCCAGCTTCAGGTATATCCTCTTGCGGTGCGTGTCGACGGTGTTGATGGACACGCACAGGCTCTCGGCGATCTGCCGGTTGCTGTAGCCGAGGGCGAGCAGCTCGCAGACCTCGCGCTCGCGTGCCGTCAGGGGGCTGCCGTCGCGCCGTTCGAGGCGCCATGCGGGCTCCGGGATGTTCAGCTCGGCGATCTCCTGCGTTATCCTCTGCGCAAGGGCGTCCAGGCCGTCGCCCACGAGCCTCCTTTCGCGCATCCCCCCGAGCAGGCGCGTCATGGAGAACCCCTCGTTGACGAACGCCTCTATCTCGCCGGTGTCCCGGGCCAGCTCCAAGGCGCGCAAGACCGCATGCGAGGAAGGCCCCTGCAGGCCCTGGGCGTAGAGGACCATGCCCTTGGCGACGAGCGCGGAAAGGAGGAGCCCGTAGCGCCCGCTCTCCTCGAACGCCCCGGCAAGCCGGTCGAGGGATTTCCCCGCCTCCTCCACCTGGCCGCTCGCGAAGCGGAAGCGCGCAAGGGCGAGCGCGATCAGGTCGCCGATAAGATCCGCCGAGGCGGGGTTCGCGCCCCTCAGCGCCCGAACATGGTCGGCGGCCTGGTCGATGTTCCCGGCGTCTATCTCGATCATCGCCAGGTACACGAGGGCTATCAGCCGCGGCCGCTCCGCATGGCTCCTGTCGCAGAGCTGCAGGATCGAGCGGGCCGTGTCGGCGGCCTCCCCCATCCTGCCCTGCGCGCGCAGCGCCAAGGCGAGGCCGCACCCCGCCTCGGCGAAAAACTCGATCCCCGAAGAGGGGCCGAGAGAGCCGAGACAGCGGGAGTAAGCCTCCTCGGCGCGTGCGAACTCCCCTCTTTTCCGCATGACCGTCGCCTCTATCACCTCGGGGAGGACCTCGAGCTCGTCCATGCTGGAGAAGCCGAGGCCGTCCCTTGCCCTCCAAGCAGTCTTCTCGGCACTCCGCAAGTCCCCCGCATCGATGCGCTGTCGCGCTGCGAAATAGCAAAGCACCGAGCATGCGGGCCTGTTACCCTGGCCCGCGGCTACCTCCAAGCAGTTTTCGAGGTAATCGACTACCCTTGCGGGCTCCTTCTCCCTCGCCACGATGCACCCCGCCGCGTTGTACACCAGGCTGGCGAGCACTCCCGGGTCGCCCTGGCCGCAGCTTAGAAGCTCGGCCACCATATCCTTCCCCGCCCGGATGTCGCCGCTGTGACCGCAGCAAAGGGATAGCACGGCCAAGCGTTCCGCCTTAAGCTGGGAAGCATCGGGGGAATCCGCATCGGTAAGGCTTTCCGACATCTTCACGAAGCGTACGGACTCCTCGACCGAGCCGGCCTTGGCGAGCACCCATGCCTGGGCTATGCTCAGCTTCGGGGATGATTCGAGGACGTGACGCGGCAGCTTCGAGAGCACCTCGCCGAACACGTCGAAGCGGTTGTCGAACATGAGCGAGAGGTGATGCTCGCCGACCAGGTCTTCGAGCTCGTCCCAAAGGGCCGCTTTGCACAGGCAGTCGATCGCCTGCCCCACATGGTTATGGTTCTTCAGGTAGGCGCTGGCCCTCTTGCACAGCCCCCTCACCTCGGCGCGATCGAGCTTCCTGAACTTCGATTGCAGGTAATGCGGCCAAGGGCTCTGCGCCTTGTACCAGCGCCTCTTGCCGTCCACCGTCACGAGGACGCCGGTTTTCGCCGCGATCGACGCCAGGACGCCGTCGCACCCCTCGGCTTCAAGGACATCGTCGCAAAGCGGCGGGCTCACTAAGTCGAGGAAGGACGTTTTCACCAGAAGGTCCCGCTCCCGTTCGGAGAGCGCCGCCAAGAGCTCGTCCAGCAGCGAGAGCCGGCCGCATGCAGCAGAATCGGGAACCTCGTCCATGCGGGGCCGCGCCTCGGCAAGGCAGCGCGCAGCCACGTTCAAGGCCGGAAGCCGACCGCCGGCCGCCCGGACCGCCGAGCCGAGGATGCTCTCGGGCACCCCTGCCTCCTCCCCGAGAGAGGAACGGAGGAACCCCGCGGCCGCCTTATCGTCCAGCACGAGCTGCTCCGCAGTGACGAGCGCGGCCATGTCGTCGAAATCCGGGACCGGGCTCGCTGCTGAGAGAGAGGGCGCTTCCTGGCTGCACACAACGAGCTTGTACCCGGCCGGCATGTAGGCGATGAGATAGCTGACGAGGCGGTCGACCGGGCCGTTGCTCGCAGCCTCGAAGTTGTCGAGTACGAGCACGTTCCTGCCGCAAGCCGCCGGCAGGCCGGCACGTTCGATGGCGACTACCAGGGCGCCCGGAACCGCATCCGGCCCGCCGTCCCCCAGCACCTCGCAAAACTGCTGCCGCACGTCCGGGACGAAAGCCTCCAAACCGGCAAGGAGCAGGCTGCAGAACCGCGCGTAATCGCTGTCGTCGGCATCGAGCCTGACCCACGAGACGCTCGTCGGCGTACCGTCCTCGGACTGCCTCGCATGCCTTTCCCAGGCGGCGACGAGCGAGGTCTTGCCGCAGCCGGCAGGGGCCGCGAGGATGAGCGAGTTCTTGTCTAAGGCCCTTTCCACCAGCTCGTAAAGCTCGCCAAGCGGGTAGAGGCGGTTGGGAAGGCGCGGGGCGCGGAGCTTCGTCGAGGGGAATACGCCGGGATCCGTTCGCAATGCGGAAAGGTTCTCCATAAGCCGAGCCTCGCTGACTCCTTCGTGCAAACCCTGCGTTTCCCACCGGCTTTCCCCGACATGCCGGGTGTTCGCTTCATAGCGGCGGAAAGGCCGTTCGTCTTTACCCGAACCTTTTTTCAGGATTCTACCACACCTTTTGCCGCGTATTTCGGTCATGGATAGAAAAGGGCGGGTGCCGACCGCAAGTCGGCGACACCCGCCCGCAACCGCTGCGCGAGGTTGTTGGATGGAAAGCGCGTCGGCCTACGCCCTCTCTCCCAGCTCCTTGACGGCGTCCTCCTCCATCTTCGTGAGCTCCTTGCTCTTCTTGGCGCCGAACAGCATGAACGCAGCCGACACGAGGATGAACGCGGCGCCGACGATCAGCGCGCCGTCCCAGCCGAAGGCCGAGCCGCCCACCGCTGCGAGCGCGGGGACGCCGATGGCGTCCATGACGGTCTTCGCCAAAAACGCGATGCTGTAGAGGGCGGCGAAGTAGGCGGGGCCCAGGTACTTGGACACGGCAGACGTGAAGCACACGGGCGCCGAGCTCAGGGCGGCGCCGAAGAAGAAGCCGCCGATGTAGAGCACCGCGACGTTGGCGCCGAAGAGCACGATGAGCAGAAGGCCGCAGGCGGCGAGCACGTTGACCACGACGTAGGTGATGCGCGGCCCGATCCGGTCGATGAAGTAGCCGGACAGGAGCTTGCCCACACAGCCCGCGATGGAGAGGAACGTCATGAACACGCCGGCCGTCGCCAAGTCGAACCCGGTGTAGACGATGTAGGTGGGGAAGTTCTGGAACACGCCCTGCTCGCCGATGCCGATCAGGCCGAAGCTAAATATGATGGCCCAGAACGTGAAGGTCTTCACCGCCTGCGAGCGGTTGAGTCCGACCACCTTGACCGCGCCGGCGGTCTCCTCGCTCTTCACCTGCGCCGCCTCCTCCTCGGTCATCCCGTCGGGGTACAGGCCGACGTCCTGCGGGCGGAACTTGATGAGGAACGCCGAGACCAGAAGCACGACGAACGAGATGAGGCCCAAGATCAGCGGGGCGTTCTGCCAGCTGCCGGCGGCGGCCAGCACGGCAACCAGGTTCGTGGTGATGAGCGAGGCGGGGAACGTCGCGCAGAGCGTGATGCCGGTCGCGAGGCCGCGACGCTTGACGAACCAGTTCGCCGGTATCGACGTGATGAGCACGAAGCCGCCGCATCCGTTGCCGATGCCCATGACGGCGTACGCCAAGAACACCATCCACAGCGAGTCGACGAAGCCGAGTATCAGGAACCCGCCCGAGTACATGACCGCGGCGATCAGCAGGCATCCCTTGATGCCGATACGGGAGACCAGGCCGTTCACGGCGAGACCGGCGACCCCCGACACCACGAGGTACACCGAGAATCCCAGGCTCACGACGGAGGCCTCGGCTCCCAGCATCTCCGTCATGGGAATGCGGAGCATGCTGAACGAGTACAGCCCGAACCCCTGCGTGACGATGCAGACGATGAAAACGAGGAACACCTGGATCCAACCTTGGGTGAAGAACTTCCCCTTTGCTTTTTCTGACACGATATCATCCCCTCTCTGGGTGAGCACTATCCTGGCAAGAGGCCCGATCGCACACGCACGACCTCAGAAGGACCAGGATGCTTCGGTAAAAATCGGATTCGGCCGTAGCGGACGCGCGGTCGCAGAAAAAAGGGACCCATCTGGCCAGATGCGCTTCCTTGAACGCCGAGGCCTCCAACAGCGCCCCGTCCCTCTCCGCGTCCCGCCCCGCCTCCTGGGCGAGGCGTGCCCGATCGTACAGGAAGGCGAGGAAGCGTAGCTCGTTCGAAAGATGGTCCTCCGGCTCGCCGTCCTCCTGCCCCGCAGCGTAACCGCCCGCCCGATACAGCTCGCGCACCTCGTCGCGGGCCCCCTGCATGAGAAGGCCCCCTCCGTCGGCATACAGCGACTCGTAGGGCAGGGGCGCGCCCAGCCGCGAGCTCGCGAACAGGGCCGTGTACTCCACCCTCAGGTCGCGCGCCGCGCCGTCGTCGGCGAGCGCGCGCCTCCGGTCCCGCTCGACGCCCTCCCTCGCCCGTTCGACGGCCTCTCCCATGCCGTCGAACGGGGCGAGATCGAGCGATTCCAGCGCCTCGCGGTCGGCGACGTTCCAGAATATCCGGGCGAGCAGGCTCAGACGCTCGGCCTGAGCTTTGCAAAAACCTTCCCCGAGGGCATCATGGTTCTCCATCGAAGCCCCTCCTTCCCTGTTTCCCGGCAGGCCGGGGCAGAGGCCCCGGCCTGCCGGCGTGCCTGCTAGCGGGCGCGCAGCCCGTCCATGTCCTGCCACCGCTTCGAGCTCAATAGGTAGTAACAGGAGGGCTCGTTGCCCGTCTCCGGCTTGAGCTGGTGGACGTTGTCGCCCATCGCTGCGAGAACCTGCGATATACCGCTCTCGGGATCGTCCACGTCCCCGAACATCCACGCGTTCGAGTTGCAGGCGAACGCGCAGGCGGGAGCGAGCCCCTGGTCCACGCGGGCAGCGCACATATCGCACTTCCCCACCGTGTTGTCGCGCTCGTTGTAGCTGATGGCGCCGTAGGGGCAGGCGTCCATGCACTCCTTCCCCCCGCAGGCGGCGCAAGGTGCCGTGTCGATGACGACGATTCCGTCCTCGCGCTTGCGTATCGCCTGCTCGGGACAGGCCGGAACGCAGGAGGGCTTTCTGCAATGCTGGCACATCACCGGGATGAAGTACGTCTCCGCATCGGGGAACCCGCCGGTGGTGGAGGTGTACGTGCGTACCCAGAACGCGCCGAGGTCGACGTTGTTCTCCTGCTTGCACGCCCCCATGCAGCCGCGCGTGTCCATGCAACGGTCAAGGGATACGACCAAACCTAGCTGCGTCATTTTGCACACTCCTCCGGGGTCATGGGCATGAGCGCCTCGAGCTGTTCGCGCGTGATCTCGGGCCGGTAGCGCGCGATATCCTCCTCGGTTGCCTTGTAGATACGGCATATCTGCGAGCGGTACCCGCCCGATCCGGTCTCGGGGCAGTTGTTCTCCACCTCGATCAGGGCCTCGGTGTTCCACTCGAAGGCACCGTGCAGCTCCTCCTCCACGGTCTTCTCGGGACGCCACCAAGCGTGCTGGGAGTACGAGACAATGCCGGGAGCGACCATGAACCTGAACGACACCTTGCCCATGATCTTGTTGTAGGGGGCGCGCCCTCCCGTGGGCGGGGACTCCACCCATATCCAGTCGTTCTCGGCGACGCCGAACTGCGCGGCCGTCTCCGGGTTGATGAACACGTCGGGCGTCCTCGTCATCTCTCGCGTCCAAGGCAGCTGGCGGAACTCCGAGTGGAAGAAGCCCGCCTGCCGCTTGCCGTACGATCCAACCAGCGGATAGTCCTTTGCGAGGTCGGGGCGCGACAGCGGGGACTCGGCCGGCTCGACGTACACCGGCAGGGGCGGGTAGCCGCACTTCTGGTGGATCGTCGAGAACAGGTTCGCCTTGCCCGTGTCGGTGGGGAACTTCCCGGCTATCAGGAAGCGCTCCGTGGACGGCGGCGTGTCGGCACCGGGGACCGCCACCACGCGGCGCTTGAGCACGTCCTCGAACGGCATGCCCAAAAACTCGCGGGACAGGAGGTCGCGCTGTCCGTCGATGGTGTCGGCGGGCCAGAACTTCCCGTACTCCCCCGCCCAGTGGTTGGTCCACTCGTGGTTGAGGCGGCCCTCAACGTAGCGCTTGTCGTACTTGCCAAGCGCCTTGGAGAGCATCGCGCCGAAATCGTAGTCGTGGCGCGCCTCGCAGAGGGGCTCGACGGCCTTGTTGTAGGCCTGGTGCAGCGGGCTCGAGCCGCCGCCGGTGCCGAAGTTGAGGAAGTTGCGCTCCATCCAGGTGACGGCGGGCAGCACATAGTCCGCCATCTCGGCCGTCGGGGTCATGACCACGTCCGTGACCACGTGCAGCTCGATCTTCGTCTCGTCCTCGAGCAGCTTGAGCCAGCGCGCGAGGGTGGGATCGTGCATGAGCCAGTTGGACGAGATGGCTATGATGCCGTGCACGGGATAGGGACGGCCCGTCTCCGCCGCCTCCATGACGCTCGTGAGGTCGGGGAACAGCATGGCGCCGTCGGCGTTCTGCGGGCGGATAGGCTGCCACTTCACCATCTCCTCCCAGGCGTAGCCGCAGCCCACCCGGTGCGTGTAGTAGCCGAGGCGCTTGCGCTTCTGCTCCAAGGGCAGCCCGTCGGCCCAGGAAAGGTCGAGTTCGCTGGGGAAGGCGTGCGGCGTCACCGGGTAGAAGGCGCCGAGCACGTTGCCGCCCGCCACGTCCACGCTGCCGGTGATGATCTTCAGCACGTTGATGGCGTTCACGTACTGCGAGACGTTCGTGGACATGTACTGCATGCCCTGGTTGATGTCGACGGGTTTGAGCGTGCCGATCATCGTGGCCACGCGCTCCACCTGGTCGGCGGGAACGCCCGTGATCGACTCGGTGTGCTCGGGCGTCCATTCCGCGACGTTGTTCGCGAGCATCTGGAAGGCCGGGATGCAGGTGATCTTTCCTCCGCGCGTGCAGAGCTCCACCTCGTGCTCGCCGAACAGCGCGGGCATGATGGAGTCGGGCAGGTCGGCCGCCGGCGACTTCTCGGTCGAGGTCTTGTTCTTTTCGAACAGCTCCACCAGATGGTCGTAATGGGCCTTGCCGGAGGGGCCGCCCTCCCACTGGATCTCCTCGGCGTCCCAGTACTTCAGGCGGTCCTCCTTCTCGTCCCACACCATGAAGCGCTTGTCGCTGCCGCCCTCCACGATGTCGCTCTCAAGCAGCAAACCGCCCGTGTCGCCCCGCACCAGGAAGGGGGCGTTGCTCCAGCGCACGACGTAGTCCTTGTCGTAGAGGCCCTTGTCGATGATCACCTTCGCCATGCCCATGATCAAGCCGACGTCGGTGCCGGGACGCACGGGGACCCACTCGTCCGCCTTGCTGGCATAGACTCCCTGGACGGGATCCACGACGATGAGCTTCATGCCGTTCTCTTTGTTCGCCATGATGGTCTGCGCCTGGATCGGCCACGCGTAGGCCTGCTCGGCGGAGAAGCTCACGTGGCATTTCGTCGCAGCCGAGCCGCCGCCGGTCGCCGTGTAGAACCCGTAGTTGACCTGCTCGTGGAACTGCGGCAGGTAGCAAACCTGGATGGCCCCGTAGTAGTTGTTGGGGGTGCCGATGGTCCGGGCGATGCGGTGGGCGACCCAACCCATGTCATGGCGCCCGGTGCGTCCCGGGAGCACGAACGTCTCCGCGCCGTGCTTCTCCACCATCTCATGGATCTTGGCTGCGATCTCGTCCACGGCTTGATCCCATGAGACGCGCTCCCACTTCCCCTCGCCGCGCTTCCCCGCTCGTTTCAGGGGGTAGCGCAGGCGCGTCGGGCTGTACTCGAACTGGATGGCCTCCGAGGCCCTCACGCATGCCTTGCCCATGTTGGGCGGACCGAGCTTCGGGTCGCCCTCGACCTTGACGGCGCGCCCGTCCTTCACCGTCACCCACACAGGGCAGTTCAGGTGGCAGGATCGGCAGCCGGCATAGACTTTCCTCGTCTCGCCTTCGGTGCCTGTCTGAGCATTCTCCACGTTTCTCATCCTCCGTTCCTCGTGTTTCGATCGCTTGCCTTGCGATGCGGCGCCCCGCAGCGGGCCCTCGCCGGTGCTATGCCGACAGGCCTTCCGAGGCGGGATGCAATCACCCCATCGGAGCCGACGGCGCGCCCGGTGCCTTCGGGGCGCTCGGCGCTTTCGGCGCGCCTGGTGCCTTGGGTGCACCTGCCGGGGCGGCGAACCCCGGGGCGGCGGCGTCGGGCCCTTCGAGCTCGGCCCCGCACTTCTCACAGATAGCCGCATACTCCAAATTGTCCGCGCCGCACTTGCGGCAGGTATTGGCCTGGGCCTTCACGTCTGCAGGTCTGAAGCACATGGTCTCCTCCTTTCTCGATTGCTGTCCTCCTGTCGAGAAAGTATAGGAAGCGCCCGGGCATCTGAAACCACCGGAAACACGTGACAAGGGGTGGTGATCTTTCCTTGAAGACGACGGGGCCCTGCGGAAGCGTTGCTGCGCCGCAGAAAACGAAGCGGCGAGCGCCAGGCGCTCGCCGCTTCGTTTTCTTCTGTTGCCAGCGTGCCGTCCGAACGGGGACGGCGTGCGCCGGGGAGCCTACGCCTCCAGCATCCTCTTCACGAAGGCTCCCGTGTAGCTGCCCTCGACCTCGGCCACTTCCTCGGGGGTGCCCTGGGCCACGATGGTGCCGCCGCGGTCGCCGCCCTCGGGTCCCAGGTCGATGATACGGTCGGCGCACTTGATGACGTCCAGGTTGTGCTCGATGACGAGCACCGTGTTGCCGGCGTCCACCAGGCGCTCCAGCACCTCCAAGAGCTGGCGCACGTCCTCGAAGTGCAGGCCGGTGGTGGGCTCGTCCAGGATGTAGAACGTCTTGCCGGTCTGGCGGCGCTGCAGCTCGCTCGACAGCTTCACGCGCTGCGCCTCGCCGCCCGAAAGCGTGGTGGCGGGCTGCCCCAGGCGGATGTAGCCCAGACCCACGTCGTGCAGCGTCTGCAGCTTGCGCTTGATGCCGGGGATGTTCTCGAAGAAGGCCAGCGCGTCGTCCACGGTCATGTCCAGCACCTCGGCGATGTTCTTGCCGCGGTACGTGACCTGCAGCGTCTCGCGGTTGTAGCGCGCGCCGCCGCACACCTCGCAGGGCACGTAGATGTCGGGCAGGAAGTGCATCTCGATCTTGATCTGGCCGTCGCCCTTGCAGGCCTCGCAGCGGCCGCCGTTCACGTTGAAGGAGAAGCGCCCCGGCCCGTAGCCGCGCGCCTTCGACTCCTGCGT
Organism: Gordonibacter sp. RACS_AR68; assembly: GCF_030418485.1. NCBI lineage: Bacteria > Bacillati > Actinomycetota > Coriobacteriia > Eggerthellales > Eggerthellaceae > Gordonibacter > Gordonibacter sp. RACS_AR68. The sequence goes on from NZ_JAIPUP010000008.1 coordinate 26,096, forward strand.
GCTGGCGAACAGCGCCCGGATGTCGTCCCAGAGGCCTATGTAGGTGGCCGGGTTCGAGCGCGGCGTGCGCCCGATGGGGCTCTGGTCGATGTTGATGACCTTGTCGATCTTGTCCAGGCCGGTGATCTTCTTGTACTTGCCGGAGCGGCGGTGCGCATGGTTCACGCGGTTCGCGAGCGCCGGTGCCAGCGTGTCGGTGACCAGCGAGCTCTTGCCCGAGCCCGACACGCCCGTGACCACGGTGAGCGTGCCGAAGGGAACCTCCAGCGTCAGGTTCTTCAGGTTGTTCTCCGAGGCGCCCGTGAGCTTGAGCGACCCGCGCCGCGGCTTGCGGCGCTTCTCCGGGACGGGGATGGTGCGGCGGCCCGAAAGGTAGTCGGCCGTGAGCGAGCCCTCGAATCTCACGATCTCGTCGGGCTTGCCGGCCGCCACCACCTCGCCGCCGTGCTCGCCCGCGCCCGGGCCCATGTCGATGACGTAGTCGGCGCTGCGGATGGTGTCCTCGTCGTGCTCGACCACGATGACGGTGTTGCCCAAATCGCGCAGGCGCTCCAGCGTGGCGATGAGCCGCTCGTTGTCGCGCTGGTGCAGGCCGATGGACGGCTCGTCCAAAATGTAGAGCACGCCCATGAGGCCCGCGCCGATCTGCGTGGCCAGGCGGATGCGCTGCGCCTCGCCGCCCGAGAGCGTGGCCGTGGCCCGCTCGAGCGTGAGGTAGTCCAAGCCCACGTCCACCAGGAAGCGCAGGCGCGCCTTGATCTCCTTCACGATGGGACCGGCGATATGCTCTTCGGAGCCGTGAAAGGCCAGGCCCTCGAAGTAGTCGAGCGAATCGGCCGCGCTCATCTCGGTGACATCGTGGATGGACTTGCCGCCCACCGTCACGGCCAGGATCTCCGGCTTCAGGCGCTTGCCGCCGCACGTCTGGCACGGCACGATGGCGAAGTACTCCGACAGCTTCTCGCGCTGGTTGTCGGACTGGGCCTCCTGGTAGCGGCGCTGCACGGCGGCGAGCGCCCCTTCCCACTCGATGTACCAGTACGTCTCGCGCCCGTCCACGGTCACGTAGTCCACGCGCACCTTGTCGTCGCCCAGGCCGTAGAGCAACGCGTCGGTGGCCTTCTTCGGCATGTCCTCCCAGGGCGTGTTTTCGTCGGTGCCCATGTGCTTGGCCACGGCGCGCAGCACCTGCGGGTAGTAGTTGCCCGTCTTGAACGGCGCGATGGCGCCCTCGGCCAGCGTGAGCGAGGGGTCGGGCACCACGAGAGAGGGATCCACCTCCTCGCGGCTGCCGATGCCGAGGCAGTCCGGGCAGGCACCGTAGGGGGCGTTGAACGAGAAGTCGCGCGGCTGCAGCTCGTCCATGGAATGGCCGTGCTCGGGGCAGGCAAGCGCGAGCGAGAAGATATGCTCGCCGGCGCCGAGGCCACCCGTAGCGCCGCTCGACTTGCCGCCGCCCTCGCCGAGCGGTTGCCCGTCCTCGCCCAGCACCTGCACGAGCACGCGCCCGTCGGCCAGCTTCGTGGCCAGCTCCACCGCCTCGGCAATGCGGCTCGTGGCGCTCTCCTTCAGCTGCACGCGGTCCACCACCACGTCGATGAAGTGCTTGATCTTCTTGTTGAGCGTGAGCGGCTCGGCCTCGAGCTTCACGATCTCGCCGTCGATGCGCACGCGGCTGAAGCCCTCCTTCTGCAGGTCGGCGAACAGCTTCGCGAACTCGCCCTTGCGTCCGGTGACGACCGGGGCCATGATGATGGCCTTCGCATCGGGAGCGAGCGCCAGTATCTCGTCGGTCACCTGGTCGGTGGTCTGCTTGCGAATGACGCGCCCGCACTCGGGACAGTGAGGCACGCCCACGCGAGCGAACAGCAGGCGCAGGTAGTCGTATATTTCGGTGGTGGTGCCCACGGTGGAACGCGGGTTCTTGCTCGTGGTCTTCTGGTCGATTGAAACGGCCGGTGACAGGCCGTCGATGCTGTCCAGTTCCGGCTTGCTCATCTGCCCCAAGAACATGCGCGCGTAGCTGGAGAGGCTCTCCACGTAGCGGCGCTGGCCCTCGGCGTACATCGTGTCGAACGCGAGGCTCGACTTGCCGCTGCCTGACAGACCCGTGATGACCACGAGCTCGTCGCGCGGGATGATGAGGTCGATGTCCTTGAGGTTGTGCTCGCGGGCACCCTTGATGACGATGGCGTTCTGTCCCATGTGGCTTATCGCTCTTTCTCTTGCGCATCCGCAGCCGGCAGCCGTGCCCCGGCGTCGCGTGCCGTGGGTCGCAAATTAGGCTACCGGGAAACTATCATTTCCGTGCAATCGTTCATTCTAGCGCAGCGCGCGGAAAGAGCCAGCGAAAACATACGTTCGTGTTCCAGCGTTCAAACGATGCGCACAATTCGTTCGCTTTCCAATGCTGCAGCGTGCCGGGAGGGGGGGGGCAGCGGCACTGCCCTCTAGTTCAGCCGCGAGGGTGACGCAGGGCGCGGGATGACGCATCATCCTGAATCATCTACCCCGAAAGAGAAGCTCCCCCTAACGGAGCGTTCCCGTCAGCCGTGCGCGCTCCACCATCTCGTCGAAGGGCAGCGCGGGCGCGTAGAGGTAGCCTTGGAAGTAGGAGCAGCCGAGCGTCTTCAGCACGTCGCGCTGCTCGGCCGTCTCCACGTACTCGGCCAGAACCGTGAAGCCCAGGTGCTCGGAGAGGTCGGCGATGGACGAGACGATCTCGGCGTAGCGCTCGTTCTCCATGACGCCCTTGGCAATGGTCCCGTCGAGCTTAACCACGGAGAACACGCTCGTCTCGAGGTACTGAAACGAGGTGCGGCCCATGGAGAAGTCATCGATGGCCAGCGGCATGCCCGCGTCCGCAACGCGGCGCAGCAGGTCGTGCGCGCCCGCGTCCCACAGCAGCGCCTCGCGCTCGGTGGCCTCCACCACCACGCGGCCGGCATCGAGCCCGCGGGCGCGGAAGGCGTCGATGACGAAGCCGACGGCCGCCTCGTCCTGCAGCATCGTGGCCGTGGCGTTCACGCTCACGCTGAAACCCGCATCGAGCTCGCCCGCATGCGCGAGCGCCTCCGCAGCCTGCGCGTCGGCCAGCGCCCGCTCGAACACGGCGCGCTCGAGCTCGCCGCCCGCACCGGCCTCGCGTGCCAGCTCGATGACGAGCGGCGGGTAGAGCCAGCCGTACACGGGGTGCTCCATGCGAAGCAGGGCCTCCGCGCCAACCGCGCGGCCGTCAGCGTCGAACTGCGGCTGGTAGCGCAGCTCGAAGGCCCCCGCGTCCACGGCGGCCCGCACGTCCTCGGCGAGCGAGCGGGCCACCGCGCCCAGCGAGCCCGCGGCCGTCACGAGCTCGACCGAGCGCCCGGCGCGCTCGTCGTCCTGGAACGACGAGAGCAGGGCATCGTACTGCACCCGCGCGTGGGCGTCGGCCAACCGCTCGTAGCGGCGTAGGAACGGCAGGTAGAGCACCGTGCCCAACACGATGCACGCGAGCTGCAGCACCGCGCCGGCGGGCGAGCCCGTGGCCACCCAGCCGCCCACGAGAGGCGGCGTGGTCCACGACACGTCCACCACCACGGGCGGCACGAGCCCGGCCGCCATGGCTGCGTACGACACCACCATGTTCACCAGGGGCACCGCGATGAACGGCACGAACAGCGCCGGGTTCCACACCACCGGCAGCCCGAACAGCATGATCTCGGATATGTTGAAGCACATGGGCACGGCCGCGAACGCCGAGAGCCGCCGCGCGCTCCTGCGGCGGCCGAACAGCAGGATGGCCGCGAGCAGCGACAGCAGCGCGCCGGCCCCGCCGATAGAGGCGAACACGTCCAGGAACGTCTTCGTCACGATCTGCACGGGCTCGCCGCCCGCCGCGAGCGCCGCCGCGTTGGCGGCCGTGCCGGGCACGAACACGCTCTGCGCCACGCCGTCGAGCATGTTGCCGCCGTGGATGCCGAAGAACCACATGACGTTGTTCAGGAAAAGGTACAGAAGCCCGCTGCCCAACGTGGCCGTGGCCAGGGGGAAGAGCGCGCTCACGCTGTCGAAGAACAGCTGCTCGATGCAGCTCGAGCCCGAGAGCGCCGCCACGGCGGCGTTCGCCGCGCCGAAGAGCGCGATGACGGCCGCGATGGGCAGGAGGCCCGACACGGCCTGGTTGAACACGTTGTCCAGGCTGTCGCCGTACAGCCGCCGGGTGCGGCGCAGGCGCACGAGCCGGCAGTACAGCACCGACGAGGCCAGCCCGCACACGATGGCGATGAACAGCGAGCGCGTGCTGAGCACGATGGGATCGAAGCCCTCGGTGCCGAAGCCCACGGACATGAGGTAGGCCGCGAGCGCGGCGAAGGGCGCGCCCTGGACGAAGAAGCCCCCGAAGCGCTCGGCGCAGGCGTTGGCGTAGCGCAGCGCCACGGCCACGGACACGTAGAGCGAGAAGATGCCCATGGTACCGTCGTACACGAGGTCGAGCAGGCCCTCGACGCGCGGCGCGCCGGCGAGGGCGTCCTGGTAGGGCGCGAGCGGCAGGTTGAGGAAGATGAGGCAGAACGACCCCACCAGCAGAACGGGGATGGTGAGGATGAGCCCTTGGCGGATGGCCTGGAACGCCATGACGTCCTCCAAGCGCGCGAACAGCGCGTCAACCTTGTCGAGCATGCCCGCCCTTCCGTCCCGTCCTCACCGTTTCGTCGAAGCCATTGTACCCCGAACGGAGACAACGGGCGGCGTGAACGGATACGTTCGAGAAACAGATCCGCGGCGCACGCGGACGTTCAGCGGCCCAGCAGGTGCCGCACGGCCGCCACCGGGTGCCTCCCCAGCATGCGCGGGCCGGCGTAGCGCATGACGGCACGGATCTCGTCGCGCTTCTCGGGGGCATAGCAGTGGTTGCCGCATTCCTCGCAGGAGGTCTTGACCTCCATCTTGCGGCAGCGCTCGGTACGCAGCACCGCGTAGGCATCGATGGCCGCGCAGTCCGCGCACACGGCCTCGCCGCAATGGGCGCGCTCGGTGCGAGCTGCGGCGTCGTGGTTGCCCGCGCAGTAAAGCGCCACCATCTGCGAGATGGTGCGCTTCTCGCGCACGCGGCGCTTGGCGGTTTTCGGCGAGTCACCCATGGCGAACATGGTAGCAGAACCGCCGCCGCGCCGCGAGCGGGATTTCCCCGCGACGCGACGGGCGGCGGCTCGGGCGGAGCAGCGCGCGGCGGCCCCGCCCTACCCCACGAGCTTCTTGCCCAGCGAGGCACGGATGATGCCCTTGCTGGCGAAGTACGTGACCGCGAGGTACGCCCCGTACACCACCGCCACCAGCACGGCGGTCATGAGCGCAGGCTCGAGCACCGACACGCCCAGCTGAGAGATGACGGAGTCGCTGATGACGCCCACGGCGCACACGGTATGGCACACGGCCACCGCCAACGGCACGAGGAAGTACACGAGCACCTGCGCGCGCAGCGACTGGACGATCATGCGGCGGTCGCAGCCGATCTCGGCGAGCACCCGGTAGCGCGGCAGCGAGTCGCTCGCCTCGGACAGCTGCTGGATGGCCAGGACGGCCGCCGTGGCGATGAGGAACACGAAGCCGATGTAGAGCGCCAAATACGAGATCATGAGGTTCATGCCGCCCGACTGCACGAGCACCTCCTCGGCCGTGAACGACAGCGTCACGGGCCAGGGCTTCGGGCTGAACTTCCAGCCGGATGCCGCCACCTCCGGGTTGGCGGGCGACGCCTCGGCGAGCACCTGCTCGAGCAGCTTGTCGCCCTCGGCCCGGTCCGTCCGATACATGAGGTTGAGGATGCTCTGCTCGGGAACGGCGCCTTGGGCGCGCAGGCCGGCGATCACCGCGTCGGGCACGATGAGCTCTGCCCCGCTCGCAGAGAACGTGGTGTCCTCCATCGGTTGGCTGCGCAGCTCGCCCGAGGACTCGAGCACGCGCCCGCCTGCGACCACCGTCTCGCCCTTGCGCGCAAGCGCCTCGGAAAGCGCCTTCATGGCGTCGAGCGTGTTGTTCACCGCGTAGCCGTCCTCGCCCACGTCCACGGTCGGCCGGCCCGCAAGCTCTGCGAGCGCGTTGAACTGCGAGACGCCGATGAGCGTGACGCCCTGGTTGTGCAGGGCCTCGTTCTGCTTCGCATTGCCCGTGTCCTGGCCGTAGCGCCCCATGAGCTCGCCGTAGGACGTCTCGTCGCTCACGAAGGCGTCGATCTGAGCGGACTTCGCCACGAGCTCGTCCCACGCCGACGAGGCGTCGGCCAGCTTCGCGGCGATATCCCAGCCGTAGGCCTCCGCGTCGGCCTCGATGGCGGCCGCCTTCTCGTCGGCCACCTTCTGGTACTCGCGGTCCTCCTCGGTCATCTGCGCGAGCGCCTCGGGGTCGCGCGTGCCGCCCTGGTTCAGGTACACGTTGGCCGTGAGCGTGGCGTCGTAGACCGTGCCGTCCTCGATGTTTCCGCTGAAGGCGCGCGCCAGCCCCATGCCGGTGGAGAACACGGTGAGCGAGAAGAACAGCATGACGCACACCACCGAAAGCGACACGAACGCCGTGTTCACCTTGCTGGCTATCTGGCGCATCGTGAACATCATGAGGCCCTTGAAGTACACGCCGCGCGTGCGCTCGATCACCGCGATGGCGAAGCCGGCAAGCGACCAGAAGAGCAAAAACGTGCCGACCACCATGAGCGCCGTGGCCTTCCAGAACCCGTCGTCGAACTCCAGAAGGCCGTTTTCGACGAGCGTGGCGTACGCCCATGCGATCAGGCCCACGGCCGCAACGAACCCGGCGAGGCTGATCCACGGGTTGCGCACGCGGAAGCGCGCGTTCTTCGAGCGGGCAGAGAGCAGGTCGATGAGCTTGTAGCGGCGGATGGACACGGTGTTGAACAGGGCCGTCACCGCGAAGATGAGCGCGAAGCACACCAGCGTGAGCAAAAAGGCGTCGAACGAGAATATGAAGCGGTACTGCGTCATCTCGATGTTGAACAGGCCCGCCGTGACGAACGACATGCCCTGCGAAAGCGCGAACCCGAGCGCCAGGCCCACCACGAGCGACACGAGGCCCACCACCGCCGTCTCCATGAGCACGATAGCCGACACGCTGCGGGGATTCATGCCCAGCATGAGGTACGTTCCGAACTCCTGCTTGCGCCGCCTAATGAGGAAGCCGTTCGCGTAGAGCACGAGGAAGCCGAGCACGCAGGCGATGAGCACGCTGAACATGCCGAGGAACTGCCCCGTCAGCGAGAAGACGCTGGCCGAGGCCGTGTCCTCGAGGTCGAAGAGAATGGACTGGCTCGACACCGAGTTGAACGCGTAGAACACCGCCACGCCGAAAACGAGCGTGACGAAGTACACGCCGTAGTCCTTGACCGAGCGGCGGATGTTGCGGAAGGCGAGTTTAGCGAGCATCGCGCACGTCACCGCCCAGGAACGTGACCACTTCCATGATCCGGTTGAAGAAGTCCTTGCGCGAGGTGTCGCCCTTGCGTATCTCGTTGAACACGGCGCCGTCCTTGACGAACAGGATGCGGCTTGCAAACGAGGCGGCGTAGGAATCATGCGTGACCATCATGATGGTGGCGCCGAGCGAGGAGTTCATCATCTCGAGCGTCTCCAGCATGACGGTGGCGCTGCGCGAGTCGAGCGCGCCCGTGGGCTCGTCGGCAAGCACGAGCTTCGGATCGGCCACCATGGCGCGGGCGGCGGCGATGCGCTGGCGCTGGCCGCCCGACATCTGGTAAGGGTACTTCCCCAGCACCTCGGACACGCCGAGCGTGGCCGCGATGGCGTCCACCTTGGGTTTCACCCGGCCGGTGGGCTCGCCCTTCACCGTAAGCGCGAGCGCGATGTTCTCGAAGCCGGTGAGCGTGTCCAGCAGGTTGGAGTCCTGGAAGATGAAGCCCAGGTCGTCGCGGCGGAACTTCGCGAGCGCGCGGGAGCGCAGCCCCGTGACGTCGCGCCCGTCGACGAGGATATGGCCGCTCGTCACGGTGTCGATGGTGGCCACGCAATTGAGCAGCGTGGTCTTGCCGGAGCCCGAGGGCCCCATGATGCCCACGAACTCGCCCGGCATCACGTCGAAGCTGATGTCGCGCACCGCCTTGGTGACGGAATCTTTGCTCCCGTACACCTTCTCTATCTGGCGAACCGACAGGATGGGCCGGGAGCCGGACGCATAGGCGGCCGGCGCCTGCTGCGCGCAAGCCGCCGACGGGGTCGCGTAAACTTCGGTCATGGCAAATCTCCTTCTCTCGGGGTCTGCCAAGATAGTACGTCCGCGGCGCCGCACCCGCCATCGAAGAGGCTTACCGCAACCTTACGAATTTGCAAGGGTGGGGCGCCCGTGACAGGATGCGACAGGGGGATGGGGGTAATATCACGTTCCCTGATGTCTTCCAAACACGCCAGGATCAGGGGGAATGCGACATTGTCCGCGTCCCTCTGCCACGCCAAACGAGACATCATCCCCGTCCCCGCGTCTCACCCGCGTCTCACCCGACGTCCCTGCGCCTGCGGTCGTGCGGAAACGCGAGCATGACGCGGGTACCGGTGCCCTCCTCGGAGGCCAGGCCCACGCCGAGGCCCATCTTCTCGCAGAGCGTGGCCACCAGGTACAGGCCCATGCCGGTGGCCGAGCCCTGGGCGCGGCCGTTCTCGCCGGTGAAGCCGCGGTCGAACACGCGCGGGACGTCCGCAGCGGGGATTCCCCGCCCGTTGTCGGCGATCTCCAGCACGGTGCGCGCCGCGCTCGTGCCCGTGCCCTCCTCGCGCGCGGTGAAGCGCACGGCAGTCGCGCCGTATTTCGCCGCGTTCACCACGACCTGCCCCAATACGAAGGAGAGCCAGGAGGCATCGGCAAACACGGAGACATCGTCCCCCACCTCGATGGACGGGATGGCGCCGTGCTCAATCAGGTAGCGCGCGTTCTTCTTGCAGGCCGCTCGCACGGCCTCGGCCAACGGCAGCTCGCGAATGGCGTAGTCGCGCGCGAGCGAGGTGGAGCGCGCATAGTAGAGCGCCTGCTCCACGTAGGACTCGATACGGTCCAGCTCGGCCTTCAGCTTCGCAGCCACGCCCCCGTGCAGGTCGGCCGCCATGAGATGGACGGCGGCGATGGGCGTCTTGATCTCGTGTATCCACAGCTCGATGTAGTCGCGGTACGACTCGGCCTGCCGCCGATGGAACGCCACATCGTCGGCCGCGGCCTTTCCCACCGCCTCGAGCGCCTCGTGGGCCAGATGCCCCTCGAGGAAGCCGGGATCCTCCACGAGCTCCGAGGCGAAGTAGGTGCTGTCGAGGTCCTCGACGATGCGCGCGAGCTCGGTATAGAAGCGGCGTCTGCGCACGTAGCCGATGCCGAGCACCACCGCGCCGCACAGCGCCACGAAACACGGCACGAGCACCGTGGCGTCCGTGCCCACGCCCAGCACCGCCAGCATGCCGGCCACGCCCAGGCAGCACAGCACGCCCACGCCGATGGCCGCGAGGTTGTCGCGCAGATAGGCGGACAGGCTCATGGCAGCGCACCGCCCATCAGACGAGGTAGCCCTGCCCCCGGCGCGTGGCCAGGAAGCCTTCGGGCACGCCGATGGAGGCCAGGCTCTTGCGCAGCCGGTTCACGTTCACCGTGAGCGTGTTGTCGTCGATGAAGGCGTCGGACTGCCACAGCTCCATCATGAGCTCCTGGCGCGAGATGATGGCCCCTTTGTTCTCCATGAGCAGGTGCAGCACGCGGAACTCGTTGCGGGTGAGCTCCACCCCGCGGCCCTCGTACTCCACGCGGCTTTTCGCCACGTCCAGCACGACGCCCTTGTGCTCGATGCGCGCAGGCGGCTCGGTGCGCGCCGCGCGGCGGAGCACCGACTGGATGCGCGCCAGCAGCACGGCGGGGTTGTAGGGCTTCGTCACGTAGTCGTCCGCGCCCAGGTTCATGCTCATGACCTCGTCGAACTCGTTGTCCGACGAGGTGAGCATGACGATGGGCACGTCGCTTGCGCGGCGCAGGTCGCGGCACACGGCATGGCCGCCGTCGCCGGGCAGCTTGAGGTCCAGCAGGACGCAGTCGGGATCGGCGGCCAGCGCCTCGTCGGCAATGCGGTCGAACGCCGTGCTGGCCAGCGCAACGTGCCCCTGCAGCTCCAGCAGGCGCATGAGCTCGCCGCGCAGCGCCGCGTCGTCCTCCACGACGAATATCCGGGCCACGGGGCCTCCTTCACACTCGGTTTCTCGCACCGCGCCTCGGGGCCGATGCCATGGTTCGCCCCTCATACTATGGCAAGGGGGCGCGAACGCCCCCGAGCCGTAACCGTTTCGTCAACGTGCCGTCAGCGAACCCGTTGGTTTCGGGCGGTGCCGGCACCGCTTCCTCCGCATGGCGCAACGATGCGCGCCGCAGCAGCTCTGGCAGACCGGCCGGTCAGCCGCGCTTCGCGTAGGTGCGCGGCAACAGGGGGCACCCCGGCTCCACGTTCATGAAGTAACGCAGCAGGAAGGTGAGGCCCGCCACCGTGAGCGCGATGCCCAGGCCCGTGTAGAAGAACGCGATGAACCAGTCGGGCACGAGCCCCGACATGCGCAGGCCGATGCCGCCGCCCATCATGATGGCCATCATGATGTAGCCCTTCTTGTCGAAGAACTTCAGGATGTTCGTCTTGGCCTCCTCGTAGCCGCCGATGCGCTTGGCGTGCTTGCCCACCATCTTCTGGAAGATGCGCGAATGGAACAGCACGAAGATCACCGCCGAGCCCACGAGGAGCGCCCAGATGACCCAGCCCCAGTCGTGCCGGTAGGCCGTGAGCCCGATGTTGGCGATGTTCGCGCCGGCTATGGCCCACACGATGCCCGCTACGAGCATGAGCTTGTTCGTTGAGATCTTGAGCATTGCCATCACCTTTCCCCGGCGGCCGCCGCGGCCGCCCCTTCCGTGCTGCGCGCGGGGGGCTCCAGCCTTCCCGCGCCGTCTGCCGCATCTTCCGCACCCGGCGCGTCCGGTCCATAGAGCCCCGCGCGCAGCAGCGCCGAGAGCACGCGGCAGTCGGGCTCGCCCGCGCACAATCCGGCGATCATGCTCTCGAGCACGAATGCCACGAGCTCGGCCGGCTCGATGCCCGCGCGCCCGGGGTCGGCCTGCGCGTCGGCCTCCAGCACGCCCCGCATGCCGGCGCGTATATGGTCGAACGTCGCGGACTCGCGCATTTTGCCCTCGTCGCGTCCTTGGATGGACAGCGCGCTGATCTGGGGCAGCCAGTCCGAGCGGAACGCTGCGAGCGCCGAGGACATAGCCGCGTAAACCCGGCTGACGAAGGCGTCGAAGCGCTCCCCCTCCACGATGAGGCACAGGTCCTCGTGGAAGGCGCGCTGCCAGAACGTGCCGATAACCTCCACCAGGAGGTCGTCCTTCGTCGGAAAGTAGTTGTAGATCGTGCCCACGGACACGCCGCAGGCCTCGGCCACGCTGCGGATACCCAGGCCCGCCAGCCCGCGCTCCTCCGCCAGCGCGTAGGCCGCCTCGGCTATCGCCGCCCGATCGATGCCCTGCCGCGCCATGGCCGCACCTCCCATCATTCTTTGAACCTCGTTCATTTTGCTTATCCCATTATAGCGGGGCGCTAGAACAAGGCAAGCGGTTTATGAACAATGTTCATAAACCGCTTGCGAAAGGTGGGGCGCCCCGCTGCGCGAGAGCAAGAGGGCCGCACGGTGCGAAAAGGCGGCCCGTTGCGCGGCAGGTCGGCACCGGTACGAGGCCGAGCGGCCTCGCAGAACCAGCACGGGCCCGCTCGGAGCCGGGCCATCGTGCTGCCGGCTGGGAGCTGCGCAGGCCGGCACGAACCGAGGATGCAGGCTGCCGCTCCCGACGGGGTCGTCCTTCGCGGCAGGCAGGAGAGCCGCTACTGGTCCAGGCCCTGCTCCGCGGCCGCGGAGCTCACGGCGCCGTCGGCGTTGGATTGGAGTATCTCCAGCTTCGAGGGCCGGAAGTCGGGACCGTCGCCCGAGCCGCTCATGACCACGATCTGGTCGGCCGAGACGGTGGGGTCGTCGACGACGGCGCCGGACTCGTCCACGATGACGACGTCGCCCTTGTTGAAGGTGACCTCGTCCTCCTGGGCCTCGAACTTCTGCAGGCCCTCGCCGTCCGCGGCGCTCAGGTCGCCCAGGACAACGGTGATCTCGTCGCCGTTCACGCCCATGACCTGGCCATAGTAGACGACGTCGCCCTGGCTGCCCGTGTTCTGCTGCTCGGATCCGTTCTGCTCCTGCTGCTCGGTCGAGTTCTGCGAGCCGTTGTCGTTCGAGGAGCCGCCGTCGTCGGTGGCGCACCCGTGCAGAAACGGCGTCATCGCCAGCACGCCGGCCAGAACCATGCCCATCATTCTCATCTTGCGCTTGTTCATAATCGTGTCCCTTCGACGCAGGTGTCCGCGCGACGAGGCGCGCGTGGTATCGGGTTCCGATTGTGAGGGACATCGGCGCCGTGCGCGAGGGGTTCCGGGCAACCGTCAGCCGTCGGTCACGGCGCTGCAACCTTCGCGCAAGGAGCGTCTCGCGGAGCGGAGAACCGCTGCACGAGGGGCCGTGCGATCAGCCGCGCGGGTGGGCGCGACGGTGCACCTGCTTGAGGCGCCCCGGCGAGAGGTGGGTGTAGACCTGGGTGGTGGACAGGCTCGCATGCCCCAGCATCTCCTGCACGCTGCGCAGGTCGGCCCCGCCCTCCAAGAGGTCGGTGGCGAAGGTGTGGCGCATGTCGTGCGGCGAGAGCGTCTCGTCGAGCCCGGCCGCGCGCAGGGACTCCTTGAACATCTTGCGGATGGCGTCGGTGGTCATGCCGTTGCCGCGGGTGGACACGAAGAAGAACGGGCACTCCTTCTCCTTGAGCAGCCGGGGGCGCCCGAGCAGCTGGTAGGTGCGCATGGAGGCGAGCGCCAGGTCGTGCAGCGGCACGATGCGCTCCCTCGCCCCCTTGCCGAACACCTTCACCTGGCCACGCTCGAAATCGACGTTGTCTGCGAGCAGGCCCGACGCCTCGGACACGCGCGCGCCGCACGCGTACAGGAACTCCAGCAGCGCCAGGTTGCGCAGGTCGGCGGGCGACTGCTCGCGCGGGTTGCCGACTCCGTCCCGCTTGCCGTGCACCGAGAGCAACCTCGCCATGTCGGCTGGGCGGATGACGTGCGGCAGGTCCTTCTGCTTGCGAGGGCCCGAGAGCATGCTCGCCGGGTCGCAGTCGCACACGTCCGTCACGTTGAGCCAGCGGAAGAAGCTGCGCAGCGCCGAGAGCCGCCGGTTGACGGTGGTGCGCGAGTACTGCGCGCTGTCGAGCTCGCCCAGGTAGCGGCGCAGCTGTCGATGGGTGGCCGCAAGGGGGTCGATGCCTTCCCGGGCAGCCCAGCGCACGTAGTCCATGAGGTCGATGCGGTAGGCACGCACCGTATGCACCGAGGCGTTGCGCTCTACGCGCAGGGCGTCGCAGAAACCCTCGACGAGGGATGCGGCGCGCGGATCGCATGCGGGCATGCCGTCGTCGGGCACGGGCACGGCATCAGGCACGGGAGCTGCCTTCTGGCAGGCCTTCGACCGGCGCATCAGCGGCGGGAGCCGTTTTCGGCATGAGGCCGCGGTCCGCAAGCTGGGCACGGTAGGCCGCGAGCGCGTCGGCGCCGCGGGCGGCGTAGGCGGCGTAACGCTCGCGTTTGTTGCGCACATGCTCCGCCAGCGGCTCCATGATGCCGAAGTTCACGTGCATCGGTTGGTAAGCCCTCGTCTCGGGGCTCGTGGCGTAGGCCAGAAGCGCGCCGAAGGCCGTCTCGCGCGGCAGCGGCGGCAGGCCGGTCCCCGAGAGCTCGGCCGCCACGGCGAGCGCGGCATGCAGGCCCGAACGCAGCGCCTCGCAGTACCCCTCGGTGCCCGCGAGCTGGCCCGCCACGAACACGGGCACGTCCAACGCGGCGGCCCCGGAAGCCGTGAGGCGCAGGCTGGCGTCGAGCAGGCGCGGTGCGTCCAGGAACGTGTTGCGGTGCATGACGCCGAAGCGGGCGAACTCCGCATGCTCTAAGCCGGGGATCAGGCGAAACACCCGACGCTGCTCGGAAAACGTCAGGTTCGTCTGGAAGCCCACCAGGTTGTAGCACGTGCCGTGCGCATCCTCGGCGCGCAGCTGGAGCGCGGCCCAGGGGCGCCTCCCCGTGCGCGGGTCGGCGAGGCCCACGGGCTTGAGCGGGCCGAAGCGCGGGGCGTCGAGGCCCTTGCGCGCGATCTCCTCTATGGGCTGGCATGCCTGGAACAGCTCGCGCGTCTCGAAGTCGCGCAGCACGACGCGCTCGGCGGCCACGAGCTCGGCGGCGAAGGCCTCGTACTCCTCGCGCGTGAAGGGCGCGTTCAGGTAGTCGCCCGCCCCGTCGGACCCGTCCTCGTAGCGGCTCTGCCGGAACAGGCGCTCCCCGTCCAGCGAGTCGGCCATGACGATGGGCGCGGCGGCGTCGTAGAACGCCAGGTGGCCGGCGCCGGCGACGCGGGCGAGGTCGGCGGCGAGGGCACCGGACGTGAGCGGCCCCGTGGCCACCACGAGCGCATCGGCGCCGCGGGCCTCCTCGGCCAGGCTTGCAGCCTCCCCGCGCACGAGGTCGACCAGCGGGTGCCCTTCGATGAGCGCCGTGACGTCGCGGGCGAACGCCTCGCGGTCCACGGCCAACGCGCCCCCGGCGGGCACGGCGTGCCGGTGCGCGGCGGCCAGCAGGTGCGATCCCAGCGCCTCGAGCTCGGCCTTGAGCATGCCGGCCGCGCTCTCGGGCTTGGTCGACTTCAACGAGTTCGAGCACACGAGCTCGGCGCACGCGCCGGTGGCGTGCACGGGCGTGGGCGTGCCGGGGCGCATCTCCACGAGGCGCACACGGAAGCCGCGGCCGGCAAGCTGGAGCGCCGCCTCGCTCCCCGCAAGGCCGGCGCCGAGTATGGTCACGTTGTCAGACATGCCTGCAAGGATACCAAACCTCGGAGCCGCGGGAAACGGCAGGCGAGAAAAACCGGCGGATCGCCGGAGGGGCGCAGCGCACCGGGCGCGCCAGGCAGGCGCCCGGTGCAGCCGGCCAGAAGCGGATGCCGCCTGCGCCGCTACCCGACAGGCGTGCTGAACTCGTACAGGGCCTCGGGGTATACTTCCTGGCCTTCAGGCCATCCAAGGGCCAAGCCCCCGTCGATGATGCGCACCTGCGCGAAGTATCGCTCTTCCGCCAAGCGTCCGTACGATCCGCCGCAGTCGATAAACGGGGCGGCGTCGAAAAGGCGCCTCTCCCCCGTTTCGAACTCGAGCAGAAGCTCGCTTCCGCCCTTCGGCTCGACCTTCGTCAAGTCGGGCTGGCTTTTGCCCATCCCGCAGGCAACCTCGTCGGCCAAGACCGGCTCCCCCATGAGCGCACCACCTCCTCCCTATCGCAACGGATCGATCTTGAAAGCATCGAGTCCCTCCGAGAGGAGCCTCCAGTCGGCCTCGAGCTCTTCCCGATGAAGGACGACCCATGCTCTAAGCAGCGTCAGCTTCCTCGGCGGGAGGTACCCGTAGAGAACCTCGCCCTCGAAATCGAGCGAGCAGCTGAACTCCGCATAACGGGCGTGGACATGCGGTGCGTGATGCTTTCCAGCCGACTCATTATACATGATGACCACTATGCCGAAGAACATGGAGATCGTCGCCATCTCGCCCCTCCTTCCGCCTTCCCGCTCATCCGCCGATGCGATGCCCCTCACCCCGCCGGCCCCCAGCGGCCGTCGGGATAGCGGGCGACGAGGCCCATGCGCTCGGCCTCCACGAGGCGTTCCATGAGCCAGGCGCGCGGCTCGGCGGAGCCGCAGGACGCGCGGGCCACGGCGTAGAGGTCCTCCATGCCCAGCGGCTGGGCGGCGAGGGCCGCGGCCACGGGGTTGGCGGCGAGGGCGGGCGGGCGCATCCCCGCACGGCCCGCGGCGCCGTCCGCCGTTGCGGCCGCCCCGCCGCCGGCATCGCCCGGGCCCCCGACGCCCGCGCCGGCGGCTGCCGCATGCTCCCCCGCAGGCGGCCACTGCTCCTGCCTCAAACATCCGAACAGGGAGAACAGGGCGTCCTCGAACGTCTCGTCGTCCACGACGGGCAGCGCCCCCTGGTACAGCAGGCGGTTCGCGCCGCGCGACGAGGCCGCCGTGATGGCGCCGGGCACCACGAGCACGTCGCGGTTCGCCGCGAGCGCCTCGTCAGCGGTGGAGAACGTGCCCGACGGCAGCCCGGCCTCCACGATGAGCACGGCCCGGGCGAGTCCCGCGATGAGGCGGTTGCGCTGCCGGAACATATAGGGCCGCGGCTTCCGGTCCCACGGCTGCTCGGACGCCACCGCCCCGCCGCCGTCCACGATGCGCTGGAACAGGCCCGCGTGCGCCGCCGGGTACGGCTCGTCGCAGCCGCCCCCGAGGAACGCCACCGTCGGCGAGCCCTCCGCGAGCGCGGCCTCGTGGGCCGCCGCGTCGCATCCGCGCGCACCGCCCGATATCACCACGACGCCCCGCCGCGCCGCCGCGCCGGCGAAGCGCCGGGCGCAGCCCGTGCCGTAGGGCGTCGCCTTGCG
Organism: Gordonibacter sp. RACS_AR68; assembly: GCF_030418485.1. Taxonomy (NCBI): domain Bacteria; kingdom Bacillati; phylum Actinomycetota; class Coriobacteriia; order Eggerthellales; family Eggerthellaceae; genus Gordonibacter; species Gordonibacter sp. RACS_AR68. The sequence goes on from NZ_JAIPUP010000008.1 coordinate 42,690, forward strand.
CGCGCCCACCACGGCCAAACCTTCTTGGAGCGCCGCCGGGTCGCCCACGACGTAGAGGCGCCGCGGCGGGTCGGGAACGCGCGCGAGCGCCGCAGGGAAGGCGCCGTCGCCGGGCAAAAGCTCGAAGCGGGGACCCCTCAGCCGCATGCCCCCACCCCCTCCCGCAGGCGGAACGCCAGCGCCTCGCACAGGTGCCCCCGCCCCACCGACGCCGCCTCCTCCATATCCGCGATGGTGCGCGCCACCGCGAGCGTGCGCATGATGGCGCGCCCGCTCATGCGGGCAGCCCGCGCCGCGTCCTCGAAGAAGGCCTCGTCGGCCGGCGCGAGGGCGCACGAGCGCACGAGCGTCTCCGGCCCCTCGCCGCCGCCGGCGCGCGCCCGCCGCCACGAGGCGTACTCGCGCGCGCCCCGCACGGCGGCGCGCATGTCCTCCGACGATGTTCCGCCGCCCGTCCCCAGCACGTCGCGCGGCGCCGAGCGGCGCACGTCGACGTGCAGGTCGATGCGGTCCATGAGCGGCCCTCCGATGCGGTTCTGATAGGCGCTCACCTGGGCCGGCGTGCACGTGCAGGCATGCTCGTCGTCACCGAAGTAGCCGCAGGGGCACGGGTTCGCAGCCGCCACCAGCATGAAGCGCGCCGGGAACGACACGTTGCCGTCGGCCCGCGTGACGGTGACGCGCCCGGACTCCATGGGCTGGCGTATGCCCTGCAGCACCGAGGGCCGGAACTCGGGCAGCTCGTCCAAGAACAGGACCCCTTGGTGCGCGAGCGATACCTCGCCCGGCCGCGGCGGCGTGCCGCCGCCCACGAGCCCGGCGGTCGTGGCCGAGTGGTGGGGGCTGCGGAAGGGTCTCACGCCGCCGAGCAGGGCGCCCATCTCCTCGCCCGCCACCGAATGGATGAGCGCGGCCTCGAGCGCCTCGTCCTCCTCGAGCGGCGGCAGGATGGAGGGCAGCCGCGAGGCAAGCATCGTCTTGCCCGAGCCGGGCGGCCCCATCATGAGCACGCCGTGGCGGCCGGCGGCGGCCACCTGCAGCGCACGCTTCGCCATGTCCTGGCCGGCCACGTCGCGGAAGTCGGGCGCAGGCAACGTTCGGGAGGGTCGCCGGGGAGCGAGGGCGGGGAACTCGCCGGTGCGGAAGTCGGCGATCGTGCGCACGGCACGCTGCTCGAGGCCGTCGATGGCCACAAGGCGCTCCGGCGCGTCCGCGCAGACGAGCGCGCATCCCAGGTCGCGCGCGCACAACGCATAGGCCAGCAGGCCGTCCACGGGCCGCACGGCCCCCTCCAGCGAGAGCTCCCCCACGATGAGCGCGCCCTCGGCCAGACGCGGGTCCACCTGCCCCGTGGCCGCGAGCAGGCCCACCGCGATGGGCAGGTCGAACCCCGACCCCGTCTTGCGCAAGGCACCGGGCGCCAGGTTCACCACCACCCGCTCGTTCGGCATGGAGAAGCCGCCGGCCCGCAGGGCGGCGCGCACGCGCTCGCGCGCCTCCTGCACGGCGGCGTCGGGCATCCCGACGATGCAGAACGCGGGCATGCCGCTGCCCACGACCACCTCCACGTCCACCGGCACGGCCTCCACCCCGCGCAGCGTCGCGCCCTGCACGGCAAAGCGCCCGAACACGCCGCTCACCCTGCCGAGAACGCGCCGATATGGTGCCGTATGAACGCCCGGTCGGGCGGCACCACCACGATCGACACCACGTCGAAGCGCACCGGCACGTCCACCACGTCGTAGTCCACTAAGAACAACGCCGCGATGCGCTCGTAGCGACGGCGCTTGCCTGCATCCACCGCCTCGGACGGCAGGCCCTTCTCGGTGTTCGAGCGCGTCTTCACCTCCACGAACACGAGCGCCTCCCCGTCGCGCGCGATGATGTCGGCCTCGCCCGCCGCGCATGTCCAGTTGCGCTCGACGATGTCGTAGCCGCGCCGGTCCAGGAATCGCGCCGCCGCATCCTCGCCGCGTCGGCCAAGCTCCCGGTTACGGCAGCCGATCGCCTCGGCGCCCCCGTCGTCCTCGGACCGCTCCCGCTTCGGCTTCGCCTTCGCGCGCGGCTTGCGGCGCTTGGCGGAAGCCCCCGCCGGGCGCTCCCCCTCCCCCTTCACGGCGCTCGGTTCCTCCTGCAGCCGCTCCTGCACAGCCGCCGTTCCGTTCTCGTCCATTCGTCGCCCCTTTCTTCTCTAGGGGCATCATAGGGCCGCAACCTTGCCGGGGAACCGTCGCGAAGGCCCGCTCGGAACCGCCCCGATCATGCACGGCCCTTGCACGGCAGCCGCACGAACCTGGCGCGCTTCTTGCGCGGATATGGCAGAAAACCGGCGGAAATTCGGCAGCCGGCCGATGCGGGGACAACTCCGCAGGTGGAACACGCAGGAGCGCTGGCCGGCACCTTGTGCGCCGGCGGCAAGAGGGGCGCGCACGATGGTGGAAAACCGCGGAGCGCGGTAAGGGCCGCCGGAGCGATATGCGCGGGAGCGTCGGCTCGGCGAGTATCCGGGCAGGATGCGGGCGCCCTAGAACAGGGTCGGCTGCGTGAAAGCCGTGCAGAATGTGGCGCGGTGGAGGGGGGTGAGGCCGAAGCGCTTGATAGCCTCGATATGGGCGGGGCTCGCATAGCCCTTGCAGGAATCGAAGCCGTACTCGGGGTAGTCCTCGGCGTAGCGGCACATGAGAGCGTCGCGCTCCACCTTGGCCACAATGGAGGCCGCGGCGATCGACGCGCAGCGGCAGTCGCCTTTCACCACGTTCACCTCGCGGTCGTCGAGGCGCAGCGGGTTTCCGTCGAGCAGGACGACGTCCGGGCGCACGCCCGCGGCCTCGATGTGCGCCACGGCCCGCCTGAACGCGGTGACGAGCGAGGCCGTCATGCCCGCGGCATCTATGTCGGCCGCCTCCACGTACTCCACCGTCCACGCCACGGCCACCCGCTTGACCTCGAGGGCGATGCGCTCGCGCACCTCGGCTTTGAGCTGCTTGGAGTCGTTGAGGCCCTCCACCGCGGGCTCGAGGGGGAGCACGACGGCGCCCACCGCGAGCGGGCCGGCGAGCGGGCCGCGGCCCACCTCGTCGAGCCCCACGACCACGCCGGCGCCGCGCCCCTCGGCGAGCGCACGCTCGAACGCGTACAGCGAGGCCAGCCTCTCGCGCTCGGCCTGCTCGGCCTCGATCCGACGCCGCGCCACCTCAACGGCGTCGCGCACGCCCTTGCGCGTGTCGGCCACGAGCGCGCGCTCGAGCACGGCGAACTCCCGTGCATCCGCCTCCTGCAACCGCTGCCTTATCTCGGCGACCGTCGGCCCCATGCGCCCGCACGTCCCTTCTCTTCCGCGCGCCCGCCCCCGCGGCCGCGCCCGATCCCGTCTCCCCCATGATAGCAAAAGCCGCCCAACCGGACGGCAGAAGAACACGGCGAGCACAAGCACCCCCCCCCTTCGCGCGCAGCGCGAAAGCAAAACACCCAGGTTGGCGTGGCAAGACAGCGAGAAGCCCCCTCGTGCCGATAATCGGCCCGTTTCGCGGCTGAGCGTACTTCGGTACGCGAAGGCAAGCGAAAAAGGGCCGAGGATCGGTGCGAGGGGGCTTCGCAGCGTCGAGCAGTTACGGCGGCCGGAGGCCGCCGTAACCTTACCTGAAGGACTTCTCCTTGATCTTGGCAGCCTTGCCCACCTTGTCGCGCAGGTAGTACAGCTTGGCGCGGCGGACGTCGCCCTTGCGCATGACCTCGATCTTCTCGATCTTCGGGGAATGCACGGGGAACGTGCGCTCCACGCCGATGGAGAAGCTGACCTTGCGCACCGTGAACGTCTCGCGGCTCGAGGCGCCGTGGCGGCGGATGACGTCGCCCTGGAACACCTGGATGCGCTCGCGGCTGCCCTCGACGATGCGGTAATGGACCTTCACGTTGTCGCCCACGTTGAAATCGGGGAGGTCCTGCTTGATCTGCTGCTGTTCGATAGCGCGAATGATGTCCATGTTCGTTATCCTTCTATGCGTTCAGATTGAATCTCGTATCGTGTTCTGTGGAAAGACACAATTGGACAGTATACTGCCCCACGCCCGCTCGCGCAAGGAAAAAAGCGCTGTCTTCCTGCATTTTTTCCCGAAACCGCCCCGTACTCCACGCAAATCCCAGATTCGGCGCGCCCTGGGCTCATCGTTTCACCGCGGGCACCGCCGAGCCGCAACCCGGACGCGGGGCGCGGGACGTCCCCGGCGGAGGCCGCCGGGCGGGCCCGCGCCGCCTCACACAAGCGAGAGCAGCGCATAGGAGGCCACGCCCGACACGGCGCACCACAGAAGCGACTTCGTCCTCCATGCCACGAGCGCCACGACGCCGGCAGCCAGAAGCGGGGCGGCGGCCGGCCAGAGGCCCGCGTCGAACATGCCGGGCGTCAGCAGGTCGTTCGCCACGAGCGCGGCGAAGGCGGCCGGCGGGATGAACCCGAGCGCCCTCTCCACCCCCTCCGGCAGCTGCCTGCCCTTGAGCGCGAACAGCGGCACCGTGCGGCACACGAGCATGGTGACGGCGCAGCATGCGAACACGACGAGGAAGTCGCCCCAGCCCATCGGCTCCATCAGCCACGCTCCTTCACCCAGGTGAACGCCAGCGCAGCCGCAACGCCCGCGAGCGCGCCCACGAGGATGGCCGGCCCCCCGAGCCCCACGGCCTTGCAGGCGAACACGCCCGCGACGGCCACGGCAGCGGCCACGAGGTTCGCCGGCGTGGGCCTCTGGGTGACCAGCAGGCAGACGAAGATGGAGGTCATGGCGAACGCCGCGATGGCCAACGGCATGCCGATGGCGTTGCCCACGAGCACGCCCGCCACGTTCGAGAGCGCCCAGGAGCTCTGCGAGAACAGGTTCACGAGCGTGGCGCGCCCCACCGACCAGTCGCCCGCCTCGAACCTGGCCGTGTTCACACCGTAGCTCTCGTCGGTCACGGTGGCGGCGAACAGGAACGCCAGGCGCTTCCTCACGCCCTTGCACGCCGGCGCGAAGGCGGCGGAGTACAGCATCTGGCGCGTGTTCACCAGCGACACGCTGGCGACGATGGAGGCCAGGGGCGAGCCCGCCAGCCACATGTTCGGGATCATGAACTGCCCGGCACCCGAGTAGAACAGTGCCGAGAGCAGGAACACCTGCAGGGCGTTCAGGCCGATGGAGGCGCACAGGATGCCGCAGGGAATGCCGATGGCCACGTAACCCAGCATGATGGGCAGCGCGGCTGAGAGCGATTGTCGTATGTGGTCCCCGGAAAGCACAGCCTCCCGATTATACAAGTTCCGCGCCCACGATCAACGGGTATCTTGATCGCGGCAGGGCGTGGCAGAGGGCGTGGCAGAGGGACGGGGATAATGTCACGTTCGCGGGAGCCTCACCGCCTCCGAGCGCGTCGGGGAACGTGGCGTTATCCCCGCCCCTCGCCAAACCGGGACGAGCCCCGGGCAAACGCCGGCAGGCAGGCCCGATCGGGGCCGCGGCGCCTAATAATGCACGGAGTGCGGGATGAACAGCTGCTGGAACAGGTTCTTGGCGAAGCGGTCGGTCATGCCGGCCACGTAGTCGGTCACGGCACGCAGATCGTCGCCCTCGGCGATGGCGCGGTACTCCTCGGGCACTTCCTCCGTGTGCGCCACGTAGTAGTCGAACAGGGCGCCCACGAGGCGCGTGGCCTTGTCCACCTCCGCCATCACGACGGGCGCCGTGTACACGCGCGCGAACAGGAACGCCCTCAGCTCCATCATGGCATCCCACACCGAATCGCTCATGCGGATGTCGTCGCAGGCGGCCGACGTCTCAACCATGTCCATGACGAGCGTCTGGATGCGCGAGGAGTGGTCGGGGCCGAGCACCGCGTGCGTCGTGTCGGGCAGGTCGCCCTCGGACAGGATGCCCGCGCGGATGGCGTCGTCGATGTCGTGGTTCACGTAGGCGATGCGGTCGGCCGTGCCCACGATGCGCCCCTCGAGCGTCTCGGCCCGCAGGTCGCCGGTGTGGTTGAGGATGCCGTCGCGCACCTCGGGCGTGAGGTTGAGCCCCTTGCCGCCGTTCTCGATGCGTTCCACCACGCGCAGGCTCTGCTCGTTGTGCCGGTAGAGCGCCTCCGCCTCGGGCGAGGCGGGGTCGATGCCCCGGTGGCGGGCGATGCTGCGCGCGAGCGCCTCCTCGCCGGTGTGGCCGAACGGCGTGTGCCCCAGGTCGTGCCCGAGCGAGATGGCCTCGGTAAGGTCCTCGTTCAGCCCGAGCGCCCGCGCGATGGTACGCGCGATCTGCGCCACCTCGAGCGTGTGGGTGAGCCGGGTGCGGAAATGGTCTCCCTCGGCGGCCAGGAACACCTGCGTCTTATGCGACAGGCGTCGGAACGACTTCGTATGGAGGATCTTGTCGCGGTCGCGCTGGTAATCGTTGCGCAGGATGTCGGGCTCGGCCGAGCGGGCGCGGCCCTCGCTCTCGTCGGCGAACGAGGCGTCCGGCGAAAGCGCCTCGTGCGCCTGCTCCTCCTGGTCTTCGCGATGGATGATGCGCATGGCGGACCTCCTTGCTCGTCGTAGGCGCCCTCAGTATACCAGCTTGCCCGGCTCGAACACGCCGCGCTCCGTGACGATGCGGGTGATCAGGGCGGCGGGCGTGACGTCGAATGCCGGGTTCCACACCTCCACGCCCGGCAGCGGCTGCGGCAGGACCTCGGCGGGATCGCGCTCCTCGATGGGGATGCCCGAGCCTTCCGGAAGCGTCGGGTCGATGGTGGACGTGGGCGCGGCCACGTAGAACGGGATGCCGTGGTGCCGCGCGAGCACGGCCACGCCGTACGTGCCGATCTTGTTGGCGGCGTCGCCGTTGGCGGCGATGCGGTCGGCGCCCACGAGCACGGCGTCCACCCGACCGGCGGCCATGAGGCTGGCAGCCATGTCGTCGCAGATGAGCGTGCAGGGGACGTTCGCCCGCGACAACTCCCATGCCGTGAGGCGGGCGCCCTGGCCCACCGGGCGCGTCTCGTCGGCGTACACGCGCTCCACCTTGCCCTGCGCTGCGGCCGCGTACACGATGCCGAGCGCCGTGCCGTAGAACGCGGTGCCCAGGCTGCCGGCGTTGCAGTGCGTGAGGATGCGGGAGCCGGGCGCAAGCAGCTCGGCGCCGTGGGCGCCGATGGCGCGGTTCACGGCCTCGTCCTCGGCCTCCATGTGCTTGACCTCGTCGAAGAGCTCGTCGGCGACCAAGGCGGACGGCGCCCCCGACGCCACGGCCCGGCGCGCCCGAGCCACGGCGCGGCGCACGCCCCAGGCCAGGTTCACGGCGGTAGGACGTGCGGCAGCCACCTCGTCGGCCACGGGGCCCAGCTCCTCCAGGAAGCATGGCCCTTCCCCTGCGCATCCGCGCGACGTGGCGTGCGCGGCGCCGACGTTGCCCGCCCACAGCGCCACGGCGGCCGCGCCGGCGATGCCGAGGGCGGGGGCGCCGCGCACGGCGAGCGACTTGACGGCGTCCACCACGACCCGCCAGTCGCCCGTGCGCTCGAAGGCGAGCTCGCCGGGCAGGCGCCGCTGGTCGATGTAGGCGAGGCGGGGCCGCCCATCGCCGTCGCGCTCGAGCTCGACGGTGCGCGGCAGATTCTCCAAGCAGAGGGGCTGGCTCATGGGGCATCCTTTCTTCATCGCTGCCATTCTAGCGCATAGAGCCTGCAAAGGGGCGCCGGCGCGCACGTAAAGGCTCCGTGACCGCGGCGTGACGGTTCGGCGGACGGGCGAGGGCTTCGGGTATCGTGGGCCCTGTGCGCGCCGAGCCGTGCGCACGCGGAAGCGCCACCGAAAGGAACCCTATGGAACCCCGCACCACGCCCTCCCCTGCCGCGCCCGAGGGCACGGCCGCCGCAGCAGCCCCCTCCCCGCGCGCAGAGGCCGCGGCAACCCCCTGGCACGCAAAGCCCACCGACGTCGTGCTCGCGGCGCTCGAGACCTCGCCGGACGGCCTGACGGACGCCGAGGCACGCCGCCGCTTGGCCCAGAACGGACCCAACGAGCTGGCCTCGAAACCGCCCAAGACGCTCGGCGCCATGGTGCGCGAGCAGCTGGGCGACCCCATGGTGCTCATCCTCGTGGTGGCGGCCGTGCTCTCGGCGCTTTTGCGGGAGTGGGCCGAGGCGGGCATCATCTTCGCCATCGTGGTGGTGAACGCCGTGATAGGCATCGTGCAGGAGCGCAAGGCGCAGTCGTCGCTCGAGGCGCTGCGGTCGCTCTCCGCGCCCACGGCCCGCGTCGTGCGCGGCGGCGCCGAGGAGATCCTGCCCGCCCGCGATCTCGTGCTGGGCGACGTGGTGCTGCTGGACGACGGCAGCATGGTGCCCGCCGACCTGCGCCTGCTGGACTCGGCGAGCCTGCGCGCGCAGGAGGCCTCGCTCACCGGCGAGTCGGTGCCCTCCGAGAAGGACGCCGATGCGGCGGTCGCCCCCGGCGCGCCGCTCGGCGACCGCTCCACCATGGCCTTCGCCACGTCCATCGTCACGGGCGGGCGAGGACGGGGCGTGGTGACAGCCACGGGGATGGGCACCGAGGTCGGCCAGATCGCGGGGCTTTTGGAGGGCGACGAGGAGCTGGACACGCCGCTCAAGCGCAAGCTGGCCTCGTTCGGCAAGCTGCTCACCATCGTGGGCGTGGCGGCCGCGCTGGCCGTGGTGGCCATCGGCCTGGCCTACGGCCGGCCGTTCGTGCCGCTTCTGCTGCTGGCCGTGTCGCTGGCCATCTCCGTCATCCCCGAGAGCCTGCCCGCCACGGCCACCATCGTCATGGCGCTGGGCGTGCAGCGCATGGCGCGGCACGAGGCGCTCGTGCGGCGGCTGCCCGCCGTGGAGACGCTCGGCGGCGCCACCGTCATCTGCACGGACAAGACCGGCACCCTCACCGAGAACCGCATGAGCGTCGTGCGCGTGGCGCTGGGCCCGGACCTCGACCGCGACACGGCCCAGGAGCCTGCCGCGGCGCTCGCGGCGCACCCCGCGCTCTTCGGCGACCTGGCGTTCGTGGCGGCCCTCTGCAACGACGCGAGCTTCGCGGAGGGCGAGGAGGCGCCCGGGGCCGCGGGGAACGGGGGCGCGGAGGGCGAACGAGGCCCGACCGAAGGCGGAAGGCCGCCTGCTGCTGCCGCCGACGGCACTGCCGCCCCGGACGCCGTGATAGGCGACCCCACCGAGGGCGCGCTGCTCGTCATGGCGCGCGATATAGGCGTGGACCCGGCGGCCCTGCGCGCATCCTACCCGCGCCTGGCCGAGCGCCCCTTCGACTCCGACCGCAAGCGCATGGCCACCGTGCACGAGCGCGAGGGCCAGGTGGTGGCGGCCGTGAAGGGCGCCCTCGACGGCCTGCTGCCCCGCTGCGCCTTCGTCATGGACGACGACGGGCCGCGCCCGATCACCGACGACGACCGCGCGCATGCGATCGAGGTGGCGGCACGGCTCTCCGACGAGGCCCTGCGCGTGCTGGCCTTCGCCACGCGGGCGCTTCCCGCCGTGCCCGGCGACGAGGAGGACATCGAACGAGAGCTCGTGCTCGTGGGGCTGGTGGGCATGATGGACCCGCCGCGCCCGGACGTTCGTGCGGCCGTGGACACATGCCGCACGGCCGGCGTGCGCACCGTCATGATAACGGGCGACCATGCCGCCACGGCCCGCGCCATCGGCGAGGAGCTTGACATCTACCGCCCCGGCGACCTCGTGGTCACGGGCGAGGAGCTGGAGGAGATGGACGACGCGGCCCTCGACGACGCCGTGCGTCGCGCCAGCGTGTTCGCCCGCGTGTCCCCCTACCACAAGCTGCGCATCGTGCGCGCGCTCAAGCACGACGGGGAGGTAACGGCCATGACGGGCGACGGCGTGAACGACGCGCCCGCGCTCAAGGCCGCCGACATCGGCGTGGCCATGGGCATCACGGGCACCGACGTGGCGAAGGACGCCGCCGACATGGTGCTTCTGGACGACCGCTTCACCACCATCGTGTACGCGGTGCGCGAGGGGCGGCGCGTGCACCGCAACATCCAGAAGGTCGTGCAGTTCCTCGTGGCCGACAACCTGGCCGAGATCGTGGTGCTGCTGGCCGCCGTGGCCCTGAACTGGAACGCGCCGCTCACAGCCGTCATGATCCTGTGGGTGAACCTGGCCACGGCGACGCTGCCCGCGCTGGCGCTCGGCGTGGAGCCGGCGAGCCGCCACATCATGGAGCACCCGCCGCTGCGCGCGGGCACGCTGCTGGAGGGGCGCCAGGCGCGCCGCGTGGTGTTCCAAGGGCTGTTCGTGGCCGCCTTCGCCCTGCTCGCGTTCGTGGTCGGGCGCGAGGCGGGCGGCGACGCGGTCGGGCGCACCATGGCATTCGGCGTGCTGGCCTTCTCGCAGGTGCTGCGCGCCGTGAACCAGCGCTCCGACACCGACCCCGTATGGGACCGCGAGGGCGGCCGCAACCCGCAGCTCGCCTGGGCCGTGGCCGCCAGCACGGCGCTCATGCTCGTCGTGCTGCTCGTGCCGCCCGTGCGCGAGGCGTTCGGCGGCGCGGCCATGGACGCGTGGCAGTGGGCAACGGTGCTGGGCCTGGCCTTCCTCTCGCTCGTGCAGACCGAGGCGGCGAAGGCCATCGGACGCTGGAGGGCGCGGCGCGGGCAGGGGACGGCCGGCCTGCGGGGCTAGCCTGCGGGCGGGCGCGACACGGGCGGCCCGCCGTCCCTCTCCAGCAGGCGCCCCGCATCCGGACGCGGGGCGCACGATCGTCTATACTGGGGCCTGACGGGCGCGGACGCCGCATGGCGGCCGCGCTTCCTGGGAAGAGGCGTTGGAAGGGGAAGCTGATGGACGGTACCGGGTTCTCGTGCTTGAGCTGCGCCGGCGAGGCGTGCGAGTTCCAGACGGGCGGCAACCCGCCGCAGTGCGTGGAGAGACTCGTAGACGAGGCCATCCACGATGAAGTGCACGCGCGCTACCGCGAGCCGGAGAACCACCGCATCATGCAGGCGGCGGCGCTCACGAGCGAGCGCTGCGCGAACCTCACCCGCGTGCAGGAGACCATGGAGTTCGCCGCGCGCATGGGCGCCCGCAAGATCGGCATCGCCACCTGCACGATGCTGCTCGACGAGAACCGCACGCTGCGCAAGCTCCTGGAGCGCGCAGGCTTCGAGGTGTTCGGCGTGGCCTGCAAGGTGGAGGGCAACCGCCGCGCCGACCTCGGCCTGGCGCCCGCCGCCGGCGGCGGGGAGGGACCGGTGCTGTGCAACCCCGTCATGCAGGCCCGCCTTCTGGAGGAGGAGGGCACCGACCTGAACATCGTCATGGGCCTGTGCGTGGGACACGACACGCTGTTCTACCGCCACTCGCACGCCCCCACGACCACGCTCGTGACGAAGGACCACGTCACCGGTCACAACGCCTGCGCCGGCCTCTACGCATCCAAGTCCGTGTACCGCCGGCGCCTGAACGAGACCGTCGACGCCTGCCGCGAGGGCGGCATCGCGCAGGTCTGACCCTGTTTCGACCTTACGGATGCGGCAAGGCGGAGGCTCCGGTACCGCTCGATGGCCCTTGCATGGGTTTTCGGCGAACCGCCTTCCCTCACGGTAGAATATCGTTTCAACGATGAAAGAATCCGAGACGGAGGAGGTGCGGAATGGAAGACGGCGGCGAGGACCTGGCGCTCGACTCCACCTTCTTCGTCGCGTTCGACCTCACCCACCGCGCGCTCAAGAGCGGCCTCGCGGCGGCGAGCCCGCTCAACGTCACGCAGTACCGCATGCTCGTGAAGCTGCTGGCCGCGGGCCCTGACGGCTTCGCGCAGTCCGACCTGGGGCGCCTCCTCGACCTCAAGCCCAACGTGGTCACGCAGGCGCTGAACGCGCTCGAGGAGGCCGGTTTCGCCGAACGCCTGCGCAGCGAGGGGGCCGACGGCCGCACGCGCACCGCGCGCGCCACCGGGGCCGGCGAGGAGCACGTCGCCCGCGCAAACGTCTCCATCGTCGAGCGCCTCTACGCACTCTTCCCCACCGAGGACGCCGACCACCGCGCCATCCTGGAAGCGTCCATCGCCGCCGGCGCGAGCATCGAACCGCCGCTTTCCGGCGACGTCGCCTCCCGCTTCGCCGCCTCGCGCGCCCTCGTGTCGCTCGAGCTGGTGAAGCGCGCGATGGAGGGCGCCCTGCGCCGCGCGGCGGGGGCGCCGCTCGCCGAGTGCCGCGTGCTCCAGCGCCTCGGCGAGGTGGACGAGCCCCTGCGCGTGGGAGACCTCGCCACGCAGCTGCAGATGAGCCCCGTGGCCGTGGCCCGCGCCGTGGACGGCCTGGCCGGGCGCGGATGGACGCAGCGCCTCGCCAGCCCGAGCGACCGCAAGGCCGTGTTCGTGGCAGCCACCGACGAGGGCGCGCGCAAGCAGAAGGTCATCGCCCGCACCGTCGACGCCCTCGCGCGCACGCAGCTATGGGCGCGCCTCGACGAAGACCGGCGGCGCGCCCTCGCCCGCACCTGGCGCGTCGTCATCGCCGACGTCCAGGCGCGCAAGGAGCTCGACCGCAAGGCCGCGCTCGAGCTCCTGCAGCCCATCGAGTGACGTCCCGAAGGGGGACGGTCCCCATTGGGACGTTTGGCATGGGACTGCTCCTTCTCTCCAAGCGCCCTCTTCCCGAAATCGGCAGGTTGAAGTCACCGTTTTTGCCGCTCTGAAGCTTTCGCACTCCCAGAGGCGAGGATCCGATTTTGCCGACCTGCGAAAACGTTCTTCGCCGTCGAAACAGGTCGATCAAAAAGGCCCCCTGACCCATCGAAACGCTTCACAGCGTTCAAAACGGTGACTCGGAGATACCGATTTCGGGAAGGATGCCCTGCCCGTTCGCGCGTGTCGGGGGGACCGCCCTCCCGACACGCGCAGAACAGCATCGGGCGCCTGTTCAGATCGAACGAGAAGCCTTCTTGACCAGGGCGTTCGCCCCGAAGAGAATGACCAGGTTCACCGCTATATCCGCTGCGAGCCAGCCGCCGACGGCGGCCAGGTTGATGTTGGCGGTGTTGATGGCGGCGAAGGTGCCCACGGTGAGCGCCATCACCACGAGGCCGCACCCGAGCGCCGCGAGCACGAGCGCGCGGCCGGGGCGCTTGCGGGCGAGGCACGCGCACACGACCATCGAGGCCGCGCCCAGGAGCGTGCCGAGGAACGCCGCGAAGCCCACGAGCGCGAGGACCAGCACCGGCATGCCCGGCAGCTTCGAGCTCATCGACGCCACCTGCACGGCGGACAGGATCCCGCTCACCGTGACCAGCAGGCACGCGATGGCCACGAGCGCCGTCGCCCAGCCCCACAGAAACGCCGCTGCGGGCCGCGCAGGGGCGCCCTCGCCGCGCCAAACCAGGAAGCCGTAGAGCGCCACCCCCGCCGTGGACACCACCATCGCAAGCGACGCCGCGTACATGAACGCCACCAATGCCGAGCCCGTCAGGATGGAGCACACCACGTCCAGGATGGGCACGTTCGCCGCCGAGATGTAGTCGTAGGAGAGCGTGCCGGTCACGTCCATCACGGCCAGCCCCACGCGTCCTGCGAGCGCCACCGCGAGCGCGATCAGAAACAGCGTCCCGTACGGCCGGGCCATGGCCTTCATCTGCTCTTTCATGCTACTCCCCTCCCTTCATCTCGTTTTCCACCGCGAACGTGCCGCACAAATACCCGCCGCAGAACGCCAGGCTCACGTCGCCCAAGAGCGAGCCCAGGATGGGGTCGCCGATGTAGCTGTTCTCGCCGCACGCGCCGCCGGCCGTGTGCCAGCCGGCGTACAGGCCCGGGATGGGCCGCCCCTTCGTCGAGATCACCTGCATCTCGTCGTTGATCATGAGGCCCGCCTTCGTGCCGTACAGGTTGCCGCCGATGCGGCAGCCGTAGAACGGCGGGTCCTTGATGGCGTGCAGCCACTCGGGCGGCATGGGGTACATGAAGTCGTCCTCGCCGCGCTCGCAGCACTCGTTCCATTTCTCCACGGCCTCCACGAGCACGCCGGGCTCGAAGCCCAAGTCGCGCTCCAGCTCCTCGAGCGTGTCGCGCCTCTTCAGCACGTCGGCCTCGATGGCGTCCTCGACGCCGTGGTGCCAGTCGCGGTAGTGCTCGGGCACCTTGTCGATCTGCTCGAGGTCGGGCGTGATGAGCTTGCGGCAGTGCTCCTGCGCAAAGCCCGCCAGATGGTCCTCGTAGTGCGCGTCGAAGACGATGTAGGAGCGGTGCCCCGGCGGGGTCATCTGGATGGTGGCCAAATCGCCCAGCGCGTAGATGGCGTTCGCGCCGTCCTCGCCCACGCGGCTGTCCAGGTAGCGCAGGCGGTTGCCGCAGCGGTCGACGGTGAACCACGGCTGGCGCGACAGCTGCGTCATGCCGTCGTAGAGGAAGCGCGCCCACTGGCCGCCCTCGGCCTCCCAATCGACGCCGCCGTCGAAGCTGGCCGAGCTGTTGAAGCCCGACACGTCGGCGTTCACGCCCAGGCCCATGCGGAAGCACTCGCCGGTCTCGCCCGCCGTGAGGTAGCTCGAGGCGCAGCCCATGGCCGCCGTGGGGATGTAGCGCTGCAACAGCGCCTTGTTGTTGCAGAACCCGCCCGCCGTGAGGATGACGGCGCGCTCGGCGTGGATGTACTTCTCCTCGCCGTAACCCTCGCGCACCACCACGCCCACGATCCTCCCGTCGCCGTCCTGCACGAGCGCCTCGGCCGGGCTCTGGAAGAGGTACTGCACGCCGTGCTTCTGGCCGAAGCTGAACATGGCGTCGGTGGCGTCCTTCATCTTCAGCACGTGGTGGTCGAGCGTCGAGTTCTTCGGCGCCACGTACACCGGCACCTCGCCCAAGCGCCAGCGCACGCCGCAGTCGGCCATCCAGTCGATGCACTTCCCGCCCGCCTCGGCGATGCGGTGGATGAGCAGCGGGTCGCAGGCGTAGTGGTACTCGTCGATGGCCCAGTCGGCCAGCTTGCGCGCGTCGAAGGGGTAGCTGGGGAAGGCGAAGCGCTTGGACTCCTGCAGCTTCGAGCCGCCGAGGATGGCGCACATGCCGGCCTCCTGGGCGTTGCCGCCGTGCAGGCCCAGGGCCTCGACGCAGATGGTCCGCGCGCCCTGCTCGGCCGCGCGTGCCGCCGCGTTCAGCCCGCCGCCGCCCGCGCCCACCACGCAGATGTCGCACTCGTAGTCCCACGTGGCGGGAACCGCGCGCGGCGGGATGGGACTCGCGTCGTCGGCCGGGAAGGCCGCGCCGTTGTGCTCGCGGTACGTGCCGTCCGACCACGAGGCGTTCGTGGCGGCGCTTGGCGGCACGGACACGTCTTTCGAGCCGTCGGCCGCCCAGTCGCCGATGACTCCCTCCTGCACGGCAAAGGCAGCCCCCGGCATGGCCGCAGCGGCCGCCGTGCCGCCCAGGGCGGCCGCCGCCCCCGCAAGGAAGCCGCGCCGGGTGAGGCCCCGCGCGCCCTTCTTCATGCTCTCGCTCATCTCGCCTCTCCTCCCTGGCTCGCGGTCGCGCCCGCAGCTGCGGCCTCCGCCTGCGAGAGCGCGTCCTCCACCGCCTGCTTGACGCCCGCCGTGGTGATGGTGGCGCCGCTCACCGCATCGATGTCGGCCCCCTGCACGGCCTCGATCATGGTCGCGAACTTGCCGTCGCGGATGGCCTCGTAGCCGCCGCGGCTCTGGCTCTCGCCCTCCTGGGTCGTCTCCAAGCACGAGATGCGGTTGTCCTGCACGAGCAAGGTGACGGTGATGGGGCCTTCCATCCCCTTGCCCTCGCCTGTGTACACGCCGTCGGCGAGCGTCCCTTCGGCCTTCGCCCGCGCGTCGGACGATGCCTCCTGCGCCCACGGGTCGTCGAGGCGCATCGCCAGTTGCTCGGCGCTCGCCGCGTCCTTCGACCCCGACCCCTCGAAGGTCGAGGCGCAGCCCGTCATGCCCATCGCGAGCATGGCTGCCCCGCATACGGCCGTTGCCGTCTTCCTCATCATCGCTTCCTCCTTCTCACGCACCCTATCGGGGGCTTTCCCAGCCGGCGGGCACGTCGTAGTCGTGGCAGGCGTTGCAGTACATATACGACGGGCCGTGGGCACCGTGGCAGTTGCTGCAGTCGATGGCCTCGCCCTGGTGGGACGCGTGCGGGTTCACGCCCGCCTCGCCGCCCCAGTCCTCGGTGGCCGCCTTCACGTCCTCCCAGTCATGGCACCCGCCCGTCGCGCACATCTTCTTGTCGGCCGTCACGCCCTGGACGGTCAGATGCCCCGACTCGTCGGTGGCGAAGTCTCCGCGCACCCAGGCAAGCCCTTCCGTCACCTGCTCCTCGATGTTCGCCTCGTGGCACTGAAGGCACGTGACGTCGGCGCGGGCGTGCTCGTTCGCCATGAGCGCGGCGTCTTCGTAGTAGCCCTCCACGTAGGCGTCCATCGGGTCGTGGCAGACGGCGTTGCAGAAGCCCGGCTGCTCGTGCCAGGCCCAGAACCCGGCCCCGGCGGCAACCAGCACCACCGCCACCACGCCAACGACGATCGGCCAGCGCCTCCCGCGCCGCCTGCCTGCCGGCTCTCCGGCCTCGTGCGATGCGCCGGCTCGGACCTCGGGCGTTCCCACTGCGTCCCTGCGGGCCTCCGCCCCCTGCTTCTCTTCCATGGTCTCCCTCCTCCGCTCCTTTTTTTGCTTCAATTGTGTTTCTTTTTTATTACATTTCTGAACTTCTTGGGCGCATGCTAGCACCTTTCGAGGGTATGCGGAAGCCGCCGTTGACGGCAGCGCGCCATCCGTCAGCAACCGCTCCGCGCCAGCCGCGCCGAGCCGCTCCCGTTGCCCTCCCAACGGGTTGACGAATCGTCGAAACTGTCTATTGACGCTCCGTCAACGAGGGGCGTATGCTGCGCTCATCAGGGGTCGGACAGATCAGGCGCGGAACGCCCGGCGCGCCGGGCAGCCGGTCCGCGCAGCGCAAGGAGGGCAGCATGGAAACCGCAGGCGACAAAGCACGCAACGCGGCATCGGCCGAACGGCGCGCCGACATCGTGGCCGCCGCCCGCGAGCTGTACGAGGAGCAGGGCCTCTCGAAGACCTCCGTCCAGGACATCACGAACCGCGTGGGCGTGACGCGCTCGCTGTTCTACCACTACTTCCCCGACAAGGAGGCCGTGACCTCGGCCGTGCTCGACGATTACGTGGCGGACTTCATCGAGGCGACACACTACTGGAACGCGCAGCGCCATCCCGGCGACATCGAGAGCGCGCTCGCCAGCGTCGTGAGGCTCATGCGGCTGGGCGTGTTCGAGCACGACGCCTTCCGCCGCTCGCTCGCCTCGCGCGAGAACGCAGCGCTCTACATCGACTTCGTGAACCGCGTGGCCGATCGCGTGGCCTCCTACATCGTGGAGACGACGGTGCGCGACTACGGTGCGCTCCACGAGATACGCATCGAGCACGTCTACGAGACGTTCTACGTGCTCATCCTGGGGATCGTGGGCTACCTGCGCACGCACCCCGACGCCAGCGACGAGGTGCTGAAGGACCTCATCGCCCAGACCCTGCACATGGACCGCGGCGACGCGAGCCCGCCCGGCGGAAGCTAGCCGCACGCGGCGCCTCGGGCACATCAAGGGCACGCGACCATCTCATCTTAGGAATCAGCAGGCCGGAAGGCGGCCTGTGCGAAGCATACCCGAACAAAGGAGGGTTTCCATGTTGTTCCAAGTTTACGGGGAGAACGCCCTGTACCAGTGGCTCGGCTGGGCCATGGTGTTCATCGGCCTCATCCTGATCAACGAGGTCGCGCGACGCTCGAAGATCGGCGGCACCGTCTGCTTCATCGGCGTGCCGCTGGCGCTCACGGCGTACTTCGTCGCCATCTACGTCGGCGCCGGCATGGGCGCCGACTGGGCGCTCAACAACCCCACGTACCTGCACATGAACAGCTGGTTCCACTACGCGAAGCTCTACGCCGCCACCATCGGGTGCATCGGCTTCATGGCGCTCAAGTACCGGTGGGGCAAGATCGGCAAGTCGCACTGGTTCAAGTGCTTCCCGTTCGTCATCGTGGCCATCAACATCCTCATCGCCGTGGTGAGCGACTTCGAGAGCGCCTTCCGCGCGTTCGGCACCACCTGGGTGTCCTCCGAGGGCGTCACGCTCTACGGCGGCTGGCACAACGTGTTCAACGGCGTGGCGGGCCTCATCAACATCGCCTGCATGACCGGCTGGTTCGGCATCTACGTGTCCAAGAAGAAGCAGGACATGCTGTGGCCCGACATGACGTGGGTGTTCATCCTGGCCTACGACCTGTGGAACTTCTGCTATACCTACAACTGCCTGCCCACGCACTCGTTCTACTGCGGCCTCGCGCTGCTTCTGGCCCCCACCGTGGCGGCCATGTTCTGGAACAAGGGCGGCTGGATCCAGAACCGCGCGTTCACGCTGGCCATCTGGTGCATGTTCGCGCAGGTGTTCCCCGCGTTCCAGGACTACAGCGTGTTCAGCGTGCAGTCGGTGAACAACCCGAACGTGAACCTCGTGGTGTCGGTGATCGCCCTCGTCGCCAACGTGGCCGCCTTCGCCTACATCATGTACCGCGCCAGGAAGCTCAAGGTGAACCCGTACCTGAACGAGGTGTTCGTGGGAACGCGCGACTACGACCAGGCCATGGCCCGTCGCGAGGACGCGCCGCAGCTGCCGAGCGATCCCAAGCCCGACCTGGACGACGCCGCCCCGCAGGGAGCGTAAGCTCCTCCGGATCCGACCAGCGAACCGACCCGCTCCCTAGAGCCCGCCGTTCCCGGCGGGCTCCTTCTTTCGGTGGCACGGGACCGGTGAGAGGACCTCCTCGCCCTTGCCGCCCCCCTTACTGCCTGGCCGCGGCCCGCTGTCGGCAAGGCGCACGTGCGGGACACCGATCGGCATGCGCTCCGATCGGTCAGCGACGCCGCGGCACGAGATGCGGCGGGGCGCAAGGAGCATCGACCTGCTAGAATAGGGTGGTTGGATGCCGCGCTCCTGCGACGCCGGGCACCCCCCGCCCAGGAAGGAACCCATGCAGAACCTGCCGCAGCTCATCACCGACCTCGCCCTCATCCTCGCGGTGGCGGCGGTCGTAACCATCGCGTGCCGGCGCTTCAGGCTGCCGCTCGTGGTGGGCTACGTGCTGGCGGGCTTCCTCGTGGGCCCGGCCATCGTATGGGTGCCCACCGTGGTGGACACGGCCAGCATTACCACGTGGTCGGACATCGGCGTCATATTCCTCATGTTCGGCCTGGGGTTGGAGTTCAGCGTGCTCAAGCTCACCACCGTGGGCCGTCCTGCCATCGTGACCGCCGCCACCGAGATGTCGCTCATGATCGCGCTCGGGCTGATCGTGGGCACGCTTCTGGGCTGGCCGTTCGTCATGAGCCTGTTCCTCGGCGGGATGCTCGCCATCTCGTCGTCGTCCATCATCGTGAAGACGTTCACCGACCTGGGGATCAAGGGCCAGGGCTTCGCCGAGCTCGTGTTCGGCGTCCTCGTCATCGAGGATATCGCGGCCGTGTTCCTGCTCGCAGTGCTCTCCACGGTCGGCGCCGGCGCCGGCGCCGACCCGGCGGATGTCGCACTCAAGATCGGCCGCATGGCCCTCTACCTCATCGTATGGTTCGCGCTGAGCGTCATCGTGGTGCCGAGCGCCCTCAAGCGCATCCGCGACACGGTTAACGACGAGATACTGCTCGTCGCCTCTATCGCGCTGTGCTTCGGCATGGCGGCGCTCGCCGTGGGCATCGGGTTCTCCTCGGCCCTCGGCGCGTTCATGGCCGGGTCGATCCTCGCGGGAACCGTGCAGGCCCCGCGCATCGCAGCCCTGTTCAAACCGCTCAAGGACCTGTTCGGCGCCGTGTTCTTCGTTTCGGTGGGCATGCTAGTAGCGCCCTTGGCCGTGCTCGACAACCTGGGAGCGGTCGTGCTGCTGGCCGTCGTGACGGTGGCGGGCCGCTCGCTTTTCTGCTGCCTGGGCGCGCTCTTGTCCGGCCAGTCGCTCAGGACGGCGGTGAAGGCGGGCTTGAGCCTCGCCCAGATCGGCGAGTTCTCGTTCATCATTGCAGCGCTCGGGCTCTCGCTCGGCGCGACCGCGGATTTCCTCTACCCCGTCATCGTCACGGTATCGGTGGTCACTTCGCTCGCCTCGCCCCTGCTCGTGCGCAATTCCGAGCGCGTCTACCGCCTGCTCGTGCGCGCGCTGCCCGCACGAGCGCTCGCCTTCCTCGAGCGGCGCGCAGAGGCGGCCGAGGAAGATGCCGACGACGAGGGCGAGAACCTGTGGCGCGACTACCTGAAGCGCTGGTTCTTCAAGGCGGGGCTCGTGGTGCTCAGCGCCGTGGCCTCGGTGGAGGTGCTCGTGAGGATGGTGCCGCGCCTCTTGCACGGCATAGCGCCCGCGCCCTTGCTGACCGTGGGCATGGCGGTCCTCGGCATCCTCGTCACGGGCATCTTCATGGCGAACCTGTTCTACACGTGGCGCAAGAACGAGTTCGGCGCGCTGTGGATGCGCCGCCGGCGCAACCGCCCCGCCCTCGTGGCGCTCTCGACGGCGGGCATCGCCGTCTCGTTCGGGTCGGTCCTGTTCATCGCCTACGCGGCCGGAGCGGACAACCTCGCGTGGATGGCGCTCCTCGGCATTGCCTGCACCCTCGTGCTCGGCCGCTCGCGCACGCTGCACTCGCTGTTCCTCAAGCTGGAAACGAGCTTCACCGGCAACCTCAAGGAAAGCGTGCTGGCCGAGCGCCGGGCGAGCCTCTCCCACGAGGATCATGCCAACTGGGTGGAAAAGCACCTGTACGCCGTGGAGGTGGAGGCGTCCCGCACGCTCAGGCTGCTCGGCTCCGAGCGCTCCACCGACGTGATGTTCGGCATCGCGCACAACCTGGACCTCATGGCCATCGTGCGCGACGGCCGGCGGGTGGGAGAGGACGAGGTAGCACGCCTTTCGAAGGAGGAGCTGACGCGACGCATCAACGACCCGGAAGACCCCCTCGGCGTGCGCGAGGGCGACGTGCTGGCGTTCCTCGGCACCGAGGCCGAGGTGGACGCCTACCTGCAGAGCATGCTCAAGGACGGCTCGCTCGAAGAGGACGAGGCCGAGAGCGCCATGCTCGACACCTACCTCGCGCACGGCCCGGCGCGCTTCGACGCCGCCTGCTTCGCGCTCGACGTTGAGGCCGGCTCTCCCTTCGCAGGCAAGACCATAGCCGCGAATGACTTCAAGGGCACTTTCGGCAGCCTGGTCGTGGCCCACGAGCACGAGGCGCTCCTGAGGATGAAGCCCTCCCGCAACACGCGGCTGTTCGCCGGCGACCGCGTTTGGCTCGTCGGCGATCCCGCCCGCGCAGCGGAGCTCATCGGGCAGGCCGCCATCCTCCCGCAGCCTCCGTCCGCAAGGCAGGAGGAGGAAGACGACGTCCCCTTCGCCGGCAGGTGAGTGGTGAGCCACCGCTCCCCGGCCGGGCGAGCACTCCCCGCCTCCTTGGAGAGGCGGGGTCATCGGGAGTATAGCCTGGGCGCCCACGCGCCGCCGCACCCGGACGAAAGCGACCTCGCGGCCTTCGGAACCGGCCGCCCTCCCCGCCGTCCGCGCGCAGCTGCGTGGGCGCGCTTCCCGAAAACGGCGGAGGGCCCGCAGCTGCGGGCCCTCCGTGAGGTGCCGGGTGCTGGCGAACGGCCTACTTATCGCGGTGGTCGCCCATCTTCTCGGCCAGCGCCGCCTGGCCGGCGGCGAGGCGCGCGAGCGGCACGCGGTAGGGCGAGCAGCTCACGTAGGTGAGGCCGATCTTGTGGAACGTCTTCACGGAGTCGGGGTCGCCGCCGTGCTCGCCGCACACGCCCAGCTGGATGTCCGGGTTCGTGGCGCGGCCCTTCGTGCAGCCCATGTCCACGAGCGCGGCCACGCCGGCATCGACCGTCTCGAACGGGTTGCACGGCAGGATGCGGCGCTCCAGGTAGCGCGGGATGAACTTGGCTTCCACGTCGTCGCGGCTGAAGCCGAACGTCGTCTGGGTCAGGTCGTTCGTGCCGAAGCTGAAGAAGTCGGCCTGGGTGGCTATCTCGTCGGCGGTGACGGCCGCGCGCGGCAGCTCGATCATCGTGCCGATGGGGATGTCCAGCTCCACGCCCTCGGCCTCGCACACCTCGGCGATGACGGCCTCAACCTCGCCGCGCAGCGTCTCCAGCTCGGGAAGCACGCTCACGAGCGGGATCATGATCTCGGGCTCGGGGTCCAGGCCCTCCTTCTTCAGGCGGGCGGCGGCGGTGGCGATGGCGCGCGTCTGCATGGCCGGCAGCTCCGGGTAGAGGATGGCCAGGCGGCAACCGCGCAGGCCGAGCATCGGGTTCGCCTCGGCCATGGCGTCCACCAGGCTCAGCAGCTGGCGCTTGTCGGCGAGCTCGGCGGCCGGCGTGCCCGACGCCTCCAGGCGCGCGATCTCCACCTCCAGGTCGCGCGGGCTCTCCAGGAACTCGTGCAGCGGCGGATCGAGCAGGCGCACGATGACCGGCAGCCCGTCCATGGCCTTGAACATGCCGTAGAAGTCGCCCGTCTGGGCCTCCAGCAGGTCGGCGAGCGCCTTCTCGCGGATGGCCGGCTCGTCGTTCAGGATGAAGGACTGGATGATCTGCTTGCGGTCGCCCAGGAACATGTGCTCGGTACGGCAGAGCCCGATGCCCTCGGCGCCGAAGCTGCGGGAGAGCTCCGCGTCCTCGGGGTTGTCGGCATTGGCGCGCACGCCCATGGTGCGGAACTCGTCGGCCCACTCCAGGATGGTGTCCAGGTCGCCGGTGAGCTCGGGCAGTACGAGATCCACGGCGCCCAGCACCACGGAGCCCGTCGTGCCGTCGATGGAGACCATGTCGCCCTCGCGGATGACGATGTCCGTGCCGGCCACGGCCGCTTCCTTCTTCTCGGCGTCGATCTTCAGGGCCTCCACGCCGCAGACGCACGGCGCGCCCATGCCGCGGGCGATGACGGCCGCGTGGCTCGTCTTGCCGCCATGCGACGTGAGGATGCCCTCGGCGGCGATCATGCCGGCCAGGTCGTCGGGGTTCGTCTCCCAGCGCACGAGCACGCACTTGCGGCCGGCCTCGGTGACGGCCACGGCGTCGGCGGCCGAGAACACGGCCTCGCCCACGGCGGCGCCGGGGGACGCGTTCAGGCCCTTGGCCACCACGTCGTAGGAGGCGTTCTTGTCGAACTGCGGGTGCAGCAGCTGGTCGAGCTGCTCGGGGTCGACGCGCATGACGGCCTCCTCCTTGGAGATGAGGCCCTCCTTCTCCATCTCGATGGCGATGTGCAGCGCGGCGGCGGCGGTGCGCTTGCCCACGCGGGTCTGGAGCATCCAGAGCTTGCCCTGCTCGATGGTGAACTCGATGTCGCACATGTCGCGGAAGTGGTTCTCCAGCGTGACGAACACCTCTTCCAGCTCGCGGCCGGCCTCTTCCAGGCCCTCCACGTGCTTGAGGTCGGCGATGGGGCTCGTGTTGCGGATGCCGGCCACCACGTCCTCGCCCTGGGCGTTCACCAGGTAGTCGCCGTAGAACTCCTTCTCGCCGTTGGCAGGGTTGCGCGTGAACGCCACGCCCGTGGCCGACGTGTTGCCCTTGTTGCCGAACACCATGGACTGCACGTTCACGGCGGTGCCCAGGTCGTCGGCGATCTTGTTCTGCTTGCGGTAGAGGACCGCGCGCGGGTTGTTCCAGCTGCCGAACACGGCCTCGATGGCCAGCTGCAGCTGCGCGCTCGGGTCCTGCGGGAACTGCACGGAGCCGTCCACCACGAGGCTCGGGTACTCCTCGGCGGACACGTTCTCGGAGAAGATCTGCTTGAACTCGGCCACGAGCTCCTTGAGGTCGTCGGCCGAGAGGTCGGTGTCGGAGGCGGCGCCGCGCACGTTCTTCATGGACGTGATGGCGTTCTCGAACAGGTCGCCGTCAAGCCCCATGACCACATTGGAGAACATCTGGATGAAGCGGCGGTAGGAGTCCCAGGCGAAGCGCGGGTTCTCGGTCTGGGCGATGAGGCCGTTGATGGACTCGTCGTTCAGGCCGAGGTTCAGCACCGTGTCCATCATGCCGGGCATGGACATCGGCGCGCCGGAGCGCACGGACACGAGCAGCGGGTCGGCCGCATCGCCGATCTTCTTGCCCATGCGGGCCTCGAGGTCCTCGCGGTAGGACTGGATGGTGTCGAGCGCGCCCTCGGGCCACGTGTTGTCGGCGTTGGCGTACTCCATGCAGGTCTGGCACGTGATGGTGAAGCCGGGAGGCACGGGCAGCCCGATGTTGGCCATCTCGGCGAGGTTGGCGCCCTTGCCGCCCAGCTGCGCCTTCATGTGCGTGTTGCCCTCGGTTACGTTGTTGCCCTGAGCGTCTTTGCCGAATGCATAGACTCGTTTGACTTCTTCGGTCACCTTTTTCTCCTTAAACGCGACGTTTCAATCGTACAGAGTACCGAACCCCTTGCTGGTTCGCAGGCCTAGCCCATCATATCAGCGGATGGAGGGTGGGCGCGCTCATAGTAGCGCAAAATTTCTTGAGCCGTTTCCTCAACGGCGCGATTTTCGGTGTGGATGACAATACAGCCGAGTTTGCGCATGAGCGCACGGGCCTTCTCGAGATCCTGGTACACGTACTCGGGATCCGCGTAGCTCGACGCCACCACGCTCGCATTGCCCAGGCGGCGCTGGCGGATGCCGATGAGCACCTCGGCCGTGGTCATGAGCCCGAACAGCCTCGTGCGCTCCACGTCGAGCAGCTCGCGCGGCGGCTCGGTGGCGGGGTCGAGCGGAATGTTCGACACCTTGTAGCCCTGCTGCGCCAGGTAGATGGACGTGGGCGTCTTCGACGAGCGCGACACGCCCAAGAGCACGATGTCGGCCTGGGAGAGCTCCTGCGGGTTGCGCCCGTCGTCGTGGGCGATGGTGAACTCGATGGCCTCGATGCGCTTGAAGTAGTACTGGTCGGCCACGTGCAGGCCGCCGGGCTTAGTGGACGGATCGCGCCCCGTCATGCGCGCGATGGCCCCGATGGCGTCGGTCATGAGGTCCACCGCCACGATATCGTCGCGAGCTGCCGCATAGGCAGCCAGCTGGCCCGCCAGATGACCGTTCACCAGCGTGTAGAACACGAGCATGCGCCCGTCGCCCGAGTTCTGCCGGTGGACGGCGCCGTGCTCGTCGATGAAGGACTTGATCTCCTCGAACGTGCGCACCTTCGGCAGCACTTCGATGGCGGGGTTCGTGACCCCGAACTGGGCGGCGGCCGCGCGGGCCACCGCCTGGGCCGTGAGGCCCACCGAGTCGCTGACCACGTGTATGGTGGGGAGGCCCCCGGGGCCGGCGCTCGGCGTGCCGTACGAGACGAGGTCGTCCATGGCGCTACTTGCCGCCCTTCGCCATCTTGCCGAAGTCGGCCACGTCCGTGAACACGCCCACGAAGCGGTTCAGCAGGCGCAGGCGGTTCGCCCGCACGGCCTCGTCCTCGTCCATGACGAGGACGTCGGCGAAGAAGGCGTCGATGGGCGCGCGCAAGTCGGCGAGCGCCGCGAGGGCCGCCGCGTAGTCGTCGGCGGCGAGCGCGGCGGCCACCTGCGACTCCACGTCGCGCGCGGCGGACGCGAGGGCGCGCTCGGCGTCGCCCATCAGGGCCTCGTCCACCTCCTCGCCCAGCTCCGCGTCGCGCAGGTTGTTGGCGCGCGCGTAGGCCGTGGCCAGATCGTCGAACGCCTCGCGCTCGCCGGTGCGGGCGGCCTCGAGGGCGCGCACGCGGGCGATGACCTGGGCCGGCTCCTCCACGCCTGCCGCCAGCACGGCGTCGATGGCGTCGGGGGACGCGCCGGAGTCGCGCAGCATGACCTTCGTGCGCGTGACGAAGAAGTCGGCCACCTGGGCACGCACGTCGTCGCGATCGAAGCCGATGCCGGCATCCGCGTACGTGGCGAGCGAGGCGTCCACGGCCCCCATGAGCGACACGGGCAGGCCGGCCTCCAGCATGGCCACGATGCCGATGGCGCTGCGGCGCAGCGCGAACGGGTCTGACGAGCCCGTGGGGCCCTGGCCCACGGCGAACAGGCCGCAGATGGTGTCCAGCTTGTCGGCCATGGCCACGACGCGCCCCACGTCGGACGCAGGCGGCTCGTCGCCGGAGAAGCGCGGGCGGTAGTGGTCGGCGATGGCGCGGGCCACCTGCTCGTTCTCGCCCGACGCCTCGGCGTAGTACGAGCCCATGACGCCCTGCACGCTCGTGAACTCCACCACGGCGTTCGTCACGAGGTCGGCCTTCGCCAGGTACGCGGCGCGCTCGGCATCGGCGGCGTCCGCCGCGCCCAGCTGCGCGTCGGCGGCCAGGTGGCGCGCCAGCGCCGCGATGCGGTCGGTCTTGTCCTTCATGGTGCCGAGCACCTCCTGGAACACCACCTCGTCCAGGCGGTCGACGTACGTCTCCAGCGGGTGCTTCAGGTCCTCCTCGTAGAAGAACTTCGCATCGGACAGGCGCGCGCGCACCACGCGCTCGTTGCCGTCGATGATGGTGGCGGCATGCGCCGGGTCGCCGTTCGTCACGACGATGAACTTGTTCGTGAGCCTGCCCTCCCCGTCGTACAGCGGGAAGTAGCGCTGGTGCATGAGCATGGCGTCCACGATGATCTCCTCGGGAACGCGCAGGAACTCCTCGTCGAACGTGCCCACGAGCACCGTGGGATACTCGGAGAGGTTCACCACCTCCAGAAGCGTCTTCTCGGGCAGCTCGGCACGGTAGCCCGTCTGGGCCTCCGCCTCCGCCACGCCTGCGCGGATGCGCTGCTCGCGCGCCTGCTCGCTCGTCACCACGAAGGCGCCCTCCACCACGGGGAGCAGGTCGGCGGCCGCGGCCACCTCGTGCGGGCCGGGGGCCAGGAAGCGGTGGCCGCGCGTGAGCCTGCCGGCCGTGAGGCCCGCGAACTCCACGGGCACCACGCGCTCGTCGAGCAGGGCCACGAGCCAGCGCACCGGGCGCGAGAAGAACTCGCTGCGGGTGCCCCAGCGGCACGACTTCGGCCAGGAGATGCCGGTGATCACGCCCTCCAGCACGCCGGGCAAAAGCTCCGCCACGTCGCGGGCGGGCACGCTGCGCTCAGCGAACACGTACTCGGCGCCGTTCTCCTCGCGGCGCTCGAGCGCTTCCACGTCCAGGCCCTTGCCGCGCGCGAAGCCGATGGCGGCCTTCGTCGGGTTGCCCTCGGCGTCGAACGCGATCTTGGCGGACGGGCCGCGGAACACCTCCTGGAGCGCCTCGGTCTCGTCGGCCACGTCCTCTGCCAGCACGATGAGGCGGCGGGGCGTGGTGTGCACGGACACGGTCCCGTGCGGGATGCGCACGGCGTCGAGCGCCTCGGGCACGAGCTTCTCCAGCTGGCCCGTGGCCTTGTGCAGGTCGAACGCGGGAATCTCCTCGGTGCCTATCTCGAAGGCGAGCGTATGCAGGCTAGCCACGGTCGGCCTCCTCCCCTTCCTCGGCGGGCTTCATGCCCACCACGTGCTCCATGTAGCTCGCGCACACGGCCTTTGCCAGCGTGCGCACGCGCAGGATGTAGGCCATGCGCTCCGTGGCAGATATCACGCCGCGGGCGTCCAGCAGGTTGAACGTGTGGCAGCACTTGAGCACGCTGTCGTAGGCCGGCAGCGGCAGGTTCGCCGCGAGCGTGCGCTTGCACTCCTCCTCGCGGTCGTTGAACTCCTGGAACAGGAAATCGGTGTCGGCCACCTCGAAGTTGAACGTGGAGTACTGGCGCTCGTTCTCCAGGTACACGTCGCCGTACGTGAACGTGACGCCGTCGGCGCCGCGGCTCCACACGATGTCGAACATGGAGTCCACGCCCTGCACGAACATGGTCAGGCGCTCCAGGCCGTAGGCGATCTCCACGGGCACGGGGTTGCACTCGAAGCCGCCCACCTGCTGGAAGTAGGTGAACTGCGTCACCTCCATGCCGTCGATCCACACTTCCCAGCCCAGCCCCCACGCGCCGAGCGTCGGGCTCTCCCAGTCGTCCTCCACGAAGCGCACGTCGTGCGCGTCCACGTCGATGCCGATGGCGCGCAGCGACCCCAGATACATCTCCTGGATGTCGTCGGGCGAGGGCTTCATGAGCACCTGGAACTGGAAGTAGTGCTGCGTGCGGTTCGGGTTCTCGCCGTAGCGGCCGTCCGTGGGACGGCGGCAGCCCTGCACGTAGGCGGTGCGCCACGTGTCGGGGCCCAGCGAGCGCAGCGTGGTGGCCGGGGCGTTCGTGCCGGCGCCCACCTCGTTGTCGTAGGGCTGCAGGATGACGCAGCCCGCGCCCGCCCAGTAGCGCTGCAGGCTCATGATGACGTCTTGGAACGTGGGCGGCAGCGCCTCGGCGGCCGCCTGCCCCGCCGCACGGGCGGCGGGCTCGGTTTCGGTTGGCATGGCTCTCCTTGTCTTCCCTATCCTATGCAGTCGCGCGAGGCGGCTTCGATCCCTGGGTGCGGGCCTGCTAGTCCAGCAGGCCGAAGTTGTTGAACGGCCAGTACACGAGCGCGGCGCGTCCGGTGAGCGTGTCCTCGTCGACGGCGCCGAAGTAGCGCGAGTCGTTGGAGTTCGTGCGGTTGTCCCCCATGACCCACAGGTGCCCCTCGGGCACGGTGTAGGGGTAGGACACCTCCACGCCGAGCGCCGTCTTGAGCGGCTCGGAGGGCAGGCCGCGGGTGTAGGGCTCGTCGAGCGCCACGCCGTCCACCACCACGCGCCCGTCCACGAGGTCGACCGTCTGGCCGCCCACCGCGATGCAGCGCTTGATGAGCACGCGGCC
Organism: Gordonibacter sp. RACS_AR68; assembly: GCF_030418485.1. Classification (NCBI taxonomy): domain Bacteria; kingdom Bacillati; phylum Actinomycetota; class Coriobacteriia; order Eggerthellales; family Eggerthellaceae; genus Gordonibacter; species Gordonibacter sp. RACS_AR68. The sequence continues at coordinate 71,518 of NZ_JAIPUP010000008.1, forward strand.
GGGGATCTCCGGGTCCTGGAACGTCACGATGTCGCCGGGCTGGGGGTCGCGCAGGTAGTAGCTGATCTTCTCCGAGAACACCATGTCGCCGGTCATGATGGTGTTCTCCATGGAGCCGGAGGGTATCTCGTAGGGCTGGAATACGAACGTGCGCAGCGCCCATGACAGCCCGAAGATGAAGGCCACCATGACCAGCAGGCTGAGGATGGTCCTGAACGCGCCCGATCGGCGCGGCTCGGCGTGTTGCCCGGAGTCCATGAAGGTTGTCTATCCTTTCCGAACGGGCGCGGAGGGCGCCCGGATGAAGTCACGAGCGTATATGATAGCGCTTCGCGCCAGCACGCCCGGCGCGTTCGATAAACTCTTCAGAAATTCCCGATCAGCGGGCGAAATCCGGGCGGACGGCCCGCGCGCGCCCGTTGCTCCGCCCGCAGGCGCCCCTACCCGATAAGGGCGGCGTCCTCCAGCGGCCAGATGACGGCCACGCCGCGCGCGGTCACGGACGAGCGCCCGACGGCGCCGAAGTAGCGCGAGTCGTTGGAGTTCGTGCGGTTGTCCCCCATGACCCACAGGTGCCCCTCGGGCACGGTGTAGGGGTAGGACACCTCCACGCCGAGCGCCGTCTTGAGCGGCTCGGAGGGCAGGCCGCGGGTGTAGGGCTCGTCGAGCGCCACGCCGTCCACCACCACGCGCCCGTCCACGAGGTCGACCGTCTGGCCGCCCACCGCGATGCAGCGCTTGATGAGCACGCGGCCGGGGATCTCCGGGTCCTGGAACGTCACGATGTCGCCGGGCTGGGGGTCGCGGAACAGGTAGCTCACCTTCTCAGCGTAGACGCGGTCGCCGGTCATGATGATGTTCTCCATGGAGCCAGAGGGCACGGCGAAGGCCTGGTGCACGAACGTGACCTGGAGCCACGCCAAAGCAACGACGAAGGCTGCCCACCAGAGCGCCGCGACGATCCTGCGCGGCGCCCTCGGCGCGCCCGTGCGCGCATGCCGGCCGTGGTCCATGATCCCGCCTTCCCTCTGTTCCGTGCGGGCCTAGCGCCCGCTTCCGTCCGCCAAGTGTAGCAGAAACCTGCGGTCGGCGTCCGAGAGGTCGGCCGCGTCCAGCAGGTCGGGGCGCAGGCGCGCCGTGCGCTCGAGGCTCTGCTCGCGCCTCCAGCGGGCCACGGCGCCGTGGTCGCCCGAGAGCAGCACGGCGGGCACGTCCCTGCCCCGGAACGTTGCCGGACGCGTGTACTGGGGGTATTCCAACAGGCCGTCGGCGAAGCTCTCTCCTTGGGCGCCGGTGGGCGCCCCCAGCACGCCGGGCAGCTTGCGCACCACGGCGTCGATGACCACCATGGAGGCCAGCTCGCCGCTCGTGAGCACGTAGTCGCCCAGCGAGACGGTGCGGTCGGCCAGCGCATAGGCGCGCTCGTCGATGCCCTCGTAGTGGCCGCACACGAACAGAAGGCGCTCCTCGCGCGCCAGCTCGCAGGCCAGCGCGTCGTCGAAAGGCCGGCCGTGCGGGGCCAGGAAGATGGTGCAGGGGCACGGCAAGGCCTCGCCGTCAGCGCCGGCTCCGCAGGTCAAGTCGTCGTAAGCCTCGAACAGGGGCTCGCACTTCATGACAAGGCCGTCGCCGCCGCCGTAAGGGTCGTCGTCGGTCGTGCGGTGCCGGTCGTGCGTCCAGTCGCGCAGGTCGTGCGCCTTGAACGAGATGATGCCCTTCTCCTGGGCGATGCGCATCATGGACGCGCCCATGACGGAGTCGTACATGGAAGGGAACGTCGAAAGCGTCTCGATGATCATGGGAAGTCCAATCGGTAGGCGGTACGGCGGCGCTGCTGCTACAGCTCGAGCAGGCCGTCGGGCAGGTCGACGTCGATGCGCCGCGCCTCCTCGTCCACGCCGGCCACGAGCGCGTCGACGAGCGGCACGAGCACCGTCCGGCCTCCGGCCGCTGGGACGACTTCCAGCAGGTCCTGGCCCGGCAGCTCCTGGATGCCCGCCACCGTGCCCACGAGGCCGGCGCGCGCGTCGTGCACCTCCCAGCCGTCCCAGGTGCCGGCATGCGCGTCCAGCGCCCCCTCTGGCAAGTCTGCGCGGCGCACGAGGCAGTGGCAGCCTACGAGGGCCTCGGCCGCGTCGATGCCCTCCACAGCGTCGAACGCCACGACGGCCGTGCGGTCATCGATGGCAGACACGGTCGTCACCCGCGCGCAGCGCGGGGCGTCCGACACGGGCGGCACGAAGGCCACCTCCAGGCCCTCCGACAGCAAAAAGGGAAGGCCCGCCGCGCTCTGCGCGACGAACCCTCCCTGCAGGTTCTTCGTTCTCGCCAGTACGGCGACGTCCGTCCAAGCGCGCATCTAGTCGATGAGCTCCACTTCGACATGGGTGTTCGTGCGCGACGCGGCGGCACGGGCGAGCGTGCGGATGGCCTTGATGACCCGCCCCTGGCGGCCGATGACCTTGCCGGCATCCTCCTCGTTCACGCGGAGCTCCACGAGGATGGAGCCGTCCTCGGCATCGCTCGCCTCGATCTGCAGCTCATCGGGAAACTCGATGAGCGGGCGCACGACGGACTCGACGAGGCCGACGATGTCTTCCGTCTGCTCGGCCATGGCGCTTACGCGTTCTCGCGGGCGTTCTTGAGCAGGCGCGCCACCGTGTCGGTGGGCTGGGCGCCGTTCTTGATCCACTGGTCGACCTTCTCCAGGTCGAACTGCACCATCGTGGGGTTGGCGCAGGGGTTGTAGCGGCCGACCTCCTCGATGAACTTGCCGTCGCGCGGGCAGCGCGCGTCGGCGACGACGATGCGGTAGTACGGGCGCTTCTTGGCGCCGTGGCGGGCCAGGCGAATTTTGACTGCCATGAAGGTGAACTCCTTTTGCTTCTTACGTCAGGTCGGGCGGGTTGGGCGGCGCCTTCTGGGCGCGCGCACGATTCCCGCAAAACAGCAATTGCTTATGATACGGCGTAATCTTCCGTTTGACAAGCGATTGTCGTCTCGTAGTGCCCGCTATTGTACGCGAACCCCCGCAAAGCCAGCATCCCCGACCCCCCACGTCCTCGAAAAGCCCACGTTTCGGGCGCTCCCCCTGCGCTCGGCACGTGGGGGGCTTGGCGAACCGGGCGAGAAGGCCGCGGCGTGCCACGACCGGGAGGCTGCCCGCTGCTCGGGACGGCAGGCAGCCCGGGAGGGCGGTTCGGGGAGCCGACGCCATTCCCTCCCCCTGGCAGCCCCGACCGGGGCCTTCCTAGCCTCAGCAGGGACGGCGCGTGTCGACGCAGTCGCGGTAGTAGATATGGATGTCCTCATAGCCGCCCATGAAGTTCACGAAGCCGCCGGGCACGGTGCCCACGCGGGTGAAGCCCAAGTCCTCGTACAGGTGGATGGCACCGGCGTTGTCGGCCACCACGGCGTTGAACTGCAGGCCCCGGAAGCCCTTGCGCGCAGCCTGCGCGAGCGAGTCCTCAACAAGGGCACGACCGAGTCCCAGCCCGCGCACGCTCGAGGCCACGGCGTAGCTCGCGTTGCCCACGTGCGCGCAGCGCCCCACGTTGTTCGGGTGCAGGATGTACAGGCCCATGACCTTTCCGTCGAGGTCGGCCACCACGGAAAGCGTCTGGGCCGCGAAGAACTCCGCGGCGGTCTCCAACGTGAGCGGCTCGATCTGGGGGAAGGCCTCGCCACCCTCCACAACCTCGTTCCACACCTTGAGCATTCCCGCGAGGTCCTCCTCGCGGTACGGCCGAATCTCCAGGCCCATGGGCGCATCCTTTCTCGCGGGCTTCACCATGCGGCGCCAGTATAGCAGAGGGCGCCGCGCCCTGCCTCCCCGTCCACGCGACGCGGCGGCAACCGTCGAGAGCAGGAGGAAGCAAGATCCGGCGAGGTTGGCGCAGCGAATCAGCGACGGCGGCCGTGATGCGGCAGATTCGCGGGGTTGCGAAGGCGAAACGCACAACAGATATGCGGGTCTCCGGGATCGCGCGAAGGCGGAGCGCCACGGCCGGCCGCGGCATCGAGCGGTTCCGACGGCCGGCAAGCCGACGGAGCAGGACTATTCCGCCACTAGCTTGCGCACGTCCACGCGCTTCACCTTGCGGGCGCTCGCGTAGGCGGCGATCAGGAACAGCGTCGAAAGGCCCAGCGTGAGGCCGCCTACCATGAGCGGATTCGTGTCGATGGCGAACCGCGAAACGCCGAAGAGGCCGAACAGCTGCCCCATGAGCCAGCTGCCGCCGAGCGCCGCCAGCGTTGCGCCCGCCGAGCAGCCCGCGAGCGCCACGAGGAAGAAGCGCAGGGCGAACTGCACGCGAAGCGCGCGCGTCGTGAACCCGAGCGCGCGGTACACGCCCAAGTCGTGACGCTCGGCCGTGAACATGCGCCCGATGATGAGCGACACGGCGAGGAACACGAGCGTCGCGGCGACCGTCGCCATGGCGAAGCCCATGATGGTGAACAGCTGCTGGATAAGGCCGACCATGCCCTCGGTATCGCTGAACATGCCGGCAGGCCGCGCGTCCACCGCATCGCCGAAGCGCGCCTCGATGGCCGCACGCGCCTCGTCGGCCTTCTGCGGATCGGCCAGGACGTACTGCCGCGCCGTCTCGGCGACGTCCGCGCCTTTTCCGGCCAGGTCGCACACCCCGTCGTAGGTGAGGATGGTGCCGTAGCCGGCATTGAACATGGCGGAGAGCAGCCCGCACACCACGAAGCGGCGCTCCTCGCCGTCCGCCCCGTCGACAGCCAGCTCGTCTCCAATGCCAAGACCCATCGACTTCGCAAGGTTTCCGCCGATGAGCGCCTCGTTGTCGTGAATCGGCAGACGCCCTGCCACCACACCCGTCACCAGCGAAAGGTCGCTCAAGCCCGCGAACGAGTGGCTCTCGCCCCCGAAGCTCACCATGGCGAACGACTCCTTCCACGACTTCTCTATGGGGCTGACCTCTTCGATGACCCGCTCCACCTCGTCGAAGCTCGCGTCGGGCGAGACGAGGGTGGCCGACACGTCGCTCGTCCACATGCCGAAAGCCTCCTTCGCCGCATTCGGGCCGCCGAGCGCGCCGCCTATGCCGAACACGAGCACGATGAATGCACACATGACCAGCGCGCATCCCGCAAGCCCCACGTAGCGGCGCTTCGCCGACACGATAGCGCGCACGGCCAACCCCAAACCGAGATGGGAGCCGCCCAACGGGCGGGCAGCCCGGCTGCGGAACGTCACGTCGGCCGCGCCGCCCCGGAAAGCGACGAGCGGCGAGATGCGCGAGAGCTTGTGCGTCTTGCATACGACGACGGCCGCGACCAGCGCCAGCAGCGCCGCCAAAAGGAGCAGCGCCGCCGCAGGAGGCGCTGCGTTCGTCGCCAGCACGCCGGTGAATTGCGCGAAGAACGGCAGGACGGGAGGCACGAGCGCCCAGCCCAACCCGAGGCCGGCCGCGAGTCCCAGAAGGCTCACGCCCACGTACTCCACGCCCAGCATGCCGCGCAGCGAGCGGTTCGACAAGCCGAGGGCCTTGAGCGTGCCGTAGTCCGCGTAATCCTCCTCGATGGACGTCGCGATGGCGTGCGTGCAGATGACGAGCGCTATCACGAACAACAGCAGCGCGAACACGCCCAGGACGGCACCGCCGATGACCACGACCATCATCGCATAGCCGGCAAGCGTGTCGGCGGCGAACATGCCCGTTGCCGTGTTCGCCCAGGCCACCTCATCCGCGATGAGCCGGGCGAGGTCGGTCGAGGTCGTGCCCGTCGCGCGGGCCTCGTCCGACAAGCGCACGTTGATCTCGGCCATGCGATACGCCGGCATCTTCGACGAGGAAGAAAGAACGTCGGCCGGTTCGCCGCCCTGCGCGACGGTCGCGTCGACGAGCGAGCCCACCTCGTCGTAGGCTCCCTGCGCCACCACGTAGCGTTTCATCTCCAGAAACGGCGTGCCAAGCTGAGGATCCTCGAAGAATCCCGCGATGGTGAAGCGGCGTGCCTCGTCGCCCACCAGCACTTCCAGCTCGTCGCCTACCTGAACGCCAGGAGCGACCTTGAGCGACGCCGGCACGTAGACCTCGTCGGGGCCCGGCTCGCGGGCCTCGTCGACGAGATGCGTCCCGTCGTCGGAGAACAGGCGGAAGCCGAGGGCGTCGCCCCAAGCCACAAGCGCGGTGCCCGAGGTGGGGTTCTTGTCCACGGCCTCGCCGCCCGCATCGTAGAACCTCACGGGAACGGAGAGGGCGCCGTTCACCCGCGCCTCGCTTACCTCGGACAGCGCCTCCACCTCGGCGGCCACCTCGTCAGTGAGGTTCGTCGCCATATCGACGGCATACACGTCGCCCGCCCCGATCTCGGCAAGCGCGGCCTCCTCGCGGGCGTTCAAGTCCGCGTACATGCTCACGGTGAAGGTGAGCGCAGCGGCGGTGAGGGCCATGAGCAGGAAGATGCCCGCGAACGAGCCCTTCCCCCGTTTGAGGCCGGCCGCGACGAGCGTGCGCATGAGCGCCATAACGTCCACCCCCCTACCAAGCCAGCGACGACAGCCAGGCGTTCACCTGGGCGTCGCGGGCCTTGAGGTAGGCGCCGCCGCCGTCGCCGCGGAAGGCCGGCAGCTCGAGCTCGCCTTTGATCGAGCCGTCCTCCAGGTACAGCACGCGGTTCGCGCGCAGGGCGCACAGCACGTCATGCGTGACCATGCAGATCGACTGGCCGCTGCCGTTCAGCTCGCAAAGCAGCGAGAGCACCTCGAGCGTGTTGGCACGGTTGAGCGCGCCGGTGGGCTCGTCGGCGAACACGATGTCGGGATCGTTCACCACGCTGCGGGCCACGGCGCAGCGCTGCTGCTGGCCGCCGGAGGCCTGGCTGGGAAGATGATGCGCGTCGGCATCGAGCCCCATGCGCTCGACGAACGCCTGCGCGACCGCGCGCGTGTCGGCAGCCGAGCGCCCGGCCTTCAGATAGCCGGGCACGGCCACGTTCTCGAACAGCGTGAGGTTCGACACGAGGTGAGCCTGCTGGAACACGAACCCGAAGCGCTGCGCGCGCAGCTCGGCCATGTCGCGCTCGCGCAAGCCGGTGATGGACGAGCCTCGATAGCGCACGTCGCCGGCCGTCGGGGCGTCCATGCCGGAAAGGCAGTACAGAAGCGTGGACTTGCCGGAGCCCGACGGCCCCATGATGGCGGTGAAATCGCCTTCGTAGAGCGTCAGGTCGACGTTGCTCAGCACGTGGGTCTGCACCCCGTCGGCCGCGTAGCTCTTGCACAGCCGCTCGGTTTGGATGATGGGATTCTTCATGATGCCCTCTCGTCTCGCCTATTCGTTGGAAGGCATCGTAGCCGCGCGAACATTAAGGCGTCCTTAAGATGCGAGGGGGAGTTCGAGGACGGCGGCGAGGCCGGGCTCGGCGTTCTCGAGGCTTAAGCCGCCTCCCATCTGCTCAACCAGGTAGCGCACGATGAACAGCCCGAGGCCCGCGCCCGGCGCATCGCCGGCGTTCGAGCCGCGGTAGAAACGGTCGGCGACGAACGGCAGGTCCTCGGGCGGGATGCCGGGGCCGCGGTCGCGCACGCGCACGCGATAGGCGCGCGCGGCGGTGTCGAGGACACCCTCCACCTCCACGTCCGCGCCGGGCGCGTACTTGGCGGCGTTCGCCAACAGGTTCCCGATCGCCTGCTCGAGGCGCTTCGGGTCGCAGCTCGCCTGCGCCTCGTCGAGGCGCCCGAGCGTCACCCTGCCGCCCGCGTCGAAGTCCGCGACCGCCCGAGCCACGACGCGGGCGATGGGCGCTTCCTCGCAGCGCACCTGGATGCGGTCGAGGTCGGCGAGCGCGTGGAGGAACAGGTCGTCGGTGAGCGACGTCACCTCGTCGCACTTGCGCGCGATGGTGCGCGCGTAGCCCTCGCGCTCCGCTTGCGTGCGCGCGAGGCCCAGCTCGAGCGCCTCGGAGTAGGCGCGGATGGACGCGATGGGCGTCTTTATGTCGTGCGACAGCGCGGCGACGGCCGTCTTGCCCCGCTCCACGGCCTCGGCCTCGGCGGCGCGGGCGCGTTTGATCTCTGCGCGCATGTTGTCGAACGCCCAGGTGAATCGGCCGAACGGGTTGCTGCGCTCATAGGCGAGCGGGGCGTCGAGGTTGCCCGTCGCCACGTCCTGCGCGAACGCCTCCAACCGCATGAAGGGACGCACGACACCGACGTAGAGGTAGGCGACGACGCCCCATGCGAATGCCGCGCCGAGCGCGGCGAGCGCCCAGACGAGCGCGACGGGGAGGCCGCCGCGCGCGTCGGCGGCCGCTCGCAGCGCATCCTGCGCGCGCGAGAGCGCGGCGTCGGCGGCCTCCACGTCCGCGCCTTCGGGCAGCTCGGCGCGGGCCGCGTTCAGCTCCACGGTCTGCGCCCGCATCTCGGCGGCCGGCCCGTCGCCCGCGAGCAGGGCCGTGGCCGCGAGCGCCGCCAGGGCGAGGGCTAGCGTCGCGGAGGCGGCGATGCCGACGAGCCGTCGCGCGATGCGCGCGCCCTCGCGCGAAGCCGCCGTCACGACGCGCCGCCCTCGGCGTCGAAGCGGTAGCCCCTCCCCCGCACGGTCTTGAAGTGGGCCGGGCGGGAAGGGTCGTCCTCCACCTTCGCGCGCAGCCAGCTCATGTGCACCGACACCGTCTGCGGCTCCACCTCCGAGAACGCGCCCCATACCTCGGCCAGCAGGCGCTCCTTCGACACTGTCTCGCCCTCATGCGCGATCAGGAAGCGGGCGAGCGCGAACTCCTTGGGCGACAGCGCCGCGACGACGCCGTCCTTCGCGAGCGTCCCGGCGGCTTCGTCGAGGGCGAACGGCCCCGCGACGAGCGGCCGTCCCGCGCCGCCGGAGCGCCCCCGAGAGCGCCTGAGCAGCGCGTTCACGTGCGCGAGCAGCTCGCGCAGAGAGTAGGGCTTGGGCAGGTAGTCGTCGCCGCCCGTGTCGAGCCCGACGATGCGGTCCGTCTCGCTCGTGCGCGCCGACGCGAACACGATGGGCACGTCGCTCGCGCGCCGAAGGGCCTCGCACGCCGCGAAGCCGTCGTCGCCCGGCAGGTTGATGTCGAGCAGCACGAGGTCGAACGGACGGGCGCCCAGCACGTCGTAGGCCTCTTCGGCGCTCGCAGCGCGCACGACCGCGAACCCCTCGCTTTCGAGGTAGCGCGCCACGATGGCGGACAGATCCGCGTCGTCGTCGACTATGAGTACGCTCGGCATCGCTCCCCTTCCCTCGCTCCCTTCCCCGCATCGGGCGGAACGCCTCCATTGTAGCAAGGAGCGACGCCGACCGCCCTCGCGGGACGGGGGTTTCGCGCGGATCCGGCGAGCCGTTCGCAGAACCTGTGTCGTTCGGGCGCAGCAGCGAGGGGCTGTGATACCATGCGCGCAGGAGGTGCCCCATGGCCCACATGCTGATCATCGAAGACGAACCAGCCATCCGCACCGTGCTCGCCGAGGTGTTCAAGAGCGCGGGCCACGACGTGGCGCTCGCCGCCGACGGGATGGAGGGCATCGCGGCGTTCCACGCGCGGCCTTGCGACCTCGTCGTGCTCGACCTCATGCTGCCGAAGATCGACGGCTTCACCGTGTGCGAGCTCATACGGCAGGAATCCGACGTTCCCGTCATGATGCTCACGGCGCTCGGTGCCGAGTCCGACGAGCTGCGCGGCTTCGAGCTTCTTGCCGACGACTACGTGACGAAGCCGTTCTCCGTGAAGGTGGTCCTGCGGCGCGCCGAGGCCCTGCTGCGCCGGGCCGCGCACGCTCCGGCCGACGGCGCCGACGGACTGCTGCGCTGCGGCGACGTAGCGCTCGACCCCGCCGGCCGCACGGCGAGCCGCGGCGGAAGCCCCGTGGACCTTACCCGCACCGAATTCGACGTGCTCGAGCTGCTGCTCGCCCATCCCGGCCGGGTGTTCACGCGCGACGAGCTGCTCTCCCTCGTGTGGCACTACGAGTTCGCCAGCGATCCGAAGATCGTCAACATCCACGTCATGAACATCCGCAAGAAGCTCGGCGCCGGCCTCGTGGCCACCGTTCGGGGGATCGGGTACAAGCTTGGAGAGGCGTAGGCGGCATAGCGACGAGAGCAGGCGACGGCGCCGCCTCGGACTCAAGGTGTTCCTGGCCGTGGCCGCCGCGCTCGCGCTGACGAGCGCGCTCATCTACGCGCTCGTGGCCGTGGCGCTGCCCGCCAGCTACGAGAACGTGGCCACATCGCGCGTGCACGAACGCCTCGACGCGCTCGGCGCGCAGCTCGCCGAAACGCCCTACGCCGATGCGGCCCAGCCCATCTACGACTTCTGCATCGAGAACAACGCAACCGCCGTGCTCGTCGTGGGCAACGACTCGTCCCGTTTCGGCACCGAGCCGGACACGGGAAGCGAATCGGCCGTCGCCCTGTCGACCAACGTGCGGTTCGCCGACCAGGACAGCGGCTACCTCACCATCGTGGCCAACCTGCCCGCCGCCGGCGAGCTGCCTTCGGCGTTCTGGAGCATGCTGCCCGCCGTCGTCACGGCCATCCTCGCCGCGGCCGTGCTCGTGGCCTGGGGCGTGAGCCGCATCATCAACCGGCTCGTCGCCGACGTGGCCGATGCCAAGCGCGCCGAGCGGCAGCGCCGCGACTTCTTCGCCGCCGTGTCCCACGAGCTGAAGACGCCCCTGTGCGCCCTCAAGGCCCAGATCGAGTGCATGCTGTACGGTATCGGCAACTTCGCCGACCGCGACAAGCACCTGCCCGCCGCCCTCAAGGCCACCGAGAACCTCGAGGGCCTCGTGGGCGAGGTTCTGTTCGTGGCTGGCTTGGAGGCCGACGATCTTGACCGCGCGCAGGAGGACGTTTCCGCCGCCGCGCTCGTGCGGGAAACCTGCGACGCGCTCGCGCCGCTCGCGAACGAGCGCGGCATCGTGCTCGACGTTGACTTACAAGGCGACGCCACCGTGCGGGCGAACCCCGCACTCATGGCCAAGGCGCTGGCCAACGTGGTGAGCAACGGCGTTGCATACTCGCCTGGCGGTGCACGCGTGTCCGTGCGCCTGGCTCGAACAGCTCCTCGTCGGAGAACCCGTCGACCCACTGCACGAGCGCGTCCACGTCGTCCTCGAACGACCGCTTCAGGTGCTCGAACGGTTCCGCGCGATGCTCGTCGTAGAAGCCTTGGTACAAAACGCCCATCTGGTTCCACTTGCAGCCGGGCGCCGGCATGGCCACGTCCTTGCCGGCCAGCTCGTCGGCGTCCCAGCCACGCAACAGCCCCATCCACCCCAGCTGGTAGGCCAGCATCTCGCGCGGCGTGCGGTCCACGCCCTCGACCGTCGAGTCGGCGTCGGCCTCGGCCACATCGTCGAACTCCGCAGCGAACAGCCCGGCCGTCTTCCGGATCTCGGCGATCAGCGCTTCCTTGCTCTCGTAACCCTGCATAGCGCCCCTCCTCAAACGAATGAGGCGGCCCCGTTGCCGCCGCATCATGCCTATTCGCCCATCATGTCTTGGAGCTTCTTGATGTCGGCCATGCTCATGCCTCCCATGCCGGGCAGGCCCATGCGACGCCGCCGGCCCTTCTTGCCCTTCTTCCCCTTCTTGCCGCCCTGCAGGTCCTCCACGGCGGGCATCATCTTCTTCATCATCTTCTTCGTCTCGTTGAACTTCTTGATCAGCTGGTTCACGTCCGAGACGGTCACGCCGGCGCCGGCGGCGATGCGCGCGCGGCGCGAGCCGTTCAGCAGGTCGGGCTTCTCGCGCTCGGCCTTGGTCATGGAGTTGATGATGACCTCCATGTGGTCGAGCGCGCCCTCGTCCACCTGGCCCTGCGACATGGCCTTGTCGCCGCCGGGCAATGCGCTGATCAGCTTGGAAATGCCGCCCATCTTGCGGATCTGGCGGTTCATATCGATGAAGTCGTTGAGCGTGAGGTTCGCGCGCATCATGCGCTCGGCCTGCTCCTGCTCGACCTCCTCCTGTTGCACCTTCACGGCGCTCTCGATGAGGCTGACCACGTCGCCCATGCCCAAGATGCGCTTCGCCATGCGGTCGGGGTGGAACTCCTCGAGCGAGTCCGGCTTCTCGCCGGACGAGATGAACTTGATGGGCTTGCCCGTGACCTGCTTGATGGACAGCGCGCCGCCGCCGCGGGCGTCGCCGTCCATCTTCGACATGATCACGCCGTCGAAGTCCACGCGCTCGGAGAAGGCGGCAGCCACGTTCACGACGTCCTGGCCGGTCATGGCGTCCACCACCATGAGGATCTGGTCGGGCTTGACCGCACGCTTGATGGCCTCGGCCTCGTCCATCATCTCGTCGTCCACGTGCAGGCGGCCCGCCGTGTCCACGATCACCACGTCGCGCAGGTTGTCGATGGCGTCCTGGATGCCCTCGGTGGCGATGCGCACCGGGTCCTGGCCGTCACCGCGGTACACCCGCACGCCGATCTCGCCGCCGAGCGTCTGCAGCTGGTCGGCCGCGGCGGGACGGTACACGTCGCAGGCCACCAGCAAGGGCGAGTGGTTCTCCTGCTTCAGGCGGTAGGCCAGCTTCGCGGCGGCCGTCGTCTTGCCGGAGCCCTGCAGGCCCACGAGCATGATGACGTTGGGGATGCGGCTGGAGAGCACGAGCTTGCTGTCCGTGCGGCCCAAGAGCTCGGTGAGCTCGTCGAGCACGATCTTGATGACGTTCTGCGCCGGCGTGAGCGAGTCGAGCACCTCCGCGTCCAGGCAGCGCTCCTTCGTGCGGGCGATGAAGCCCTTCACCACCTTGAAGTTCACATCGGCTTCCAGAAGCGCCATGCGGATCTCGCGCATGGCGTCGTTGATGTCGTCCTCGGTCAGGCGGCCCTTGCCGCGCAGCCCGCTGAATATGCCCTGAAGGCGTTCGGAGAGGTTCTCGAGCATGGAAGTGCGCTCCCATCGGTCGGTCATGTCGTACGCTTAATGGGAGATTATACTTGATCGACGCATGCGGACGCGAACTTCACCTTTTCAACGACTGGGGGTGGTCTTCCGAACAATTACGAATACGGCCTTCGCAGTGCCATGGTTCTACCGAGCACCAGACCCCATGCGCTCTTAGCCCCGCTCGTCGAAGTCGCCGACGAGGGCGCGCGCGAAGTCGTGCGCGTCGAAGTCCTTGAGGTCGTCGAGGCCCTCTCCTACGCCGATCTTGAGCACGGGCAGCTCCAGCTCGTGGCTCACAGCCAGCGCGATGCCGCCCTTCGCGGTGCCGTCGAGCTTCGTGACGATCACGCCGTCCAGATCGAGCGCGCGGTCGAACTCGCGTGCCTGCTGAAGGCCGTTCTGGCCGGTGGTGGCATCGATAACGAGCACGGTGAACACGGGCAGATTCGAGCGCTTGCGCACCACGGCCACCACCTTCTCCAGCTCGCGCATGAGGTCGGCCGACGTGTGCAGGCGCCCGGCCGTGTCCACCAGCACGAGGTCGGCGCCCTCCTGCTCGGCGCGCTCGAGGGTGTCGTAGCAGACGCTCGCCGGGTCGCTGCCGCGCTCGCGCGTGCACACGGGCACGTTCGCGCGCCGCGCCCACACCTCCAGCTGCTCGATGGCCGCCGCGCGGAACGTGTCGGCGCTGCCCAGGAGCACCGTGCGGCCCGCGTCCGTGGCCTCCTTGGCCAGCTTGCCCACCGTGGTGGTCTTGCCCGTGCCGTTGATGCCCACGAACAGCACCACGGCCGGCCCGCCGCCGAACACGTCCTCGCCGCCGGGCGTGAACGTGGAGGCTATCTGGTCGTTCAGCAGGTCGAGAACGGCGTAAGCATCGGGCAGCGCCTTGCGCGTGGCCTGGTCACGCAGGTTCTCCACGATCTCGCTGGCCGCCGCGCCCCCGATGTCGGCTAGGATGAGCGTTTCCTCCAGGCCATCCCAGAACTCGTCGTCCAGATCCGGGCCGCGGTCCAGAAGGACGTTCATCTGCTCTTTGAACTTGTCGCGCGAGCGGGAGAGCCCCTCGCTGATCCTATCGAAAAATCCCATGTGCGGGCTCCTTTCTCAACAACCTGAACAGTGTATCCCAAATGGGGCCGCACGTCAGCAGCGCGGGTCCGCCTCCTGCTCGGCGTGGATCTTGCGCAAGGAACGCGTATACCCGACGAAGGGGAAGAGCGAGAAGACGAACCCGGCCGCGAGGACCATGCACGCCGCGAGGCAGGCCCACGACGCCGGCTCGTTGCCCTGGGCCGAAAGCCGTGACTGGAGCACGAAGAGCAACGCCGCGGCAACCGCGCAGAGGAGCGCGCGCAGGCCCAGCCCCTTCCGGCTCTCCCGAAGCGTCTCCGCTTCCGCGTCGTCGTCGGTGTACAGCGGCGTGGTGCCGGCCTCGGCGCGCACGATCTGCCAGCCGGGCCCCAGCACGACGGGTTCCCAGCCGCCGAGGCCGTACAGCTCCCGCGCCTCCTCCGAGAAGTCGCGCTGGAAGTCCACCGCGTAGTCGAAGCCGTGCGGCTCGCCGCGCTCGAAACGGTACAGGAGCGCCCGGTTGACACCTGTCACATGCCAGCCCTTCGCGCTCATCCTCTCGAGCATCGCCATGTCATGGCCCGGCATCACTGCAAGGCCCCCGCACATTCTATAGGTCGTGTTCGCCATGCTCCCCCTCGCCCATCGCCCCGATGTCCGCGGTGCTCCCGTCCTTCCCGCCCAACAGCCCCTCGGCGAGCACCATCAGCCGTCGGCGCCGCTCGAAGTCGCGCCGCAGCACCGCGCGGCCCTCGTCGGTTGCCGCGTAGCGGATGCGGCTCTCCCCCTCGGGCCCCTCGGCCGCGTCGGCGATCTCCGCGATCCAGCCCGCGCCTTTGAGCTTCTTGAGCGTCGTGTACATGGTGGCCGGCCCGATCTCCACCGTGCCCTGCGTGGACTCCTTGATGCCCTGCATGATGCGGTATCCGTGCACCGGCTCGAGCGTGGCCAAGAGGATGAGGAAGATGCTGTCGGACAGCTCCCCCGTCTCGTACGGGCTCCTCTTCGCCATTTCGCTCCTCTACTATATCAATGATGGATACTATGCTACAATCAGCCTGCTTGCAAGCGAATACTTTCGGTTCCCACTATACTCTATCTGGAAATGGAGCGTCTCATCATGGCTGAAGAGCATTTGGAAGCTGCTGCAAGCGGGCAGGCGAAGGGCTGGTTCGAGCAGCGGAAGGACCCCGAGTTTCGCAAGCGGCAGGATGCGAGCCTGTTCCAGGCGATAACCCTGGTCATGCTGCCCTTCATATGGGCGGGTTTCGTCTACTCGCTGGCCACGGGCAACGAGGGCAACATGAACAGCTACTCGCTCATGATCCTCTTCTTCTCGTTGCTGAACGCGGACGTGCTGGTCAAAGGCGAGAAACTGTCGAACAAGGTGCTCAACGTCCTGGCGAGGGCCAACTGCGTGCTGTTCTTCGTCTGGGCGCTCGCCAACATCGTCTACCTGATCGCGAAGTAGGAATAGCGGCCGCGGCGGGAGCGCGGCCATCGCCCGCTCCCCATCCCGCATGCAGGCCGCTGCGCTATTCCGCGTGGCGCAAGGCGTGCTCGAGCTTCTGGCTGACCACCTTCGTCACGCCGTCGGCCTGCATGGACACGCCGAACAGCACGTCGGCCATCTCCATGGTGCGCCGCTGGTGCGTGATCATGATGAGCTGCGTGGTGTCGCGCAGCGATTCCAGGTACGACGTGAGGCGGCGCAGGTTCGAGTCGTCGAGCGCGGCCTCCACCTCGTCGAGGATGTAGAACGGCGTCGTGCGGATGCGGTACACCGCGAACAGCAGCGCGAGCGCCGTGAGAGACTTCTCGCCGCCGGACATGAGCATCATCTTCGTGATGCGCTTGCCGCGCGGCTGCGCCGTCACCTCCACGCCCGTGTTCTCCAGGTCGTCGGGGTCAACGAGCGAGAGCTCGGCCGAGCCGCCCGGGAACAGCACGGCGAAGATCTCGCTGAAGTTCTTGCTGACCGCGTCGAACGTGCGGACGAAGTCGTCCTTCATGCGGGCATCTATGACGCGCACGATCTTGCCGAGCGCACGGCGCGCGCCGTCGAGGTCGGCCAGCTGGGCGGCCAGGTAGTCGTAGCGCTCCTTGAGGCGCTCGTACTCGTCGGCGGCATCGGGGTTGATGGTGCCCATGTTGGCGATGCGGCGGCGCAGCTTGAACGCCTGGTCCTCCACCGCGCCCCGGTCGTCTAGCGCGGGCAGCGCGAGAGCATGGTCGAGCGGCACCTTGCAGTCGTGGACGATGGCGTTCACCGCCCCTTCCACCTGCACCTCCAGACGGCCCTTGTCGACCCGGGCCTGGCCCATGCGGGCGTTGGCCTCGTCGAACGCGTCGTGCGCGGAGCGTGCGGCGGCACGGGCCTCGTTGGCCGCCTGGTGCATGCCCCCGGCGGCGTCCTGGGCGGCGTTCGCAGCCTCCTCGAGCGCGCGCGTGCGGCGCCGGGCGCTGTCCGAGAGCTCCTCCATGATCGCGAGCAAGGGCTCGATGCGCCGCTGCGCCACCACTTTGCGCAGCAAACCCTCGCGGGCATCGGCGTCGGCCGCGGCCGCCTGCTCGATCTCGCGGGCGCGCGCATCCGCCACGCGGGACGTGTAGGTCTCGCGCTCGGCGAGCGTGGCCGCCTTGAGCTTCGCCTCTGCCAGCGCGTCGCGCACCTGGGCCGCCTGCTTCCGCAGCGGCACCACGGCGTCCTGCGCCTCGGCGAGGCGTGCCGTATCGTCCTCCAGCTGCTGGGCCAGGCCGGCCAGACGCTGCTCCAGGGCCTCCACCGACGGCCGCGCCTCGGCCACGGTGCGCTCGGCCTCGGCGCGCTGGCGCTCGATGTCCTCGAACTCGCGCCGCACGGCCGCCAGCTTCTCCTCGGCGCGGCGCGCGTCGGCGCGGGCGGCGTCCGTCTTGCCGCGCAGCTCGGCCAGCTCCTGGGACAGGCGCAGGCTCTCGCCCTGGGCCTGCCGCAGCGCCTCCTCGGCCGCGGAGGACGCCTGCTGGGCCGAGTCGCGGGCGGCGTCGGCCTCGGCGAGGCGGGCCCGCAAACCGTCGAGGCGCCGGGCGCGGGCGAGCACGCCCTCGGCATCGTCGGCTGCAGCGGCGCCGAGCGTCACCTTGCCCCCGGGCCACACCACGCAGCCGTCCTCCGTGACGAAGCGGGCGCCGAAGCCGTCGCGCGCATGGGCGGCGAGCGCAGCGTCCAGGCCGTCGCACACCACCACGTCGCCCATCAGCGCCTCCACGGCGCGAGCGGCCTCGGGCGGGTACGACAGCCCGTCCACGAGCGCGCGCCCGAGCCCGGCCGCCGCGGCGGCGCGTGCAGGCAGCTCGTCGGCGGCGTGGCCGGGCCCGGCGGCGTCGTCGCGGGCCACGAGCACGACCTCGCCCTGCTCGTCGCAGGATGCGAGCGCGGCCGCCACGGCGGCCGCTCCGGCGGTCTCGTCCACGAGCAGCGCCGCCACGTCGCCGCCCAGCAGGCGCTCCACGAGCGCCTCCGACCCCGCCTCGGCCCGCAGCACGTGCGAGAGCGGTGCCAAGGCGCAGGACAGCTCGTCGGAGTGATCGAGCAGCCAGGCGCGGGCGGGCCCTGCGGCGGCGCTCGCGCGCTCCACCTCCTCGAGCCCCTTGATCTCCGAGGCCAAAAGCGACGCCTCGTCGCGGGCCTCCTCGAGCGCGGTGCGGGCGGCCTCGCGTGCGGCGAACGCCGTGCTCACCGCCTCGCGCGCCGCCGCCTCGCGGTCGGCGAGCGCCTCCAGCGCCGCGCCGGCGGCCGCGGCCGCCTCGGCAAGCGCTGCGGCATCGGTCTGCGAGCGCTGGAGCTGCAGCTCCAGCTCCTTTCCGTGGCCCTCGATGAGCTTCACGTGCGCCAGGCCGCTGGCCAGCGACTCCTGCGTGGCCGCGAGCTCGCGGCGCGCCTGCTCCTGCGCGCGCTCGGCACCTCGGCGCGCCTCGGTGAGCGCGGCCGCCTCGCGGTCGAGCGCGCGGTGGCGCTCGGTGAGCGACGCGTGCTCCTCGGCAAGGCGCGCCACGTCGGCGTCGGCGCGCTCGCGCTCGGCG
>NZ_JAIPUP010000009.1:0-56288 GCF_030418485.1 Gordonibacter sp. RACS_AR68
GGGAAACGGCGGGCGTAACGGACGGGGCGGAGGCCTCCGGATGCCTCGTGGAGCGCGTGCTGGGCGCCCGCGAGCGCTCGTCGGAGGCGAGCGCCCAGGCCGACGCCGCCGCGTTCGTGGCGGCCGCCACGGCGGCCCCGGCGGGCTCCGTGTTCGCGGTGGCGGGCAGCGAGGCCGTGGAAGACCGCTTCGGCACGGCGCCGGGCGCGCGCGTCGAGTTCGGGCGCGACCGCGTGGCCACGGAGGCGCTCGTGTTCTACGCGCCGCCCGCCGAGGCGGCCGTCGTCGTGGTGCCCGATCCCGCCGGCGGCGCCGAGCACCGCGTGGAGGTGCTGGAACCCGCTTCCGAGCAGTTCTCGTCCCGCCTGTTCAAGGTTGCCAAGGAGCGCCGCAAGTGGGCGCGCCGCGAAGGGATCTCGTGCTACCGCGTCTACGACGCCGACCTGCCCGACTACGCCGTGGCAATCGACGTGTACGTGGGCGCTGGCGAGGCCGAGGGCAACACGTACCTGCACATCGCCGAGTACGCCGCGCCCTCCTCGGTCGACCCTGCCCACGCGCGTCGGCGCTTCGACGACGTTCTGGCGTTGGCGCCCGTGGCGCTGGGCATCCGCCCGGACCATGTGTTCGCCAAGACGCGCCGGCGCGACAAGGGCGGCTCGCAGTACCGCGATGCCGGCCGGCGCAGCTACGTGACGCAGATCGACGAGGACGGCTACCTCATGGAGGTGGACCTGTCGGGCTACCTGGACACGGGCATCTTCCTGGACCACCGCGCCACGCGCGAGCTCGTAGGCGCGAAGGCGGCGGGCAAGCGCTTCCTCAACCTGTTCGCCTACACGGGCACGGCAACCGTGCATGCGGCCGGAGGCGGGGCGGTGGAGACGACGACGGTGGACCTCTCGCAGACCTACCTGGACTGGGCGCGGCGCAACATGGCCGGCAACGGCTTCTCGGGGCCCGAGCACTCCTTCGAGCGCGCCGACGTCATGGCCTGGATCACCGAGACGCGCCGCAAGCCCCTGCGCTACGACCTGATCTTCGTGGACCCGCCCACGTTCTCCAACTCGAAGGCCATGGGCAGTCGCACGTGGGACGTGCAGCGAGACCACGTGGAGCTGCTCATCGGCGTGACGCGCCTGCTCACCGAGGGCGGCGAGGCCGTGTTCTCGTGCAACCTGCGCACGTTCAGGCCCGATGTGGAGGCGCTGGCTAAGTACGGCGTGGCCCTGCAGGACATCACGGCGTCCACGATCCCCCATGACTTCGAGCGCAACCCCAAGATCCACCAGTGCTACCTTGTGAGGCGTGCCTAGCCCCCTCGCGAAAAAACCGCCCGTCGCGTCTGCGGCGGGCGGTTTTGCCTGATAGGACCTTCCTACTACGTTTTTTCCGATGCCCTCGCGCCCCTAATACGCGCTTTTTCCCGATTACACCCCCTCGCCCGGCTCCTAGAGTCCTCGGCAAGCCGCGGCCCGCAAGAGGGCCGCAGGACGAACCGAAGGAAAACGGGAGAAGGAGGGGTTTATGGAAGCACGAAGGCCGTCATCGGCGAGGAGCTGGATCGTCACGCTCGTGGGAATGCTGGCTGCAGTGGCCATCGCCATCAACATGTTCAAGGTGCCGCCCACCATGGGGCTGCTCATGGCCGACCTGGGGATCGGGCCGGCGCTGGGAGGCTGGCTCATGACGGTGCCCACCGTCACGGGTCTCGTGCTCGCGCTGCCGTCGGGCGGGCTCACCGACAGGTTCGGCCCGAAGAAGGTGGGCCTGTTCGCCATCCTCTCGGCGGCGGTGGGCAGCCTGATAGGGTCGTTCGCGCCGAATATCGAGCTCTTGCTGTTCAGCCGTTTCGTGGAGGGCCTGAGCTTCGCGCTGATCGGCGTGGCCGTGCCGGCTATCATCGCCATGTGGTTCCCGCCCGAGAAGAGCGGCGCGCCCATGGCCATCTGGTCGGGGTGGGTGCCCATCGGCATGCTCGCCATCTTCACGGGGGCCAACCTGTTCATCGCGGCCGACGACCCCGGCACGTGGACGAACGTGTGGTGGCTCTCCACGGCGCTGCTCGTGGCGGCCGCCGTGCTGTACCTGGTATTCGTGAAGGCGCCCGACGGCTACGCGGCGGAGGATGCGCCGAAGATATCGCTGGTCGCGGGCATGAAGTCGCCCTCCACGTGGCTGTTGGCCGTGGTGTTCGCCATGTTCGCGTTCATCATGTACGCCGTGTCCACGTTCGCGCCCACGTACTGCATGGAGGAGCTGGGCTACAGCCTGGAGGATTCCAACCTGTACTCGAGCCTTATCACGGTGGGCATGATCTTGGGCGTGGTGCTCATGACGCCCGTGCTCAACAAGGTGGTGAGGCTGAAGAGCCGCATCTGGCTGCTCGTGGCCAGCATGGTGCTCACGGCGCTCATCGCCATCCTGGCCTTTAACGTGCCGCCGCAGGCCACCGTGGCCGTCATGATCGTCACCGGCATCGTGCTGCAGCTCGTGCCGGCCGTCATCTGGCCCATCGCGCCGTCGGCTGCCGTGGCGCCCGTCTACATCGGCACGACGTTCGGCGTCATCGCGCTCGGCCGCTCCATCGGCGGGTTCGGCAACGCGTCCATCGGCACGCTCATCGAGACGTCCGGCTGGGGCGCGGCCATCATGCTGCTCGTGGGCATCGGCATCGTGGGCGTGGCGGCCTGCCTGGCGCTGCTCAAGTTCCTGAAGGACCCGGCCGAGGCGGCGGCGTCCGCCGACGCGCCCGCGGATCCGGCCGAGGCGGAAACCGCCAGTCGCTAGAAAGAACGAGAAGAACGAGGAAAGGAGAGGACTATGGAGGAGCGAGACTACCGGTTCGTGAAGCACGAGAATCCCTACACGTACCGGGACGGCGACCTGACGGTCACGCGCGGGAGCGCTTGGTCGGGACCGGGGTGCCACCTGGGCTGCGGCGTGCTGCTCTACACCAACGACGAGGGAGAGCTCGTGAAGGTGGAGGGCGATCCGGAGAACCCGTTCAACGAGGGGCGCCTGTGCGTGCGCTGCCTGGATTTGCCCGAGATGGTGAACAACCCGAAGCGCCTCACGCATCCGCTGCGCCGCGCGAAGGCCGACCGCGGCCGCGACCGCTGGGAGCGCATCGGCTGGGACGAGGCGCTCGACCTCATCGCCTGTGAGCTCAACAAGGTGAAGGAGGCCTACGGCCCCGAGTCCGTCATCTTCTCGTGCGGCACCGGGCGCGACATCGCGCCGTACATCACACGCCTGTGCTGGTCGTTCGGCTCGCCGAACTTCGTGAACATCTTCTCCGGCAACGCGTGCTACCTGCCGCGCGTGGCCGGCTGCATCGCCACGACGGGCGCGTTCTGGGTGGCCGACTGCGCCCAGCAGTTCCCCGACCGCTACGACAACCCCGCATGGCAGATGCCCGAGACCATGTTCGTGTGGGGCAACTACCCGCTCATCGCCAACTCGGACGGCTTCTTCGGCCACTGGGTGGTGGACCTCATGAAGCGCGGCATGAAGATCGTGATGATCGACCCCAAGGTCACGTGGCTCTCCGCCAAGGCCGAGGTGCACCTGCCGGTGCGCCCGGGCACCGACGCCGCGCTGGCGCTCGCCATGATGAACGTCATCATCAACGAGGACCTGTACGACCACGACTTCGTCGACCGCTGGTGCTACGGCTTCGAGGAGCTCTCCGAGCACGTGCAGCCGTTCACGCCCGAGTACGCCGAGACCACCACGTGGGTTCCGGCCGAGCGCATCCGCAAAGCCGCGCGCATCCTGGCGGCGAGCAGGCCCGCGACGCTGCAGTGGGGCGTGGCCGTGGACATGACGAAGGAGGCGCTGCCGGCCGGCCAGGCCATCATGGCGCTCTTCCAGGTGACGGGCAACGTGGAGGTGCCCGGCGGCATCATCGTGCCGCCCGAGATCCTGAACTACGGCGGCGGCTGGGGCTTCGAGCTTCTGGGCGACGAGCAGAACGAGAAGCGCCTCGGCCTGGACAAGTACTCGCTGTTCCGCCTGGGCTTCCAGGCGGCGCACCCGAACACCACCGTCGAGGCGATGAAGACGGGCAGGCCGTACCCCATCAAGGCCGCCTGGGTGCAGACGTCGAACTTCCTGGCCTGCATGTCGGCGAACTCCACCGAGGTGGCGGAGTGCTTCCGCAAGCTGGACTTCGTGGCGGGCGCCGACCTGTTCATGACGCCCACGATCATGGCGTTCTACGACGTGGTGCTGCCGGCGGCCATGTTCCCCGAGCGCGACGGCGTGCGCCTGGGCGACGGCGCGCAGCGCGCCGAGGCCATCAACAAGGTGTGCCAGGTGGGCGAGTGCAAGTCCGACATGGAGATGAACCTGGAGCTGGGCCGCCGCCTGGCCCCCGAGGCGTGGCCGTGGGAGAACGTCGAGGACATGTTCACCGAGATGATCGCCTCCTCCGGCATCACGTTCCCCGAGCTGCGCGAGGCGGCGCCGGTGTATTTGCCGTTCGAGTACGGCAAGCACGAGAAGGGCCTCCTGCGCCCCGACGGCAGCCCCGGCTTCTACACGGCCACGGGGCGCATCGAGCTGTGGTCGACGTACTACAAGAACGCCGGGCTCGACCCGCTGCCCGTGTTCGACGAGCCCGCGCCCGGCCCCCTGGCCACGCCCGAGCTCCTGGACGAGTACCCGCTCGTGCTGTGCACGGGCGCGCGCCGCTGGCCGTTCTTCCATTCGGAGCATCGCCAGGCCAAGCGCCTTCTGGCCATGCACCCCGACCCGTGGATCGAGATCCACCCCGAGACGTGCGCCGAGCTGGGCGTGGCGGACGGCGACTGGGTGTGGGTGGAGAACATGCTCGGGCGCGCGAAGCGCCGCGTGAAGGAGACGCCCATCTTCGACCCGCGCATCGTGGCGGCCGACCACGGCTGGTGGAACCCCGAGGGCGACCCCGAGAACCTCTACGACATCGGGGACCTGTGCATCAACAACCTCATACCCTGGGGCAACGGCAAGAGCGGCTTCGGCGGCAACTACAAGACGAACCTGTGCAAGGTGTACAAGATGAAGGAGGGCGAGTGACATGGCGGAATACGGGCTGCTGGTGGACTACGAGTGGTGCACGGGATGCCATTCGTGCGAGATGGCGTGCGCGGTTGAGAACGGGTTCCCGCAGGGCCAGTGCGGCGTGGTGGTGTGCGAGGTGGGGCCGTGGAGCTACGGGCCCGAGAACGACCGCTGGCAGGTGGGCTACCAGCCGGCGTTCACCGACCAGTGCGACCTGTGCGCCGCGCGCACGGCGGCGGGCGGCGTGCCCACGTGCGTGAAGCACTGCCAGGCGAAGTGCCTGGAGTACGGCCCGCTCGACGAGCTGGCGGGCAAGCTGGGCGCCAAGGCGAAGCAGGCGATCGTGGCGTTGCGCTGACGCGGCGCGGCGTTCAGGCCCCCTCTCCGCCCCGGCCCGCGCCCGATACGGCGCGCGTCGGGGCCCCGGGGCCCGGCGGGGAGGGTGGCCGTGGGGCGAGACGGCAAGGCGATGGAAACGGCGGAGGAGGCTGGCGATGCGGGATGGGGAGGAAGGCGGACCGGCCGTCGACGCGGCGACGGGGGCGACCGTGTGCGGCGCCTTGCAGGAGGCGGGGCGCCGCGTGCTCGGGGAGCAGGGGACCCCGCGGGCAACCCCTCCGGGAGCGACGTTGGAAGAACTGTTAGAATATGCTTGTGATCAGGTAAAACAATGAGGTAGCGACTCAGGTTAGCCCGTCGCTCGCACCCCGTGCCGCCTTGGGGGCACCCGGTGCGGCGGCCTTGCAGAAGGGGGTGCGAGGTGAAGGAGCGGAAACCGAAGGGGCGCGTCTCGCGCGCGCTGCACGGTCTTGCCGGCGGCCGGGGAGCGTCAACCGACTCGCTCGTGCACGAATGGCAGGTGCTTCCGACCGTCGCGGTGTCGTGCTACTGGATATGGCTGTACCTTGCCTACTCGCTCGACGTGTTCGTGGTCTCCTCGGACGCGTTCGTGCGCTTCGATATCTTGCAGAAGGGGTTCGGTTTCCTGGGGGCCGCGCTGTTCATGGTGGCGGTCTCGCTGCTGCGCACGGCGGCGTTCCTCGAGCGCACGCCGTTCCTGGCGCTTTTCTCGGCGGCATCCGGAACATCGATCGTCGTGGTGTCGGCGCTCGCGCGGGCCGGCGTGCCCGTGGCGCTCCCGGTGGTCCTCGCCGTATGGCTGCTCATGGGCGCCGGCACGGCGGCGGCCTTCCTGCGCCTCTTCGGCGGATTGCAAGATGCGGGGCAGGGGAGGTTCTGCGCCGTCAACGCGCTCGCGCTCTTCCTCTCGGGGTTCTTCTACCTGCTTCTGCTGGGCCTGCAGGACGGCATCCGGCTCGTGCTGACGGTATTCGTGGTGTGCATCGCCGCCTTCGCGCCGCTGCGCCAGCCCGAGGAGGTCCCGGACGCCGCACGCGCCCCCTCCGCGCGCGGGGACGTGCCGTCTCCGGATGCCGGCAACGCGGCCGTGGCGGCCCTCTTGAGCTTCCGCGGCGAGCTGTTCCTGCTGAGCGTGGTGTTCGGCCTTGCGTACTGCCTGGGCATATCGCTCAGCATCATGTCGAACAGCCTGGAGTTCATCTGGCTGTCGCTGTGCGTGCCCGGCATCTTCCTCGTACTGTACAGCGTGTTCCTGAAGGACCGCGTGTCCGTGCGCGTGCTCCTGACCCTCCTGTTCCCCATCGCGGCGTTCCTGCTGCTCCTGCTCCCGTTCAGCAACCCCTTCGGGCTCGTGCTGTGCTGCAGCCTGCTGGTCATGTGCTTCACCACCTACGACGTGCTCAACGTGGTGCGGCTGCGCGAGATCATCGCGGCCAACCGGCTGCCGGGGGCGAAGTCGTGGGCGACGGGGCGCTACCCGCAGCTTGCGGGCCTCGTGCTGGGATGGGCCGCGGGCTACGGCATGCTGATGACCGACGACGCGCTCAGGGTGCTGCTGCCGGCCGTGTGCGTGGGGCTGGTGGTGGCCATCGTGGCCATGCTCACGCGCTACGTGTGGAGGTACAGCGACGCGGCGGGCGGGGCCGCCCATGTGCCGGAGGAGACGGTGGGGCGCGTACACGACGCCATCGTGCTGCGCTACGGCCTGTCGCCGCGCGAGCGCGAGGTCATGGAGCTCTTGGTGCGCGGCTACAGCACCGATCGCATCGGCAAGGACCTGCACATCTCGTACCACACGGTCAAGACGCACGTGTACCACATCTACCAGAAGGTGGGCGTGCACGCCCAGCAGGAGCTCATCGACCTGGTGGAGGAGCGCTTGCGCCTCATGCGCTGAAAGCCTGCAGCAACGGCTACAGCAAGAGCTCGAGGCCCTCCCGGTCGAGCACTTCCAGCCGGCAGCCGTCCATGCGGAAGTAGCCCTGCTTCTCCATGCGCTTGGCCTCCTGGTTGAGCGACGGGCGGGAGACGCGCAGCTCGTTCGCCCAGATCGTCTGGGACGAGGGCAGCTCCACGAAGCCGTCCTGCGCGATGTCGTCCATCCACAGCACCCAGAAGGCTATGCGCTCCCGTATGGTCTGGTAGCGCAGGCAGCACAGAAGCATCTGGTTCTTCAGCCCCCGCTTCGACAAGTAGAGCATGAAGCGGTACAGCATCTGGCTGTCCGTCCTCAACATCAGCTCGAAGAACGACGTGTCCAGCCACATGACCATGGTCTTCCTCACGGCCAGCAGGTTGTAGGTATACACCTTCTCGCCGGTGAAGTAGAGCAGCTCGGGGAACACGTCGTCCTTCTCGAAGTACCCGTTGCACAGCTCGTGGCCGTCGACGGTGTAGCGTGCCGTTTTCAGGCACCCCTCGGTCACGATGCCGAACTCCCTGATGGGCGTCCCCTGCGCGTGGACCGTCTCGGCCGTCTTGTACGTTTGGCGCCGCAGGAGGTCGCCGTACACGGGATGCGCCAGGCAGGAGCTGGCGAACGAGGGCAGTCCTGCGGCGTCCCGCTCCAAGGAGCCCCAGCCCCCCGGCGAAGGGGGTGCGGGGGCGAAGGGCTTCCCAAGCTCGTTCCGGATCAACGTCAGACCCCTCTCGTTGGGCGGGCCGCCGGCAGCTTGCCGCCTTGCGGCGGGGACGGCGGCCTTGCGGCGGCCCGCGGGTGCGAGGCCGCCGCTTCGCATTCAGGCCTTCTTACGCGAGCGCGCGGTCCAGCAGCTCGCAGACGTCATCATAATCTCTTTCGCCGGCGAACCGCAACACCTCCTTGCCCTGGTTGAACACGGCCACCACCGGAATGCCGAGGGCCTGGCAGCCCTTCGCGATCTCGGGGCTCTTGTCCACGTCAACGTAGCGGATCCGGAACATGCCTTCGTACTCTTCGCCCAAGGCCTCCTCCAGCACGGGGTGGAGCGCCTTGCAGTGCACGCAGCGCTCGGCGCCGAACAGCACGAGCACCGGCTTCCCCTCGGCCTTCAGCACCTCGTCGTTCCAGGCGCCCATGGTATCGACGGGCACGAACACGTCGGTGTCCACGGAGAACACCTTCTCGCGCAGGCTCAGGTCGGCCTCGTCGTCCGTGGCCACGCAGAGGGCCACGTCCGGGTAGTAGGGCAGCGTGCCCTCCACGTCCACCACCGTCTTGGCGCCGAACGCGCCGGCGTTGGGCAGGCGCCACGTGGCGTTGTCGATGCGCTCCACGGGCACCTCCTGCGGCACCGGCTCCTGCGGCACGTAGCTGTAGGGGTAGCGGTAGGCGCGGTAGACCATGTTGTTGCGCGGCCCCTCGTCGTTGTGGCTGTAGTAGGGGCAGATCCATTCCCACACGATCTCGTGGTCGGGCGTGACCTCGATCAAGCGGCCGTCGCTGCCCTCGTCCACCAGCGTGTTGCCGTTCGGCAGGCGCTGGGCGCTCGACACGTAGGGGCTGTAGAACTTGCTCGCATCGGTGGGTATGGCGTGGCCCAGCTCCTTCGGCGTGAGCTTCCACACGATCTCGAGCGTGGTGGGGTCGAACTCGATGATGCGGCTGTAGTCGCGCAGGGCGTTCTTGGAGCCGTCGCGCGAGCCGGGGTTCGGCACGCCGTAGCCGCCCCAGCCGCCGTTGTCGAACACGAGCAGGTTGCCCTCGCCCGGCAGGCCCCTCGGTATCATGTGCAGGTGGTGCTGGCCGATGATCCAGCCGAGCTTCCTCAGCTCTGGGGTGGCGTTGAAGTCGGGGCCTATCTTCCACACGATCTTGCCCGTCTCCTTGTCGATGATGGCCAGGATGTTGGCCTCGCGCGAGTCGAAGATGATGTTGTCGGGCTTGAAGCGCAGGTCGCCCTGGTCGTGCCACTTGTTCGGTCCCAGGTAGCTCATGCAGTTCACATGCAGGTAGTCGCCCACGCCGCCGTCCGAGGTGCGCATGTTCGGGTCGCGGGCCAGCACGTTCTTCGCCGCCTCGTCGAAGCCCAGCTCGTCGAAGTGGTCGGTGATGGACCACTTCCACACGATGTTGCCCTCCCAGTCCACCTCGTACATGCAGTCGTCGAGCAGCTTCTTGTCGGAGACGTTGGGGTTGTGCAGCGTCTGGTGGGCGAGGATGAGCGTGTTGCCCTCGAGCGGCTTGGCGTCCATGCCCGGCACGTAGTAGCCCACGGGGTTGCCCTCGCGCTGGAAGTCGTGGTGCTGGCGCGCCATCCAGCGGTGGTCGCGGCCGGGGTCGTCGATGTTCTCGAAGCGGTCGAACTGCCACACGATGTTGCCGTCGTAGTCGATCTCCTGCAGGTTCACGCCGTCCTGCATGCCGTAGTCGGGATGCCGGGTGCCTGCATAGCCCATGACGTAGCCGCCCGGCAGCAGCTTCGGCGGCATGGCCTGCATGTTCCAGCGCCGCACCTCGTTGCCGTTCATGTCGAACAGCAGCACGCCGTCGTTGATGAGGGGCACGATGGTGTACCCGTTCCAGCACTTCTCGGGGTTGTAGATGGTGGTGCCGTGAGGGAATACGCTCGGTTGACCCATGGTTCGTTCCTCCGTTTTCGTCGCTTCTGGTTGCCTTGGTCGTTTTCATCGTTCGGTTCGTCCCGATCACCCCGAGGGGGCGTAAAGCCTGCCCGCGAGGCGATCGGCGCTCCTGCTGGTTGCCGGGCCTACACCTCCGTTCCCATCAGCTTGCCGCCGAAGTAGAAGGCGGTTGCGGGGGAGGCGTGCAGTCCCAGGCGGCCGTACAGCAGCGACTGCCGGGTGATGTCCTGGCGCTCGACGCGCCATTCGCCGCGCAGTTTCTCCTCCAGCGCGGACACCTGCTCTATCTGCTCGCTGTCGTAGGGGTCGTAGAAGACGAACGCCACCTTGCCCGCGTCGGGCGTGAGCAGGGAGTCGATCTGCTTCTTCTCCTTCACGTAGCGCTCGCTGGCCGTCGCCGCGATGGCGCCGTCGGCTGCCGCGGTGACCACCTGGCGCAGGAAGGTCTGCGTGCAGTCGCCCACGGCGTAGATGCCGGGCACGCTGGTCTCCTTCTTCTCGTTGACCGCGATGTAGCCCTTGTCGTCGCATTCCACCAGGTCGCGAATCAGCTCGGTCTGCGGTATCATGCCCACGAAGAAGAAGATGCCGTCCGTCTCCACCTCGTTCGACGTGCCCGTCACCACGTTCTTGATGACGAGCCCCTCCACCTCGTCGCGTCCTTTGATCTCCTCTAGGGTCGAGTTCCACACGAAGTCGATCTTCGGGTTGCGGAACGCCGTTGCGGCGGCCACCTCGTTGCAGTCGAGATGCCCCTCCTCGTGCAGCACGATCACCGTCACCTTCGACGCGAAGCCCGTGAGGTAGTCGGCCTCCTCGATGGCCTGGTCGCCTGCGCCCAGCACGTAGATCTCCTTGCCCTTGAACATCTCGGCGTCGCAGGTGGCGCAGTAGGCCACGCCGTGGCCGGCGAACTCCTGCTCGCCGGGTATGCCCAGCACGCGCGGTTTCGTGCCCAGGTCCAGCAGGACGCAGCGCGTCTCGAAGTCGCCGCGCCGCTTCGTCTGCACGAGGAAGTTCCCGTTGTCCAGCTGCTTGATGCCGGTGACCGTGGTGCGCTTGAGCTCGTTGGTGGGGAAGGCGAGCGCGTGGGCCTTGAACTTCTCCATGAGCCCGATCCCGGTGTCGCCGATCGTACCCGGGTAGTTGCGTATCTCGCGCGTCTCGTTGATGCGCCCGCCGTAGCTCCCCTTCTCGATGAGGAGCGCCTTGCGCTCGGCCCGCCCGGCGTAGACGGCGGCCGAAAGCCCTCCGGCACCCCCGCCCACGATGATCATGTCGTACGTCTCAGCCATTGTTCGCCACCAGGTCCTTCTTCTCGATTGCGGGTTTGCATGCCGTGGCCTTCCGTCCCCAGCCGAACACGACCCAGCCGAAGCAGACCGCGGCCAGCATCAGGGGATAGAAGCAACAGGTGAATATCGGGACGGGCGCCACGAGGGGCAGCGCCGGGTTGGCGCCGGCCAGGCCCGCCACGAGGGTGATGGAGCCCATGATGAAGATGGAGTTCACGGGCACGATGGCCGGGATGTTCGTGGCCATGGCGGTGAGCAGGATGCTCCGGCGGTTCGCCGAGATGCCCGACCTCTGGCCTATGTTCTCCACCACGTCCTTGAACATGATGACGGTGGGCAGCTCGGACCCCGAAAGCAGGCAGCAGATGACGCCGGTGCCCAGCGCGACGATGCCCTCGGCGCCCGCCGGCCTCTTGGCCATCTTGAGGCCCATGAGGAAGTCGCAGCACTTCTCCAAGATGCCGCCCTCGACGGCGATCTGGATCATGCCGAACAGGAGGATGCTGGCGAACACGAGGTTCACCGAGCTGGTCACGCCGTCCATGAACACGCCGTGCATCTGCTGCTTGGCGAAGTCGAAGGAGGCGAGCGCTGCGGGCTCCATGAGGCCGCTCGCAAGCCCGAGGACAACGCCTGCGAGGATGGCCCAGCTCACGCCCATGAGCAGGTTGCGGGTCTTTACGCAGATGGCCAGCAGAAGCGCGATGGGGACGAACATGAACAGGCCGCGGGCATCCGCCATGCCGGCCAGCTCCTGCGGCGAGACGGTTGCCGCGCCGGCGCCGCCGAGGAGGAAGAAAAGCGCTGCGGAGACGAGGGCGATGGCCACGAGGTAGGGCGACCGGGCCTTCATCACCTCCACGAGGTCGGCCGGCCTGCCCGTTCCCGGGTCGTGTTGCGAGTTGATGGTCACATGGATGACCTGGGAGCTGGGGGAGAGCGCGTCGCCGAAGAACACGCCGCTGATCATGGCTCCCACGAGCACGGTCGGGTCCGCCCCCAGCATGACGCCGGACGGGTAGAAGATGGGCACGAGCGCCAGCAAGGCGGGAAACGGGGCGCCCGATCCCGTGGCGAAGACGGCGCAGCCGACGAACACCAGAACGACGAAGGCCCCTCCCTGCAGCCCGCAGTTCAGGCCTATCCAGAGAAGGCCGCCGCCGATGTCGCCGGCGACGAGCACCTTGCCGAACACGGCGATGATGATGAAGATGAAGATGAGGTTCGCATTGCCGAACTGGGTGAGGCCGCGCACGCACGAGGCCCAGTACTCCAGCTTGTTCCGGCAAAGGAAGAATCCGGCAAGCAAGCCGATGACCGAGGCGAAGATGAGCGCCTCCATGCCGTAGTAGCGTATGCCGATGGAGATGATCGCTGCAATGATCATGTAGAGAAGGATCGGAAGAGCCGCGAATCCCTGCGTGCCGTAGAACTGCAAAGCGAACCGCTTGTCTTTGCCGTCAACCCGCTGATGAGCCAAGGCAAACACCGCCTTTCTATTCAATTGCTCGCTTCGGGGCCCCGTTCCTATGCCTCCTATTAAGCCATGCGCGCTCCGGCAAAGCCTGTTGGCGTGGCAACACTTTTCCTGCCTGCCATCGCGATTTCTCATGGCCGGCTGATGGCGAACGGCATGACAAGGAGGACGCATGGCGGTCGCCTTGTTCCGAGAGGCTGATAATCGGACACTCCTCGGCCGAGCGTCCATGTCGAAAAGGTTTCTGCCGAGCATAATGATGCTATCGAAGCTTCGAGCCAAAACCGAAAGCAGCAAAGGAGGAAATGATGATCTTCAAAGGGCCGGGTGGGTTCGGACGTGTTCTCAATATCGTGATGTGCATGGTCATGTGCGTTGTTCTGAGCGTGATTATTCTTTCAACCGTACAGGGCATTCCGGGTAATGAGTCTTTGCCAATCTTCACCCTGTTGGGCTTCGGCGTCTCGTTTCTCATGAGCTTCTGCGCGGGCTATGTGGTGGGCGACCTTTTCCCTGCGCTCTCCTGGGGGCGCAAGCTGTGCGCTGTCCTGCATATCGAGAACAAGGTCGTCACCCATATCGTGAGCAGCCTCGTCCTCGCCTTCACCCTCATCACCTTGGTGAGCGTCTCGTGCGTCTGGATGACGAACGCGCAATCCCTGGGCCTGGGTGCCTGTGTGGGGATCTGGATGATGGTGTACCCGCCGCTGCTGGGCGCGGGCTACCTCGTCATCTTGGTGACGCTGCCCTTGGCGATGAGGCTCGCCTCTGCGATAAGCGGGTTCGATCCGAGCGGGCCTTCCCCGCAGAAGCCGGCGGAAGGCGCCGTGGAGGGCGCGCTTTCTTGAGGTTGGCGAGGCCGAGAACACTGTTACGTGCGACTAGATGGGAGATGCTATGATGCCGATGGAAAGAGAGCGGTTCACCCTCGAAACCACCATCAAGGGCGAGAGGATCGAGAGGATTTACCAGAAGGAGCTGAGGCCCGTCACGTTCGAGGAGTGGGAGGTCCTGTCCGACGAGGAAAAGCAGCTGGCCAAGCCCTGCGCGTTCAACCAGCGCACGTACGAGGCGGCGCCCGGCATCGTGTGCGAGCAGGATGTGGCGGTCAAGATGCGCGACGGAATAACGCTCTACTGCGACGTCTTCAGGCCGCAGGACTCGGACGCGAAGGTGCCGGCGATCCTGGCCTGGTCGAATTACGGGAAGCGCCCGAACGATTTCCGCACGGGCGAGGACGTGGGCTACACGCCGGGCGTGCCGTTCGGGGCCGTCTCGCCCAGCGCGAAGTTCGAGGCGGCCGACCCGCTCTACTGGTGTCCCAACGGGTACGCGGTCGTCAACGTCGACCCCCGCGGCATCGGCTACTCGGAGGGCCTCCACGACCAGTTCTGCGAGGAGGAGGCCAGAGATGGCTACGACGTAGTCGAGTGGGCCGCGCAGCAGCCCTGGTGCAACGGGCGCGTGACCATGGCCGGCTCCTCCGCGCTGGCCATTACCCAGTGGCACATCGCCGCGCAGCAGCCGCCCCACCTCGCCTGCATCGCGCCGTGGGAGGGCATGAGCGACATGTACCGGGAGTCGCTCTACGAGGGGGGCATACCCTGCGTCCGCTTCACCAGCTTCGCCACCGCGGGCGCCTGCGGACTCAAGGGCATCGACGACCAGGCGGCCATGGCCCTGCGCTACCCCCTGATGAACGCCTACTGGGAGAACAAGATCCCCGATTTCGGCAAGGTCACCGTGCCCGCCTACGTGGCGGCCGGGTGGAACCATTTCCACCTCCGCGGCTCTATCAACGGGTACCGCAAGATTTCCTCGGAGAAGAAGTGGCTCCGGGTGCACCGCGAGTTCGAGTGGCCCGATTTCTACACGCGTCAGAATATGGAGGAGCTCAAGGCGTTCTTCGACCGCTACTGCAAGGACGTCCACAACGGGTGGGAGCTCACCCCGAAGGTGCGCATCGACGTGATGGACGCCTACGACGAGGACTATGTAACGAGGCGTCCGGAGCGCGAGTTTCCCCTGGCGAGGACCGAGTACCGGAAGCTCTACCTGAACGCCGGGGCCATGAGCCTTGAAGAGGAGGGCCCGGCCGCGCCCGCCTCCGTCTCCTATGACGGCGACGAGGGCAACGCGGAGTTCGACTACCGGTTCGAGGAGGACACCGAGCTCACGGGGTATATGAAGCTCCACGCCTTCGTCGAGGCGGACGGGCACGATGACATGGACCTGTTCGTCACCGTGAAGAAGATCCACGAGAACGGGACCGAGATTCCGGTGACGGTATTCGACGGCACGGCGCCCCATCCGGGCGCCTGGGGAAAGATGCGGGTCTCGCACCGCGAGTTGGACGAGGTGCTCTCGAGCGACTTCCAGCCCGTGCAGGCGCACCGCAGGGAGCTGAAGCTCTCCGCCGGCGAGATCGTCCCCATAGACGTGGAGATCAACCCCACGAGCCGCCTGTGGCGCAAAGGCGAGATCCTCCGCGTGCAGGTTGCGGGGCGCTACCTCCGCGACGAGCATTGGATCGAGCCCCTCATGTGGGAGACGGACAACCGGGGGAGCCATATCATCCATACGGGCGGCGAATACGAGTCCTACTTGCAGGTGCCCGTCATAGGGCCGCGCTACGACCGTTCTAAGCCGTTCGTCGTGGACGAGGGGAGGCACCCGGGCCATCCTATCTTCTAGCCAGGGCCCGCGGCAAGCTATAAGGCGAGGCGGCGGCGCCTGCCTTTGCAGGGAGGCGCCGCCTGATCTAGAATCGGGGAACGATCGCGGGGCAGGGAAGGCGGTGCGGATATGGATTCGGGCTCGAGGGCCTCGGCGGCGAGGCGGGCTGTCGTCGAGACGTACATCGACCTCATGGAGGAGAAGCCCTACGACTCCATCCGGGTGAAGGAGCTGGTCGAGCGGTCAAACGTTGCCAGGTCGACCTTCTACGTGCATTTCCGGGACACCATCGACGTGCTGGAGGGCATAGAGGGCACGCTCCTCGGCCTGTTGAGCCTCTACCGGTCCGACGGGGACGCCTACAAGGGCGACATAGCGGGCATGCCGTTCGAGTGCATGGAGAACTGGTTCGAGGTCTGCATCGAGCACGAGCGGGTCTTGAGGGCGCTGATCGGCCCCCACGGCGACCCGTACTTCACCGTACGCCTGCAGAACCAGATTAGGCAGGAGCTCAACCAGATGATGGACGACGACCGCGCCCCGCGCGACAGGCTGCGACCCTACTACGTCGAGCTGCTCACCGCGTCCTACATCGGGCTCATGAGCTACATCGTCAAGGAGAAGAACAAGAGCGAGTACCTGGAGGCGCACGAGCTGGCGAGCATCGCGAACTCGACGCGCGCCGCCTACTACAAGCTGAGCGACAAGGCTCCGCGGCTCTCTGAAGAGCGCCTGTTCGGAGCTAAAGCGCCGGCAGGGGAGGACGGAGGCGACGATCGTCCGGAAACGGCCCGATAGGCGGAGCCGTTTCCGGACGCGGCGCTAGCCCAGACCGGCTGTGGAGAAGTAGCCGGCGACAGCTACGAGTGCGATGCCGGCAGCGCCTACGAGCACGTCTCTTGCCGAGGGGGACGGCGGGGTCTGCTCGGGCCGCTCAGGTGCGGGCTCGGCTGGCGCTTCGGCTGCTTCGATCGCCTTTGCCGTGGCGGTGCTCGTCCGGCGGGCGGCGGCTTTCTGGGCGGGGGTCATTTTCTTCTTGCGGCCCATGGCTGAATCTCCTTTCTCGGCCACGGCGCGGCGGATCTACGCCGCTAGCCCTTCTTCGCTGGCACGGGGTCCCGCTCGGCCTCCCATTGCTCGAGTATCACGCTGCCGCGGTACTTGTACACGCCGTAGATGCCGGCGAAGTCGTAGCCGGCGCAGGAGAACGTGCCGCCGATCGACGTGACGAACTCGGCCGCCTCCACGTTGAACGCGCCACGTTCGAACACGTAGAGGTTCGCGATGCTGTCGCGGCTGCCGGTAGGGGCCAGGAACAGGCCCGTGCCGAACTGCACCGGCAGCCCGTCGCCCTTGAGGCGCAGGTTCTCCACGGCCAGGACGGGTTCGAAGCGGCCGATCCAGCTCTTGCGTTTGAGCGCCGCCCACTCCGCCCATACCGACGTGCCCTTCTGGGCGTCGTCGGCGTAGATGGCGTTGAAAAAGTCCTGGTAGGATGCCGAGCCTTCCAGGTACGGCGCGTAGTCGGGCGATACGTCCGGGCCTGCCGACACGTACAGCAGCAGGCGTTCCAGTGCGGGGCGCGAGGCGAGCGGTGCCTTCTCGATGCCCTCTTCAAGCTTTTGGTAGTCCACAGCCGGTCTCCTTTTCAACCGAGGTTCTCCCCAAGATGCCGGCCGTCGCTCGGGGCTGCCGGCATCTTGGGGAGAGCTGGGACGGCTCGGCGGCCGTCCCAGCTCAAGGCGCTACGCGCAGGGCGGCACCCACAGGTACTGCTGCGGCTTGGCGTCCAAGCGCTTCGCGAGCTCGTCCACCGGGCCGAACTCCATGCACTTGGCCTGGCAGTGGAACACGCAGGAGGGGATCTTGCCCTTCTCCCGGCGGTCGGCGCACAGATCGCAGATCTTCGTGAACGCGGGGATGAAGTCGTAGACGTAATTATCCGTCTCGTTGCCCTCGGCGTCCTTCACCGGCCATGGGCCGTTCTGCATGACCTTCACGCCCCACTGCTCGAGCGGCAGCTCGTGCTCGGCCTGGCAGGCCACCTCGCACGAGTAGCACCCCGTGCAGTACTGGTAGTCGACGAGAATTCCGTTCATGGCCATTACAGTTCCTCCTCCTTGCAGCGGTACACCTTGCAGAGCGTGCACTTCAGATCGGCGCCGAAGCCGGTGGTGCCGGGCTTGTTGGCGAGCAGCTGGTTGATGTTGGACTGGCGGAAGCCGTACAGGTTCGGCTCGGCGCCGTCCTGCTCGGGGAACCACCAGCCGTGCTGCGCGGCGATCTCCTTCTCGTGCACCTCGAAGGTGAGGCGGGCGCGCTGGCGGCAGCGGCCGCGGTGGTTCTCGATCC
This sequence comes from Gordonibacter sp. RACS_AR68, assembly GCF_030418485.1. NCBI lineage: Bacteria > Bacillati > Actinomycetota > Coriobacteriia > Eggerthellales > Eggerthellaceae > Gordonibacter > Gordonibacter sp. RACS_AR68. Next base: position 17,770 of record NZ_JAIPUP010000009.1, read on the forward strand.
ACACCCAGTCGCCCTCGGAGATGTTGAGGTCTTTCGCCGTGCGCGGGTGGATCTGCACCCACGGGTCGGGCGTGAGCTGGCGCAGGTAGGGGATCTGGCGGTGCTCCGAGTGGAAGAACGACGTGGTGCGTGCGCCCGTGATCATGATGAGCGGGTACTCCTCGTACAGGTCGGGCGTGGTGACGGGCCCGATGCCCGGCTCCTCGATGTAGGGCAGCGGGTCGTAGCCGAACTTCTCGAACAGCGTGGAGTAGAACTCGATGCGGCCCGTGGGGGTGTTGAAGCCGGGCTGGCCGTCGGGGCGCATGAGGCCCTTCTCGTACTTCTTGTACACGTACTTCTGGTAGACCGGGCCGTGCTCCATGAGCTCGTGGAACGTGAAGCCGGAGGGGCTCACGATCTCGTCGTACACCTCGTCCTCGGTCGCCCACGGCCAGGTGTGCTGCTTGCCCTCGGGGCGGCCGATGGCCTGGTTGAACTCGTCGTCGTTGTCGAAGTACTGGGCAAGCTCGCGGTTGATCTCGCAGTCCGACTTCGCCTCGCCCTCGGCCGCGCAGCCGCCCGTGATAGCGGACAGGAAGTAGTAGTGGGCGCGTACGGAGTGCTTCTCGGCCCACGTCTGCACCGGCATGACGATGTCGGCGCACGACTGGATGGTAGGCGTCATGAAGATGTCCACGGCGGCGATGAACTCCGGCTTCTTCATGGCCTGGTACCAGCGCTCGGTCTCGCAGCTCATGCAGGCAATGCCGTTGGATGTCTGGATCCACACGCCCTTGACCTTGCCCTCCTCCATATACTCCAGGCACATGTCGGGCATGGCCTGGGTGAGGCCGTAGCGGTACATGGGGAATTCTTTCCAGCCCACGCGCTTCTTCTGCATCTCCTCGTTGATGAGGTCGTAGATGCCCCATGCGCCGGCGGACGGCTGGTCGACGCCCATGGGGGAGGCGGTGTAGCACATGCCGCCCGGCACGTCGAGGTTGCCGGTGATGGTCCACAGCGCGGCGATGGCGGCGGCGCAGGGCGTGCCCTGGCTCTGCATGTCCACGGCGAGGCCCCACACGACGTTGGCCGGCTTGGACGTGGCGAACAGGCGCGCAGCGGCGATGATCTTCTCCTTGGGGACCCACGTCATGGCCTCCACCTGGTCCAGCGACAGCTCGCGGGCGCGCTCGGCCAGCTCGTCGAAGCCGTAGGTCCAGCGCTCCACGAAGTCATGGTCGTAGAGGTCCTCGTCGATGATGACCTTGATCATGCCGAGAGCGAGGCCCGTGTCGGTGCCGGGGCGCAGCTGCAGATGGATGTCGGCGTGCGCGGCGAGCCAGGTGACGCGCGGCTCGACGGAGATGAGCTTGCAGCCGAGCTTCATGGCGTCGGTGACCCAGTGTCCCATGAAGAAGTCGGGGTTGGAGATGGTGGGGTTGCAGCCCCAAACGATGGTGCACTCGGGGCACACCCACTCGGGGTCGTCGTAGCGCAGCGCCGAGAACTGCGAGAAGTCGGCGATGAGCATGCCGCCGTAGGTCATGATCATGAGCGACAGGCGGGGCAGGTAGCAGGCGGTGCCGGACAGGAAGCCGTACTCGTTGGGGCTGCCGAACGTGTTCGCCATGCGGCCGACCTGCCACTGGTTGTCGCGTGCGGTGCCGCGCAGGCAGTGGATGGAGTCGCCGCCGTAGGTCATGGAGATGCGACGGAATTCCTTGTAGCAGGTTTCCAGCGCCTCGTCCCACGTGATGCGCTCCCACTGGCCGCTCCCGCGCTCGCCGGCACGCTTCATGGGGTGCAGGATGCGGTCGGGGTGGAACTCCACCTGCTTGAAGGCCAGGCACCTCGGGCACAGCGCGCCGCGGTTGTACGGGTCGTCCGGGTCGCCCTCGCACTTGATGAACTTGCCGGTCTCCTTGTCGGAGTACACCAGCACGCCACAGCCCTCGTGGCAGCCCGGCGCGCTCCACACCGAGGTGCGGGTGACCACCATGCCGTCCTCCTCGTACTGGAAGGGCTTCGGATGCTTCCAGCGAGGATCCACTTCCTGCCTCTTGCCGGCGCCGAAGTTGAACTGGTTCTCCTCCTTGGACGTGCCGATCTCGTCGCGGTCCTTCTCCGCGACAGCGTTCTCTACCATCGCAACTCCTCTCGGTCTCCGGGCCTGTCGGGTGTCCGCCCCAATCGGCCCTCCCCTCTGGGGTTGCCAGCGAGTAAAGCACGCGATAGGTATGAGCCTATCGCGTGATGAGTATGCAGATTGGGAATCAGTACGTTGGTATGACGCGATGAACAGGGACGATGGAAAAGGGGTAGGCGAGGCTCCTTGGTATGAAGACGAGGTTCCTTGACGTACGTAATTGCGTACGCTACTATAGAGCAAAAGAAACGAGGTAAGGAGACAGGCCATGACTTCGATCACTGCAACGGCTTTGCGGCAGAATATCTACCAGACCATCGCCCAGGTGAACGAGAACTGCACGCCCATCGCCATCACGAACAGCAAGGGGAAGGGGGCAGTGCTTATCGGCGAATCCGATTGGGCGGCTATCGAGGAAACGCTTTTCCTCAACGGCATTCCCGGCATGAGCGAATCGCTGCGGGCCGGCATGGCGGAAAAACCCGAGGACTGCCTTTCTGAAGACCGACTTGAGTGGTAGTTATGTATGCAGTGAAGTTCACGAAGCAGGCTGCAAAGGATGCAAAGAAGCTTAAAGCCGCTGGTCTCGACAAGAAGGCGAAAGCACTTGTCGAGGTGCTTAAGAATGATCCCTTTCAAGAGGCTCCTGCCTACGAAACGCTTGTGGGGAACCTCTCGGGCCTCTATTCGCGGCGCATCAACCTGCAGCATCGGCTCGTTTATCAGGTATATGCAGAGCCCTTTGCCGAGGGTGGCGAGGAATTCGATGGCACGGTCAAAGTCGTGCGCATGTGGACCCATTACGAGGGACTCTAGCCTTCCGGCGCATTGCCGCTTTCCCGCGCCGTCCCGCTAGTCCTCCACCGGGAACTCCTCCACGAAGTCCATGAGCTTCTGCTGGGAGTGGATGTCGAGCTTGCGGTAGATGCTGTAGATGTGGCTCTTCACCGTGTGGGGCGATATGGTGAGCTTGCCCTGGATGTAGGCGGCGTTGCGCCCCTTCGCCAGGAACTTCAAGATATCGGTCTCGCGCGGGGAGAGCTGGTAGAGCTCGGCCACGGCGGCGCAGCGGCGCTCGAAGAGCTCCTTCTCGCTAAGGTTGGACGGCACGGGAGCGGCGGGTTCGCGGGCGCCGATCGTCCCGCCGTCTGGCGCATGGTGCTCTTTCGAGGGGAAGAACAGCATGACCACCGCAACGAGCACGAACGCCATGCATAGGCGCACGATCATGAACGCGTCGGAATGGGCACCGTAGGCCATGGTCATGCCCGTGGCCACGCCCCAGCCCACGAGGAAGCCCAGCGCGCTGAACACGAGGCGCGCTGGCGCCTGGCGGAACACCGGCGTGTCCCAGCGTTCGACGCTCTTCTTCACGATGAACGCGTAGTTCACCGATACGAACGCCGCCCACGACGCCACGACCAGGCACGAGCATGCCAGCTGGATGGCCTCGGTGGCGAAGGGCATGGAGAGGCATGCCAGCACGGTGATGCACAGCAACACGCGCTGGATGACGGTGATGCCCACGGCTTTGCCCGAAAGCGCGAGCACGGCGATCAAGCCGGCACCGGGTATCACGAACAGAAGGCCCACGAGCACGTCTTGCTGGCCTGAGTTGAACAGGTACACGAACGTCAGGCCGAACACGATGCCGAACGCCACGAGCGAGGGTTCTATCTCCCAGGTGAACTCCCAGGTGTTCTTGCACGAGCCGGCGGGGGGCGCATCGGCGTTGCCTTCGGCTCGCTCGCCGGCGAAACGGAGGAGGCCGACGCTAAGCAGCGCATAGACGATGCAGAACACGGGCTGTACGGCCTCGGGAACGATGGCGGCGAGGACGAACAGCGCCCCGCCGCCCACGAGCGACAGGCTCGTGAAGCGAGGAAAGCTCTTCACCCTGATACGGCTGCTCGCATCGAGCCAGCTCACCGTCAGCGATGCGCCGCCCAGGCCCGCGCAAAGGTTCACGACGCACAGCACTGGGGAGGGTACGTCCACGCCGAGGCCCAGAAACAGGGCGGCGATGGGCAAGAGCAGCGCCAGCGCAGCATCGGTCGCAAGCGCGGACAGCCTGAACGGATCGAACCGGGAGTTCTTGGCAAGAAGGTGCAGGGACAAATATCCCAGTGCCAGACCTGCGAAAACGAATAACTGGATGGCGTCGCGCTCGGCTACGGGGGTGTCCTGGATGAACTCGGCGAAAAGCCAATAGTACGATACGAGCATCCACCCGAAAAAGCAGGAGAACCCGCCGATCCCCAGCAGCTCCATGGCGCCGATGCGGCGCATGTCCACGGTCTTGCCGTCGTCCATCTGATTCCCCCCGCAGTGCCCGGCTTGAACGTCGTTGGAGAAACTGAGCACGATCGGCGCGGCCTGCCGGACACCGATTCAGGACGCGGACCCCAACATCTCCGGAACCTCAGTATACATCAAAAGGAGAGCGAGAGGGCCGTTCCGGCGCAGGCGGAGAGCCGCTCCCTATAGTTTGCCGACGGTCGGAAGCAGGGCAAGCTCCATCAGATGCGCATGCGTGCCCGTCGGCACAGGGAGCCGTCCGCCGCCCTCAGGCTACCCCCGGCGGCTTGATCCCGCGTTCGCGAACGACGCTGTCCACCGACGACATGCCCAGCTCGCGGCATGCGCTGGCAACGCCGGGGGTGGCGCCGGTGACGGCGTCGGCATCGCAGGTGCCCGGAGGCGGGCAGGGGGGAGGCGCCGCCGGAGCGCCTCCGTGCTGGCCGGGGTCGAGGGCGGCCGCCGCATCGGCCAGGCTCGTGGCGCCCGTGACGGCGTCGGGCTGTTCCCCCGGTTGGTCGTTCATGCGCTTCTCGTACATGGTTTCCTTCTCTACCTCGTCTTGCTTGGCGGTGGCCGATGTTCTTCGGCGCGGCCTACGGCCATGCGCAGGAGGGGTGCCCTTCGCACCCCTCCTGCGGCTCCGAAGGCTTATGCGGCCGCCGGGCGTCCTTCGCCCATCGGACCGTCCGAGCGTGCTGTATCCTGCGCGGCGTCCTCGTCTTCCTCGAACACCGGCGGCTTCATGGCCACGTAGACGATCCACAGCAGCGTGCCCACGGCCGCCGTGGCCGCGCAGAGCGGCGCCACGTTGGTCCATACCTGGGCCTCGCCTATGATATAGCCCACCACCGGCGTGCACAGAAGGTTCGAGATGCCCTGGAAGAAGATGATGATGGCCATGCCCACCGGCATGGTCACGCGCTTGGGCATGGTCACGGGCACCATCGACCACACCACGCCGCTCGTCCAGCCGCTCTCGAGGCCCAAGAGCACCAGATAGGCGGGCAGGTACTCGTAGGGAACCAGGAACGCGCCCACGTAGAAAAACGCGCAGAACCCCGCGATGATCACCATGACGTTGCGCGCCTTAAGCGTCTGGAACTTCCCCAGCAGGAAAGCCGTGACCAGCGCCATGGGGATGGAGGCCGCGAAGCCGAGCGAGGCCATGGATCCGCCGGACACGCCGGCCTGTGCCTGAGCGGCGGCAAGGTCCATGCCTTCTGCCAGCATGCGTTCCAGCTCCACGCCCTGCACGTAGGTGGGCACCCAGGTGAGCACCGAGAGCGAGGTGAACATGAGGAAGCAGAACCCCAGGCCGAACAGCCACATGCGCTTCACCTTGAATCCCTCGAGCAGGATGGCGGCGGGGCGGTGCTGCTTCTCGCCCGTCTCCCGCTCGCGCTTGGCGGCCACGCCGCGCCCGGCATGCGGCACGCTCACGAACAGCGCGAACACCACGAAGGACACGAGGGCGAGCACGTCGGAGAACCACCACCAGGCATGCCAGTTGGTCGGGTCTCCCGTGAGCGCGAGCGCCACCGGCACGCCGATGTTGTAGGCGAGCGTGGAACCCACGACGTACCACAGGTTCCAGATGCCCATGGGAAGCCCCGCCTTCTCGCGGGGGAAGTACATGGAGATGACGGTGGTGGCCACCACGCCCATCATGGCCACGCCGATGCCCTCGAGCACGCGTCCTGCGATGAGCTGCGCGAACGAGTATGACAGCGCGCCCACGGCGCATCCGGCCACCATGAAGGCCAGGCCCACGAGGCCCACGCGCTTCGGGCCGAAGCGGTTGAGCAGGAACGCCGAGGGGAACGCGGTGATAATGCCGGCCACGGCGATGACCGACATGAGCCAGCCGGTGGTGCCCGGATCGGTCCCGAAGTCGTGCATGAGGGCGCCCATGAACGTGGGCACCTTGAACTGGTTCATAATGACGATGATGCCGCAGAACAGCAAGGCGAAGAGCACGATCCAGCCCTTGCGCTGGCGGTTGCGGGCCACGTCGTTTTGATGGTTGTTGCTCATGATTAGTCCCTTCTCTCCGCGAACGCGGGGATACAGGCTTGAGGGAAGGGGCGCTGCTCGCCGCAGTCGCCCCGTGAAATTGGTTTTTCCGTAGGCAAGGACTCTGCCCTTATGCTGACTGGAGCTGCTCCGCAAGCGGCAAAGCGTTGAATTGAATTCCGCTCCGCCGCTTTGAAGTTGGGTGTAAGGTCTTAGTGCTGTGCGGCTGCCTCGTCTGCGGGTTTGCCGGCGGGAGCGCTCGCGGCCTGCTTCTTAGAGGGCTTCACGCCGAAGGCGAGTAGGATGCCCACGATGCTCACGGGCACGAGCGCATACACGGCAAGCATAGGGTCGACGTGGATACCAGCGGCGGCGGCCTCCTGGGCCGCTTGTGCGATGGCGGGGCCGAAGTCGGCCGGGGTGCCGCCGGAAGCGAGCACGGCCTGCTTGGCCTCGATGGCCACATTGGAGGCGGCGGTCAGCGTGTCGCTGAACGGATGCATGACGTAGCTCGTGAACATCTGGCCCGCGTACTGGCCCAGCGTCAGGAACGACAAGCCGAAGGCCACGGCCGTGGCGCCGCCCTTGAACACGAACGTCGGCACGAGCGGGCGGCAGCAGGCATTGAGCAGCATGTTGCCGGCGCAGAAGAACACGACGTAGGGGAGGAAGAACGTGACCTGCGAGAACGTGGCGGATGCGAGCGCCAGGAACAGGATGCCCACCACGACGCAGAGGTACTTCTTATCCCTGGGCGTCTTGTCGAGGATCAAGCCGCCGATGGGGGCCAGCGCGCCGCACGCGCAGATCAGGCCGCCCCACAGGCCGGCGGCCGCCGCATCCCAGCCCAGGCCGCCCAGCAGCTCGGGGGTTTGCATCCAGGTCTTCAGGTACTGGCTGAAGCCGTAGTTGACGTAGTTGTAGATGGCGAACATGAGGATCAGGCACCACAGCTGGCGGCTCTTGAAGAACGGAAGGACCTCTTTGAAGGACTTGCGCTCGGGAGACACCTGCGACCGCTCGTTCTCGCGCGGCTCGCGGAACACGATGGCGAAGATCACGGCGAACACGACGATGACAGCGACCCAGATCCACTGGAACGCCACCATGTCGCTGCCCGCCATCTCGAACACGTTGTTGCCGATGAAGTTGATGACGAAGATGCCCACGGGCGCCCAGATGGACCAGATGGCCATGGCGCGCCCGCGCGTGGCATCGGGGAACCACACCGACACGCAGGTGGGGCCTGCGACGATGGTGGTGGCCAGGGCCACGCCCAGAATGAAGCGCCCCACGAGGAACGCGTAGAAGTTGTCGCCCACGAAGACGGCGCTCACGGCCGTGCCGACGGCGCCGAGCGCGAGGCCGGCGACGGTCGCGGCTTTCGGGCCGATCTTGCGCACCAGGTACGAGGCGGGCAGGGCCATGATCAGCGCGCCGATAGGCACGAGGCCCATGACGTTCGACATCAGCTCGAAGTTGGCCGGGTTGGCGAACAGCGCGTTGTTCTCGGCCAGCCAGTTCTTGAACACCGGGAACGTGATGCCCGGCAGCCACTGCCAGGCGAAGACCAGCGCGATGCCGGCCAGGACCGACGTGATGAGGCATGGCCAGGCGTACGACGGCGTCTTCTCAACAGGTTTGGCTTCCCTTGCCGCTACGGCGGCATTCGGATTGCTCATGATGGTTTCCCCTCTTTCATCGGACGCCTCCTTGCGCGGCGTCGACGGATCTGCCGGGAAGGGGCTCCGCCCCTCCCGTCTTTCCCTACAGGTTGAACAGCTTCGCCGCGTTGCCGCCCAGCATGAGGTCCTTCTCCTCCTGCGTGACGTCGAGGGCCTTCACCGAGCCCACCGAGCGGGCCATCCACTCGTAGAACACGGGGAACGAAGAGCCCAGAAGCAGGTGGTCGGCGCCGCACGTCTTCACGGCGAGCTCGAGCTGGTCCTTGCTCCAGCTCATGGGGTGCGTCATGTCGAAGTAGATGTTGTTGGCTAGGTAGCGGTCGTACGCCTCGCGGTCGACGTTGGTGGCCAGGCGGTTCATAGCCTCCTTCTTCTTCACCGACACGTGCGGGGCGAGCAGGTCCTTGAGCGCGAACCAGTTGCCGCCGAACATCGTGTGGATGAACTTGAGGTCGGGGAACTCGTCGAACATGCCCGAGTACACCTCGCGGCCCACTGCGGTGGCCTGCACGTGGATACGGCCGAGCTCGCGTCGCAGGGGCGTGTAGTCGGCGAAGTTGCCGAACGAGTTCTGTCCGGGCGTATGGTGGATGGCGCAGGGCACCTTCTTGTCGTTGAGCACCTTCAGGTAGGGCTTGAACAGCTCGTCGTCGAGGAACTTGTCGCCGTAGCAGCAGGCGAATTGCACGCCCACCATGCCGAGGTCGCCCAGGCAGCGCTCCAGCTCGTAGATATCCTCCTTGCGGCCCCACGGCGGCAGCACGGCGTTGGCGTACAGGCGCCCTTCCGACTGACGGCACATCTCGGCGGCCTGGTCGTTCACGATCTTGCACATGTCGAGCGGCAGCCATTCCTGCCACACCGGCATGCGCAGAAGCGCGATGTCAACGCCCACCTCGTCCATGGCGCGGAGCTTCGTCTCCAGCGTGTAGTCGCCCTCCACGTAGTTCAGGATGTCCTTGCCGTCCTCGGTGGCAAGCACGATCTGGTCCTTGGCGCTGTCGGGCGTCTTGCCGCGGTAGGCCTTGAGCCCCATGGTGATGGGGGCGGAGTACAGAAAGCCGTTGAGCACCTCCTCGTTCGTGAACAGGTCGGTGGGCAGGAAGTGCATGTTGATGTCGATGACCTTGTTGTCTGCCATGTTCTCTCCTTTTTCTCTCGACGGGCGCCCGCCCCGCGCCGCTTGGCCGCAGGGCGGCGAGGCGCGGGGCGGGCAGCCCGCCCGGGTTACCGGTAGATCGGTGTAACTTCGCGCTCCGCGATCTTCTTCATGTTGGCGCCGCAGCGGTCCTTCCAGTCGATGCGGCCCTGCTCGCGTTCGAGCTCGGTGACCGAGCGGCTGAAGTCGCGCGTCAGGTGAACGTCGACGTTCATCAGCTTCTCGGCGATCCTCCCGCCGAAATCGTCCTCGAATCTCTGGGCCATGTCCGTCCTCCTTCCTGGTTCCCTTTTCCGCGGGCGCCCCGCCTTGGCACGGCGCCCGCGGCCCGACAGATCTACGCCTCGTTGATGGCGACGATCATCTGCTTCTCGCGGTCGACCTTCTTCGCGAGGTCCTCCACGTCTCCCCAGTCCAGGCACTGGGCCTGGCAGTGCTGCACGCACGTGGGCTGCTTGCCCTTGCCCACGCGCTCGGCGCACAGGTCGCACCACTTGGTGAACTGGGGGATGAAGTCGTACTGGTAGTCCTTCTTGGCCTCGTCGATGTGCAGCGGGCCCAGCTTCGTGATCTTCAGGCCGAACTGCGCCTCGGTGTAGCCGTGTTCCTGCTGGCAGGCCAGCACGCACGCCTCGCAGCCGGTGCAGTAGTCGACGTCGACCAAAATTCCCTGGTAAGCCATGTCTCTCATCCTTTCCGTCGCGCGGCTGCTAGTCGGCCTTGCGGATCTTGCACATCATGGCCTTGTAGTTCGAGCCGAAGCCCGATACGCCGGCGTCGAAGGGCACGAGGTTGTTGATGTTGGACTCCAGCACGCCGAACAGGCCCTCTTGCTCGTTCTCCACGTTCTCCTCGGCCGCGTCCTTGCGCTCGGGGAACCACCAGCCGTGCTCGGCCTGCATGACGCGCGGGTCGTAGGTGTCGTTGAAGGCGGCCTTGTACTTGCACTTGCCGTGCTTGTTCTCCAGCCACACCCAGTCGCCCTCCTCGATTCCGTTGGCGGCTGCGGTGTCGGGGTGCAGGTACACGAGCGGGTCGGGGTGCAGGGCGCGCAGCTTCTTGACCTGGCGCTGCTCGGAGTGGAAGAAGTGCGGAACGCGCGCGCCGGACGTGACGATGTAGGGGTACTCCTCCACGTCCTCGGGGGCGCTGTAGGGGCTCTCCACCGGCTCGACGTAGCTCGGCAGCGGGTCGAGGCCCGACCACGACGTGTGGTGGAACACCATGGAGTAGATCTCCGCGCGGCCCGTCTCGGTGCGGAAGCCCGGCTGGCCGTCGGGGCGCAGGTCTCCCGTCTCGTACTTGCGGTACTTGAACTCGGGGTACTTCCACGTGGACTCGCGCAGCTCGTCCCAGGTGAAGCCGCCGTCCTCAAGGGCGTAGTCCCACATCTCCTGCACGTCGTCCCAAGGCCAGGCGATGTCCTGGTTCTCGGGCTTGATGGCCGCCGTCAGGCGCTTGCCCAGCTCCAGGAAGATGGTGTTGTCGGGCTTGGAGTCGCCCACGGGCTCGATGGCCTTGTTGATGCAGCTGATGCGGTAGGCGTTGAGCCCGCCGAAGCCGTCGCGCTCCTCGTAGGTGGCGGCGGGCAGCACCACGTCGGCCAGCGCCATCATGGTGGGGGTCATGAACAGGTCGGACACCACGATGAAGTCGATCTGCTTGTACCATTCCAGCTGCTGGGCGGCCTGGGCGCCCATGGTGGCCAGGAAGTTGTTCGTCACGATGTAGGCCGCGCGGATGGGTATCTCGCCGCGCTGCCACGCCTCGATGGTGGCGTTGGAGGACAGGTTCTTGAAGCCCACGGCGAACATGGGGTAGCGCTCCACGCCGATGCGCTTGGACTGCTCCTCCTCGGTCATGAGCTCGTCCCAGCCCCAGGTGCCGGTCCAGTTCGGCTGCTCGATGCCCCAGCAGGCGTCGCCCATCACGTTGCCGCCGGGCACGTCGAGGTTGCCGGTGATGCACCACAGGGCCGTGATGGCGTGCGCTGCCTGCTGGCCGCCCGTCTGCTGGTCGAGCGCCACGCCCCATTGGATGGCGGCGGGCTTCGATGCGGCGTAGGTGCGCGCCACGCGCTGCACGTCCTCCTTGGCCACCCAGGCCCTCTCGCACAGGTCGTCCAGGTCCATCTCCGCCACGCGCTCGCACACGGCTTCCAGGCCGTACACCCACTTGTCGCAGAAGTCCTGGTCGTAGAGCTTCTCGTCGCAGACGACCTTCAGCATGGCCATGGCCAGCGCGCCGTCGCCGCCGGGACGCACGCGCAGCCAGTCCTCGCCGGCGCGGGCCGCGAGCCACGTGAGCTGCGGGTCCACCACGGCCACCTTCATGCCGCGCTTCATGAGGTCGGTGATCCAATGGCCGTAGAAGCCGTCTGCGTTGCTGTAGAAGGGTTGGTGGCCCCACACGATGCAGTACTCGGGCACCGTGTAGCGGGGATCATCGTAGCGCTGGGGGAGGAACTGCGAGCAGTCCATGACGCACGCGCCGCCCAGCATGCAGGCCATCGACGCGATGCGGGGCAGGTAGCACGAGTTGCCGGCGAAGTAGGGCACGCCCTCGTTCGGGGAGCCCACGCAGGCGTTCAGGCGCGTTACCTGGTGGATATCGCGGCCCGTGCCCTGGCACATGGCGATCTTGTCGGCGCCGTACGTGTCGACGACGCGCTTGAACTCGCGCACGATGATGTCGTAGGCCTCGTCCCAGCTGATCTCCACGAACTTGTCCTTGCCGCGGTCGGCGCGGTCGCGCTTCATCGGTTTGGTCAGGCGGTCCTCATGGTAGACGTAGTCGGGGATGCAGAGGCAGCGGCTGCACAGGCGTCCCTGGTTGTAGGGGTCCTCCGGGTCGCCCTCCACTTTCACCAGCTTGCCGTCCTTCACGTAGGACAGGATGCCGCACACGTTGTGGCATCCAGGCGCGCTGCGCGCGGTGCCGCGGATGACGGTCATGCCGTCCTCCTCCCACGTCCAAGGCACTTTCGGCGTCTCGGCAGCAGGCACGGGCGGGCGCGTGTCGGTCTTCTTCGGCAGGCGCGAGCCGCGGCGGTACTTCTTCCCGTTGGTCTCGCTCCAGTGCTCCTGCACGGGGGCCTGGGCTGAATCGGCCATACGTTCCTCCTTCTCGTTGCTTCTCATCGGTTCTCGTCTCGCATCGGGGTCGTCTCCGGCCCGGTTCCGTCGCGGCTTGCGCGCGCGGTGGGCGGGCACGATTCCGAACGGGGCCAGAATAAGGAGGATTCGTGGAGCGGCGTCCCCCGCAGATGATGAGGAAGCCCTTTTCATTATTCCAACCCGAGCGTTTTCGGCGATAATCCTCTTGGTATGAGACTCCCAACTGGGAATACGCTATGAATTAAGAAGCAAGCCCAGGAAGGGGCGCCGGTGCGAAGGGCGTGCTAAAAGGGTAGGGATGGAGAGGAGGCGGCTGCTAGGCCGCCACGGGGCAGTTGCGATCGAGCCGGCGTACCCGCTTCGCGTGTTTGATGATGTGGGAGATCCCGCCAGGGCTGCGTAATGATGCCGAAGCTGCATGTCGCATCCGATATTGGAACGAACTGCCCAACGCGGCTCCGTTGCGTCGAGCATTGCAGGTGCTGAATCTGCCGCCGAATTTGAGGGTAAGTGAATTTACGCAAATTCGGTCTTGCGCAAAGGCTGCGTTCCGGTATAATCTTCACTTGCGCGCGACCGAGACGGGAAGCGCCAAGGCTCATTCCTCGGTAGCTCAACGGCAGAGCATCCGGCTGTTAACCGGAGGGTTGTAGGTTCGAATCCTACCCGGGGAGCCATGAAACCACAGGCCAGAAGCAACGCGCTTCTGGCCTTTTTCTTTTCGGAGCTGCGAAGGCGGAATGCGATCCCGAAACCGGCTTGGCGACGTGCGGCGCAGGGGCCAGGAGCCGACAGGAGCCGGCGAGTGGGACAAACAGGGGGTCGGGGGACTCATGGGCGTTTCGGACAGGGGAGCGGCGCGCAGGAGCGCACGCCGTAGCTCGATGTTGATGGGCGTGCTGGCCATTGCGGCGGGCATTGTCATCGTCATGAACCTCTTCAAGGTGTCGGCTTCGTTGAGCTTGCTTACGGCAGACCTGGGGATCGGTGCGAGCGCGGGGAGCTGGCTCGTCACGGTGTGCACCGTGGTGGCTGTGGTCCTGGTGCTGCCGGCGGGCGGTCTGGCCGACCGGTTCGGGCCGAAGCGGGTGGGACTGTTCGGCCTGGCGTGCGCGGCGCTCGGCAGCGCGGTGGGCGCCCTCTGCACCGATATCGGCCCCCTTCTGGCGTCGCGTGCGCTCGAGGGCGTGGGCTACGGGCTCACCGGCGTCGTCTCGCCGGCCATCATCGCGGAGGCCTTCCCGCCCGAGAGGCGCGGCATCCCTATGGCCGTCTGGTCGTGCTGGATGGATTTGGGCATGCTTGCCGTGCTCAACGTGGCGAACCTCGTCATCGACCCGGCCGTGGCGTCCAGCTGGAAGGGCCTCTGGTGGCTGTGCGCGGCGCTGACCGCGGCTCTGGCGGCGGTCTATGCACTTGCGGTGCGTGAGGGGCCGCGGCCGGAGGCGGGAGCGGGCGCGGGAGGAAGCGTCCTGCTGACCTCGCTCGCCGGTGCGCTGAAGTCGCCCGCCACCTGGGTGGTGTCGTCCGTGTTCCTCCTGTACAACGTCGGCGTGCTGTCGCTTCTGACGCTGGCGCCGCTCTACTGCCAGACGCAGCTCGGCCTGGGCGCCGCCGAGGCCAACTCATATACGAGCCTGCTCACCATCGGTATGATCTCGGGGGCGTTCGCCACAGGGCTCGTGCTCGTGCGAGTGCGCACGTTGCGCGGTCGCATCATGCTGCTGGCGGCGAGCATGGCGCTGGCAGCTGCGGTGCTGGGCGGGGCCTACGTGTACACGGTCGACCAGATCGTCCCCTTCATGCTGCTGGGCGGGCTGGCCCTCTCCATCATGCCGGCGGTGGGGTTCACCATCGTGCCCGAGACGCCCGCATCGCCCGCCTTCGCCGGCGCGGCCATCGGGCTGTTCATGCTCATGGGCAACCTGGCTGGCATCGGCACGCCGCTTATCGGCGGCCTCATGGAAAGCGCGCCAGCGGTCCTCTCGGCTATCCTCGTGGCGGTGAGCCTGACCGGCGCGGCGCTGTCCTTGCTGCTGCTGAGGCTCATGGGAGGATCTGCCCCGGCCCAGGGTGCCTAAGCTCCTTCGCTCGACGCGCGGTTGTCGTTGCCTTGCGGGGTTTTTCGCTCGGGCGCGACGTTCTCTTGGCAAGGGGGCCGATTTTGATATAGAATGGCGAGGCGCTGTTCGAGGGCCTATAGCTCAATGGCGGAGCAGGGGACTCATAATCCCTTGGTTGCAGGTTCGAGTCCTGCTGGGCCCACCAGAGATGACAAGGCCGGATGCTTCCTGCACCCGGCCTTTTTTCTATATGCTGTTCTTAGGTGCCGCCTAGTACACCATGCCCATGGTCTCGCGCACCTCGTCGAGCGTGGCGTCCGCGATCTCGTTGGCGCGGCGGTTGCCCTCGTGCAGCACGTCCTCGATATAGTCCAGGTCGCCCAGCAGCTCCTCGCGGCGCGCGCGGATGGGGGCCAGGTAGGCGTTCACGCTCTCGGTGACGTACTTCTTGAGCGTGCCCGACCCGCCGTCGCCTATCTCGGCGGCGATGTCGGCCTCCGTGCGGCCCGTGCAGAGCGCTGCCGTGGTGAGCAGCGCCGACACGCCGGGGCGGCCTTCGGGGTCGTAGGTGATGTTCCGGTCGGCGTCGGTCTGCGACTTCTTGATGAGCTTCGCCGTCTCGGCGTCGGTCGCCGACAGGCTGATGGCGTTGCCGTAGCTCTTCGACATCTTGCGGCCGTCCAGGCCGGGGATGGCCGGCGCGTCGTTCAGCAGGCCGTCGGGCTCGGGGAACACGTGGCCGTAGCGCTCGTTGAAGCGGCGGGCTATCTGGCGCGTCTGCTCGATGTGGGGCATCTGGTCCTTGCCCACGGGCACGATGTTGCCCTTGCAGAACAGGATGTCGCACGCCTGGTGCACGGGGTAGGTGAGCAGAAGGCCCGTGAGCGCGTGGCCCGAGGCGTCCTGCTCGGCCTTCACCGTGGGGTTGCGCAGAAGCTCGGACTCGGTGACGAGCGACAGGAACGGCAGCATGAGCTGGTTCAGGGCCGGCACCGCCGAATGCGTGAAGATGATGGTCTTTTCGGGATCGATGCCGCAAGCCAGGTAGTCCACCACCATGTTGCGCACGTTGTCGGCGATGTTCGCCGTGGTGTCGCGGTCGGTGATCACCTGGTAGTCGGCGATGATGATGCGCGTGGCGATGCCCAGGTCCTGCAGCGCCACGCGCTCGCGGATAGTGCCGAAGTAGTGGCCAAGGTGCAGACGCCCGGTGGGGCGGTCGCCGGTCAACATGGTGTACTTCTCGGGGTGCTCGGGCAGGTCCGCGCGGATCTCGTCGGAGCGCTTGCGGCTGGCTTCGTAGCTGTCGATGCTCATGGGTTCAAGTCTCTTTCATGTATCATGCGGGCAAAACGTTGCCGTCCAGTATAGCGGTTCTTCCGCGCGGCCGCTCGCGGTTCCTCTTGCCGCTTGCGGTTTCATCCGTTGCACAGCGTGGGACGATCATCTATATTTAGTAATGCTAAGTAACAGAAACGAGGAGCGTCGATGCAGCAGAGGTTCGCCCAGCAGATGAAGAAGGGCGCGCTGGACATGCTCGTGCTGAAACTGCTCGAGCACGAGGAGAAGTACGGCTACCAGCTTATCGGCGAGCTGTGCGAGCGCTCGGACGGCACCGTGTCGCTGAAGGAGGGCACGCTGTACCCCATTCTGTACCGGATGGAGGACAACGGCCTGGTGGCGAGCCGCCTAGCGGCCAAAACGGCGAAAGAGCCCGCGCGCAAGTACTACGCCATCACGGAGCAGGGCCGAGAGGCGCTGGACGAGATGTACGCGGTATGGAACGAGTTCGACGGATGCGTGCGGTCGATCATGGAGGAGGAGCGATGAACGAGAAGGCCTATGCGAAAGCGGTGGCGAAGCGCCTGGCGTGCTCGAAGGCGCGCCGCGACGAGTTCGTGCACGACCTGGAGTCCGACATCTCCTCTGCGCTCGCCGCGGGCGAGGCGTGGGAGCAGGTGGAGGCCCGTATGGGCGACCCGCGCGAGGTCGCCCGCGAGTTCAACGAGGGCTTGTCCGAGGGCGAGCTCGCCGCCGGCAGGAAGCGCCGTCGTCTAAGGGCGGCCGGCGTCGCGGCCGTCGCGGTGGTCGTGGTGGTGGCGGTGCTCGCGGCGGCCGCCTGGTGGGTGTTCCCGAAGGCGACGTCGCCCGGCGCTGCAACCGGGCTCGACGAGCAGGCTGCCGTGGAGCGTGCGCAGGAGGTTGTGACGCTGCTCGACGCGGACGATTTCGACGCCCTGCGCGCGCTGTCGGACGAAACCATGGCGAAGGTCCTGTCCAAGGAGGGTATCGACCAGGCCCGTGCCGCCGTCGGCGAGAACTGGGGCGCGTTCGTGTCGTTCGGTAAAGCGTACGTGTCCGATCTCACCCAAGGGGGCGTGACCGGAACCGTGGTGCGCATGGCTGCCGTATACGAGAACGCCACGGTCGTCTACCAGATATCGCTCAACTCGGATGCGCAGCTCATCGGCATCTATTTCGGCTAAGGTCTGCCGGGGTGCTGGACGGCCGCAGGTGAAGGAGGTTCTGCTGTGGAGTGGTCGATCGTGGCAGAGGCGGCATGCGGCGTGGCCGTGTCAGCTGCTCTCACTGTGGGGATCTGACGAAAGGGGCCTTCCATGAACGAAGCGTTGGCGCATCTGTCGCGGGAGCGGTTGGAGCAGCTAGTCGAGGCATACGCAAAAAACGCCATCGCGCTCGACGGGGTGTGGTTCCAGGCGACGGAGCGCGACGTTGGCATGGAGGCGGCCATGCGCTACGACTGCGAGGCGTGGGAGCGCTTCGGGCTCACCGAGGCGCGGCGGCTCAAGGCGCTGCTGGGGCTGGGGGAGCATCCCGGCCTGGACGGCCTGGCCGCAGCGTTGCTGCTGCGCTTCCAGTCGGTGGCGAACGCGTGCACCGTGCGCCGTGAGGAGGGCGCCGTAGTGTACCGCATCGAGACGTGCCGCGTGCAGCAGGCGCGCCATGGAAAAGGGTTGGGCTACCATCCCTGCAAGCAAGTGGGAGTCGTGGAGCATCCGGCGTTCGCCCGCGGCATCGACGAGCGTCTGTCCTGCACCTGCCTGAGCTGTTATCCTAACGTAACCGATGACACCTGCAGCTGCGCTTGGCGTTTCACCCTGCGAGTGCCCTAGAGAGGAGCGGGGATGTTCGAATGGCTGGGAATCGAGTTGGATCCGAGCGGGCTGGCGATCCTCGCAAACCCGATAGGCTTTTTCCTCGTGTTCTCGTTTCCTCTCATGATCTTCGCGGCCTTCCTGGTCTCGGAGCTTGTCGGCCCGCTTGAGCGTTTGGTCAGAAGGAGCGAAATGCTGGGGCGCCTCTTGGACAACGCGATAGAGAAGGGGCCGCGGGAGGGCTGGTCGGGCTATATACTCGCAGCCGTCACGGTGATATCCCTCTTCGGCCTCGCCTTTTGGGCGTTCTGCTATACAGGTGGTGCATGAGGCAGGACAAACCTGGAAACTCCCATTATCGAGGTCAGGATAGCCTGCCGATATTCATTTGCGTATGATTTGCGGACGGGTCGTCGTCTGTTGGGAAATGAAAAGGCCAGAAGCAAGATATGCTTCTGGCCTGCAAGTTTCTGGTGGTCGCTACAGGATTTGAACCTGTGACCCCCGCCGTGTGAAGGCGATGCTCTCCCGCTGAGCCAAGCGACCGTTTTCGCTGCGTTGTCGCAACGTGCTTGGATATTCTAACGGTAGTTCCGTCATTGTGCAAGGGCTGATTTTGGGCTCTTGCCGGGAATCTTCAAAACTTGCCGACAACTGGGTGCTCCGCCGTGGGCGAGGGCTCTCATGCATCGCCGCGGATCACGCGCTCGGCGGCCAGCATCTCCTCGTAGTTCTCTATCTTGGCGTTCAGGCGATCGAGGCCGGCCTGCATGTCGGCAATGCGCTTCTCCACCAGCTCGCGCTGTTCCTCCAGCAGCGTCTTGCGCGCAGTTGCCGTTTGCTCGCCCTGCTCGAACAGCTGCATGTACTCGATGAGCGCCTCGATGGACACGCCGGCACCGCGCATGCACTTGACGAACTGCACGCGTGCGCAATCCTGCTCGCTGTAGTCGCGTATGCCGCTTGCATTGCGCGTGACTCCTGGCAAGAGGCCGATGCGCTCGTAATAGCGCAGGGTGTCGGCGCTCAACCCGTACTGCTTGCTCACTTCCGCGATCTTCATCTTATGGCTCCTTTCCCGCTCCGCCCCGCATTGAAGCACATGGAGCACGCTCCAAGTCAAGGGGTTGCGCGAAAACGCGCCGAGGCTGCGGCGACGCTATTGGTAGAAGTGCCGGACGATGAACGACACCACGATGATGAACCCTGCGGCCAGAAGCGAGCCGAGCGTGCGGGGATCCGCCTTCGAGGTGGTGTGGACTGCGTCTGTCGGATGGAGGTCGGCGATGCTGGTGTTCGGATTCCTGGTCATGCGAAGTGCCTCCCGTCGTGCTCGTTCGTGGTTGCTTTCTGGGATCGGCGAAGCCGTTAGCCGTACGCGGCCTCTTCCGCTATCATAGACAAGTTGCGCCCCCTGGCCGACCGCGCATCGCCGGGCGGGCGGGCAAAGGCGCTGCCGGTTCCTCCGGCGCCGCGATGAAACCTGCGACAGAAAGCACGCACGCACCATGATCATGCAGCTCGAACATATAGCGAAGTCGTTCGGAGGGCGCCAGCTCTTCCACGACGTGACGTTCCGCCTCGAGGAGTACGAGCGCCTGGCGCTCGTGGGCCCCAACGGCGCCGGCAAGACCACCATGCTCAACATCATATCCGGCCAGGAGGACGCCGACGAGGGCCGCGTGCTGTTCGCCAAGGGCGCGCGCGTGGGCTACCTGGAGCAGGAGGCCATCGAGATGGCCGACCAGCCCATCTTCGAGGAGGTCATGTCCTCCCAGGTAGAGGTGCTGGAAGCCGAGCGGCGCCTCTACAAGCTGGAGCACGAGCTGGGCGATGACCCCTCCGAGCAGCAGCTGGCCGCCGCCGGGCGCGCCCGCGACGCCTACGAGGTGCTGGGGGGCTACACCATCGAGGCGAAGGTGCGCAGCGTCATGTTCGGCCTCGGGTTCAAGGAGGCCGACCTGCGCCGCTCCACCACGGAGTTCTCGGGCGGCTGGCAGATGCGCATCGCGCTGGCGAAGCTGCTCATCCGCAACCCCGAGGTGCTGCTGCTCGACGAGCCCACGAACCACCTGGACCTGGAGAGCGTGAAGTGGCTCGAGGGCTTCCTGCGCGGCTACGCCGGCACCGTGGTGGTGGTGAGCCACGACCGCGCGTTCATGGACAACATGGTGGACCGCGTGGCCGAGGTGGACAACGGCCAGGTGAACCTTTACAAGGGCAACTACTCGGACTACCTGCGCATCCGCGAGGAGCGCCTGGAGCGCCTGCGCGCCGAGGCCGCCAAGCAGGCCGAGGAGATCGCCCATATGGAGGCGTTCGTCGAGAAGTTCCGCTACAAGGCCACGAAGTCCAAGCAGGTGCAGGATCGCGTGAAGAAGCTGGAGAAGATCAAGCGCATCGAGCTTCCCGAGGAGAAGAAGACCGTGCACTTCAACTTCAAGCAGCCCCCGCGCACCGGCGACGAGGTGGTGCGCGCCCGCGGCCTGGTGAAGCGTTTCGGCGAGAAGACGGTGTACGACGGCTTCGACTTCACCATGTACCGCGGCGACAAGATAGCGCTCGTGGGCCCCAACGGCGCGGGAAAGTCCACGCTGCTGAAGATGGTGGCCGGCGCGCTTGCGCCCGACGCGGGCACCATCGAGTACGGCGTGCATGTGACGAAGACGTACTACGCGCAGCACCAGCTGGAGGAGCTGCACCCCGGCAACACCGTGTTCGAGGAGCTGGACCGCGTGGCGCCCGGCTGGACCATCTCCCAGGTGCGCACGCTCCTGGGCGCGTTCCTGTTCACGGGCGACGCGGTGGACAAGCGCGTGAGCGTGCTTTCCGGCGGCGAGAAGAGCCGCCTGGCGCTGGCGAAGATGCTCGTGGCGCCCCGGCCGCTGCTGTGCCTGGACGAGCCCACGAACCACCTGGACATTGCGAGCGCCGACATCCTGGAGCAGGCGCTCAAGGCGTTCGAGGGCACCATACTCTTCATCACGCACGACCGCCACCTTATCAAGGGCGTGGCGAACCGCATCGTGGAGGTGGAGCCGGGCCGCGTGACCAACTACGACGGCGACTACGACTACTACCTGTTCAAGAGCGGCCAGCTCGACGGCCCCGCGCCCGAGGAGCGCTCGCTCGTGGACGAGGTCATGGGGGAGGGCGGCCCTGGCAAGGGCGAAGGCGGCAAGACCGCGAAGGGGTCAGGCGGATACGGCTCCAAGACGGTGGTGAACGTGAACCGCCGCGACCGCCCGGCCTCGGCAGCGGTCGCCGCCGCGAAACCCGCCGGCCAGCCCGTCGAGCTCACGGCCCCGCGCGAGAGCGCGCCCAAGACCAAGGAGCAGAAGCGCCGCGAGGCCGAGGCGCGCAACCGCGCCTACGCCGCGCTGAAGAACCACCGCAAGCGCATCGCCGAGCTGGATCGCCAGATGGAGCGCGACAACGCGCGCATGGCGGAGCTCCTGGAGCTTATGGCCGACCCAGACTTCTACATCAACGAGGATGCCTCGTCCGACGCCGTGGCCGAGCACGCCAAGATCAAGCAGCGCTTGGCCGCCGCCGAGGAGGAGTGGTTCTCGCTCACCGAGGAGTTGGAGGAAGAGATGGCCAGGCAGGCGGAGGGGCTGTGAGCGAGCCGTTGAACATCGTCCTCGTAGAGCCGGAGATTCCGCAGAACACGGGCAACATCGCGCGGACGTGCGCCTGCACGGGCACGCGGCTGCACCTTGTGGAGCCGATGGGCTTCCGCCTCACGAGCAAGCAGCTCGCGCGTGCCGGCTGTGACTACTGGGACGAGGTTGACCTTGTACGCTGGCCGTGCGCCGAAGCGTTCTTCGAGGCGCACGGCGGCTCCGAGCTGCATCTGTTCACCGGCCAGGCGCACCGCTCCTTCGCCGAGGTCTTCTACGGGCCGGGCGCCTTCCTCGTGTTCGGCCGCGAGAGCCGCGGCCTGGGCTTGGGGATCATCGAGGCGCATGCGGACCGCTGCGTGCGCATCCCCATGCGAGAGGGCCTGCGCAGCCTCAACCTCTCCAACGCCGCGGCCGTGGCGGTCTACGAGGCCCTTCGCCAGCAGGGTTACTACGGTCTCGGAGGGTGCGCCGGCGCATGAGGCGCCCGCCCGCGGCGGCGGGTTCCCCTGCCTGCCGCTGACGCAGAAAAGGTCCTTCTTTGCCAAAAACGAGCCGGTTTGGCAACCTTGTCGGGGATGTTTGGGTCTTTTCGAGGCCCAGCGGCCCGCAAGGAGAGCGTTTGCCCAGGTCGGTTTTCTTTCTCTTAAACCTATCTTTCCAGTATGGATTGCCAAACCGGCCCGTTTTTGGCACCGGGGTCCTTATTGCGCGTCAATGGTTCTCAAAGTGCGCCTTACCTTTGGCTGCAAACGTCGCGCGCACCATGGCGTGCCAACGCGGAAGGGCCGCGCTTGATCATCGCCTTCCTTGCGCCGCGACATGCGCCTGTGCGAGCAAGGGGCCTGCCGATGCGGTGCTGCGAGCATCTTCGCCTTCGGCGCACGCCGAGCAGGTTCGCCCCGGGTGCCGTACCGCGCGTCCGCGCGAGGGAGCCTAGTACGCGCTCCAGCCGCCGTCGATGGTGAGCGTCTCGCCGTTGATGAACCCGGCCTGGTCGGAGGCCAGGAACAAGGCGGCGGCGGATATCTCCTCGGGAGTGCCGGAGCGGGTGGCGCCGGCGTAGCCCGTCGTGGCCTTCGCCATGCCGCGCTCGCTGGGCTGGCGCATGCCCACGCCGATGTTCGTCTGCGTGTTGCCGGGGCAGATGGCGTTGCAGCGGATGCCGGTGTCGGCGTACATGAACGCGACGTTCTTCGTCAGGCCCACGACGGCGAACTTCGAGGCCGTGTAGGCGCAGCCGCCGCGCCCGGCGCACAGGCCCGACAGCGATGCGGTGTTGATGATGACGCCGCCCTGGCCGCGGTCGAGGAAGTAGCGCACGGCCTTGCGGGTGCCGTACATGACGCTGTTGAGGTTCACTTTCATCAGGCGCTCCCACACGTCGTCGTCCATCTCGGCGATGGGCAGCAGGTTGTCCATGATGCCGGCGTTGTTCACGATGACGTCCATCTGGCCGAACGTCTGCACGGCGCGGTCGACCATGCCCTCAACGGCGTCGCGGTCCGACACGTCGACCTTGACGACGTCAAGCTTGTCGACGTACGCGGCGAACTCCTGCTTGAGCGCGGCGAGGGCCTCCTCGTTGAGGTCAGCGGCCAGGCAGTTAGCGCCCGCCTCCAGGAAGCGCCGGACGATGCTCTTGCCGATGCCGGACGCGCCTCCGGTGATGACGGCGGTCTGGCCTGCGAGGATAGGGCTGGGAAGGATGTCTGGCATGCTGGGTGCTCCTTTTCGGTAGGGCGGGCGCCGTAAGAGAGGCGGGATGCGAAGCGGCCTTGCATCTGTCATGCGGTTGCGAAACCGCATCCGCAGGGTACCATGCCCGCTGCTTCATATCGGGTCTTCGATGGCAGGCGGTGTTTAGGGCGTCTGCTGCGGATAGCCACCAACGCGAGCGGTGGGAGGCAGGCCTCCAGCGGCAGGCGGAGTGAACCATGATGCGGCTGACCCGCATTCTGCCGTTGGAACCTGACGCTTCCGCCGTGCGTCAACTCCTCCGGCTCCTTGAATGCCCGCAAACTCCGCCTGGTTGGATATAATCGATTGTTTCCGCCTCGGAACGGCGCTCTGAATAGTATCATGGGATAATGCGATGGCGCGCAGAAGCCTCTGGATGCGACGCCTCGGCAACGGCGAGCAGATCCGATAGTGCGCTTTGGGGTTGGGCCATTATGGAGATTCAACAGTTGCGTTATTTCCTGGCGGCGGCGAACCACTCGAGCTTCGCGCGGGCGGCAGGGCAGTGCTTCACGTCGCGTCAGAACATCGCCCATTCGGTTAATGCTTTGGAGCGCGAGCTGAACCTCCCCCTCTTCGAGCGGCGGGGCAACAGCGTGGTCGTCACGCCTGCAGGCCAAGAGGTCGCGGGTCGTGTCGACGAGATACTGAGTCGCGTTGACGCGCTGCAGGCGCTGTCGGTCGGCCAAGTGCCTGCAGAGGCAGGGCTGCGCGCGGCGGTGACGTACAACCTTCTGGCTCGGGTTCCGGAAAAGGTCGAGTCGTACCTCTACCAGTTCGATCGGGGCATCAAACTGCTCGAGGTTGGCTGCGAGGACTGCTACCATGCTATCTGCACCGACGAAGCTGACGTGGGCCTGGCCCTGTGCATGCAGCGCGATTTTCCCGAATGTGGCTTCGAGGAGGTCAACCGCCTGAAGGCGTACGTCCTCGTAAACGAAATGTCCCCTCTGGCTCGAAGATCCCAGCTCTCCGTCTTCGACTTGAAGGATCAGCGTATAGCGCTTATGTCGGAGTCGTCCTTTCAATACGAGCCGCTTTTCTCCCAGCTGGGTTCCCTGGGCTACGATTTCTCCAACCTGTCCATCGCAGCGACCGCCTCGGGGCTCTATGGGATAAAGCGCAACGAGGCAGTGGGCATCGCGACGAGCTACTTTGTCGAGAGCCTTCCCGAGGGCATGCGCGCCGTCCCGTTCGACGATACCCGGTACGACTGGTGCATCTACGCCTTGTATCCGAAGCGGTCGAACCGCTTGGCAACCATCATGCGGTTCATTCAAGGGCTTAGGAAGAGCTACCTCGACGCATAGGCTCAAATTTGCTTGGTTGACAAACATGGTTTGTCGACCCTCTTCGAAACCACGTTAGCGACAGATTTCAGGCATCTTTTCCAACGGATACTCCCACCGCACAATGGACTCAGGTCGAAAAAGCGTACGCAGACCCGAATTGCCAACTATTGCACGAGGTGAGGAGGAAAACGGTGACTGAGTGGAAAAGGGAAGAGGGGGAGGAGACGATCTTCCGTACCTGCGCATGGTCGCCTCCGGGGTGCCACCCCGTAGGGTGCGGACTGCAGGTCCATGTGAAGGACGGCGTCGTGGTGGAGGTGGAGGGCGACCCCGAGCATCCCATCACCAAGGGCGCGCTGTGCCCTCGCTGCCTGGCCCTGACCGAGTACGTCTACCATGAGGATCGAATCGTCCATCCCATGAAGCGCGCCCGGGAGGACCGCGGGCTCGACAAGTGGGAGAGCTGCAGCTGGGAAGAGGCCACCGACCTGGTGGCGGATGCTGCGCGGGAGATCATCGAGCAGTACGGCGCCGAGACCATCTGCGTGTTCGGTGGTACCGGCCGTGAGGCGAACTATTGGTACACGCAGTGGGCGAACCTGGTGTTCGGCACCCCAAATGCCGTTTATGCCCAGGCCGGCTGGTCCTGCTACGGGCCGCGTATCTCCAACACCGCGTTCATGCTGGGCGGCGGCTATCCCGAGATCGACTACGCCCAGAAGTTCGCCGACCGTTACGAGCACGAGGGTTGGGTGGCGCCCGAGGTCGTGGTGTGCTGGGGCAAGGAGCCGCTGCGCTCCAACCCCGACGGCATGTACGGCCATGCCCTCATCGAGATGATGCGCCAGTTTGGCACGAAGGTCATCTGCGTCGACCCGCGCATCCACTGGCTGGGCTCCCGCTCCGAGATCGTGCTCCAGGTGAATCCCGGCACCGACACGGCCATGGCCATGGCCTGGATCTACGTCATGGACAAGGAAGGCCTGGTCGACCGCGAGTGGATAGATGCCTGGACCTACGGCTATGACGAGCTCGTAGAGCGTTGCCAGACCATGCCGCCTTCCAAGGCCGCCGAAATATGCGGTGTCCCCGAAGACCTCATCTGGAAGGCCGCCCGGATGTACGGCTCCGCGCGCCCTTCGGCGCTCGCCTGGGGCCTTGCAGTCGACGAGAACCCGAACGGCACCCAGCTCGGCCAGTGCCTCATCGCGCTCATGACCATCACCGGCTTCATCGACGCCCCTGGTGGCACGACGCTCGGCATGGGCGACGACGGCGGCAACCGCGTGCACGACGGAGGTGGTATCGACGCAAGCCAGCGCATCGAGGACGAGAACGACTCCACGCTCATGCTGGCGCTGAAGAACGGCATCATGACCCAGGAGATGTGGGACACTAAGCGTATCGGCGTGGACAAGTACCCTGCGGTCGGATCCATCATGTGGACGGCGCACCCCGACGAGTTTCTGAAGGCGCTCGAGACCGAACAGCCCTACAAGGTGCATATGGCCGGCTTCGTCTCCTCCAACCCGGTCGGCACGGCCATCTCCGCCGAGCCGCAGCGCTGGTACAAGGCGCTCAAGCAGCTCGACTTCAACTACGCCTGCGACTGCTTCATGAACCCGACTATCATGAGCTGCTGCGACGTGGTGTTCCCGGTCGCCTCCACCATCGAGCACGACGGCATGGTGGTCACGCACTATGCCTCCAACGCCTCGTTCTACGGTGCCCAGAACAAGTGCGTGCAGGTGGGCGAGTGCAAGAGCGACATCGAGATCATGATGATGGTGGGAAAGAAGCTCCATCCCGGGTTCTGGAACCGCTTCGAGACCCAGGAAGACTACGACAACTTCCATGTCATGCGCAGCTGGCTGCCCTTCCGGGAGCTGCGCGACAAGGTGGTCGTCATGTCCGAGGAACCCTATTACAAGTACAAGATCGGCAAGCTGCGTCCTGACGGGCAGCCCGGGTTTCCCACCACCACCGGCCGTGTCGAGCTCTACTCGCTCATGTACCAGAACTGGGGCGAGGATCCGCTGCCGTATTACGAGCCTCCGGTCTACAGCCCCGGCGCCTTGCCGGAGCTCGGCCGGGAATACCCGCTGATGATGATCACCGGCGCTCGCCAGCAGGAGTTCTTCCACTCAGAGCATAAGCAGGTTCCGAGCCTGCGCCAGCTCACTCCTTGGCCTATGGTCGACATCAACGTATACGATGCCGAGACCTACGGCATAGAGGAGGGCGACTGGGTGGAGATATCCTCCCCCTATGGGAGCATCCGACAGCTCGCGCGCGTGGTTCCCACCATGAAGAAGGGCGTTGTCCACTGCATGCACGGCTTCTGGTACCCCGAGGAGAACGGGGAAGTGCCCAACCTCTACGGAAACTGGAAGTCCAACGTCAACATGCTGATGCCCAATAGCGTGAACGGCAAGCTCGGCTTCGGCAACACGTTCAAGCAGATGATGGTGAGCATCAAGAGGGTCGACGGCCGTGGCGGCCCGAACGATCCGGATGCCAACGGCATCGTTCTCGAGCCAAGTCGCCAAGAGGAGTTCACGGTCCAGCAAACATGGCGCCCTGCTGACGAGTCCACTGCAGTCTACCTGCAGAAATAGAGAGGAGGAGCAAACCATGACGCAAGGTGCTTTGTACATCGACTTCGAGTATTGCTCGGGCTGCCACAGCTGTGAGATCGCCTGCCGCACGCATCTGGGGCTTTCCAAGACCGAGAACGGGATCAAGGTTCTCGAGGATCGTCCCTACCAGCATCCCGACGGTTCCTGGCACTGGGACTTCATAGCCTATCCGACGGAGCTGTGCGACCTCTGCGAGGATCGCATCGCCAAGGGCAAGCTGCCTTCCTGCGTGCAGTGCTGCCAGGCGAAGGTCCTGGAATACGGCACGATCGAGGAGTGCGGCCGGAAGCTCCTGGACAAGCCAAGGAAGGCCGCCGTGTTCGTTCCTTAGCGGTGGTGCGCGTTCGGGCGGACGGAGGGGGGCGCCTACTGGCGCCGCGTCCGCCCTTTTCGCCTCGGGGCGTGGAATGGAAGTCTCAGAGGCGAGTTTTTCGCGATTCGTCTTCACAACGACAGGGGGAATTATGACCGAGATTGCTATCGATTCCTCGATTCGGGGGAAGTTCGGCAAGGAGTCCATGAAGCGGCTGATCGCAATAATCGCAGCAGCCGCAGTGTTCTCGTTCTTCCAGTTCGCCTGCCCTGTGCCGGAAAGCCTCTCCCGCGAGGCCATGTCTGCTGTGGGCATCCTGCTCTGCTGCATTATCCTGTGGGTGACGGAAGCGCTTCCGTTCATAGTCACGGTTGTGCTGATCTACGTCCTGCTGCCTATGACCGGCGTTTTGCCGTTTGCCACCACCACACTGGAAAACGGGGCGGTCGTACAGTCCGTGTTCAACCAATCGAGCTTGATGGTTCCGATCTACTGCCTGTTCATCTTTGCCGTCACCGCAGCGGTCATGGCCACGCCGATCCCGTTCCGCGTTGCAAATGCCGTTTTGAAGTGGTCCAAGGGGGATTCGAGGAAGATCGTTGTCGGTCTCATGATGGTTACGGGCATTTTCTCCATGTTCATCGCCGACCTTGCGGCATCTGCCATCTTCGTGGGCATCAGCCTCTCCATCGTCGAGGCGAACAACGGCGTCAAGAAGCTTTCCGGCCTTGGCAAGGCCCTCACACTCGGCATCCCGGCCGCCGCTCTCATAGGCGGCATCGGCACCCCTCTTGGCAACTCCTCCAACATGCTGGTCATAAGCATGTTGGAGACGGCAATCGGTTTTCGTGTGACGTTTTTGGGCTGGTGCATCGCCAACATACCCCTCGCGCTTGCGGTAACGTTCCTCTCCAGCCTGTGGATAGTGAGGGTCTTCAAGCTCGAGGATATCAAACAAGACGCCTACCTGGTGGTAGAGTCGAAGCTCGAAGGCATCCAGGGAATCACCGTCAAGGAAATCAAGCTCATCGTCTGGTATGTCATTGCCTTCGGCTTGATGATAGCAAGCACGTGGCTTCCGCAGATCAATTCCATCATGGTCGCGCTGATCTTCTGCGTTCTCGCCTTCTTGCCCGGGCTGAGCCTGCTGACCAAAAAGGAGTTCTACGAAAGCATACCCTGGGAGGTCATCATGATGGTCATAGGCATCCAGGTGCTGGCCACCGGCCTCGTGGGAACCGGAGTGGCCACGTGGTTCGTCAACACGCTGCTCGTTGGGGTGGAAGCGTGGCCGGCCCTGCTCATCGTGCTCGTCATGTGCTTGGTAACCTTGGTTCTCCACCTGTTCATCCCCATCGGCCCTCCCGTCATCTCTGTTGCCATTCCCCTGTTGGTTGCCGTGGTGTCCGCTGTCAACATGGCTGCCGGCAGCATGGTCGTCAATCCTGGCATCGTGGCGTGCATCGGCGGCGGCCTGGGTGTGGTGAGCACGTTCTTCCCGTTGGATTCCATCATCCTGATCGGCTACGACAAAGGTTGGATCTCCATGGCCGAGTATGTGAGGAAATCCTGGGCGCCGACGGTCATCCTCTTGGTCGCGAGCGTCATCTGGCTTCCCATCATCAGCGGCGTCGCGTTCCCTGCTTAAGGCCGAGGGGCGCTTGTCGCCCTGGCCTTAACCCTGGACGGCCGGGGGAGCGGTTGCTCGGCGCCGGAGTTAAAAACTACCCGAAAGGAAAGACTATGTGCTTTAGACCTGCGGGCGCTTCTGCTGGCAAGACGTGTCCCGAATGCGGAACCGCCAATGCGTCCATCGATACCGCCTGCGTCAAATGCGGGGCGGAGTTGCCTAGCCCCGAGGGGCCTGGCTTGCCGGGCGCCTTGGGAGCACCCGGCACCCTTGGAGCGCCGATGCCTCCCGGAGTCCCGGGAGCTCCGGTGGCGCCGAGCGTCCCCGGGGTGTTCACGGCTCCTTCCACTCCTGGGATTCCGGGAGCACCCAAGTCCCCAAAACCTCGGGCATGATGCGGCGTGAAGGAGGGCGGGTGAAGGAAGGGTGGGCTGAAAAAAAGGGGGGGGCGTCGTGGCAAGTCTATGCGGAGCGTTCTGCTCGTTCTGCGGAAGGCGTGGTAGGAAATTTGAAAAGGAGCTGAAGATTGCAAAGCCGCAGGATGTGCCCGCCCCTGGGGTGCCGGACAAGGCGAAGGGCCTTGTCAAAGCGAGCATGCGAAACCGCCCCGGGCGCAGCGGCTCCGAGAATGGCGGCTAAGGAAGGCAGGCGGGCGGCTCTGGTTCTGCGCCGGCTACGAGCAGGCTGCATTCGCTCCGACTGGCGCCTCCCTGCCTTCTCTCCCTCCTGCCGGGTCCCCCTGCGGGAGTTTGTGAAGTTTCCCCGGCTGGGACGGCGGGTGCGGCCCTTTGCGCTAGACTGGTCGCATCATGATTTCGATACCTTACCTTATCTGCTCCATACTAAGCTTCGTGCCGGCCATCGTGTGCCACGAGGCTTGCCACGGCTTCGCCGCCTACAAGCTGGGCGATTCCACGGCCCAGCGTGCCGGGCGCCTGTCGCTGAACCCGCTCAAGCACATCGATCCCTTCGGCACGGTCATCATGCCGCTTCTGCTCATGGCCATGAACATGCCCGTTTTCGGCTACGCGAAGCCCGTGCCCTACAACCCGGCCTACTTCAAGGACGCGCGCAAGGGCGACCTTATCGTGGGGCTGGCGGGCCCGGCGGCCAACCTCGCGCTGGCCATCTTGGGCGCGCTCGTCTTCACGGCGGTGTCGCTGCTGCTGCCGGTGAACGTGCTGGCGCAAAACGACCTGTTCTACTACTTCTACACCATGTTCCTCCCCATGTTCTCGCTCATCAACCTGTACCTCATGTTCTTCAACCTGCTGCCCATCCCGCCGCTCGACGGCTCGTCCATTTTCGCGTTCTTCCTGCCGAAGAAGTACCTGCCCCAGTATTACAAGGTGCAGCGCTATGCGATGCCGGTGTTCCTCGTCGTGGTACTCCTCGTGCCGTACGTGCTGCACTTCAACCTCATCGGCATCTACCTGGACGTCACGGCGGGCAACGTGTTCGACCTGCTGTTCTCGTTCGCCGGATAGCGGGGCGGGCGTGTCGTACAAGGTTCGCATAGACAGCTTCGAGGGGCCGTTCGACCTCTTGCTCTACCTGGTCAGCCGCCAGAAGGTGGACATAGGGGCCATCTCCATCACGCAGATCGCCGACCAGTACCTGGCCGAGGTGGGCCGCATGGACAACCTCGACCTCGACGTGGCGAGCGACTTTCTGCTGGTGGCGTCCACGCTGCTGGAGATCAAGGCCGAGAGCCTCATCCCGCGCGACCGCGACGCCGTGGACGACGACATCGCCGAGCTCGCGCCCAGCGAGGCGCGCGATATGCTGGTGGACCGGCTGCTCGCGTACAAGCAGTTCAAGAACGCGGCCTCCACGCTGCTCGCACGCTTCTTGGCCGAGGGCCGCATGCACGCGCGCCCGTTCGGGCCGGACGCGTGCTTCCTGAACCTCATGCCCGACTACCTGAAGGACGTGACGTTGGACGGCCTGGCGCTCCTGGCTGCCCAGGCCTACGCGCGCCGCGAGGTGTTCCTGCTGGAGTCCGAGCACATCGCCGCGAAGCCCATCCCGGTGGAGGTGCACGTGCGGGCCATCCACCAGCGCATCGTGAACAAGAAGCGCCTGCGGTTCTCGGAGCTCGTGGACGAGGGCACGCCGCTGCCCGTGGTGGTGGTGACGTTTTTGGCGGTGTTGGAGCTGTACAAGCGCGCCATGGTGAAGATCGAGCAGCAGGAGCAGTTCGGCGACATCGACATCCGCTACATCGAGGGCTCGGGCGAGCTCGTGCTCACCGGCGACGACGCGCTGACCTCGGTAGGGGAAGAGTAGGGAAAGGTTGGGCCCGTGTTCCAGGGATTGCAGGAAAGCCAGATGGCGGGCGCCCTCGAGGCGCTCTTGTTCGTGACCGACGAGCCGGTTGGCACCATCGCGCTCGCCGACATGCTGGAGGTTGAGCCGGCCGACGTGGAGCGCGCGCTCGTGGGCTTGCGCACGCGCTTCGAGGGCGAGGAGCGTGGCGTGCAGCTGCGCGAGGTGGCCGGCGGATGGCGCCTGTACACGCATCCGGTGTACCACGAGCTGGTGGAGAAGTACGTGCTGTCGTGGGACACGCGGAAGCTCTCGCAGGCCGCCATGGAGACGCTTGCCATCGTGGCGTACTCGCAGCCCGTCACGCGCGCCGGCGTGGCCAGCGTGCGCGGCGTGAACTCGGACAGCTCCATCAACTCGCTGGTGGAGAAGGGCCTCGTGCGCGAGGCGGGCACGGCCGACGCGCCGGGCAGCCCCACCCTCTACGCCACGACGCGCGCCTTCCTGGAGAAGTTCGGTTTGCGCAGCGTGGCCGACCTGCCCGACCTGGACCAGTTCGCGCCCGACGATGACACGCGCGCGTTCATCCGCGAGCGCCTGAGCGCCACGCGCGAGCCCGTGCGCGTGGCGGAAGACGTCCGCATTGGCGGCGCGGAGGCGAACGCTTCCGACGACGGCTTCGACGGTGTGGAGTTCGACTTCGACGGGGAGGGGGAGGCGGCGGTGACGCTGGGCGAGCAGCTGGGCGGCTCGGCCGGCGCCGGTGCAGGCCAAACGCTCTTCGCCCGCATGGACGAGGCTGCCGAGGACGCCGCGGGCGAGGCGGCCCAAAGCCTGCTCGCCGAGGCCATGGCCTCGAGCCTCGGGCTTGTGGAGAAGATCGACTTCGACAGCCTGACGTTCGAGACGGAAGATGAATAATCGGTTCCGCCGTTCTGCCGAACGGCGGAACGGGCCGACGCTGCGGGCTTCCGCGGCACCCGGTCTCGACGCTTTTTCGCTTGCCCTCGCGTGCGGAAGCACGCTCGGCCGCGAAACGCGCCGATCTCGGGCACCACGAAAGCCCTCGCTGACTTTGGAGGACCTGTGAGCGAAGAAAACGACAACCCCCGCATCGTTCCCATGCGTCTGCAGAAGTTCCTTGCGCGCGCCGGGGCGGCCAGCCGCCGGGGCTCGGAGAACCTCATGACGGCCGGGCGCGTCACGGTTAACGGCGAGGTGGTCACGGAGCTGGGCAGCAAGGTGGATCCGCTCGTCGACGAGGTGGCGGTGGACGGTCGCGTCGTGCGCCTGGCGGACGGCCCGGTCACGCTCATGCTGCACAAGCCGGCCGGTTACGTTACCACCATGTCCGACCCGCATGGTCGCCCCACCGTGGCGGAGCTCGTGCCCGCAGCCGAGCATCCGGGCCTGTTCCCCATCGGGCGGCTCGATCGCGACACCACGGGTTTGCTGCTGTTCTCCACCGACGGCGAGCTGGGGCATGCGCTCTTGCGCCCGCGCGGCCATGTGGAGAAGGTGTACACGGCGCTCGTGGAAGGTCGGCCGAGTGCGGCCCAGCTCGAGCACCTGCGCGAGGGCATCGAGTTGGACGATGGCCCCACGCTGCCGGCGCGGGTAGCGCTCGTGGAGGGCGAGGCGGCCGCAGCGGCGCTGGCGGTCCTCGATGTGCCGCCTGCCGCGCCGGAGGGGGCGTCGCGCCAGTACGCCCGCGCGTGCTCGGCGAGGGCACGCGACCGCTCGATCGTGCGCATAGGCCTGCACGAGGGGCGCAAGCGCCAGGTGAGGCGCATGCTGGCCGCCATCGGGCACCCGGTGCTCGCGCTGCACCGCGATGCGTTCGGCCCCGTGGAGCTGGGCGGCCTGCCGCGCGGCGAGCGGCGCGTGCTGGAGCCTGCCGAGGTGCAGGCGCTCGAGCGCGCCGCGGGCCGGTGACGGGCGGCCGTTGGTCGGTCTATAATAATGTTAGAATGGTCAGGCCGGGGGAGCGGCGCCGTGCCGTGCCCCGGCCTCACGACAGGCAGGAAGGGCGGCATCGTCCCATGATCGAACCTCATACCGAACAATCCGGCCAAGCCGCGTTCAGGCACATCGTCATCGTGGGCCTCGGCCTGGTGGGCGCCTCGTTCGCCGCTGCCGTGCGCGCCGCGCAGCCGGACATCCGGCTCTCCGGCGTGGATGTGGACGACCGCACGCGCGCCGTCGCGCTCGAGCGCGGTTGGGTCGACGCCGCCTGGGAGCCGGACGACCCGGCGTTCGAGCGCTCCGTGCGCGGGGAGTGCGACCTCGTGGTGCTCGCTGCCCCCGTGGACGTGGTGGAGCAGTACCTCGAGCGTCTGGCTGCTTGGGATTTCGACGGCATCGTCACGGACACCGCCTCAACGAAATCCCGCATCGCGGCGGTTGCCGCGCGCATGCTGCCGCATCCCGAGAACTACGTGCCGGGTCATCCCATGGCCGGTTCGGAGAAGAACGGCATTGATGGCGCCCGTGCCGACCTGTTCCAGGGCGCGCACTGGATACTCTGTCCCGACGCGGCTACGCCGGCCGAGCACTTCCCGCGCCTGCACGAGCTGGTAACGTCGCTCGGCGCCCGCGTGATCGCCCTGCCGCGCGAGGACCATGACGAGGCGGTGGCCGTGGTGAGCCACGTGCCGCATATCATGGCCTCGTCGCTTGTGCAGCTGGCCTGCCGCCATGCCGACGACCAGCAGGCGCTCATGCGCCTGGCGGCCGGCGGCTTCAAGGATACCACCCGCATCGCCGCCGGCTCGCCGGAGCTGTGGTGCGGCATCGCCTTCGACAACGCCGCGGCGCTCGGGGAGGGCCTCGCGGAGGTGCAGGGCATCATCGGCTCGTTCGCCGAGGCGCTTGCCTCCGGAGACCGCGCCCGCATGACCGCACTGCTCGCCGAGGCCGCCGAGGCACGGCGGGCGCTTCCCGCGGCATGGGTGCCCTCGACCGAGAAGCTGCTCGAGGTGCGTATCCCCATGGAGGACCGCACCGGCGTCGTGGCCGAGGTTACCACCATCGCCAGCTCCGTGGGCTGCAACATCCAGTCCATCGAGATCGACCATATAACGGCCGACAGCGCCGTCTTGAGCCTCGTGCTCACCGACGAGGGCGATGTCGGCCAGCTGTCAGCCCAGCTCATCAACGCCGGTTTCTCGGTGTCGTTCAGTCCGCTTTCGGCCAAGGAGCATACCCATGTCGCATGAGCCCGTCGCATCAGCCGCATCCGCACCGTCTCTGCAGCCCGAGGTCGGCCGCACGGTCATCGAGCCTTTGCCCGCGCCGTTGCGCGGCGCCGCCACCGTGCCGGGCGACAAGTCCATCTCGCACCGCGCCGTGCTGTTCGCGGCCATGGCCGAGGGCACCTCGCGCGTGTCCGGCGTGCTGGACTCCGAGGACGTGCGCTCGTCCATCAAGGCGGTGAGCCAGCTCGGTGCCCGGGTCTCGCTAGAACGTCAGCCTGACGGCAGCCTGGCCGGCGGCATCACGGGCTGGGGTGCCTCCGGCCCGCGCAAGCCGGACGCTCCCATCGACTGCGGCAACTCCGGGACCACGGCGCGCCTGCTCATGGGCGTGCTCGCGCCGTGGGACGTGCCCGTGGAGATCACGGGCGACGATTCGCTCCAGCGTCGCCCCATGCGCCGCATCACCGCGCCGCTCATGAAGATGGGCGCGCGCTTCGAGCCCGGCGGCCGCGAGACGCTGCCTATAACCGAGGTGGGCACGCGTGACCTGCGCGCGGTCACCTATGATGCACCCATGGCGTCGGCCCAGCTCAAAACCGCAGTGT
The DNA here is from genome assembly GCF_030418485.1 of Gordonibacter sp. RACS_AR68. NCBI lineage: Bacteria > Bacillati > Actinomycetota > Coriobacteriia > Eggerthellales > Eggerthellaceae > Gordonibacter > Gordonibacter sp. RACS_AR68. Next base: position 52,661 of record NZ_JAIPUP010000009.1, read on the forward strand.
TGCTGGCGGGCGTCTACGCGCGCGGCACGACCACCTTGAACGAGCCCGCCCCGTCGCGCAACCACACCGAGCTGATGCTGCCCGAGTTCGGCGTGCCCACCACGGCAGCCGACCGCACGGCCAGCGTGACCGGCCCCCGCGTGCTCCAGGCGGCCGAGGTGCGCGTTCCAGGCGACCCGTCCTCGGCCGCGTTCCTCGTGTGCGCCGCGGTGCTCAAGCCCGGCAGCTCCCTCCAGGTGGAGAACGTGAGCCTGAACACGGCGCGCATCGGCTTCACCCGCACGCTCGAGCGCATGGGCGCCGACGTGTCGGTGCGCCACGCGGGGGCGGCGGGCAAGGAGCCCTACGGCATGATAGCGGCGTGCCACACCCCGAGCCTCCATGGCTGCGAGGTGCCGGCCGAGAAGATCGCCGCCATCGTCGACGAGGTTCCGGTGCTCGCGCTCGTGGCGGCGCACGCCCGCGGCGTGACGGTGTTCCGCGAGGTGGGCGAGCTGCGCGTGAAGGAGACCGACCGCCTCGCGGCCGTCGTGGAGGGCCTCGGCCAGCTGGGCGTGGAGGCCTACATCGACGGCAACGACCTCTATGTGGAGGGCCAGCCCGGCCTGCGCGCCCCTGCGGGCCTCGTGTTCGACTCGCACGGCGACCACCGTCTCGCCATGACGTGGGCGCTCGTGGGCCTCACGGGCGGCGTCCCCGTAGAAGTGGAGAACTTCGACTCCGTTAAGATCAGCTATCCCCGGTTCCTGGACGATATCGAAAGGTTGGCTCGATGATCATCGCCATAGACGGCCCCAGCGGGGCCGGAAAGTCCACGGTCGCGAAGGCCGTGGCGAAGAAGCTCGGCTTCTCCTGCCTCGACACGGGCGCCATGTACCGCGCCGTGGCGTGGCGCGCCCTGCAGGACGGCGTGCCGTTCGACGACGACGCAGCGCTCGGTCGGCTGGCCCGTACGCACGACATCGCGTTCGGGCACGAGCCGGGCGACCCGGCCCCTAAAAGCGTGTCCATCGGCGGCGAGGACGTCACGCGCGCCATCCGCACGGCCGAGATCGACCGCGCCGTGAGCCCCGTGTCGGCCGCGCCCTCCGTGCGCGAGGCGCTCGTGGGGCAGCAGCGCCGCATCGGCCGCGCGGGCGATTACGTGGTGGAGGGCCGCGACATCGGCACGGTGGTGTTCCCCGAGGCGGAGGTGAAGGTATTCCTCACCGCATCGGACGAGGAGCGTGCGCACCGCCGCGTGCGCCAGAACGCCGACCGCTCCATCGGCTCCATCGACTTCGACGAGGTCCTCGCCGACCTGCGGCGCCGCGACGAGCACGACTCCTCGCGCGCTGCCTCGCCCCTCAAGCCCGCCGAAGATGCCGTGCGCCTCGACTCCACGGGCCGCTACATAGAGGATGTCATCGACGAGATCGTGGAGCTCGCGCGCGAGAGGGCCGCGCGATGAGCCTGATCCTCCCGTACGAGAAGATATGGGACATGCCGCTCGGCGGCACGTCCGACGAGAAGCAGGCTCCCCACTGGGCAGGCAACCTTATCTGGGGATTCCTCGTGTTCGTGTTCAAGATATGCTTCCGCTACCGTGTGGACAACCGCGAGAGCATCCGCGGTTTCGACAAGGAGAGCGGCGTGGTGGTGGTGGCGAACCACACCTCGTTTCTGGATGTAGCGTTCATGTACCTGGCCACGCGCCCGCAGCAATGGCTGCGCTTCATGGGCCGCGAGAGCCTGTTCGACAACGCCCACGGCCTAGTGGGACAGATCCTCTCGCGCGTGGGCGCGTTCCCCGTCAAGCGCGACTCCGCCGACCGCACCGCCATCAAGCGCGCGACGCGCATGCTGAAAAACGACGAGATCGTGGGCATCCTGCCCGAGGGCACGCGCCGCGGCAAAGGCACGAAGACCCCCGAGATCCATTCCGGCGCCGCGTTCGTCGCGAAGATGGGGAAGGCCCCCCTCCTGCCCATGACCGTGCGCAACGCCGAGAACGTGAAGAGGAAGGGCGAGCGCCTGCGCTTCCCCAAGATCACCATCGAGTACGGCAACCCCCTGCTCGTGGAGGACTTCGACTTCCTGCCGAAGGAGGACCGCCTGGAGGGCTGTACGTGGTACGCCATGCGCGAGTGCTTCGCGCTGTCGCTGCGCGTGCCGCGCGAGCAGGTGGACATGCCCGCGCTGTTCCCCGGTGGACGCGACTTCACGGCCGTGTTCGAGGAGCATCCCGTGCCCGAGCACACCACGGCCGAGGTCGTGGCGGGCATCCGCGCGAAGCGCGCCGCCAAGGCGGAGGTTTCCGCCGTGCCGGCCGGGGAGCGCTCGTGAGGGTGGTGCGCGCCGCGTACGCCGGCGCCTGCTACGGCGTGCAGCGCGCGCTCGACCTGGCGCTCAAGGCCGTCGAGGACGGGGGGAGGGCCTACACGCTGGGCCCGCTCATCCACAACCCGCAGGTGGTGGCACAGCTGGCGGAACGCGGCGTGCGGGCCGTCGACGGCGTGGAGGACGTGGCGGGCGCCGGCACAGTGGTCATCCGCAGCCATGGCGTGACGCCCGCGGTGAAGCGGTCGGTGGCGGCGTGCGGCCTGCCGCTCGTGGATGCCACGTGCCCGCACGTGGCGCGCGCCCAGCGTGCGGCGGCCGACCTTGCCGAGCAGGGCCGCCATGTGGTGGTGGTGGGGGAGGCGGGCCATCCCGAGGTGGAAGGGCTCGTGGCGTGCGCGCGCGAGGCCGGTGCGCCGGTGAGCGTGGTGGCCGGCCCGGATGACCTGCCGGATACGCTCGACGGCCCCGTGGGCGTCGTCGTGCAGACAACCCAGACGCGCGAGGTCCTGGACGCCGTCGTGGCCGCGCTCGAGCAGCGCGGCGTGCAGCTGCTCGTGAAGAACACCATCTGCTTCGCCACGCGCCAGCGCCAGGAGGCTGCCGCCGCCCTCGCCGACGAGGTGGACGCCATCGTGGTCATCGGCGGCCGCAACTCGTCGAACACCTCGCGCCTTGCCGACATCTGCGCCGCCGCCTGCCCCCGCACCCATCACATAGAGTCGCCCGACGAGATCGACCCCGCCTGGCTCGCCGGCTGCGGCGCCGTTGGCATCACCGCCGGCGCCTCGACCCCCGAGGGCCAGATCGACGCCGTGGCCGCGTTTTTGGAGGCGCTGTAGGAAACCCCCCTTCGGGATCCTGCCCCGCCCCTCCCGCCGCCACGGCAGCGCGCCAAAGGCCCGATGCCGCCGCATCGGCTTGCCGCGCGCCTCCCCGCGGCCCCCGGATCCCCCCTTCCGCCCCGCCCGCGCCCCGCGGCCTCCCGGGAAGGGGAGGCCGCGGGATCTTCTTTCCCGCCCCCCGCCTGCGAAAACGCCCTCCCGGCGCCCCCGTCCCGAAGATTTTCCGAAATACCCCCTTGCCAGGCCGCGGCGGGGAGCGTATTATATTCGGGCTGCGTTTTCGAGGAGGACGCGGCCCGGGGCCTCCCGGACGGACTCGGAACGAAAGTTCCTGAAAAAAGTCCTTGACAGGATGGCAACGGGAAGGTAAAGTATCTCCTTGCGCCGCTCGCCCGGAAGGGAGGCGGCGAGGCCCCCCGGAAGGGGAGGCGGGAACCTTGAAAACCGGATATTGCGAGATGAAT